>NZ_PYVZ01000017.1 GCF_003056405.1 Devosia indica
ATCAAGCGCGCCATCGCCGTTGCCGGCGTTGCTTCAACACTCAGGGCGATAACAGGATGAAGGGAGCCTAGGTGCTCCATCGCAAATTACCTGAGCCAACAGCCGCGCGGAGTTCTCACACAGCCTCCACCCCAACCCGGTCAGTAATGTTAGGCACGCTCAGGTCAGGCCCGACGTAGGCGGCACCCCGACCGCCCCTCCCTAAATCAAATCATCCACCGATACCCCGAGCGCACTGGCCAGTTTCTTGATGGTTTCGATGGAGCCGGATTCCCGGCCAGCTTCAATGTCGGCGATCTGGACGCGATTGACGCCAGAAGCCTCGCAAAGCCCGACCTGGGTCAGTCCGCGAAATTCGCGGTAAACGCGAAGCGGGCTTTCTCCATCGATCAGGCGGTTGGCGTATGGCTCAGGGACAAGTTCTTCTTGCCCGCTGGCAAGGCGGGACACGGCGCGATCATAGGCAGCAATGTCGGCTGCATCCTCGGCAATGGTCAGCAGGCGCTCATATTCAGCGCAGGGAATGGTCACTTTGTCAGTCATCGTCCACACGCCCTCTTCGTCCAATCTCCAGGACAGCCGGATAGCGCCATATTAGCCAAGAGGCGCGCGTCTTTCCAAGCTGTAAGCCCCTGCAACGGAAACTACTGCCCCGCCCCCATTTCCCGCCCTGCCTTGACTTCACCCCAATTGAGGTAGATGGTGCGCAAATACGTTTCTGCCCACTGTTGGCGAACTTGGCCTGCCGGCGCTGCCGGTCGCTTGGCTTTCCTTCCGAAATGCAAACGTTCTTAGGCTCCCGATGCGCAACGCACGGGGGAAACCTGCTCGTTTGCTTCGCTTCGAGCCAAACTGAAAGGCGCCAACATGATCAACGGCACCGTAAAATTCTATAACGCCACCAAGGGCTTCGGCTTCATCACCCCTGACACCGGTGGCAAGGATGCCTTCGTGCATGTCTCGGCTATCGAGCGCGCGGGCCTCTCGACCCTGGCCGATGGCCAGAAGGTCACCTACGACCTCGAAAGCGGTCGTGACGGCCGCGAATCCGCGATCAATATCGCCCTGGCCTAAAGCCGGATCCGTGGGGGCACCCTCGGGCGCCCCCATTTTCACGTTCACAAGGAGCGCACATGCCGCACCGCTATAAAGTCGGTCAAATGCTCGAATTGCGTTCGGCCCCCCGGCACAGCAACCGCCCAGCCGGCCCCTGCGAGGTGATGAGCTGCCTGCCGCATGACAAGGGTCCGGTACTGTACCGGGTCAAGTCGTGGGGCGAGAGCAATGAACGCGTGGTCGAGGAAATCGACCTCACCCCCAGCTCGGTCGTCAAGACCGTGTTCGAGGACACCGAAAGTGTCTTCACCATCGCCGTCAACAAGCGGTGAATGCGGCCCTCGACTGGACCGAACCTGCAGAACTCTACGCGGTGCTGGGCGCATTTCGTGCCCGCAACGCGCAATACTTCAGATTTTCCTCTGCCGCCGAAGCGATCCGCTTCGCCATTGAGGACATGCCTGCCGCAGCCTTGCGCGGCATGGCCGTGGAAAGCGGCGACAACCGATATGAGGGGCAACAGATCCGCGCGCTTTATGACGCGCAGGATTATCCCCTCGAGCGCGCCAAGCGCTGAGACCCCGGCCAAGGGCCGGTAGAAAGACAGATTAATGAACATCGATATGCTGAATATGCCGGGGCAGCTTTTCCTCGGCACCAGTGCTGCATCAGCACGCGCCGCGGGCGCCAGACGCTTCAACTCGGCCGCCAAGGCCATCCGCTTTGCCATGGAACAGGCCGCGCCGGTCAGCCTGCATGGTGCGCAATTGTGTGTGGGAAACCGCCGCTATGGCTCGCGCCAGATTCGCAATCTGCATCGGCAGTTGGCCGATATCGGCCAGGCCCGGGGGCCCGGCCGGTAGGGCGTATCAGGTCCGCGCCGGCGCTGCGCCGGGGCGGCCGGTGGGACGCGCGGGACGCTTGGGGCCGGCAATCAAACCTTCACGAATAGCCTGCTTGCGCGCCAGCTTGCGGCTGCGGCGGATCGCTTCGGCCTTCTTGCGCACACGGGCTTCGGAGGGCTTTTCGAAATACTTCCGGAGCTTCATCTCACGGAACACACCTTCGCGCTGAAGACGCTTCTTGAGCACGCGAAGGGCCTGATCGACATTGTTGTCGCGGACTTGAACCTGCAAAAACTTTCCTAACTTTAGGTTGGCCTCACCAGATATGGGTGGGAATGGATGGCCGCTCGGCGATCCGGGGCTTGGGGTATCACCATTTGCCCGGATGACCAAATCGGGATGTGGACAGCGCCCCTGCCCTTGCCCAAAACCCTTCTGCGCGCTAGAGCAGCCGCTATTCCCCCTCCGGCCGAGATGCCCATGACCGTGACCCGTCCGCTGCGCATAGCGCCCTCCATTCTTTCTGCCGACTTCGCGCGGCTGGGCGCGGAGGTGCAGGCGATTGCCGAGGCGGGCGCGGACTATATCCATGTCGATGTGATGGACGGGCATTTCGTGCCCAATATCTCGTTCGGCGCGCCGGTGATGAAGGCGGTGCGGGGGGTGACCGACAAGGTCTTCGACGTGCACCTGATGATCGCGCCCGCGGACCCGTATCTCAATGACTTCGCCAAAAGCGGCGCCGATATCATTACCGTGCATGCCGAGGCCGGCCCGCATCTGCACCGTTCGCTGCAGGCGATCCGGGCGCTGGGCAAGAAGGCCGGCGTGGCGCTCAATCCGGCAACGCCGGTGTCGGCGATCCAGCATGTGATCGAGGATTGCGACCTGGTGCTGATCATGAGCGTCAATCCCGGCTTTGGCGGGCAGAGCTTCATCCCCGAGAGCCTGAACAAGATCGCCCAGGCCAAGGCCCTGATCGGCGGGCGGGATATCGATCTCGAAGTCGATGGCGGGGTGAGCGCCAACAATGCCCGCGAGATCGTGCGCGCCGGCGCCAATGTGCTGGTGGCCGGCTCGGCCATTTATGCCGGCAATGACCCGAAAACCTATGCTGGACGGATCAAGGCGATCCGCGACGCGGCAACGGGGATGGTGGTCTAGCCGCGACGTTGCGCGCGGCCTCCACCCCCTTCAAGACCTGAATCAAACTCTGACCAATCAAGGCTAAACCCATGATCCCGCGCTATTCCCGTCCCGAAATGGTGGCCAATTGGTCGGCCGAGAACCGCTTCGCCATCTGGTTCGAAATCGAGGCGCACGCCACTTCCAAGCTGGCCGAGCTGGGCGTGGTGCCCAAGGAAAGCGCCGACAAGATCTGGGAGGTGATGAATGCCAGGAAGGCCGAGCGCGGCGACTATGGCTTCGACGTGGCGCGCATCGACGAGATCGAGCGCACCACCAAACATGACGTCATCGCCTTCCTCACCCATTTGAGCGAAATCGTCGGCCCCGACGCGCGCTTCGTGCACCAGGGCATGACCAGCTCAGACATTCTGGACACGACTTTGTCGGTGCAATTGAAGAACGCTGCCGACATTCTGCTCACCGATATCGACGCCCTGCTGGCCGCGCTCAAAAAGCGGGCGCTGGAGCACAAGCACACCATCACCATCGGCCGCAGCCACGGCATTCACGCCGAGCCGACCACCTTCGGGGTCAAGCTGGCCGAAGCCTATGCCGAATTCACCCGCAACCGGGCGCGGCTGGTGGCAGCGCGCGACGAGATTGCGACGGCGGCGATCTCCGGCGCCATCGGCACTTTCGCCAATATCGATCCGTCGGTGGAGCAATATGTGGCCGAACAGCTTGGCCTGTCGATCGAGCCGGTTTCAACCCAGGTGATCCCGCGTGACCGCCACGCCATGTTCTTCGCCACGCTCGGCGTCATTGCCTCGTCCATCGAGCGCGTCGCCGTCGAAATCCGCCATTTGCAGCGCACCGAAGTGCTCGAAGCAGAGGAATTCTTCTCGCCCGGCCAGAAGGGCAGCTCGGCCATGCCGCACAAGCGCAACCCGGTGCTGACAGAAAACCTCACGGGGCTGGCGCGCCTGGTGCGTGGCATGGTGACCCCGGCGCTGGAAAACGTGGCGCTCTGGCATGAGCGCGATATCTCGCACTCCTCGGTCGAACGCATGATCGGGCCGGATGCGACCGTGACGCTGGACTTTGCCCTGGCGCGCCTGACCGGCGTGATCGACAAGCTGGTGGTCTATCCCGAAAACATGCGCAAGAATCTCGACCTGCTCGGCGGCTTGCACAATTCGCAGCGCGTGCTGCTGGCGCTGACCCAGGCCGGCTATAGCCGCGAGGACTCTTACGCCGCCGTGCAGCGCAACGCCATGAAGGTCTGGGAACATCGCGGGGATCGCGCGGGGCTGTTCGCGCAGAACCTCAAGGACGACCCGGAAGTGACTCTGAGTGATGCGCAAATCGACGCCATGTTCGATGACGGCTATCATCTCAAGCATGTCGACACGATCTTCGCCCGGGTCTTCGGCGCATGAGGATTGCCGACGCGGATATTCTGATCCTGCCGGGACTGGGTGGTTCCGGCGAGGGCCATTGGCAGCTTCGATGGGCCGAGAAGATGTCCACGGCCGGGATTGTCGAGCAGGCCGATTGGGATGACCCCGATCCCGAGGACTGGACCGACACCCTGGTGCAGGCCGTCGAGTTGGCCGAACGGCCGGTCGTGCTGGTTGCCCATTCCCTGGCCTGCATCGCCCTGGTGCAGGCTGCCGCGCGCTTCCCCGAGGGCAAGGTCAAAGGGGCGTTTCTGGTGTCACCGCCCGATATCGAGGGCAATAAGGACCTGCCCGAGGAAGCGCGCGCCTTCGGGCTCGTGCCGCGCGATCCCCTGCCCTTTCCGTCCTTGTTGGTGATTTCGGACAGCGATCCCTATTGCTCGCTGGAAGCCGCCGCCGACTATGCCGGCGCCTGGGGCTCGGATTTCCATCAGGCTGGCAATGCCGGACATATCAATGTCCATTCCGGGCACGGCCCCTGGCCCGAGGGCCTGCTGATGTTCACCCGGCTGATGCAGCGGCTGTGATGGACGGCTATGAACTCATCCCCACAACGCCGGACGTCGACGACTATCTGCGCCTGCGCATTGCCGCAGGTCTGAGCGCCAAGACCCGCGAGCAGGCCGAAATCGGCCTGCCCAATAGCTGGTATGGCGTTACTGTCCTGCTGGACGGTTCGGCTGTCGGCATGGGGCGGGTTATCGGCGATGGTGGCACGGCGTTCCAGATCGTCGATATCGCGCTCGAACCTGCCCATCACGGCAAGGGGTTGGGCAAGGCCATAATGGCGGCGCTGATGGCGCGCCTCAAGGCCGAAGCGCCCGAGGGCGCCTATGTCAGCCTGATCGCCGATGGCGATGCGAAACACCTTTATGCCAAATATGGTTTTGAGCCGGTGATGCCAGCATCGATTGGCATGGCGATGCTGATCGGGCGGGACTAGGAACCGTCGTCGGATTCCAGAACGCCGAGCCCAAGAATGGGCGCAAATCGCTCAAGCACCTCGATTAGCAGTTCCTGCGGCACAACTTCCTTGCGTTTGCCGCCCCGCTCCCGCCAGTCGAGCGACCTTGTCTGGTCGACCTGGATGACACCCGTAGTCTCGGTGCCTGCATTCTGCAGGGTCACGGCAAAGCCGTTGTGTCGCGAGGCATTGCCGACTGTGGTGATAGAAGCGAAAAATGCCAGGCCAGTGGCGCGATTGAACCGGAAATCAGACAGGCACAGCGCCGGATGAGGGCCCCTTTGCTCTTTCCCTGCCGACGGTGACAAATTCAAAAGCCAGATTTCTCCTGGCGATGGGATCGCATTTGGCCTTACCAAACTTCACGCCCCACGGCCGGGCTATTTTGCCAATCATTTTCGTCTTCGGATACCGCACTTTGCGCGTCGCCTTGGGTCAAAAGCTCATCGAGCGTGTAGCGCGGCTTGCGCACGCGCTGCCGTGTCCGTTCAGCCACCGGTTCCAACGTGATCCTTGTGCCTTCGACCGTTACAGTGAGTTCCTGCCCTTCTTTAAGATCCAGCATATGACGTGCAGCAGCCGGCACCGTCACCAGTAGTGACCCACCTGCTTTCTTCAGCCGGGTCGAGCCGAAGTCCGTTCCAGATCTCACATTTTCACTTGCGACCATTTTTGGACCTCGAATGTTCTACAAATATCTAACACTCTGGAGGCAAGAGTTCAATGCCGGCGATGCCCGGCCAGCAAAACTTCCAAATGCAAAGACCCCGCCGGTCATCCGACGGGGTCCTATTGTTTTCGCGGGGAAGCGCCTGCACTTACCCCTCGGCGGCGATCTGCTCGCTGGCGACGGTGATGAGGGTCAGCATCTTTTCCCGAATCACGGTTTCGGAGATGTCCACGCCCTTGGCCTTGAGATCACCGGACACCTTGCGGAACACGTCCTCGTCACCGGCTTCCTCAAAGTCAGAGGCCACGACTTCGGCCGCATAGGCCTTGGCGGCGTCGGCTTCCAGGCTCATGAGCTCTGCGGCCCACAGGCCCAAGAGCTTGTTGCGGCGCGCTTCGGCCCTGAACTTCTTTTCCGCGTCGAAAGCGAACTTGGCTTCCTGGCCCTTCTTGCGTTCTTCGAACCCGCTCATGGTCTCTCCCGTTCGGTCTGAGGGCCGCTCCGGCGGCCGTTATCCTTGGACATAGGCGGTTCAGCGACGCAAATCAACGCTGGCGCGTGCGCCTGCGACCGCATGCCCATGATCGGCCGGTGTAACGGAAAGCGCTTGCTTTTTTGTGTCATTCTGGCGCATGAAGCGCCCCATTCCACCCTCGTTTTTCCAGCAGCGGATTCGTCCATGAACCGTCGACGCAAAATCTATGAAGGCAAGGCCAAGATCCTGTTCGAGGGTCCGGAGCCGGGCACTCTGGTGCAGTACTTCAAGGACGATGCCACCGCCGGCAACGGCGCCAAGCATGAAGTGATCGACGGCAAGGGTGTGCTGAACAACCGCATTTCCGAATTCGTCTTCTCCAAGCTCAACGATCTGGGCATTCCGACCCATTTCCTGCGCCGCATCAACATGCGCGAACAGTTGATCAAGGAAGTCGAGATCATCCCGCTCGAAGTGATCGTGCGCAATGTGGCCGCCGGTTCGCTGGCCAAGCGCCTGGGTCTCGAGCCCGGCACGCGCCTGCCCCGCTCGATCATCGAATTTTGCTACAAGGACGACGCGCTGGGCGACCCCATGGTCTCCGAAGAGCACATCACCGCCTTTGGCTGGGCCACCCCGGCGGAGCTGGACGACATCATGAGCCTGGCCGTCCGGATCAACGACTTCCTGACGGGCCTGTTCATGGGCGTCGGCATCCAGCTCATCGACTTCAAGATCGAATGCGGCCGCCTTTACGAAGGCGACATGATGCGCATCGTCCTGGCGGATGAGATCAGCCCCGATAATTGCCGCCTGTGGGACATCAAGACCCGCAACAAGATGGACAAGGACCGCTTCCGCGAAGGGCTTGGCGGGCTGGTCGAGAATTATCGCGAAGTCGCCCAGCGCCTGGGCATCCTGGTTGAGAACGACAACGCGCTGACCACCGGTCCGCGCCTGGTCCAGTAGGTTTTGGAGCGAACCATGAAAGCGCGCGTCATCGTCACGCTCAAGAACGGCGTTCTCGACCCCCAGGGACAGGCCATTGAAGGGTCTTTGGCCAGCCTGGGCTTTGCCGGTGTTTCTGGCGTGCGCCAGGGCAAGGTGTTCGATCTCGAAGTGCCGGGAACCGATGAGGATGCTGCACGTTCTCAAATCAAAGAGATGTGTGAAAAGCTCCTCGCCAACACTGTGATCGAAAACTACGCGATCGAAATCTCACATTAACGCCTCACGGCTATAACCCAATTCGCGCCAATGAATGGCGCAGGACCGTATGACTATGCGCAAGACCCAGATCGCCCTCACCGTCATGTTCTTCTCCTCGCTCGGCCTGCTGTTTGCGGCCTATGCGTCCGTACCAGTCTGATTGGTTTTTAGCCAAATCCTTACCCATTAAGCATTTTCCTTAAGCCTGCCATCACGCATTGATGGGGCTGAAAGGCGCTTGCCGCTATGGTGCCGCATCAATAATGCGGAGGCGCGGCAAGATGGGCGAAAAAACCAGGCTCGACTGGGTGGACATGGCCAAGGGTCTGTCCATTTTCCTGGTGGTGACCATGTATTGCGCCGCCAGTGTGGGCGAAGATACCGGCCAGACCGGCTTCCTGCACTGGACCATTGCCTTTGCCACGCCCTTCCGCATGCCGGAATTCTTCCTGCTTTCGGGCCTGTTTCTCACCCAGGTGATCGAACGCCCCTGGCGGGCGTTCGCTGATCGCCGCGTTGTGCATTACGCCTATTTCTACGCGCTCTGGGCGGTCATCCACATTCTGTTCAAGGAGGCGCTGATCGGGCGCGATCCGACAGGCGCGGCCGCATCGCTCGCGCTGGCAGCGGTCGAGCCCTATGGCGTGTTGTGGTTCATCTACATGCTCGCCGTGTTCGGGCTGGTTGCCAAGTTCCTGCATGAGGTCAAGGCGCCGCAATGGGGGGCGCTGGCCGTGGCGGCCATATTGCAGATGGCGAGCATCCACACCGGCAGCTATCTCGTGGACCAGTTTGCCGAGTATTTCGTCTATTTCTACGCCGGAGCCATCTTTGCGCCGCGCCTGTTTGCCCTGGCCGACTGGACAGCTTCTCATGTCCCGGCTGCACTTGGCGTGTTGCTGGTCTGGGCGGTCGTCAATGCGGTCATGGTATTTTCGCCCGGCTTCCGCATGGACCCGGTGCATATCGAAATGGGCTGGGGCGCCCTGCCCGGCATCCACCTGATCCTGGCACTGGCCGGAGCGGCGGCGATCTGCATGGTGGCCGCATTGCTCACGTGCCTGCCCGCCATGGACTGGCTGCGCTGGATGGGCGGCAAATCGCTGGTGATCTATGTCGCGTTCGTGCTGCCCATGGGCATTGCCCGCATCGTCCTGTTGCGGCTGGGCATTGAAGAGCCCAATGTGCTGAGCCTGCTCACCATGGCAGTGGCGATTGTCTCGCCGCTGGTGTTGTGGTGGATCGTGCAGAAGATCGGCTTTGGCAAATTCCTGTTCGAGCGGCCGGGCTGGGCGCATCTGCCAGGCGGCCGTGTGCGGCCGGCCACAAACACAGCCCCAGCGGAATAAGAAAAAGGCCGGTTCAGAACCGGCCCTTTTTCTGGTTTGCTGCCGATCAATCCGGCGCCTTGAAGATGGACGGCACGATCGGCCGCACGCGCGGCAGCTTGACCGGCCGCTTTTGCGGTTTCATGTCGCTGGCCAGATGCGGCTTGCCATCCTCGCCACGGATCGTCATCGGCTTGGTCGCGGACGGCGGGGTCTGCGTCTGCATGCTCACTCCTCCCAATGTTGCCATGCTGTTCTAACGCCCCACATGTGGCAAGGTTCCACCCAATCGCCACATTCCCCGGGCATTTCGCCACTCGCCTGCGCGCAGGCTCTTGCCTTTTCGGACAAGAGACACCACAAGGGCCTCGCGCATCCCTGACAGATATAAGGATTGACCGATGAAGGCCGCCGTCATCGTGTTTCCGGGCCTCAATCGTGACCGCGACATGATCGCGGCGCTGACCAAGATCGGGGGCGAAAAGCCGGCCGTGGTCTGGCATCAGGATGCCGACATTCCCGAGGCCGACCTGATCGTGATCCCCGGCGGCTTCTCTTATGGCGACTATCTGCGCTGCGGCGCCATTGCGGCCCGCTCGCCCATCATGGACAGACTGCGTGAGCGCGCCGCCAAGGGCACCAGGGTGCTCGGCGTCTGCAATGGATTCCAGATCCTGATCGAGGCCGGGCTGCTGCCGGGTGCGCTGATGCGCAATAATTCGCTCAAATTCGTCTGCCGCGAGGTCAAGCTCGAGGTCACCAATGCCGAGACCGACTTCACCCGCGGCTACACCAAGGGCCAGATCATCCGCTGCCCGGTGGCCCATCATGATGGCAATTACTTCGCCGACGCCGAGACCCTGAATCAGCTCGAAGGCGACGGGCGCATAGCCTTCCGCTATGCCGAGGGCACCAATCCCAATGGCTCGATCAACGACATCGCCGGCATCCTGAACGAACAAAAGAACGTGCTCGGCCTGATGCCGCATCCGGAAAACCTCATCGAACGCGCCCATGGTGGCGATGATGGGCGCGCCTTGTTCGCTGCGGCACTCAAGCAGGTGGCATGAACCAGTCGATGCTGAACCGCGCGCTGACATGGACGGGCCTTGTTCTCGGGCTCGTCGCGCTCGGCCTGCAGTTCTCCATCTCCATTCCGGCCTATATGGCCAATGGCATGGGCCTGCCCGAAGCGCTGGTGCAGTTCTTCAGCTTCTTCACCATTCTGACCAATATCGCGATCACGCTGATCTATCTGTCGGCGCTGGCCGATTCGTCCTGGCTCAACTGGTTCCGCGCGCCGAAGACGCGAGCGATGATGACCGGGGTGATGCTGCTGGTGATGATTTTCTATCACGTGCTGCTGCGCCCGATCTGGCAGCCCGAGGGGCTGTTCCTGGTCTGTGATTACCTGTTGCACTATGCTGCGCCGATCCTGTTCGCACTGTGGTGGGGCGTGACGCAGAAGCATGGGACAATCGACTATGCCGATGCGCCGGTCATGCTGGTGCCGCCGCTGATCTATCTCGCCTATGTCATGGCGCGCGGCGCGCTCACCAATGCTTATCCCTACCCGACGCTCAACGCCTTTGAACTGGGCTATGGACAGGTCGCGCTCAACGTCGTGATGGTGGCGTTGGGCCTTTCCATTCTCTATCTGATCACCATCGGCATTGACCGCGCGCTGGCGCGGCGCCTGGCCACTTCCTGATCCCTCCCGCAGGACCTTTTCGATGACTCTTCGCAACGACATCGCCATTACCCCCGACCTGGTCGCCAGCCATGGGCTCAAGCCCGACGAGTATCAGAAGATCCTCGACCTGATCGGCCGCGAGCCGAGCTATACCGAGCTGGGCATCTTCTCGGCGATGTGGAACGAGCACTGCTCCTACAAGAGCTCGAAAAAGTGGCTGCGCACCCTGCCCACCAAGGGGCCGCGCGTGATCCAGGGGCCGGGCGAGAATGCCGGCGTCGTCGATATCGGCGACGGGCAGGCCGTGGTGTTCAAGATGGAATCCCACAACCACCCAAGCTATATCGAGCCCTATCAGGGGGCCGCGACCGGCGTGGGCGGCATTCTGCGCGACGTCTTCACCATGGGCGCGCGGCCCGTGGCGGCGATGAATGCGCTGCGCTTCGGCGCGCCGGACCATGAAAAGACCCGGCACCTGGTGAGTGGCGTGGTGGCCGGCGTCGGTGGCTATGGCAACAGCTTCGGCGTGCCGACTGTGGGCGGCGAGGTTGAGTTCGACGCCCGCTACAATGGCAACAACCTGGTCAACGCCTTCGCGGCGGGCCTGGCCGACACCGACAAGATTTTCTATTCCGAAGCCAAGGGCGTCGGCCTGCCCGTGGTGTATCTGGGTGCCAAGACCGGCCGCGACGGCGTCGGTGGCGCCACCATGGCCTCGGCCGAATTCGGCGATGATATCGAGGAAAAGCGCCCCACCGTGCAGGTTGGCGACCCCTTCACCGAAAAGCGCCTGCTCGAAGCGTGCCTCGAACTGATGCAGACCGGCGCGGTGATCGCCATTCAGGACATGGGTGCGGCGGGGCTGACCTGTTCGGCGGTGGAAATGGGCGCCAAGGGCGACCTCGGCATCGAGCTTGATCTCGACAAGGTGCCGGTCCGCGAGGAGCGCATGACCGCCTATGAAATGATGCTGAGCGAAAGCCAGGAGCGCATGCTCATGGTGCTGCATCCCGAAAAGGAAGCAGCAGCGCGCAAGGTGTTCGAAAAGTGGGAACTGGACTTTGCCACCGTCGGCAAGACCACCGACGATCTGCGGTTCCGCGTTCTCTGGCAGGGCGATGAAGTCGCCAATCTGCCAATCAAGGAACTGGGCGACGAAGCCCCCGAATATGACCGCCCCTGGGTAGAACCCAAGATCCCGGCGCCGCTCGCCAGGGATGACGTGCCGCAGATGGATGTGGCCGAGGCGCTGCTGGCGCTGGTGGGCGGACATCAATGCTCGTCGCGCCGCTGGGTCTATGAGCAGTATGACACGCTGATCCAGGGCAATACCATGCAGCGCCCCGGGGGCGATGCCGGGGTGATCCGCGTCGACGGGCATGAGACCAAGGGCCTCGCCTTCTCCTCGGACGTCAATCCGCGCTATTGCGAAGCCAACCCGTTTGAAGGCGGCAAGCAGGCCGTGGCCGAGTGCTGGCGTAACCTGACAGCGACCGGTGCCGAGCCGCTGGCGGCGACCGACAACCTCAATTTCGGTAATCCCGAACGCCCCGAGATCATGGGCCAGCTCGTCAAGGCCATCGAAGGCATTGGCGAAGCGTGCCGGGTGCTGGAATTCCCGATCGTTTCGGGCAATGTCAGCCTCTACAACGAAACCAATGGCCGCGGCATCCTGCCGACCCCGACCATTGGCGGCGTTGGCCTGCTGCCCGAATGGACCCAGAGCGTCGGCATCGGCTTTGTCGCAGAGAACCAGCCGATCCTGTTGATCGGCGGGCCCGCCGAGCGCGGCACGCATCTGGGACAGTCGATCTATCTGCGCGACCTGTTCGACCGCCGCGATGGCGATGCGCCGCATGTCGATTTGGCGGCAGAAAAGAAGACCGGCGATTTCGTGCGCAAGCTGATCCGCTCGGGCGTTGCCACCGCTTGCCACGACCTTTCCGATGGCGGGCTGGGCGTCGCCCTGGCCGAAATGGCCATGGCCGGTGACATGGGCGCCACCGTGACCGATGTCGAGGGCAATGACCCGGTCCTGACTTTCTTCGGAGAGGATCAGGGCCGCTATCTGGTGACCCTCAATCTCGACCCGCAGGGACCCGAAATTGTAGCACTATGGAAAGAGGCCGAGGCACAGGGCATCTTCGCCCCCTGGATCGGCAGCACGGGCGGCACAACGCTGACCCTGGGCGGGGCAAAGCCGGTTTCGGTCGCCACGCTCAAGGCCGCGCATGAAAGCTGGTTCCCCAGCTTCATGGCGGGCGAACCCAGCCACTAGGCCGGTCCGCCATATCATCGCCTTTGTTTGGGTTGCTTTGCTTCCCTCGGTAGAGGCGTGGTTCAACAGGAGCAGACCATGAAGCACATATCGGTGGCGGCACTTGCAACCCTGAGCCTCGTCCTTGCTCCGAGCCTTGCCGCGGCGCAGAGCGTCAATGTCACGCGCTCCATTCTGCCCACCCTGCCCTATACCGTGATCTACCCCGAAGGCATGGTCGCAAGCGGCGGCGGTGGTGACCCGCTGACCATCAATCACCCCGAGGCGCCGCTGCAATGTGACCTGACCGTTGTTCCGGTCGAGGACACCGGCTGGACCGCCGAGGCGGCGCTGGGCGCACTGGACGATGCCGAAGTGGCCGCGTCGTGGTCCGAAATCATGCCCGGCTTTGCCTTGGGCAATAAAGGCACCACGCCCTATCAGGACGCCACAGCGCTGATCTATGACGGCTCAAGCCCGGAATCGAGCATGGGCGTGCCATTGACCGTGGTGCACACCGAAACGGTCTCCAATGGCCGGGGCTATGTGCTCGATTGCCTCTATGCCACAGCCGAAGCGGCACAGGCCCGGCCCATCGTTGACTTCATCATTGCCAACTTCGCCACGCGCTCGGACGCCGGATGCTGCATTGGCGCCGAGGTCGCGCCTGAAGAAGAGACGGCACCGGCGCAATAGGACCGGTTGAAGCCGGTCTTTGTGCATGCCATATCAATGACATCGGCGTCGGCCCCAGCCACGCCTCAGTCAGATCAGCGGGAGAGTGCACATGGCCATGGACGCAAGCGAAATCGAGCGCCGCATCAAGGCCGCCCTGCCCGATGCGGAAATCGAAATCCGCGACCTTGCCGGAGACGGAGACCACTGGGCCGCCTCGGTGAAATCCGAGCAGTTCCGCGGCAAGACCCGCGTGCAGCAGCACAAGATGGTCTATGACAGCCTGCAGGGCGACATGGGCGGCGCGCTGCACGCCCTGGCCTTGCAGACCAGCGTTCCGGACTGACCGCGTGTCGGGGTTGCGCGACTCGCTCGACCTGATCCGCATGGTGCGGCCCGAGGCCGGCACCGCAGCCATCGACCATGAAATCCAGGCGGAACGCGCCAACTCGCTGAGCGCGGCCGAACGCCGTGTCATCAAGGCCATCGCCGGCCTGAAGACGGGCGATGATCGCGAATACTGGCTGGCCGAAGCGCGCGAGGCGGTCTGGGGCTATTTCGTCCAGCGCGAACTGATCGGCTTTCGCCGCCACACCGAAGTCATTGCGGATCTGGGCATTCCGGGCGAAGTGCTGAATGGGCTGGGGGCAAGGCCGAAATGACCGGTGCCGTGCCGGACTGCCGGTTCCGCCTGAGCAATAGGCTGATCGAGGACGGTCCGGTTCACGAAACCGGCCAATTCTACGTGCTGATGAGCAATGATAATCAATTGCCCGGGGCCGCATTGGTCATTCCCAAGCGCCACAGCGCCAACCCGTTCGAAATGAACGCAGACGAATGGAGCGACCTGCCAAACGCCCTGGCAGCCGCGCGGGAGAGCCTGGAAAAGTTCACGCCCGCCGGGTTCACGCTTGGCTGGAATGTGGGCCCGGTGGCCGGGCAGACCGTTGGCCATACGCATTTGCATGTTATCGCGCGATATGAGGACGATCCCATGGCCGGACGCGGCATCAGACATCCGCTGAAACGCGCTCATCAGGTTCAGAACGCATGACCCGCGCTGTTCTGTTCGACGTCGATGGCGTGCTGATCAACGGCTATCATTCCAATCCAGAGCGGGAGGTGCCCTGGGACAAAGACATACTGGCCGACACCGGGGTCGACCCGGATCGCTTTCGAAAAGAGTTCATCTTCGACATCTTCATCAAAAAGGTGATCGTTGGCGAAATGGCCTTGATGGACGCGCTGGAAAAGCGCCTGCCCGCATTGGGCTATAGCGGAAGCCCGATGGCCTTCGCGCGCTATTGGCTGGAAAAGGATTCCAATCTCAACCAGCCTGTGCTCGACATCGTCAGCAAGCTGCGCGCGGCGGGCGATTGCCGGCTCTATATCGCCACCAATCAGGAGCATATGCGGGCAAACTGGCTCTGGTCCGTGCTCAAGCTCGGCGATCTGTTCGACGACATTTTCTATTCGGCCCGCATTGGTACCCGTAAACCGGATCCGCGCTACTACCAGTTTATCGCTGACAGGATCGGGCCGAGCACCGAGCCGCCTCTGTTTTTCGATGACACCGAGGCGGTGGTGTTCGGCGCGCGCAAGGCGGGCTGGGAGGCGGTCCAGTTCGACACGATAGACGACCTGACCAATCACCCATGGGTGAAAGCGCGGCTCTAGCCGGGCGCCCCACTCGACAGCAAAGCCCGCCTGTCCTATTTAGAACCCAGCTTTAACCGGCCCTTGAACCCGGACTTTTCGAAAGGCTCCTCCCATGACCGACATCAACGCCTTTATCGACGACAAGGTGAAGAACAACGACGTGTTCCTGTTTATGAAAGGCTCGCCGGACTTTCCCCAGTGCGGCTTTTCCGGTCAGGTCGTGCAGATCCTGAACTATCTCGGCGTCGATTATTCCAGCGCCAATGTGCTTGAAAGCGACGAACTGCGCGACGGCATCAAGGCCTATACCAACTGGCCGACCATCCCCCAGCTCTATGTGAAGGGCGAGTTCGTCGGCGGCGCCGATATCGTGCGCGAGATGTTCCAGTCGGGCGAATTGCAGACCCATTTCCAGCAGGCCGGCCTCGAGGTCAAGCAGAGCGCCTGATCGCGTTCTGCACGGAATCAGTTTCGGAAGGCCCAGTCTTAACCGACTGGGCCTTTTGTGGTTTTGAGCACGCATTGTTTCCAATTGGTGAGACGGACAACGCGCAAACACGCCCACATTCATCACCAATTCTGATCACACCCATCAGCTATTATCGCTTTGCGTGATAAATAGCCGGGCGTAGATTGGCCGGACGATCGTTTCGAGACTCTCGCCATGACCGCTGCCACAGTGCGCCCCGCCGTTCCCTTGCCGCTTGTGATTGTTGCAGGCTGCATTATCGCCGCCATCGGCTTTGGCACGCGCGGTTCGTTCGGCCTTTTCACCCTGCCGGTGACCGAGGATCTGGGTCTCAGTCGCGAGCAATGGGGCATGGCTATGGCCGTGCAGAACCTGGTCTGGGGCATTGCCCAGCCCTTTGCCGGCGGCATGGCCGACAAATATGGGAGCGGCCGCGTACTGGCTGTGGGCGGGCTCGTCTATGCGCTGGGTGTGCTGGGCATGGCCTTTTCGCCCGATACGCTGACCATGACCCTGACGGCTGGCGTGGTGACCGGCGTCGGCATCGCCATTGCCTCCTTCGGCGTTGTCATGGCCGCCTTCGGGCGCGTGGTGCCGGCGGAAAAGCGCAGCTTTGTCTTCGGCATTGCAACCGCCGCCTCCTCGGCCGGGCAATTCATCTTCGCGCCGCTCGGCCAGGGCTTCATCTCCGCCTTTGGCTGGCAGATGGCGCTGGTCTGGATCGCCCTGATCCTGCTGCTGGTCATTCCCTTGTCCGCGGCACTGCGCGGCCGCACCGAGTCGGTGCCCGGCGAGGCCGATCTGCCCTTCATGCAGGCCTTGTCGCGCGCCTGGGGTCATGGCTCCTACCGGCTGCTGGTGATCGGCTTTTTCGTCTGCGGCTTCCACCTGGCCTTCATCAATGTGCACATGCCCGCCTATCTGGTTCAGTGCGGCCTGTCGCCCGAAGTGGGGAGTTGGACGATTGCCGTGATCGGCCTGTTCAACATCGTCGGCTCCCTGCTCTCGGGCTGGCTAGGCAGCCGCCTGCCCAAGCAGATGCTGCTGGCCACGATCTATTTCCTGCGGGCGCTGTTGATTGCGGCCTTCCTGCTCATTCCAGTCAGCGAGGTGACGGCCTATGCCTTTGCCGCCGGCATGGGTCTGCTCTGGCTGTCCACCGTGCCGCTGACAGCGGGGCTGGTGACGCTGTTCTTCGGCCCGCGCTACATGGGCATGCTCTATGGCATCGCCTTCTTGAGCCACCAGATCGGGTCTTTCGTCGGCGTTTGGCTGGGCGGCGTGGTCTATGACCAGACCGGCGCCTATGACCTGGTGTGGTATCTGGGTATTCTGCTCGGCCTCGGTTCGGCCGCCATCCACATCCCGATCAACGAGCGCAGCGCGACCAATTTTGCCCTGAAATCGGCCTAGCTATCCATCGGCTTTTGCCGATTGAAGGCTTGCCAAACCGGATCAACGGGTTCATGGTCCGCTCAATTCCTTCGGCCGTTTCCCTCCGGCTTTGACGAGTTTCAATCATGTCCGATCATTACACGCGGGTCCTTTCCCGCCCCGAATTCATTGCCCTTATGGCTGCGCTGATGGCGCTCAATGCCCTGGCTATCGACGTCATGTTGCCTGCCCTGCCCTATATGGGCGAGGCGCTTGGCGTGGCCAACGAGAACGAACGCCAGTTCGTCATTACCGCCTATATGATCGGCATGGGCGTCGCCCAGCTCGCCTTTGGGCCGCTGACCGACCGTTTTGGCCGCCGTGCGCCTCTGCTGGCTGGCATCGGCGTCTATGTGGTCGCGGTCGTCATCGCCGCCTTCGCGCCCAGCTTCACAATGCTGCTGGTGCTGCGCTTCATCCAGGGCCTGGGCGCCGCCAGCGTGCGCGTTATCACCACCGCCGTGGTGCGTGACCGGTATTCGGGCCGCGAAATGGCCGAGGTCATGTCGCTGGTCTTCATGGTGTTCATGGCCATTCCGGTGATTGCACCGAGCATCGGCCAGGTGCTGCTGCTGACCGGGCCTTGGCAGGCGATTTTCCTGTTCATGGGCGGGCTGGCGCTGGTGTTCTGGCTGTGGACCTTCATGCGGCTGCCCGAGACGCTGCCGCTCGACAAGCGCCGCCCGCTCAGCCTCAAGGGCGTAACGGAAGGCTTCCACATCGTCTTCACCAATCGCGTCGCCATTTCCTATGGCCTGGCCGGCATGTTCCTGTTCGGCGCGCTGTTCGGTTTCATCAGCTCGTCCCAGCAGATCTATGTCGATATCTATGGGCTCGGCGTCTATTTCCCGGTCGCCTTCGCCCTTGTGGCGGGGCTGATGGCGGTGTCCTCCTTCACCAATTCCAAAGTGGTGCGCAAGCTTGGCATGCGGCGGCTCTCGCACGGTGCCATGCTGACCTTCACTGTGGTGTCGGGTATCTGGCTGGCCTTTGCCATGTCTGGTTTCCTGCCGCTCTGGCTGTTCTTCGGCCTGTTGTGCGTCATCATGTTCTCCTTTGGCTGGTCGGCCTCGAACATGAATTCGCTGTCCATGGAGCCGCTGGGCGCCGTGGCCGGTACTGCCGCTTCGGTCTTCGGCTTCATCCAGACCGTGGGTGGCGCACTGATCGGTGGCTATATCGGCCAATTGTTCGATGGCACCACCATCCCGACGGCCGCAGGCTATTTCACCATGGGCGTGATGGCCCTGGTGTTCATCCTGATCGCCGAAAAGGGCCGCCTGTTCGGCGTTGGCGAGCAATATGCAGACGCCAAGACAGAGCCGGTGATGGAAGCGCACTGACGCCCCATACGCGCCAGAGTGCTCAAACAGACAACGGGGATTTCCACGCGCTGGAAATCCCCGTTTTGCGTTCTGTCGTGCCGCCGGTCAGGTGTCGGGTGTGGCCGATAACTCGAATTCGCCGCGATCAGTGAAGATATGGTCGACCAATCCCCAGCCCCTGGCCTCATCGGGCGCCATGTAGCGGTCGCGCTCCAGCGCGGTCTCGACCTCTTCATAGGTCCGGCCGCAATGCTTGGCATAGATCTCGTTGGTGCGCCGCTTGAGCCTGAGGCTCTCCTCGGCATGGATCATGATGTCGGTGACCTTGCCCTGATAGCCGCCCGAGGGTTGATGCAGCATGAGCGAAGCGCTGGGCAAGACGGCGCGCATGCCTGCCTCTCCCGCCGCCAGGATCAGCGTTGCCGCCGAGGCGGCCATGCCCATGCACAGCGTGCCCACCGGCGCGCGAATGAACTGCATGGTGTCGTACATGGCCAGGGCTGAGGTGACGACGCCGCCGGGCGAATTGATATAGAGATAGATCGGCTTTTTCGGATTTTCCGCTTCGAGGAACAAAAGCTGCGCACTGACCAGCGAGGCCATATTGTCCTCGATCTGGCCGTTGAGAAAGATGATCCGCTCCCGCAGCAGCCGGGAATAGATGTCGAAGGCGCGTTCCCCCCGGCTGGAATTTTCAACGACCATAGGGACGAGTTGCATCATGTCGCGCATGGGCGACCTCCATCAGTTTGCAGGAATGTGGGCGGGCGGTGGAGCGGTCAGGCGGCGCGCATGAACATCGCCGTCTGAGCCTCGTTATTATTGGCCGCCGCCGGCAGGGCGGCCGGCCTGTGCGTCAGGCGAAACCAGGTGCCGCCATCGTCTCGCGGCGTGAGCTCGAAGGTTACGAAGCTCTCTTCCGGCTCGGCATCGCCGGAACCGCGCTCGGTCCAGCGATAGGTGACCGAATGGGGCGCGTTGGCCGCCACCTGATCGACCTGGACGCTCTCTGGCCGGTCCAGCCAGCGTTCGAGATATTCGGGGATGGTCAAAGCCCGCCAGACCTTGTCCGGAGAAGCATCGAGTCCGGTTTCAAACACCAGGTCCTCGTCGGTCTTGCTCATTGATCCATCTCCCTCAGCAGATCCTTGAGATTGTCGATGCGGCTGGGCCAGAAGGCACGGTAGCGCGCCAGCCAGGCATGCAGCGGGGCAAACCCCTCGGCATTGACGCTGTAATGGGCATAGCGCCCCTCGCGGCGCTCGCTCACCAACCCTGCCCCGCGCAGCACGGCCAGATGCTGGCTCATGGCCGGCTGGGTGATGGCAAAGCCCTCCCGCAGATCAGTGGCCGTGGCCTCACCGCCCGCCAGGCGCTCAAGTATGGCGCGGCGGGTCGGGTCGGACAAGACTTTGAAGATTTCCGGTTCGCTCATGCTCAACACATAAGCATAGACTTATGAGTCGACGCAAGCCTCAACAAGATCGATGGCCCGCACATGCCGGGCAATGATCCTAGACCGTAAACACCTCGCGGCGCAGGGTGGTCCAGCTTTCTTCATCCGAGGCGACCAAGAGGCCGCCCGCAAGATCGGAGGGGTGGTAGGGCGTGCCGTCGAACTTGGCGACATGGGCCCCGGCCTCGCGCATGATCAGCGCGCCACCGACATGGTCCCAGGGCATGAGCTTGGCATACATCATGAAATGCACATTGCCGCCGGCGGCGTAGCGATATTCGTGGCCGGCGCAGCGGTAATTGGCCAGCATCTTGACCTTGGCCAGATTGGCCATGACCGTGCTGCGCTGTTCCATCGGCAGGAACATGGTGGACGCCAGCCCACCCATCTCGCCAAGCGGCACCGGATCGGCAAATTTCTGGCGGATGGCGCGGCCATCGGGGAAGATCTGGAAGGCGCCACAGCCCTTTTCGGCCATCAGCACGTCATCGCCCAGGGGATCATAGATAACGCCGGCGACGGGCTCGCCATTCTGCACCACGGCCGCCATGACCGCGAACAGCGGCAGGCCGCCGGCGAAATTGGCAGTGCCATCAACGGGATCGACGTAAATCACGATTCGATCCTCGAGGTTGGTGTCGAGCAGTTTGGGATTGGCCGCCACGGCCTCCTCGCCAATCACCAGCACATCGGGGCGATGCGCCTTGATGGCGGCGGTGATGACCCGCTCGGCGCCGACATCGGCCTCGGTGACGAGGTCAAAGGCGCCCGACTTGGTCTGCACCGTCCCTTCGTCGAGTCGCCGGAAGCGCGGCATGATCTCCTCCTGTGCAGCCTGTTTCAGGATGGCGGCGAGGCGATCGACGTTCATGGCGCTAGGCGTCCTTTGGCTTGGTGGAAAGTGCGGTAAAATCGAACAGGCGCGGGTCGAGCATGTGGCTCGGATTGATATTCCCGAGGGCACGGATCATCACGTCCTTGCGGCCGGGCATGGCGCGTTCCATGTCGTTGAGCATGGCCTTGGTGACATTGCGCTGCAACCCGTCCTGCGAGCCGCACAGGTCGCAGGGGATTATGGGAAACTGCATGGCATCAGAGAACCGCTGCAGGTCCTCCTCGGCGCAGTAGATCAGCGGCCGCAGCACTTCGAGGTCGCCTTCGTCATTGACCAGCTTGGGCGGCATGGCCGCCAGCTTGCCGCCGTGAAAGAGGTTCATGAAGAAGGTTTCGAGGCTGTCGTCGCGATGGTGGCCGAGAACCAGCGCGGTGCACCCCTCTTCCCGCGCGATGCGGTAGAGATTGCCGCGCCTTAGGCGCGAGCAGAGCGAGCAATAGGTCGCGCCCTGGGGCAACTTGTCGGTGACGATTGAATAGGTGTCCTGATATTCAATGCGGTGTTCCAGCCCCAGCCCGGTCAGGAATTCGGGCAGGATATGCTTGGGAAAATTGGGCTGGCCCTGATCGAGATTGCAGGCCAAAAGCTCCACCGGCAGCAGGCCGCGCCATTTGAGGTCGAGCAGCAGGGCGAGCAGGCCATAACTGTCCTTGCCGCCGGACAGCGCAATCAGCCACTTCTCGCCCGGCCGCACCATGGCGAACTTCTCGAGGGCCTCGCGGGTGTTGCGGATGAGGCGCTTGCGCAGCTTGTTGAACTCCACCGAGCGCGGCGCATTGGCAAAAATCGGATGCGCGCCGCTGTCGGCGTCATCTGCGGGCGTGGCGGGAGCATCCATCACCGCGGACATGGCGAAACTCTCTTTTGAATGGTCGCGTAGCTGATACAGCGTCGGGCGACAGATGGAAAGGTCGGCTGGAAGGGTGAAACCTTACCAAAGCTTAACTTCCTGTCCTTGTTTATTGCCGATTGCCACAGTTAGATGACACATCTTTCCGACACCCTGGAGTCTCGCGGTGTTCCGTTCATTCTTTCCCGATCCCAAGCTCTTCTTCTCCTCGGCTGTTATCTGGATGCTGGCCGCTGTATTGCTCTGGTTTGCCATAGGCGAGCCGGCCCGCTCGGTACTCAGCATCGACCGCTTCACCCATCCGGTGGTTTCGGCGCCCATTGCCGACCAGCCAACGACCGAAGATGTTCCCGGCACGCCGGACCCTGCGGCTGGCGCCGCGCAAACAAACCCAAATGCGCCCGCAGAAACAGAAAGCGAGTCGCCCACGACGCCCAGCCCGACAGCGCGGGCGATGGCGGGCGCCGAACTGAACTTCCTGACCGCAGAACGCGTGTGGCTCTATCAATACGTGCTGATGACGGCACTGATCTTCTGTGTCTTTTGGTACTTCTACAAGCGCAACGAATGGTATTGGTGGTCGGTGGTCTCCTCAACGATCATCCTGCTCATCATATATTTTCAGGTGCAGGTGTCGGAGTTCGTCAATGAGTGGTCCGGCTCGTTCTTCAACGTCATCCAGCTCGCGCTGACCCAGCCCGGCTCAGTGACGCCGGAGCAACTCTATGGCCTGACCTGGACGATCATTCTGGTAACCATCCCCAGCGTCCTCGTGGCGGTGGGTCTGGCCTTCTATACCTCGCACTATGTGTTCCGCTGGCGCAAGGCGATGAACTTTTACTACATGGAGCATTGGCCCAAAATCCGCACCACAGAGGGCGCCGCCCAGCGCGTTCAGGAAGATACCATGCGGTTCGCCGCGATCATGGAAGACCTCGGCACCGCCTTCTTCGACTCTCTCATCACACTGGTGGTGTTCCTGCCCCTCCTCTGGAACCTGTCGGCCAATATCAGCGAACTGCCGATCTTCGGTGAAACGCCCGGTGGCCTTGTCTGGGTCGCGCTTGTCGGCGCAGCGGCCGGTACAGCACTGCTGGCCTTGGTGGGCATCAAGTTGCCCGGTTTGAACTTCAACAACCAATTGGTCGAAGCGGCCTACCGCAAGGAACTGGTGTTTGGCGAGGACCATCCCGACCGGGCCCAGCCTCCGACTGTCCGTGATCTGTTCGCCAATGTGCAGCGGAACTACTTCCGCCTGTATTTCCACTACACCTACTTTAACCTGGCGCGCTACGGCTACACGAACATGGTAGGCTATGTGCCCCTCCTGGTGATGGCCCCGTCCATCCTGGCCGGTACGCTGACCATGGGCCTCTACCAGCAGATCCAGATCGCCTTCGGCCAGGTTTTCGGCTCATTTCAGTTCTTCGCCCGGGCCTGGACGGTGATCGTGGAACTGCAGTCCGTGATCATGCGCCTGCGGACCTTTGAAAGCTACATTCCGCGCGACCAGGAGCCGATCAAGGTCAGTGTCGGCGGTGGATCGCCGGCGGAGTGACGAGCGCCACTGCGGATGGGCCCCTGACCCCATCCGCTTGCCTAGTTCCCTCAATGCATGAGTTGTGGGCGCGGCAGCAGTAAATTTCAAACGCCAACGCAAAAAGGGCCGCTCTCGAGGAGCGGCCCTTCCCAATTCAGTAGTCTGTCGTCGCGATTAACGCGAGTAGAATTCGACGACCAGGTTCGGTTCCATCTGCACCGGATAGGGCACATCCGAGAGGGCCGGCACGCGGACATAGGTCGCGGTCTGCTTGTTGTGATCGACTTCGATATAGTCGGGCACATCGCGCTCAGCGAGCTGGTTGGCTTCCAGAACCACGGTGAGCTGCTTGGAGCGCTCGCGCACTTCGATCTTGTCGCCGACCTTGACCTGGTAGGACGGAATGTTGACGCGCTGGCCATTGACCATGACATGACCATGGTTGACGAACTGGCGGGCCGCAAACACGGTCGGGACGAACTTGGCGCGATAGACGATGGCGTCCAGGCGCGACTCGAGCAGGCCGATCAGGTTCTCGCCGGTGTCGCCCTTGCGACGGTTGGCTTCTGCATAAAGACGCAGGAAGGCCTTTTCCGTGATCGAGCCGTAATAGCCCTTGAGCTTCTGCTTGGCGCGGAGCTGCAGACCAAAGTCGCTCAGCTTGCCCTTGCGGCGCTGACCGTGCTGGCCGGGGCCATAGGCACGGGCATTGAGCGGGGACTTGGGACGGCCCCAGATATTTTCGCCAAGACGGCGGTCAATTTTGTACTTTGCTGAATGACGCTTCGACATCGCGTATCCTTTTTCAAACGTTGAATGGATCGCGCCCTCCTCTGCCCTCGCTTTCACGAGGACCGACAGACTCCCAACAGAGAATCCCGGGTGCGCCTATGGGCCGTTTGGCCGGAATAGGTGGGCGCGTCTTAGAGGGGCGGGCCCGGCGAGTCAAGCGCTGCGGCCCGATGCCCGCCTTTCACGGTGAAACACATAGAGCCCGGACCCCAGGATGATCGCCGTGCCCACCCAGGTCCAGAAATCGGGGAAGTCGCCAAAAGCGATATAGCCCACAATCGTGGCTCCGACGATTTCGAGATATTGGAACGGCGCCAGGGTGGAGGCCGGCGTGCGCCGGAAGGCCTCGGTAAACAGGAAAAAGGTGAAGGCGGAGAGCGCCCCCATCAGCACGAATTGCGCCCAGGGACCTGACATATCGAGACCCGAAGTGGAGACCAACTCCATCCGGCCTGAGGCCAGCAGCCCGGCGCCAAGCAGGACGACCGCCACCAAAGTGAACCAGAACTGGATCGAAACCGACCCCATGCGCGTCGAGAGCGAGCGCATGACAATGGCATTGGTGGCAAAGGCCAGCGCGGCCAGCAGCGGCAGGAGCGAGGCCCAGCCGAAGATATCCCAGCTCGGCCGGATGACCACCAGCACGCCGCCGAGGCCCACGGCAACCGCCAGATAGCGCCGCCAGCCGGTCTTTTCCTTGAGGAACAGGGCCGAGAGCACGGTAAGCATCAGCGGCTCGACAAAGAAGATCGCAATGGCCGTGGCGATGGGCATGGTGACAAAGGCGCCGATCAGGGCGCTCAGCGTAATCGCTGAGGTGGCGCCGCCCAAAAGGATCAGGCCCCATGGCCCAGCCTCCAGCCGGCGCCGCAGCACGACCAGCACCAGCCCGAGCACGATCAGTTGAAAGCCAAAGCGCCAGAAGGCGATTTCGAAGGGACTGAGTTGCGAGGTCAGGGATTTGGACAGCGCATCGCCAATGGGCACGATTGTGACTGCCAGGACCATGATCGCCATGCCGCTGCGCGACAGAGCGTTGGCGCTGGCAGAGTGTAGAGCCGAATCCGTCATGGCCCCTGTTTAGCGCAAACTCAGGCCATGCGCTTGTCGATATGCCGCTGGTTGCGCAATTGCGGGAACACGCGGCTCCAGATGACGGCCACGGCCATGGCGCCAAAGCCGCCAATGACCACGGCAGGCACCGGCCCGATCAGATGCGCCACCGTGCCGGCACGGAATTCGCCCAGCTCGTTCGATGCGCCGATGAACACGGAATTGACCGCATTGACCCGGCCGCGCACCTCTTCTGGCGTCCAGAGCTGCATGATGGTTTCGCGGATGGTGACGCTGACCATGTCGGCCGCCCCCACCAGCGCCAGCGCGGGAATGGACACCCAGACCGTGGTCGAGAAGCCGAAAATCACGGTAAAGGCGCCGAACAACCCCACGAACAGGAACAGCACCTTGCCGGCATGGTCGCGCACCGGAAAGCGCGTCAGATAAAGCGCCATGACGATGGCCCCCAGCCCCGGCGCGGCCCGCAGGAGGCCCAGCTCGGTCGGCCCGGCATTCAGAATGTCCTTGGCATAGATCGGCAGCAGCGCCACCGCCCCGCCCATCAACACGGCGAACATGTCGAGCGATATGGCGCCCAGCACCACCTTGTTGGAAAAGATGTAGCGAAAGCCGCCGAACATGGTTTCAAGGCTCGTCGCCTGATGCGACTGGCGCTTGGCGGGCTTGGGGATCAGCATCACGGTGACGACGGCGCAGACCAGCAGCGCGGCGGCCGTGCCGAAGGCGAAGCCGGGGGCGATGCCATAGAGCAGGCCACCGACGGCCGGCCCGGTGATCGAGGCGAACTGCCAGGCCGAGGCGTTGACGGTGATCGCATTGCTGAGCGCTTCGGACGGCACCAGATTGGGCGCCAGCGATTGCGCCGCCGGCCCCCAGAAGGCGCGGGCCGTGCCCAGCACGACGAGAATGATGAAGATCGGCCAGACCTCATGGGCCTCGACATTGACCAGGGTCAGGAAAGCCAGCGCGCAACCGAGCTCGACCGTGAGGCAAACCGCCATGATGCCGCGCCGGTTGAACCGGTCGGCGGTCAGCCCGGTGACCAGAATGAGCAGCAGTGCGGGCAGGAACAGGCAGAGGCCCACCAGGCCCAGCAGGAAGGCATTGCCCGTCACGTCATAGATCTGCCAGGCAATGGACACCGACATGATCTGCACCGCAAAGCTGACCAGCAGCGTGGTCAGCCAGAAAAAGCGGAAACCGATATAGGTGAATGCGAGCTTGGACGGCTCGGAGGGGACGTGTGCGCTCATGGTGCATTGCTCATCGCATTTCGGCGATGAACGGTCAAAGGAATAGACGCAGGCCCGGTTACCTCACCCCCATAGGGAGAGGTGAAGTCAGCCCTGCTCCTCGGTCTTGTCCGCCTTTTTCATCCGGTTCGGATTGGGTCGCTCGTGCCGGCGGTCGATCGAGGAGATCACCCCGCGCAAGGTGCGGATCTCCTGGGAGGTGAAGCGGCCGCGGGTGAGCGCGGTGCGCAGATTATTCACCATGCTCGGCCGCTTGTCGGGCGTGGTGAAGAAGCCGGTCTGGTCCAGCACGCCCTCGAGATGTTCGAACAGGCCCACCAACTCGCTACGCGGTGCGGCCTCGGCCAGGTTGTCGCCAAAGGGCAAGGCCCGGCCCGCCTCGCTGGTGCGGCGCCATTCATAGGACATCAGCAGCACGGCTTGGGCGATATTGAGCGAGGCAAAGGCGGCCTCGACCGGCAGGGTGACGATGGCATCGGCCATGGCCACTTCCTCGTTGAGCAGCCCCCAGCGTTCCCGGCCGAACAAGAGGCCCGCCTTGTGCCCGCTGGCAATATGCCCGGCCATGGCGGACGAGGCCTCCTCGGGGCCAAACACTTCCTTTTGCATGTCGCGCGAGCGGGCGGTGGTGGCATAGACCAGGGTCAGGTCCGCCATGGCCTCTTCCAGCGTCTCGAACACGCGGACGCGCTCAAGCACGTGGTCGGCGCGCGAAGCGGCGGCAACGGCCTTTTCATTGGGCCAGCCATCACGCGGCCGCACCAGCCGCATGTCCCAAAGCCCGAAATTGGCCATGGCCCGGGCCGCTGAGCCGATGTTCTCGCCAAGCTGTGGCTCACACAGGATGATAGCGGGACAGGCTGCCAGGTTGAGGGGTTGTGAGCTGTCTGTGCCGGCCATGTGTGTTCTATCTGCAGGAAAGTTGCGGCGACATAGCCCAAATGACCGATTTCGGCAAATCAGGCGACACGAACTCGCATGGGCAGGTCCTGGACCTTTGCGGTGGGCCGCCACTCGCGATCGAGCATGGCGAAATGCAGCTCCTCGTCCCACTCCCCCTGGAACAGGGCATGCTCACGGTAATGCGCCTCAAGCCGCATGCCCAGCTTCTGCATCAGCTTGATGGAGTGATGGCTGCGTCCATCGCAGCGCACCATAAGGCGATGAATGCGGAAGTGATCAAAAGCCAGGTCGATCATCGCCGTCAACGCCTGGGTAAGATAGCCCTTGCCGCTCTGGGCGGGATCTATGGCAAAGCGCAACTCGCCCTGCCCGGCCGTCGCGTCGGACCATTTCAGGCTCACATGCCCCACCAGCAAGGCATCGCCCCTGCGAACCATGGCCAGGGTCAGCGTTTCGCCGGGCCGGTGCAGCTCCACCTGCGAGCGCATGACGGCGAGGGCGGCCGCAACATCTTCCTCGTAGCGGGTCGGGCGCTCGACATAACGCTGCACCGATGAAAGGGTATGGTATCGCCTGACTGCGTCCAGATCACCACGTTCAAAAGGGCGCAAGACCAGGTGATCGGTCTCGATCGGCAGGCGCAAAGACGACATGATCCAGTTTCCTCCGCAAGGACAGAGCAGCCCTGCTTCGGCAATGCCCGGAACGCGTCCCGGTTCCCCTCCCGATTGAGCAAATCTTTTTAGCCCGGTGGCTTGCCAAACCGGAACATCAGACATGGCGAAGAGATAGCCATTCGTCGCGCAAAATCGCGTAGTAGAATTCTTCGTCCCAAAGTCCCTTGAACAGCCCATGCTCGCGAAAATGCGCCTCCCGGCGCATGCCGAGGCGCTCCATCAGGCGCCAGGAGGGCTCGTTGCGCGCATCGCACCGCGCAAAGATGCGGTGCATGTCCGCAGGCCCGAAACCGAGATCGAGCAAGGCATTGGTCGCTTCGGTGGCATAGCCCCGGCCATGGTGGTCGGGATGGAAGATCCAGCCCAGTTCACCCTGCCGCGCCTCGACCGACCGCCAGATCAGCGAGACCTCACCCACCAGTTTCCCATCATGCGCCGTCTCCACGGCCAGGACGATACGGTCACCCTCCTCGAAAAACCCGGTCTGGGTCGCACGCTGTTGTATCGCCAAAGCGCATTCATCGCGGCTGAGGGGCGGATCGAACAGATAGCGCGCCACATCCTCCCGGCCCCGATAGGCAAAAACCCCGTCAACATCGCCCCGCGTGAATGGGCGGAGGCGCAATCGCTCGGTCTGAAGTGGGAAGTCAGGATGCAGCGCCATGGTTTCTCCCGCAGGGCGGCACCATTGCCCGTGCCGTGCGCCTTGGCAAGGACACTTGCCGCCGCATGCGGCCCATGCCAGCCTGCGCCCATGACCCAAAGCACACAGATCGACCAGGACACCAGTTGCGATTGCGGCGCCGTGCGGCTGAACGCCAACGGGCGCGTCGTCTCGATGTTTCAGTGCGCCTGCCAGAACTGCCAGAAGGTATCGGGCAGCGGTCATTCCAGCGTCCTGCTGATGCCGGTCGATGCCGTGCGGGTGACCGGCGCAACCAAAAGCTTCACGCGCCCAGCGGAGTCCGGCGCAAACTTCACGCGCCACTTCTGCCCCGAATGCGGCACCACACTCTATGCCGAATCGTCCCGCGCCCCGGCCTTCCGCATCCTGTTGGCGGGGCTATTTGCCGGCAGCAATGACTGGTACGCGCCCAACCAGTTGATCTTTTCGCGCAGCCACCCGGATTGGGATCTGATCGAAAGCGCCCTGCCCCGTTATGAAACCTACCGCCCGGAGACACCGGCATGAGCATGGCATCGCAAGAACTGGCCGATCGCATCCGCGGCCTGCTGGTGCAGGGTGAGAACATCCGGGAGCAGAAAATGTTCGGGGCCAACGCCTTCATTTCCAACGGCAACATGCTGGTGGCGCCGATGAAGGATGGCTCGCTGCTGGTCCGCGTCGGCAAGGACGGCATGGACGATGCCCTGGCCCGGGAGGGCGTCGGCGCGATGGAAATGGGCGGCCGCACCATGGGTGGTTTCGTGGTGGTCAGCGGCGATGCGCTGGAGGACGATTTCGTGCTGGGTGAATGGCTCGACCGGGCCCGCGCCCTTGTGAAGACGCTGCCGCCCAAATAGCACTCCCCCATCCGGCATGCCCCCTTGCCGAGCCCGTCTTTGCGCTTTGCTCAGGCGGTGCTATACGGACCGCCGAACAGGGCCCAGAGCCACAATCAGCATTTCTCAAGGGAGTTTTTCGATGAGCAAGATCAAAGTCGCCAATCCGGTCGTGGACCTCGACGGCGATGAGATGACCCGGATCATCTGGCAGGCGATCAAGGACAAGCTCATCCATCCCTATCTCGACCTGCCGATCGAATATTACGATCTGTCGGTGGAAAACCGCGACGCCACCGATGACCAGGTGACCGTTGACGCGGCCAACGCCATCAAGAAGCATGGTGTCGGCATCAAATGCGCCACCATCACCCCCGACGAAGCCCGCGTCGAGGAATTCAGCCTCAAGAAGATGTGGCGCTCGCCCAATGGCACCATCCGCAACATCCTGGGCGGCGTGATCTTCCGCGAGCCCATTATCTGCCAGAACGTGCCGCGCCTGGTGCCCGGCTGGACCCAGCCGATCATTGTCGGCCGTCACGCCTTTGGTGACCAGTACCGTGCCACCGACTTCAAGTTCCCCGGCAAGGGCAAGCTGACCATGAAGTTTGTCGGCGAAGACGGCACCGAGATCGAGCATGAAGTGTTCGACGCGCCCGGCGCCGGCATTGCCATGGGCATGTATAACCTGGACGCTTCGATCACCGATTTCGCCCGTGCCTCGATGAACTACGCGCTCAACCGCGGCGTGCCCTGCTATCTCTCGACCAAGAACACCATCCTCAAGGTCTATGACGGTCGCTTCAAGGATATCTTCCAGGAGATCTACGAGGCCGAGTTCAAGGAGAAGTTCGAAGCCAAGAAGATCTGGTACGAGCACCGCCTGATCGACGACATGGTGGCTGCCGCTCTCAAGTGGTCCGGCGGCTATGTCTGGGCCTGCAAGAACTATGACGGCGACGTGCAGTCTGACACCGTTGCCCAGGGCTTTGGTTCGCTGGGGCTGATGACCTCGGTGCTGATGACCCCCGATGGGTCGGTCGTCGAGGCGGAAGCCGCCCACGGTACGGTGACCCGTCACTATCGCCAGCATCAGCAGGGCAAGGAAACCTCGACCAACTCGACCGCCTCGATCTTCGCCTGGACCCGTGGCCTGGCGCATCGCGCCAAGCTCGACAACAATGCAGAACTGGCCAAGTTTGCTGACACGCTGGAAAAGGTCACCGTCGATACCATCCAGGAAGGCAAGATGACCAAGGACCTGGCGCTGCTGGTCGGCCCGGATCAGCCCTGGCTGACCACCATGGGCTTCCTCGACGCGATCGACGCAAACCTGCAAAAGGCCATGGCCGCCTGAGGCTGAAACGCCACCGAATGCATGAAGCCGGGGTCCTGCCCCGGCTTTTTTTTGTCGCGCCATAGGTTACACGAATGTGCCTATCAAGAGCGCAAAGCGGCTTTTCTTGATGAAGCCGGCGTTGAAACCGGCATTCGCGCCCCCATCTGGCAAGCAGCTTATTGAGGGAGACTGCCATGAGAATCCGAAAATCCTTGCTTGCCGCCGGCGTGGCGGGCTTCACGCTAACCGGTGCCGCATACGCCCAGGAGAAGAGTTTTGATCTCTCCGGCTTCACCGGCGTCGATATCGCCACCGGGATCGAAGCACGCGTCACACTGTCGGAGAACTTCACCATCCGGGCACAATCGCGCAGCACCGACGCGCTGGATAAGCTGGAATTGAGCGTCCGCGATGGCATCCTGGTGGCGCGGATCGAGAGCAGCTTCCTCGACTTCATTCTTTCGGGCGGCCTGGTGGGCATGCTGCTCTCCGGCGGCAATGCGGTGTCGCTCGACATCACCCTGCCGGCTCTCGACAGCGCGGTCGCCAGCTCCGGTGCAGATATCGAGCTGACCGCCATCACCGCGGATTCGCTGGCGCTGGAAGCCTCGAGCGGCGCCAATATCGAACTGACCGACGCACGATTGCGCATGCTCACCGCCAGTGCTTCGAGCGGCTCGGATATTGCCCTTTCCGGCAGCGCCGAGGAAATCGCGCTGGATGCGTCCAGCGGTGCCGATATCGATGCCGAAGACCTAGACGCCCTTGCCGGCCGCCTGGAAGCTTCCAGCGGCGCTGATATCAGCGCGCACCTCAGCGAACAGGTGCGGGCCCGCGCATCAAGCGGCGGCGATATAGAGATCCAAGGCAATCCGCAGCAACGCGACATCGACACATCGAGTGGCGGCGACGTGCATTTTGACGACTGAACATAGCCGAGACTGAATGCAAAAGGGGCGCCCATCCGGCGCCCTTTTCTTTTTGTACGGACGAAGGACCGCCGGAAGCCTGGCACACATTCCCTGATGACGCAGGGACGCCCCGCTCGTATGGTGCGAGGGTTCTTGCCGAGTCTCCCCTTTATTCCGGATTGTTTGAATTGCCCGTCGGCGTTGTTCTGGCTTTTTTGGCCTATGCCAGCTTTTCGGTGGCAGATGCCCTGATCAAGACGACCGGGCCGGCCCTGTCGGTCTTCGAGATCGCTTTTTTCACCACCACCTTTTCTATTATTCCGGCCATGCTGACCAAGCGCGGCGAGCGCTGGCGCGACATGTACAAGCTTGAACATCCCTGGCTGGTGCATCTGCGTTGCCTGACGGCTATCTCGGGCACGGCCTGCGTGATGTATGCCTTCACCCATATCCAGTTTGCCGAAGTCTATGCCATCGGCTTCACGACGCCGTTGTTTGTGACGCTGCTGTCCGTGCTGCTGCTGCGCGAACATGTGGCACTGCATCGCTGGGTACTGCTGTTCATCAGCTTTTTGGGCGTGGTGCTGGTAATCCGGCCAGGCATGCGGGCGCTGGAAACCGGGCATTTCGTGATGATGGCCGGTGCCGTGCTGGGCGCGATCACCACCACGATCCTGCGCCATGTGGCGCCCAAGGAACGGCGGGTCAGCCTGGTTGGCCTGCAGGTGCTCTATTCGGCCATCGTCAATGCGGTGCTGATGCTGCCCGACTTTGTGGTGCCGACGCCCGCCCAACTGGGCGTATTGCTCGGCATCGGCCTGCTCGGCGGCATGGGCGGCCTGCTGCTGATCCAGGCCAGCCGGCAGACGCCGGCCAATCTGATTGCACCCGTGCAATACAGCCAGCTCATCTGGGCCATCCTGTTTGGCGCCCTGTTCTTCAATGAATATCCGGACTGGATTGCCATTGTCGGCATGCTGGTGGTCGTCGGCGCCGGGCTGCTCAACGTGTTGACCGAACGTCCGCGCATCCGCTGGAAGCCACGCATCTTCTTCTTCCGCATCGGGCAATAGGCCGGCCGCGCGATCAGTGGACGATGTTGTCCCAATGATCCTGTCGTTCGAGAATGACCGGACCGTCGGCCAGGCTACGGTGAACAATCAGCCGCGAATGCATATGCGCCGTCGACCGGCGGGCCGCGTGTTGTGCGCCAGGCACTTCCATGCGCCGCCGGTCCGGGCCGAAGTAATCGGCCGTCTCGATATAGACGATGTCCTGGTTGAGCTGCCGCGTCAGCCGGTCCACCAGCAATTGCGACTGTTCCGGCAGGCAGAGAATATCGTCGAACCCCATCTGCACATAGCTGAGGAAGGTGGTTGCGTCGCAATCCTGGGCGATCAGGATCACCGGGGCCAGCCGCACCTTTGGCGAGGGATATTGCCTCAGGCGCGTCAGGGTCTCTGCCTTTTCGGCATCGGGCGTTGCAAAATGAAGCAGGAAATAGATTATCGGCGCGGGCCGGGCCCGAAGCTCGGCGACATCGAGATAGTGCACGAAGAGGCCAAAGCCGGTGGCCTTGGCAAAACGCTCAAGACTTTTGAACGGCGCGCCCAGGGAACAGCAGGCCACCGCCGCGCAATCCGAAAGGACATTGGCTCGTCCCGCCATCTACGCTCGTCCTCTTCACTACGGGAAAATACTAGCGCGGCGCGATCCGATGCACACGAAAAAACGCTGCCCAGTGCGCGGCCACACTGAACAGCGTTTGCAGGACTTGTCGGGGCAGCTTTCTAGAGCAGCGCCCGGATCGCGGCGATCGCCTCATCGGCCTTCGAGCCATCCGGCCCGCCCCCCTGCGCCATGTCGGGACGGCCACCGCCCCCCTGGCCACCCAGGGCCGCCGTGGCCGACTTGATCAGCGTGCCGGCGGCATAGCGGCTGGTGAGGTCTTCGGTGACGCCAATGGCCACCGTGCCCTTGCCGTCATCGCCCTTGAGCACCATGACCACAACGCCCGAGCCGACACGCTTCTTTTCAGCATCGACCACCGACTTGATGTCCTTGGCCGCAACGCCTTCCACGACACGGCCCACAAAGGTTACGCCATTGACCGTTTCGCTGGCACTGGCGCCTTCGCCACCACCACCCAGGGCTAGCTTCTGACGCGCATCGGCCAGGGCCTTTTCCGCGCTTTTGAGCTGGCCTTGCAGGGCCTCGATGCGGTCGAGCACGTCATGCGGGCCGGAGCGCAAGAGGCCGGCGGCTGAGGTGACGATATTGGTATTGGCATTGCCGCGATGCCGGGCGGCATGACCGGTCAGCGCCTCGATACGGCGCACGCCGGCGGCAACCGCGCCCTCGGCCACCACGGAAACCAGACCGATATCGCCGGTGCGGCGCACATGGGTGCCGCCGCACAGCTCGACCGACCAGCCAAGCCCGTTGCCGGTCGGCTCGCCCATGGAAACCACGCGCACCTCATCGCCATATTTCTCGCCGAACAAGGCGCGCGCGCCCGATTCCTTGGCTTCCTCGACGCCCATCAGCCGGGTTTCGACCGGGGTGTTCTGCAGGATGATGGTATTGGCGATGTCCTCGACCTCGGCCATCTCCTGCGGGGTCATCGGCTTGGTATGAACAAAGTCGAAGCGCAGGCGATCTGCCGAAACCAGCGAGCCCTTCTGGGCGACATGATCGCCGAGCACCAGGCGCAGGGCCTCATGCAGCAGGTGTGTGGCCGAGTGATTGGCGCGGATCGACGAGCGGCGGTCGTGATCGACCTGCAGCTCAACCGCCTGGCCGCGCTTGAGCGTGCCCTGGTTGACCTTGACCTTGTGGGCAAAGACGCCGTGATGCTTGCCGGTGTCCAGCACGTCGGCAGCAATGCCTTCGCCCTTGATGACGCCGCTATCACCGACCTGGCCGCCGCTCTCGCCATAGAACGGGGTCTGGTTGACAACAACAATGCCATCCTGGCCGGCGGCAATGGCGTCGACCTCGGCCCCGTCCACGAGCAGGGCCTTGATTTCGCCTTCAGCCGTTTCGGTCTCATAGCCCAGAAACTCGGTGGGGCCGAGCTTGTCGGCCAGCCCATACCAGACAGTATCGGTGGCCGCTTCGCCCGAGCCGGCCCAGTTCTTGCGGGCCTCGGCCTTTTGCTGGGCCATGGCGGCATCAAAACCGGCCTGGTCGACGCTGATATTGCGCGAACGCAGCGCGTCCTGGGTCAGATCGAGCGGAAAACCATAGGTGTCATAGAGCTTGAAGGCAGTGGCGCCATCCAATACGGCGCCTTCGCCCAGCGCAGCCGTTTCGGATTCGAGGATCTGCAGGCCCCGGCCGAGGGTCTTGAGGAAGCGGCCTTCCTCCAGGCGCACCGTCTCGGCGATCATCGCCTCGCCGCGCGACAATTCGGGATAGGCCTGGCCCATCTCGCGCACCAGGGTGGGAACCAGCTTGTGGATCACCGGCTCATTGGCCCCGAGCAGGGTGGCGTGACGCATGGCGCGGCGCATGATGCGGCGCAGCACATAGCCCCGGCCCTCATTGGAGGGCAGCACGCCCTCGGCAATGAGAAAACTCATCGAGCGCAAATGATCGGCAATCACGCGCAGGCTGCGATTGCCCGGGCCGTTGACATCTGCATGGGTCGCATTGGCGGCGGCGCCGATCAGCGCCTTGAACAGGTCGATATCGTAGTTGTCGTGCACGCCCTGCATGACGGCGGCAATGCGCTCGAGCCCCATGCCGGTGTCAATCGAGGGGCGCGGCAGGCCGGTGCGCGACCCATCGGGATGCTGCTCATATTGCATGAACACCAGATTCCAGATCTCGATCCAGCGATCGCCATCTTCCTCGGGCGAACCCGGAGGGCCGCCCCAGACCTTGTCGCCATGGTCATAGAAGATTTCCGAGCACGGGCCGCAGGGGCCAGTGTCGCCCATCTGCCAGAAATTGGACTTGGCGCCGAGCCGCACGATGCGGTCCTCGGACAGGCCGGCAATCTTTTTCCAGAGGTCCATGGCCTCGTCATCGTCTTCATAGACGGTGACCATGAGCTTGTCCCTGGGGAGCGCCCAATCCTTGGTGAGCAGGTTCCAGGCCAGCTCGATGGCCTGGTCCTTGAAATAGTCGCCAAAGGAAAAATTCCCCAGCATTTCAAAGAAAGTATGGTGGCGCGCGGTGAACCCGACATTGTCCAGGTCATTGTGCTTGCCACCGGCACGCACGCATTTCTGCGCGGTCGCTGCCGTCGAATAGGGGCGTTTTTCAACCCCGGTAAACACGTTCTTGAACTGCACCATGCCCGCATTGGTGAACATCAGCGTCGGGTCGTTGCGCGGCACCAGGGGGCTCGAGGCGACGGGCTCGTGTCCGTTGCTGGCGAAGTAACCCACAAAACTGGAACGAAGGTCGTTTACGCTGGTCATGCAGAGGCTTTCATGGCGAGCGGACGCGGACGCGCCCAATAGGAAAATCGGGGCTTTTTATCTTGCCAGCGCAAGCCGTGTCCAGCGCCGGGGCAGGACTTCTTCAAGACAGACAAAAACCCCCGCCGAAGCGGGGGTGAATGCATGGGAACTTGGAGCTCGATCAGTCTTCGCTGCTGTCTTCGCCACCGGCAACCAGCAGCACCTCGCCCAACAGGCCGGAGCTTTCGCGTACGCCCTGCTCGATCGTGGCGGCGATCTCGGGATTGTCCTTGAGGAACTGCCTCGAATTTTCACGCCCTTGCCCCAGACGCTGGCTATCCCAGGAGAACCAGGCGCCGGCCTTTTCGACAATGCCGGACTTGACGCCCAGATCGAGCAATTCGCCGGTCTTGGAAATGCCTTCGCCATACATGATGTCGAATTCAACCTGACGGAACGGCGGGGCCAGCTTGTTCTTGACCACCTTGACGCGGGTCTGGTTGCCCACGACTTCCTCGCGGTCCTTGATTGCGCCAATGCGGCGAATGTCGAGGCGCACCGAAGCGTAGAACTTGAGCGCATTGCCGCCCGTAGTGGTTTCGGGCGAGCCATACATCACCCCGATCTTCATGCGGATCTGGTTGATGAAGATCACCAGGCACTTGGACTTGGAAATCGAACCGGTCAGCTTGCGCATCGCCTGGCTCATCAGGCGGGCCTGCTGGCCGGGCAGGCTGTCGCCCATCTCGCCTTCAAGTTCGGCGCGCGGGGTGAGCGCAGCAACCGAGTCGACCACCAGCACGTCGATGGCGCCGGAGCGCACCAGCGTATCGGTGATTTCGAGGGCCTGCTCGCCGGCGTCGGGCTGGGAGATCAGCAGGTCGTCGACATTGACGCCCAGCTTGCGGGCATAGACCGGATCAAGCGCATGCTCGGCGTCGACAAAGGCACAAATGCCGCCCTTGCGCTGCGCCTCGGCAATGACATGCAGCGCCAGCGTGGTCTTGCCCGAGCTTTCCGGCCCGAAAATCTCGACAATGCGGCCCTTTGGCAGTCCGCCAATGCCCAGCGCGATGTCGAGACCAAGCGAGCCGGTGGAGATCGATTCGACCTCGATGGACGAATTCTCGCCCAGGCGCATGATCGAGCCCTTGCCGAAATTCCGCTCAATCTGGCTCAGCGCGGCCGAGAGAGCCTTATCCTTATCCATCGATCCACCTTCAACAACGCGAAGCGGCGAAGCTGCCATAATGCTCTCTCCTTATTTCACGCTCTCGGAACCCATGCAACGAGAGCTGCCAATGCCAGATGTGTTCTCTTCGTGCTATATTTGTTCTCATTTTGTTTCAGAAGCGTCAAGAGACAAAATGAGAACATCGCATCGGGACAGGAGGATCCGCCTGGGCCGTTGAATAGGCCGATTCTCCCCCGCCGTCTGCCATGGCAAAAAAGTATGATTTTTGACTGGACAGTTTGGCCGGGGATCAGTTTTATGCCGCCAACGGCAAACCGGGGACTTCTGATGCACCTGATCCAGTATATCGATGACAAGGGCAATCGCGCCGTGGGCGTCACGCGCGACGGCCAGACCCGGCAGCTCAAGGGTTTCAGCAGCGTCTATGCGCTCGCGCAGGAAGCCCTGGCCGGCATTGGTGGCCTGCCCGGTGCCGTCGAGGCCCACGGGCTTGGCGACCCCATCGACAAGGCCGCGCTGGCGCGCGAAGGCCGTCTGCTGGCGCCGATCGATCATCCCGATCCAGCCCATCTGCACGTCACCGGCACGGGCCTGACCCATCTCGGCTCCGCCGCCACGCGCGATGCGATGCACAAGGCCAATGGCGAAAAGCCGGCCGGTGAATTGACCGACAGCATGAAGATGTTCCGCATGGGACTTGAGAACGGCAAGCCGGCTGCGGGCGAAAAAGGCGTGCAGCCTGAATGGTTCTACAAGGGCAATGGCCATATCGTGGTCAATCCGGGCCAGCCCATCCCCTCCCCCTCCTTTGCGCTGGACGCTGGCGAGGAGCCCGAAATCGCCGGCATCTATGTCATCGACGCCGAAGGCCAGCCACGCCGGCTCGGCTTCGCGTTGGGCAATGAATTCTCCGACCACGTCACCGAGCGGATCAACTATCTCTATCTGGCCCACTCAAAGCTGCGAGCCTGTTCCTTCGGGCCCGAATTGCGCGTCGGCGATCTGCCGCGCCATATCGAGGGCATGTCCCGTATTCTGCGGGATGGCGAAGTGCTGTGGGAGAAGCCGTTCCTGAGCGGCGAAGACAATATGAGCCACACCATCGCCAATCTGGAATATCATCACTTCAAATATGATCTGTTTTGCCAGCCGGGCGACGTGCATGTGCATATGTTCGGCACGGCGACGCTGAGCTTTGCCGATGGCATTTCCACCAGGCCCGACGATGTCTTTGAAATCGAGGAAGACCAGTTTGGTCTGGCCCTGCGCAACCCGGTGCAGGTGGAAGAGGAAAAGCCCGTGGTGATCGGCGGGCTGTACTAGTCCACCCGACCTCAGACAGTCAGAATCGCCGGGCTCGTCCCGGCGATCTCTTTCCGGCCCCGGCTTCCCGGTTGCGCACGCTACGCCGCCTTTACTCCGGACAACTAACATGTCAGTTATTCCGTCGCCTTGAGGGAGGATGGACATGACCGCTCGCCGCTTCGAAAAACGCCGCATTGCCCGGACCGATCTCGAGGTCACGACGCTGGGGCTGGGCGGCGCGAGCCTTGCTGGTATCTTTTCGGCGGTTCCTGCCGAACAAGCCCGGGCAACGGTCGCTCATGCTCTTGACCAGGGCCTCGACTATGTCGACACGGCCCCGCAATACGGGCTGGGGCGGTCTGAACATCTGGTGGGTGACGTGGTGCGCTCGGCCAGTCCCCGCCCAATCATATCCACCAAGGTCGGTCGCCTGCTCAAGCCCGTCGACCCGGCGGTGCAGGACAAGGGCAATTGGGTCGATCCCCTGCCCTTCGACCAGGTCTATGACTATTCCTATGACGGCATCATGCGCTCGCATGCCGACAGCCTACAGCGGCTTGGCCTCGAACGGGTCGATATTCTTTATGTCCATGATATCGGCGTGGCCACGCATGGCGTCGAGGCCAACAAGCCGCTTTGGGAGCAGCTTGCCTCTGGCGGCTACAGGGCCTTGCGCGAATTGCGCGACAGCGGTGTGGTGAAAGCCATTGGCCTGGGCGTCAATGAGTGGGAAGTGTGCATGGATGCCTTCGCCCTGGGCGATTGGGACGTGTTCCTGCTCGCCGGGCGCTATACCCTGCTCGAACAGACTGCGCTGGCGCCCTTCATGACCACCTGCATCGAGCGCAAGGCCTCGGTCGTGGTCGGTGGCCCGTTCAATTCCGGCATTCTGGTGGGGGGCGACACATTCAACTATGCCAAGGCCCCGGACGATATCGTCCAGCGCGTGCGGGCCATCGAAGCGGTTTGCAAGGCCTTCAACGTGCCGCTGCCCGCCGCGGCATTGCAATTTCCGCTGACCCATCCGGCCGTCTGCAATGTGCTGCCCGGCCCTCGCTCGCCGCAGGAACTGGACGGGATTCTCGACTGGTGGGACACCAAAATTCCAGACGCCCTCTGGTCAACCCTGGCCGATGAGGGCCTGCTGGCGCCCGGCACCCCCATTCCCGGTGGCACCGCTTGACGCGATCCGCAGCCGGGCCATATAAATAACTTTATGGTTCTGTAACTGGATCGTTGTGAATGATCGACGCTGCGCGTCTCGACGCCACTTTTCATGCCTTGGCCGACCCCACCCGCCGGGCCATTCTGGCGCGGCTGGCGGCCGAAGGCGACATAACGGTCATGGATCTTGCCGAACCGTTCGCAATGAGCCAGCCGGCCATTTCCAAGCATCTCAAGGTGCTCGAAAAGGCGGGCCTGGTCTCGCGCGGCCGGGACGCACAGCGCCGACCGGTGCATCTTGAGGCACAGCCCCTGGCCGAGGCCACCGGCTGGCTGATCGAATATCGCCACTACTGGGCGGCCCAGTTCGGGCGGCTCGACGATCTGCTGGACGAATTGCAGCGCCTGGAGGCGGCGTCCGGCAAGACTTAGGAGGCAAGACATGCAGATTGGTGATCCGCTCTCGGTGACCACGCCAAGCGACACGCAGATTGTCATCACCCGCAGCTTCGTCGCGCCGCTGCATCTGGTTTATGCCTGCCATACCCAGCCCAGCCTCATCCGCCGCGGGCTGGCGGCGCCTATCGTTTCGAATGGCATGGCCCCGGCGGCGAAGGTTTTCTGGCGGTCTCGGGCGATATCAGACAAATCGAGGCCATTCGCTATATCGACAGCCAGGAGGTGTTCGATGGCGGCGTCATGGGACCCGCCTATCGGGCCGAACTTGCCTTCGCCCAGGAGGAACAGGGCACCAAACTGGTCAACACCCTGACCTATACCTCCCTGGCCCACCGCGACATGGTCGCCGCAACCGGCATGGCAGAAGGTATGGAAATGAGTTTTCAGAGTCTGGATCAGTTGTTGGCCGAGGCGCAGGGGTGAGCTCCCGGCAGAATCATCAGTTCAGGTCCAGCGCGCAAGCCTTTAGAAACTCGAACGGAATCATGTCCAGCACCCGCTTGTTGGTCGAGCGCAGATAGACCCGTGGCGCCTTGCCGGCATTGTGGGCCTGGGCCCAGCGTGCGGCGACCAGGCACCAGCGATTGCCCGCAACCAGCCCCGGAAAGTTGAATTCGGGGCGTGGGGTCGAGAGGTCATTCCCCACGCTGGCCGAAAAAGCCAGGAACTCGGCGGTTGCCGCAACGCAGATCAGATGCACCGCACCGCCATCGGGACCGGCCGAGCAGTGACCATTGCGGAAATAGCCGGTCAGCGGGTCGTGCGAGCATGGCTGCAGCGGTTCACCCAGCACATTGAGCTCGACCGAATCTTCGATGCGGACGTTCAAGTTCATGCTCCCGTCACGCGGAGCCCCATGGCCGGGACCCATCATTGACGCCCGGTTGTGGGCCTAACTGTCGCCCTTGTCCATCCGCCGCAGCACTTCCTTGACCTTGGAATTGATCTGGTCGAGCGAATAGGGCTTGGGCAGGAAATCCACGCTCTGATCGTCCTCGATATCGCGGCGCACGCTTTCCTCGGCATAGCCGGATACGAAGATGATCTTGAGCTTGGTCATCTTGTCGCGAATGACCTTGAGCATGGTGGGCCCGTCCATCTCGGGCATCACCACGTCCGAGATAATGAGATCGACCTCATAGTCGAGCTCTTCGAGCACCTCGATGGCTTCCTCGCCCCCATCGGCCTCGAACACCTCATAGCCGGTGGCGCGCAGGGCCCGGGCCGAGAAGGCGCGTACGCTCTCCTCGTCCTCAACCAGCAGGATACGTTCGTGGCCGGTGAGATCCTTGACTGGCGCCGAGGCAATAGCAGCCTTGGCGGCAGCTTCTTCCGGTGTCGGCACATAGCGCGGCAGGAAGATCTTGAAGGTGGTGCCGACCCCAACGGTGGAGACCGGATAGATGAACCCCTCGGTCTGCTTGACGATGCCATAGACCGTCGACAGGCCCAGCCCCGTGCCCTTGCCCAGCTCCTTGGTGGTGAAGAACGGCTCGAAGATCTTGGCCAGAACCTCCGGGCTCATGCCCGTACCGGTGTCTTGCACGTCGATCAGCACATAATCGGCCGGCACCATGCCTTCGAACTTCATGTTCGCGGTCTCAGTCTGGGTGACATTGGATGTTCGCAGGGTGATCGAACCGCCATTGGGCATGGCGTCGCGCGCGTTGACCACTAGGTTGATGATCACCTGTTCGAGCTGCACCACATCGGCGCGCACCGGCCAGATATTGCGCCCATGTTCGACCGTGAGATTGTTCTTCTCGCCGATCATGCGTTTGAGAAGCACCGTGAGATCGTCGACGATCAGCGGCAGCTCCAACACTTGCGGACGCAGCGTCTGGCGGCGCGAGAAAGCCAGCAACTGGCGGGTCAGCCCCGCCGCACGATTGGCATTCTGCTTGATCTGCATCAGCTCGTTGAACGAAGGATCGCCCGGCTTGTGCTTCAGGAGCAGCAGATCGGAAAACCCGATAATGGCGGTGAGCAGATTGTTGAAATCATGCGCGACACCACCGGCCAACTGGCCAACGGCCTGCATTTTCTGGCTCTGGGCGAACTGTGCCTCAAGCTTGCGCTGGTCGGTCATGTCGAGCGCATAGACATTGATCTGCTCAGGTGAACCGGCGCTGACCTCGGAGGCCGAAATATAGAGCCGGACGGCATGATCGCCCTCGACACTGAGCGCGGCATCGACCGGGCTGACTTCCGAGCGCTGGGCAGTCGCATCGCTCAGGGCCTGGGCCAGCTTCTCCCGGCTGCCTTCGCCGATGAGATCGCTCAGGGGCTGCAGTTCAAGGCTCTTGTCCTCGCCCGACCAATGGAAAATGCGCCCGAACGGCGCATTGGTCCGAACGATCCGCCCTTTGGCATCAAGCGTGGCAATGGCAAACGGTGTGTCGTTGAAAAAGCGCGAGAAGCGCACTTCGGCGGCCCGCAATTCCTCTTCGGTGTCCGGCGCGCTCGACATGTCGAGCACCAGCGTGCGGGTTTCGCCCAATTCGCCATCGGCCAGGCGGGCAGCGCGATGCAGCAGGCGCACCGGCAGCGAAGTGCCATTGCGGCGCACCAGATCGATATCGATGATCTCGGTGCGGATTTCCCCGTCACCCCGCCCCCGCATCAGCAGCGAAGCGCCGTCGCCGCGCACGATATCGCTCAAGGCAAGCTGACCGGCATTGAATTCGGCCAGATCGTAGCCGAGCCAATCCGCCAGTGTGGAGTTGAGATACTGGATCTGACCATGCGCATCGGCCGAGAAGAAACCGGAAGGCGAGTGGTCCAGATAATCGATGGCGCGCTGCAGGTCACGGAACGCGGTCTCGTTGTTTTCCCGGTCGCGGGTGATGTCCTCGACCGACCAGGCGACCAGCGGCTTATGGCTATCGGCAAAATCGGGCAACGGCCGCACCGAGACCCGATACCAGAACACGCGGCCAGCCTCGGACTGGGACCCGCCCAAACCGCCCGGCACGCGGATATCCTCAATCGCCGTACGCCCGTCGCGCGCAGCCCGCGAGACCCGATAGATTGCCTCGCCCGCATCGGCATAGCCGGAAAACAGCCTTGGCACGCCAACCGGCACGCCATTGTTCACCGCGCCCGGAAAGCTGCCATAGTGCTGGTTTACATAGCTTATCTTGCCTTCGCGATCGGCAATCACCGCGCCAAAGGGCAGACTGTCGACCACCGCATGGCTCAGGGTCCGCCGATCTTCGCTGGCCGCGAAGCGGAACAGCCCGGCCGCCAGCCCGAACAGGAAAAACACCCCCGCCACGGCCAGCAGGCCGACAAAGCTCATCACCAGTTCGGGCGGAATGCGATCCCCGAACAGCGTGAACGCTATCGCGACGACGACCAGCACGATGCCCAGCACCGCCACCCGCCAAAGCCCCGCGCCGCCGCGTCCCGAATCCAGGACCGGTTCGGGATAGCTGTCCTCGCCAAGCGGCGTCGATGCCATGGGATATTGCTCCAGCGCTGCACATCGTCCCGAATCGGGACATCAGAAAAGGTCTAGCAAAAGGACCGCCCGCATGGGAGGGCGAAGCCCCGATTTGCCGTGGATGGCGGCGCATTGATGCCGACATGCATCGACGCGCACCGATTTGGCTTCGGGACTGGCCTCTGCGGCGGTTTACGCACTCGGCCGCCAGCCGCCGCCAGGCTTCTTGAGGCGCATCACGAAGCCGATCACCTCGGCCACCGCCTTGAAATGCTCGGCCGGAATGGTCTCGTCGATATCCACCGAGGCGAATAGAGCACGCGCCAATGGCGGATTTTCGACAATGGGCACGTCATTGTCCTTGGCCAGTTCGCGAATACGCAAGGCCACGGCATCCGCACCCTTGGCCACGCATTTGGGGGCGGCCATGTCCTTGTCGTATTTGAGCGCCACGGCAAAGTGGGTCGGGTTGGTGATGACCACAGTGGCATCAGGCACGGACGACATCATGCGCTTGCGGGCCCGATCCTGACGCAATTGACGGATGCGCCCCTTTAAATGCGGGTCGCCCTCCATCTGCTTGTATTCCTCACGTGTCTCCTGGACGGTCATCATTTGCCGCTTCCACCATTTCTGGCGGACATAGAAGTAGTCGGCCACCGCAATAGCGGTGATAACCGCCAGGACCGCAGCGAAAATCTTGATCCCGATCTCCTGGAAATCGAGCAGGATCATGATCGGATCGGCAGTCACCATGGTGTCGAGCCGGTCGCGCTCGGGCCAGCAGACCAAAATCACGATCACCCCCACGAGGATGATCTTGACCAGGCCCTTGCCGAAATTGACCAGCGCATCTGGCGAGAACAGCCGTTTGGCACCGCCAATCGGTGAGATCTTGGAAAGCTTGGGTTTGATCGGGTCGAGCGACCAGACCAGGCGATGCTGCACCAGATTGGCCAGGATGCCGCAGACCATCAGCACAGCCAGCGGAATCAGCGCCACGCCAATCATCGCCAGGGCCAGCCCGTTGAAGAAATCGGCAAAGCCGGCACCGTCCAGGTCGAACTGGTCGGCATTCATGAAAATCAGGCTCAGCGACTGGCCCAGCTCGCTACTGATCCACGGGGACAGCATGGCAAAGACAATGCCCGACCCCATCAACATGAACCAGGTCGTCACCTCCTGGCTCTTGGCCACATCACCCTTCTTGTGCGCATCCTCGAGCTTTTTCTGGGAGGGGTCTTCTGTTTTTGAGTCTTGGTCCGGGGCTTCGCTTGACATGGGCTAGCCCCTCCACATCGCCAGGTGATTTTCGAAGGCGGTAATGTACCAGCCCATCATCATCACCAGCAGGATCGCAAACAGCAGCAGGCCCAGAATGATATTGGCCGGCATCAGGATGAAATAGACCTGCAATTGCGGCATCAGCCGCGCCAGAATGCCGGCGCCCAGGTTGAACACCAGGCCGAAGACAATAAACGGCGCGGACATTTGCACCCCGACCATGAAGGCGCCGCTGACCGTGCGGACGGCCAGTTGCATGGCGTCCTCGGGCATCAGCGGATCGGTGGGCGAGAACACCATATAGCTGTCATAGATCGCCGCCAGCGCCATGTGGTGCAGGTCGGTGGCAAAGATCAGCGTGATGCCCAGAAAGGACAGGAAGCTCGAGAACACCGCACCCTGCTGCCCCATCTGGGTCGGATCGGCTGCCAGGGCGCCGGACAGACCGGCCTGGAAGGCGACGATGGTGCCGGCCACCTGGGTGGCCATGACGGTGATGCGCACAATGGCCCCGATGATGAGACCCACGGCCAATTCATGGAACAGCAGCCCCACCATGCCCGCCAGGTCGGGCGGAATGGCCGGGATTACCTCGCCCAGTAGGGGGAACAGCACCAGGGTGAAAGCCAGCGCAAAGCTCAGCCGCATGCGCGCCGGTATCGTCTGCTCGCCCAAGGCCGGCATCAGCATCAGCATGGCGGCAATGCGCGCAAACAGGATGATATAGGTAAACGCCGTCGCCGGGAGCCAGTCGAGACTGATAGTCACCGCTTACCCGCCCACGATGATCATGTCGACCACACGGTCCATATAGCCGGCCATGGTGGCGCCCAGAAATGGCAGCGTGATCAGCATGGTAATGAAGATGGCGATGATCTTGGGGACGAAGACCAATGTCATTTCCTGGATCTGCGTCAGCGCCTGGAACAGCGCAATCACCACGCCGACGATCAGGCCGACGAGCATCATCGGCATCGAGACGATGATGAGGGTCCAGATGCCCTGGCTGGCAATGTCGAGCACTTCTGCGCCGCTCATGGCTTCAACCCTTCTCGATTCGGGTTCCAGCCTAGCACCGGCCGCCACCCCGGCGAAGGCTGTGGGCCGTTTCGGGGTGGTTTATCCCGCATTGTTGACCATGCGGCCCCTCTGAATGCCAAGGCTAGATCGGCATCCTCATGATTTCCTCATAGGCCGAAATCACCTTGTCGCGCAGGGTGACCATGCTCTCGATGGCCATTTCGGTTTCGCTCAGGGCGGTCACCATGTCGACGACATTGGCCTTGCCGCTGACCATGTCGAGCGCCATCTGGTCGGACACCTTGCCCTGGTCGACCACGCCCTGGACATTCTGGGCCAACAGATCGGCAAAGTTGCCGCCCGCAGCCGGCGCGGCCGCGGTCAGGTCGGCCTGCGGCTTGGCGGACTGGTTGATCAGCCGGCTGGCATTGGAATAGGCGGCGGTTGCCGCATTGAATGGGGTATTGCTGACGGCCATTTGTGCTGTCTTTCTCGCTTATCAGCCGCGCAGGATGTCGAGCGTGCGCCCGAGCATCTGGCGGGTGACGGTAACCACGTTGAGATTGGCCTCATAGCTGCGCTGGGCCTGGCGCATGTCCACGGTTTCCACCAGCGTGTTCACATTGGGATATTGCACGAAGCCGCTCTCGTCGGCGGCCGGGTGTCCGGGCTCGTAGCGCGAGGAAAAATCGCTCATGTCATAGGCCAGCCGCCCGATTTCCACGACACGTCCGCCGACTTCGGCGTCGTAACTGGCCTGAAAGGTCGGGATGCGGCGGCGATAGGGCTCGTCGCCCGGCGCCTTGCCGGCTGAGTCGGCATTGGCGATGTTTTCCGCAATGACCCGCATCCGCGCCGTCTGGGCGTGCAGGCCGGTCGCTGCGATGCGAAGCGAAGAATTGAAGTCCATGCGTTACCCCTGAGGCCTTCCTTGTTGGTCGCGCTTCCGAACCGAAAAACTGGTGCCCACTTTTTCTGGAAACGCTCTAGACGTTCTTGCCCAGCGCGACGCGCAGGATGCGGACGGATTTCTGGTAGAGCGAGGTCGCCGCCTGATAGTCCATCATATTGGTGGTGACCTTCATCATCTCGTCTTCGAGCGTGACGCCGTTGCCTTCTGGCGTGACCTCGAAATTGGCCATGCGCTGTGCATTGAAGGCGCCCTCCCCCGACGAGGCTGAAAAATGCATGGGCTGCGTGACGGTGGTGACGACAGCCGAAGAGACCATCATCCCCTGCCGGTCGGCGAATTCATATTGCTTGAGATCCCGCCCGCGATAGCCGGGCGTTTCGGCATTGGCGACATTCTCGGCCAACAGGCCTTGACGGGTCTGGTGCCAGCGCATCTTGTCGGTCAGCGCCGAAAAGACTGGCATATCCATGAGGCCCATGGCCCAAGCTCCCCGGAAACAAATTCAATTAGGCAATTCTTGCCGGGTGAATGGTTAATCAAGCGTTAATCCGGCCTTTCGCTGGCCTGAAACCACGTGCATTCTGCAAAATTGATGGGCGAACTAGGCAGGAAGTGCCGCCCATGTCGACCAACACCTATTGCCCCACCCGGAATCGCGCTATGTGCGTTGTCCGACCTGAAATGCTCTGGAGGCGCGGCTCTTGCAATTCATTACCGGACTGTTCGGCGGCAGCGGCAACACCATCCTGACCATGATCCTGGCGCTTGGCATCGTGCTGGTGCTGATCGTGCTGGCCGTCTGGTTCCTCAAGCTGATCTCCAACGTTTCGGGCAATGCCGCGCGCGGCCGCAACCGGCGCCTGGCCGTGGTCGACACCCTCGCCCTCGACCAGAAGCGGCAATTGGTGATCGTGCGGCGCGACAATGTCGAACATCTGATCCTGACCGGTGGCCCGCACGACGTCGTGGTGGAGACCGGCATTGCCGTGCCCGAAGCCGCCCCGGCCCAGCCGGCCCGGCGCGGCCTGCCCTCCCTTTCAGCCCGACGGCCGGCAAGTGCCCGGACGGCAACCGCCCCCGCTCAACCAGCCCCCGCCGATCCGGAACCCGCCGCCCCGCCGGTCCCCGAACCAGCCAAGCGCCCCGGCCGCTCCTTGCGCCACACCGGCCTGCTCCGGCCGGTCAGCGTGCAGGACCCAACGCTATCCGTTGAAAACCTGGATGCGCCGGGCGAGACGCCTGCCGACTCAGATAGAGAGGTCGGTGGCGACACGGTGAGCGAAGGCACAGCGCTTGAGCATGACAATAGCGAGCAGGCCAACCGGAACTGAACCGGCGCGTAAGGCGCGCTGGCGCTTCCTGCTGCCGCTTCTGACCGCCGTTGGCCTCTTGCTGCTCTGGTCCCAGGACGCTTTCGCGCAGGCCCTCTCCATTGATTTCGGCGACGAGACCACGCTGACCGAGCGGGCCATTCAGCTCATCGGGCTGATTACCCTGCTCTCGCTGGCCCCATCGATCCTGGTGATGGTGACCAGCTTCACCCGCATCGTGGTGGTGCTCTCGCTGCTGCGCACTGCCATCGGCCTGCAGACCGCACCGCCCAACACCGTCATGGTGTCCTTGGCGCTATTCCTCACCCTGTTCATCATGCAGCCGACCCTGCAACAGAGCTACGAACAGGGCATCGCCCCATTGATGGCGGGCGAGATCGAATTCGCCGAGGCTTTCGACGCCGGCGTCGCGCCGATCCATGAATTCATGCGCGCCAATGTGCGCGATCGCGATCTGGAGCTGTTCTACGACCTTTCGGAAACGGCGCTGCCCGATGAGCCGGAAGCCATTCCACTGCAGCTTCTCGTGCCGGCTTTCATGATCTCCGAGCTGCGCCGGGCGTTCGAAATCGGCTTCCTGCTGTTCCTGCCCTTCGTGGTCATCGACATGGTCGTGGCCTCGGTGCTGATGAGCATGGGCATGATGATGCTGCCTCCGGTGGTGATCTCGCTGCCCTTCAAGCTGATCTTCTTCGTGCTGGTCGACGGCTGGTATCTGGTGGCCGGGTCGCTGGTCCGAAGTTTTACCAGTTAGCGATGTACCGGCTCAAACCCGGCATAAAGCGGGACATAGTGCGGCGCTGGGCCCTGCCCGATCGCATCTTTTTCGGCCACGGCGCCTGCCACATCCTGGCCGGGGTCTATCTTGCCGAGTGCCCCCTGGCCGGATTTCACGCCGAACGGATCATTCCCAAAGACGATGTGCCGGGCGGCCACATGTACATCACCGATGGCCTGATTGCTTTCGACTATCATGGCTACAGCCTGCGCGAGCGCCTGCTGGCGCATCATTGTCGGAGCTGGGCAACTGACTATCCAGGCTGGGACTGCGACATCGAAATCGTCGACTTCCCCATACTCGGCGCCCATGCGCTCAATTCACGCAAGATGCTGGGGCCGGATCAACATCTGGGAGACACAATCGCCCGCGCCAAGGCCTTCATAGGGCGATTCGCACATGCAGAACGGGCGGCGAAAGTGCACGCCATGGCCTAGAGCGAGGCCAGGCCTGCATCGGGCTGGCTGGCATTGACCGGCGTCAGGGCGCCCTCGCCCGAATAGGTCTCGCGATAGGACGAGAGGAATGCCGTGAGGCTGTCGAGGGCAGCGACCTCAGCAGCGACCTGCTTGAACTCAAGGCTGGTGGCCTGGATCGGTCCGGTCACGAAATCGAACATCGGCCATTCAGGCGAAGCCACCATGCGCTCGCCGAACTTGGCCCGCAACCGGGACAGGCCGAACTTGTCCCCCGCCAGCACATAGCCGACCGCCGCCTTGATCAGCCCCATGCGCCCCGAGCGATCCAACGGCCGCCCTTCGGGCTCATTGCCATAGATGACCTCGATCATCTCACCGGCCTGGCTGTAGCGGCGCGCAGTCCAATGCGCATCAATGCGCATCAGCTCGACATCCTTGCCATCCATATTGCTGATCAGGTCAAGCGCGAGCTGGTCGCGACCGCCGTCGATCATGGCGCGCGCCTCGAGTAGGCGCCGCTGGCGCTGCAGCGACTCCGGCAGGCCCGGCAATTGCGTCTCATTGAGCACGCGCAACGCGTCCTGCGGCTTGCGATCAGCGAGGTAAATCACCGCAAGATCTGCGGCGATCTGCGTGCGCGCCACGCCCCGCAGGCGATTGTCGAGCTGGTATTGCAGCAGGTCTGCGGCCTGGGTGAGCAGGTCCACGCGCACCAGCCGGCGGGCCAGATTGCGGATCATCTCGTCGCCACGTGCACCAGGCGGGGTCAGGTGGCGGAAATCGTAATAGATCGCCAGCGCCTCGACCGGACCGATGGAATCGGCGACCCCATTGAGGAACAAATCGGCAAACATTGCCTGCGCCTGATCGCGCAGACCATTGACCGCCGGGCTCTCGGGGTAATTGGCCACGGCCGCTTTCACGGTTTCGAAGCCGGGCCGGTATTCCCCATTGCGGAAATAGAGCTTGGCCAAGAGGGTCTGCATATCGGCCTCCAGCGCATCGCCACGCCAGAGCAGCGTTTCGGCCGCCAGCGTCTGGGTGCCCTTGGCAAGGTCAAGCCGCCCTTCCTGATCGAGCAGCAGCAGCGTCCGATAGACCGCTTCGGCGCGCGTGGGACGAATTTCGGCAGCAATCACCTGCCCATACGTGTCCAGCGCTTCCTGATTGCGGCCCTCGGCCTCATCGATGCGCCCGGACAGCAGATGATGCAACGACGCGTCTTCAATGCTGAGGCTGGCAAAATCCACATCGTCCAGCATGCGCCGCGCCAGCGTCGGGTCTTCCGCCTCCACGGCCGCGCGCGCAGCCGCGAGGCGGAAGCGATTGCGGGCCCATTCCGGATAGCTGTCGGCAACGGACCGAGCTTCGAGCGCATCGAAGCGGGCACCGCGATAGTCGTGGCTTTCCGCGCGCGCAATGGTCCGCCAGAACAGCGAATCCACATCCTGGTCGAGCGAAGGCGCGTTCAGCGTCTGCAAGGCATCGCGCGGACGCCCCGCCAGCACATCGGCAATGGCCGTCGTCGTCCGGATCTTGCGGGTCAGGTCTTCGGCCCGCAGATCACTCTCGAGAACCCGCAACACGCCCAGGGCCTCGAACGCCAGCCGGTTAGCGACCAGGAACTGGGCATAGTCGAGCCGTGCAATATCGCGTTCGCGTCCTTCATTGGTGGCGGCAGCGCGCTCCATCTCATCCCGCTTGTCCGCAAGCGCAACCGGGTCGCGCTCTTCCAGCGCCCGCAGGTCCAGATAGCCGGCCCGCGCCGCCTCCTGCGCCTCCGAACCGGAATTGCGAAGGCTGTCGATGGCCGAAACGGTCAACCCGCTGGTCGATGAAATGACCGCCACCTGGCTCTCGACATCGACTTCCAGATTGGTCGATTTGGGTTTGACCACCAGGCCGTGCACGCTGCGTAGCGCGGTGAAATCCACATAGTCCAGCGACCGGGTCAGTCCGCGGGCTGGCGGGAAGGCTGTGACCACCTTGAGCACATCGCCGACCAGCGGATCGCGGAATTCATGCTGCCGGCCGGGCCGGGCCATGTCCGCAACCATTTCGAACGAGCCTTCGATGTCGCGGCGCCGCGACAGGCTCATCGGTTCGGTAGGGCTCAGCATCATGTCGCCAAGCGAGAGCACCCAAGCCATGCCTTCCGAACCCAGGGTCGCCAGACGATCCTGGGTCAGGTCCAGCCGCACCACCTGCGTGTCGCCCGAAGAAACCACAGTGAAGTCACTGGCGACGGCATCCAGGTCCATCGACCCGCCGGGTGCCTCGATACCGCTGACCGTGTCGAAGATCATCCAGACCGTGTCGCCGCGACGGAACACGGCGGCCGGCGTATCCTGCTCGAAAGGGAAGACCACGCGAACCGTATTGCCCAGCACATTGATGAAGGGAGTAATGGTCTCCGGGCTATCCGCCTGCAGGGCCGAAATCGTCGGCTCCTGATGTGCTTCGGCCTCCTGCGCGGCGGCCACTTGCGCGGCCTCGGCTTCCAGATCGGCCGGGGTCAGCGCCGGCAGCGTCTGACCCGCAATATCGATGTCGAGCACATATTGCGACGGGGAAATGGCGTAGAAGCGCGGCTCGACGCCCTCGGCAAAGATGAAGCTGGCAGCGGCGCCATCGGCGGAATAGCCCGACTGCATCGAAACGATCTCTTCGGGCAGGCTGGCGATCAGGCCCGTCAGGTCCATCTCGACCGGCCATTCGAAAGTGGCGGCGCCCACTTCACCCTTCTTGGTGAAGGAGCCTTCGGTTGGCACAGTCCAGTCGAATTGCAGGCGCATGAAGGTGGCATTGCGCCCAATCCGGACATCCACCTGCGGATCAAGCTCGGCGGCAAGGCGTGCCTTGCGATCACGTTCGGCCTGAATTGCGGCAAGGCGCGCCCGCTCGGCCAGCTCGTCGATAATATCCTGCGGCAGGGCGGGCGGCATGCCCTGCCAATCGGGCGGCATCAGGTCAACAAATAGCTTCTCGCCCGCTTCGATACGATTGAAATTGAAGCTGCTCTTGAGCCCGATGCGCAGCCCGCGCCGGTCCGGATCGATCCGCGCGATCGAGAGGTAGTTCGGCATGGTCGTGGCGACATCGGGCAGCAGGATATCGACCGGCTCGGCAAATTCCACCGAAAGCACGCCATTGTCGATGCGGAACTCATATTCCGGCAGGGTGTCGCGGGAGGGAAAGCTGAGGATCAGCCGGGCATAGCCCTCTTCCTCGGTGGCAAAGAGCTGCCCCTGTTCCTGTGCCAGCGCAGGCGTAATCGCCATCATGGCGCAGGCCAGGGTTGCCGCCGCGATAGCGCGAGACACAGCTCGCCAACCTGAACTGATTGCGGTCTTCACCGGCTTTCTGCCCGCCCGACGCATACAAGTCGCGAATACAGGGACGGGCAGACAGGCCCAAAATCCTCAGGAAACGCGAGGGTTACAACACTCAGAAGGGCGCCGCCTTCTGGACGGCAAGCCACCTCTTCGCATCAACCCTAGCGACCGGTGCTTAACGTGCCCCTAAGGGGAAAGCTGGCAATTGCCTATTGTCCGACGATCTGGGGCAGATCCGCCAGCGCCTCCGGCGCCATCTGGTCCAGCGGATCCGTGCCGGCCGAGGCCATGCGCACCGTCAGCTCCTGGGCCCGCATCGTGTCCATCTCGGCCAGGATCGGGGCCATCTTGCGCGGGCTCATCATCTTGGCCACGCGCAGCAGCACTTCAATGTCCAGGGCATTGAAGATATTGGCGGCATCCTTGGGCTTCATGGTCTCATACATGGCCACGATGCCGGCAAACTGCCCCTCTTCCATTTCCTTGCGCTGCTCGACCAGCGAGGCAATCTCGTCCTCAATCGATTGCAGGGTCTGCTGGCGCTCTTCGATGCGCTTTTCGGCGGCCTCGACCAGCGACGCGCGCATGGCCAGTTCCTGTTCGTAGCTTTCCAGCTCTGTGCGGCGTGTCGACAGACGCTCCAGCAGGGCCTGCTCGGTCACCGACGTCTCGCCGCCGCCCAGCGGCACCACGCCATTGGGTGTCAGCACCTGCGGCAAGGCATCGGCGAGCGGCGGGCAGTCGCCGGGAATGACCAGCAACTCGCCTTCGCTGGTGTCCGCCTCCCCAACCTCGGCTACCGGACGCGGATCGCAGGCATTTTCAGCGGCAATCACATTGCTGACCGCGCCCTCATCGGCAGCAGCCTCGCCATGCGCATCGGCTTCGGCATCTTCGCTGCCGTGCTCGTCCGTGTCCTCGCCATGCCCGGAGGCCGGCGCGCCGTGCCCGTCATCGCCGCCCGCCTCGCCTAATGTGGGAGCAGCATCGGTTAGAGTGGGACTGCCATCCTCTATAGTCGGCTCGCTGGCCAGAGTAACGGTTTCGCCAGATGTAGCTGCGCCACCACCTTGGTCACCACCGCCACCGCCGGCAGCCTGCGCCGTGCCCACACCGGTCAGCACATAGCCGCCATTGGTCACCAGCCCCACGGTCTTGAGGACCAGCAGGGCCGAGACGGCCAGGATAACAACGGGGAGCAGGCGGATATTGGTCACGCGGCGGCCCCACGGCTGCGCACGCGCTCGGACAATTGCTGCAGTGCCGTCTGCACCTTGTTGGGCGCTTCCACCGGCTCAATGGCCTGGCTATGGCGCGCCACACTGGTGATCTTGGCGATACGCTCCATCAGCACGGTTCCAGCCGTCACGTGATTGGCCAGTTCAACGCCAAAGCGCTCGGCCTCTTCCATGCGCGCGCTCAGCGTCAGGTCCGCCTCGACAGCGGTGCCCTTGAGCTCCTTGATCGCCTGATTGGCCAGATTGGTCGCGCTGACCAGATCGGCCACCATCTTGGCCATGGCGTCCTTGTCCTGATGCAGGCGCTTCAGGCGCTGGTTGAGCAGAACGCAATATCCAATGGTCAGGGCCAGCAGAATTGCCACGGCGCCTTCCACAAACAGTCCAAGCGGCAGCCCCAACATCATCGTCCTTCCATCGTATCGTCGATTGCCTCAAAGGCCTCCATGGTGACCTTGGGCGGGTTGAGCGGGCTGGTGACCCGCACGGAAACATTCTTGCCAATATGGCCCATAATGGCTTCGGTCAGCTCGACATCGCCGCAGCGCAGCCGCACCGGGTCGCTGGGACCGCGTTCAAACATCAGCGTCTGGCCCGGCTTGAGATTGAGCAGGCGCGAGAGCGGCAGTTGCTGCTCGTGCAGCACCGCCTCGATCTCGACATCGGCCTGGTAGATCTCGGTGGCCAGATGCCCCTCCCAGATCGGGTCGCGGCCGAACTTTTCACCCATGAACATCTGCAGGAGCTGTTCACGGATCGGCTCGATGGTCGCATAGGGCAGGAGAATCTCGATCTTGCCGCCGCGCTCATCCATCTCGATACGCAATTCGATCAGAATGGCCGCATTGCCCGGCCGCGAAATGGCCGCAAAACGCGGATTGGTCTCCATCCGCTCAAGCTTGAAATTGATCGGGGTCACCGGCTCGAAGGCGCGATGCGTGTCCTCGAGAATGATCTCGATCATCTTGCGCGCCAGAGCCATTTCGATGGTGGTGTAAGGCCGCCCCTCGACGCGGATATTGCCGCCAATGCGGCGCCCGCCGAGCAGCACGTCGATCATCGAATAGATCAGGTTGGAATCGACCGTCAGCAGGCCATAATTCTCCCATTCCTCGGCCTTGATAACCGAGAGAATGGCCGGCAGCGGTATGGAATTGAGATAGTCGCCAAAGCGCACCGACGAAATGGAATCCATGGTCACCTCGACATTGTCGGAGGTGAAATTGCGCAGCGACGTCGTCGCCAGCCGCACCAGCCGGTCGAAGACGATCTCCAGCATCGGCAGGCGTTCGTAGGACACCAGCGCCGAGTTGATCAGAGCCTGAACGCCAGTCAGCTCGACATTGCTGCCGGCGCTTGAGTCAAAGCCGAGCAAGCTGTCGATCTCGTCCTGGTTGAGAACACGATCCGCCCCGCCCTCGCCATCGCCATCGCCGCCTTCGAGCATGGCAGCCCATTCGGCAGCGGCCGCGGCGGCGCGCTCTTCCTCGCTCATTTCACTTTCGTCGACCGGTGCTGCAGGCGTATCGGCCGACCCGATATCCTCGAGCCCCCAATCGTCTGCCAGCTTGTCCTGATCACTGGGTCCGGCCATTACTGCACCAGGATTTCCTTGAAGAGCACGCTCTCCACATGGGCGGGATAGATCGCCAGATTGACCCGGCGCAGCAGTTCTTCCTTGAGCCGGTAAATGCCGGCGGAGCCCTCGAGGTCGCTCTTGCGCAGTTCGCGCAGATAGACCTGGAAGGCGTCGATCACCTTGGCCAGCCGTGGCTGGATCTCGGTCATCATCTCCTCATCGGCCACTTCAAGCGCGATGGAGAGCTTCATGAAGCCCTGGCTGCCTTCTTCCGAGGACAGGTTCACCATCATCGGCTGCAGGTTGAAGATGAAGGTGTCGTGCACCTCGGCGGTCGCGGCGGCGCCATGATCGCCCGCGCCCTCTTCAGAGCTGCCCGACGAGGACAGGAAGAAGAACAGGCCGCCACCCGCGAGCAGCAGCACCACAAGTGCGGCCCCAATGATGATGAAGAGCTTGGGAATGCCCTTCTTTGCGGGCGCTTCCGTACCGGCTTCGGCTTCCGCGGTCATAAAGTGGCCCTGTCAAACGCCTGCATCTCCGGACGATTCCGGCTTGCCGACCAGCTAAGGCCCAGTTGGTTAACGAAAGGTTACAAACTCACCCGAACCGGCAGTTTTTGCCGGGCAGCTTTTGCCCAATGCAACAATGCAGCCTACCGGGAGTAAACCACCCCGACAAACTAAGTCATTGATTTTATTAAAATTGCTGCTCTGGCATGGTTTCTGCAAAGTAAATGCCGAGGCGACCAGCTTGGGGAAGCGGGCCGTCTCGGGGACCAAATCGGGGAATGCCATGATCGAGAACGCGCAACTCATCGGCCTCAGCCGGCAGATCGCACTGCGGCGCCAGATGGATGTGGTGGCAAACAACATCGCCAACCTCAACACCACCGGCTTCAAGGCAGAACAGATCCTGTTCGAGGAATATGTCATGCCCACGGCCCGGCACAATGACTTCCCCTCGCTCGACCAGCCCCTCTCCTATGTGCAGGACTGGGCCACCGTCCATGACCTGACCGGCGGCGCCATCGTCCAGACCGGAAATGACTTCGACGTCGCGCTCAACGGCGAAGGTTTCTTTGCCGTCGAAACTGCGGGCGGCGAACGCTGGACCCGCGCCGGCGCATTCGGTCTGAACAATCAGGGCACGCTGGTCGACCAGACCGGCAATCCGGTGCTCGGCAATGGCGGCCCGATCCAGTTCGGCCCCGAGGAAACCGGCATCACCATCGCTGCCGACGGCACGATTTCGTCCAGCGCCGGCGCCAAGGGCCAGTTGCGCATCGTCGAGTTCGCCAATGCCCAGGAGCTGGTGCGTGAAGGCTCCAACCTGTTCTCCGGTGGCACCCCCGAGCTCAACACCAGTACCCGCGTCATGCAGGGTCATATCGAGCGCTCAAACGTCTCGGGCGTCGCCGAGATGGCCGAAATGATCCGTGTGCAGCGCGCCTATGAATCCGTCGCGTCCCTCGCCCAGAAACAGGACGAGATGCGCCGAAACGCCATCCAGCGCCTGGGCGACACCAACGCCTGAACCTGAGGAGCAATCGCCATGAAAGCACTTTATATCGCATCGACCGGCATGGGCGCCCAGGAACGCAATGTCGAAGTCATCTCCAACAATATCGCGAACATGCGCACCACCGGCTACAAGCGGCAGCGCGCAGAGTTCCAGGACCTGCTCTACCAGCAGATCACCCGCGCCGGCTCACAGACCTCGGACCAGGGCACTATGGTCCCGGCGGGCCTCGAAATCGGCTCGGGTGTGCGAACCATCTCAACCCCGCGGGTGATGAGCCAGGGTTCGGTCAACCTCACCGAAGGCGAACTCGACGTCGCCATTCGCGGCGAAGGCTTCTTCATGGTGCAACTGCCCGATGGCCGCACGGGCTATACCCGCGATGGCTCCTTCGAGCGCAATCCCGAAGGTACGCTGGTGACGTCCAGCGGCCACCCGCTCGACCCCGGCATCACCATTCCAGGCAATGCACGTGGCGTGGCGATTTCGCCCGACGGCACGGTCGAGGCCTATATCGGCACCGATACCGCGCCGACCCAGCTCGGCCAGTTGCAGCTTGCTCGCTTCGTCAACAAGACGGGCCTGGAATCGATGGGCGACAATCTGTTCCTCGAAACCGCCGCCAGCGGCCCGGCCCAGGTCAATGTGCCCAACACCGACGGCACCGGCGACCTGCTGCAGAACTATCTGGAAATGGCCAATGTCAATTCGGTCACCGAAATCGCCGACCTGATCGCCGCCCAGCGCGCCTATGAAATGAACGCCCGTGTCATCTCTGGCGCCGACCAGATGATGCAGGCCACCAGCCAGCTTAGCTAGGGAGATTGACCATGAAATCGCTCCGCGCCATCAGCCTGACCCTGGCCATGATTTTGTCTTCCGGCATTGCTTCAGCCGCGCCGGTCCTGCGGGCCGAAATCACCGTCAGCGCCCCGGTGGTCACTGTCGGCGACATGTTCGACGATGCCGGCGTGCTGGCCGAACAGCCCCTGTTCCGCTCGCCCCTTCCGGGCACCACCGGCAATGTCGACCTTGCCGCCGTCCGCTCCGCGACCGCCCGGATCGGCCTGACCCGGTTCGACATCAACGGTCTCTCCCAGGTTCGGGTCTCCCGCGCCGCTTCGATCGTCGACCAGACCCTTCTGGCCGACCTCATCACCCAGGATTTGCGCCATCGCGGCATTCTGGGCGATGGCATGACGGCCAATATGCTGTTCGCCAACCCGCCCGAAACCATTACCGTGGCGGCCAGCGACACCCCCGCCCAGCTCGAAAACCTGCGCTACCTGCCCGGCAATGGCACCTTCTCCGCCCGGTTCTCGCTGGCCGGCCAGGCCCAGCCGCTGGACCTCAACGGCTCCATCGAAATCAGCATCGAGGCCCCCCATCTTGCCGCTGGCCTGCCCGCCGGCACGGTGCTGCGCCCCGACCACATCATCATGCGGCCATTGCCGATCCAGCAGGCCGACGCACAGGGTATTGCCTCGCTCGACCAGCTCGTGGGCATGGCGCTCAACCGCCAGAGCCGGGACGGCATGCTGCTGCGCGTCAGCGATGTCAGCACGCCGCTCTCAATCGCCAAGAATGATCTGGTGACCATCTACTATCGCAAGGGCCTGATGACCCTGACCGTGAAGGGCCAGGCCATCACCGGCGCTGCCGAGGGTGCGCCCCTGCAAGTGCTGAACCTGATCTCCAAGCGGGTCATCAGCGCCACGGCCATCGCTCCGGGTGCCGTGGAAGTTTCCACCAGCCCCGTCACTCTTGCCGGCCTCTAATTCGGGACAGATGAAAATGAACATCGCCAAGATCGCCACCATCCTGACCCTGACCGCAGCCCTAGGCGCCTGCAACACCATGGATCGCCTCGCCAGCGTCGGCCAGGCCCCCGTGTTGACCGCCATTGCCGACCCGACCACAACGGCAGGCTACCAGCCGGTGCGCATGCCCATGCCAGAGCCGATTGCCGATACCTATCAGGCCAACTCGCTCTACCGCACCTCGGCCAAGGGTTTCTTCAAGGACGAACGCGCCCACCGGGTGGGTGACATCCTGACCGTGGTCGTTACCATCGACGACACCGCCCAGATCAACAACAACACCCAGCGCTCGCGCAATTCCACCAACAGCGCCGGCATGGGCGGGCTGTTCGGCGCAGTGTTCTCCAACGCCACCGACGCGGCCGAGCTCAATGTCGACCCGCAGGCCGCTATCGATTTCACCTCGGGCATCAACGATGCTGGCGCCGGCTCGGTCAATCGCAGCGAAGCGCTGGAAACCTCGGTCGCCGCTGTCGTCACCCAGGTCCTGCCCAATGGCAATCTGGTGATCGAAGGGCGTCAGGAAGTGCGCGTGAATTTCGAGGTCCGTGACCTGATCGTGGCCGGCATTGTGCGTCCCTCCGATATCCAGGCCAACAATACCATTCCCTCGACCAAGATCGCCGAAGCCCGCATCTCCTACGGCGGCCGCGGCCAGATCACCGACGTGCAGCAGCCTCGCTATGGCCAGCAGGCCATGGACGCGATCCTGCCCTTCTAAGAAAGTTTCGGCGGCGCAATCCCCATCGCGCCGCCGTTTCCCCAGCCAGTCCAGAATGGAATGGCACGGCCCCAGGCGCAGAAGGCGCCGGGCCTTTTCCTGAAGGCTCCTGCTTCCCCAGGCACAGAGCCCATCCCCAAGAGGCGCAGCTTCCCCGGCTGCGCCTCTTCCTTTTTTGGCAACCCGATGGCGGACATTCGGGTTGGATCCGGAACAAGGAGGTTTGCAATGAGCTTTGCAACAGGAATTGCCGTCGGAATCGCTATTGGCGCAGGCATAGGCGTTGCGATGGACAATATCGCCATGGGGATTGCGATTGGCGTCGCCATCGGGGCCGGACTGGGCGGGGCGGCCAATGCCGCACGCTCAGACAAGGATCCGCCCGACGGCAAGCCTTGATCCGCCGGGGCTCCTGTGGAACACATCTGCCATCCCACCTCCGGAGCCAGCCATGTCCTTCCAAAAACTCGATGAACTCGGTCGCAAGCTCGAGTCGCTCGAACACGCCCTGTCCATTCTGGGTGCCGATGAAGCCACCCACATGGCGGTCGGTGGCGGCGAGAAGCGGGCCGAAGCCATGGCCAATCTCGCCGGCATGTATCACGCCCAGGCCACCGCCCCCCAGATCGCCGACTGGATCGACGCCGCCAGGAACGAAGACCTCTCAGATATGCAGCAGGCCGCACTGGGAGAGTTCGAACGGTCCTATGTCAATGCGACGTGCCTGCCGACCGAATTTGTCGAGCGGCGCACCGCTGCAACCATGCGCTCCGAACAGCTCTGGCGGGACCTGCGGGCCAAGGGCGATTGGGACAGCTTCCTGCCTGCCCTCGAAGGGGTGATTGCGCTGGTGCGCGAGGAAGCTGCGCTGCGCTCGGCCGCGACCGGCCTGGCCCCCTATGACGCTCTGATGGACCAATACGATCCGGGCAATCGTACCGCTGAGATCGATGGTGTCTTTGCCGATCTCAAGACTTGCCTCAAGGACTTCGTACCCCACGCCCTCTCGGTTCAGGAGCAGCGCCTCAGCCAGCATCCGCGCAAGCCACTCAATGCGCCCTACCCGATCGAAAAGCAGCGCGAGCTCGGCCTGGCGGCCATGCGCGCGGTCGGTTTCGATTTCACCCATGGTTCACTGGCTGTGTCGCACCACCCCTTCTGCGGCGGCGTGCCGACCGATGTACGCATGACCACGCGCTATCGCACCGACGAATTCCTCTCCTCGCTGATGGGCGTGTTGCACGAAACCGGCCACGCCCTTTACGAGCAGGGCCTGCCCAAGGATTGGTCGCATTGGCCGCTGGGCAAGGCGCGCGGCATGGGCATGCATGAAAGCCAGAGCCTGTTCGTGGAAATGCAACTCGCCCGCAGCCCCGAATTCTGGGAGTTCATGCTGCCCCTGGTACATCAGTATCTGGGCGACACAGCGATTCCCGGCTGGGAGGTGGCCTATGTGCTCAATGAGGTCAATTTCGTCGAGCGCGGCTATATCCGCGTCGACGCCGACGAGGTGACCTACCCGCTCCATGTCATCCTGCGCTACGAACTGGAACAGGACCTCGTCTCGGGCAAGCTCGAGGCCAGCCAGATTCCCGAGGCCTGGGACACCAAGATGATCGAATATCTTGGTATTTCGACCATCAACGATCCCAAGGACGGCCCAATGCAGGATGTGCACTGGCCCGGCGGCGCATTCGGCTATTTTCCCAGCTACACGCTTGGCGCCATGATCGCCGCGCAATTGTCCGCCGCAATGGAAAAGGACTTGCCCGACATGCGCGAGCAGATCCGCAAGGGCGAGTTCGGTGCAATCAATCAATGGCGCGCCGACAAGGTCTGGACCGAGGCCTCGCGCTACTCGACGCCCGAGCTGATCACCCGCGCCACGGGCGAGCCGCTCAATGCCGACTACTTCAAGGCCCACCTAAAGAAGCGCTACGGCTAGGAACAGGAGTCGGCCGCCCCGTTCACCCGGGACGGCCGAAAAACTGACTACTGAGCCGTCGCGGCTGCCTCGAGCCGTGTGTTGATGCGTGTCGCCAGGTCGGTGTCGTTCTGCGCCACGGCCATGATTTCGTTGTAGCGCTCGAGATTGATACCCTCCACATTCTCGATCGCGCCCATCATCTGCTCACTGGCCTCGGTCTGCACCTGCATCTGCTCTTCGGGCGTGGCGGCCGACTGCATCTGCGGCGCAAAGGCCTGGCCGATCATGTTCACCTCGACATAGGCCTCAACAAACGAATCGAGTTCCGCGCCATCGAAATCAGCCGAAGTAAGGGCAGTAGAGGGCGCGTCCTGCATCATTGCATCTTGTGCCAAAACGCTACCTGACGAAATCAATCCAATCGAAAGAGCCGAAGAAACAAGAATAGCGCGAATAGTATTTTTCGGGATCATAATTTATCCTGAGTGCTCGTGTGAATTTCTGCTTGGGACATGGCCCGTGCAGCCGCCCTATGACGACGAAAATACTCTCTAGAAGACCGAAGCGACGAAAATGTGATCCGCTTTTATTTCCGGCGCATATCTAGCCCGATCAGGCCGCCACTGCCTGAACGCCACATGAACCCCTGCTTCAGTGAGCGTTCCAAATCACTCCCCTAGAACAGTCTCCATCAACGACGCGGTCGGAGGGACCGCAGCCAAAACCCAAGGAGACGACCAATGATCCGCAAGCTTCTCATCACCACCCTGGCCGCCACTGTCATCGCCGGTGCTGCTGCCCCCGCCATGGCCAACAGCCTGTTCATTGAACAATACGGCTTCGGCAACGCCGTCGGCGGTGGCCAGTCCGGCTGGAACAACACCTTTGGCGCATATCAGGACGGCAACTGGAACACCGGTATTTCCAATCAGAACGGTGGCAACAACACCTCCGCCATCGGCCAGGACGGCAACAACAACTATGGCGATGTCTGGCAGGACGGCTGGAACAACCAGGGCGGCGTCGCCCAGTTCGGCGACGATCACAACGCGATCCTGACCCAGGACGGCAATGGCAACACCGCCGCCGGCGTGCAGGTGGGCAATGGCTGCAATGCCAATATGGTCCAGCACGGCTCGAACAATGTCAGCGCCTTCGTTCAGGTCTGCCCGTAACCCGAACGCGCCGGGACCGGCCAAAGCCGGTCCCACCCCATCCTTGAGAGGAGGACAATATGGTTCACTCCACGCTTCGCATCGGCCTTCTGGCCTTTGGCTCCCTGGCCCTGGCCGGCGCTGCCGCGCACGCCACCAGCAATGACGCCGACCTCAATTGCGGCATCTCCACCCAGACCGAACGCGGTCTGCTGGCCATTGAAGGCATTGTCGAAAGCCCCACGGCGCTCAGCGGAGAATATCGTTTCGCACTCAAAAGCCAGGGCGCCGGCGGCTCCAGCAATATCAGCCAGGGCGGGCAATTCTCCGTAGCGCCCGGCACCTCGGTCTCGCTCGGCAAGGTGATGGTCAATGCCAGGGCATCGATTGATGTCGACTTCACCATCTCTGCCGACGGCAAGCGGCTCGATTGCTCCGCGCCACTGCTCACCCATACCTGAAAGCAGCCCCCTTCCTTCCCCACTGCCCCGCTTCGGCGGGGCGTTTTTTTGCCCGGACCCATTGGCTGAACGCTGTCTGAACGGCCCGCTCCAAACCGGTTCAGGACCGCGGGACTAGGGTGATCTCAAGCGCTGGGAAGACCAGCAGCAAGGGAACGCAAACACAGTTATTGGAGAACACAGATGACCACCCGCTTCACCCGCACCATCGCCGCCACCCTCACCGCCGCCATGCTCGGCCTGTCGGCAGCGCCCGCCATGGCCGGCGGCCAGATCGCCATCGGCTTTGCCCCATCCGACCCCGATCAGGCCCAGGCCCTGGGCGTGGGGCTGCAGATGTTCTCGCTGATGCAGGGGCTCTCGGCCAGCGGCGCCAATGGCTACCAGAACGGCTCGGGCAATTCAGCCGGCTTCAATCAGAACGGCTCGGGCAATCACGGCCTGATCTGGCAGGAAGGCGATGGCCATAACGGCACCATCAACCAGAACGGCAACAACAATAGCTGCGGCCTGTTCCAGTTTGGCGAAGCCACCAACGCGCAATGCCTGCAGAACGGGGACAATCAGAGCGGGATCACCACCGTCATCGGCTTTTGATCCAGAGGCAATCCATCACCCAAGGCGGGGTCTTCGGGCCCCGCTTTTTTGCTTTTTCCTGTCCTTGTCGAACAATCTGCGAGAAAGTTTGTCGAAGCCTTCCGCTGCCGCTCGTCGGCCTTTCAGACAGGCTTTGCGGCCTGCAGCAAAAACAGGAGAGAAAAATGCGTGTAGTCGTTTTCGTCAAAGCCACTGCGGACAGTGAAAACAGCGTCATGCCCACGACCGAATTGCTCGAGGCCATGGGCAAGTACAATGAGGAACTGATCAATGCCGGCATCATGCTGGGCGGTGATGGGCTCAAGGCCACCAAATATGCCAAGCGCGTGCATTTTTCCGGCTCGGACCGCTCGGTCATCGACGGGCCGTTTGCCGAAACCAAGGAAATTGTCGCCGGCTACTGGATCTGGGAAGTGCGTGACATGGACGAGGCGGTTGAATGGGTCAAGCGCTGCCCCAACCCCATGTTCACCGAAAGCGATATCGACATCCGCCCGGTGTTCGAAATGTCCGACTTTGCCAGCGAAATGACGCCTGAAGTTCAGGCCATCCACGATCGCAATGCGGAACGCACACCCGGGAGCTGAATGACAAAAGCCATGATGGACAAAGCCCGCATTGCTGCGGGCTTTTTCAGTTCATCTCTTGGACTACTCGTCGCGATAGACCTTTTCGCGGCGCTCGTGCAGTTCCTGGGCTTCCAGGCTCAGCGTCGCGGTCGGGCGGGCATCAAGCCGCGCCAGGCCAATCGGATCGCCGGTTTCCTCGCAATAGCCGTAGGTCCCGTCGTCAATGCGCTTGAGCGCGGCATCGATCTTGGAAATCAGCTTGCGCTGGCGATCGCGGGTCCGCAATTCCAGCGAGCGATCACTTTCCGAACTGGCGCGATCGGCCATGTCCGGATGGTTCTGGCTCTCTTCCTGGAGGTTTTCGAGAGTCAGGCGACTTTCGCGCAAGATCTCGTCCTTCCAGGCGTGCAGCTTGTTCCTGAAATATTCCCGCTGGCGCGGGTTCATAAACGGCTCGTCCTCGCTGGGCCGATAATCCGTAAGTTCAACCGAAGACATCAGCAGACTCAACCTCCAATGCGCCCTTGGCGGCCTATATATGCGCCTCGCCGTTCACCCGCAAGCACACAAGTTACCACTCGTTAACGCAAGAAACTGCGGCGCGTCAGGCGCATAGCGCGAAATCGGCTACAACTTGATGACGGATAGTCAAATCGTGACCCGATCAAATCTGGGGATATCGCCCCAGCTTGGCCAGCTCCACCAGAACCCGCAATTCGATATCGTCGAGAACTGCATCCAGTTCCGGTTCCACCCGTTCGCGCAGCGTGCGCAATTGCGTGACCATGGTGTCGAGGCGCTCCGGCGCCACCCTCCCGATCAGCAGGTCCGCCTTCATATCCTCCAGCAGGTCGAGCAGCCTGGTGCCCTTCCTGACGGCTTTGCGGCGGCTTTCGGAAAAATCGCCATTGGCCTGCAGGGCCAGAATCGCATCGATCCCGGTGGTCGGGGTAGACGGTGCGGTCGCATTGACCCGCTGCGGCCCTTGCTCTCCGGCAGGCACAAAGGCAGGACCATTACCCGCCTTGCCCGTCGATGACCGGCCGGCAACATTGCCACTGCGATTGGTTGCGTCGATGCGCAAAAGGCCTGACTCACTTGGCGTGTCGAATGCCGGCAAATTCTGCCCACTCGGGTTAACAGACCCTTAACGCACCCGGCAAGAATTGCTCGGTCGCAGCATAAACCCCAGCCACGTCTACCGCAATACCCTTCAAAATCAATGCTTTAGAGAACAACCAACAATCTGGCACGGTTCTGGCATTTACCCCAGTGAAGGTCGCGCCATGGGGATGGGGCGGCATCACTCGGGGAATTTGACCATGCGCCTGATCCGAACCATAGCCGCCGCCACGCTGAGCCTTGCGCTCATCCTGTCGCCCATGACGTCCGTGCAGGCGGCGCCTGCCCGCATCAAGGACATTGTGGATATGGAGGGGGTTCGCGAGAACCAGCTCGTGGGCTATGGCCTTGTGGTCGGCCTCAACGGCACCGGCGACAGCCTCAATAATTCACCTTTCACCAAGCAGTCGCTGCAATCCATGCTCGAACGGCTGGGCGTCAACACCCAGGGTGAAAACGTCCGCACGGCAAATGTTGCCGCCGTCATGGTCACGGCCAACCTGCCGCCTTTCTCCACGCAAGGGTCGCGCATGGATGTGTCGGTCGCCGCCCTGGGCGATGCCGACAGCCTGCAGGGCGGCACGCTGCTGGTGACGCCGCTGCTCGGTGCCGATGGTGAAGTCTATGCCATCGCCCAGGGCCCGGTGCTGATCAACGGCTTCAGTGCTCAGGGCGACGCGGCCAGCGTCATCTCCGGCGTTCCCACAACTGGCCGGATTTCCTCCGGCGCCCTGATCGAACGCGAAATCGACTTTCACCTGGGCTCCCAGCACACGCTGCGGCTGGCCCTGCGCAATCCCGACCTGACCACGGCCCGCCGCATCGCCCTGGCGGTCAACGACTTCATCGGCGCGCCCACCGCCGTGCCGGAAGATCCGGCCACGGTACGCCTCACCCTGCCCCGCAATTTCAACGGCAATATTGTCGACCTGCTCACCGATATCGAGCAGTTGATTGTCCAGACGGACCAGACCGCCAAGATCGTCATCGACGAAAATTCCGGCATCATCGTCATGGGCAAGGATGTGCGCGTGTCGAGCGTCGCCGTGGCCCAGTCGAACCTCACCGTCACGATCGCGGAAAATCCCGAAGTGGTGCAGCCCAATCCGCTGACGCTTGGGGAAACGGCGGTCGAGCCCAACACCAATCTCAACGTCAACCAGTCCGATACCGCCCTGCAGGTGGTCAATGAATCGGTAACCCTGCAGCAGCTTGTCGACGGGCTCAACGCGCTGGGCATCTCCCCGCGCGATCTCATCGCCATTCTCCAGGCCATCAAGGCCACTGGCGCCCTGCAGGCCGAAATCGAGGTGCTGTGATGAACACGATCCGTGAAGCCGGCTCCACCATCACCCCGGTCCAGATGCAGCGCATGCGCGCCCAGGCCGAGGAACTCGAAGGCGTCTTTCTCAACATGCTGACCAAGGAAATGTTCGCCACAGTCAAAAGCGACGAGAATTTCGGCGGCGGCGGCTTTGGCGAGGAAACCTGGCGCTCCATGCAGGCCGAGCAGCTTGCCAATTCCATTGCCAGCAGCGGCGGCGTCGGCATTGCCGATGATCTGATGAGCCAGATGATCGCCGCGCAGGAAGCAGCCAATGCCAGCCGCGCTGCCAATAGCTACAACAATAATGTTCCCAGTGCCGGAGTGTACGGAAAATGACCGCAGCCGCCCGCCTTGCCGCCCTTGACGCCCTGCCGGCAGAAGAGCTGTGCAATCATGCCGAACAGGCTCTTGCTGCCCTGGTCGATGTCATGAACCAGGAAACCACCTTGCTGCGCGCCGGTCACCTGCGTCAGGCCGGGCAATTGACGCCGGACAAGACACGCCTGGCGCAGGATTATGTCGGCTTTGCCCGCTCCATCCAGCGCCAGGCCGCGCGCCTCAATGCCGAAGCCCCCAAAGCCATGGAGCGGCTCCGTGCCGGCCATGAAAGCCTGGCCACCCAGATGGCAGAAAACCTGCGTGTCCTGGCCACGGCCAAGACGGTCACGGAAGACGTCCTCACCGACGTGGCGCGCATGGTCGGCCAGCAGAACCGCGCCAGGACCTACGGGACTGCCGGCACGGTCGCCACCGACCCCAATGCATCGGCCAAGGGCATCGCGGTCAATCGCGCCCTTTGACCGGTGGCATTTGAATAAAATGCGCAACGCCATGGTTACGTGAGGATAAGGGCCGGAACTTAGTGTTTCCGCGAATAGGTGCATTCGGGGGACAAGGTTATGGTTGCGAGCCTCACCGTCGAGCCCGTTTCTCCGGGCTCCGCAAATCTAAGCGAATACCGTTATCGCCCGGCCATGGGCGAGCGCACAATGCTGCAAGACAGCACGCAGAAATCACCCACCAGCGCCAGGCCGGGCGACAAGGACGGCAAGCTGCCCTTCGAGCGTCCCGAGCAGAAGCAGGAGCGTCCGGCAGAACCGGAGCGCAATCGCACCGCCGATTTCGCCGCCGCCGTCATTGCTGGAGCCCTGCCCCCGACCCCGCAATCCATGGAAGAGCTGATCCGGCGCATCGGCACTGCGGAGATCCCGCAGGAGTTCCAGGCACGGCTCCGGGATCTGCTCGCCTAAGTTAACATTTCCCTATTTCCTCCCGACGTGACCAGACGCGAAAGGCCCCGGTTTCCGGGGCTTTTCTACGTTCTGATCGATAAATTCCCGACAAGTATTTGCCCAAAGTTTCGGCATCCGCTTAACGCTTCTTTATAGCCTGGCGGATGAGGATCGGCCTGCCTCAGGAGAGGCGTCTTAGTATGCGTAATCCTAGAAAAGGACCCTGCCAAAATGGCCGATATTTCTCTCTCGAAAGCCGTCCGCTCGAACCTGCTGTCCCTCAAGGGCACTGCCGACATGATGGCCTCCACCCAGAACCGTCTTGCGACCGGTAACAAGGTCAACTCGGCTCTGGACAATCCCTCCAGCTGGTTCACCGCCAAGGGCCTCACCAACCGCGCTTCCGATCTCGGTTCGCTGCTGGACTCCATGGCCAACGGCGTCAAGACCCTTGAAGCCGCTGACAATGGCCTTTCGGCCATGACCAAGACCCTGGAATCGATGCAGTCGACGCTGCGTCAGGCCCGTCAGGACAAGTCCTTCCAGACCGCATCCTACACCGTCCCGACCACTGGCCTGGGCACTGGCGACCAGATCTCGTTCTCCGGCGGCGCCGTCGGCACCACTGCTGTTGACATCAACCTGACCAAGGCAACAGCGGGTACGGCCGGCATCACCTTTGGCGGCGCTGCCTTCGAAGCGGATGCCGGTGACAGCATCACCTTCGACGTTACTGTGGATGGCGGTTCGGCGCAGACCGTTACCATTAACGCCACCACGATTGCCGCGGCCGGCGACGGCGATGCCCAGATCGAGAATGCCGAAGAATATGCCGAGCTGATCCAGAATCAGATCACCGGCGCGACCGTCTCGTTCGCAGGCAACAACCTGACCATCACCTCGAACTCTACTGGCACGACCTCCGACGTGAACACCACGATCGGTGTTCTGACCGACGCGGACACGAGCTCGACCGGCCTGACCTTGGCCAATACGGGGCTCACCGCTGCCATCAACGGCACCGCTGGCGCAGCCGATGGCGGCGACATCAAGACCGTCGACGAACTCGTCAGCGAGATCAACGTCAACGCTGATCTCACAGGCAAGATTCGTGCGTCGAACGACAACGGCAAGCTGCGCATCGAGAACCAGTCCACCCAGAAACTCGACGTTGATGGCGTGACCGCTCTGGGTGCTGTCGATGGCACCACGACCGGTGCCGGCTCGATCCTCGGCAACTCCGTCCGCGCCGGCCTGGCCGATCAGTTCAACGAACTGCGCGACCAGCTCGACAAGCTCGCCGATGACGCTTCGTTCAACGGTATCAACCTGCTGCGCGGCGACAAGCTGGCCATCACCTTCAACGAAACTGGTACGTCCTCGATCGATATCCAGACCGAAGGTGGCGAGACCATCAACTCGGCAAATCTGGGCGTGTCGACCACGCTCGAAGAAGCCGATCTGGACAGCGACGACAACATCGACGCCGAACTGGCCAAGCTGAAGTCGGCCCTCAACGATGTCCGCTCGCAGGCTTCGACCTTCGGTTCGAACCTCTCGATCGTCCAGAACCGCCAGACCTTCACCGACTCGATGATCAACACCCTCGAAGACGGTGCCGGCAACCTGACCCTGGCCGACATGAACACGGAAGCTGCGAACCTGCTGGCTCTGCAGACCCGTCAGTCCCTGTCGCAGAATTCGCTCTCGCTGGCGAGCCAGGCCGATCAGTCGATCCTGCAGCTCATCCGTTAATCGGTTCAGCTACAGCACAAAACACGAAGGGCGGGTCGCAAGACCCGCCCTTTTTGCGTTTCGCCCGCAAAGTCTCGAAAAATTATGGTTTATAAGCCGTCAATCCGCATGGTTAACGACCCTTTAAGAAAAGGCGGTTAACACTTTGGGCAAGGGGCCAAGCTGGCCTGAGGCAAGGATTGCATTAGATGGCGGATATCTCACTTTCGAAGGCCGTTCGGGCCAACCTACTCTCCCTCAAGGGTACAGCCGACATGATGGCGACGACGCAGAATCGTCTCGCCACCGGCAACAAGGTCAATTCGGCCCTGGATAACCCGTCAAACTGGTTCACCGCCAAGGGCCTGACCAATCGCGCCAGCGATCTGGGCGCCCTGATCGATTCGATGGCCAACGGCATCCAGACCCTGGAAGCGGCGGACAATGGCCTCTCGGCCATGACCAAGACGCTCGAATCGATGCAGTCCACGCTCCGCCAGGCACGCCAGGACAAGTCCTTCCAGACCGCCTCCTACACGCTGAATGCAGCAGATGTGACCACCGGCGTCACTGATGACACCGCTGCCGATGCAAAGGTGCTCAGCCTGACCGGCGGCGCCTTCGGCACCGATGTCGAGGAAGTCAATCTGCTCAAGGGCGCAACCGCAACCACCGAACTCGACAACGCGATGAACGCGACATTTGACCTCGACGAGGCAGGTGACGGCCTGGACTTCGACATCGAGGTCAATGGTGGAGCTGCTGTGACCGTACAGGTGCGCGGCCACGCTGATCCGGACAAAATTGCTGTCACCGTGGGCACAGATACTTTCGAACTGGATGTTACAGACGCTACCGCAACCACCCGTGCTGAGATCGTTCAAGCTATGAACGGTGCATTCGATATGGGTTCGCTTGGTGTTGAAGTTGAACTGTCTGCCACAAACGCACTCTCATTTACCGGCCCCGCTGACGAGCCCTATGGCGACGCAAACATCGTTCTATCGAACGGTTCCGCAGCGAACGGCGTCGGCGGTACAGCGGTCGCACTTGCCGATTTCGGATTCAACAATCCTGCCCCCGATCAGACCACGACCAAGGAATACACCGCCAAGACCGTCGACGAACTCGTTTCCGAGATCAACCTGCAGTCGGGCAATTTCTTCGGCAAGGTTCGCGCATCCAATGACAATGGCAAGCTGCGCATCGAGAACCAGTCGACCCAGGACCTGACGGTTGATGGCACGACTGCGGGCGGCGCCGTCGATGGCACCGCGACTGGCAATGGCTCCATTCTGGGCAACTCGGTTCGTGCCGGTTTGACAAATCAGTTCAACGAACTGCGTGACCAGCTCGACAAGCTTTCCGACGACGCCTCTTTCAACGGCATCAACCTGCTGCGCGGCGACAAGCTGACCATCACCTTCAACGAGACCGGCACATCGGCCATCGATATCCAGACCGAGAATGGCGAAACCATCAACGCCTTTAATCTGGGCGTGCCGACCCAGCTTGAGGAAGAACAGCTCGACAGCGACGTCACCATTGATGGTCTCCTGACCGATGTTAAGGCCGCCCTGGACGAAGTCCGTTCGCAGGCCTCGACATTCGGTTCGAACCTCTCGATCGTGCAGAACCGCAAGTCGTTCACCGAATCCATGATCAACACGCTCGAAACCGGCGCCGGCAATCTGACCCTGGCGGACATGAACACTGAAGCCGCAAACCTGCTGGCACTGCAGACCCGCCAGCAGCTTTCGCAGAACTCGCTCTCGCTGGCCAGCCAGGCCGATCAGTCGATCCTGCAGCTTCTGCAGTAAATCGCTTACCAAGCGGATCTTAAGAAGGCGGGCCAAGGGCCCGCCTTCGTTGTTTTCGCCGCAATCTGGGGCTAGACAGTTCAGGTATTCCCCGAGTCCGCGGAGATTGGTCTCATGGCCCTGAAGGTCGAACTGAAGCCCGGCGAGAAATTGTTGGTGGGCAACTGCATCATCACCAATTCAGACCAGCGCACGCGCCTGTTTATCGATGGCAATGCGCCGATCCTGCGCGAGAAGGATATCCTGACATCCGAGACCGCCAATACGCCGGCCAAGCGCATCTATCTGGCCGTGCAGCTGATGTATATCGCCGAAGACTCCGAGCGGGCGACGGAAACCTACAATGAGATGTCCAGAGACTTTGTGGCCGCAGTGCCCAGTTCTCTACCGATTGTGGACCAAATCAATAACGAGATATTAACCGGGTCCCTGTACAAGGCTCTCAAGGCCTCCCAAAGGCTTATTGAATACGAACAGGACCTGCTCAAACATGCATCAGCACGGCGCCCAGGCGTACCAGCAGACGGCGAAGGTCGTTGAAAATCCCCGCCAGCGTGAATCCGCTCTGCTTATGAAGGCCGCGGCAGGCCTGCAGAAGGTCAAGGACGAGTGGGACATCTCGACCACCGAGGAACTCCGCTCCGCCCTCACCTTCAATCGCAAGCTCTGGACTATCTTCATGTCGGCCGTCACCCAGGATGACAGCCCCCTGCCCCAGGAAATCCGTCAGAACATCGCCAATCTGGGCATGTTCGTGATGAACCAGACCCGCGAAATTCTCTATGAGGACGTATCCGTGACCGATCACCTCACGGTTCTGGTCCAGCTCAACCGACAGATTGCGGCGGGCCTGCGCGGTATGTAAGCCGCTGGACCGTTAATCGTAGAAAAGCCCCGCAGCGATGCGGGGCTTTTCGTTTGTCGGTAGATGCCAGGAATTGGAGACGGGCCGGGCCCGTCCTCAGACTACAGATAGTTTACCAGGCTCAACTTGCTGACCATCGAGGTCATCTGATAGCTCGCGGTGAGGCGGGTCTGCTGCGCCAGGATCTCCATGGCCACATCCTCCTTGCTGACCGTCTCCACATCGCTCAGCAGGTTCTCCAACTGCGCGGTGTAATTGGTGTGCCGCTCACCGGCAGCCTGCAGGGCGGCGCGGGCCACACCCAACTCCATGGTGATCAGCTCGATCGAGCCGCGTTCCGAATTGCGCCCTTCCGACAACTCAAGCTGCTGCCGCCGCGCCATGGCGTCGAACCGCGCCTTGGCCGGGTCTAGATCAACCGAATTGGGGTCTGCCGCATTGGTGATTTCGGGATAGGTCTCGACCGTCATCGCCGCCATCGAGCGGATCATGCGCAGATAGCCGCTTTCATTGGCCTGCATGCCATAGGCAACCCGCCCCGAATCCTCGACTGCCGCAGTGACCGACTGGCGCGGATTGCCTTCTGCCGCAGTCGCCGCTTCGGACACCGAGCGGATCATGGCCTTTTCGAAGTTCTCGGCAGAGGCCGCCTCGTCCGCGCCAATGGTGAACTGTCCCGGCCCGGCGCGCCCGGTAACTGCCGTCAGCGTCACCTCACGCGTCTTGCCGCCAGGCTCGGTCAGGGTCACGGTGACACTGTCGCCTGCTGTCAGTGCAAACGTGTCGTCAAAGGCGACAGTCATCGACGCCGGATCGCCGGGCGTGTGGGTTGCCGTCAAAGCGCCGGCATTGGCAACAGCGGAGGTCACGGCCGAAATCTGGAAACCATGCGCCGAGGACACCGGAACGTTCTCGGTCAGCGTCACGGTTTCGGCAGCACGCGCCGCAGTCAGGCGCCCCATGCCAACGGCGGAAACCGCAGCGGTTTCGCCGCTATACCACATCACCGTGTCGGTGGAGGTGGCCACGCGCAGGCTGGTCGAGGTGTATGGATCGGCCCCTTCGACCCGCAATACCGGCTCACCGGCAGCGTTGAAGAAGTTCTGTCCCGCCGCATAGGTCGATGCGGCCTTCAGCTCGCTCTCTGCACTCTCCTGCAACGCGGCCTTGAGAGCAGTGTCGAAATTGGTGGCCGTGGTGATGGTCGCCGTCAACGGATCATCACCGATGACAAATTCCCCCGTGGCGCCTGTGGCGTTGGCTGCGCTGACAGCCTTGAGCGTAATCTGGGTTTCGGTACCATCGGGCAAGGTGAACCCGAGAGTGACACTGTCTCCCTCTTCCACGGTCCCCGGGTCGCCCGGAAACGTGAAATCGACATTGGCAGGCGAAGCCGCAAAGTCAGAAGCAATGCCGATATTGGCGCCGATGGCGGACACGGTGGACAGCTTGTAGCCGAATGGGTGGTCCCCATCCTCGGCCAAAGAGACCGTCACCGGATCGGTCTGCAGGGCCGGCACGGCAGGGGTGATCGTCGTTTCCAGCCGCCCCAGCCCGGCCGAGCCAAGATCGGCCATCTGGCGCTCGGTGACCACGGTCTTGTAGCCGGCCCGTCCCCCTGCGCCGTCGAGCAGTTCGGTCGTAGTCGGCAAGGGTGCCTTGTCGGTCGTCGAGCCGCCAAACAGATAGCGCCCGGCAATGTCGGAATTGAGCAGTGTCACCATTTCGTCCAGCCGCGCCTTGGATAGGCCCGAGATGGTCGCCATGTTGATATTGTTCGAGCCGTATTGCCCCTGCACCGCCGAATTGCGGGCCTCGCCCTCGATCTCGTCCAGGCGCGTCAGCGCATTATCGTAAAAGCTCATGCGCAGATCGACCTGCTCGATGCTGGCATTGTAGCCGGCCATCGTGGTCAGGCGCGAGCGCACCGAGAGCGACACCGGCAGGTCGCGACCCATTTCCGAAAGCGTCTGCGCCTTGACGCCTGTACCAAGCTGCATCTGCAACTGCGCGAACTTGTCCTGCATCTTGGAGATGATGGAGAAACCCGTCGTGAGCGGATACATGGACTTGTTGACGATCATGTCAGGCTACTCCCTCAGGTCGAGGCAAACAGGGTGTCGAGCAATTCCTTGACCACCGAAACCACACGGGCATTGGCGGCATAGGCACTCTGCAATTCGGTCAGGCGCGCCATTTCCTCGTCGAGATTGACGCCATATTCGCTCTCCATCTGGGTGGTGATGGTATCGAGCGTGAGCTGCCGGTTGCTCTGCGCACTGAGCGCCGAGCCGATGCTGGTACCCTGATAGTTCAGCACCTGCTCGATCAGTTGTTCGACCGTGCCGTTGAGCTGGTGCCGCCCGGCATTGGCTGCCGGGGTGCTGCCCGACACAAAGGTCATCGAGCCAAGCTGATCCAGAATGTATTCGGGCCGTGCGGCATCGCCCAATGTCTGGTCGATATCGAACTGCACCAGCAGCCGGTTATCCGAGATCACGGCCGGATTGACTGAAATGCGCGAGGCAAAGCCGACGATCTGCGGTGGATCGGTATCGAGATTGTCGGTGAAGGCCGAATTGCCCTGGTCGACGAACAGCGCCATGGCCAGTTCACCCTGCTGGGTTCCGCTGGCCGTGCCACGCGTGGTCAGCGCCGTCACATCCCGCGTGCCACCCGTACCATCATCCAGCACCTGCAACACGCCGGCGCTTGGGCTTGTGATCGCCAGGCCCGGCAGTTCCGCCTGCAGTGCTGCGGCAACGGCTGTCGCGTCCGGAGGATCGCCGAAATCCACCGAGATCACGCGCTGGCCGCTGGCGTCGACAAAGTCTTCGCCATTGGTGCTGTTGATGACGCGAACCCGCTGCTCGGCCCCGTTGACGGTGTAGTTGAGCAGGATGTCATTGCCGGGCTTGAGATGCGAAATATCGGCCGAAAGCCCGGTCGCACCGGTGCCATCATCGGCAGCCGTGCCCGGCGTGGTGATCGTGGAAAAGATCGCAGCCATGCCAGCCGCAATTTCGTCGAGCTGGTTCTGGGCCTCAACGAGAATCTTGTCACGAAGGTTGACCAGGCCCGCCAGCTCACCACCCTGCAACACGCCCTGCTGCACCAGATCAATCGTGAGCCCCGAAGGCGTGGTCAGCGTCAGCTTGCCGACCTTGCTCTGCGCGGTGTCGACATTGGTCTGCGATGTCGCCGACAGCGCCCCGGCCGTGGTGAATTTGAAGGTCGAAAAGCCGTTGTCGAGCAGGCCGACACCGGACCGCGTCATCAGGGCCACCGTGCCATCGGCGCGATACTCGGCCTGCACGTCGATGACTTCGGCGACCGAGGCCACGAGCCGGTCGCGCTGGTCATAGAGCTGGGCACGTGCGGTATCGGTCATGCCCAGGTCGAGCATGCGGTTGTTCACCTCATCGAGCGAGATGAGCATGGCGTTGACTTCGGACACATCGTTGGAGATGCGTGTCTCGGTCTCCTGCCGGAGCTGCTGGATCGAATTGGAGAGCGAATTGAGCTGCCGCGCCATGGCCTGTGCTTCGGCCACCACATTGGCGCGGGTCGGGTAGTCGTCCGGGCTGGTCGCCAGCGCCTGCAGCGAATTCCTGAACGAGCCGAACATCGTATCGAGCGAACCGGCATCACCCGGCTTGCCCAGATAGCCCTGCAGCTTGTTGAGATAGTCGCCCATCACATTGGACATCGAGGTGTCCGATACCTGGCGATTGTAATAGGTCTGCAGGCTCTGGTTGAAGGCGCGATTGACCCCTTCGGTCCGCGCATAGGTGCTGTTGATCGACGAGTAGTCGATAATGTTCAGCGACTGGCGGTGATATCCGGGGGTGCCGGAATTGGCGATGTTGCGGCTCAGGATCGAGATCGAATCCTGGCTGGTCCGCAGACCCGACACGGCATTTGAAAGCGATGATACCAGACCCATGCAAGCGGCCCTCAAACTGGACTGAGGTCCGGGACACCCTGCCCCGGACCCTTACTCAATTTCCGCCCTAGCGGATCATGTTCAGGGCTTCCTGCAGCATCTCGTCGGCAGTCGAGACGATGCGGGTGCCGGCCGAATAGGCCTGCTGGGTGATGATCAGCTTGGTGAACTCGTCGGAAATGTCGGTATTGGACGCTTCAAGCGCACCGCCGATAACGCCCGAACCGGACAGGTCGAAGATCGGCTCACCGGATTCCGATGTGGCCTCATAGACGCCGCCATCAAGACGCTTGAGCGAGTTGACGCCATTGAACTGGGCAGTCACCACCTGCGCCATTTCGATGCGCTCACCATTGGAATAGGTGGCAACCACGCGGCCGGAGTCGGTAATGGCCACCGAGAGGAATTCACCCGCGCCATAACCGTTCTGGTTGAGCGTGGAGACGGTCACGGTGCCGTTGACGTCGGCAAACTGGGACACGCCATTGGTCTCGTGCTGCAACACCACATCGCCGATCAGCACGCCATTGACGCGCAGATTGCTGATGGTGGCCTGCGGCACGCTATTGGCCAGCGAACCATTGCTGTTGAAGTCGTAATCCTGGCCGATATTGGTCCAGGCGGTCGAGCCGCCAACGGCCGCGCTGTCCGAGAGATAGAACAGGTTCCACTGGTCCGACCCGCCGGATGCTGCACTGTCCACCTTGGCCCAGCGCAATTGTACGTTCACCGGCGCACCATTGCTGGCATAGACGGTGATGGCGCCGCCGGAGATCGAATTGGCCACGAAATCATCGGCATCATCGGCCGAGATGGTATTGACCGTGCCCAGGGTCGGGGCAGAGGAGGCCTGCGGTTCACCCAGGCCGAGAGCGGTTGCCAGGGCTGGCGTTGTGCCGCTGATCGAGAACGAGGCGTGGTAGTCCGTCCCCAGCGAGATGGCGAGCTGGTTGCTGCCATTCAACCCCACAGTCGCTGAGGCCGCAGCGCCGCCACCAAAGTCGCGCAGACCATCCTGCATCTCGTCCAGCACGTCCTGAACCGTCTTGGGGGCATCGAGATTGATCCCCACGCCGGTTGTCGGCGCCGCGGATGGCGATTCATAGAACTTGAACGTCACCGGAGCACCATTGACGGTCACCGTCATTTCCTGCGCGTCGGCAAAAACGGTTGTGGCCAGGTTAGCGCCGGCGCCGGCGCCCAGATCAACCGTGCCATTGGCAGCCGCAGTCGTGGCCGCAGCACCGAAATTCTCCGCACCCAGCAACTCACTGTTGTAAACGGTCGAATTGTAGCTCGCCGTCTTGGGAAGCTGCGGCAGGTTGGACTGGTAGTTGATCGTTGTCGTCACATTGGCCGGCAGGAAGGCGTTCGAGAGCTCGATCACCTCGGGCACCGAACCCGAAATATTGCCCGTCGCCGGGTCGATCGGCAGGCCCTTGAGGTAATAGCCCGCCCCATTGACCAGCAGACCATCCTTGTCGATTTCGAAATCGCCGCGACGGGTGAAATAGTTCGAGCCGGCAAACACCGAATTGCCGTCCGACTGACCAACCTTGGGCTCCACAACGAAGAAACCGGCCGAATTCAGCGCGATATAGGTCTCGTTCGAATTGGTCTGAATATCGCCCTGGATATTGTTGGTGGCACGCGACTGGGCCAGCACCGCACCCGGCACCTGCGACCGCAGCGGCGCATCGGGGATAAGGTCGACAAAACTCGTCTCCATCCGCTTGTAGCCAGTGGTCTGCGAATTGGCGATGTTGCCCGAAATATTCTCCAGCGCATGCGACTGTGCCCGCAGGCCGGTCACCGCACTGGAAAGAGCCCCATAGATACCCATCTGTAACTCCGTAATCCCCATTGCGCCGCACGGCGCGCTCGCAAGCTTCAATGCAAACCCGGTGCCAACTGGATCAACCGTTGAATTTGCTGGCTTTTTTCAGGTTTCGGGTCCAGATCATGGCGACAAGGCGGCAAATGAGTCCGAGCCGGCGGCAGATTTTGCCGGTTGCTTGAGATCGCCGCTGGCTTGCGCTAAACGCAACCCATGCAGTTTGGCCGCTTCCGGCCATCGGAGCGTCTGACTATGCTGTTTTCCAGCGTCGATGAGTTTGTGAAGGCCCCGCGGCGCGCGGTGACTGTGTTCGGCATGGCCGGCGTAGGCAAGACGCGGCTGTCCAATATGCTGCGCGCCAATCACTGGTTCCACTACTCGGCCGACTATCGCATCGGCACGCGCTATATGGGCGAGTTCATCGTCGACAATTTCAAGCGCGAAGCCATGAAGGTGCCCTTCCTGGCCCAGCTTCTGCGCACGGACTCGATCTACATCTCGTCCAACATCACCTTCGACAATCTCGATCCGCTCTCGACCTATCTGGGCACGCCGGGCAATGTCGATCAGGGGGGGCTGCCGCTGGCTGAATACCAGCGCCGCCAGGAGCAGCATCGCGTGGCCGAGATCGCGGCGCTGTGCGACGTGCCCTATTTCATCGATCGCGCCAAGGATCTCTACGGCTATGACGATTTCATCGCCGATACCGGCGGTTCGCTGATCGAGGTCGTTGATCCCAGCGACCCGGAAGACCCGGTGATCAAGACGCTTGCGGCCCACACCGCGCTGATCTTCATCCGCGGCACCGGCAAGGACGCCACAGAACTGGTCAGGCGCTTCAAGAAGTCACCCAAGCCGATGTATTATCGACCCGAATTTCTCGTCGAGAAGTGGGGGGAGTACAAGCTGATCAACGGCATACTCAATGATGACGATGTCGATCCGGCCGGTTTCGGTGCCTGGGGTTTCGAAGCCCTGCTGCATGATCGCCTGCCCCGCTATGAAGCGCTGGCCGACAATTTCGGCTATGTCGTCGAGGCCTCCGATCTCGCCACCGCGCGTGATGGCGATGAATTTGTCGATCTGATCGCCGCCGCAATCGAGAAGCGAATGCGCTAGCGCGCGGCGCCCCCGTGGACGCCGTGCGCCAGCCTGAATCGTTTTCTCATTGCAACTCGCTAAGAGGCTGACATGCCTATCAGAATTCCCGACGACCTGCCGGCTCGCAAGACGCTTGAAGAAGAGGGCGTCAATGTCATGGACTCCAGCCGCGCCGCGCGGCAGGACATCCGCCCGCTCGAATTCGGCCTGCTCAACCTGATGCCCAACAAGGAGCGGACCGAAACCCAGTTCGCCCGGCTGATCGGCGCCACCCCACTGCAGATCAATCTGAGCCTGGTGCGGGTGACCGACCACCAGTCCAAGAACACCCCGGAAGACTACCTCAACACCTTCTACCAGACCTGGGAGGAGGTGAAGGAGCGCAAGTTCGACGGCTTCATCGTTACTGGCGCGCCCATCGCCAACATGCCCTTCGAGGAAGTGCGCTATTGGCCCGAAATGCTCGAGATCATGGAGTGGACGCGCACCAATGTGCATCACACCATGTTCATCTGCTGGGGCGCCCAGGCGGCCCTGCACCATTTCCATGGCGCCCGCCGCTATCGCATGGACAAGAAGGCCTTCGGCGTTTTCCGCCACAAGGTGACCGGCCCTCGCTCACCCTTCCTGCGCGGCATGTCGGACAGCCCGATGATCCCGGTCTCGCGCTACAACGACATCGACCGACAGAGCCTGGGCGACGAGCTTGAAGTGCTGATCGACAACGATCAGATTGGCCTCTGCATGCTGGGAGACCGCAATGAGCGGGCCGTCTATTTCCTCAACCATCTCGAATATGACAACCGCTCGCTGGCCGATGAATATGAGCGGGACGTTGCCGCCGGTCTCGACACGCCGCCGCCGGAGAACCTCTTCCCCAATGGCGACACCAGCGCCGTTCCGGAAAACCGCTGGCGCAGCCACGCCCATCTCCTGTTCCAGAACTGGATCAACCAGATCTACCAGACCACGCCCTTCGAGCTGGACATGATCGGCAAGTAGAAAAGGGCCCCGCGGGGCCCTTTTCCATATGCGTCTTGCGTGCCGGGATCAGACCGCGATCTTGCCGCCGCCCTGCTTGGTCACCACCACGACTGCGGGACGCACCGGCATGTCGTCGCGGAAATCGGGCCAGCGGGTTGACGGATCCTCGTAGAATGACGGGCGGGCATGGCCGTCCCAGTCCTCGCCACCATCGGCGGGATGCTGGATCGCCAGGAACAGGGATTCGCCATTGTCGGTGAACACCGGGCCACACATTTCTGCACCCACCGGTACGCGATAGAACAGGCGCGACGTACCACGGGCAGCGCCCTCAGTATCCACGGCCCACAAGCCATCGGTTCGGCCGGTATCGGTGGGGTTGTTGCCGTCCGTCGATACCCAGAGACGCCCGTCGGAGTCGATGGCCGCGTTGTCCGGCATGCCGAACCAGCCATTTTCAGTGGTATCGGTGGAGAAAGTCGCCCCGACCTCGGCGATCGAAGGATCGCCGCATTTGAGCAGGATTTCCCAGGTGCCGGAGGTGGCCGCGAAGTCACCATCGGCTTCGGCGATCTCGATGATATGTCCGAAAGCGTTGGCTGCACGCGGATTGGCTGCGTTGACGTCTTCTTCCGTACGGCGGGAATTATTGGTCAACATCACATAGACCTTGCCATTGGTGGCATTGGGCTGGATGTCCTCCGGACGGTCCATCTTGGTCGCACCGAGCAGATCGGCAGCGCGGCGGGTTTCGATCACCACATCGGCCTGGCTTTCAAAGCCGTTTTCGGCCGTCAGGGGGCCTACGCCGTGAACCATCGGCATCCATTCCATGGAACCGTCTTCATCGAAGCGGGCGACATACAGTGTCCCCTCATCGAGCAGGTCCATGTTCGCAGCGCGATCTTCGGCGTTGTAGGTGCCTGCAGTTACGAACTTATAGACATAGTCGAAACGCTCGTCGTCGCCGGAATACAGCACGACCTGGCCATTCGGCGCGACGATGGATTCAGCACCCTCGTGCTTGAAGCGGCCCATTGCGGTGCGCTTCTTGGGCACAGAATTTGGATCCATCGGGTCCACTTCGACGATATAGCCGAAGCGGTTCATCTCGTTGGGTTCCTTGGAGACGTCGAAACGGTCGTGGAAATTGTGCCACTGGTACCAGCCACCCGGCGCGCCGAGGCGGGCATAGTTGGCCGCTTCCTTGTGGTCCGCGGCAAGCTCACCGGCAAAATAGCCGTGGAAGTTTTCTTCGGCCAGCAGATATGTGCCCCAAGGGGTCACGCCGCCCGCACAATTGTTGAGAGTCCCAAGCACCTTGGTGCCGGTTGCATCAGCGCTCGTCTTGAGACGGTCGTGGCCGGCGGCCGGGCCGGTCACCAGCGTTTCCGTCGTGCCGGTGATGCGACGGTTGTACTGGCTGTCGGCCACCCGGCGCCAGACACCGTCGACCTTTTCGATCTCGATGATCGAACCGCCATGCGCGGCAAGCTCGATATTGACCTGCTCTTCGCTGAGGTCGCCCTGCACGGCGGCCCCATCCACGACCTGCACCAGGCCTGGGAACATGAGGTGAGGGTTGGTATATTCGTGATTGACGACCAGCAGGCCATGCTCGTCGGAACCGTCGAGCGGGATATAGCCCACATAGTCGTTGTTGTAGCCAAACTGGCCAGCCTGCGCTTCGGCTGTCTGGTTGTTCGGATCGAACTCCGGAGCGCCCGAGACGACCGGGTCGCCCCAGCGGATCAGCACCTGGGCATCATATCCTTCAGCAACATGGTGATCGGCGTCGACGCCGGCGGTCACTTCGGGGAAGGAAAAGACCGAACCACCTTCCTGCGCTTCGGCGCGCGGGGCGCTCAACAGAGCGGCTGGCCCGACAGTGGCGGCAATGGCCGACACGGCCAGAGAACCCTGCAGAAACCCGCGGCGCGAGAACCGCGCGGCAATAACCTCGCCCATCGTGCGATTGGCAGAGTGGTTTGTGGGGTCGAACTCAGCGGACTCAAGACCCTGGGTGGGAAAAGTCGGTTTCTCGTTCATCTTTGCTCCTCACAGCAAAACGGGCCCTGTTCGGGCCGGGGCACCTCCCGATCCATAGGCCAGCCAATTAACGGAACGGATACATCTTCAAGACAGTTGGATGACACCTTGAGGGTCCTTGCATTCGCTGCACCAGACCCTACCTTGCCAGGACACGGGGACATGTTCTTTGCCGCAGCCGCCGACCACCATTACCGACGAACTGGGCATTGCCCTGTCCAATCTGGCCGATACCGCGACGGGCGTGTTGACGCCCACCTTGCGGCTCGGAGTCACCGGTCTCAGTCGTGCCGGCAAGACCATCTTCATCACCGCCTTGGTGCACAACCTGCTGACACAAGGGCGCCTGCCCGGTTTTGCGCCGCTGGCCGATGGCCGCTTCATTGGCGCGCGGCTGGCCGAATATCCCGACGCCACCATTCCCCGCTTTGCCTATGAGCAGCATCTGGCCGCGCTCTCGGCCAATCCCCCGGTCTGGCCCGAGAGCACACGCCGCATTTCCCAGCTTCGCCTGGTGCTGAAATTCCAGTCCGCCAAATGGTGGGCCGGCATGACGGGCCCCGCCACGCTCAATCTCGACATTGTGGATTATCCCGGCGAATGGCTGCTCGACCTGCCCTTGCTTGGCCTCAGCTTTGCTGAATGGAGCGCTGAGGCCCTCGAGCGGGCCCGCCAGCCGGGCCACGCAGACGAGGCCGCAGAATTCCTCGCCGCGTTGGACCAGACCGATATTTCCAAGGACGCGAATGACCCGGACGCCGAGCGCCTGGCCAGCGCCTTCACCGCCTATCTCCGGCGCAGCCGTGAACACGGTGCACTTTCGACCCTGCCGCCGGGACGTTTCTTGCTGCCGGGCGATCTCGAAGGCTCTCCGGCCCTGACATTTGCTCCCCTGCCCCCTCTGGCCGGATCAAGGCGCAGCGGCAGCCTCCACGCCATGCTGGAGAACCGCTACGAGGCCTATAAGGCCCAGGTGGTGCGGCCCTTCTTCCGCGACCACTTCGCTCGGCTCGACCGGCAGGTGGTGCTGGTCGACACCCTGCGCGCGCTCAATACCGGCCCAGCCGCTGTCAATGATCTGGAAACGGCGCTGACATCGGTATTGGCCTGTTTCCGCCAGGGCGAGGCCAACCCGATCCTGCGCCCCTTCTCCCGCCGCATCGACCGCATCCTGTTTGCGGCGACCAAGGCCGATCATGTGCATCACACCAGCCATGACCGGCTGGAAGCCATTCTCAATCGCCTGGTTGCCAATGCCCGCAAGCGTGCCAGTTTTGCCGGGGCAGAGACGAAGTCCATCGCCATGGCGGGCATTCGCGCCACCAGCGAGGGCACCATTCGCGAAGGCGGCGATACCCTGCCCACGCTTGTCGGCACCCCGCTCGACGGCGAAATTCTCGACGGCACCAGCTATGACGGCAGGACCGAAATCGCTTTGTTTCCTGGTGACTTGCCGGCGCGACCGGATTCACTTTTTGAGAATGGCAGTCCGGTCGCTCTCAATTTCCTGCGCTTCACCCCACCCCAGAAGCTGGAGCGGAATGCCTCCGGCGATGTCGTCCTGCCCCATATCCGGCTCGACCGGGCGCTCGACTACCTGATCGGAGACTGGATGGCATGAAGCGCCCCGTAGCCCACCCCGTCACCAAGGACGAAACGTCTGCCGGACGCACCCGCGTGCCCCGCGCCTTCACGCCCGACCGCGCCGAGATCGTCGAAGTCGCTTTCTCGACAGAGTCTGAACCTGATCTTGTCGCGCCTGCACCCCGCCGCATGGGCTGGCTGGGCCGCCTGGCCTGGACCACGGGGGGCATCCTGGTGTCGGCCGGGCTGGGCCTGGCGGCTGACCGACTGATCCGCGACCTGTTCGCGCGCCACGAATGGCTGGGCTGGGCGGGTCTCGGCATCCTCGGCGCCTTCCTTGTGGCGGTCGGCGCCCTGATAATTCGCGAAATGGCCGCCCTGCGGCGCCTGTCCGTCCTCGACACGGTACGTGCTGAGGCCGCCCGCGCTCATGCCGACAACGACCGCAAGCGCGCCGGCGCGGTCCTCGATCATCTCAATGGCGTCTATGCCGCCCGGCCCGATCTGGCCCGGGCCCGCGAAAGCCTCAAAGACCAGGCTGGCGATCTGTTCGATGGCACCGAAGTCATCGCCCTGGCCGAACGCAGCCTGATGACCCCGCTCGATGCACGCTCGCGCGCCCTGGTCGCAGCATCGGCCCGGCGCGTCGCACTGGTCACCGCCGTCTCACCGCGCGCGCTCATCGACATCGCCTTCGTCATCTATGAAAGCATCCGCCTCGCCGGGGCCATTGCCGCGCTTTACGGCGCCCGTCCGGGCCTGTTCGGCTTCTGGCGGCTGGCCGGTTCCATATTGGCCCATCTTGCCGTCACAGGCGGCCTCGTTCTCACCGATGGCGTGGTGGAACAACTCGTGGGCCAGGGCCTTGCCGCCAAGCTCTCGGCCCGGCTGGGCGAAGGCGTGGTCAACGGGCTGATGACCGTGCGCGTCGGCATCGCCGCTATGCGCGTCGTCCGCCCCCTGCCCTTTGCAACCCTGCCCCAGCCCTCCGTGCGCGACTTCATTCCGGAATTGGTCAAGGTCACAACCGATGCCAGCAAGCCATCGGCTTGACCCGGACCATTCAAATCAATATATCATGATATATGGATACAAACGATGCGATCGAGGCCTTCGCCGCCCTGTCTCACCCTGGGCGCATTGCCATTTTCAGATTGCTCGTCGCCGCCGGACCCGATGGAATCCCCGCGGGGCGCATCGGTGAGCAGCTTGGCCAGAAGCAAAACACGACATCGGTGAACCTGTCGGTGCTGGACCGTGCAGGTTTGGTCAGCGGCGTGCGAGATGGCCGGCACGTGATCTACCGGGCCAATTTCGAGGCCGTCGGCGGGCTTGTCGGCTTTCTGCTCGAAGATTGCTGCGCTGGCCGCACCGAGGCCTGTACGCCGGTGGCGGCACTCCTGGCGCAAGCCTCATCCCCCAGACCAGATCAGTGTGTTGAATGACCGATTTCGCCGAAACCATGCCTGCCCTTGCAGCAGACCAATTCATGCTGCCCGAAGCCGATCGCTTGCTGACGCCGAAACTGTCAACGCACCAGCCGCGCATCCTGATGCTCTACGGCTCCCTGCGCGAGCGCTCCTATAGCCGCTTCGCCACCCAGGAAGCCGCCCGCATTCTCGAAGCCCTTGGAGCCGAAGTGCGCATCTTCCATGCCAATGGATTGCCCTTGCCCGATGACTCGACGGCCGATCATCCCAAGGTGCAGGAATTGCGCGCACTCTCGCTCTGGTCCGAAGGGCAGGTCTGGTGTTCCCCCGAGCGCCATGGCGCGATGACGGGTGTCATGAAATCCCAGATCGACTGGCTCCCGCTCAACTCCGGCTCGGTCCGCCCGACCCAGGGGCGTACCCTGGCCGTGATGCAGGTCAGCGGCGGCTCGCAGAGCTTCAATGCCGTCAACCAATTGCGTCAACTCGGGCGCTGGATGCGGATGATCACCATTCCGAACCAGTCCTCGGTGCCCAAGGCCTTTCAGCAGTTCGACGCCGAGGGGCGCATGCTGCCTTCATCCTTCTATGACCGCATCGTCGATGTGATGGAGGAGTTGATGAAATTCACCCTGCTCACCCGCGACCGCGCGGACTATCTGGTCGACCGCTACTCTGAGCGCGTTGAAAGTGCAGAAGCTCTCAACAAGCGCGTAAACCTGAGCGCCGCGACCTAGTGGGTCCTGGCGCCCAACTGGCCAAAGCTCTGGAACGTCTCCACCTGCGGCCGCGCAAAGTGGTAGCCCTGGAACAGGTGGATGCCGAGGGGCCTGAGAACCGCGAGCTCCGCCTCGGTCTCTATCCCCTCCGCAAGTAGGGTGATGCCAAGCTCGGAGGCGATCGCCACAAGGCCACGGACAATGGCCTGCTTGACCGGACTGGAGTCGATGTCGCGCAACAGTTCCATGTCCAGCTTGATCAGGTCGGTCTGGAAGCGTGCCAGCAAAGAGAGCCCGGCATAGCCGGCTCCGAAATCATCAAGCGCGGTGGTAAAGCCCATGCGGCGATATTCGGACACGATGTTGCTGACATGCGCCACATCGCTCATGTGCTCGTTCTCGGTAAATTCGAACATCAATCGACGCGGATCGAACTGCATCCGGCTGGCAGCATCCAGGGTGGCGCGAATGCAGGCCTTCGGTTCATACACCGCATTGGGCATGAAATTGATGCTTAGCCTGGCGTCTCCCTGAGCAATGTGACGACCGGCCAGCTCGATGGCCTTGACCCGACAGGCCTGGTCAAACGCATAGCGATTGGCGTCGGTAACGTGGCTCAGCACCTGCTGTGCGCTCTCGCCACCCACGCCACGCACAAGCGCCTCGTAGCCCCAGATGCGCTGGGCCGGGACATCGACAATGGGCTGAAAAGCCATGGTAAAGGGAAGTGCAAACGCATTGGCGTCGGCATTGCGGCATCCAACACAACCGGATTCAGACATTTTCTCAAGCGCTCAGAAGATTTCAACATTGACGCTACGCCAATATTGCCTTCTTAGCCCTTAAGGATCTCTGCTCCTGAAGGATCTAATCCTTCGCGGCGCTCGGCGCCAGGGTGAGCTTCAAGCCGTCCAGTTCGTCCGAACACAGGATCTGGCAGGACAGGCGCGAGTTTGATTTCACATCGCCCACGCTGTCGAGCATGTCTTCTTCTTCCGCGCTTGGCGCACCAACGGCGTCGAGCCAGTCACTGTCGATATAGCAATGGCAGGTGGCGCAGCTCAGCGCGCCGCCGCATTCGGCCTTGATGTTGAGCCCCCAGTCGCGAATGACTTCCATCACGCGCCAGCCCTCGAGCCCTTCGAGCTCGTGCACTTCGCCTGCCTGGTCGGTAACATTGATCTTCATGGGGCGCTCCTCAACAGCGGGGCGTCCATACCCCTCAAAAAGCCCCGCTGCAAGAGCGGGGCCCGTGGGCAATTCGGCCTAGGCCACGCCCAGCTTCTTCTGCAGCTTGGTCGAGCTGGTGGTATATTGGAACACCACGCGCTCACCCGGCGAGACGATGGCCTTGGCCGCCTGGGCCATCAGCGCCGCCTCATGGAAGCCGGACAGGATCAGCTTGAGCTTGCCTGGGTAATAATTGATGTCGCCGATGGCAAAGATCCCGGGCACGGAAGTCTCGAACTTTTCGGTATCGACCACAATGGTGTTGTCGTTGAGCTCCAGGCCCCAATCGGCCACCGGGCCCAGCTTCATGGTCAGGCCGAAGAACGGCAGCAGCCGCGTGGCCGGGATCGAGAGATCCCCCGCCTCGGTGGTGAGGTGGACATGATTGATCATGCCATTCTCGCCATCGAGCTTGGCGACCTGCCCAAGCTGGAAGTTCACCTTCCCGTCCGCCACCAGTTCCCGCATCTTGTTGACCGAGGCCGGCGCCGCCTTGAAGGCATCGCGGCGGTGCACCAGGGTCAGCGTGCGCACGATGGGCGCCAGGTTCAGCGTCCAGTCCAGCGCCGAGTCGCCACCGCCGACAATCACCACGTCCTGATCGCGGAAATCTTCCATCTTGCGGACAGCATAGAACACCGACTTGTTTTCAAATTCTTCGATGCCCGGCACCGGCGGGCGCTTGGGCTGGAACGAGCCGCCACCAGCCGCGATCACCACCACCTTGGTGAAAAAGGTCTCGTCGGCATCGGTCGTGAGCTTGAACGAGCCGTCTTCCAGTTTCTCGATGGAATTGACCATGCGCGAGAAATGGAACTCGGGCGAGAACGGCGCGATTTGCGCCATCAGATTGTCGGTCAATTGCTGCCCGGTCACCACCGGGAACGCCGGAATGTCATAGATCGGCTTTTCGGGATAGAGCTCGGCGCACTGGCCGCCGGGCCGGTCCAGAATGTCGATGAAATGGCATTTGATGTCGAGCAGCCCGAGTTCGAAGGCCGCGAACAGCCCGCAGGGGCCCGCGCCAATGACAACGACATCGGTGGTGATTTCAGTGCTCATGCTTGTCTCAAGTCCATTCAGACCGGTACTGCGTCGCAGCCCCGGAATTTCGGTCCCATCGGGGCGCGCCGCCCCGCATTGCTCTCATGGGAACCGCCGCTGTCACCAGCGGCCCCGGCTCTTGCCTCAAAGGCGACTAATGCGCTCCACTTATCTCAGGAGACACGACGAAGGAAGGGGCGCGTGCCCATGGGCACTTCAGAAAGCCCCACCGGCTGGTAGAACAGCGCCATTTCCGGCAGCCGCTTTTCCTTGAGCGCCTCACGGGTCGGCTCATGGGTCACCACCAGCGCATTGAAGCCGCAGCGCCACATATGCGGAATCTGATCCTGCAAGACATCGCCTACAGCCCTGATTTCCCCGGCATAATTCAGCCGCTCCACCAGCAGGCGCGCCGTGGAATGGCCACGACCATCGGTAAAGGCAGGAAAGCTGATGGCAACCGAGGCAAAGCGCGTCAGATCTCCGGCAACCTCTTCAATGGCGTCCCCTGGCAAGACTTTGAGCCCAAGCGGATGCGGATTGGCCAGATAGGCGTCCCGATTGGCCAGGAACTCGGCCATCGGCACATGAACATAGCGCGCCTCGGACGGATCTGTGCCTTCGGCCCAGTCCTTGAACGGGTCGGCAATAAAGGCCCCGTCCTTCCAGAGCGTGTGGCGTGTAGCGGCACTCATCGGGGAGGCAATGGCTCCGTTGAAATCGTAGTGGATGCCACACTCCTTCTTGTTGAGGCCGCGCCACCGTCCGGCGCGCGGGTCCTCACCATCGGCCACCGCCGAAGTACAAGGCGCGCAGCCAATGGACTTGTAGCCTTTGGCATAGAGCGGGTGCTCGGGCAAGCTGTGCGCCTGCCGATATTCGATGACATCGGCATCGGAGAAATAGGCCAGCGGATTGACCTTGATCCGGTCATCGCTGGTCAATTCGAAATGCGGCAACACCCCGCGCTCGGCAGTCTGGTAGCGTTTCCGGCCGGTCACCCAGCCGCCATACTGCTCGGTGATCGGCTCAAGCGGCTCGGTCTTGCGGATATGGCAGCACGAATCCGGATCGGTCTCCCACAGATCGCCATTCGGGTCGAAACGCTTCACATCATCCGCATTCGGGTGAATGGCGTGCACATTGAGCAGGCCAAGCTGCGTCTTGAGCGTCTCGACATAGTTGAGCGTTTCCGGGAAATGCTTGCCGGTCTCAAGGAAATAGACTGGCAGCGACGGATCAACCTGCGCCACCATATGCAGCAGCACCGCCGAATCCGCGCCAAACGACGAGACAATCGCCATGTCGCCCGGCAGCACTTCGGTGATGGCATAGCGCAGCACGCTGACTGCATCCATCTCATCGAACATGCCGTTGAGCGCCAGTATCCCCAGCGCCTTCAGCTTCTCATGGGCGGCCGGCGCCGCCGCCGGTGCCAGACTAGACTGTGCCATAAAGCGCCTCCTTGAACGGAGCCTCACCCAGCCGCCGATAGGCATCCAGGAACGGCTCATCCGCGCTGGTGCGGTTGGCAATGTAGAAATCCACCAGCTTCTCGATGGCGCCGGGCACCTGCTCTGCCTCAAAGCCGGGTCCGATGATCTTGCCCACCGATGCGCCTTCCGTGGCGTCGCCGCCCAGCGTGATCTGATAGAGCTCGCCCCCCTTCTTCTCGACGCCCAGAATGCCGATATGGCCCACATGGTGATGCCCGCAGGCATTAATGCAGCCCGAGATCTTGATCTTGAGATCGCCGATTTCCTTCTGCCGCTCGGGCGCGGCAAACTTGTGGGAAATTTCCTGTGCAATGGGGATCGAGCGGGCATTGGCCAGCGCGCAGAAATCCAGGCCCGGGCAGCAGATCATGTCGGTGATCAGATTGTTGTTGCCTTCCGCCAGACCATTGGCGACCAGAACATCGAACACCGCCCGCAGATCAGCAACGGCCACATGGGGCAGAACCAGGTTCTGCTCATGGGTCACCCGCAACTCGTCGAACGAGTATTTCTCGGCCAGGTCCGCGACCACGTCGATCTGCGTATCGGTGGCATCGCCCGGCGCGCCACCCACGGGCTTGAGTGAAATCGTGACCGAGGCATAGCCCGGCACCCGATGCGGATGTAGATTATTGTCGAGCCAGCGTCCATAGGCCGGGTCGACGATCGATTCATAAGCCACACCCACCTTGTCGCCCGAGCGGTCGGCAAAGTCTGGCGGCGCGAAATAGGCGGTAATCCGGTCGAGTTCTTCGGCCGGCAGGGTCAGCACGCCGCCGCGCACTTCGGCAAACTCGGCCTCGACCTGCCCCTTGATGCTCTCAAGGCCTTCTTCGTGCACGAGGATCTTAATGCGCGCTTTGTACTTGTTATCCCGGCGGCCATAGCGGTTGTAAACGCGCATGATGGACTCGAGATAGGCCAGCAGATGCTCGTTCGGCACGAAGCTGTTGATCAGCTTGGCCACCATGGGCGTACGCCCCAGCCCGCCACCGACCCAGACTTCCCAGCCGATTTCGCCGGCCCCATTCACCGCCGCCTGCAGGCCGATGTCGTGGAAACGGATCGCCGCCCGGTCATTGGGCGAACCCGTCATGGCGATCTTGAATTTGCGCGGGAGATAGGAAAATTCGGGATGCAGGCTCGACCACTGGCGGATGATCTCGGCCACCGGCCGCGGATCGATGATCTCGTCGGCCGCGGCACCCGCGAACTGGTCGGTGGTGACATTGCGAATGCAATTGCCCGAGGTCTGGATGGCGTGCATTTCCACGCTCGCCAGCTCCTCCAGGATCACCGGAATGTCCTTGAGCTTGGGCCAGTTGAACTGGATGTTCTGCCGCGTGGTAAAGTGACCGTAGCCACGGTCATAGGTGCGCGCAATATGGGCCAGTTTGCGCATCTGCCTGGACGACAGCGTGCCATAGGGCACGGCAATGCGCAGCATATAGGCGTGGAGCTGCAGATAGAGCCCATTCATCAGCCGCAGCGGCCGGAACTGGTCCTCGGAAAGCTCGCCCGAAAGGCGGCGTTTCACCTGGTCTGCAAATTGTGCTGTGCGACCCGCTACGAAAGCGGCGTCGAATTCGTCATATCGATACATGCCCGTCTTCACCTAAGTGCTGGCGATCATACGCCTGCCCATTGAGAGTCAGGGGAGCGGTGGGGCCCGCCGCCCTAATGCGTTCACGCAGGCGCTTGGGCACGATCGTGCCGTCCACCTGCTCAACCTCTTCAGCTTCCACGCTGATCACGCGGCCGGTCGCCTTGGTCGCGACGATCGCGCTGTCGAGTTCGGCCTTGTCCTCCTTGGAGAACAGGCGTGCTGCCTGCAGATCTTCGATCCAGTTGCCATGCCCGTCCAGATAGACGGTCGCCCCTGAAATCAGTTCATTGCCTGTCAGGATGTTCATAGTCACGCTACCTTGAAACTGCTTGCGGCCGCATCGGCGGCGCCCGCCCAATCGCCTTCAGCCACGGCCCGGCCAACCAGAATGACCGCCGGTCCATCGACAAAATCCACCGCGCCTGCTGCCAATTGCCCCAGCGATGCCGCATAGAGCGTGCGGTTTGCGCGCCCGGCATTGACCACAATGCCCACCGGCAGGTCCGGCGCAGCCCCGAATGACACCAGCCGCCCGGCAACTTCGGCGGCAATCGCCTTGCCCATGTAAAGCGCCAATGTAAGACCTGACTGCGACAGGGCCGCCCAATGGGCCAGGTCGCTGTCATCGGCACCATGCGCCGTCGCCATCACGAAGCCGCTCGAAACCTTGCGCAGCGTCACCGGCGTCGCGCTGTCCGCCGCAGCAGCAAGGGCCGCACTGACACCTGGCACGATTTCATAGGCAATGCTCGCCTTGCGCAGTGCAGCGATTTCCTCGCCCGCGCGCCCGAACACCATCGGGTCGCCCGATTTGAGGCGCGCAACCTTTTTGCCTTCACCGGCAAGGCGGACGATCAGGGTATTGATCTGCGCCTGTGAGAAGGAATGATGTCCCCGCGCCTTGCCGACGCAGATTTGCTCGGCGTCGCGGCGGCCCATCTCGACGACGGCCGCCGGCACAAGCTGGTCATGTACGATCACATCGGCCTGCTGCAACAGCCGCTGCGCGCGCAGCGTCAGCAAGTCTTCGGCGCCCGGTCCGGCGCCGATCAGCCATACGACACCCTGCCCGCTCCTGTCAGCCGCATGGGCGGACAAGAGCTTTTCAGCCTCGGCAATCCCGGCAATGGGACTGGCGGCCACAGCCTGTTCGACAGCGGGCGATGACACCAGCGCCTCATAGTAACGCCGCCGCGCCGCGCCGTCGTGAATCAGGCTCTCAACCCGATGCCGCAACCCTCCGGCCAGACTCGCGATTTTCCCGATCCCCGGCGCCAGCAGCGCTTCGATCTGCGCCCGCACCAGCCGCGCCAGCACCGGCGCATCACCTTCTGTCGAAATGGCAACAGACAGCGGCGCGCGATCGACAATAGATGGGGTGTAGAAGTCGCATTCAGCGGGAACATCGACGACATTGAGCGGAATATTCAGCCGCCGCGCCTCGGCCTTGGCCAGTTCGGCATCCGCGCCTACCTCCGCCACGAACACCAGCGCCGCCCCGGCAATGTCCTCGACGCGCAGCGCACGCTCGAAGACCGCGACGGGAAAGGCGGAGAAATCGGCTTCGATCTGGCGGGAATAAATCTCTATCGACGCAGTCGTCTTAGCAACCAGCCGGACTTTGTTGAGGGCCTCGTCGGTGCCACCGACGATGATGACGCGCTTGCCCCTGACCTTGAAGCTCAACGGAAATGTGTTGAGAAGTCCCATAATCGTCCTGTCTGAGAGATGGAACAAAATAGTCCAAAACGCGCTTGTCCAACAAGACGTTGAAAATCAATAGCTTTTATATTTCCCTGCACTTGGCTGCCGTGGAAAGCCAAGCGCCGCATGTCCAGTGAGCCGCCAAAAGAATCCCTTGCGGCCCCGATGCACGAAAATTTTGCTTAAGTGCCGCGCTCAGCCTTGGCGGCTTGGCACCTGCACCACAAGGCCGTCGATCTCGTCCCGCACCTTGATCTGGCAGGAGAGGCGGCTGTTTTCCCGCACGTCGAAGGCGAAATCCAGCATGTCCTCTTCCATCATCGAGGGGCCGCCGACCACCTCGCGCCAGGCTTCGTCGACATAGACATGGCAGGTCGCGCAGGTGCAGGCCCCGCCGCATTCCGCCACGATCCCCGGCACCGCGTTCATGATTGCCGTTTCCATTACGGTCGAACCATTTTCCCCTTCGGTTTCAATGCGTTCGCCATCGTTGGTGATATAGGTGATCTTGGTCATGGGGTGCCTGTAGAACGTCGGGTCAAAGGCCGAGCAGGCCTTCGAGATAATGTTTGTCGATACCGAACATAGCCTTGACCGCCGCGATCCGGTCAAGCACCGACTGGCGGGAAGCTGCCTTGCCCTTTTGTGCAACGATCAGATTGTTCTTGGGCGTATGGGCGTCGGAGACGAACTCGAACACCTTGGTCCTGTAGCCATGCGCCTCCAGCAGCAGCGCCCGCAACCCGTCCGTTACCATCTCGGCCTGCTTCTCCATGAAGGTGCCATGGCGCAGCAGGAACTCGAGCCGGTCATCGGCCGCGCCAGTGCTCATTTCGCGTCGGATCTGCTTGTGGCAGCACGGCGCCACGGCAATCAGCCCCGCCCCGGCCGCGATGCCCCGGAAGATCGCGTCGTCGGTCGCCGTGTCGCAGGCATGCAGCGCAATCACCGCATCGGCCCCAGAGGCGTCATAGTCGAGGATTGACCCCGCCTCGAACCGCAAACCGGCAAAGCCACTCTTTTGCGCCAGCGCGTTGCCCGCTGACACCAGCGCCGGCCGCAGCTCGACGCCAATGATCTCAGCGCTTCGCCCTTGCGCCTGCAGATGGTCATAAAGCGCAAAATCCAGATAGCCCTTGCCCGCGCCCATATCGAGGATCGTCGGATTCTCTGCCTTAAGCCCCTGAATCAGAGGCGCAAAGATTTCCACCATCTTGTTGATCTGGCGGAACTTGTCCTGCGCGTCATTGCGCACCTGGCCGTCCTTGCCGGTGATCCCCAGCGCATGCAGCCACACCGCAGAAGTGTCTGATAGCGGCCGGTTCTTGGCCCGGTCATGACTGGCTTCGGGCGCTGCACGCCCACTGGTCTCTGTTCGCTTCAGCCGCTGCTTGTCGCCCTGCCGTTCAAACTGCAGGTCAAATCCGGTCGCTTCCAATCGGGCGGAGCGCCATTCGGCAGCAAGCCCGTGCTCAAGAAAGCCCGCAGCCTCGTCCAAAGTCAGATTCTTGGTGATGTCGCGCGTCTTGTAGCGAAACACAAAGCTCAGCCGCTCGCCGGCCTTGATCGAGACCTTGCGCGCCTCGACCGATTTCAGCTCGGCTTCCGCGCCATGATAACCGCCGCATTTGAGCCGGATCAGCGAGCCGTCTCCGAAGACATCACGCAGCGCCGCAACAAATTCGGCGATACGCGCGGGCGCGCTCAATGCCGTTCCTTGGTGGTCAGGAACTCGATTTTTGGCCAGTCCTGCTTGGCCCGATCCGCCCACCAGGCATTCTGCGCCAGGAACACCGGCGCGCCATTGCGGTCTTCCACCATGTTGGTCTTCTGGGCGGCGATGAAGCGCTTGAGTTCCTCGGCGTCTTCACACTCGACCCAGCGGGCCACTTCAAAGCCCAGGCTCTCAAAGGTGATCGGCACCCCATATTCCTTGGCCACCCGTGCCGAAAGCACTTCGAGCTGCAATTGACCGACCACGCCCACGATCCAGTCGGCCCCCATCATCCGGCGGAAGACCTGGGTCACCCCCTCCTCCGCAAGATCGTTCAGCGCCTTCGACATCTGCTTGGTCTTCATCGCATCGGTGAGGCGGACGCGGCGAATGATTTCCGGGGCAAAATTGGGAATGCCCGTGACATTGATATTGGCGCCCTCGGTCAGCGTATCGCCCACCGACAGCGTGCCATGGTTGGGAATGCCGACAATGTCGCCCGCAACGGCTTCTTCGGCCAGCTCGCGATTGCTGCCGAAAAAGAACATCGGATTGGACACGGCCATGTCCTTGCCCGAGCGGACATTCTTGAGGCGCATGCCGCGCTCGAACTTGCCCGAGCACAGCCGCACAAAGGCAATGCGGTCGCGGTGATTGGCGTCCATATTCGCCTGCACCTTGAAAACGAACCCGCTCACCTTCTTGTCCGAAGGCGAAATGGGCGCCGGCAGGGCCGGCTGCGGCCGTGGCTCTGGCCCCCAGTCACCCAGCGTGCGCAGCAATTCGGCAACCGACACGCCCTTGAGCGCCGAGCCGAACAGCACCGGGCTCAGATGCCCTTCATGGAAGGTCTTGAGATCGAAGCCCGGCAGCATGGCCTGCGCCATTTCCAGCGTTTCCAGTGCATTCATGAACACCGGATTGTCGATCAGGTCCTCGACCTCAAGCAGGTCCTCAAGCACCTCGTATTCGGCCAGGATCTTGCCCTGTGGATTGAGCACACGCTTCTCGATGAGGTCGATATAGCCGCCGAAGTCCACGCCCTGCCCGATCGGCCACAATACCGGCGTCAGGTCGAGCGCCAGCTTACCCTGGATTTCGTCGATCAGCTCGAGCGGGCTGAGGCCCTCGCGGTCCACCTTGTTGATGAAGGTGATGATCGGAATGTCGCGCAGCCGGCACACTTCGAACAGCTTCAGCGTCTGGCTTTCAATGCCCTTGGCCGCGTCGATCACCATGATCGCGGCATCCACCGCAGTCAGCGTGCGATAGGTATCCTCGGAAAAGTCCGAGTGGCCCGGCGTGTCGAGCAGGTTCAGTGTCAGCCCGTCATATTCAAACGTCATCACGGACGAGGTGATTGAAATGCCGCGCTGCTGCTCCATTTCCATCCAGTCCGAACGGGTCGAACGTGCCCCGGCCTTGCCGCGCACCATGCCGGCCGACTGGATCGCCCCGGCCGCCGCCAGCAGGCGCTCGGTCAGCGTGGTCTTGCCCGCGTCCGGGTGCGAAATGATCGCAAAGGTCCGGCGGGTCTGGAACGGTTCGAGATTGGTCCGAGGCGCAGCCTCGATTGCAAGGGACTGTGTCGACATGGGAACTTTTGGGCATGGGGTGCCGGACAATCGGCACGCGCGTCATAGTGGCCTGCTCTATAGAGAATGGCCGTTGCCCGGTCAAATGACGGGACCCGGAGGCCGTTGCGCAGAACATGGGTGCGCACTATCGTGATGGAAAGACCCATCCCGCCACTGCGGAGGACGATCCGTGTATGCATCCCGGGAGCAGCGCAATGACGTCCACCCGCTGGTGCAATCGGTCTCGCGCACGATCTTCTCCCAGACCGGCAGTCTGCAATTCCTGCCCGACCAGTGCTGGGACATCACCTTCATCCGCAATCGCCATGGCCTGACCGTGCTCCGCACCGGCCTGACCACGCGCCCGGTGACCTATGATTTCGAGCCAGGCGATGAGAATTTCTCGATAGCCTTTCAGCCATATGCCTTCATGCCGATCTTGCCCGGTGAGCGCATGCGCGACGAAGGTGTCGTGCTCGACACTGCCGGACCGGATCGTTTCCTGCTCGACAGCGACAGCTTCGAAATTCCCCGCATCGACAATGTGGAAGATTTTGTCTCCCGCCTGCTCAGGCGCGAAGCGGTCACGTCAAACACTCTTGTCGCCTCCATCACCCATGGCGCGCCACTGGCGGCCACGGAGCGCACGGTGCAGCGGCATTTTCTCAAGACGACCGGGCTGACGTTGAAGACCTATCACCAGATTGCCCGGGCGCGGCAGGCTTTGGTTTTGCTCCGGCAGGGCGATGCGCCCGCTGCGGTAGCGGCGGCTCTCGGCTATGCCGACCAGCCCCACCTCACCCGCTCCCTCAGGACTTATATGGGCATGACACCCGGACAGATTGCCCGGGCGTCCAGTTCGGATCGGACCTGAGGTCAGGCCACAGCGGTCAGCTTCGAGAAGAAAGCGGCGACATCGCCTGCAAAGGCCTCGGGAGCATCGAGCGCCCCGAAATGCCCGCCTTTCTCCATTTCGGTCCAGCTTTCAATGCGGCTGAACGAGCGTTCCACAAAACTGCGCACAGAACGGAAGTCGCCGGGGAAGGACACCACCGCCGTCGGCACATCGGTGGGGATCTCGCGATAGCCGCCTCCGGTCCTGGCCCCTTCAAGATAGAAGCTGCCCTGCCCGCTGCCGGTCGAGGTGAACCAGTAGAGCGAGGTATTGGCCAGGAACAGGTCGCGGTCGAAGCTGTTGGCCGCCTCGCCTTCGAACCCGAAGGCCAGCTCGGCATTCCACGCCAGTTGCGCCACCGGCGAATCGACCAGCCCATAGGCCAGCGTGCCGGGACGCTTGGACTGAATTTCCGCATAGCCATTGTACTGCTGGAACTTTTCGAGATTAGCAAAGCCGGCCAGCTCGAACGGGCTGAGGCTGTCCATCTCGCCCTCTGCGCCCGAGGGAAAGGCAAACACCTGCTGCAGATGCACGCCCAGCAGGCCCTCGGGTTTGAGAATGGCCAGCTCGCGGGTCACCAGGGCCCCGGCATCGCCGCCGGCAGCGCCATAGCGCTTATAGCCCAACCCCTTCATCAATGTGTCCCACGCCTTGGCCGTGCGGATCGGATCCCAGCCCGGACCGGCCAGGGGCGTGGAAAATCCGTAGCCGGGCAGGCTGGGAATGACCAGATCAAACGCCGCGCCTTCGCGGCCATGCGCCTTCGGGTCGGTCAGCGGCCCGATCACCGAGATGAACTCGAGGAAGCTGGACGGCCAGCCATGGGTCAGGATCAGCGGAATGGCATTGGGTTCGGAGGAACGGATATGCAGGAAGTGAATGGTCTGCCCGTCGATCTCGGTCAGGAATTGCGGATAGGCGTTGATCCGGCGCTCCCAGGCGCGCCAGTCGAAATCTTCGAGCCATTGCGCGGTCAGCGTCCGTACAAAGCTCGGCTTTTGCCCCTGGCTCCAGTCGTCGCTGACGGCATCGGGAAAACGGGTCAGCGTCAGACGCTGGCGCAGATCGGCAATCGCGGACTCGGCAATGGCAATAGTGAAGGGCGTTACATTCATCGGTCTGTCCTCTCAGGTGGCGGCCTTTGTCGTCTGGCCATGCGCCTGTTCTAGGAAAGCCCCCGCCCGCCATCTTGAAGATTTCCGACAATCGCATGCTGGTGAGACGGCCTCTGCACCCCTCATGGTCACCTTGCCCGACCAAAGCCCGTCTGCGGCAAAATTAAGCCGGCATTAAGCATAAGCGCCGACAACTAGTTTCAGACGCAGGAGGTACTTATGCGCAAACTCATGGTGGCTGCTGCCGCATTGCTATTGGCGTCGCCGGCGCTCGCTGCGGACATGTTTATGCCTTACGAACCCGAACCTTACTACGCCATGTCGGATGGCGGTTGGGGCGGCCAGTATCTCGGCGCCACTATTGGCGGGCAACGCACGCGTATCGACGTGCCGGGTCAAGGCACCCTGCAGGACAATGGTTTCATCGGCGGCTTGTTCGCCGGCTATAATGTGCATCAGGAAAGTCTGGTCTATGGCGTGGAGGCCGACGCCGAATGGTCAAGCTTCGACCAGTCGATTGCCTGCACCAACCCGGCCTGGACCTGCCGGGGCTATGTGAATTTCCAGGGCTCGCTGCGCGCCCGGTTGGGTATGGCGACGGATAGCTTCCATGTCTATGGCACCGCCGGTCTCGCGGTCGCCCATGCCGGCGGCTCGACCACCAGCCCGGCCAATGTCGAATATCACGACTCTTCGGTCCGTTTCGGCTGGACCGTCGGTGCCGGCGCCGAAATTGCCTTCAATGAAAGCTGGTTCGGCCGGGCGGAATACCGCTACACCGATCTTGGATCACGCGACATGACCTTCGATGTCGTCTATCCGGGAGTGGCCGCAACCTCTCACGCCCTGCGCGCCGGTATCGGCTATCGCTTCTGATGGGAACTGAGGGGGTTCGCCCCCTCTTCCGCCAGGCTATGCGTGCCGGTCAATCTTCCGGACTATTGGCCAGCATCCGCGCAACAAAGTCGCGCACCTCCTCCACCGCCATGCCCAGGTCATCGATCTGCTCGGCACGGAGCGGGCGGCCACCCTCGAGATCTTTTTCAAGGCGCTGCGCCAGATCGGCAACGCTCCAGGCACCGACACCGGCGGACGCCCCCTTGATCGAATGCAGGTTGATGGCGAGGTCGTCATAGGCCGTGGCGAGCTTGAGCCTGCCGAAATAAGTGGACAGCGTCGTGTCGAACAGGCGCAGCACTTCCAGTTCTAGATTTTCATCCCCCAGGCACTGCTTGGCCAGATGCACCAAATCGACGGGCCGGACCGGCCGATGCTGGGATTGAGGAAGCGCTTCCTCGGCAATCGCTCTTTGCGCCATTCTGGCTACTCCTGCCTACACCGGCAGGTGCCATGGCCCCTGCCTTGTGCACAAGCCTAAGGCCCAGGGCGTGAACAGGGGCTTAAGCCACATCTTTGCCTTTGTTTGGCCGTCCAGTCCTTAACGTTTCCCACCCAAAAATTAACCTTTGGGTAAGAAACCGTTCGGTTTGCATAAAATTGAATGTATGAATGAGCTTTGAACCAGCGCGCGGCGGCGAGGGTTTGTGGGGACGATGCGGGGCATTTGCATCGAATTGTTCCGGTTTGGCGACCGGCCCGGAAAGGGCCATTATGCCATGACGACTCCTATTGTCCGCCGTGACGCTGTTGTGCCGACGCGAGAGTTGTAAAGAGTATGGCGAAAAATCCGACACCCCAGAACGATCCGGCCGCGCTGGCCTTCTCGGCCGTCGAGGATGCCCTCAAGGACTCCGTGTTCAATCTGGATCCGCCGGCCCAGCCCGCTCAGGAAAAAAAGACCGAAAAGAAGCCTGACCCGGCGCGCTCCGAGCGGCTGCGCGCCGCCGACCGCATTGCCCAGCAGGCCGGCACCGTGGCCAATGACGACCGCGTCTCCGCCTCCAAGCTTCTCTACAGCCTGCAGAGCCGGTCCTCGGCCACCCCGACCTGGCTGGCCCTGCTGCTCTCGGTGCTCTGGATCACTGCTGTTGCGACCGTTGCCTGGATGCGCTTCGGCACGCAGATGCTCGATTTCGGCACTTTTGCCGGCACGATCGAATTTGTCGCCACCCTGGCCATCATGGTCGTGCCCGTTCTGGGCTTTTTTGCCGTGGCGACCCTGTTCCGCCGCGCCGCCGACCTGCGCAATGCCGCCTCCTCCATTACTCAGGCCGCCATTCGCCTGGCTGAACCCGAAGTGACTGCTGCCGACAAGGTGGCCTCGGTCGGTCAGGCCGTGCGCCGCGAAGTCAACGCGCTTGGTGATGGCCTGGAGCGCGCCCTGTCGCGCGCCGGCGAGCTTGAAGTGATGATCCACAACGAGGTCACCGCGCTCGAACGCACCTATTCGGATAATGAGTCGCGCATGCGTGCTCTGATCGCCGAACTGGCCAGCCAGCGCGAGAGCGTCTTGACCAATACCGAGCGGGTCCGCGAAGCCATTACCGAGAGCCACACCGGCCTCGTCTTCGACCTCGACATGATCAGCCAGCGCATTGCCGGCACCATTGTGGAAAGCGGCGGCAATCTCACCCGCGCGCTCGAGACTGCGGGCAATACACTGACCACCGGCTTCTCCGAACGCGCCGACGGTTTTGTTGCCCTGGTCGATAACCGTACGTCCGACTTCCTCGGCGCCCTCGACGAGAGCACTGGACGCCTGTCGCTCGGCTTTGAAGATAACGCAGCCGCGATCGGCAAGTCGCTTGACGAGCGGGCCGCCGAGATCAATGCCGGCATTGAGAGCCGCATCAGCAAGCTCAGCCAGGCACTCGACCACCATGCCGACAGCATTGCGCTGGCCATGGATTCGCGCACCCAGCAACTCGAAGAACGCACCCAGGTCCTGACCGGTACCTTTGAAGACCGGACCCGCACCATTGCCGGCCTGATCGAAACGGGCACCGGCAACCTCTCGACGGCTCTGGACGAACGCACCGCTGCCCTTTCCAACCTCCTCACCGATGGCGGCACCTCGCTGCTCGAACAGCTCCGCACCCGCGGCGAGGAAGTCAGCGAGGCCCTGGCGTCGATTGGTGCCCGCGTCTCCGGCGACATCAGCGGCCGTGCCACCGAGGCCGAATTGCTCCTGGCCACTCTCACCCGCCAGCTCGATGAATCCGTATCGATCCAGCTCAACGCGCTCGATAGCCGGCTGCAATCGGCCATCATCGAGATCAATGGCGCCTTGGACGATACCTCCGAGCGCGCGCGCGAAACCCTGTCCACGGCGGGCCAGGATTCGCTCAGCCTGTTCGACACCCGCCTGACCGAAATCACCGGCCTGCTCGACGAAAAGCTCCACGCCCTCGACAATGTCATCGGCGACAAGGGCGAGAGCCTGGTGCAGCGCCTTGACCAGCAGGGTGTCAATTTCGCCGCTCGTGCCAACGTTCTGGAAATGGCGCTGAACGAGGAATCGGGCCGTTTCAACGATATCGTCGCCGATCGCACCCGCGAAATGAGCGAAGTGATCGGCGCCAAGACCAAGGCCATCACCGAGACCTTGACCAACCGCACCCAGGAAATCTCCGACAGCCTGGACGGCCACGCCGAAATCCTCACCGAAGCGCTCGACAGCCGCACCGGCAAGCTCGACGAAGTGCTCTCGAGCCGCACCATCGAGGTCAGCGACGCCATCATTGCGCGCACTGGTGAGCTCGAGCAGACCCTGGCCCGCCGCGGCGCCGAGGTCAACGAGGCCATTCGCCTGCGCTCCCAGGAACTGGGCGAGACACTCTCGACCGGCACTCAGGCCTTCGACAAGGCCATTGCCGGCCGCACCCAGCGCATGGCCGAAACCCTTTCCGGGCAGACCGAACGCTTCGAGACCACGCTCAACCAGACCACCCAGATCCTGAGCGAAACCATCTCCGAGCGCACCAATGCGCTATCGCTTGAGCTGGAAACCCGCACCGGCGACTTTGCCAACCAGATCGACGAGCGCACCGGCACCCTGGTATCCCGGCTGGACGAACGCACGAGCACCCTCACCTCCGAGCTCGACCAGCGCACCAGCGCCCTAGCCACCGAGCTCGACCAGCGTACCGCCACGCTTACCACCGAACTCGATCAGCGCACGACGGCCCTCAACTCCGGTCTCGATGCGCGCACCGGTGCCTTCACCGCGCAACTCGACGAGCGTGCCGAAGGCCTCATCTCGCGCCTCGACGAACGCACCCAGGACATGGCAGGCGCGGTCAACACCCGCACCCAGCAGCTCTCCGACGCGCTCAACGCCCGCACCCAGGCGCTGTCCGACACGCTCTCGACCCACACCGCCTCTATCGGCGAGACCATCGGCCTGCATACCGCCGAGCTGGCCGAAACCCTCGACCAGCATGGCGCCAAGGCCCGCGACAGCATTGACGGCTCGCTGCGCGAAGTCACCGCGACCATGGAAACCCGGCTCGACGACATGTCGGTGCGCGTTTCGGGCAAGGTTGCCGAGGTCAATGACACCCTCGGTGCCGGTCTCGACAATGCCATTGCCCGCATCTCCGATGCCGAGCAGGGCGTTGCCGCCCGCATCGAAAGCGCCAGCGCAACCGTGGGCGAAAGCGCCCGCCAGGCCGCCGAACTCATCGAGACCGGCGTTACCTCGGCCCGCAAGGCGGTCATCGACATGGTCGACCAGCGCCTGGGCACCCTGCCCGAGGCCATCACCGCCCGCGCCGATATCACGGCCGAGCGCCTGGCCGCGCTCAACGCCTCGATCAGCACCTCGATCACCCAGTCCATGGCCGATCTCGAGGCCGGCGCCGACCGCATAGAGGAGACCATCGCCACCCGCATCACCGCGGCCACCAGCACCATTTCGGCCGATGTCGAAAACACCGCCAACCGCATGGACTCCGCGGTGCGCAATGCGCTCGAACAGATCCGCATGGCCGCCAGCAATATCGACCAGTTGGTCTCGGTAAAGGCCGTTGGCGCCGCCGACGCCATCGAAGGGCGCCTGACCACCATCAATCAGTCCGTCGAACAGCACACCAACGCCTTCGCCAACCTGGTCACCGAGAAGTCCGCGCAACTGGAAACCGCCCTGGCCAGCCACGGCAATCTGCTGCGCGATGCCCTGGGCGAAAACGCCCGCGAGGCCGAGGAGATCATGTCGGTCTCCACGTCGCGCATCCTGAACGACGTCACCAGCGCGCTCAACAAGCTCAACGACTCCAACCTGCTGCTGCAGCGCGTGCTGGACGCCTCGACCGCCAATCTAGCGAGCCTGGAAACCAGCGTCGCCCAGCAGACCGCGAACTATTCCAACACCATGCGCGAAGCCATGGGCCAGACCGAGCAGGCCGGCACCATGGTCACCCAGCATGTCGGCGCCCTGCAGGCCACCATTGCCGGCATGGTCGAGCAGTTTTCCACGATGCTTGGCCGTCTCGACGCCGAGGCGTCCGGCCTCACCCAGGCGGCACAGACGCTCGACGCCTCCAGCTCCAATGCGCTGGAAAATCTCGAGGATCGGCGCGGCGCAATGGATGCGCTGGCGCAGAGCTTTGCCGCCCGTGCCGACGATATCGATGGCCGCATGCGCCTGTTCGCCCAGTCCATTGCCGATACGGTCAACGACACCGAACGCCGCCTGATCGGCGCCCGCCGCGCCATGGACGAAGCCCTGAACGGCACCACCCATGCGGTCACCGACGCCCTGAGCCAGACCACGGCCACCGTCACCCAGGCGCTTGAGCAGAACGCCAACAGTGTCAACGATGCGCTCTATGCCAATAACGAGCGCTTCTCGACCACGCTGCAGAGCAATGTCTCGGAGATGGACAACGCCGTTCAGCGCGCCGCCGAAGCCGCAGCCGCTGCGCTCAACCAGACCTCGCAGTCGGTGCGCCTGGCCCTCAGCGAACAGTCCAGCCAGGTCAATTCGGCCCTCCAGGAAAATGCCGGCCGGGTCAATTCGGCCCTGGACGAGAATGCCAGCCGCGTCAGCGACGTGCTCGCCTCGACTGCGGGCAGCGTGACCGACGTTCTCACCTCCACCACCAGCACCCTGGCCGACACCATTTCGGACTCGACCAATTCGGTGCGCAATGCCATTGCCTCCAATACCGGGCAGCTTCGCCGCGCGCTGGACGAGACCACCGGCGAAGTCACCGGTAAGCTGGGTGAGTTCCACGAGGTCGCCGACAGCGAAGGCCGCCGCGCCAACCAGGCCCTGCAGGAAGCCCAGCAGCGCATGGTCACCGAAATGCAGCGCGCCATCGAAGAAGCCACCCAGCGCTTTGCCGACACCGCCCGCGCCATGCGCGAAACGGCCCGCGAAGTGGGTACCGAGCTCGAATCCACCCGCGCCGAACTGGCCCGTGGCGTCAACGAGCTGCCCGAGGAAACCCGCGCCAGCGCCGCCGCCATGCGCCGCGTCGTGGCCGAGCAGATCGAGGCCCTCTCCGAGCTCAACGCCATCGTGCGCAGCCAACCGGCCAGCCACGACCTGACCGACCGCCGCGCCAGCCAGCGGGCCCCGCGTACGCCCGAGCCCCCGGCCTATCAGCCACCGCCGCGCCAGCCCGAGCCGCCGCGTGAGACCTATCGCGCCGAAGCCCCGCGCCAGACGCTGGTCGATCCGATCCGCCCGGCCGCTATTGTCGAGCAGCCCGCGCCCGCCCCGGCACCCGCTGCCCCTGCTCCCGCGCCCGCGCCGCAACAGGCCGCCCCTGCTCCCGCGCCCGCGCCGCAACAGGCCGCCCCTGCGCCTACGCCCTCGCCTGCACCGCGCCAAGCCACCGAAGCCGAAGGCGGCGGCTGGCTGCGCGATGTGCTGCGCAACGCCTCGGCCAAGCAGGCCGGCGGCTCCGCCCCGCAGGCCCTGTCCGGCCTCAGCGAGGAAATCGCCCGCGCCATCGACGATGCGGCCCTGGGCGAAGCCTGGGCCCGCTACCAGGCCGGCGAAAGCAATGTGTTCACCCGCCGCATCTATACGCTCACCGGCCAGGGCACCTATGACGAAGTGCGCAAGCGCATCCAGCGCGACGCCGACTTCGCCCGGACCGCACAGGCCTATATGAGCGAGTTCGAACAACTCCTCAAACGCGCCGCCGCCGGCCCCAACCCGGCCGCCGAAACCCGCGAATATCTGCTCTCGGACAAGGGCAAGGTCTACACCACCCTCGCCCACGCCAGCGGCCGCCTCGGCTGAGGCTGTTGAGAGCCAGGAAATGCAAAAGGCCCCGGAGCAATCCGGGGCCTTTGTTCGAGTCAGAGGCAGATTTGGGGTGGTTATCGGACTGTCTGCTTTACGTCAGTAGTGGGCGAATGCAGACGTGTAGCTTTGGCACACGCTTAGCGGTCTTGTTCGTCGCTCCAACCTTTAGACCACATAAGTCCGATTATGGCCCC
>NZ_PYVZ01000018.1 GCF_003056405.1 Devosia indica
CGCCGCGGCGCCCAAAACACGAAAGGAAAAACCCGCCACTTGACCGTCCCCGCAGCGCGGGAAACTATCGTCCAACCGGGTCAGTTCTCAATGACAATCCCGGGTCAGTTCCTGGCGACAATCAACAAATAGTCGTCAGGCGGGCTCGTACGTGTGGTCTTCTGACCAGCCGTTCGACCCTGTCGTTGTGTTCTGGCGGTCTCGCCCTTCGGAAGCACCAGATGCATCGCCGGTGCACAAAGAGGGGTGGGCTGATCCCGCTACCACGTTCCGATTTGGTGGACGGCTTCGACCGGCTCTTGTTCGCCAATGGTGGTCAAGCTGACTAAGATTGTGACGTTATCTGGCGGATGAGGCGAAAGGCGCACGGCAGCCGTGGTGTCTCGCCAGATCAAGCCTTAACCTTCAAGAAACTTGACCTTATCCCGTAAAAGGTATAAATATGCCAGGAGTACAAAAGCCCCTGAGTTGGTTGACTCCGTCGATCAGCGAGCTCGTTGACCTTCCCAAGGCTGTCCGAAGGGAGTTCGGGTATAAGCTAAGTCTGCTGCAGCACGGTGATGAGCAGGAGAGCCCAGACATCAAGAGATTCGGTGAGGACGACAGGATCGCTCATCTCACGAAGGTGGTCGTCAACGGAGCCGATGGTAATACCTATAGGTTGGCAGCGACGGTTGAGTTCGAAGAGGGCATTTGGGTGATCGACGTTTTCGTCAAGAAATCCAGCTCTGGGATCAGCACACCACAGAAGGACATCGAAAGGATCGTCAGGCGGCTGAAGAGATTGAAGGAATTTCGGGCTTCACCCGAAGGCCAGAAGATCATCCAGGAGATGAAAGCCGAATACGCTGAAGCGGTACGATTTAAAGAGACGACCGAGATGCCCGGGTCGAAGTACAGGAGAAAATGATGGACGAGAAGCTTGTCGCTTATAGAACCGGGAACGTGTTCGCGGACCTCGGTTTGGAAAATCCTGAAGAGGAGCTGGCAAAGTCACGGATCGTTGCGAAGATCGCCAGTGTCATCCGAGAGCGTAACTTGACTCAGGCGCAGGCAGCATCGATCACCGGGATAGCTCAACCCAAGATTTCCAGCATGGTTCGGGGGCATTTCGAAGAGTTCAGCTCGGACCGCCTTTATCGCGTCCTCAATCGACTCGGTGTCAGCGTCATCCTGAAGTTCGAAGAAGAGCCCGAATGGAGTCCTGGTCGTACCCTGGTCGCAGATAGTGAGGAGAACTCCGAGGAGTCTGCGCCAGCCATGGCCTTTTAGCGAGTCGCCAGGCTGTCGCAGCTTACCGGAATAATGATCGTCGTGCCCTTCGACCGGTCAACATGAACGCTTGAGGGCCAAGGCGCCGAAGCCTCCGCCTGAGGTTCAGGCGGAGGAGGCGATTTGTCTTAGCGTTTTCGTCCCTTGAAGGGCGCGCACATCCACATCTTCGATAACCAGGCTTGCGCCTGCATGACCCTGGTCGCCCTTTTGGCGAACCGGGGATTTGATTTTGCCGCTCATCCAGGCCACGCCTCCACTTCGGCACCCGATCGACTCATAAAACGTGGCCAAATCGGCCCAATCGACTCACGGTTCACGGTCGCGGGTCGAGAATCGACTCTTAAAACGTGGTCCAGTCGACTCTCGGCTTTTTGCCGAGCCCCAGAATGCGGGGGCGGATCGACTCAACATTTTATGGTCGCATTATCCCAGGCGCATATATGCCAGCACCGCGTGCGATGGCGCAGATCTTGGTCCAGTGGCTACCCAGCCCCGGAACGCATCCTGCGCGCCGCGGCGGGCCATGGTCTGGCTGGTCTTGGCGTCAAGCAAAACGGCTTTGCGAGCGGAGAATGTGATTGCGCATGGCGTCTGCCGCGGCTTGCGGATCCGCCGCCGCGATCGCCTGGGCAATACGGCTGTGTTCCTCGATGGCGTCGGACACCGCTGTCGGTGGCTGCGACATGCGAAACAGATGCACATGGAGGTGCAGGGCGGACAGCGCGTCTTTTATGACGGTGTTGCCGCTGGCCACGGCGATGGTGTGGTGGAAGGTTTCGTCGAGGCGCGAGAAACCGGCATAGTCCTGAGGTGTATGGATGTCGTGATCGGACTCCATGCGCCGGCACTGCGCGAGCAGGCTGGTGCGCTCCTGCGTGCTCATTCTTTCTGCGGCGCGCGCCGCCATGTGCGGTTCGGTGAGCAGGCGAAACTCATAGATCTGTTCAAGGCGGTCCGGTGCGATGCGATCAGCGACGCGATAGCCGACCAGATGAACCTTGACGACCAGACCCTGGGCTTCAAGGCGCGCCAGCGCCTCGCGAATGGGGGTCTGAGAAACGTTGAGCGAGCGGGCCAAGGCATCGACCGAAAGCTTGGTGCCCGGCGCAATGCTGTGGGTCATCAATTGCTCGAACAGCCTGGCATGAACCTCTTCGGTCAATGCCGGGGGGCGCCGGATGTCGGTCAATGAACGCATTGCCGTCCCTCGTCTTGACAGTGCCAGAGCAATACCACCAGTATGGCCCGGCGACAATCAGATATCCTATAGGATTTGGCGTGCCCCAAATTGATGTCAATGACCTGCGCCGGATTGCGACCAGCATCCTGATGCATGCCGGCGTGCCGGAACCGCTGGCGGACTTGCAGGCGGACCTGCTGCTCGAGGCCGAGTTGCGCGGCGTCCCTTCCCACGGCCTGCTCCGGCTCCGCCGCATCGTGGAGCGTATCGCCAATGGCTGCGCCAATCCCGTTGCAACGGGGCATCACGTCTGGCGCCGGGACGCTTTCCTTGAAGTCGATGGGGAAATGGGGCTGGGGCCAGTGGTTGCCGATGCCGCGCTTCAGGCGGTCTGCGCCAAGGCCAGGCAGACGGGCATTGCTGTTGCGGCCATTCGCAATTCCAACCATATCGGCATGCTGGGATTTTACGCCGAGCGGGTCGCTGCGGCTGGACAAACGGTGTTGGCCTTTTCCACCAGCGAGGCCCTGGTGCACCCCTGGGGCGGGCGAAAAGCCATGCTGGGGACCAATCCGATCGCAATTGGCGTCCCGACCAACGGGGCCCCCTTCGTCATGGACACGGCCACCAGTATCGTCTCGATGGGCGAGGTGCACGACTACGCCAATCGCGGCGAACCATTGAAGCAGGGCTGGGCACTGGATGCCGAGGGGAACCCGACCACCGATGCCGTTGCGGCGAAGTCCGGATCGCTCGCGCCCTTTGGCGGAGCCAAGGGTTATGCGCTCGGTCTGGCCTTCGGCCTGTTGACATCGAGCCTGGCGGGCGCAGCCCTTGGACGGGATGTGCGCGGCACTCTGGATTCTGATGCGATCTGCAATAAGGGTGATCTGTTCATCGTCATCGATGGCCCGGCCACCGCGCTGGAAGATTATCTCGACCTGCTGCGGCAGACCGAACCGGCCGAGGGCGTAGAACAGGTCCTGATCCCCGGCGAGCGCGGGCGGGCCTGCCGGGCCAAACGCCTGCGCGACGGTGTGCCGCTGGCCGATGGCCTTTGGCAGGACCTGCAGCAATTGGCCGATGAGGCCGGGCACAGAGGAGCTTGAGAGACATGCTGGAAACTGGCTTCGGCGTGGTCAGAGGACCGCGCAACCTGGTGTTCGGTGCAGGACAGCGCCTCGCCCTGCCTCAATTTGCCAAGGCTTTAGGCCAACGCGCCCTGCTGGTCACCGATGAGCGTATGGCGGGAGAGGCGAGTTTTGGCGAATTGGTCCGGGCGGTAGAAGCGACCGGGGTCTCGGTTTCCATATTCTCCGGGGTCGAAGCGGAACTGCCAGCCGAATGCATTGCCGCCGGCGTTGATCAGGGTGCGGCTTTTTCAACCGATCTGATCGTCGGGATTGGCGGCGGCAGTTGCCTGGATGCGGCCAAGATCATCGCGCTGCTGCTCGCCCATGGCGGTGATATTTCGGACTATTATGGCGAGTTCAAAGTGCCCGGCCCGGTGCTGCCGCTGATCGCATTGCCCACCACCGCCGGCACCGGCTCTGAAGTCACTCCGGTGGCTGTGGTTTCCGACCAGAACCGCGCCGTCAAAGTCGGCATCGCCAGCCCGCATCTCATTCCGCATACCGCCATTTGCGATCCGGAACTGACCTATGGCTGCCCTCCCGGACTGACCGCCGTCTCCGGCGCCGATGCGCTGACGCATGCCATCGAGGCTTTCACGACGGCGCGGCGCCAGCCCGAAGCGTCAACTGTCCATGATCATGTCTTTCTGGGCAAGAACGCCCTGAGCGATTTCTATGCCCTGGAAGCCATCAGACTGATCGGTGGCAGTCTCGCCAAGGCTGTCGGTGACGGAACGGACCACGCAGCGCGCGCAGACATGATGCGCGGGGCGACGCTTGCGGGCCTGGCCTTTGGCACCGCTGGAACGGCTGCGGCTCATGCCGTGCAATATCCCGTCGGGGCATTGACCCACACTGCCCACGGCCTGGGTGTGGCGGCGATGATGCCCTATGTCATGGAATTCAACTTGCCGATGGCCCGGCCCGAGATGGCAGAAATCGCTGCCGCTTTGGGGGTGCCGGTCAATGAACTGAACCAGTCCCAGCGGGCCGCAGCAGCAGTAGATGGCGTGGCGGATCTGTTTGCCGGCATTGGTATTCCCCCCGATATCCGGTCGCTTGGCCTTGCCGAGGATAAGCTGGACTGGACAGCCGAGCAGGCGCTGGCGGCGACGCGGCTGGTCAAAAACAATCCGCGGCCATTGGACGCCCAGTCCATGAAACGACTGGTGCAGGCTGCCTATCGCGGCGACCGCGCATCTCTGCGCAACGACAATTTCGAACCTGAGGCGAACTGATATGAGCATGGATCCGCAAATCTCCGGGCATCTGAGTTTTGATCCGGCCAGCATTCCCGGCCAGTTGTTCATTGGGGGGCAATGGCGGCCGGGCAGGGGCGGTGGCGATATCGATGTGATTGATCCCTCGACCGGCAGCGTCATCGGGCGGGTGGCTGATGCCAGCGTGGATGACGCGATGGATGCCGTCGCGGCCGCTCATGATGCCCTGTCCGGCTGGGCCGCCACGGCTCCGCGCAAACGCAGTGAAATCCTGCGGCGCTGCTTTGAACTGATGATCGAGCGCAAGCAGATGCTGGCGGAGCTCATTTCCCTTGAGAATGGCAAGGCGCTCGGCGATGCGCAGGGCGAAGTGGCCTATGCGGCAGAGTTCTTCCGCTGGTTTTCCGAGGAAGCTGTCCGGCTCAATGGTGATCTGTCCATTGCGCCGAGCGGCGCCAATCGCATTCTGGTGCAGCACCAACCTATAGGGGTCGCCGTGCTCGTCACGCCCTGGAACTTCCCGGCGGCCATGGCGACTCGCAAGATCGCACCGGCCCTGGCTGCCGGCTGCACCTGCGTGTTGAAGCCGGCGACAGAAACCCCGTTGACGGCTTATGCCCTGGCGGAAATCTATCGCGAGGCGTGTGTGCCCGATGGCGTGGTCAATGTCATCACCACTTCCAAGGCGGGTGCCACTGTGAGCGCCATGCTGCATGATCCGCGCGTGCGGAAATTGTCGTTCACCGGGTCGACGGAAGTCGGACGCCGGCTGTTGCGGGAAGCCGCCGATACGGTCATTTCCTGTTCAATGGAATTGGGCGGCAACGCGCCCTTCATCGTATTCGATGACGCCGACCTTGAGACGGCGCTGGATGGCGCCATGGTGGCCAAGATGCGCAATGGCGGCGAGGCCTGCACCGCAGCCAATCGCTTCTATGTGCAGGAGGGCATCGCCGAAGCCTTCTCTGCCGGGCTTGCCGAGCGGATGAAGGCGCTCAAGGTCGGGCCGGGCTATGATGCAGCAACCCAGTGCGGTCCGCTGATCAACCAGGATGCGGTGTCGCGCATCGATGCCTGGATCGGCGAAGCGGTCGAGGGTGGCGCCAAGGTCCTGACCGGGGGCGAGGTGGGGAGCGGAGACGGATACTTCCTCTCGCCCACTGTGCTCACATCGGTTCCGGCGCAGGCAAAACTGATGCGCGAGGAGATCTTTGGCCCGGTGGCTCCCATTGCGCTCTTCAAGACAGAGGACGAGGCCATCGCCCTTGCCAACAATACCGAATATGGCCTGATCGCTTATGTGTTCACCCAGGATCTGGCGCGTGGCCTGCGCGTATCCGAAAAGGTGGAGTCAGGGATGGTCGGGCTCAATCGTGGCCTGGCATCCGACCCGGCGGCGCCCTTTGGAGGCACCAAGCAGAGCGGGCTGGGCCGTGAGGGCGCTCACCACGGCATTCTCGAATTCTGCGAGACCAAATATATCGCGGTTAGCTGGTAGGCGGGCTCCGGTCACGCTCGGCGGCCGCGCGCCGCTGATATTCAGTGCCGATCGCAAAGTGCTGCATCAGCAGGCGATCGGCGCTGTCAGCGTCTCTGGCGGCCACAGCCGCCAGCAATTCACGATGGTGTTCGACCAGATAGGTTTCGATGCCGTCCAGGCTGGTGATGCGTTCGCGGCGCTCCAGGTGTGAGCGCTTGAGCAGGACGGCTATTGCTGCATGAAGGCTTGCCAGGGTCGGGGAGTGTGCGGCCGCGATCAGCGCGGCGTGAAAGTCAAAGTCGGCATCGCCACCGATCTGTGGGTCTTTCACGGTTTCCTCAACCCGCCGCAGCGCCTCGCCGAGCGCCGCAAGGTCAGATGAGGTCGCGCGCGCGCAGGCCAGTCTGATGGCCTGTCGCTCGATGGCGATGCGCGCTTCCATGACATCCTCGACCACCTCGCCCTGCTGGGCGAGCATCATGGTGAACAGGTCGCCCAACTCGGCGAAATCCGGGCGCCGGACGACGCTGCCATAGCCGTGGCGAATTTCGATCACGCCGATGGCGGCCAGCGCGCGCAGCACTTCGCGGATCACCGGCCGGCTGACGCCGAGCCGCGTGGCCAGTTCTCGCTCTGGCAGCAGCCGGTCGCCGGCCTTCATCTGTCCCGAGAGCAATTGTTCGCGCACAAAGGCGAACACCTGATCGTACCCGGTGGCCGCGTCGGCGGGTTCTCGCGTCAGTCCTGCTCCCATCCCCGTCCTTCCCCGTTGTGCCGCGCGAATTGGCTGGCTTGGCCCGGTCCTGTCAAGCGCGGGATAAATTTCCGGTCCTTGTCAAAGTGGTAATACCACGGTATGAACTCATTGGAAACGAGGAGGATCGACGTGACTGAGACGCTGTCAGCGAGGGGATTGGAGATACCGCGCCGGGCCGCAATCGGACTGGCCTGTGACCATGCGGGCTTCCCGATGAAGCGGTTCATCCGGGACGTCCTGGCCCAGCATTGCGATGAGGTAATCGAGATGGGCGCGACCTCGGAAGAGCCGGTGGACTTTCCCGATGTCACCCGTTCGGCCATCGGCCTGATCCAGAGGGGCAAGGTGGAGCGTGTGGTCCTGGTCTGTGGCACGGGCGCCGGTGCCTGCATTGCGGCCAACAAGATTGCGGGCATCCGGGCCGCAGTAGCCAATGACACCTATGTCGCCAGGCAATGCGTCGAGCATGACAATGTCAATGTGCTCTGCATTGGCGGCTGGATCATCGGGCCGCAGATCGCAGCCGACGTCACCCGGGCATTCCTCGCCGCAGAATTCAGCACAGAACCGCATTTCCGCCGCCGTGTAGAGAAGCTGGCCGAGATGGATCGCCAGCGCGGCGAATGAGAGATCGTCAACAAGGGAGGCATCAATGGACGCCAAGAAACGCAAGGAAATTCTTGACACAGTCGCCAAGCTCAGGGTGACCGATATCCGCGATGGCATGGATTGGGTCGGGCTGCATCATGTCGGTACGGTCGACCCCGAAATCCGGCCGCTTTACCGCACCAAGGCAGCGGGCTTTGCCCAGACCTACCGGCACATTCCGACCCAGCAGCGGGTGCCGGAGCTGTCACCAGAGGACTACACCAAGTGGGCCTATGAGTACTGGTATCGCCAGCTGTGGAACATGGGAGACTTTAAGGACCAGGTCGGCGAGGGCGATTTTCTGGTCATTGACACCATGGGCCAGAAGACACCGGCCATTGGCTCGATGGACTCCATGGTCTGGGCCGCGAACGGGGTGAAGGGTGTCCTGACCAATGGCGGGGCCCGCGATACCGATGAACAGCTCTACCAGAAGGCCATGCCATGCTGGCATCGTTGGGTGGTGCAGCCGATGTATCAGGGGCGCGTCGAATTCGGGGAGCCCAATTCAACGGTGGAGATCGGTGGCGCGACGGTCCGACCGGGCGATCTTGTGGTGGCCGATGGCGATGGCGCCATCGTGGTGCCCCAGGACGTGATTGATGATGTGCTGTATTACGCCAAACAGGAATCCGAGAATGATCGCTACGACCGGGGGATGCTTTTCGAAGCGCTTGGCATTGCCCCCGATGAGTCCACCCAGTCCATGTTCCCCGACATGCCGCCGCACCCCTACAAGAAGAACCGCGAGGATTTCATGAAGCGGCTGCGGAAGAAATAGCGGAGATCAGACGACAGGTTTCGAGGGGGCGCTGCAAGGCGCCCCTTTTCGTTAAACCAATGCCCATCGACCAAAGCGAAGGCGCCGGCCCTTTCGGGCCAGGCGCCTTCATTCCCTGGGAGGAAGTTCCGTTTTTCAGAGACGCTGCAGCATCAGGCCCCAATCCATCGCATCGGGACGGGGCGGCAAGGGCAGCACACCATTTCGCGGCACCGAAACCGCCTCGCCCGGTTCGTGCCATTTGCCGTTGCGCGGATCAAAGAAGCGTGGCTGGAACCGGTCACCCGGCTTAACGCCGCGCAGCCGTGCCTCCATCGGCGCGTCGGCCTCGAAATAGAGCATGACCAAGGAGCGGTCCGGCGTGGCCGCGCAATAGCTCCACCCCTTATAGGCATAGCCTGGCCCCGTCTTGTTGGGGACCACCATTTCGGTGCAGGGCGTCAGCTCAAGATAACGCTGGCCCTCGACAGTGGCGAAGGTCTTGAGGTGCTGAACCTGACTGCCCGATTCCCAGCCGAAGCTGTCCCACATCTTATGCAGCGATTCCGGCTCGACGTCGGATTGCCAGATGCCCTCGGCCCCATAGATGAACCCGGCCAGTCCACCTGAGAGGAAGCTGCCGTATAGGCCGGAGCGGACATAGATGCGATCGTCCTCGCTGTCGGGCGGCACCCGCAATGGATAGGGCTCGCCGAGCTGGTGCAGGCCGGCATAATAGGGTTCGCCATTGATCGCCGGCTTGCGCTCGGCCTCGAACATCTCGGTCAGGTACCAATAGGTATAGTGCTCGCGCACATTGCCCGATTGGTGTAGGTCAATCCAACTGTCCGGCCCGAAATTGACCAGCGTCGAAGGATTGGGATTGGCCGTCAGCAGGGTGCCGAATGGCGGCTTTCCATAGCGCTCGAGCGCCAGGTTGATCGGCACATTATAGTCTTCTGCCGGGATCGTTTGTTCGTAGTAGTCGTAGTGGATGGGGCTCAGCAGCGTGATATGGGCCCCATAGCGGGCGATCATGTACTGCACATAGCGCGCGTAGGATTCCGGCCAGTCATGGAATTTATGCCAGCACTGGCCGCTGTCGCGCCGCGAGATCTCGATGAACGGCACCATGCCCTGGTCGTTGAGGTAGTCGATCTTGCGATCAAGAACCTTGAAATAGTCCGGATTGATGCGGTCCATGTCGGGAAATACGTCCTCGAAGCCTGGCACCTTGCCGGGGAATTCGAAGGGCCGGCCGCCTTCATTGTGCATGTCCTTGGCGGACTGGGTACCCGGCTGTTTCCAGGCGGCCCGCACCCAGGTGCCGTCATCCATTTGCAGGCTGTTCGGCTTGCCATCATTGGCCCAGGCGGGCTGGGCAGCAATCAGGCCGACGCAATTGAACCCCTGCGCCTTGCGCACGGCCACATAGTCGTTGAGCGTGGATTGGGGACCGAGCGTGCCAGTGGTCTCATTTGTCTCTGCAAGCGGAAAGCGGAAGCTGGGAAGCGACCACCATGTGTCGCCCAGAAGGAAGAACGGGGTGCCGTCGGCATATTGCAGCCCACGACCATTCGCGCTCGCCCCGATCATGCCGCGCCGGTTTGGATTGGCATCCAGCTCCGCGGCCGTCCAGCTCTCGGCGACAAACCTGCCGGATTGCCCCGATAGTCCGGTATCATTGAGGCTGCTGCCACTGGTCCAGTGCCACTCGCCCGGGGCGTTGGCAAGCACGCGGACGACCCACTCGTCTCCGCCGTTCCAGAACCCGTATACGCGCCTGGAGAAATCTGGCCCCTCAAGGTCCACCCAGACCAGCGCGTCGGCATAGGGGTTGTCGAAATTGGTGCTGGCCCTGAAGGTTAGGTCAATCCTGGTCCAAACCTTGGTGCGGTTATTGGACGTGCTCACAGTCATCCTCCTGCCGCTTCAGCGGCCTTGCCATTCAGGCTTGGTTTTGTTGACGAACGCCTCGACGCCGCGCCGAAAATCCTCACTGCCATAGGTGAGGCCGATGAGGTCGTCCGCCGGGTCGATATCGCGGGCCAGGACGCGGCCTATGGCTGCCTTGCTGACACGCAAGGTAATGGGGGCATTTTCGAGCAGACGCTCGACCACCTCCTGCGCTGCCTCGTCGATTTCTTCGGGCTCTACCAGACGGGCAAGAAATCCTGCCGTCATGGCTTCCTCTGCCGCGATAAACTCGGCCAGCAGGAGCATGCGCTTGGCACGCGCTTCGCCAAAGCCACCAACGACACGGGCATAGGTCTGCATGGATACGCAATTGCCAATGGTGCGCGCGATCGGGCTGCCGAACCTGGCCCGGGTGCTGGCAATGCGGATATCGCAGCACGCCGCAATATTGAGCCCGCCACCAACCGCCCAGCCATCCACAATAGCCACAGTGGGTACCGGTACCGCCAGGATGCGCTGGAAATAGCGGTTCATCTTGGCTTCATAGGCAATGCCATCGTCGCCGCCGCTGAATTCCCTGAATTGGGAAATATCGGACCCGGCAACGAAGGCCTTGCCACCGGCGCCCCGCAATGTCACGACCCGCAGCTCGCTATCCTGGCTTAAGGCAGCGAGAATGGCGTCGAGTTCTTCATACATGGCCCAGGTAAAGGCGTTGTGCGCCTTGGGCCGGTCAAAAGTTATCCGTGCGACGGCGCCATCCCGATCAAGACGCACGCGCCCCTGGTCAACGGGTTCTGTCATACCGGGACCGCTTTGCGGTTCTGCTGGTCGATCAGGTCCAGTTCAGCCAGTATCTCTTCATTGTGCTGGCCCAGCAGAGGGGGCGGGCGACGGACCGCGGCGGGGGTGTGTGACAGCTTTGCCGGAAACCCCAATGCCTTGAAACTGCCCTCTACCGGATGCTCGATATCGATCACCGCCTTGCGGTGATGGACATGTTCATTGTCGAGCGCAACGCTGTAGTCATTGATCGGGCCGGCGGGAACGCCAGCGCTCAGGAACAGATCGACCCATTCCTCGGCAGTGCGGGTGAGGAAAGTCGGACGCAGCTCGTCCGCCAACTCGCCGCGCCGCTGGACGCGGTCGATATTGTTGGCGTAGCGCGGGTCGTCCTTGAGTTCGGGGCGGCCGATCGCATCGCAGAAGATCAGCCAGAGCTTCTGATTGGCCGCGCCGACCACGAAGTAGCCATCCGATCCGGCAAAGGCCTGATATGGGGCACTCATGCGATTGGCGGTGCCCAGTGGTCCTGGCGACTTGCCTGTCGCCCAATATTCAGTGCTTTCCCAAACCGATAGCGCAAGAGCCGCGTCGAGTAGCGAGGTGTCTATGTACTGGCCCTTGCCGGTGCGCTCGCGCCCAAGCACAGCCGAAAGGATGCCATAGCAAGCGAACATGCCGGCGCCGAGGTCGCCCACAGGAATGCCCGATTTGACCGGTTCTGCGCCTGGAATACCGGTGCCGCTGATGACGCCGCCCATGGCCTGGGCAATCAAATCGAAACCGGGGCGCTGTGACCACGGCCCGGTCTGGCCAAAGCCCGAGATGCTGGCATAAATCAGTCGTGGGTTGATCCGCGACAGCGTCTCGAAGTCGGCACCAAGCTTCTTGCTGACCCCCGGACGGCTGTTCTCGACCAGGATGTCCGCGGTTTCGACCAGCTTGTGCAATGTGCGCTGGCCTTCCGGTGTCTTGAGATCAAGCGTGATGCTGCGCTTGTTGCGGTTGAGGGCCAGAAAACCAGGACTGTCCTCGCCCTTCATGCGAAAACCCATCGATTTTCTGGTCTGGTCGCCGGTGCCGGGTGGTTCCACCTTGATGACATCCGCGCCCATGTCACCCAGCAACATGCAGCAGAACGGGCCGGCCATGACCTGGCTGAGATCGAGCACGCGCAAGCCGGTCAATGGCGGCAGGTTATCGGGCGCTCCAGTTTGGCTGGAATTGGCAGCGCGTTCGGACATCGGCTCCTCCCAAGTGCAGAAAGGCGGCGCCGAGCCCCTTCCTGTTGTCTATTCTTGTATACAAGACTGGTGTTGGTCGAAAATCAAGGGTGGAAATCCGTGATCTTGCTTTTTTTGTGAAAGCTGCATACGAGCAAGCATGGACAAAACTGCAGAAAACGGCCCCTGGGCAGACGAATCCGGTGACACTTCAGGTCGGAAAAAGGGACAGTTGCATGCAGAAGCTGCCGGCAAACTGCGGAGCATGATCCTGTCCGGCGAGCTTCCGCCGGGTGAGCGGCTGCGAGAAATGCAGCTATGTGAACAACTTGGCGTATCGCGCACGCCGGTCCGCGAGGCGCTGCGGACGCTGGCGGCGGAAGGGCTGGTTGATCTTTTGCCCAACCGCAGTGTCGTTGTGTCCGAACTGCACGCACCGGATCTGGAGCATCTTTTCGTCGTCTTTGGCGCGATTGAAGGGATTGCTGCAGAACTGGCCTGCCAGAAAATCACCGAAGCCGAGATTGGCGAGATTGGCCGGTTGCTGGCGGAGATGATCGATTATCACGCCCGCAAGGAGCGGGCGCCCTATATGCAGATCAATCAGAAGATCCACCAAAGAACGGTGGAAATTGCTGCGAACCCAGTGCTTTATACGGTATGGCAGTCGCTTGTGCCGAGGGTGGAGCGTGCGCGTGCCTTGGCCAATCTGGATACCGGCCGCTGGACCGGAGCGCTGTTCGAGCACACCAAGATGTTCACGGCGCTGGCGTCCCGTGATGGTCAATTGCTCGCGCAACTGACCAGGGAGCACTTCCTGAATAGCCTGCCATTCCTGCAGTCTCGCCTGGAAAATGACGACTAGAGTAGCGGTGCGGCGTTCGCCCAGTTTTCGGGCATGATGCCTGGGTGAATTCCTGTTCGCCGAAAAATATGCGCCGAAAAGCGTTGACTCACTGAAACCTTGCATACAAGAATGGTGTGTGGATCGGGGGGAGCCCATCCAAATCACTTCATTCAAAGGGTGGCGCCAATCGAGCGCCAGCAAGGATTCGTCATGTCTTACGAGCCCAAGGATGCCGACGGCAACGCCGTGGATCCCTATCATATCCGCAAATTTTTCGAGCCCTTGCGCGTCGTCGATGTCGCGGACGCCATGGATGGCCTTGGTTATTTCAATATTGGTCTGGTGTCCCAGGATATTCGTCCGCTCTGGCTGGGCATGAAGTTCTGGGGGCCTGCGGTCACCCAGCGCTGCGTTCCGGCCAACAAGCCGATGTGGCCGCTCGAAACGACCGAGGAAATCGTTGGTGCGCACGGTATCTGGTTCAACAAGCACGGGCACAATGGCCGCGGTCTCAATGACCTGGTGAAGGACGGCAGCGTCGTTGTCACCGATGTGGGCAGCTCGGGCGAGGTTGGTTTCTTCGGGTCCGAAAATGTCCTTGCCCTGCAAGCCGCCGGTGCAGTGGGTATCGTCACCAATGGCCATTGCCGCGACACCGGTGAAGTCACCATGCAGAAGACGCCGATGGTTTGCCGGGAGCGCGGCCGCACCATCATCCCCGGACGCATTGAGGTTGTCGAACTCAACACCACGATTGGCATCGGGGGCGCGCAGGTGCGTCCTGGCGACATTGTGGGCTGCGACGACGATGGCCTGATCGTCGTGCCGATCGAGATCGCCAAGCAGGTCGCCCTGCATGCCAAGGCGGTGCTGATCGCGGACATGAACGCCCGGCGCAAGCGCTACGATGCCCTTGGGCGGCCCCATGACGAGAGTGTCGATACCGGCGCCATTGATCGCTACTACGCTGAGCTTCAGGCCTAGCGATATCGATGTCGGGAGCCGGATGATCCGGCTCCCGCAAGGGGAGGGGATTGTGCGGGTTATCGATGCACACCAGCATTTCTGGGATCTTGACGCCAATTATCTGCCTTGGCTCGCCGACAAGCCGGTGAACTTTCGCTACGGCAATTACGATGCGCTCAAGCGCAATTATCTGCCTGGCGACTATCGGCGCGATGCCGCAGCGTTCGAGCTGGCCGGAAGCGTCTTCATCGAAACCGAATGGAATCCGGCTGATCCGCTCGGCGAGGTCGCCTGGGTCGAGGCGCTTCGCAAGAAGGAAGGGCTGCCGAGCGTGATGGTCGCGCAGGCCTGGCTGGACCGGGATGACGCTGCGTCCGTGCTTGAGGCGCATGGCCACACCGAATTTGTCCGTGGCATCCGGCACAAGCCAAAGGCAGCAGCGCGCCCCGAGGATGTTGAGAAAGGTGCGCCTGGCAGCATGGGTGACCCGGCCTTCCGGCGGGGTTTTGTCATGCTGCAACCAAATGGTCTTAGCTTTGATCTGCAAACGCCCTGGTGGCATCTGGCGGAGGCCGCGGATCTGGCGGCGGCCTTCCCGGACACCCAGATCATCATCAATCACACCGGCCTGCCTTCCGACCGCAGTGCGGATGGCCTCAATGCCTGGCGCAGTGCCCTGAAGCGGGCCGCCGCGTGTCCCAATATCGCGATCAAGATTTCGGGGCTGGGTCAGAAGGATCTTCCCTGGACCGTCGAGGCAAATGGCCCTGTCGTGCGCGACACTATCGAAATCTTCGGTGTGGCGCGTTGCATGTTCGCGTCCAATTTTCCGGTCGACAGCCTGGTGGCTGATTTCGGCACCATATTCAACGGGTTCATGGCTTGCGTGAGTGACCTGCCCGAACCGGACCAGCAGGCATTGTTCCATGACAATGCCGCCCGCATCTATCGTGTTCAGCCCCAGGAAGGAGTGGCGCCGTGACCGGACTTGCCTTCGACACCTCGACCCGCCTTGGCCTTGTGGGCCTGGGCATCATGGGGGCGCCCATTGCACAGCGGCTGCGAGAGCAAGGCTATGAGCTCACGGTCTGGAACCTGGAGCCGGAGCGTTTTGACACCGTCAGGGACAGCGGCGCGAAATGGGCCTCGAACCCGGCCGAAGTCTGGAAACACTCCGACGTTGTGTTTGTCTGCGTTCTGGGCGACGCAGCCATCGAAAGCGTCTGTTTCGGCGCGAGTGGCTTCGCCGCGGCTGGCCGTGGCGCACGGATGCTGGTTGATCTTTCGACCACTTCGCCGGAGGCGACGCTGGAGCTGGCAGGCCGTCTGGAAAAAGAGCTGGGCGCAAAATGGGTCGATGCGCCGATGTCTGGTGGTCCGGCACCGGCCCGCCAGGGGGAACTCACGGTCATGGCGGGTGGTGATCCCTCGGCGTTCGGAGCTGTGGAGCCCTTGCTGCGCGCCATTGCACAGAACGTCACGCTGATGGGGCCGCTGGGCGCGGGTCAGAAGACCAAAATCCTGAATCAGGCAATCGTGGGCGCCAATTACATCCTTATGGCCGAGATACTTGCGAGCTGCCGCGCCGCCGGGATTGACCCGGATCTTCTGCCCGTCTGCCTCAAGGGCGGGCTCGCGGACAGCGCGATCCTGCAACGCATCTATACGCAGATGAGTGCCGAGGACTTCGACCCACCGCGCAGTTATGTGCGCCAGGTGAACAAGGACCTGAAATCGGTGGAGCATTTCGTGCACGATCTGGGGCTTGAATTGCCCCTGCTCGATGTCGCCGTGCGGCAATATCGTCTCTATGCGGAAGCCGGCAACGAAATGGAAGACGGCGCGTCGGTGTCGCGCCTTTACCAAAAGACCACTGGCTAGCCGGGGAGGGTGCAGTGCTGTTCATCGTCAGTGGCCGCGACAAGGCGGATGGCATGGCAGGCAGGCTGGAGCATCGCCTGCAGCACCGTGCCTATTATGCCGGACTGGACGAAGATCTCGTTCTTGCTGGTCCCTATCTAGATGCGGCTGGAGAGCCGATCGGCAGCATGATCGTGATGCGCGCGGCGTCGCAAGAGGCCGCCGAAAAATTTGCCTTTGCCGACCCATATTGGACCCAGGGCGTGTTCGAAAGCCTCACAGTGTCCCGATGGGACTGGTTCATGAAGCGACCTGACGGACTGTCTGGATAGTTGCATACAATAGTCTTTCGCCGATCGCGGTCGCCGAATGCGCCCTGCATCCCTGTACACACGTCCATAGGGGGCTCCTTGGTTTGATTTTCTCGCATTTCTTCCTTGTTGGACAAGGTGTGCAGAGTGATCTGCAGGGGAATCCGCGCCAGACAGGAGAAGCGACAAATTAGTGACTCATTATCGTTGACAGTGGCAGTTCTTGCATACAAGAATAGTCCAGCAACGAGGCGCCGAATTCTCGCGGAGGGGTGAGTGGCGTGTCGCGCCAGAACAGAAATTGCCTGCAGGCTGGTTGTCAGACGCGCAGGCGAGGGAATGTGCAAAGGGAGGAAACCATGCAAGAATTCCGTCTTAAGAAGAGGGTGGCTGGATCACTGCTCGCTACCTCGATCCTGGCTCTGTCCATGGCCGTTCTGCCAAACGGCGCGGCCGCGCAGGATAGTGACCTGCAGGGCGAGATCCGGTTTAGCTGGTGGGGTGGTCAGGTCCGCAACGACAAGACTGACCGGATCATCCAGCTTTTCGAAGGTCAGCACCCGAACGTTTCCATCGTTCGCGAGAACGCAGACTGGGCGCCTTACTGGGAGCGTCTGACGATCCAGTCGACGGGCAACAACCAGCCCTGTGCCATCACCATGCAGACGCGTTGGCTGGCAACCTATGCGCGTCCCGACATCCTGATGCCACTCGATGAGCTGGTCGAGAACGGAACCCTGGATGTGTCGGGTATTCCTGAGCCCGTGCTGAACTCAGCGCGCGGTGCAGATGGCAATCTCTACATGATCCCGCATGGCGTGTTCTACTTTGCGCTCATGTATAATGAGCAGATGGCGCAGACGGCCGCTGATGCCGGGGTTGCTCCGCTCGAATACCCCTACACTTGGGACGAGTTCGCTGAATATCTGACCGCCATCCTCCCGCACCTGCCCGAAGGGGCGGCCTCGGTGCACAATATGGGTCGCGAGCAGGATGCCTTCGTGACCTGGGTGCAGTCGCATGGCGAAGATGTGTTCGACGGCTCGAATGTCGCCTTCAGCAAGGATATTGCCGTCCAGTGGTTCGAATATTGGGAAGCCCTGCGCACGGCCGGAGTCACCGAGCCTCCCGAGGTCATGATCAGCGACAATAGTGCGTTGATCGAGGAATCCAACATTGCCAACAATCGTGGCTTCATGACCAACCGTCCGCCCAACCAGCTTGGTTCGGTGCAGACGACCGTGGATACCGTGAGCCCCGGCACCACGATCGGGATCACGCCCTATCCGGTTGGTCCTGATGGAACGGTTGGCATGGATATCGGTGCCAATGGTATCGCGATCGGTGCAAGCTGCGATGAGGCGCAAATCCCCGTGGCCGCCGAGTGGATCAATTTCTGGACGCAGAACGAAGAAGCGGCCGGGATCTACGAGTCGGATAACGGCGTGGTGTCCATTCCCGCCCTGGCGACCGCGCAGGCCGAAGATCCGGATACGCAGCCGACCCAGGTACAGCATATCGAGCTTTATCAGCAGATTATCGATACCGCCAATCCGGTGTTCTGGCCGGCCGGTGGATATCAGGCTCTGACCGATACGCTCAATCGCGCCTACGATGCGGTGGCCTTTGGTCAACTGACCCCCGAACAGGGTGCTGATCAGCTCATCGCCGATCTGCAGCAGCAGCTTTCTCAGGCTGCCCGCTAATCTAGCGCTGGCGCGCGGGCCGGTGAGTGCCCGCGCGCCCATTTCGGCGAATGGCCGAAGCTGATTTCGACCCAGCATGGTCTGCGTCAGGCAGGCGAAAAGGGAGACTGAATTGAGCTCGATTGATGCCGCCAATGATCCGGTACTGACCGCGTCGGAAACGGCGAAGTCCGTGCGGGAAATCCCTCGCAATAGAACCGGGTCTGCCCTCAAGAAGGCCGATAACAGGGCGGCCTATATGTTCCTCTTGCCCTGGTTTGCCGGCATCATCCTGATTACGGCCCTGCCTATGCTGGTTTCGCTCTACCTCAGCTTCACCAATTACGCGGTGATCGGCCTGCCCTCGTTTGTCGGGTTCGACAATTATGTGCGGCTGTTCACATCGGATCGGCGGTTCATCACCTCGATATGGGTGACGCTGAAATATGTGGGTTTCTCGGTGCCGCTGGTGCTGCTGTTCTCGCTGACCATTGCAGTTGCCCTCAATCGCGGCCTGCGGGGGCTGGCGATCTACCGCTCGCTCTTCTATGTGCCCTCACTTATCGGTGCCAGCGTCGGTATCGGCCTGCTCTGGAAGGAAGTGTTCGGCGAGCGTGGCGTCGTCAATGACATCCTGGCCCTGTTCGGTGTGGCTGGCCGTGGCTGGATCAACAATCCGACCTTTGCCTTGCCCTCGGTCATTGCGCTGAACGTCTGGACGTTCGGTGCGTCCATGGTGATCTTTCTGGCCGCGCTGCGGCAGATCCCGGAATCCTACTATGAGGCTGCCTCGATCGACGGGGCCAATGCCTGGCAGCGGTTCCGCAGGATCACCCTGCCGCTGATCACGCCGGTTATCTTCTTCAACACCGTGCTGCTGCTGATCAATTCGTTCCAGTCCTTCACCCAGGCCTTCGTGGTGTCCAACGGGCGGGGCGGGCCGGTGGATTCGACGCTGCTCTATTCACTCTATCTCTACCAGCAGGCGTTCCAGCAACTGCAGATGGGCTACGCCTCTGCGATGGCCTGGATCCTGCTGATCGCTATCGGCCTTGCAACGGCGCTGATGTTCTGGTCCTCACGCTATTGGGTGTTCTATGGCGACCGTTAAGACATACGATCCCGAGCTGCTGCGCGCCGAGCGGCGCAAGCGCGAAAATATCCGCCGGCTAAAGGGGTTGGGCCTGCATGCCCTGCTGATCACCATCCTGGGTGTCATGCTCTACCCGGTTATCTGGATGGTGCTGAGTGCGCTGCGCCCGGAGACCGAGATCTTCGGCGACATGGGGTTCATCCCCACCAACTGGACGCTCGAGAACTTCGTGCGCGGCTGGCAGCTCTATGGGGATCTCACGTTCACGCAGTTCTATGTGAACTCGTTCATCATCTGTGCCCTGGCGATTATCGGCAATCTTCTGGCCTGCTCGATGGCGGCCTATGCCTTTGCGCGGCTCGAATTCCGCGGCAAGTGGTGGCTCTTCGCCATCATGCTCGGCACCATGATGCTGCCGATCCACGTGCAGTTGATCCCGCAATATATCTTCTTTCTCAACATCGGCTGGGTGAACACCATCCTGCCCCTGGTGGTGCCGAAATTCCTGGCGCACGATGCCTTTTTTATCTTCCTGATGGTCCAGTTCATGCGCTCATTGCCTAATGAACTGGAACAGGCAGCGATCGTTGACGGTGCGTCCTACTGGCAGCGCTACTGGCGGATCATTCTGCCGCTTTCCATGCCGGCTCTGGCCACCACGGCCGTGTTCACCTTCATCAACACCTACAACGACTTCTTCAGCCAGTTGATCTACCTCACCGACACCGACCGGATGACGGTTCCGGTAGCTCTGCGGCTTTTCCTCGATCCGAGTGGTGGTTCCTCCTCCTTTGGCGGACTGTTTGCGATGGTACTTGTCTCCATCGGACCGGTGCTCGGTTTCTTCCTCGCCTCGCAGCGACTGCTCACCAAGGGCATCGCCACGCAAGGTTTCAAGTGATCCGCCCGGAGCAGACCCATGGCCAGTGTAACGCTACAGAATTTGACCAAAACCTATGCCGGTGGACAGCTTCGCGCCGTCAACGATGTTTCCCTGGAGATCGAGGATGGGGAATTCCTCGTCCTGGTCGGCCCCTCGGGCTGCGGCAAGTCGACGGCCCTGCGCATGATCGCCGGACTTGAAGAGATCACCGACGGGGCCGTGTGGATCGGCGATGAGTTCGTCAACGACACGCATCCCAAGGATCGCGACATCGCCATGGTGTTCCAGTCTTATGCGCTCTACCCGCATATGAGCGTGTACGACAATATCGCCTTCCCGCTTCAGATCGCCAGGATGCCCAAGGAGGAGGTCGACAAGCGGGTGCAGGAAGCTGCGCGTGTGCTTGAACTCGAAGCCTATCTCAAGCGGCGTCCCGGCCAGCTATCCGGCGGCCAGCGCCAGCGCGTCGCGATGGGCCGGGCGATTGTTCGCAAGCCCTCCGTATTCCTGATGGACGAACCGCTGTCCAACCTGGATGCCAAGCTCCGGGTGCAGATGCGCGCGGAAATTGCGTCGATCCAGCACCGGCTGGGTGTCACGACCGTCTATGTGACCCATGATCAGGTGGAAGCGATGACCATGGGACACCGGGTGGCGCTGCTCAAGGATGGTGTGCTGCAGCAAGTCGATACCCCGTCCAATATCTACAACAAGCCGCGCAATACCTTCGTCGCCGCCTTTATCGGTTCGCCCACCATGAACATGTATTGGGCCGAACTCGAAAAGGAGAGCGATACGCTCTTCCTCCGGCTGGGCGACAATCGGTTGAAGCTTCCGGCAACGCTTGTCGAGCAATTTTCCAGCCTGTCGCAATATGCCGGACGCAAGCTGATCGTAGGTATTCGGCCCGAGGATCTTGCCGAGGCATCCTCGATTGCCAACGCCGATCCGTCCGATTGCATCGCCGCTGAAGTCGATCTGGTCGAAGCCCTTGGTTCGGATGTGATCGTCCATATCGGCATCGACGCAAAGCCGGCCGAGGTGCGCAGCTCGGACAGCCTGGACGAGATCAAGTCCAAGGCCGGCAAGGCGCGCTGCATCGCCCGCTTCAACGCCAAAAGCCAGGTGCGCCTGGGCGACACGGTGACTGTCTGGTTCGACACCACCCGCATGCATTTCTTCGACGGCGAGACCGGCCTGTCGATCCTCAACTGAGCTCATCAGCGCCCGCATGTGCGGGCGCCGTCAAACCTGAAATCACCAGAAGGAAAGTAATATGGCTATCAATAGCAGCACACTCGAGATCCTGCGTAAGGTACGCACCTCAGATGTGACCGACGCCCTGGATTCCATGGGCTACATGAATACCTATGAGATGGATCCGCGGCTGCGCCCAATGTTCCCCGGCATCTTTTTTGCCGGCATTGCCACGACCGCCGAGTTCAACATCATCAACCGCACCATCCCGGCGATGAGCTATGAAGAGTTCGACGATCGCCAGTACAAGCGCAATCCGGACCGCAGCACGCACCCTGACGCCCTATGGCCGGCTGGCCATAGTTTCGGTGCTCCTGATGAAGTGCACGTCGTGGACACCAAACAGTCCCGCTGTGGCCTGCTGGGCTCGAACAACTTGCTCGATGCGCGTGTCAAAGGGTCGGTCGGCTTCATCATTGACGGCGCCTGCCGCGACTCGGGTGAATGCATCATGCAGAAGGATCCGGTGTTCTGCTCGGTCCGCTCCATGCGCCACATGGCGGGCCGGCTCGAGCTCTCCTCAATGGGCAAGCCGATCACCTGCGGTGGGGTCTATGTGCGGCCGGGCGACGGTGTGATTGCCGATGACGACGGGATCGTGGTGATCCCACAGGAAGACGGCGAAGAAATCGCCAAGCGGGCCTGGATGGTTCAGGACAAGGACCGCCGCATGCGCCGCGCCTTCTATGAGAAGCTGGGCATGCCCTTCGACAAGACTGTCGAATTGGAAGAACGCCCCTGGTAAAGCGGATATGCAGGCGTCTTCGGGCGCCTGCTCTTACCGCCGGGAGATGACGTGCACCCGCTTATCGAGACGTTTCAAACCATCGTCGGGCGCCGTCATGTTCTGGTGGGAGACCGGCAGACGCGGCGTTTCCGCAAGGGTTATCGCTTCGGCGAGGGCCGCGTGCTCGCTGCCGTGCGCCCCGGCTCCCTGGTCGAGCAATGGCGGATCATCCAGGCTTGCGTGGCCCATGACGTCATCGTCATCGTGCAAGCGGCCAATACGGGCCTGACAGGAGGCTCAACGCCGGATCGTGAGGGCTATGATCGCCCCATTGTCATCATCAATACCATGCGCATGGACCGCGTTGACCTGCTGGACGAGGGCCGGCAGGTCCTCTGCCTGCCCGGGGCGACACTGGACAAGCTGGAAAAGCGTTTGCGGAATATCGGTCGGGAGCCGCATTCGGTCATCGGCTCGTCCTGCATCGGCGCTTCGGTGACAGGCGGCGTCTGCAACAATTCAGGCGGCTCGCTGATCCGGCGTGGACCGGCCTATACGCAACTTGCCCTGTTTGCGCAGGTCGACAGCGCCGGAAAGCTGCACCTGGTCAATCATCTGGGGATCGAACTTGGCGGCGATGCCGAGGAGATCTTGCAGCGTCTGGACAAGGCAGATTATAGCCCGGCCGATGTGCTGGGCAGCGACAATCAATGGGCCTCGGACCGTGGCTATCACGAACATCTCCGGGACGTTGATGCGTCAACGCCCGCCCGCTTCAACGCAGATCCGCGACGGCACTATGAAGCCTCGGGATCGGCAGGCAAGATTGCCGTGTTCGCCCTCAGGCTCGATACCTTCGAGGCCGACAAGGATGTGACGGTTTTCTATGTTGGCAGCAATGATCCTTCGGAACTGGCGACCATCCGGCGCGACATCCTCACCGACTTCGAGCATCTGCCTATTGCCGGCGAATACATGCATCGCGGCGCCTATGAGTTGTCGCAGGATTACGGCAAGGATCTGTTTCTGTTCGTTAAATACTTTGGGACGGACCATGTACCCGCTGCCTTCGGGGTCAAGAGCTGGCTGGACGGGTTGACCGAAAGCATCGGCCTGGGCGGCCATCTCACCGATCGATTGCTGCAGGCGGTCATGCGCTTGTTGCCGGAGCATCTGCCGCAACGACTGAACAATTACCGGGACCGCTATGAGCATCATCTGCTGCTCAAGATGGGCGGTGGGGGCGTCGAGGAAGCACGCCGATATCTCTCCTCCCGTTTTCCGACGGCCAGCGGAAACTATCTTGAGTGCACCCGGACCGAGGGGCAGGACGCATTCCTCAACCGCTTTGCCGTCGGTGGCTCTGTCGTAAGGTTCCGCGACGTGCATCCGGCCCAGGTTGAGGACATCCTGGCCCTCGATATTGCCTTGCCGCGCAACACCAGGGACTGGTTTGAAACCCTGCCGGCGGCGCTCGAGAGCCAGTTCGTGCGCAAGATGTATTGCGGGCACTTCTTCTGCCACGTCATGCATCAGGAATATCTCGTGCAAAGGGGCGGAGATCTGGAGGCGATAGAGCAACAGTTGCTCTATCTGCTGGACCAGCGCGGCGCGGAGTATCCGGCCGAGCACAATGTCGGCCATCTCTATCATGCCAAGCCGGCATTGCGTGATTTCTACCGCGCGCTCGATCCGACCAACAGTTTCAATCCGGGTATCGGCAAGACCTCGAAGAAGAAGGACTGGGCGCATTGATGCTGCATCGCCCTCCCGGCGGTGGCGAACAGGCTGGCGCCGTTCAGCGGATATGGCCGGAACCTACCCGCGATGGCCTTGTTCAACTTCGAATTGGCCCTCATGGTGGCGCTAATCCTGCCCGGTATCATGCTGTGGCATAGGATGCCGTCTACACGTGCGCGGAACGCAGCAAGGGACCGTGGCGCGGCGTCGCGGCCAATGCTGATCAGTCCGGGTGGAGTTTCGTTTGGGAGGAGACCGAGATGCCCCTTTATGCCCTTGATGGACATGCACCGAAAATCGACCCGCAAGCGGCCTGGATAGCGCCAACGGCGGTTCTGGTGGGCAAGATCGTCATGCACGCCGACGCCAGCGTCTGGTTTGGGGTGGTCGCGCGTGGAGACAATGAAGAGATCACGATTGGGGTGGGCAGCAATGTGCAAGAGAATACGGTCCTGCACACCGATATGGGGCATCCGCTGACGATCGGGAAAGGCTGCACCATCGGCCACAAGGCGATGCTGCATGGCTGCACGATCGGCGACAATACCCTGATCGGCATGGGCGCGACCGTGCTCAATGGCGCGCGTATTGGCCGTGACTGTCTGATTGGAGCCGGCGCGTTGATCACGGAAGGCAAGGAGATCCCGGATGGGTCACTGGTTGTTGGTAGCCCCGGAAAGGTGCTCCGGACACTGGATGCAGATGCAATCGCCTCCCTCAAGCGCTCTGCATCAGGCTATGTGCAGAACGCGCGCCGCTTCGCCAAGGGTCTGGTGCCCATAACTTCCTTTGCAGGCTTCGACCCTGCCTGAGTGTGCTGGAAAGCCGCGGTGCAATCGCTTTGTCATCAGCGCCCGCTCGCTCGAGTGATCGTGAGCGTCAAGCCGCCGCCTCAATCCTGATGACCGGCGGCAGTCGGTCGGTGACGACGGCAATCAACGCATGGTCTGCAAGCATCGGCTGTTTTGTTGGCGACACGTCTCCGGGGCCCGGATCGCCGCGTGCGCCCGATCGGTTCTTCATATTCATCCCTCACTAACCTTCTGCCCCTTCGCCAAAGCGCCAGCATTTACTTCGTTCAGTTCATTCAGTATGAATTGAACGATAAGGTGAGGTGCAGCTTGAGCGCGACGACGCGGTTTATCGAGGAAATGGGGCTGATTGCCCAGGAGCGGGGGGAATCGCGGATTTCCGGCCGTCTGATCGGCTTGATGGTGGTCGAGGGGCAGGAACTCAACCTGGTGCAGATCAGCGAGAAGCTATCGATCAGCCGGGCGAGCGCGAGCACGAACGCGCGCGACCTGGCGCGCAAGGGCATTCTCAAGCTGCGCACCCATGCCGGGGACCGGCAGGATTATTACCAACTTGTCAGCCTTAGCGAGATCGATGTGGTGGGCGACCTTGCCGCGCAATTCGAGCGACAGGCGCAAACAATCAAAAACTGTGTCGAGGACATGCAGGCCGAGGACGCTGAGGCGGCCCGGCGCGCGGCGGTGGTCCAGAGCTTTCTGGCGCAGTCTGCCGAAATCCTGACCCATTGGGTGACGACGCTCCGTGCTGCGGACGAGCATAAGAAGGACGAGAAATGACCGACGCGCTGACCAAGCCCGAATGGGCGCAGAGCCGCCGCGAAAAGGAAAACGCGGCGCGCGTGGCACAGGGTCTCAAGCCCAAGCGCCGGATCATGCCCTGGATCATCCTGGCGGTGATCGTTGCCGGGGTGGTGGGTTTTGTGGTGCTGCGGCCGGCCGAGGCGCCGGTGACCGAAATGACCGAAACCGGCCCAGTGGTCATGCAGGTCCGGCAGTCCGAAACCACGACGATAGCGCCCGAGACCCTTCGCGAAACGGTGAAGGTGACCGGGACACTGGTGCCGGCGCGTCAGTCCGACGTGGCCTCGCAGGCCTCGGGCAGGGTTATGGCGGTCATGGTGCGGCCGGGCGAAGCGGTCAGCGAGGGCGATGTGCTGGCGCAGATCGACCGGGCGCCGCTTGAGTTGCAGCTCAACCAGCAACGCGCCACCGCCAATGCAACCCGGGCCCAGCTCAATTCATCCGAGCAGAGCCTGACGCGGACCGAGGAGCTGGCGCGGCAGGGGCTGGCCAGTCCTTCGACACTGGATCAGGCGCGGTCTTCGACCGAAGCGCTGCGCGCCAATCTGGCGGCGCTGGAAAGTGCTGTGGAGTCGGCGGAACTGGCCCTGAGCAACGCGACGGTCAAGTCGCCGCTTGACGGCGTGGTTTCCTCGCGCTCGGTGGATACGGGCCAGACGGTTTCGGCCGGCACGCCGCTGTTCACCATCGTCAATCTTGATGAAATGGAGTTCGATGCGACGGCCTCGGTTACGTCGAGCGCCCGTGTCGCGCCTGGCCAGCAGGTGGCCATCGATGTCACCGGGCTCGACGGCCAGAGCTTTGAGGGCACAGTAACGCGGGTCAATCCGGTTTCGCTCAGCGGTACACGCACGGTGCCGATCTATGTCGAGCTCAGCAATGAAGGCGGCCAATTGCGCGGCGGCATGTTTGCCACAGGGCACATTACGGTCGAGCAGGCAGAGGAGGCTATTGCCGTGCCTGCTGCGGCTTTGCGCGAAGATGCGGAGGGACCGTTTGTGCTCAAGCTGGTGGATGGCACGCTGGAGCGCCAGGAGATCGAAGTGGTGCGCGAATGGGAGCGTGGCCGGCTGATCGAAGTGACGGGTCTCAACACTGGTGACGTGATCGTTTCGGCACCATTATCCGAGCTTGAGGCCGGAAACGCCTACACACTCGTGGAAGGGTAAGCCATGTTTCTGACCCGCATCAGCGTCAATCATCCCGTGTTTGCGACCATGATCATGGTCGCAATCATGGTGTTCGGTGTCTATTCCTATCAGCGCCTGCCGATCGAGCAATTGCCCGATATCGACTTTCCGGTCGTGGCCGTCGTCGTCAGCTATCCCGGCGCGTCTCCGGAGGCGGTCGAGGCCGATGTGATCGAACCCATCGAGGATGCGGTCAATACGATCGCCGGGCTGGACACCATCCAGTCCACTGCACAGGCCGGTCAGGCCATGGTGCTGATGATCTTCAATCTCGAAGCGGATTCGCAGCAAAAGGCGCTCGACGTTCGCGACAAGATCGACCCGATCAAGGCCTTGCTTCCCGATGGGGCGGGGGATCCGCGCGTATTGCGCTTTGATCCGAGTGCTTTGCCGGTGCTCTCGCTGGCTGTCAGCTCGGATACATTGTCGGATCGGGACCTGACGGCATTGACCGAAGATGTCATTGCCCGCCGCATTTCCAATATTGACGGCGTGGGCAGCGCGACCGTGGTCGGTGGCGTGCCGCGCCAGCTCAATATCGAGATCGACCCGGACCGGCTGGCCGCGTTCAATATCAGCCCGGGCTCCGTGGTGTCGGCGCTGCAGGCAGCCAATAAGGACCTGGCGGCCGGCTCGATTACCCAGGACAGCATCGTCCAGTCGATCCAGGTGCTGGGTCGGCTCGAAGACGAACAGGATTTCTATGAGGTTACCGTGGGCAACCAGGGCGGCCAGCCGGTGACGCTGCGCGACGTGGCTACCATTGTCGATGGGACCGGCGAGGCATCCAGCCTGGCCATTCTCAATGGCCAGCGGGCGCTGGCGGTGGATATTCTCAAGACCCAGGGCGCCAACACCGTCGGCGTTGCCGAGGAGATCCGCCACACCATTGAAGATCTTCTCGAGAGTGAACTGCCCGATGGGGTCAATATCGAGGTCGTGGTCGACAATGCCGAGCCGGTGGAAAATTCCTTCCACGCGGTTCAGAACATGCTGATCGAAGGCGCGATCCTGGCCGTCGTCATCGTGTTCCTGTTCCTCAATTCCTGGCGGTCCACGGTCATCACTGGGCTGACCCTGCCGATCTCGATCATCGGCACGATGATCGCGCTCAATTTTCTCGGCTTCACGCTCAACATGATGACCCTGCTGGCGCTGTCGCTGGCGGTGGGTATCTTGATCGACGATGCCATTGTGGTGCGCGAGAACATCACCCGGCACCTGCATATGGGCAAATCGCACAGGCAGGCGGCGTTTGACGGCACCAATGAAATCGGCCTGGCAGTGATGGCCACCACCTTGTCCATCGTGGCGGTGTTCCTGCCCGTCGCCTTCATGGACGGGATCATGGGGCGCTTCTTCCTGCAGTTCGGTGTCACCGTTTCGGTGGCCGTGCTGATCTCGCTGTTCGTGGCCTTCACGCTCGACCCGATGATGTCGAGTGTGTGGTATGATCCGGCGGCCAATCCCAATGCCAAACGCGGGCCGATCGGCCGTGCGGTGCATCAGTTCGACCGGCTCTTCACCTGGTTCACCCAGGGCTATCGTCACCTGATCCGCTGGGGGCTGAAGTTCCGCAAGTCGGTGCTGCTGATTGCGCTGATGTCCTTTGTTGGCACCTTCTTCCTGTTTCCGCAGGTGGGTGTGGAGTTCATTCCGGTGACGGACAATGGCAATTTCACCATTTCGGTGGAAACGCCGTCCGGCTCCTCCAAGGAGGCGACGGCGGCCAAGCTCTACCAGGCCGAAACGGTCATCAACAGCTTCCCCGAGGTCGAAACGATCTATTCCACCATTGGTGGCGGGGTGGCTGCTGCCGGGGCCAATTCGGGCACGATGACGGTGACGCTGGTCGACAAGGCGCTGCGCGACATCACACCGGTCGAGCTGATGCCGCGGGTCCGCGCGGCGCTGGAGGCGGTGCCAGGCGCCACCTTCCAGGTGTCGGCGGCCTCCGGCATGGGCGGGAGTTCGGCGCCGGTCTCGGTGACACTTTACGGCGACAGCTTTGAAGTGCTTGGCCGGCTGGGCGACGAGCTCGAAGCCAGGATGGCCGAGATACCGGGCCTGATTGATATATCATCAAGCCTGGATGAAGCGCAGGCGGTTGTCGGCATTCGTATCAATCGCGACCTGGCCGACGATCTCGGCGTGTCCATGGGCCAGATTGCAGCCACGCTCGGGCCGCTGATTGCAGGCGAGGATGTTGCCGACTGGACGGCCCAGAACGGTCAGGTCTATTCGGTCGTGGTGCGCCTGCCCGAATCCCTGCGCAACGATGCGACTTCGCTGGCAAACCTGCCCATCGCTCAATCCGGCGCCACTGGCTCAAACCAGATGGTGACGCTTGGCCAGGTCGCAGATGTGGTGGAAAGCGTCGGTCCAGCCACCATCAACCGCCAGGATCTGCAGCGTGGCGTGACCGTCGAAGCCCATCTCGAAGGGGTGGAACTGGGGACCGTAACGCCGCAATTGCAGGCGGCCGTGGCGGCGTTGACGCTGCCCACAGGCTACCGCACCTCGTTTGGCGGCGACGTCGAACAGATTGCCGAGACCATGGGCGCAGTTGGTTCGGCCCTGCTGCTGGCGGTGATCTTTATCTACCTGGTGCTGGCCAGCCAGTTCGGCAGCTTCCTGCAACCGATTGCCATCATGGGCTCGCTGCCGCTGGCCCTGATCGGGGTGATGGTGGGGCTGCTGGTTGGCGGGTCGACGCTCAACATGTTCTCGGCCATCGGGTTCATCATGCTGATGGGTCTGGTGGTGAAGAACGCCATCCTGCTGGTCGACAACGCCAATCAGCACGTCAAGGAGGGCTGGAACCTCTATGAGGCGCTGGTGGAAGCGGGCTCGACGCGGTTCCGGCCGATCATCATGACGACGCTGGCGATGATCTTCGGCATGTTGCCGCTGGCCCTCAACCTGCATGGCGGCAGCGGCGAAAATGCTCCGATGGCCCATGCTGTGATCGGCGGGTTGATCAGTTCGACCGCCCTGACGCTGCTCGTGGTGCCGGTGTTGCTGACCTATATCGACCAGTTCAGCCGCTTCATCGGCCGCTTCCTGCCCAAGGCGCCGGATGATGGCGAACATGCGCAAGTGCCAATGTAAGACGACAGGCGCCCGGCCCGGTGCCGGGCGCTTGCTTTTGGCGGGGGAGCAGCGTATCCGGTCAGGAGGTCTGCAGTTCACCGAGGCGTCGCCGTCCCGACAAGGGAAGCTAAACCTGCCTGATCTCGATCTTCGACTCGCACTTTCCTCGTGCCCGTCGCAAGCCGGCGACCACCGACACTGCCCTTCAGGCAGCTCTGGGCACGCTGAGGATGCGCCATGTCGAGACAGATTCAATCCCTGACCATTCCCGATCTATCGGCCTTCGCCAAATCGCTGCGGACCCAGCTTGCCGGTGCCGATGACACGCCCAGCCACGTCGAAATGCTGACCATGCTGGCGCGGGCCGCGGGGTTCCGCAACTACCAGCATTTCAAGGCGGCCAGTGCGGAGCGGCCACCGGCCGAACCCGTGGATTTGACGCTGGTGGAGAAAGTGTCCCGGCACTTCGATGCCCAGGGCGTGCTGATGCGCTGGCCGTCGCGGAACAGCCTGCAGCCGCTATGCCTATGGGCACTTTGGGCCAGGATGGAGCCGGGGCGGGATTATGCCGACCGGGAAAATACCGAATTGCTCAATGGTCTGGCCAGTTTTGGCGACCATGCCCTGTTGCGGCGTGCGCTGGTGGATATGGGCTATGTCGCGCGGACGCGCGACGGGCGCACCTATCGGCGCATAGAACAGAAGCCGCCCGCGGAACTGTCCGCATTGCTGCGGCGCATCACGCCCATCCAAGGCTAGACGCGTTTGGAAATACGCTGCATGGCAACCTTGGAGACAAGGTTCCCAATCGCCACCGCCTGGTTCTGCTGGATTGCCGCGAGGCTATTGGCGAGGGCGGCCTGCTTCTGCGCCATGGCCAAAGCCTCCGCCCTGCGGCCACGCTGATACTGCAGCCGCTCGTAGGATGAGAGCTCATACATGTTGAAGCGCGTAATCTTGCCTGAATAGCTCATGGCGCAAGCCTGAACCTTGGCGCTTTACGGCAAGTAAATTTGTTCGGTCTGTTTTGTGGCGGCTGCGCAGTGCTTCGCTAGACCAAACAGGTTTTCAAGTAAATCAGTCAGATATTCAGGCGGTCTTGGAGATGCGCTGCATGGCCATCTTGGAAAACAGATTGCCGGTTTCCACTGCGCTATTGCTCTGAATCGAGGCGAAGCTATTCGCCATGCTGGCATTTCTCTGGGTGATCTCGGCGGCAGCGGCCCGGCGCTCGCGCTGATACTGTATCCGCTCATAAGGGGAGAGCTGATGCATGTTGTAGCGGTTGATCTTGGTGCTGCCGTACGCCATGCATCAAGCTTCGCCGATTATGGTTAATCGGGCGTTAAATGGTTAGCGACTGGTAAAGGCGTCAGTGCTGGGTCACCACGAGGCCGGCGGCGCCAGCCATCATGGCGCCGGCGGTCTTGTTGAGGCGGCCAAGGGCTTTTTCGCTGCGGAACATGTCACGCGCGGCGGAGGCCAGCCAGGCATAGCCGCAGCCGATCAACAGCAGCACGACCACAACGATCGCCGTCAACTCGATGAAGGCCAGCGGGGTCATCTCGCCCAGCGGCACGACTGTAGGCAGGATCGCCAGATAGAAGACAATGGTCTTGGGATTGCCCATGGTCAGCGAAAATCCGGCCAGGAATGTCTTCCAGCGGCCTTCGTTCTTAGGTTTCATCTGTTCGGAGCCGGGGCGGGCAGTCCAGAATTTATAGGCGATATAGAGCAGGTAGGCGGCGCCGGCCCAGCGCACGATGGTGAAGACCGGGCCGAACCAGGTGGCGATGGCGGCCAGGCCAAAAACGGCAAAGAAGAAATAGACCAAATCGCCGGCCAGAATGCCCAGCACCATGGGGAAGGCGCCCTTGAAGCCGCCGCCAAGGGCGCGGGCGACGACAGCCGCAACGCCGGGCCCCGGCACCAGAACGGCGATGGCATAGGCGATGGTGAAGGCGGAAAGGGTAAACAGGTCCATGGCGGCATCCGGCAATATGTGGTGGCGGACACTAGCCCCGCGTCAGCCATTTGGCCAGCAGGAGGTTGACGCAGCCGCTGGCTCGATTAAGTAAGAGCCAGCGCAACTCGACCGGACGGTTCCCAATGGATCGCATCCTCACAGCAACGCCCATCTGCCTTGCCCCTGAGGATATGACGAACCATGCCTTCCGTGACGCTTTCTCAACTGACCTATTCCGGCCCTGACGGCCGGCCGCTTTTCTCCAATCTCGATCTCAGCTTTGGCACCGGTCGCACCGGGCTAGTCGGCCGCAATGGCGTGGGCAAGACCACGCTGCTGCGCCTGATAACCGGCGAGCTGACACCGGGTTCCGGGACCATCAATCTGGTTGGCCGGATTGGTGTGTTGCGCCAGTCCGTGCAGCCTGGGCCCGATGAAACCATTGCCGATCTGTTTGGCGTTCGGGCCGGGCTGGATCTGCTCGCACGCGCCATGGCGGGAGCAGCCGATGCCGATGAATTGGCAGAGGCCGACTGGACGCTTGAGGCGCGACTGGCCGAGGCACTCGATGCACTTGCGCTGGAAGTCGGACCTGACACTTTGCTCTGGACGCTTTCCGGCGGCCAGCGCACTCGAGCGGCGCTGGCGGCTCTGGTCTTCGATGCGCCCGATCTGATCCTGCTCGACGAGCCGACCAATAATCTGGACGCCGATGGCCGCGCAGCCGTCGCCGACATGCTGGCGCAATGGCGGGGTGCCGCCATCGTCATCAGTCATGACCGCGATCTGCTAGACCGTATGGATGCCATCGTCGAGCTGACCAGTCTCGGCGCTACCACCTATGGGGGCAATTTCAGCCATTACCGGGAGCGGAAGGCCTCGGAGCTCGCGGCGGTCCAGCGTGACCTCAGCGTTGCCGAGCGCCAGGTGCGCGATGCAGCGCGGGCGGCGCAGGACGCGCGCGAACGTCAGGCCCGGCGCGATGCCGGCGGCCGCAAGAAGGCGGCCAAGGGCGACATGCCCAAGATCCTGCTCGGTGGCATGAAGCGGCGCGCCGAAGCGACCGCCGGCGGGCTGGATCGTCTGGCCGAGAAGCAGGCAGATGCGGCACAGATCCAAGCGGCCGAGGCCCGCTCAAAAATCGAGGTGCTGTCGCCCTTTGCGGTGAAGCTGGCGCCAAGCCGACTGCCGGCGGGAAAGGTGGTTCTGCGCGCCAGCGACCTGACAGGCGGCTATGACCCGGAAGCGCCGATCATCAAAAATGCCAGTCTTGAAATGATCGGCCCAGAGCGCGTTGCCATCACCGGTCCGAACGGGTCGGGCAAGACCACATTGCTCAAGCTGCTGACCGGCGCCTTGCAGCCGCGTGGCGGGAATGTGCATATTGGCGGGCCAATGGCCCTGCTGGACCAGCAGGTCGGGCTGCTGGAGCGGCGCGACACCGTCCTGGCCAATTTCCAGCGACTCAATCCGGACAGCACAGTCAATGATTGCCGCTCGGTGCTGGCCGCGTTCAAGTTCCGCAATGACGCGGCCCTGCAGAGCGTTGGCACGCTGAGCGGTGGGGAAATGCTGCGCGCGGGCCTGGCCTGTGTGCTGGGTGGGAAGACCCCGCCCATGCTGGTGGTGCTGGATGAGCCGACCAACCACCTCGACATCGAGGCGATCGAGATCGTGGAGGCCGGGCTTCGCGCCTATGATGGCGCGCTGCTGGTGATCAGCCACGACCGCTCATTTCTGGAAAATATCGGGGTGACCCGCGAGTTTGCGCTGGTCTAGATGCGCACGCGGAAACGGGCCCTGCCATATCGCAGCAGGACCCGTTCTCGCGCCGGGAGGAAGGATTATCGCGGCAGCAAGACGTCGTCGACGACGTGAATCACACCATTGGACTGATTGACATCGGCAATGGTCACCAGGGCCGCGCCGCCAGCTTCATCATAGATATAGACATGCGAGCCGCGCACTTCGGCGGTGAGGGCATCGCCACTGACGGTCTGCATGTTGTAGCGGCCACCATTGGCGCGGGCGCGGCTGACCAGATCGCCTGCGGAAAGCTTGCCGGCCACGACATGGGCGGTCAACACCTTGACTAGCTGGTCCTTGTTTTCTTCCATCAACAGCGTGTCGACGGTACCATCGGGCAGCTTGCCAAAGGCATCATTGGTGGGGGCGAACACGGTGAACGGGCCGGGGCTCTGGAGCGTTTCGACAAGGCCGGCAGCCGTGACAGCGGCGACAAGCGTGGTGTGGTCGGCCGAGTTGACGGCGTTTTCGACAATGTTCTTGTCGGCAAACATGGCGGCGCCGCCGACCATGGGATTGTCCTGAGCAATAGCGACGCTCGAGGCAAAGGCAAAAACGGCAGCGGCGATGGACGCCTTGGCAAATGACATGACTTTTCTCCCTGTTGTGTCGACCGGCGATTTCTTGTTCGCCGGTCCGATCACAGAGAGCTACGCGGCGCTTGTGAGGGCAGTTTCAGCCCCCACATCACGCTCGCGTGAAGTCAGGGCAGCCGGGCGAGACGCTCGGTCAGCAGGGCATAGAAGCCATTCGCGTCGCCGCTGCGGATCCATGTTGCGTTGTAGCTGCGGCCGGTTACATGCCAGAAATCGGCCACGGTCATGCCCATGGTCAGCTCGCTTGCCGTTTCGATGGTCACATTGCAGTGGCGGCCCTCAAACAGCTCGGGCTGCAGCAGATAGGCGATGACTGTCGGATCGTGCAGGGGCGCGCCATCCCATCCGTACTTTTCGAGATCGAACGTCTCGGAGAAGGTCAACATGGCATGCACGGCCTCGCCCGACTGGTTGCCCAGCGCCTTGATGGCTTTGAGGCGCGCCGGGGTCGACTGGATCATATGGGTGACATCAAGCGACAGGACGGTGATCGGGGCACCGCAGCGCATCACCACATCGGCGGCTTCGGGGTCGACATAGATGTTGAATTCGGCTGCCGGGGTGATGTTGCCGACCTCGAAATAGGCCCCACCCATCATCACGATTTCCTGGATGCGCTCGGCAATGGCCGGCTGTTTGACCAGGGCCATGGCGATGTTGGTCAGGGGACCCAGTGTGCACAGGGTGATGGTCTTCGGTTCGGCGTTCATCAGCGTTTCGATGATGTAGTCGACGCCGTGCTGGGCCTGCAGCGGGATGACAGGATCTGGTAGTTCGGGGCCGTTGAGACCGGTTTCGCCGTGCACATGTTCGGCGGTGACGAGATGGCGGCGCATCGGACGCGAGCAGCCGGCATATACTGGAATATCGGTGCGGCCGGACAGCTCGACGACCTTGCGGGCATTGATCGCATTCTGCGCCAGTCCGACATTGCCGGCCACCGCGACAATGCCCAGCACATCGAGCTCTTCGGGCGAAGCCAGGGCGAGAAGGATGGCGACGGCATCGTCCTGTCCGGGGTCGGTGTCGATAATGATCTTGCGGGACATGAAGGCTTCCAAAAGACTCAGGCGTTGATTTTGGGCCGGAGTTTATCCAAGGCCGTGGGCGCGGTCGATGCACCAACTGGTCGCGGCGGAACGAAAGCTGCTCGAGACGCGTTTTTGCAGTTCCTCCCAGTTGTGGAAATCCAAATGCGTCATCCCCATGCCGGCCTTCCCGCCGATGTCGATCAAAGCCAGTTTGAGCGTGTGCTGAACAATGCCGCGCGCCTGGCCGTGGTCGGTATTGGGTTTGCCGTGCTGCTGACAGTGTTGCAGGCAGGGCAAGTGTTTCTTGCTCCTGTCATGCTGGCGATTGTGGTCGGCCTGATGTTCGGGCCGGTGGCTGACCGGGTGGAAAGCTGGGGCGTGCCGCCAGCGCTTTCGGCTGGCGTCGTGGTGCTGCTGCTGCTTACGGTTATTGCAGGGTTCGCCACACTGTTCGCCGTGCCGCTGAGCGAATGGGTGGCGCGCGCCCCCTTGATCTGGGAGAAGCTGCAGGCGCAACTGGCCAATCTGAAAGAGCCGCTGGAGTCGATCGGCCAGTTCCAGGAGCAGTTGACCTCGGTCCTCGGCACAGATGGCGCGATGTCCGTGCAGGTGGAAGATGCCAGCACGGTGACGGGTGTGGCCATGCTGGCTCCCGCGGCGCTGGCGCAGGTGGCGATCTTCCTGGCCAGTCTCTACTTCTTCGTTGCCACGCGCGATCATATCCGCATGTCGGTGCTTTCCATGTGCGTAACGCGGCGCATGCGCTGGCGCACGGCTCATGTTTTCCGCGATGTCGAACTCAAGGTCAGCCGGTTTTTGCTCTCGGTCACCCTGATTAATCTATGCGTCGGCACGGCGGTGTCGATTGCCATGTGGGCCATCGGCATGCCGTCGCCGCTCCTGTGGGGCGCCATGGCGGCTGTCCTCAACTACATTCCTTATGTGGGCCAGGCGATCATGGTCACGGTGTTGATCGCGGTGGGCCTGGGGACGCAGACCGAGCTCTGGCAGATCCTGTTGCCGGTCGCCTGCTACGCAGGGATCAATTTTATCGAAGGTCAGATCTTCACGCCGCATTTCATTGGCCGATCGCTAACGCTCAATCCGTTCATCATCTTTCTCTCGATCACCTTCTGGATCTGGGCCTGGGGCCCGGTTGGCGGGCTCGTGGCGGTGCCAACCTTGCTGATTGCCCAGTCGGTGATTGCCCATGCCCTGCCCAGCAAGCCAGTCGCGCCGCGCAAGCCGGTGCGCCGTACGCGCCAGATGAGCGACCGCGAAGAGTTGCTGGCCAATGCGGCTCAGGCGATAGCCGAGAAGCGCCAGGACGAAGAGAGCGAGGCCCGCAAGCAGGAGCGCGAGGAGCCGCCTCAAGGTACGGGACCAACCGGGGTCGAGCCCTCCACCAGCTAGGAAGCTGCCATCCGCTCCCAAGCGCTTGACGGCATCGGTCTGACACACCAGTGTCCAGCCGAATAACGGCGACGGGGAAAAGCCATGGCAGGTGAAGTAGCGGCCCATGCGGCAGAGGCAGCCCATCACGGTCTCGACCTTGTGCCGGTTGTGGCCTTGCTGGCAGCAGGAACCATCGCAGTTCCGATATTTCGGCGAATCGGTCTCGGTTCGGTGCTTGGCTATCTGGCGGCGGGCCTGCTGCTTGGGCCCTCGGGCATCGGCCTGATTTCAGATCCGGCCTCGGTGCTGCACGCGGCCGAACTGGGCGTAGTGCTGTTTCTCTTTATCATCGGGCTGGAAATGGAGCCGGGCCGGCTCTGGTCCCTGCGCCAGCAGATCTTTGGCCTGGGCGTCATTCAGGTCGCGGTCTCAGGTGCGCTGTTGACCGGAATCGGCGTGTTGCTGGGCTTCGCGCCCGTCGTCGCCTTTGTCTTCGGCATGGGTTTTGTGCTGACCTCGACCGCGATCGTCATGCAGATCCTGGGCGAACGCGGTGAGCTGGCGACACCCGGCGGCCAGAAAATGGTGTCGGTGCTGCTGCTCGAAGACCTCGCCATCGTGCCGCTGCTGGCCGTTGTCACGTTGATGGCGCCCTCGACCGGCGATGTCAGCATGACCGCCCGGCTGGTTTCCTTCGGTGTCGCCGTCGGCGCGATCGTACTGCTGATCTTCCTCGGGCGGCGGATCATGAATCCGTTTTTCGCGCTGCTGGCCCAGGCCAAGGTGCGCGAGGTGATGACGGCGGCAGCGCTGCTGGTGGTGCTGGGCGCCGCCTTGCTGTTCCAGGTCAGCGGGTTGTCCATGGCCATGGGCGCGTTCCTCGCCGGCGTATTGCTGTCGACTTCGACATTCAAGCATCAGCTCGAGGCCGACGTGGAACCCTTCAGGGGACTGCTGCTGGGCCTGTTCTTCCTGGCGGTCGGCATGTCGCTCGACCTGTCCGTCGTCGGTGAAAACTGGGGTCTAATTGCGATCAGCGTCGTAAGCTATATGCTGGTCAAGGCGGCAGCGATCTATGTCATTGCACGGCTGCTGAAGTCGGATCATGCGGAGGCGCTTGAGCGCGCCGTGTTGATGGGGCAGGGCGGCGAATTCGCCTTTGTGCTCTACACCACCGCCGCCACCAGCGGCCTGATCGACGCGCCCACCAATGCGATCTTCACGGCAACGGTGATCATCTCGATGGTGATCACGCCCTTTGCCATCATCGGCATGCGCTATCTGATGCCAAAAGCGGTGCAGTCCATGGATGGAGTGGAAGAGGCCGATGGTCTGAGCGGCAAGGTGCTGATTATCGGCTTTGGCCGTTTCGGACAGATTGTCAGCCAGCCGCTGCTGGCCCTCAAACACACTGTGTCTATTATCGACAACGATACGGATATGATCAGGGCCGCGGCGCAGATCGGATTCAAGGTCCATTATGGCGACGGGACGCGGCTCGATATCCTTCGGGCGGCGGGCGCATCGACGGCCGACCTGATCCTGATCTGTACCGATCAGCGCGCGCAGACCACGCGAATTGCCGAATTGCTGCGCGATGAGTTTCCTCTCGCGCGGGTGATGGCGCGGGCCTTTGATCGCTCGCACGGCATCGAGCTGGTGCGGGCAGGGGTGGAATACCAAATTCGCGAGACCTTTGAGTCGGCGATCAACTTTGGTGGCGAGGCGATCCGGATGCTTGGTGCAACCGATGAAGAGGCCGATGAAGTCATCGAGGGCGTGCGCAGCCGCGACCGGCAGCGTTTCGAGCTGCAACTGGGTGGCGAGGACTGGCGCAACCTGACCCAATTGCTGATCAGCAATGCGCGGGATCAGGCGCGTGAGGGTGGCGTGTCCATTCCCGAGGAGACGGCAGAGGCTGCTGCAAGCCAGTCCGCGGAACAAGCGCGGGGCAGCTAGTCACCAATGAAATATTCGGGGGCTTTCCCCTGCATAAATTAAGTGCAACACTGCACCTATTCTGAGGGGAACATCGATATGAACACTGGATTGCGAGATGCCGCAAAAGCCGATCGTTTACGATGCGCCCACACCCGAACCCCGCGCGATAACAGTTGAGGCCATTCAGGCCGAGATCCTTGAAAAGCTGATCTATTCGGTCGGCAAGGATCCGATTGTCGCCCGACCGCATGACTGGTTGCGCGCCACCATTCTGGCCGTGCGCGACCGGATCATGGACCGCTGGATGGAGAGTTCGCGCGAGACGTGGCGAACCTCGAACAAGCGGGTCTACTATCTCAGCCTTGAGTTCCTCATCGGGCGGCTGATGCGCGATGCCATGAGCAATGTCGGGTTGATGGAGCCGGTGGCCGAAGCGCTGAAAAATCTCGATGTCGATCTGGGCGATCTGATCAATCTCGAGCCAGACGCAGCGCTGGGCAATGGCGGCCTTGGGCGCCTGGCGGCCTGTTTCCTCGAGTCCATGTCCTCGGTGAAAATCCCGGCCTATGGCTATGGTATTCGCTATGTGCATGGCCTGTTCCGGCAGGAAATGAGCGAAGGCTGGCAGGTCGAACTGCCCGAGGAATGGCTGGCTCACGGCAATCCCTGGGAGTTCGAGCGACGCGAGAGTGCCTATGAAGTCGGGTTTGGCGGCCATGTCGAGCCGGTCACCGATCCCGATGGTGAGGTGCGTCAGGAATGGCGGCCGAATGAGCATCTTCTGGCCGTGGCCTTTGATACGCCGATTGTCGGCTGGCGCGGGGCGCGGGTGAATACGCTCCGTCTCTGGAGCGCGCAACCCATCGACCCGATCCTGCTCGACAAGTTCAATTCCGGTGACCATATCGGGGCGCTCGAAGAAAGCGCCAAGGCGGAAGCCATCACCCGCGTGCTCTACCCTGCAGACTCGACAGCGGCGGGGCAGGAGCTGCGCTTGCGCCAGGAGTTCTTCTTCTCCTCGGCCTCACTGCAGGACATCGTCCGCCGCCATCTGCAGCAATATGGTGATCTGGGCTCGCTGGCCGACAAGGTGGCGATTCAGCTCAACGATACGCATCCCGCCATTTCCGTGGCCGAGCTGATGCGCATTCTGGTCGATGACAACGGGATCAAATGGGCCAAGGCCTGGCAGATCACCAGGGGCACGTTCGGCTATACCAACCATACCCTGCTGCCCGAGGCGCTGGAGAGCTGGCCGGTGGCCCTGCTCGAACGCCTGCTGCCGCGTCACATGCAGATCGTCTATCAGATCAATGCCGATGTGCTGGCCGAAGCGCGCAACAAGACGAAGTTCTCCGATCAGCAGATCGCCAATGTGTCGCTGATTGACGAGCATGGCGGCCGCCGGGTGCGCATGGGCCAACTGGCCTTTGTCGGATCACATTCGATCAATGGCGTGTCGGCGCTGCATACCGAACTGATGAAGCAGACGGTGTTTGCCGATCTGCACAGGCTCTATCCCGAGCGCATCAATAACAAGACCAATGGCATCACCCCGCGGCGCTGGCTGATGCAGTGCAACCCGACGCTGACGCGACTGGTGTCGGACCGGATCGGGCCGGAATTCCTGGATGATATCGACAAGCTGCACCAGCTTTTGCCACACGCCGAGGATCCCAGCTTCCAGAAGCAGTTCGCCGAGGTAAAACTCAATAACAAGAAGAAGCTGGCCAAGCTCATCAAGGACCGGCTGAACATCACCGTGTCCCCCGATGCCATGTTCGATGTGCAGATCAAGCGCATCCACGAATACAAGCGGCAATTGCTCAACATCATCCATGCCGTGGCGCTCTACGATGAAATCCGCGCCCATCCGGAAAAGGAATGGGTGCCACGGGTCAAGATCTTCGCGGGCAAGGCGGCGCCGAGTTACTGGAACGCCAAGCTGATCATCAAGCTGATCAACGACGTCGCGCGGGTCATCAATAACGACCCGGCGGTGCGTGGCCTGCTCAAGGTGGTGTTCCTGCCCAATTACAATGTGAGCCTGGCCGAGGTCATCGTGCCGGCGGCGGATCTGTCGGAACAGATATCGACCGCGGGCATGGAAGCCTCGGGCACCGGCAACATGAAGTTCATGGCCAATGGCGCCATCACCATCGGCACCATGGATGGGGCCAATGTGGAGATGCACAAGGAGGTTGGCGAGAAGAATATCGTCATCTTCGGGCTGACCACGGACGAGGTCGAGGACAAGCGGGCCCGTTCAGAAGTGCCGCGTGCAGCGATAGACGCGTCGCCGCGCTTGCGCGAGGCGCTGGATTCCATCTCCACCGGTGTGTTCTCTCCGGATGATCCGCATCGCTATCGCGATCTGATTGGCGGGCTCTATGATCATGACTGGTTCATGGTGGCGCGGGACTTCGATGCCTATGTGGCGGCGCAGGCCAAGGTCGATGCCATCTGGCGCGACAAGAAGAAGTGGACGGCCATGGCCATCCGCAACACCGCGAGCGTGGGCTTTTTCTCGTCGGACAGGACGATCCGGCAATATGCAGAAGATATCTGGGGCGTATCGACGTCCTAGAGCGCAAGCGCGCGCAGTCGCACCTGACGCAAGATCAGGATTGCGCGCAGAGTTTTTGTTGGGCCGGCCGGGATGATTGGCAGGCCGTTGGGGGAGCGTGAGAGTGAGTGTGAGCAAGGAAAGCTGGCAGGCGGACGAACGGGAAATCGAAGCCATTGTGGCGGGGCGCCACAGCAATGCCTTTGCCTTTCTTGGGCTTCACGAGGTGGCCGGGCACCGGGTGCTACGGGCCTTCGTGCCCCATGCGGACACGCTGAACGCCTTTACGCTCGACGGGGCGCCACTCGGGCACATGATCCCGCGCCATAAGGGCGGGTTCTTTGAGGCCAAGGTGGACATCACCGAGCGGCAGCCGATCCGCTATGAGGCCAAAAATGCCGGCGGAAGCTGGACGGTCTATGATCCCTATTCCTTCGGCCCCGTGCTCGGTCCGATGGACGACTACTACATCGGTGAAGGCAGCCATTTGCGGCTGTTCGACAAGATGGGCGCCCACGAAATGGAGTTCGAGGGCATCCACGGCACGCATTTCGCCGTCTGGGCCCCCAATGCGCAACGCGTTTCCGTGGTGGGACCATGGAATGATTGGGATGGCCGGCGCCACCCGATGCGCAATCGCCAGGGCATCTGGGAAGTGTTCATCCCGGTGCTGGGCACGGGCACCATCTACAAGTACGAGATCGTCGGGCCAAACGGGCAGGTCCTGCCGTTGAAAGCGGACCCCTATGCCCGACAGGCGGAAATGCGGCCGCGAACCGCTTCGGTGGTCCCCGACCCGACGCCGTTCACCTGGACCGACCAGAAATATATGGAAGAACGCGCAACGCGTGACTGGCGCCGCACGCCCATGTCCATTTACGAGGTACATCTGGGGTCCTGGCGGCGGCGACCCGACGGCAGCTTCATGTCCTATGACCAGCTTGCCGAGCAACTCGTGCCCTATGCGGCTGACATGGGGTACACCCATCTCGAATTGATGCCGATCTCCGAGCATCCGTTCGATCCGAGCTGGGGCTATCAACCGACCGGGCTTTATGCCCCGACGGCGCGGTTCGGCGATCCGGCCGGGTTTGCGCGACTGGTCAATGCAGCCCATGAGGCAGGGCTGGGAGTGATCCTGGATTGGGTGCCAGCGCATTTCCCGACGGACGAGCATGGCCTGTCGCATTTCGACGGCACCGCGCTCTATGAGCATGAAGACCCGCGCCAGGGCTTTCATCCGGACTGGAACACAGCGATCTACAATTTCGGGCGCAAGGAGGTTTCGGCCTACCTCACGAACAATGCCCTGTTCTGGTTCGACCAGTTCCATATCGACGGGCTGCGGGTCGATGCGGTCGCCTCAATGCTCTATCTCGACTATTCGCGACAGCCCGGCGAGTGGGTGCCCAACCAGCATGGCGGCAACCAGAACCTGGAGGCCGTGGCCTTTCTGCAGCGGGTCAATGCCGAGGTCTATCGCCAGTACCCCGGTGCTTTCATGATCGCAGAAGAATCGACGGCATGGCCCGGTGTGAGCTCACCGACCTATGCCGGAGGGCTGGGTTTCGGGTTCAAGTGGAACATGGGTTTCATGAACGATACCCTGCGGTTCATGAGCCGGGAAACGATCCATCGCCGGTTCCACCACAACGATATGACCTTCGGGCTGATGTACGCGTTTACTGAGAATTTCGTGCTGCCGCTAAGCCATGACGAGGTGGTGCACGGCAAGGGCGCGCTGCTTTCGAAAATGCCTGGAGACGACTGGCAGCAATTTGCAAATCTGCGCGCCTATCTGGCCTTCATGTGGGGCCATCCGGGCAAGAAACTGCTGTTCATGGGCCAGGAGTTCGCTCAGCGCGAAGAATGGTCCGAGAGTCAGGCGCTTGACTGGTATCTGCTCGACGCGCCGAGCCATGAAGGCATGCGGCGATTGGTGGCGGACCTCAATGCGGCCTATCGCAGCCTGCCGGCGCTGTACGAACGCGATTGCGAGCCAGAGGGGTTCGAATGGGTGATCGGCAATGATCAGGCCAATTCGGTCCTGGCCTGGCTGCGCAAGGCGCCAGATGCCGATCCGGTGCTGGTGATCTCCAATTTCACGCCAGTGCCACGCAGTCACTACAAGGTACCACTGCCCAAGGCCGGGCGCTGGGTGGAGCGGATCAATACCGATGCCGGTTGGTATTCGGGTGGCAACACCGGCAACCAGGGCGCGGTCGTTGCCAAGGCTGTCGAGGGGCAGCACTGGCCGGCCGAGGCGGAAATCTATCTGCCGCCATTGGCGACACTGTTTCTGAAATATGAGCCGGCCTGAGGCGGCTCGGGTGAGATAAGACCCGGCAGAAGCCGGGCTCAAGCGGAGGGAAATAATATGGCTGACTATCGAGTACCATCGCCGCTGGCGCGTGAGGCCATGGCCTATGTGCTGGCGGGTGGGCGCGGTACGCGTCTGATGGAACTGACCGACCGGCGTGCCAAGCCGGCGGTGTATTTTGGCGGCAAGTCGCGCATCATCGACTTTGCGCTTTCCAATGCCATCAATTCGGGCATTCGCCGTATCTCAGTGGCCACGCAGTATCAGGCGCATTCCCTGATCCGTCACCTGTCGCGCGGATGGAACTTCCTCAGGCCCGAACGCAATGAGAGCTTTGACGTGCTGCCGGCCAGCCAGCGGGTGCGCGAGGACATGTGGTATGCCGGCACTGCCGATGCGGTGTACCAGAACATGGACATCATCGAGGATTCCGGTGCCCGCTACATCGTTATTCTTGCGGGCGACCACATCTACAAGATGGACTACGAAATCATGCTCCGCCAGCATGTGGACACGGGCGCGGATGTTACCATCGGCTGCCTCGAGGTCCCGCGCATGGAAGCCACCGGTTTCGGCGTGATGCATGTCGATGGCCGCGATCGGGTGGTTGATTTCGTCGAAAAGCCCAAGGATCCTCCGGGCATTCCCGACAAGCCCGACATGGCGCTGGCCTCAATGGGCATCTATGTGTTCGAGACGCGCTTCCTGATGGAGCAGCTCAAGCGCGATGCGGCGACCGAAGGGTCCAATCGCGACTTCGGCAAGGACATCATCCCCTATATCGTCAAGAACGGCACTGCCTGGGCGCACCGCTTCCCGCGTTCCTGCGTCCGCTCGAGCAATGAAGAAGTCAGCTATTGGCGCGATGTGGGCACAATCGACGCCTACTGGAAAGCGTCCATCGACCTGACCGACATCAAGCCGCAGCTCGATCTTTATGATCGCGACTGGCCGATCTGGACCTATGCCGAGATCACCCCGCCAGCCAAGTTCGTACACGATTTCGACGGCCGCCGCGGCTCCGCCGTCAACTCGCTGGTTTCTGGCGACTGCATCATCTCGGGCGGGCATCTGCAGCGCACGCTGCTGTCGACCGGCTCCAGAGTGCACTCCTATTCCATGCTCGAGGAAGCAGTCGTGCTGCCCTATTGCGATATCGGTCGCAATGCGCGGCTCAAGCGGGTGGTGATTGATCGCGGTGTCAACATTCCCGAAGGCCTGGTGGTGGGCGAAGATCCCGAGTTCGACGCCAAATGGTTCCGCCGGTCCGATGAAGGCGTGACGCTGATTACCCAGGCCATGATCAACAGATATCTGGCGGATCGATGATCGAAGTTCTCTCGGTCGCTTCCGAAATTTATCCGCTGATCAAAACTGGCGGTCTAGCCGATGTGGCTGGCGCGCTGCCCGGTGCGCTCAGCGAATCCGGGGTCACCATGCGCACGCTGGTGCCCGGCTATCCGGCGGTCTTGGGCAAGATGTCCGGTGGGCGGGAAGTGGCGCGGTTCGAAGATCTGTTCGGCGTGTCCGCCCGGTTGATTGCCGGGCGGGTGGAAGGGCTCGACCTGATCGTGCTCGACGCCCCTTCGCTCTATGACCGGCCGGGCAATCCCTATATGGGGCCCGAAGGCTGGGACTGGCCGGACAATTGGAAGCGCTACGCGGCGTTGAGCTGGGTGGCGTCCGAACTAGGGATGGGGCTGGTGGAGGGCTATCGGCCGCAGGTGATCCATGCCCATGACTGGCAGGCCGGGCTGGCGCCTGCCTATGTCAAGTTCGGGCCGTCCTCGACCATCAAAACAGTGATGACCGTGCACAACATGGCCTTCCAGGGTACGTTCGGGGCCGAGATCTTCGCGCAGCTCAGATTGCCGGCCCGTGCCTTCTCCGTGGATGGCGTCGAATATTACGGCGGGGTGGGCTATCTCAAGGCCGGCGTGGAATGTGCCGATGTGGTGACCACGGTATCCCCCACCTATGCCGCCGAAATCCGTACGCCAGACTTTGGCATGGGGCTCGACGGGCTGCTCAATAATCGCTCGGCCACGGTGTATGGGGTGCTCAACGGCATCGACATGAATACCTGGAATCCGGCCACGGATCCGGCGCTGGCGCAGACCTATACAGCCGGTACCGTGCAGGGGCGCGCAGTCAACAAGCGTGCCGTGCAGGAGGCGTTTGGACTGGAGCCTCTGGACGGGCCGCTCTTTGCCGTGGTCAGCCGGCTGACCTGGCAAAAGGGCATAGACCTGCTCGCCGCCAATATTGCGCTGATCGTGGAATCGGGGGGGCAACTGGCGGTGCTTGGCTCTGGCGATACGGAGCTTGAAAATGCCATTCGCAGCGCAGCCAAGGCCCATCCGGGCAAGGTCGGCCTGGTGACTGGCTACAATGAAGCGCTCAGCCATCTGGTGCAGGGCGGGGCCGATGTGATGATGGTGCCCTCCCGATTCGAACCGTGCGGGCTGACCCAGCTTTATGCGCTGCGCTATGGCTGCGTGCCGCTGGTCAGCCGGGTGGGCGGGCTCAATGACACCATCATTGACGCCAATGTGGCGGCGATCCAGGCCGAGGTGGCGACCGGCGTGCAGTTCGCGCCGCCCAGCCAAGCGGCCCTTGCGGATGCGATCCGGCGCATCCTGGTGCTCTATGCCGATGAAAAATCATGGAAAAAAATGCAGAGGCGGGGGATGAAGTCGGATGTGAGCTGGGAAGCCAGCGCCAACCGCTATGCCCAGCTTTATGCCTCATTGATCGGATATTCGACAGATGACAGCCAAGACGATTGAGACAACACCCTATACCGACCAGAAACCCGGTACCTCTGGTCTGAGGAAACGGGTGCCGGTCTTCAGCCAACCCAATTATGTCGAGAACTTCATCCAGTCGATCTTTGACAGCCTGGAAGGCTTTGCTGGCCAGACGCTGGTGATTGGCGGGGATGGCCGGTTCTTCAATGATGTCGCGATCCAGAAGGCCATTCGCCTTGCCGCGGCCAATGGCTTTGGCAAGGTCTTGGTCGGTCAGGGCGGTATTCTCTCTACCCCGGCGGCCAGCAATATCATCCGCCACTACAAGGCCTTTGGCGGGCTGGTGCTGTCGGCCAGCCACAATCCGGGCGGACCGGATGGCGATTTCGGTATCAAATACAATGTGGGCAATGGCGGTCCGGCGCCCGAGCGGATCACCGACGCGGTCTATGCACGAACCCAGGTGATCGACAGCTACAAGACGCTCGACACGCCTGATATCGACCTCAATCTGATTGGCACGCAGCAGGTCGGCGGCATGGTGGTCGAGGTGATCGATCCGGTGGCCGATTACGCAGCGCTGATGCAGAGCCTGTTCGACTTCGATGCTATCCGTGCAATGTTTGCCGGTGGCTTCCGCATGACGTTCGACGCCATGCATGCGGTGACCGGCCCCTACGCTCACGCCATTCTTGAAGGCATGCTTGGGGCACCCAAAGGCACGGTCGTCAACGGCACGCCTTCGCCCACCTTCAATAACGGGCATCCAGACCCGAACCTGGTCTATTGCAAGGACATGTACGACCTGCTGATGACCCCGGACGGCCCCGATTTTGGCGCGGCCTCCGATGGTGACGGCGACCGCAATCTGATCATCGGCAAGAACCGCTTCGTGACGCCTTCGGATTCGCTGGCGCTGCTGGCGGCCAACGCGCATCTGGCGCCGGGCTATAAGCAAGGCATTGCCGGCATCGCCCGCTCCATGCCGACCAGTGCGGCCGCGGATCGCGTGGCCGAAAAGCTTGGCATAGAGATGCATGAGACGCCGACGGGCTGGAAATTCTTCGGCAATCTGCTTGATGCCGGCCGCGTCACCATTTGCGGCGAGGAAAGTGCCGGTACCGGTTCGAACCATGTGCGCGAGAAAGACGGGCTCTGGGCCGTGTTGCTCTGGCTCAACATCCTGGCAGTGCGCAAGCAGAGCGTCGACGAGATCGTGCGCGAACACTGGAAGATCTATGGCCGCAACTACTATACGCGGCACGATTATGAAGAGGTCGATGCGGCCATCGCCGGCAAGCTGGTCGAGGATCTGCGGGCGCAATTGCCGAACCTGGCCGGCAGGATTTTCGAAGATGACCTGCAGGTCGCCTTTGCCGACGACTTCACCTATCACGATCCGGTCGATGGCTCGACCAGCGCCAAGCAGGGCGTTCGCATTGGCTTTACCGATGGCTCGCGAATAGTGCTCCGGCTTTCCGGAACCGGCACGGTGGGCGCCACGTTGCGGCTCTACCTTGAACGCTATGAGGCCAGCGATGGACGCCATGATCTCGATACCCAGCTCGCACTCGAGCCCCTTATCGGGATCGCCGAGGCCCTTGCCGGGGTCAAATCCAGAACTGGGCGAGATGCCCCCAGCGTCATCACCTAGGTTCGCCTTGTCCACCAAGCCAGCATTGGTGCCCCATGGTGGGCACACAGACCATCTGGGCGCCTCCGTTACGACGGAGGGCGTCAATTTCGCCGTCTATTCTGAAAGCGCGAGCGCGATCTGGGTGTGCCTGTTTGACGAGCAGGACAAGGAGATCGACCGGTTCGAGCTGGACGTCCACCAGGACAATGTGCATGCCGGGCTGATCGCCAATGTCGGACCAGGCGCGCGCTATGGCCTGCGGGCCGATGGCCCCTATGATCCCGACCAGGGCTATTTCTTCGATCCGAACAAGCTTCTGGTTGATCCCTACGCACGCCATCTGGACCGGGTGTTCGTGCGCTCGCCGCGCCTGAGGCTGGCGCGCGAGGATGCGGTGGATACCGCTGAGCTGGTGCCCAAGGCCATCGTGCCGGGCGGCGGCAATGACCCCGCTCAGCCCCGAAAAAAGGCGCCGGGCCTTTACTACGAACTCAATGTGCGCGGGTTCACCATGCGGCATCCCAGCGTGCAGGGTCCGCTGCGCGGGACCGTGGCCGGGCTGACGACGCGGCGGGTGATCGATCATTTCAAGTATCTGGGCGTTGATACCATTCAGCTCATGCCGACAGCGGCCTGGATCGACGAGGGACATCTTCCCCAGCTCGGGCTCACCAATGCCTGGGGTTACAACCCGGTGGCCTATTTTGCGGTGGATCCGCGACTGGCCCCACGCGGCCCGCAGGAAATGCGGGTGATGACCGATGCCTATCGCAAGGCCGGCATCTCGGTGATCCTGGATGTGGTCTATAACCACACCGGCGAGGGCGACAGCCAGGGCCCGATCCTCTCGATGATGGGGCTTGATCCGCAGACCTATTATCGCTGGGTCGAGGTGGATGGCAAAAAGCATCTGGTCAACGATACCGGCACCGGCAATACGCTGCGCTGCGACCATCCCGCCGTGCAGCGTCTGGTGATCGAGAGCCTGCGCTATTACGTCGAGGAGTTGGGCGTATCGGGCTTCCGCTTCGACCTGGCGACCATTCTGGGCCGTGATCCGGGATTCAACCCGGAAGCCGAGATGCTGGAAAAGATCAAGGCCGATCCGGTGCTGAAAAAGGCGATCCTGGTCGCCGAACCCTGGGATCCGGGTCCGGGCGGCTATGGGTTGGGCAAGTTCGGCAAGGAATTTGCCGAGCACAACGATACCTACCGCGATGAGATCCGCGCCTTCTGGAAAGGCGAGAACGGCAAGATCGGGGCGCTGGCCGGCAAGGTGTCGGGATCGGCGGAAATCTTCGATGTTGCGGGCCGCAAGCCCAGCGCCGGGGTCAACATGCTGGCCGTGCATGACGGGTTCACCCTGCGTGACCTTGTCAGCTATCACGACAAGCACAACGAAGCGAATGGCGAGAACAATCGCGACGGCCACAACCACAATTCCTCTTGGAATTGCGGGGTTGAAGGCGAAACAGATGACGAAGCGATCAATCATGCCCGCAAGCGCGATGTGCGGGCGCTGCTGGCCACGCTGTTCCTCTCACGCGGGACACCCCTGATCCAGCAGGGCGACGAGATGTATCGCACCCAGCAGGGCAATAATAACGCTTATGCCCAGGACAATGAGATCACCTGGGTCGACTGGGAGAATGGCGACGGTGCGCTGGTGGATTTCGTCGGTGCGTTGCAAGCTTTCCGCAAGGCGCATCCCGCGGTCAGTCATGACCACTGGCTGACCGGCCAGGATCGCAATGGTGCCCGCGATGTCGTTTGGCTGCACCCGGATGGACGCGAAATGACCGAAGCGGACTGGAACGATTCCGGCGCCTCGGTGCTGGGCATGCATCTGCGGCACAAGGACGATGACGTGCTGGTCTGGTTCAACCGTCGCGTGGAGCCGGTCGTGGCGCGTCTGCCAGAAGGGGAGTGGGCCGTCGGCATCCAGTCCGACCAGTCATTCGAGGTCGCCTTCACTGAAGGCACGGCAACCTTGCCGCCCCGATCCGTGGTGGCATTGGTGCGGCCCAAGGCCAGCTAGGCGCCGCCAAACTCCCGGCGCAATTCGGCGATGGCAAGATCGAGGTAGTCGATGATCGGCCTCGTGCTGCCATCGCTGCGCCACGCATCGAGTGACAGGCGTGTCAGGCCGATCGCCATCTGGGCAGCAAGGCGCAGGGACATGTCGCTTTCCTCTGGCCAGCGTTCACGCAGCGCCTCAAGCAGCAAATGCTCGTCGCGGATGTAGTTCGCCTGCTTGCGCGACTGCACCGCTTCGATCGACATCATCAGCTTGTCTATGGCTACCAGTTCTTCCAGCGGATAGGACGCTGCGATCTTCCGCATGGCTGCCTGCAGGGTCTCTGCGGGTGAACCGCGAGTGGGTTCGGATGCCAGAGCCCCCACCAGTTGCTCACCCAGTCCGGCCTGCTGGGAGAGCAGAATTTCATCCTTGGACTTGAAATAGTGAAAGAAGGTTCGCCGCGAAATGCCTGCGGCCTCCGCAATGGCGTCTAGCGTCGTTGCCTCGTAGCCGTGTTTGGTAAACAGACTCATGGCGCTCTGGGTGATGCGCTTGAGGGTCTGTTGCCGCTTTTCTTCCCGGAGTCCCATTTTCATCCCAAGTGTCCTGACGCTGTCCTATCGCGGAAGGCGCCCTCTTGCAATTGTGCACTGAGTGCAATATTTAATTCTGCACTGAGTGCAAAATCGGAAGGGCTAGACAGATGAACAGATGGACTGCGGCGGATATGCCTCCGCAAGAAGGACGTGTGGCAGTGGTCACTGGAACGGGCGGCCTGGGGCTTGAGGATGCGCTGGCCTTGGCGCGGGCCGGGGCGGAGGTGATCATTGCCGGGCGCAGTGCCCGCAAGGGTGCCCAAGCGGTAGACAGGATCCGCAGCGAGGTGCCGGGCGCCAAAGTCCAGTTCGGGGAGATCGACCTGGCAAGTCTCAAATCGGTTGCGACCTTTGTCGCACGGCTTGATCAGCAGCGGAGCCATATCGACCTCCTGATCAACAATGCCGGGGTGATGGTGCCACCGCAGCGCAAGGAAACCGCGGACGGATTCGAGTTGCAGTTGGGGACCAATTATCTCGGGCACTTCGCCCTGACGGCGGGTTTGATGCCGCTCCTGCGCAAGAGCAAGCAACCGCGCGTGGTGACTCTTTCCAGCGTTGCGGCCCGCAACGGCCAGATCAATTTTGCCGATCTGCAATATGCGTCGGGATATGTGCCGATGGAGGTCTATGGCCAATCCAAATTGGCCTGCCTGATGTTTGCGTTCGAACTGCAACGCAGGAGCCTGGCCGGCAATTGGGGCATCACCAGCATCGCCGCCCATCCCGGCGTGTCACGCACTGATCTGCTGCATAACGCTCCGGGGCGGATGAGCGCGCAGGGGCTGGTCAGGACCTATCTGTGGTTCCTGTTCCAGCCGGCGGCACAGGGCGCCTTGCCGACGCTTTATGCGGCGACGGCGCCGGATGCCGAGGGCGGCGGCTATTACGGCCCCAATGGATTGTCGGAAACCCGCGGCTATCCGGCACCATCGAAAGTGCCGCAGCAGGCGCTGGACAAAGCGGTCGCCGGGCGGCTCTGGACCCTGTCCGAGCAGATGACCGGCATCACCTTTGGCGAATATGCCTGAGCGCTATTCCGCCGCCGCGGCGACAAACCCACCATGCTTTTCAATAAAGCCGATGATCTGGTCGAGGCTTTCGCGGCGCAGCAGGTCGGTGAAGACATAGGGCCGGCCCTCGCGCACCTTCTGCGTGTCGCTTTCCATCACCTCGAGGCTGGCGCCGACATAGGGCGCCAGGTCGGTATGGGTGATGATCAGGAGGTCAGAGCGCGAAATTGCGGGGCCGCCCTTGCGCGGGATCTTTTCGCCCTGGGCGACCGAAATCACATAGATGGTGAGGTCAGCCAGGTCGGGCGAGAAGGTGGCCGCCAGATTATCCCCGCCGCTCTCGATCAGCACGATGTCCAGATCGGGGAACTTGCGGTTGAGATCGTCGATGGCGGCCAGGTTCAGCGAGGCGTCTTCGCGGATGGCGGTATGCGGGCAGCCGCCGGTTTCGACGCCGACAATGCGGTCCTCGGAAATGGCCTGGGCGCGCGAGAGGATCAGCGCGTCCTCCTGAGTGTAGATGTCATTGGTCACCACGGCCATGGAATAGCGGTCGCGCATCGCCTTGAGCAGCATTTCACACAAGGTGGTCTTGCCCGAGCCGACAGGCCCGCCAATGCCGATACGCAGGGGTCCGTTGAGGCTCTTGGACATGACTTGCTCCATGTGTGTTTCAGATGAGACGCAGATAGATGAGTAGCAGGAAGCCCAGCCCCAGGAACAGGCAGAGCGGGGAATAGACCCGGCGGTCATTGAGACGGAAATTGGGTTCGGGCGTCACCCCCGCCCACCAGGGCGTATAGCCGATGATGCCGCGGGCCAGGAACACGGCAGCGAAGCCGAAACCGGTCAGATTGAGCTGCCATCCGCCGCTGTCGTGATCGGCCAGGGCCAGGGCAAAACAACCGGCGGTGAATGTGGCCACGGCGACAGCGAGCGAAGCCAGTCTGGGCGGCATGCGCTCGATGTCCTTGAAGCCCACCACCGTCTGGGCCAGCAGTTTCTCATCGCGGATCGGCCAGGTGCGGCCGAGGGCCCACATCAGATGGGCAATCGAGACAGAAAACAGGCCGATGAACATCAATGAGGCGAAAAGCATGTTCATGACCGGAAAATCCTCGTTCTGAGCGTTTCGTGCTGCATCTGCGCAATATCTGCGCCATAGGCCACGCCGCCAATATCGTCCAGTGCGGCATGAAGGCACAGATCGGCCATTTGCGCGATGGCCGGTTCGAGCGCCGCCATGATGGCGAGGCCGTCAGTCTGGCCGATGGGCACGAGGCGGACGGCCACCGACACCTGGCTATGGGCGGTTGTGGTGAGGAAGGCGATCAGCGTGTCGCGGCGATCGATGCCATGGGCACGAGCCAAGGCGCCAATGGCGATGGGGTAGGGGCAGGGCACGGGGAGCGGCACCGGCGTTGCGGCCGGCCATGCCGCGCTGGCGAGCACGAAGGCGTTCCCGGTGATGGTGGTTTCGGCGTGCCGCTCATGGGCGGCGGTCAAGGCGAGGCATAGATCGGCAAGTTCGGCCAGCTTTGCCTTGTCGGCATGAGCCTTATGGGCATGGCCGAGCAGGATCGCGTCGGTCTTGAGGGTGCCGTGATGCAGCACGCCGGAAATCCAGTCCTGGGCGGTCGCGCGGTCGGACACGGTGCCCTGCGCAATAGCGGTCTCAAGACCGGCGGACCAGGCAAAGGCCCCGACCGGGAAGGCCGGGGACATCCAGGTCAGCAGCTTTTGCAGGTCGGCGCTCACTTGCGGTTCAACAGGGCGTGGCCGCCATCGCCATGGGTGTGGGCATGATAGGCGCCATGTTCGGCAAAGAACGGTTCGGTGACATTTGCGACGCTGGCGCCCAGCCCTTCCAGCATGGTCTTGAGGACGTGATCGCGCTTGATCAGGATGCGGTCGGGTTCCAGTTGCGCCGGGGTATGTCGATTGCCGATATGCCAGGCGAGGCGCAGCAAATGGCCAGCATCCCGGGCGCGAATTTCGTAGAGCGGTTCCTGGGCCGCCAACACGCCGACCAGCTCGCCGCCCTCCAGTTCCAGCGCCCCGTTATGGTCGAGGGTCACTGTGCCGGGAAAATCCACCATGACTTCAGTGCCCTTGGCGCCGGTCAGCAGTTTGCGCCGTAGCCGGCGCTCGTCATGGGCCAGGGTGATGGTGTCGATGATGGGGGTCTTGCCGTGATTGGCGGGCAAATGAGCAGTGGCGCGGCGCATGGAAACTAACTGACCGTGTTGAAATAGCGGATGATGAGGAAGATTTGATAGGCGATATGCACCGCCACAATACTGAGGTGCAGGCGCTTGTCGGCACTGCGCCAAGCCAGGACACAGAGCAGAATCCCCAGGGGCACCTGACCGAAATAGCTCCAGTCGAACTGAGCCCAATGGGCCTGGCCCTTGATCAGCGTATCGATCGTGTCGAGCACGAAGGTGGCGCCCAACAGGCCGAAGAACCAGTGTCGCCGCTGGAGGAAGAAGTCTTCGTAGCCAGTATATTCGGAGATGGAATCGGGTGAGAGCAGGGCCGTCATCAGGAACAGCGTGGTGGCGTATCCCATGATGAAGAGCACGAGGCCAAAGTACCAGACGGCGATCTCGTGCAAGGCAAATTCCCACCACCAGAACAGCACCAGCTCAAGCAGCATCGAGCCGATCCAGAGCAGGTGCAAAAGCGAGCGTTTGGCGCGGTGTGGATGCTGGATGATGCCCGCAATGGTCATCAGCAGCCGGGTGATCCCCAGGCCGATGATCGTCCCCATGACGATGCGTATATGGGGAAACAGTTGCTGGGCAATGTCGGGCACCATGGGCGGATCAGGGCGTGTTGCTGGCTTCGGTGCAGGTAACGAGCGGCACGGCGTCCTCGTCCTGCATCAGGTCGCGCAGGGTGGCTTCGCCCTGATGGCTCCACCACTCATAGGGCCCAGAAACATAGCGCGCCCCCGAGGCCGAAAGCGTCGTGGCAAAGACCAGGTTCTGGCCTTCGACCGGTACAATCGCCAGGAAATTAGGGGCGGCGTTGATATATTGCACGCTCAACGCGGACTCGTCGTTGCAGAGATAGCTGACTGTGCGGCGCTCGATATTGCTGGCGCTTTCCAGCGTCAGGGTCAGCGCGGCCGAAGCTGCGGGCGTCGTCGGTACCGTGGCGAGCGTGGTCACGTCAGCCTGGGCAAGGGCCGCCGGAACGGCGAGCAGGGAAAATCCGACGGCAATCAGGGCTTTGGGCGAGAGCATGGAAGTGTCCTTTGGCAGCAGGGCAGTCATTGCGCGCCCATAATCATGGCGTTTGCGGGGAGAGACAATCTCTGCCGGTCGATCAGCCATTGAATCGCTGTGCCAGATCTTCGAAGTCGCCTTGCGAGGCAAGGTGAATTTCACGGATGATCCGCAAAATTGGTTTGAAGGCGAAAAAGGCCGATCCAGCAACAAAACACCAGATCGCCGGGGTCTCGAGCGCATTGTAGAAGAACATGATCGACCCGACGAGAAAGAGCAGGGCAGCCGACACATCGATCAGCGTGTAGGCCAGTTCGTAAAGCGCATAGAGCTTGCGTTGCGAGGGTGTCCGGGTCCCGCGGTCGCGCTGGAAATAGGGCATGGTCTGGCTCCTCGATTCTTGCATGGTCTATCTTGCCCGAGGGGAGTGACAGAGTGAAAGCTCTCGCGGGGAAACAGGGTTCCGCCTTATTTGTCCAACATTTGCCGGCTCGCGAACAACAATTGCCTTGCCATCAGAACAGGAAATAGCGCTGCGCCATGGGCAATACCGTCGCCGGCTCACAGGTGAGCAATTCACCGTCGGCACGGACCTCATAGGTTTCAGGGTGCACGTCGATTTCCGGGGTCGCCGTATTGAGCTTCATGGCCGCCTTGCCAATGCCGCCACGGGTATTGGAGACAGGCAGCAACTGCTTGTCGACGCCGAGGCGATTGCGCAGGCCTGCGTCATGCGCGGCCTGGGAGATGAACACGACCGATGAGCGGCTGACCAGTTTGCCATAGGCGCCGAACATGGGCCGGTAGTGCATGGGCTGTGGCGTCGGGATCGAGGCGTTGGGATCGCCCATGGGCGCAGCCGCAATGGAGCCGCCAAGCAGCACCATTTCGGGCTTCACGCCAAAAAAGGCCGGGTTCCAGAGCACCAGATCAGCGCGCTTTCCCACTTCCACCGAGCCGATGTGCTGGCTCATGCCATGCGCGATAGCCGGGTTGATGGTGTATTTGGCGACGTAGCGACGGACGCGGAAATTGTCATTGTCGCCGGTTTCCTGCGGCAGGCGCCCGCGCTGGCGCTTCATCTTGTCGGCGGTCTGCCAGGTGCGGATCAGCACTTCGCCGACACGGCCCATGGCCTGGCTGTCCGACGCAATGATCGAAAGCGCGCCCATATCGTGCAGGATATCCTCGGCGGCGATGGTCTCCTTGCGAATACGCGATTCAGCGAAGGCAACGTCCTCTGGGATCGACTGATCGAGGTGGTGGCACACCATGAGCATGTCGAGATGCTCTGCAATGGTGTTGACCGTGTAGGGGCGGGTCGGATTGGTCGAGGAGGGAATGACATTGGGCAGGCCCGCGACCTTCAGGATATCCGGGGCGTGGCCACCACCTGCGCCTTCCGTGTGGAAGGCGTGGATGGTGCGGTTCTTGAAGGCGCCGACGGTGTCTTCGACGAAGCCGCTTTCATTGAGGGTATCGGTGTGGATCATCACCTGCACGTCATAGGCGTCGGCGACCGAGAGGCAGTTGTCGATGGCCGCCGGGGTCGTGCCCCAGTCTTCATGCAGCTTGAGGCAGGAGGCGCCCGAAAGGATCATTTCCTCGAGCGGCGCCGCGACTGCTGCATTGCCCTTGCCGGCCAGGGCCAGGTTCATCGGGAAGGCGTCGAAGCTTTCGATCATGCGCTCGATATGCCAGGCGCCGGTGCAGGTGGTGGCCAGCGTGCCATGGGCGGGACCGGAGCCGCCGCCAAGCATGGTGGTGACCCCGCTCATCAGCGCTTCCTCGATCTGCTGGGGGCAGATGAAGTGGATGTGCGCGTCCATGCCGCCGGCGGTGATGATCTTGCCTTCGCCGGCAATGGCCTCGGTCGAGGGCCCGATGATGATGTCGATATTGGGCTGGGTGTCGGGATTGCCCGCCTTGCCGATGCCGGCGATAAGCCCATTCTTGAGGCCGATATCGGCCTTGTAGATGCCGGTGTGGTCGACAATCAGCGCATTGGTGATGACCGTGTCGACGGCCCCTTCGGCCCGGGTGCGCTGGGACTGGCCCATGCCGTCGCGAATGACCTTGCCGCCACCGAATTTGACCTCCTCACCATAGGTGGTGAAATCCTTCTCCACCTCGATGAAGAGTTCGGTATCGGCGAGGCGGACGCGGTCACCCGTGGTGGGGCCGTACATATCGGCGTAAGTGGCGCGAGAAATCCGTGCTGGCATGTCGTGTCCCGTTCGAATGGCCCGGAACAAAGGCTTCCCGGGCGTGACTTTGGCCTATGGTGTCCGGACTGGCAAGGGCCCGGAACACACCGTTCAAGCCAGTCGCGCCCCTGCCCAATCAGTGCTTGGGACGGACCTGGCGGTATCGCGTGGCGGCCTGGTCGATCAGCTGGTCCACCAGCTTTTCACCGGCCGCAATGTCGGCGTCGTTGCGCTGGGTAAAGGCAATCAGCGAAACGCTCAGAAGCTGGATGGCGTAGGCCAGTTTGGTGCGGCCATCCTTGTAATATTCATTGCCGCGCTTCTGGAAAGTCGCGAGCAGTTCGTCATAGATGGCCGGGGTCATGCTCTGCTTGACCGCGACCCAGCTCTTCTGCTTGAGCGCATCGGACAGTTCGACCGCCAGTCCTCCGATATGCGCCATGGCTTCCGGGTCATTGATGCCGTTCTGCCGCAGATCCGCCACGACGGAAATGAAGCGTTGCTTGAACTGGGCTTCCTTGCTGGGTTCGGTGGTCATGGCACGATCCTCTTTTTCGAGACGTGCCCTTTAACCAGCTTTCACCTGGCTGCGCCATGCCCCGCCGGGACAATATCGCGCCCGGCCACAGGGTTCAGAGATCTCCCATGATCTGTTGCCGGAAACCGAAAATGCGCCGGTCGCCCGAGATCGGCACCAGCCGGACCTCGCGCGCCTGGCCGGGCTCGAAACGCACCGCCGTGCCCGCCGCGATATCGAGGCGCATACCGCGCGCCTGAGCGCGGTCAAAGCGCAGACCCGCATTGGCTTCGAAGAAATGATAGTGCGAACCGACCTGGATCGGGCGGTCGCCGGTATTGGCGACTTCCAGCACGATCTGTTCTGCGCCGGCATTGAGCTCGATATCGCCATTGGCGGGAATGATTTCTCCGGGGATCATGCGCGTCTCCTCAGCCGCCGATTGCCAGGTACAGACCGCCCAGCGCCGTTGCTGCGCCGGCGATGCGGGTCAGGACCTTGCCGCTGAACTGCGCCAGCATCAGGCCAGCGCCGATGCCCGTCGCATGCAGTGCGGCGGTGGCAATAACAAAGCCAATGGCGAATTCCCAGGCGCCGGCCCCACCCAGTTCACCGCCATGGGCATGGCCATGGAAGAAAGCGAAGAACCCGACCATGGCGGCGACTGCGGAGGTGGGAACCGGCAGGGCCAGTGCAATCGCAATGCCGATAAAGATCACCGACGCCAGGATAACCGGTTCGACAAAGGGCAATGGCATGCCGGCGATGGCGGCGGCAAAACCCAGCGCCATGGTGCCGACAAAGGCGGCCGGAACCAGCCAGAGCGCGCGGCCACCCTGCGTGGCTGCCCAAAGGCCGACGGCGACCATGGCCAGGATATGGTCAAGGCCGAACAGGGGGTGGCTGAAGCCGGCGGCAAACGAACCATGTTCAGCCGGGTCTAGATGGGCAAAGGCCGGCAAGGTTGCGGCGATGGAAATTGCCAGGGTCAGCAGGCTGCGCTTGAGCATGGGTGGCCTCGTTATCGGATCGGCTGGTGGACGGTGACGAGCTTGGTGCCGTCGGGGAAAGTGGCTTCGACCTGCACGTCGTGGATCATTTCGGCAACGCCTTCCATGACCTGGTCGCGGGTGATGACATGAGCGCCGGCCTCCATGAGTTCGGAGACGGCGCGGCCGTCCCGCGCGCCTTCAACAACGAAGTCGGTGATCAGCGCGATGGCTTCGGGATGGTTGAGCTTGACGCCGCGTTCGAGGCGCCGGCGCGCGACCATGGCGGCCATCGAGATGAGCAGTTTGTCTTTTTCGCGAGGCGTGAGATTCATCTTCCGGTCCTAGAGATGCCAGAGGCGGGGCAGGCTGCCCGCGGCGGTGAGTTCGAGCAAGACTGGTACGATCATGCGGCGCAGGGCAAGCCCGGATTGGGCCATGGCACGTATGACCAGACGCGATTGATTGACGCTGATGCCGATCGCCCTGTCCGCCGGAAGCATGGCGCGGACCCGGTTGCCGATGGCGCTGGCGCGGTCCGGCGTCGCGGCAATGTGCAGGACGCTGCCGAAGGCCCGGTTTCCATTCAATAGCGAAAGACTTTGCCGCTCCTCAGCGGTTGCGTGCAATTGGGTGGCCTCGGCGTGGATCAGTTGGCCATTGCGACGGATACGCCAATTGTCGCGCAGCAGGGCGTCGGCGGCATCCTCGCCCATGGCATCCCGGCCCAGCAGCACCGCCTCGATCGCGGTCAGAGTGGCGCCTTCGTCCAGATCCACCTCCAGCCGGCGGTCCAGCTTGCTGGCAGCGAACAGTATGGTCTCCTGGGGCAGCCAGTCGAGATGGCCACCGGCACCGACTTTCAGCCTGGTCTCAACGCGACCGAAATCGCCGGTGGAGCGATAGCTGCGCTCGCAGGCCTGGGTGGTCAGGACCATGTGGCCGCCCGGTGCCAGCTCGGCGCCCCAGTGCAGATGGTCGCCACCGGTAATGCCGCCCGCCGTATTGATCAGCACCGCCTCCAGGCTGCTCGAATGGGTATTGGGCAGGCGGATCTTGCCACACCCTTCCTGGAACAAAGTGTCCAGGCGCGTGCGTTCGCCGACCTGCTTGGCCGCGATGCGTCCGATGCCGCGCGCCCGTTGCAGCGCCGGGCCGTTCACATTTTTCGCTTCGGCAAATTTCACTGCAACGATCCTGGCAAACCGCCGTTATGGGGTTGAGCAAACGCTCTTTCAGAGATGATTTTCAAAAGGTTATACCAAATGACCATTAAGTCTGCACTTTCCGTTATCGCCCTTTCCGCCGGCCTGATTGCAACCCCGGCTTTTGCCCAGGGCATGATGATCGGCACCCAGACCGTCGCCGAAACCGATGTCGAGGCCGTTGCGGCCCGCTGCGCCGACCTGCAGCTCGCGGCCGAGACCGAGTCGCTGTCTTCGGGCTCTGAAGAAGACTCCGATAGCAGCGAAGACGATTCGGTGGCCGGTGATGCCGCGATCGGCGACGTCCCCGCCACAGACTCCGAAACGGCCACTTCTGTCGACCTGGGTATCATTACCCTTGCTGAATGTGAGGCCGACGGCTGGTTCGACATGTAATTGGATCACTTCCGTTTTCGAGGCGCCCGGTTTTGGCCGGGCGCTTTTTTTTGTCTCTAGACCATCAAGTGCTTGCGCACTTCGGGCAGGTCGAGGTCGCTGGCGGGGCCGGTATGCATGATCTCGCCGCGATCCATGACATAGATGTCGTCGGCAATTTCCCGGCAGAAATCGAGAAACTGTTCTACCAGCAGGATCGTCATGCCCTTCTCATCGCGCAGGAATTGCAGCGCGCGGCCGATATCCTTGATGATCGAGGGCTGAATGCCCTCGGTGGGCTCGTCCAGCACCAGCACCTTGGGCCGGGTAACCAGCGCGCGGCCGATGGCCAATTGCTGCTGTTGCCCGCCCGAAAGGTCGCCGCCCCGCCGGCCAAGCATGGATTTGAGCACCGGGAACAGCTCGAAGATGTATTCGGGGACGTTGCGCTCGGACCGGGCCAGGCCGGCATAGCCGGTTTCCAGGTTTTCCTTGACCGTGAGCAGCGGAAAGATCTCGCGGCCCTGCGGCACATAGCCGATGCCCATGCGGGCGCGTTTATAGGGCGGGGAGCGCTTGAGCACATCATCGCCAAAGGTGATATCGCCGGCGGAGATGTGGTTGATGCCGGTGATTGCCCTGAGGGTCGAGGATTTGCCCACCCCATTGCGGCCCAGCACAGCGGTGATCTTGCCCGGCTGGCAGGTGATGGATATGCCCTTGAGCGCCTGGGCAGCGCCATAGTGCAAATCGATGGTGTTGACGGACAGGGCAGTGGTCATCGTCCCAGATACCTCTCAATGACAACCGGATTGGCGCTGACCTGGTCGAGCGAGCCTTCGGCGAGGACCGACCCCTCGGCCAGGCAGACGACGCGCGAGCCGAGGTCACGGACAAAGCTCATATCGTGTTCCACCACGACCACCGAACGGGTCTTTGAAATCTCGCGTAGCAGCTTGGCGGTTTCTTCGGTTTCGCTGTCGGTCATCCCGGCCACCGGCTCGTCCACAAGCAGCAGCTTGGGGTCCTGTGCCAGCAGCATGCCGATTTCGAGCCATTGCTTCTGGCCGTGGCTGAGATTGGCGGCGAACTCGTCCTTGCGGGCGATGAGCCGAACCGTTTCGAGGATTTCGGTGATCCGCGCCACATCGTCGTCACTGGCGGTGTAGAACAGCGTCGAAAAGATGCCACGCGGCTTTTTCAGCGCCATCTCCAGATTGTCCCAGACCGTATGGCTCTCGAACACGGCCGGTTTCTGGAACTTGCGGCCAATGCCCAGATTGGCGATGGCGGCTTCGTCCAGCCTGGTCAGGTCAGTGCGGCCGTCGAACAGCACTTGACCAGCATCGGGCCGGGTCTTGCCGGTGATGATATCCATCATCGTGGTCTTGCCCGCGCCATTGGGGCCGATAATCGCCAGCATCTCGGCCGGCTTGACGATAATGGCGAGGTTGTTGATGGCCTTGAAGCCGTCAAAGGCCACCGAGACGCCGTCGAGATAGAGCATGGTGTCGGTATGCGCGCTCATGGCCTTCACTCCGCCGGTTTGGGTTGGGCTTCGTGGCCGAAGCTGGCGGGGTCTTCGCCGCGCTCGATATCCGCCGACTGGGCAGGCGTGGGGGGCTCGGGCCTCTCCTCGGGCTCGGTTCTGCGGCGCATCCTGTCCCGCGCCTGGTGCCACAGGCCCACAATGCCCTTGGGCAGGAACAGGGTGGTAAAGACGAACAGCGCGCCCAGGGCAAACAGCCACAGCTCGGGCAGGGTGGTGGTGAACCAGGACTTGCCCAGATTGACCACGATGGCGCCGATGATCGGGCCGATCAGCGTGCCGCGTCCACCCACCGCCGTCCAGATCACCACTTCGATGGAATTGGCCGGGTCGAACTCGGACGGGTTGATGATGCCCACCTGCGGCACATAAAGCGCCCCGGCAATGCCGGCCATGATCGCCGAGACGGTGAAGGCAAAGAGCTTTACATACTCCACCCGATAGCCAAGGAAGCGCGTGCGGCTTTCCGCATCGCGGACCGCGACCATCACCTTGCCGAGTTTGGAATTGACGATCATCGAACAGACCAGCACCGAGAGTGCCAGGGCAATGGCGGTGGCGGCGAACAGTGTGGCGCGGGTGCTTTGCGCCTGTACGGACACACCCAGGATGTCCTTGAAGTCTGTCAGCCCGTTATTGCCGCCAAAGCCCATGTCGTTGCGGAAAAAAGCCAGCAGCAGGGCAAAGGTCATCGCCTGGGTGATGATGGAGAGATAGACGCCCGTAACCCGGCTGCGGAAGGCAAAGAAGCCGAATACGAAGGCCAGGAGGCCCGGCACGAACACGACCATCAGCATGGCGAACCAGAAATTGTCCATGCCCAGCCAGAACCAGGGCAGTTCGGAATAGTTCAGGAACACCATGAAGTCGGGCAGCACTGGATGTCCATAGACCCCGCGGGTGCCGATCTGGCGCATGAGATACATGCCCATCGCATAGCCGCCCAGGGCGAAAAAGGCGCCATGCCCCAGCGAAAGAATGCCGCAATAACCCCAGACAAGGTCGAGAGCGAGGGCGAGGATGGCATAGGCCAGGTACTTGCCCATCAGCGAGACGAGATAGGTGGGCACATGACCGAACTGCCCCGGTGGGATCAGCAGATTGGCCATGGGCACGAGTACGGCGACAGCCAGGAAGATGGCAATGACCCAGATGGCCTTCTTGTCGAGCGCGCGGAACAGGGCTTGGGTCAGCATGGGATGTCTCCGTGCGTAGAAAGAAACCCCTCACCCGCCTTTCGGGCACCCTCTTCCACAAGGGGAGAGGGGGGCATCGAGATTGAGACGAGTGCCGAGTTTCCCTTCTCCCTTTGTGGGAGAAGGTGGCGCGGAGCGCCGGATGAGGGGGGCTTAAAGGACAGGGCGCTCACTGTTCCACCGCCCTTCCCTTGAGCGCGAACAGCCCTCTTGGACGCCGCTGGATGAAGAGGATGATCAGCACCAGGATCAGGATCTTGCCCAGCACCGCGCCGGCATAAGGTTCGAGGAACTTGTTGGCGACACCAAGGGTGATCGCCCCGACCAGCGTGCCCCAGAGATTGCCGACACCGCCAAAGACCACGACCATGAAGCTATCGATGATGTAGTTCTGCCCCAGATTGGGGGAGATGTTGTCGATCTGGGTCAGGGCCACGCCGGCCAGGCCGGCAATGCCCGAGCCGAGGCCGAAGGTCATGGCGTCGACAAAGGGTGTGCGGATGCCCATGGCCGAGGCCATGCGGCGGTTCTGCGTCACCGCCCGCATCTGCAGTCCGAGCGGCGTGCGGTTGAGGATCAAGAGCAGCATGAAGAACACGATCAGCGCAAAGATGACGATCCAGAACCGGCCATAGGTAATCGAGAGACCGAAGAATTCGGTCGAGCCGGACATCCAGGTCGGGGCGATGACCATCTGGTTGGTGGGGCCGAAGATCGAGCGCACGGTCTGCTGCAGGATCAGCGACAGGCCCCAGGTAGCGAGCAGGGTTTCGAGCGGGCGGCCATAGAGCCACCGGATGATGCCGCGCTCGATGCCCACCCCGATTGCGCCGGTGACCAGGAAGGCGCAGGGCAGCGCGATGAGCAGGGAATAATCGAGCAGGCCGGGGAAGTTCTGGCGGATGACCAACTGGACGATGAAGGTGGTGTAGGCCCCCAGCATGACCATTTCGCCATGCGCCATGTTGATGACACCCATCACCCCAAAGGTGATGGCGAGGCCAATGGCCGCGAGCAGCAGGACCGAACCGAGCGAGAGGCCGAACCAGACATTCTGCAGAGCACTCCAGATGGCGCGCTCCTGCTCGAGGCCGGCAATGGCCGACTGAATGGTGGACGCCAGCTCTTCAGGCGCGTCAATGAGCGCCGCATTGAGGACAGTCAGGGCATTGCGGCCGCCGCCCGAGGCGACCAGCGGCACGGCGGCTTGGCGATCCGCGACGCTTTGCTCCTCATCGCCCAGGATGGTGACGGCACGGGCAGCCTGCATGGCGGCAAGCACATTGGCGTCGGTCTCAGCGGCAATGGCTTCGTCGAGCAGCGGGATATTGGCCGGATCGGGGTTGGCCATAAATCCTTGTGCGGCAGTCAGGCGGCGGGCCGGGTTGTCGCTCATCAGCGTCATGCCGGCGAGGGCGGCCGCAATGTCGCGCCTGAGGCCGTTATTGACGCGGATCTTTGAGAGGTCAGCATCGGCACCCAGTTCGACGGGCTCACCTGAGAGCGGGTCGAGATAGGCCGAGCCGCGTTCAATCAGGACGGCGCCGGAGGTTTCCTCAAGATAGAGATTGCCATCGCCCAGGGCGGTCAGAACCGGAACGACCGTGTCGCTCCCGGTCGCGGCAAGGTCGGCAACGATCTGTTCGAGTTCGCGCAGATTGGCCTCACCCATGGCCTGGATCGCGGCGGAGATGTCAGTTGCCGCGTCCTGCGCGCGGATGGCGTTGGACGGCAACAACAGGAACGGCAGGGCCAGAAGCACCAGGCGGAGAGCGCGGAGGATCAGCATCGCAGGGCAAGTCCTTGTCGTTCTTCAGGAAATTGTGGGGGTTAACCCCCACCCGGTCTCCCCCTGTCAGGGGGAGGGGAAGAATGCGTGAGAGGCAAAATCTTGCCTAAGCCACCAGCCCGTTCCTCCCCCTTTTCAGGGGGAGGTTAGGTGGGGGTAGCGTCCTACATCGCCGAGCCGCAGCTCTCGGTCTCGGTGTTGTAGTTGCCGCAGTTGATGGGCGCGGTCCAATCGGCCTCGAGCATGGCGCTCTCGGGCAGGAAGTCGGACCAGGCGTCGCCCGGGACGAGGTCTTCGGTTTCCCAGACCACGAAGAACTGGCCGTCATCCTGGATTTCACCGATCAGCACCGGTTTGGTGATGTGGTGGTTGGGGAGCATGGTGGCCATGCCGCCGGTCAGGTTCGGGGTTTCGAGGCCGACAATGGCGTCGATGACGGCGTCCGCATCGGTGGTGCCGGCCGCTTCCACGGCCTTGACCCAGAGGTTGAAGCCGATCATGTGAGCTTCCATCGGGTCGTTGGTGACGCGGTCTTCCGAACCGATAAACGCCTGCCAGTCAGCAATGAACTGCTCGTTTTCCGGGGTATCCACGCTCATGAAGTAGTTCCAGGCGGCCAGGTGGCCCACCAGCGGGGTGGTGTCGAAGCCGGAGAGTTCTTCTTCGCCCACCGAGAAGGCCACCACGGGGATGTCCTCGGCAGCGACGCCCTGGTTGCCCAGTTCGCGGTAGAACGGCACGTTGGCGTCACCATTGATGGTGGAGACCACGGCGGTCTTCTTGCCTTCCGAGCCGAAGGCGACGATGTCGGAAACGATCGTCTGCCAATCGGAATGACCGAACGGCGTGTAGTTGATCATGATGTCTTCGGCCGCCACACCCTTGTCGAGCAGGTACTGCTCGAGGATCTTGTTTGTGGTCTGGGGATAGACATAGTCGGTACCGGCAAGCACCCAGCGTTCGACACCTTCTTCATTCATCAGGTAGTCGACAGCAGGAATGGCCTGCTGATTGGGGGAGGCACCGGTGTAGAACACGTTGCGCTGGGATTCTTCGCCCTCGTACTGGACGGGGTAGAAGAGCAGCGAGTTGAGTTCTTCAAAGACCGGCAGAACCGACTTGCGGCAGACCGAGGTCCAGCAACCGAACACTGCGTCGACTTCATCGACTTCGATGAGCTGGCGGGCCAGCTCGGCGGCCAGCGGCCAGTCCGAGGCAATGTCGACCACGACGGGTTCGAGCATCTTGCCCATCACGCCGCCCTTGGCATTCTGCTGTTCGATCAGGAACAGCATGGTGTCCTTGAGCGTGGTTTCCGAAATCGCCATGGTGCCCGAAAGCGAGTGCAGAATGCCGACCTTGATGGTGTCGTCCTGCGCCATGACCGGCACTGCAGACAGCGAGACGCTGCCGGCAAGTGCGGCGGCGAGCAGAGCGCTTTTCGCGCTGAAGTTTTTCATGTGTTGTCCCTCTAGACCTGTTGAGTCCCTCAAGACACCGGGAGGCGTCCTGGGAGCACACTGGGACATCTCTTAACGATCGCCCTATACGTCGATTGACGTAACTGCCTGCCGCGTTGATTCCGGCTATTGGCGGAAGGCCCTGAAAAACCGCGTGATTTCTCCCGATTTCATGCTATTGAAGGGGTGGCGATTTTTTGGGCAGCGCGGCGAATTGGTTAAGGCTTAGGCTTGCATGGCACGGCAGCGGATCATTCCGGTCAGGCGCGAATATAATCGCTGGGTGGCCAACCAGACGCTGGAAGACTATGCGCTGCGCTTCACTGCCAAGTCGGCTCGGCGCTTCTCCAATGACCGGATTTCCCAAACCGCCATCGGCGCCATTTCCTTTTTGGCATTGGAGGCGATCGGCGGGGCGATAACGCTCTCCTACGGTACCACCAATGCGCTGATTGCGATTCTGGTCGCCTCCATCGCTATCCTGCTGGTTGGCGTGCCGATCTCGCGCTACGCGACCCGGCATGGCGTCGATGTCGACCTACTCACGCGCGGGGCCAGCTTTGGCTATATCGGCTCGACGATCACCTCGCTGATCTATGCCAGCTTCACCTTTATCCTCTTCGCCATAGAGGCCTCGATCATGTCGAGCGCGCTGGAGCTGGCCTTCGGCATTCCGCTCTGGATCGGCCATATCATTTCGGCGCTGGTGGTGATCCCGCTGGTGACGCATGGCATCCGCATGATCTCGTCCTTCCAGATGCTGACCCAGCCGATCTGGATCATTCTCAACATTCTGCCCTTCTTCTTCATCGCCTTCATGGATTGGGAGAAGTTTGATCTCTGGCGCGCCTTTGCCGGGCTGGGGGAGCCGGACGGCGCCGCGGGCAGTCTCGCGCCATTCGAGATCGCCAAGTTCGGCGCGGCCTCGGCGGTCATCCTGGCCCTGATGACCCAGATCGGAGAGCAGGTCGACTTCCTGCGCTTCCTGCCGGCCGAGGGGGCGCCGAAATGGCGGCACAAGATCGGCATCTTCCTGGCAGGCGCCGGCTGGGTGGTGGTCGGTGCGCCAAAGCTGATTGCCGGCTCGTTCCTGGCTTTCCTGGCGCTCTCGGTGGGCGTTTCGCCCGAACATGCCTCCGAGCCGGGCCATATGTATGCCGTCGCCTTTGGCTACATGATCCCCAATGAGTTCGTGGCGCTGATGCTGATGGCGGTGTTCGTCGTCGTCAGCCAGCTCAAGATCAATGTGATGAACGCCTATGCCGGCTCGCTCGCCTGGTCGAACTTCTTCTCGCGCCTGACCCACAGCCATCCGGGGCGTGTGGTCTGGCTGCTGTTCAATGTCGCCATTGCGCTCCTCTTGATGGAGCTAGGCATCTATCGGCTGCTCGAAGAGACACTGGGCATCTTCTCGATTATTGCCATGGCCTGGCTCTGCTCGATCTCGGCGGATCTGTTCATCAACAAGCCCCTGGGCCTGGCGCCGCCGGGCATCGAGTTCAAGCGCGCCCATCTTTATGACATCAATCCGGTCGGCGTCGGCTCGATGTTGCTGTCCGTGGTCATCGCCCTGACCGCCCATTTCGGGGCCTTTGGCGAGATGGCGTCGGCGCTCTCGCCCTATATCGCCTTGATCGTCTGCTTCGTCGCCTCACCGGCCATCGCCTGGGCCACCAAGGGCAAATATTACCTCGCCCGCAAGCCGCGCAAGCAGTGGCAGTCCAGGCAAACCCTTACATGCTCGATTTGCGAGCATCCCTTCGAGCCTGAGGACATGGCCTGGTGCCCGGCCTATGCAGCGCCGATCTGTTCGCTTTGCTGCTCGCTCGATGCGCGCTGCCACGACATGTGCAAGCCGCATGCGCATTTCCGCGCGCAGACCCATGCCGTGGCGGCCAGCATCCTGCCGCAATGGGCCATCGACAAGTTGCAGACCCGGCTGGGGCGCTATGGCATTTCCATGGCCATAGCCACGGCAATCCTGGGCGGCATTCTGGGGCTGATCTACTACTTTGCCATTGGCTCGGCGCCCAATACGGCCGATGTCGTGGGGGGCACGCTGCTGGTGGTGTTCTTCGTCTTTGCCGTGGCTGCGGGCGTGATGACCTGGTTCCTGGTGCTGGCGCATGATAGTCGCCTGGTGGCCGAGGAGGAAAGCTCACGCCAGAACACGCTGCTTCTAAAGGAAATCGACGCGCACTCGAAAACCGACGCCGAATTGCAGCGCGCCAAGGAGAAGGCCGAGGCTGCCAATCAGGCCAAGAGCCGCTATGTGGTGGGCCTCAGCCATGAATTGCGCACGCCGCTCAATGCGGTGATGGGCTATGCGCAAATTCTCGAACGCGATGGGCAATTGCCGGAAAACCGGCGCGGTTCGGCGCAGGTCATTCGACGCAGCGCCGAGCATCTGTCGGGACTGATCGACGGCTTGCTCGATATTTCCAAGATCGAGGCGGGGCGGCTGCAGGTCTATACCAGCGAGGTCAACATTCAGGACTTCCTGGATCAGATCGTCGACATGTTCCGACTGCAGGCCGAGGCCAAGGGGCTCGAATTCCGTCATGAGCGCGCCCGCGCGCTGCCTGATTACGTGCGGACGGATGAGAAGCGGCTAAGGCAGATTCTGGTCAACCTCTTGTCCAACGCCATCAAGTTCACGAGTGCCGGTCATGTCAGCTTCAGCGTCGGCTACCGCATGCAGGTGGCCACGTTCACGGTCGAGGATAGCGGCAGCGGCATTGCAGCGGCCGATCTCGATCATGTCTTCGAGCCCTTTGTCCGCGGCGAGGCGGAACGCAATCGCTTTACGCCGGGGCTGGGGCTGGGCCTCACCATCACCAAGCTGCTGACCGAAACGCTGGGTGGCGAGATCACCGTGTCCAGCGTCGTGGGAGAGGGCACGCGTTTTCAGGCCCGGCTGATGCTCTCCAAGGTTGAGCGGCCGGCCAAGCGCATGGCCCCCGTGCAGCAGATCATTGGCTATCAGGGCAGGCGGCGCACCATCATGGTCGTTGATGACAATGCCGACCACCGCCAGTTGATGCTCGAGATGCTCGCCCCGCTCGGCTTTACAGTTCTTACGGCGGTCGATGGTCAATCCTGTCTTGCGGCGATCGAGACGGCGCGGCCCGATCTTTTCTTTGTCGACATCCGCATGCCGGGCATGAGCGGCTGGGAGCTGGTGCAGACCATGCGCGCGCGTGGCGTTACGGCGCCCATGATCATGCTCTCGGCCAATATCGGGGATGGCGCCAATCCCACCAGTGCCGACGCCGGGCATAGTGATACGCTGGCCAAGCCGTTCGATCTCAACCAATTGGTTGACAGGCTGGGCACGCATCTCGGACTGGAATGGGTCCATGAGGTGCCTGACAAGCCCGCACCACGCGATAGACAAATGCGCTCTCCGGGCGCAGAGCACTTGCGCGACCTGGCCGCACTCAGTCAAATCGGCCATGTCAGGGGCATTGACGACAAGCTGGCCGAGTTGGCGGCCGATCCGGCCAATCTGCCACTTGTCGAGGCGCTAAGGCAGCATATGCAGAATTTTGATTTCGATGGTTTCGCCGAAACGCTGGAGCGGGTGGGCCATGAGCCGGATTGAGCAGGAGCAGGACATCGTTCTTCTGGTCGACGACTCGCCGGAGTCGCTTGGTTTTCTGACAACCGCTCTCGAGCAAGCGGGTGTCACGGTGCTTGTCGCCCGCAGCGGCGAGGCAGCGCTCAAGATCGTTGAGCGGGTCACGCCGGATGTGGTGCTGATGGATGCGGTGATGCCGGGGCTGGATGGTTTTGAGACCTGCCAGCAGATGAAGGCCATGCCGCCACTGGTCCATGTCCCGATCATCTTCATGACCGGGCTGACCGAAACCGAGCATGTGGTGCACGCGCTCGAAAGCGGCGGGGTAGATTATCTCTCCAAGCCGATCAATGTGGACGAGTTGCGGGCGCGCATTCGGGTGCACCTGGCCAATGCCCGCCGGGCGCAGAGTGCCCGCATCGCCCTGGATGCTGCCGGCCGGCACTTGGTGGCCTTTGGATCAGATGGCGCGGTGCTGTGGTCAACGCCTCAGGCCAATCGGTTGCTGGAGCGGTCCGGAATTGAGCAGGGCACCCAGCGCATCATGTCGCGCTGCTTTGTCGACTGGCGTTTGGCGGAAGGCGAGCGGCCTACGCCGGGGGGCGGGTTCGATCTCAACACAGGCGAAAGCACCGGTCTGCATTTTGCCTTTCTGGGCGTGGTGGGCGGAGATGAATATCTGTTCCGCATCGCGCGCGCCCAGGAGGAGGGTCAGGAAGAGATCCTGCGCCAGCAATTCGGCCTGACGCAGCGCGAAAGCGAAGTGCTGCTCTGGATCGGGCGCGGCAAGTCCAACAAGGATATTGGCGATATTCTGGGCCTCAGCCCCCGCACGGTGAACAAGCATCTTGAGCAGGTCTATGCCAAGCTGGGCGTCGAAAATCGTGCCTCGGCCGCCATCAAGGCGATCCAGTCGCTACAGGCGCCATTCGAGCTCTAGCCGCTGCGCGTCGTTCTTCGATCACAAAAGCGATGTGAGCCTGTTTGGCGGGAACCGCCTGCGCGTCCGGTCGTTGAGCAAGCGAACCGGACGCAGATCAATCCGGACCAATCTATGGTGGACCGCCAACAGAGCCTCCACCATCCGATCGGCGGTCGGTCGCAAAGGTTGACGCTCCTTTGTTGGCCGCCCCGGAGGGGCGCGAGACTTCGGTTTCGCGCCCTGTTTTTTTGCACCGGTGCAATCGGATTGGTGCGGATTTCCGGACAAAAAGCGGACGAATTTCGAGAGTATTTGTTTACCAGATTCCTGCCCATTTGTGGGTGTGGCGGGGGATAAGCCGCGCGGTCCTTGTCAGGACATCGCGGTGGGTTACATGGTCGAATTATTGCTCGTCCTGCCGGAGAACCGCGCCTTGCCCCTACAGCCCGATGCAACTGACCGTAAATTATTGCGTGAACTGCAGCGCGATTCCCATCGCAGTGTACAGGTTCTTGGAGAGACGGTTGGCTTGTCGCCCTCGGCCTGCCACCGGCGTATCAAGGCGCTGGAAGATGCAGGTTTCGTGCAAGGCTATCGCGCCGAGCTCGATGCCGGCCTTCTGGGATTTGCCATGCAATTCTTCATCGAGGTGGGGCTGACCAGCCAGAGCGAAGCGGCGCTCGATGCCTTCGAGGCCGCCGTGCAGGACATTCCCGAAGTGCTCGAATGCCATCTGATGGCCGGCCAGTCCGACTATATCCTGCGGGTGATCTGCCGCGACCACGAGGACTTCGAACATCTGCACCGCCGGTTGAGCGCGCGGCTGCCCGGGGTGGCGCGCATTCATTCCAATATGAGTATTCGGCGGGTCAAGGCGCGCTCGGGGCTACCCATCTGAGGCTGGCTGAGAAAGAGGCAGCAGGTTGCTGAGAAATTGGGCAGCAATGCTGTCTGATGCCAAAATAGTCAGAAAATACTTGCGCGCGGGCGGTGGCTGCGCTTGATTTCTCCCCATAACAAAACTGGGGACGTCAAAATCATGCTTTCTCGCCGCCACTTTACCGCAGCACTGGCTCTGGCAACGGGCCTGTCCGTTTCCGGCCTGGCCCTGCCTGCCCTGGCGCAGACCGACATCAAGCTCACACTTGACTGGCGCTTCGAGGGTCCCGCCGCTGGCTTTCTCCTGGCCCAGGACAATGGCTATTTCGCTGATGAAGGGCTCAACGTCACCATCGATATCGGCAATGGCTCGGTCGAGGCCATTCCACGCGTCGCGACAGGCGCCTATCAGCTTGGCTTTGGCGACATCAACTCGCTGATCAAGTTCCTGGACGAAGACCCGTCCCAGCCGGTCAAGGCCGTGATGATGGTCTATGACAAGCCGGTGTTCTCGGTTGTCGGCCGCAGGTCGCTCGGCATCACTGAAGACCCGGCATCGCTTGAAGGCAAGAAGCTGGGCGCGCCGCCGCCGGATGGCGCCTTTGCCCAATGGCCCGCCTTCAAGGAAGTGGCCGGGATCGACGATAGCGCCATAACCCTTGAATCGATTGGCTTCCCGGTGCGCGAGCCGATGCTGGCCTCCGGCGATGTGGACGGCGTGTTTGGCTTCGCCTTCTCGGTGATCCTCAACCTCAAGGCCAATGGCGTGCCGGAAGATGATATCGTGCCGCTGCTCTTTGCAGATCACGGCCTCAATCTTTATGGCAATGCCATCATGGTCAACGAGGCCTTCGCGGACGAAAATCCAGAAGCGGTCAAGGGGTTCCTCCGTGCACTGGCCAAGGGCTTTGCCGATGCCGTAGCTGATCCGGCCGCCGGTGCTGCGGCGGTCCTGATGCGCAATGAGACGCTCAATATCGACACTGAAACCGAGCGCCTGGTCATGGCCAATGAGATGAATATCAAGACCCCTTATGTGGTCGAGAACGGCTTTGGCGGCATCGACGAGGCGCGCCTGGCTGCGTCGATCGAAACGCTCAAGATCTCCATGGGACTGCAGGGCAATGTGACTGCCGCCGACATCTTCGATGCGCAGTATCTGCCCCCGGCAGAGGAACGCATGCTGCCTTGATGGCGGCCTGCATTCCCGGGCGATAAGGGACGCCCGGGTCATCCGCCCCGAGCCATTCTTCCGAGGGAACGGGAATGGTCTCGGGGCGGTCCTGTTCTGCCTTGACTGGACCTGTTCTGCCTTGACTGGAGACGCCTATGGCCTCGCCACTGGTTTCAATTGAAAATGTCGACATGCGCTATGGCGGGCCCGATGGCACGCTGGCGGTGAGTGGGCTCAATCTCAAAATACAACGCGGCGAGTTCGTCGCCGTTGTCGGCCCCTCGGGCTGCGGCAAGTCCACCCTGATGAAGCTGACGACGGGGCTGCATATTCCGCAAGCTGGGTCGGTCATCGTGGCCAATAGCCAGGTGACCAAGCCGGTCTCGATCGTGGGCATGGCGTTCCAGAACCCCACCATGCTGCCCTGGCGCACGACGCTGGAAAACATCCTGTTGCCGCTCGAGATCGTCGAGCGACATCGCCACCGCCTGCGTGCGCACAAGGCGGAATATGTCGCCAAGGCAGAAAAACTGCTCGAAACCGTCGGGCTCAAGGGCTTTGGCGAAAAATTCCCCTGGCAATTGTCCGGCGGCATGCAGCAGCGGGCAAATCTTTGCCGCGCGCTGATCCATGAACCCGAACTCCTGATGCTCGACGAGCCTTTCGGCGCGCTCGACGCTTTCACCCGCGAAGAATTGTGGTGCGTCATCCGCGATCTGCATGCGACCCAGGATGTCACCATTGCGCTGGTGACCCATGATCTGCGCGAAAGCGTGTTTCTGGCCGACAAGGTCGTGGTGATGAGCGCGCGTCCGGGCCGCATCATCTCCGAGCATGTCGTGCCTTTCGAGCGGCCGCGCCAGCTCGAATTGCTCTATGAGCCGGCCTTCAACGACATGGTGCAGAAGCTGCACGGGGAAATTGCCACCGCGAGGGCCGCAGCATGAGCTCAACAGAAACCACAACGCCTGTCGCGGCGGCGCCAAAGCCGGCCCTCAAGATAGACTGGGTGCGGTTGTCCCCCGTCATTTACACCATTGGCCTCTTCGTCATCTGGGAGCTGGGCGCGCGCATTTCCGGCCTGCCGCACACCATCCTGCCCACCCCCACGCGGGTGTTCGAAGCCATTTTCCAATATTGGTCGCCGATCTGGAAGAATTCGGTGCAGACGCTGTACACCACCGTGCTCGGCTTCCTCATTGCCATTGTGGCCGGGCTCGGCATTGGCCTGTTCATCGGCTGGTCCAAGACCATCTATGCCGGGCTCTACCCGATCATGGTGGGGTTCAATGCCATTCCCAAGGTGGCGCTGGTACCGATCCTGGTGATCTGGTTCGGCATCGGCACGGTGCCGGCGGTGCTGACCGCGTTCCTGATTTCCTTCTTCCCCATCGTGGTCAATGTCGCCACGGGCCTCGCCACCATCGAGCCGGAAACCGAAGACGTGTTGCGGGCGCTGGGCGCCAAGAAGCTCGACATCATGCTCAAGGTCGGCATACCGCGCTCCATGCCCTATTTCTTCGGCTCGCTGAAAGTGGCGATCACCCTGGCCTTTGTCGGCTCGGTGGTGAGCGAAACAGTCGCGTCCAATTCGGGGCTGGGTCAGATGATGGCGTCGGCGCAGTCCAACTTCAACGTGCCGCTGGTCTTTGCGGGCCTGTTGATGCTGGCCGTTGAAGGCATCGCCATGTATGCGCTGATGGCCTGGATCGAAAAACGCATGACCGGCTGGGCCCACCGCTCGACAATGTCGAACTGATCGCGCAAGCATTTCCCTTGCCCCAATGCCCGCCGCTGGCGAACAATGGGGCGAGGAGAAATGATTTGACCGATACCAGCCATATCGTGGGCGGCGGCCCCAAGAAGGTGCTTTATACCCTTTCGACCATCAACCGGATCGGGGTGGGCAAGGCCACCAAGGCGCTGACCGCCAGGAACACCTGCAAGGCCTGTGCCTATGGCATGGGCGGTCAGCAGGGTGGCATGACCAATGAGCTGGGCGAATTTCCGTCGGTCTGCAACAAGTCGGTGCAGGCCCAGTCCACCGATATCCAGCCGCCCATTCCCGCGCTGGTTTTCGAGCATACGATTGACGATCTGGCCGAGTTGACCGGCAAGGAAATGGAATCTCTGGGTCGACTGGGCACGCCGTTGTTCCGGCGCGCCGGCGCCAGTCGCTTCGAACCACTGGATTGGGATGCGGCGCTCGACCATGCCGCCCATCGGCTGGCCGAGACCGATCCGCAGCGCAGCTTCTTTTATTCCTCGGGCCGCTCCTCCAACGAGGCGGGTTTCCTGTTCCAGCTTCTCGCCCGGGCCTATGGCACCAACAATGTCAACAATTGCTCCTATTACTGCCACCAAGCCACCAGCGAGGGGCTCAAGACAACGATCGGCACCGGCACGGCGACCATCGAGCTCGAAGACCTGACCGGCGCCGACCTGATCTTCGTCATCGGCGCCAATCCCTCGTCCAATCATCCGCGTTTCATCCACATGCTCAAGAACTGCCGCGAGCGGGGCGGGCAGGTCATCGTCATTAATCCGGCCAAGGAGCCGGGGCTGGTGAAATTCGCTGTGCCGAAATCGCCAATGTCCATGCTCAAGGGCGGCAGCGAGATCGCGTCGGACTATCTGCAGCCGCGCATCGGCAGCGACATTGCGCTGTTCAAGGGCCTCTGCAAGGCCGTCCTCGAACAGGGGACGGAAGACCGCGGATTCATATCGGCGCACGCCGAGGATTTCGCGGGCTTCAAGGCGGATCTGGATGCGCTGAGCTGGGATGCAATTACCGCCGCCTGTGGCCTCGACCGGTCCGAAATCGAACGCGTGGCCGCCGCCTATGGCCGCGCCAACAATGCCGTGTTTGCCTGGGGCATGGGCATGACCCACCATGTCCATGGCGTCGCCAATGTCGAGGCCATCGCCAATCTGGCGCTGCTGCGCGGCATGATCGGGCGCCGCTTTGCCGGACTGTTGCCCCTGCGCGGCCATTCCAATGTGCAGGGCATCGGCACCATTGGCGTCAAGCCGGTGCTGGCGCGCGATGTGCTCGATCGCATGCAGGAGGCCTTTGGTGTCAACTTCCCAGAGGAAAAGGGGCTCGACACCATGGCCTGCATGCAAAAGGCCGCTGCCGGCGAGATCGACGCCGCTGTCATCATGGGTGGCAATCTCTGGGCCGCGACGCCGGATACGGCATTTTCCAGCCGCGCCATGGCCAATATCGGCTTCAAGCTGTTTCTCACCACCACGCTCAATCAGGGCCATGTGCATGGCGTGGGCGAGGGGGAGATGATGATCCTGCCGGTCACGGCGCGCGACGAGGAATGGGAGCCGACCACGCAGGAATCCATGTTCAACTTCGTGCGCCTGTCCGATGGCGGCATTCGGCGCATCGAAACCGTGCGCCCGGAAAGCTGGATCCTGGGTCAGTTGGGCAAGCGCATGCTGCCGCATTCGCCCATAGATTTTTCTGCCTTCTCCGCTCATGCAAAACTGCGCGATGCCATCGCTGCCATTGTGCCTGGCATGGAGGAATTGGCCGATATCGATGTGGCCAAGCGCGAGTTCCACATTCGCAATCGGGTGCTGCATGCGCCGACATTCGGCACGGCAGATGGCAAGGCGCATTTCGTGGTGACCCCTGTACCCGAGCAAAGGCCTGGCCGCCTGATGCTGGCCAGCATGCGCAGCGAGGGGCAGTTCAATTCGATCATCTACGAGGAAACCGACAGCTATCGTGGCCAGGCCGGGCGGCAATCGATTTTTCTCAGTGCAGAGGATATGGCCGCGCGCGGACTGGTCGAGGGGCAGGCCGTGATGGTCCGGTCGGACGCCGGAGAAATGCGCGGCATTGCCACCCGCTTCGATCTGCCGCCGGGCTCTGTGCTGGCCTATTATCCGGAAGCCAACGTCCTGGTGGGGCAGGCGGTCGATCCGCGCAGCAAGACCCCCGCCTTCAAGTCCGTGCCCGTGGAGGTATCGGCAGGGTGAGCGCGCAGTTCGAGCATTTTCCCGAGGAGACGAGACAGTTTCTCGTCGGCATCGCGGACCACAATGAAAAGGCCTGGTTTGAGGAAAACCGGGCGCTCTACGACACGAGCTACGTGGAAGCGGGCAAGGCGTTCGTTCAGGCAATGGCGCCAAGGCTCAAAGCGATATCGCCCGAGGTTCATGCCGAGCCGCGCATCAATGGCTCGATCATGCGGGTCAATCGCGATGTGCGGTTCTCCAAGGACAAGCGGGCCTACAAGACCCATCTCGATTTCTGGTTCTGGCATGGCGAGAAGAAGGGCTGGGCCAATCCCGGCTTTTATCTGCGCATTACGCCCGACCAGGTGCTGCTGGGTACCGGCATGCACCACTTCGACAAGGACACGCTCGACAGCTTCCGCCATGCCGTGGTGCTGCCTCGCTCGGGCAAAGCGCTGCAGGCCGCCATCACGGCGGTGCGGGCCGCAGGCGCGTATGAGATTGGCGAGAAAACCCGCAAGAGGCCGCCGCGCGGTTTCGAGGCCGATCCGGACCGGGCCGAATATCTGCTGTTTGAAGGGCTGACCGCGACCATCACCTTGCCCGGCGCGGTAGCCTTTGCGCCCGGCTTTGCCGATCTCTGCGCGCAGCATTTCGCTGCCACCTGGCCGATCGGGCAGTGGCTCAAGACCGAACTTTAGCGTCGCTCGCCATTGCAGCGCAGCCAGCAATAGCCATAGGCGGACAGCGCGATTTCGCCATCGCCCTTGATCGGTCCGGTCGGTGAATCGGTCAGCATCGGCATGAGTTCTTCGATACCTTCATCGGCCAGATGAAATGATTTGGGCGTGCCGGCAAAATTATGGGCGGTGATCACTCGATTGCCGCGCCAGTGGCTGGAGAGCACGAGCAATTCATCGTCCCCCACATCAACAATATCGACACCACCCCAGCCGATTTCCGGCGACGAGCGGCGTGCCGACACCATATCGGCAATGGCATGGAAGAACGAATTGCGGTGCTGGGTCTGCATCGCGGCGTTGATGTGATGATAGCCGAACTTGCCGCTGTCGATCGCCGGCCGGACAAGCTCGTCTTTCGGCGCCTCCGAGAACCCACCATTGTGCCCTGGCGACCATTGCATCGGCGTACGGACGGCTTCGCGTTCGGGCAGGGCCAGGTCTTCCCCCATGCCGATCTCGTCACCATACCAGATGACAGGTGTGCCGGGCAGGGCCAGCAATAGCGAGAACGCCATTTTCAGGCGCGTCTCGTCCCCATCGAACATGCTGGCGAGCCGGCGCCGCAGGCCGCGGTCATAGATCTGCATGTCCGGTTCGGGCCCGAAGGCGGCGAAACACTGCTCGCGCTCTTGTTCGGTAAGGTTCCCCAGGTTCAGCTCGTCATGGTTGCGCAGAAAGACGGCCCATTGGCCCATGCCTTGCGGGTCGGGCCGCGCGGCCAACGAACGGCGCAGGGGAGCGGCGGTCTTGCGGGCCAGGGAGAGGAACAATTGCTGGTTGCCGACAAAGTCGAAAACCATTGTCATGCGGTCTCCGGCGGCAAAATAGTCGGGTGCTTCTTCGTAGCTGATATTGGCCTCGGCCAGCAGAATGGCTTCGGCCTTGCGCCAGGACAGGAAGTCGTGGATCTCGGTCAGCATGGCATGGGGGTCGACGACCGGCTTGTCCGTCAGCACGCCGCGCGGCTCAATCAGAAACGGCACGGCATCAACCCGAAAGCCTGACACGCCCAGCGCCAGCCAGAACCCCATGATCTTGAGGATTTCCTGCCGCACGGCGGGATTGGCCGTATTGAGGTCCGGCTGGAACTTGTAGAAGCGGTGCATGTACCAGGCCTTGGCGGTCCGGTCATACGTCCAGGTGGCCTTCTGCACACCGGGAAAGACAATGCCGTCGGTGATATTGTCCGGTTTTTCGTCGCGCCAGACATACCAGTCGCGGTAGGGCGAGTTCGGGTCGGTCCGGGCAGCCTGAAACCAGGGATGCTGGTCGGAGGTATGGTTGACGACAAGGTCGACAATCACCCGCATGCCGCGATCTTTGGCCGCTTCGATGAACTCGACGAAATCCCCCAGCGTCCCAAGCGCGGGGTCGATGCCGTAATAGTCGGAGATGTCGTAGCCATTGTCGCGTCGTGGTGACGGGTAGAATGGATTGAGCCAGATACAGGTGACGCCCAGCCGCTCGAGGTGATCGAGCCTGTCGGCCAGCCCGACGAAATCGCCGGTGCCGTCGCCATTGGCATCCATGAAGCTTTTGACATCGACGCAATAGACGATTGCGTTCTTGTACCAGAGATTGGCCATGCATAGGTCCTGACGCTTTCAGGACAAACCGACGCGCGGGTGGATTTGTTCCACCTGGCCTTGCTGTCAGCGCGCCAGCCCCTGCGCGATCAGCCAGTCGGCCCCGGCGCGCAACTGGCTGTTATCGGCCAGTTCGAGCACCAGATGCGGCGACTGTGGCAGGGTGGCAAGGGCCGCAAAAACCGCGTGCCAATTGACCGTGCCCATGCCTGGCCGCCAATGGCGGTCGGCATAGCCGTCTGCGTCCTGCACATGGACATGGGCCAGACGGTCACCGGCCGCCGTCACGAAATAGTCAACCGGGGGCGCGCCGGTGGTGCCATGGGCATAGTGCGCATGGCCGGTATCGATAGAGACAGCAACCGCGTCCGTTTCGAAGCTATTGGCCAGATGCAGCCGGTCCATCGGGTCCTTGTCCTCGATATTCTCGATGACCAAGGTAATGCCATGGTCTTCCGCCTGCCTGACAGCATCGCCCATGGTCAGGTGGCAATATTCGGTCATCCGCGTGCGGGCCCCGAAATCCTTGTCGAGATTGTTGTAGCTCCAGGTGGTGTAGGGGCTGTGGACGACCATTTGCGTGGCACCCAGGGCCACGGCGATGTCGAGACCCTGGCGCAGGCGCTGTTTTACCGCCGCGCGAATGGCGGGGTCAGGTGTGGCAATGGAAAAGCCCATGAAGGGGCCGTGGATACCCAGGCGGCCCGTATGCCCGTCAAGCAGAGTGCGGGCGCGATCGACCTGCATCTGCCAGTCGCCGTCCAGCCGCTCGGGAAAAATGAAGTCCTGGATTTCCACGTCGCGCTGCCCCTCGATCAGCCAGGGCGCAAGCGTTTCCAGATCGTCGACAAAAAGGGCGGCGCCAATTGTGGGCAACGGTCGGGTCATGGCAAGGCTCGTGAGCAGTGTGTCGGGCGGGACCTGCTTAGTGGGCGCAGATGACGCCTCCGTGACCACATGGCCCCCGTTGCTCCGCAAGGCCGCTTGGCCTACATAGGCGCCAATCCCCGAACACCCTTCAAGAGGTTCATCGCCCATGGCGCGCCAGTTCATCTATCACATGCACGGAATGAGTAAGGCTTATGCCGGTGGCAAGAAGGTGCTGGATAATATCCATCTGTCCTTCTACCCCGACGCCAAGATCGGCATTCTCGGCCCCAATGGCTCGGGCAAGTCGACCCTGCTCAAGATCATGGCCGGCATCGAGACCGAGTTTTCGGGCGAAGCCTGGGCTGCCGATGGCGCCAAGGTTGGTTACCTCCCGCAGGAGCCGCAGCTTGATCCGGCGCTCAACGTGCTGGGCAATGTGATGATGGGCGTCAAGGAAAAGAAGGACATCGTCGACCGCTACAACGAGTTGATGATGAATTATTCCGACGAGACCGCCGACGAGGCGACCCAGCTTCAGGACGTCATCGACGCGCAGAATCTGTGGGATCTCGAATCCCAGGTCGAGGTTGCCATGGAGGCACTTGGCTGCCCGCCCGGCGACGCCGACGTCACCAACCTCTCGGGCGGTGAAAAGCGCCGCGTGGCGCTCTGCGCGCTGCTCCTGTCCAAGCCCGACCTGCTGCTGCTGGACGAGCCGACCAACCATCTGGACGCCGAGACCACGGCATGGCTCGAACGGCACCTGCGCGAGTTCGAGGGCGCGGTGCTGATCATCACCCACGACCGCTACTTCCTCGACAATGTCACGGGCTGGATTCTCGAACTCGATCGCGGCCGCGGCGTGCCCTATGAAGGCAATTACTCGGCCTATCTGGAGGCCAAGGCGAAGCGCTTCGCGCAGGAAAAGAGCGAGGACGCGGCCCGCGCCAAGGTGCTCGAGCGTGAGCGCGAATGGATGGGCCAGTCCCCGCAGGCGCGCCAGTCCAAGTCCAAGGCGCGTATCAAGGCCTATGACGAGCTGGTCAAGCTCAACGAGGCCCGCACCCAGTCCCAGACCGCACAGATCATCATCCCGCCCGGCGAGCGGCTCGGGCAGAATGTCATCACGGTCGAGAACCTATCCAAGTCATTTGGCGACCGGCTGCTGATTGATGATCTTTCCTTCAAGCTGCCGCCCGGCGGCATTGTGGGCATTATCGGCCCCAATGGCGCTGGCAAGACGACCCTGTTCAAGATGCTCACCGGCCAGGAGAAGCCCGATAGCGGCACCGTCACTGTCGCCGAAAACGTGCATCTGGGTTATGTCGACCAGAGCCGCGATGCGCTCAATCCCAACAAGACGGTCTGGGAGGAAATCTCCGAAGGCGACGACATCCTGATGCTGGGCAAGCGCGAGATGAACAGCCGCGCCTATACCTCGGCCTTCAATTTCAAGGGCGGTGACCAGCAGCAGAAGGTGGGCAACCTCTCGGGCGGGCAGCGCAATCGCGTTCACCTGGCCAAGATGCTCAAGTCCGGCGCCAACGTCCTGCTGCTCGACGAACCGACCAACGATCTGGACACCGAAACCCTGGCCGCGCTCGAAGAAGCGCTTGAGGAATTCGCCGGTTGCGCCGTCATCATCAGCCACGATCGCATGTTCCTTGATCGCCTTGCCACCCACATGCTGGCCTTTGAAGGGGACAGTCATGTCGAATGGTTCGAGGGCAATTTCCAGGACTACGAGGCCGACAAGGTCCGTCGCCTGGGCGCCGATGCCGTCAATCCACGGCGGGCAACCTACAAGCCGCTGACGCGGTAAATCACAACGGGGCGCGGCGAAAGCTGCGCTCCGTTTTCTTGCCATCATCCCAGTGCCGGGAAGAAAATCTTCTTCACGATGGAACCAGCTGGATGCCGCCGCGTTCAATTGCCTTGATCGGGATGCAGTTCCCGGCATGCATATGGGGGATAACCGATATATGGCTGAGCTGGATTTCGCGCGCATATTCGAGGCGCTGCCCAGCCCGTTCATGATCCTGGATCGCGATCTTTGCTACGTCGCCGCCAATGCGGCTTACCAGCAGGTGGTGGGAACGCCGTTCGACCGCCTCAAGGGGCAAAACCTGTTTGCGCTGTTTCCCAATGAGGGCGAAGCCGGCAAGCGCCTGCGCCAATCCTTCGAGCGGGTGCTGGCCACAGGCGAGCCGGACACGCTGGCCTATATCAATTATCCTATCACCGAAGCCGACGGCACTGTCACCAATCGCTACTGGACTGCCGTGCATGTGCCGCTCACCGGTCCTGACGGCACCGTGCAGCATGTGATGCAGAATACGGTGGATGTCACCGAACTGGTGCGAATGCGCGAAGCGACGACGCTGCCCTATGGCTCGATTTCGGCGGCCACGCGCCTGATCGAGCGCACGCGCGAGACCGAGGCGTCCAGCGCCGAGTTCCGCCGGCTGTTCCAGCAGGCACCGGCCTTTTTTGCCGTGCTGTCCGGCCCTAGCCATGTCTTCACCTTCACCTCCGATTCCTACATCAAGCTGATCGGGGGGCGGAACGTGATTGGCCAGGCCATTGCGCAGGCCATGCCCGAGGTGGTCGAGCAGGGTTTTGTAGCGCTGCTCGACCGGGTTTATGCCGAAGGCCACGTGCACGCCGCCGAAAGCGCGCGCGTGATGCTGGAAAACGAACCCGGACAGCCGGCCAAGGAAACCTTCCTCGATTTTTCCTACAATCCGATCCGCGACGGCGCGGGCAATATTACCGGCGTTTTCGTGCAGGGCATGGATCGTACCGAGGCGGTGCGGGCCGCCCGCCGGCAGCGTCTGCTGATTGATGAGTTGAACCACCGGGTGAAAAACACCCTGGCAACCGTACAGTCCATTGCCAGCCAGACCCTGCGCAGCACCAGCGATTTCGCCCAGGCACGGCGATCGCTCGAGGCCCGGATCATGGCGCTTTCCAACGCCCATACCATGCTGAGCGATCGCCACTGGCATGATGCCGAACTCGGGCACCTGGTATGCCAGGAGTTGAGTGCTTTTGGCGACGAACAAGTCGACTATGGCGGCCCTGCGCTGGTGGTGAACGCCAAGACGACCGTGGCGCTGGCTTTGGTGCTGCACGAAATGGCGGCCAATGCGGCCCGGCACGGTGCCCTTTCGGTGCCCGAGGGCAATCTGGCTGTTCGCTGGCATCGGGACGGAGAGGGGCAGCTCGTCCTCGAATGGATAGAGCGCAATGGGCCAACACCGGCCGAGACGGTGCGGCAAGGTTTCGGCTCCCGGCTCTTGCGCATGGTCGTAACAGGCGAATTGGGTGGCGGCCTGGATTTGAACTATGATCAGAACGGACTTCGGGCGCGGTTGTCGATCCCTGCGACGGCCTATGCTGAGCAGGAGGCACGATTTGACTAGTGCCGGACGCCGCGTACTTGTCGTCGAGGATGAGACGCTGGTTCTGATCAATCTCGAGGATATTCTGGAGCAACTCGGCTGGAGCATTGCGGCTCAGGCCATGCGCTTGCCCGAAGCTGAGCGGCTGGCCAGCAGTGTCGAAGCCCTCGATGTCGCTATTCTGGACGTCAATATCGGCGGCGCCAAGGTGTTCCCTGCAGCACAAATCCTGCGCGAGCGCGGGGTGCCGATCCTGTTTGCCACCGGCTATGGACGCGACGGCCTGCCGCCGGAATGGCAGGATCATGCCGTCATCGCCAAGCCCTATAGCCAGGCCGATATTGAACGGGCGCTGGATCGTCTGCTCGGGGCAGACGTCTAACTTGCCGGCCGGCCTTTACCAATCCTCCATTGACATGTGAAAAGCGTTGGGTTTGTTGGGCTTTCTGCAATAGAGTGCCCTGAATGGAGCCAAGCTCCTTGCAGATCGGTTCTTGGGGGACTGTATGAAGAATTTGGTGACGGGGGCGGTGCTGCTGGTCAGCCTTGCCCTCGCCGTTCCGGCACTTGCTGCGCCGGGGCAATGCTCAATCACGGGCCTGGATCCTTTTGATTGCGACGTGACTGTCGATGGCGGTGGCATTACCTTTGCCCTGCCGAGTGGAGAAACTTTCGTGTTTGCGCATGAAGCCGATGGCGAGGGCCTGGGCTATCTCATTGCCGCTGAACCACAACCGGGCCGTTACCCCGAGGAACTGGGCCGGTTTGTGCCCGTCGAGGGCGAGCCAGGCTGCTGGCTGGGCGACAAGGACGGCACGAAATTCTGCGCGGCCCTGGAGCAATGAGCACCGAGCCTTTCACTCTGGAGATCGGCGGCGCTACGCTGAGCGGTCTCGAACAGGGGGAGGGGCTTCCGGTCGTGTTCCTCCATGCCGGTGTCTGCGACAAGCGCATGTGGCTCGACCAGATGGACGCGGTCGCCGCCAGGGGTTGGCACGCCATTGCCTATGACCGGCGCGGTTATGGCGAAACCACCAGTGAAGACGAGCCGTTCAGCCATCTCGAAGATCTTGAGGCCCTGCTCGAGGAAATGGATATCCATGCCGCCATTCTGGTGGGATGTTCCATGGGTGGCGGGCTGGCCGTCGATTTTGCACTCGCCTATCCCGGGCGCGTGATCGGGCTGGTGTTGATAGGCACGTCGATCAACGGTGCCCCCTGGAGTGCCACAGCGGAAGAAAGCGCCATCGAAATGGCCGAGGAAGACGCTTGGGAACGCGGCGACATTGATCTGCTCAATCGCGTTCAGGCCCATGAATGGCTCGATGGGCCACGCAGCCAGAATGGCCGAGTTGGTGGCGCCGTACGCGAGCTGTTCCTGGATATGAACGCTATTGTGCTCAGCAAGCCGGAGCTGACCCAGGAAGAGGTTTCGCCGGACGCCTGGAGCCGGATGGAGACCGTGGCGGCGCCCACCCTGCTGATTGTCGGGGATGAGGATTTTACCGCCTTGGTCGAGCGGCACGAGACCCTGTCAGAGACCATGCCCAACGCCATCGGCGTGGTATTGGAAGGAGCGGCGCACATTCCCAGCATTGAGAAGCCGGGGCTGGTCAATTCGGTGCTGCTACAGTTTCTCGATGCCTTTTCGGGCGAGGAAAGCGACGACGAAACAGACGACTAGCGGCGCGATGCAAGAGATCGCGCCGCCTGGCTTTGGTTCTGATTCAAGTGCCTCAGAGATTGAATCTGCGCCCTGACAATCTGATTCAACTCTTGTCGAGACTGATTCCGGAAAGCGCGGTAAGGCTCTGTAATTCGTTAAAGAAGTTACGCTCGCCGCCTAGACGGCGATGATGCCGTCCAGATGCTTGTCCAATTGTGGCGTGGGGACATTGGTCAAATCCTTGTCGAGCTCGGCCACAACGGTTTTCTTGACATGATCGGACAGCGCCTTGCGCAGATTGCCCAGTGCAATTGGCGCGGCGGCGATGATCAATCGGTCATAGGCTCCGGCCTTGGCCTTGTCTTCCATGACATGGGCGACCGAGCGCACGAATTCGGCCTCGCGATGATCTGCGGGGTCTGTCTTGGGCTCCATCGCACTGCGACCAGGTCCGACCGAAGAGAAGCTGCGGCCAGGTCGATCAGCGTTGATATCCTGAGTCTGGAGCGGCCGAATGGACCAATCAAGACCTTTGACGGTGGTGAGTCCCTTACCGGGACCCAGGTGCTCCACCACGCGGGCCTGTGTTCCATCGGCGATCAGGATCCAGGTCACTGTCTTTTTCATCTGCTGCTCCTCGTATAGGGACGGGTCCGAAGCGCGCGAGCATTGCCGGCGCTTCTCAAGGCCAACGTCCGACACCGGCAAAGGTTGGAACTTCGCCATCACCTTTGCAAGGGTTGCCGATCACAAACTCTGATTGGCCATGGCGCCTTCGGGTTGGTACAGGAACGGGCACCCGCATCGTGGTGCGGAGTCCCGCCATGACCCTTCCAGAACAAGCGCCCGAGCTGGCTGCAGAGACCGTCACGCAGCGGCAGGCCGATGCCGCCGAGACGCGAAAAGGCGTTGTTGCCGCTCTGTCCGCCTATCTGCTTTGGGGTTTTCTGCCGATCCTGTTTCACCTTCTCGACCAGGCCGGCTCGGTGCTGATTGTCGCCGAGCGGACCTTGTGGTCGCTGGTCCTACTGGCGATTGTTCTCGCCGTTACCGCGGGTTTTGCGGAAATCCGGTCGGTCCTGATGGATTTCCGGCGCATGCGGGTGATCGCTGTGTCGGCGCTGCTGCTGGTGTGCAACTGGCTGCTTTATGTCTGGGCGGTGGAAACCGGGCAGGTGCTCGAGGCCAGCTTCGGCTATTTCATCAATCCGCTGGTCAGCGTGGCCATCGGCATGGTTTTCCTGGGCGAGCGGCAGAACCGCATGCAGACCATCGCCATTGCCATTGCCATCGTGGCCATCCTGATCCAGGCCGCCGGCATCGGGCGCGTGCCGCTGATTGCCCTGGGCCTGGCCTTCTCGTTCGGCTTTTATGGTTTCATTCGCAAGACCGCACAAACCGGCCCGGCGACGGGGCTGTTCGCTGAAACTCTCGTGGTTGCGCCACTCGCCATGGGCTATGTCATCTTCGACATCGTCCGCAATGGTGTGGGTGTTCACGCTGATCCCACCCTGATGCTGTTGTTGATCGCCACCGGCCCGGCAACGGCTGTGCCGCTCTTGCTGTTTGCTTATGGCGTCCGGCGGCTGCGGCTGACCACCATTGGCATGTTCCAGTACCTGGCGCCCTCGATCCAGTTTCTGTTGGCGATCCTGATGTTCGGCGAGGAGCTCAATGCGCTGCGCCTGCTGAGCTTTGCGTTGATCTGGGTGTCGCTGATCGTGTTTTCCTGGGACAGCTATAGCCAGCGCCGTCGCATGACTGCCTAGCCTGCCGGTTCGCCGCGCATGCTGCGGATCACATCGGCGATCTGCTGGAAGGTCGCAGCAAAGGGCGTCGCCTCGCGCCAGACCAGCCGCAATTGCCGGCCTGCTGCCGGGTCGTTCAGCGGATGCACGGCGATGCGCGGATCGCTGGCTTCCTTGCGCAGGGCAATCTGGGGCAGCAGGGTCACGCCCTGACCATTGGCGACGAATTCCACGATGGTCGACAGCGACGTTGCGGCAAAGGTCTTGGCACCGCGCTCGGTGTCCAGCCGGCAGGCCGAGATTGTCTGATCGCGAAAACAGTGGCCTTCATCAAGCAGCAAGATGCGCTCCGGGGGCAGGGCGGCCAGACTGACCGGAAGCTTCGTCGTTTCGCCGCTGGGCGTTGCCAGCACGAAATTGTCCTCGAACAGCGGTGCGTCCACGAGGCGCGGCCCGGCCCCGCCCGGTTCGGTGGCAATCAGGGCAATATCCAGGCTTCCATCACGCAAGCTATCGAGCAGGGCCTCGGTGCGGCTTTCGCTGATGGTGAATTTGAGCCCGGGCAGATCGCGGGTGAGGGCGGGAAAGATTTCCGGCAGCAGGTAGGGCGCGACGGTCGGGATCAGGCCGAAGCGCAGGGCACGGGCAGGCTTGCCGGTGCGGCCAATGGCGAAGGCCTCGAGCGCTTCGGCGCTTTTGAGGGTTTCGCGGGCCATGGTGACGAATTCCCGCCCAAACGGGGTGGGGCGCACCCCCGCCTTGAGCCGGTCGAACAGGGGTGTGCCGCAAAGACTTTCAAGCGTCAGAATTTGCTGAGACAATGCCGGTTGGGTGACCGATGACGCCTCGGCGGCGCGGCCGAAGTGACCGGCCTCGGCGACAGCGACCGCATAGCGCATCTGTTTCAGGGTGATCGTCACAATTAGTTTTTCCTATTGGATTAGGAAGAATTATCGATTGGCCTAATGGTTGTCACCCCCCTATAACGCGTTCATGTCTATTCAGGAGGCCCCCGCCATGACCGATCCCAATCCCAAACCCGAAGCCGGCAAGTGCCCGTTCCCGCACGGTGGTGCAGGGCGTGGCCCGAAGAATCGCGACTGGTGGCCCGAGGCGCTGGATGTGCAGGTGCTGCACACCAATTCGCCCCTGTCCGACCCGATGGGCCCGGATTTCGACTATGCCGAGGAATTCAGCAAGCTCGATCTCGATGCGGTCAAGGCAGACCTCCGTGCCCTGATGACCGACAGCCAGGATTGGTGGCCGGCTGATTTCGGGCATTATGGCGGCCTGTTCATCCGCATGGCCTGGCACAGCGCCGGCACCTATCGTATCACCGACGGGCGCGGTGGCGCCGGCATGGGCCAGCAGCGTTTTGCGCCGCTCAATTCCTGGCCGGACAATGCCAATTTGGACAAGGCCCGGCGCCTGATCTGGCCGATCAAGCAGAAATATGGCAACGCCATTTCCTGGGCCGACCTGATGATCCTGACCGGCAATGTCGCGCTCGAATCCATGGGTTTCAAGACCTTCGGTTTCGCCGGTGGCCGCGCCGACGTCTGGGAGCCCGAAGAGCTCTATTGGGGCCCGGAAGGCACCTGGCTGGGCGATAGCCGCTATTCGGGCGAACGCCAGCTTGAGGAACCACTGGCTGCCGTGCAGATGGGCCTGATCTACGTCAATCCCGAGGGTCCGAACGGCAATCCAGATCCAGTGCTGGCGGCGCGCGACATCCGCGAGACCTTTGCCCGCATGGCGATGAACGACGAAGAGACCGTAGCGCTGATCGCCGGTGGCCACACCTTCGGCAAGACCCATGGCGCCGGCGATCCATCGCTGGTGGGTGCTGATCCGGAAGGCGCAGATCTAGAAGATCAGGGCCTGGGCTGGAAGTCCACGCACGGCACTGGCGTTGGTGCCGATGCCATCACCGGCGGTCCGGAAGTCACCTGGACGCAGACCCCGGTGCAGTGGTCCAACTTCTTCTTCGAGAACCTGTTCGGCTATGAATGGGAGCTCACCGAGAGCCCGGCCGGTGCCAAGCAGTGGGTCGCCAAGACCGATGATGCCGTCATCCCCGACGCGTTCGATGCCTCAAAGAAGCATCGCCCGACCATGCTGACCACCGATCTGTCGCTGCGCTTCGATCCGGCCTACGAGAAGATCTCGCGCCGCTTCCTGGAAAATCCGGATCAGTTCGCCGACGCCTTTGCCCGCGCCTGGTTCAAGCTGACCCACCGCGATATGGGCCCCAAGGTTCGCTATCTGGGCAAGGAAGTGCCGGCCGAGGACCTGATCTGGCAGGACGTCATCCCGGCTGTCGATCATCCGCTGGTCGACGACGCCGATATCGCCGATCTCAAGGCCAAGGTGCTGGCTTCGGGGCTGTCCGTCTCCGAACTGGTCTCGACTGCCTGGGCCTCGGCCTCGACCTTCCGCAAGTCGGACAAGCGCGGCGGCGCCAATGGCGCGCGCATTCGTCTCGCCCCGCAAAAGGATTGGGAGGTCAACCAGCCGGCCCAGCTCGCCAAGGTGCTGGCACAGCTCGAAACCATTCAGGCCGAGTTCAACGCTTCGGCCGCGGGCGGCAAGAAGATCTCGCTGGCCGATCTGATCGTGCTGGCGGGTTGTGCCGCGATCGAGCGGGCCGCACATGCCGGTGGCCAGGCCATCACCGTGCCGTTCACGCCGGGTCGCATGGACGCTTCGGAGGAGCAGACCGATGCGGCCTCGTTTGCCGCGCTCGAGCCGCGCGCCGATGCGTTCCGCAACTACTACAGCCAGCGCACCTTCATGCAACCCGAAGAGGCCATGGTCGATCGCGCCCAGCTCCTGGGTCTGACCGGTCCGGAGATGACCGTCCTGCTCGGCGGCCTGCGCGTGCTCAAGACCGGACTCAACGCACACGGTGTTCTCACCGATCGCCCGGAAACGCTGAGCAATGACTTCTTCCGCAACCTGTTGACCATGGACATTGTCTGGGCGCCCAAGGCGGATGAAGAGGGTGTCTATGAGGGGCGGAACCGCAAGAGCGGCGAGCTGAAATGGACCGGCACACGAGTCGATTTGATCTTCGGCTCGCACTCCCAGCTCCGCGCCTTTGCCGAAGTCTATGGCCAGGCCGATTCGGCGCCCAAGTTCACCCGGGATTTCGTGGCCGCCTGGACCAAGGTGACGAACGCGGATCGCTTCGACCTGCGCTAAATCCGTTCAGGGTCAGTCCTGCCGGCCCCGGGGAGGTTTTCCCCGGGGCTTTTTTGTCTCGCGCATCGCGCAAAAGGTCAGGTGCACAAGGGCAAAGCGGCAATTGCATAGAATTTGAATCAAATCCGATCTCCCGCCTTCAGCCCCCACAAGCATGTCGGCGTCAGTCTGACCCGAACCAAGCGGCAGAAGCCGGGAGATCGACCATGACAGAGCTCGATGAAAGCCACCGTGCGTTCGCGAATTTCCGCGTTCTCAATGGCGACGACAATCAGATGGAACGCGAGCAACTGTTCCGCACCACGGCGCAGCTTTTCAGCTACGTTTCGGACCGTTGCGACGACGACCAGGTTGCCCAATATGATGAGGTGCTGTGCCAGCTCGCCGAGCTGGTAGAGGTCGAGGCACGGGTCCATGTGGCCAAGCTGCTGGCCCCGCTCGAGAGGGCGCCCGGCACGGTCATCGTCAAGCTGGCCAATGACGTCATCGAGGTGGCCCGGCCGCTGCTCGAATTTTCCAACGTGCTCAGCGACGACGATCTGATCGACATCATCACCAGGCAGACCGAAGACCATCGGGTGGCCATTGCCGGCCGGTCCATGCTCACCGAGCGGGTCGGCGATGCGCTGGTAGACCATGGCGAGACGGCCTCGGTGGTGCGGCTGGTGCGCAATCCCAAGGCCGAGTTCGACCGCGCGACGCTGGAAAAGCTGGTCAAGCGCGCCACCGAAGACGCCGAGATCGCCTCCGATCTGCGCGGCCGCAGCGATATCGACTGGAAGTCGCTGCGCGGCGAAATCGACCAGGTCGCCGGCAAGGTGCTGCAGACCCTGGGCAATCTCGACCGCCAGGTCGATCCGGTCGCCGCCGGCAAGATCAACACTGTCGTCTACAACCGCATCCGCAACCGCGCCGGCTTCAACGCGCAGGAGTGGAAGGTGGCCTATAACCAGGTCAAGGGCCTGGCCGACCGCAAGCAGCTCGACGACCGTGCCCTGGCGCGTTTCGCCCGCTTCGGTTACGGCCACCACGCCGCCGCCGCCATGGCGGTCATGCTGCAGGTGGCCCCGGAAATCGTCGTCAAATGGCTGGCCGGGCAGGACTATGTCGCTGTCATCGTGGCCCTGCGCGCCACCGGCATGGCACCCGACCTGTTCGAGGCCATCGTCGCCACGCTCCCCTGGCGCGACCTGCCCAGCGACGCTGACAAGAAAATGGTTCTCTCCCGCTTCGACGCCCTCGACCGGGACGATGCCAAGCACATTTTCGAACTCTGGCGCGCCCATTCCTTCCGTAAACGCGCCATGGGCGAAGACCGCCAGACGGCCTAGGGCAGGGCGGCTCACAGAACCAGAATTACGACACCCTCGGGAGTTTTCCGAGGGTGTATTGTTGTCGGTTGCCCACTGATGGATGGGTGTCGGACCTTGAACCGGATGAGGCAATTCTATGGCTTTGGCGGATGTGGGGTCTCTCGATATGCGCCCTTGCCCATTGAGCCGCGGAGAAACTCAATCATCGCCCGCACCTTTGCGGGTAGAAAACTGCGGCTAGGATAAATCAGCCAGGCGGCGGTATCGAAGGTTGTCGCGGTAACATTCCAGCCGGTGATGCAGGTCCTCAGTGTCCCCCGATCGACATCGTCCGAGATCAGCCAGTCGGGGAGCAGCGCCGGTCCAAGACCGGCCAGTGCGGCATCTCTTATGGCGCCTGCTGGAGACAAAATCAGGTCGCCTTCGACATTCTGCTCAGTGACGGTCCCATCGGCGTCGCGGAAGGTCCATCTGGACCTGTAGTCCCGGTAAGGAAAGAGGATGGCCCTGTGATGCGCCAGGTCTTCGGGTCTTTCCAAAGGGGCCGCTTGGCGCAGATAGCTCGGCGCCGCGACCACGCTGTATCGGGTGTCCATGAGCTTGCTTACGACATAATCGCCATCGATCGACGGTGCCAGACGAATGGCAAGGTCGACGCGTTCCGACACCAAGTCGATGGTATCATCGGAAAAAATCCCCTCGACTGACACAGCCGGATACGCTTCCCTGAATGCTGACAGGCGGGGCACGATGAATCTTTGGCCAAAGGTCGCAGACGCCGAGATACGCAGGGTGCCTCGTGGTTCGACCTGCATCGCCCTGCATTCGTCGACGGCCCGTTCCAGTTCCTCGCTCAGCGGACCGATACGGGAAAGGTAGAGGGCCCCGGCCTCGGTTACCTCCATCCGCCGTGTCGTTCGCGCAAAGAGACGGAAGCCAAGCTCCTCCTCGATTGCCGCGATGATCCGCCCGATGGAAGAAGGATCCACGTCGCGTTGGCGGGCCACTGCCGCGAAGCTGCCATGACGCGCAACGTCCTGAATCAGTGTCAAATCTGCAAAATTCATTCCTGCAGAATATGCAGCAATATACGGATAGTCACGTCGTTTATCCGCCCTAGAGGCTGCAATAACCTGTTCTCGGTCAACGCGGCAACAGGAGACACCGATGCCAGACTTTACACTGCACACCCCTGAAACTGCTCCCGAAGGGTCCAGAGCCACGCTCGAAACAGTTAGGGCAGCATGGGGCTTCACGCCCAAAATGCACGCTACCCTGGCGGAGAGTCCAAGCGCTCTGGTGGGCTATGAGACCCTTTGGGAGCAGCTTGCAAATTCGACGCTGAATGCTGTGGAACAACAGGTGGCCTATCAGGCCGTCAACGTTTTCCATCGCTGCGGCTACTGCACGATGGGCCATACCTTCCTGTCGCGGCAGGCCGGCATGGACGAGGCAACCATCACCCGACTGCGCGCTGGTGAGCCGCCGGAGGACCGCAGGCTGGCTGCACTCTGGACATTCACGCGCACTGTCGCAGCGGCGCGGGGAGAGGCGCGTGAGACCGTCCCGGTTTTTCTGGCGGCAGGCTTCACCAAGGCCAATGTTCTCGACGTGGTTGCCATCATCGCCACCAAGGTGATCGCCAATTACAGCGCAGCTCTTGCTGGTGTACCCAACGAAGACTTCATGTCGGATCCTGCCCTGGCGTGGACCGCACCAGTGGCAATCGCTGCCGAGTGACAGCCGGACCGGGGTGGCGACATCCCGGTCCTCAAGGGGAGAAACAGAATGGATTTCAAGGACAAGGTGGTCGTGATAACCGGAGCCAGTCGCGGTATTGGCGAAGCTGCTGCGATGCACTTTGCGTCACTGGGGGCACATGTCGTTCTGGCTGCCAGAAGCGCAGGCCGTATCGGAGAGATTGCGATGGCGCTCAGGGCGCAGGGCGCCTCCGCGCACGCTGTCTCCTGTGACGTGTCTGACCCTGGGCAGGTGATGGGTCTGATCTCGGAGACCAAGGGCATATCCGGCAGGCTCGACCTGCTGGTCAACAATGCAGGGCTGATTGATCCAATAGCGCTGTTGGCCGACAGCGAACCGCAAGAGTGGTCCAGGATCGTCGATGTGAATCTCAAGGGCGTCTATTACGGGCTGCGCTATGCAATCCCGTTGATGGTAGATCAAGGCGGTGGCACGATCATCAATATCTCTTCGGGGGCGGCGACCTCGGCTCTTGCGGGATGGAGCCACTACTGCGCGACCAAGGCGGCAGTCTTGTCTTTGACCGGTGTGGCGGACAAGGAATATCGCGACAAGGGCCTGCGCGTCATTGGCCTCAGTCCCGGAACGGTGGCGACGAAGATGCAGGAGCAGATCCGTGCCTCAGGCATCAATCCGGTCAGTCAGCTCGACTGGTCCGCACACATTCCCGCCGCATGGGTCGCGAAAGCGATCGCCTGGCTGACAACGGCGGAAGCGGACCCGTATCTCGGTTTGGACTTCTCGTTGAAAACGAATGTGGGGCGCCGGGCGGTCGGTTTGCCGCTAATCCAGACCGGATTGTAGGGAGCTGCACATATTGAGGGAGGCGGTTGCTGGAGCAAAAGCTAAGGTGGAGGAGGTCAGGCGGACAGTTATCCACGGTCCCAAAACCTCCGCTATCCTCCACCCATCTCTCCCGCGATGGGCGGACTGCAGCGAACAGTTGCGGGAGGAGCCGGTGAGACTGGATTCGCTCCAGGGCTCGTCTGCTCGTTGGGCCACCTTGCGACGAGCGATCAATAGGGGCCACGACAGCAGGAGAAACCCGCTTCGATCTGTCCCGACAGGGCAAATCTCTCCGGCGGAGAGATTTGAAGTGAGAAGGCCATGAGAGCTACGCTCGAATGGCGAGAGGCGGCGACGTCTCTATTACTTAGTTTTACTGAGACGCACGCGCCTCGGAACACGTCCAATGCCACAACCGCAGGGCAGCAAAGCCGGGGCGGCGCGCGTTCACGCCCGCAAGAATGCGCTGGACCTCACATTGGAATTAGATATAAAGATATCTTTATATCTGAGGGTGCGATGAGCGGATTGAACAAACTGGTCGGGGTCTTGAAGGCGGCGGGGGAAAGTACCCGGCTGCGCCTGCTTGCGCTTCTGGCCGATGGCGACCATTCGGTCAAGGATCTCACCGAAATCCTCGACCAGAGCCAGCCGCGCGTCTCGCGTCATTTGAAGCTCCTTGCCGATGCCGGCCTCGTGCAGCGCCACGCCGAAGGGGCCTGGGCTTATTACCGGCTGGCGCCGGAGGGGCAAGGGGCGGATCTGGCGCGCTGGCTGACCGCGCGGGTCGATCCCGATGCGCCCGAGCGTCAGCGCGACAAGGCCCGCCAGGCCGAGGCGCGCGCCGCCCAGCAGGCCCAGGCCGCCGATTATTTCGCCAAGGTCGCCGAAAGCTGGGACCTGCTCAAGACCCTGCATGTGCCCGAGGCCGCGGTGGAAGCGGCGGTACTGGCCGAGCTGGGTGGGCGCAAGGTCGATCTGCTGGTCGACCTGGGCACCGGCACCGGCCGCATGCTCGAAGTGCTCGCTCCTGCCTATGCGCGTGGCATTGGCGTTGACTCCAGCCGCGAGATGCTGGCCGTGGCGCGCTCGCGCCTGGCGGCTGCCGGCATCAGCCATGCACAGGTCCGCCTGGGCGATATTGGCGGGCTGGATCCGGCCATCGGCCTGGCCGATGTCATCGTCATCCACCAGGTGCTGCACTATTTCGACGATCCGGGCCGCATGCTGGCCCAGGCGCGCCGCCTGCTCAAGCCGGGCGGGGAAATCCTCATCGTGGATTTTGCCCCTCATGAACTCGAATTCCTGCGCACCGAGCACGCCCATCGGCGGCTTGGCCTGTCGCGGGAGCAGATGAACGACTGGGCGGCCCTGGCCGGGCTCGATGTGCGCGCCGCGCGCGAATTTCCCAGTGACAGCAAGGATCGCGGGCTCACCGTGTGCCTCTGGCACCTCGGCGACCGCAGCAAGACGGAATAGACCATGATCGACGATAATCTGCGCGCCAGCCGCAAGACTGCTGACCAGCGCCCCGACCTGCAGCTTTCCTTCGAATTCTTCCCGCCCAAGACCGACGCCATGGAAGAGCGGTTCTGGGACAGCATTGCCAAGCTCGCCCCGCTCAGCCCCCGCTTCGTCTCGGTGACCTATGGCGCTGGTGGCTCGACCCGCGAACGCACGCTGCGCATGGTGCGCCGCATCACCACCGATACCGGCGTGCCCGCCGCGGCGCACCTGACCTGCGTCGGTGCCACCCGCGATGAGGTCGATGAAGTGGTGCGCGGCTATGCCGAGGCCGGCGTCAACAAGATCGTCGCCCTGCGCGGCGATCCGCCAGAAGGCGTCGGCCAGCCTTTCACCCCGCATCCCGATGGCTATCAGAACGCGGCCGATCTTGTGGCCGGCATTCGCCGCCTGGGCAATTTCGACATTTCGGTTGCCGCCTATCCCGAAAAGCATCCGCAAAGCGCCGATTGGGACGCCGATATCGACAATCTCAAGCGCAAGATCGATGCCGGCGCCGATCGCGCCATCACCCAGATGTTCTTTTCCAATACCGATTTCCTGCGCTATCTCGACCGCGCCCGCAAGGCCGGCATCACCGCACCCATCGTGCCGGGCATTCAGCCCATCCACTCCTTCAAGCAGATTGCCGGCTTTGCCGCCCGCTGCGGCGCCTCCATCCCCGATTGGCTGGCCGAGCGCTTCGAGGGCCTCGATGACGACCCGGAAACCCACGCGCTGGTGGCCGCTGCCGTCGCCGCCGAGCAGGTCACCGAGCTGCTCGATGAGGGCGTCACCGAGTTCCACTTCTATACCCTCAACCGCTCCAACCTGGTCCTCGCCCTGGCGCGGCTCCTGGGGCGGCGGACCTGAGGGGAGCGCCGTTCAGCCTGCGTTCAGGCAACAGGGTTCAGGCTCGTGGCAAATTGGCCTTTCATATTATGGCCATGAAAAGGGGCGATGTCCCCGCGCTCGGGCGGAGCTTGTTGGAAGACCTTTTCGATGCAGATTGATCGCCGTATCACCAATGGCCTGGCCTGGGCTGGCGCCGTGCTCGTTATTGCCATACCGGCCGCAGACGCCGCATTGCGCCAGTTCGGCCCAAACGACCCCCCGCAGATCGCCGTGGTCGAGGAACAGCCCGAGCCCGCGCCTGCCGTGGAGCCGGAACCCGTCGAAACACCTGAGCCAAAGCCCGAACCCGATCCGGTATCGACCGCCACTGCCAGCCCGCAAGCTGCCGAAAGCGATGCCGTGGACAGCTTCCTCCAATCGGGACGCGACCTGCCCAGCTATATCAGCGACGGCAACCGAGGGCAGCGCACCGAAACTGCTGCCGTCACCCCAGCCGAGACATCCGCCGACGAGACCGTGGCCGAGCCAGCAGCCACGCCCGAGCCTGAGCCTGTTGCGGCTTTGCCCACCAAGGCCGTGACTTTCCCAACCCCGGTTTCCCAGCGCCCAGCGCCCGTTCCCCGCAGCGCGGTCATCACTCAGCCACCGCTGGTCATCGATCAGCCAGAAATCGTGGTGACGGCCGAGGACCTTGAAGACTGGGAGAGTGGTCCGCTCTCGGAGTTTCTCGCCCGCCAGCAGGCTCGACCAGCGCCGGTCCCGTCCGACTACGATCCGGACGGTTTTTTCCTCGACGAGGGCCCGAATTCCAGCGCCAGGGTCAACCGCTTTCCACGGGCCTATAGCTATGACGACTATGCCTTTGAGTGATCCGCAGAGCCGCCATGCCGCGCGGGCCATGGACCAAAACGGCAAGACGGGGTAATTCTGATGGCCCGGCGGGAAAGGGAAGCCCCGAAAATGCTGTGTTGCGTCCGCAAGGCCGAAGACAATCGTGACGTCTGGCAGAAATTCGCTGCCTTCCTGGGATCTTTTTCCCAGCGCACCGGCGTGGCCGGTCATGTCGCCAATATTCTGGACCCCGACACCTGGCTCCCAGGGGGACGCGATGCCGCCTTCACCCTAGCCCTGATCGCCCTTTCCGCCAAGATGGCCGTGGCCGATGGCGCGGTAACAGCTTCCGAAGTCCGTGCCTTCAACGCGACCGTGGAAGTCACCAAGGGGAATGAGCAGCAGGTGGAAAAGTTGTTCAACCTCGCCAAGCAGGATGTGGCCGGCTACGACGCCTATGCCCGCAGGGTCGCCCGCTTCTTCTCCGATACGCCGGACACGCTGGAGCACGTGCTCGACAGCCTGTTCTTCATCGCCACCGCTGACGGCCTCGTGCACGAAGCGGAACTGGACTATCTGCGCGAGGTCAGCGGAATTTTCGGCTTCGACGACGCACGGTTCGAACAGATTGCTGCTCAGCACGTCATGCTTGAGGACGGCGTTGATCCCTATACCGTCCTGGGCCTCAGCCACGACGCCCCGCCCGAGGAAGTGCGCCGGGTTTATCGCCTGCTGGTTGCCGAGCATCACCCCGACCGGCTTATCGCCAAGGGCGTGCCCGAGGAGTTGATCGACGTGGCCACCGCGCGCATGTCGGCGATCAATCTGGCCTATCAGGCGATCACGCGGCCCAAGCCGCAACCGCTGCTGGCTTGACGGCGCGGCGCCACTCCCGCACATAGGCGGCGCCAGTTGACCGGGTGACCGCTGGCGGATGGGTAACTGTCCGCTGGAGGAAAGTCCGGGCTCCATCGAAACACGGTGACGGCGAAAAGCCGCCGGGGGCGACCCCAGGGAAAGTGCCACAGAAAGCAAACCGCCCCGGCATGCCGGGGTAAGGATGAAAGGGTGCGGTAAGAGCGCACCGGGTGCCTGGCGACAGGGACCGCACGGTAAACCCCACCGGGAGCAAGACCAAATAGGGATGACGCGGGCTTCGGCCCAGCCTGTTTCGAGGCCATGTTGTCCGGGTTGGTTGCACGAGCGCGCTAGCAACAGCCGCCTCAGATGAATGGTCACCACGTCGCGGCAACGCGGCCCTACAGAACCCGGCTTACAGGTCAACTGGCGTTGCCTCCCGGGTGTGACTTTCCGTTTGATGACCGTAGTTTAACGCAGCGGCAAGCAACGGATAGCTCGCGGCAATGTTGCCGCAATGCGGGTGATGGCAAGTTCCTTCGTGTTCAAGACAACACGGAGCCCCACAATGAAAAAGATCCTCTCTGCCATTCTCGCCCTGACCATCGTCGCCGGTGTTGCAGCCCCTGCTTTTGCCTGGACCGGCGATACTTGCCCGTTCTCCGACAAATCGATGTGCGACGTGGTGACGCTGACGGACGACACCTCTGACGATTGATTGTGCGCGCCCGCGCCTGCAATCTCTGAACATGACTTATCCCCGAGGCCTGGCCTCGGGGATTGCCTGTTTTGAAGGGCCTTGATCATGACGGGCGAGGCCGCTACATCGTGCGGCTTTCCGCTTATGGAGCTTGACGTCAGCGCGATGCCTTTGGCCACCCCCTACTATCTGATCGACGAAACCGCGCTGGCCGGGAACCTCGAGCGTGTCGATGCGCTGTGCGCTGCATCGGGCGCGAAGTGCCTGCTGGCACTCAAGTGCTTTGCGACCTGGTCAACCTTTCCGCAGATCGCGCCGCATATGGATGGCACGACGTCGTCTTCGCTGAATGAGCTGAAGCTGGGCCGCGAAAAATTCGGCGGCGAAACCCATGCCTATTCGGTTGCCTGGTCGGACGGCGAAATCGATGAAGCCATCGCCAATGCCGACAAGATCATCTTCAACTCGGCAAACCAGCTCGACCGCTTCGGTGAAAAGGCCGCCCACCTGCCAGTTGGCCTGCGCGTCAATCCCGGCGTCAGCCATTCCCATTTTGACCTGGCCGATCCGGCCCGCAAGTTCAGCCGGCTCGGCGAGAGCGATCGGGCGAAAGTGGAAGCGGCGATGGATCGGGTCTCCGGTTTCATGCTGCACTGCAATTGCGAGAACGACTCGGTCGAGGCCTTTTCTACCCTGCTCGACCAGATCGAGGACAAGATTGGCGACCTGCTGTCGCGCCTCGAATGGGTGAGCCTGGGCGGGGGCATCCACTTCACCAAGGACGGCTACGATATTGATGGCCTGGCGGCCCGGCTGAAGGCCTTTGCCGAAAAATTCGGGGTCCAGGTCTATCTCGAGCCCGGCGATACGGTGGTGACCGACACCACCACGCTGGAAGTCTCCGTGCTCGATATCGTCGAGAACGAAATGTCCGTGGCCATTGTCGACAGTGCCGTGGAAGCCCATATGCTGGATCTTCTGGTCTATCGTGAAAGCGGCGCCGTTGCGCCCGATGAGGGCCCGCATCGCTATCAAATTGCCGGGAAGTCCTGCCTTGCCGGCGATGTTTTCGGCACCTTCGATTTTCCTAATCCACTGGCGGTCGGTGACCGTATTTCCCTTTTGAATGCAGGGGGATATACCATGGTGAAGAAAAACTGGTTCAATGGCGTGGCAATGCCCGCTATAGCCATCCGCAGAAAAAACGGCGCAGTTGAGGTTGTGCAAAGCTTCGATTATGCCGACTATGTCGCCAGTCTGTCATAGTGGCAGGCTGATCCCGTCACCCAAGAAAAAGGTGTTTCGTGCCAATTGAAAAAGAACCTGTTGATCATCGGCGCCGGAGGTGTCGCGCAAGTCGCTGCCTATAAGGCAGCAATGCACAATGATGTGCTCGGAGACATTCACATTGCCTCCCGCACGGTCGCGAAATGCGAGGCGCTGGTCGCCGGCATTCTCGAGAAAAAGGCGCTCAAGCGCCCGGGCATTCTGGCCGCCCACCAGCTCGACGCCATGGATGTCGAAGCGACCAAGGCCCTGATCCGGCAGACCAAGAGCCAGATCGTTCTCAATGCAGGATCGGCTTTCCTCAATATGAGCGTGCTCAGCGCCTGTATCGACATGGGCGTTGCCTATATCGACACGGCCATTCACGAGGATCCCAAAAAGATCTGCGAGACGCCGCCCTGGTACGGCAATTACGAGTGGAAGCGCCGCGAGGACTGCGAGCGCAAGGGCGTGACTGCCATTCTGGGCGCCGGGTTCGACCCCGGTGTGGTCAATGCCTATGCCGCGCTGGCCGCCAATGCCTATTTCGACCGGATCGACAGCATCGACATCATCGATGTCAATGCGGGCAGCCATGGCCGCTATTTTGCGACCAATTTCGACCCCGAGATCAATTTCCGGGAATTCACCGGCACGGTGTGGAGCTGGCAACAGAGCCAGTGGACGGCGAACAAGATGTTCGAGGTCAAGCGCACCGACGATCTGCCGGTGGTGGGCGAACACACGACCTATCTGACCGGCCATGACGAGATCCATTCGCTCTCGGCCAATCTTGGCGTGCCCGATATCCGCTTCTGGATGGGCTTTGGCGAGCACTACATCAACGTGTTCACGGTGCTGAACAAGCTCGGCCTGCTCTCCGAGCAGCCTGTCACCACCGCCGAGGGCCTTGAAGTGGTGCCGCTCAAGGTGGTCAAGGCCGTGTTGCCCGACCCGATGTCGCTGGCGCCCGATTATTCCGGCAAGACCTTTATCGGCGACCTGATCAAGGGCGAGCGCGACGGGATCGAGACCGAATTGCTGGTCTACAATATCTCGGACCACGAAGACGCCTTTGCCGAAACCAACAGCCAGGCGATTTCCTATACTGCCGGGGTTCCGGCAATTGCCGCGGCGATGCTGATCGCCAAGGGCGATTGGGAATGCCATCGCATGGCCAATATCGAGGAACTGCCGCCCGTGCCGTTCCTGGACCTGTTGGGCCGGATCGGCCTGCCGACCCGCATCCGCGACGAAAAGGGTGATCGCGCGTTCGATCCCGCCGAGTTCGGCGAGACCCGACAGGCGCGGCCAAAGGTGCGCCAGGCTTAAGATCGAAGCGGCCGGGTTTTCCCGGCCGTTTTTTCTTTTCTGCATGTATTCAAAGAGCGTTCCGCGATGCGTCAGGGCATGCCGAAGGGCCGGATGGCCCTGAGCCTCCGGGTTTGAAGTGGACGTATCCCGAGGCGCGTGCGTCTCAGTAAAACTAAGTAATAGAGACGTCGCCGCCTCGGGATACCGGGTTTCTCCTGCCGTCGTGGCCCCTATTGATCGCTCGTCGCAAGGTGGCCCGACTGGCAGGCGAGCCCTGGAGCGAATCCAGTCTCACCGGCTCCTCCCGCAACTGTTCGCTGCAGTCCGCCCATCGCGGGAGAGATGGGGGGAGGATAAGGGAGGTTTTGGGCGCGGGGATAAAGTTGTGGGGCACATTCTGCTCCCAACCACCGCTTGTCATCCCGGCCCCCGGGTCGCCGCGCGCCCGAGGATAAACTCTGGCCGGGACCTATCTTGAAACCTAGTATCCAGTCACCGCTCGCATTGGGTCGGAAAGCATTTCAGGATGGGCCCCGGGTCAAGCCCGGGGTGACAGTCAGTGGGGGTTGTCGTTTTCGAGTTCCGCGACATCATTTCTAGTGAATACCCCCACCTAACCTCCCCCTGTTTCAGGGGGAGGCCGGGTGGGGGTGCCTCGTGCCGCCGAGAGGCAGAAACCGACCCCATTATGGTCGTTCCACTTGCTTACTGAGTCCCCAATTAGCCGACTTTGCCATCGGTCCAAAGCCGCCGCTAAAGCAGTCCGTATCGGGCAAGCAAAGGTGCTTGCGGGATGCCAAGTCAACTCATTACACCCCGTAAAATTCCTGCCAAAACTCCAGATTGCCTGGCTCAAGTGGAACGTCTTTGCTGGAAAACTCTTTGGCAATCACCGCATATGCGTCAGGATCATCTAGCATCGCGTCAACAGCAGCTAGATGCTTCGCGAGTTCTTTCGCTCTGGCTGCATGCCAGAGCACCTGCCTTGTTTCCAAATTGACCAACTGCTTCAACGCAGCTTCCTGGTACTCATGGCCGAAGTTCAACATGTCTATCGCATAGTGGTGTCCGTAGTGGTCCGCGATCATTGCCTTAAGAACCTCCGTACCTCCGACCTTGGAATACATCTTAGCAACTGCGGAAGTCGCATTATCGAAGTCCAGTAGTGGATCAGTATCGCTTAGTTCTGCCTTCAATGTCGCCACGCTGATGGCGTCTTTGGCTTTTTCTAGCTGCGAAATATATTGCTTTAGCTTGTCGGCCTCCGCCTCGTAGTTCAAAAGTTCATCTTGCGCCTCGCTCAATTTAGCCAGCACAGCAGCGTGCTCTGCTGGGTCTATTGCCGTCGGGGTCGGTAGTGATGCGATCAGGTCGGGCAATTTCTGGAGGAACAGCTTTCGCTTCGTGTCCCACTTCGTGTCGGACTTATTTGCAAGCTCGTGTTCCTCCAACGCTTCCCGTAGCTGATTGTACGCGACATCGTCGTCTACCCGGATCACCTGAGTTCCAAGGAGCACGTCTTTTACGTCTGAATAGCTTAGGGGAGGGACGAGGATAGGGAAAATCTTATGACCTTTGACCCACGCAGCGCCAAGTTCGCTTAGGCAGAAATGGCTCTGGAAATAGTTCTGGGTAAGGACAAGGACGACGACATTAGGTGCGACCATCTGATCCCGCATGTAGCCGACGAAGTTTTCCCCTGCTGGGATGCCATACCCTGGCAACGAGGAGCAGAATATCTCTCCCTCGGGAACGCCAATGCCGTCCTCTATGAGGTCAACGAGTGAAGCGACCAAGGGAGTATCCTTGGTCGCATGGCTTACGAATACCGATTTACTCAAGAGTGCCCCGCATGTTCGCTGTTCGCGCGTAGTTAAATCACACGTGGCGCGGCCAAGCCAATCATGAGAGCCGGCTCCGCTTTGCCCGCCGCTTAATGTCTGTTGTTGCGGGTGGCTCATCCACAAGCCGCCAGTCCGCTGCCCACCCCATACCTGCCAACAAAGTGCAGAGCCCTCGGCTCAAGTGTTCAGCCCTGATAGATACCTGACAGATGTTCTCAGACATGCCTGACACTGTTCGCAGTGTTTGGAGGTGTCGATGGCATGGTTGGCGAGGTCTGTCATGGATGAGCGGGTGGCGTTTTGCCAGTTGGCGGAATTGGAAGGAGCCAATGTGTCGGCGTTGTGCCAGCGCTTTGGCATCAGTCGGCAAACGGGTTACGTCTGGCTGGCGCGGTTGCGAGCCGGGGAAGGTGCTCAGGATCGTTCACGCCGGCCCCATACGAGCCCACGCCAGACCCCGGTGGCGCTGGAGCAGGGACTGTCAGTAATTTCGTGTGTGGCGGGCGATTGCATATTACGCCGCCATGGCTCGGATGAAGCGCTCGCCGAAGATTACAGCGAACTGCGCCTTGGCCATGGACCATTCACGTGGCGGCATTTT
>NZ_PYVZ01000019.1 GCF_003056405.1 Devosia indica
CAAGCTGGCTTGGACATTCCATTGTTGGGGCACCTAACGAACAAATCTGATGAAGATAGAAGAAACGATGATGTCGCGGCAGCTTACAGGAGCTGGAAAAGGAACACCATCGTCTGAAATGGGGTCGATTTCCGCCATGATGTCGGACTTGTTGCATAGCCTTATAGAACCCACAGGCTGTCACCCCGGCGCAGCCGGGGCCCATCCTGAGCTGGTGCACCTTTCGCTGATGGCCGCCCGCGTGGTTCGAGGGTCGCTTCGCGCCCACCTCACCATGAGGGCTCTCGAAACGCCGGTTCCGCCCCAGACCTCATCCTGAGGTGCGAAGCGCAGCGCAGCCTCGAAGGACGAGGTCGGCCATCACCACACCCGGTCAACTTTTTTATCCCCGCGCCCAAAACCTCCTCCATAATCCTCCCCATCACTCCCGCGCGGGCGGACTGCAGCGAACTTTGCGGGAGGAGCCGGTTGGGTGCTGGGTCGCTCCAGGGCCTGCCTGCTCGTTGGGCCACCTTGCGACGAGCGATCAATAGGGGCCACGACAGCAGGAGAAACCCGGCGTCCCGAGGCGGCGACGTCTCTATTACTTAGTTCTACTGAGACGCACGCGCCTCGGGACACGTCCAATTCAACCGGAGGCGCCAGCGTCGTCCGGCGCACATTCACGGCCTGAGCAATGGAAACGCCGTGACAAACGCCCTACCCCACCAGCGATTTCGGTGGCCGCATCTTGAGCGACCACAGCACGCAGCCAATCGCCAGCAGCGAGGTCACCGTCGAATAGAAGAATGCATAGGCGCCGAAGAATTCCACCAACACCCCGAACACCGTCAGCGCCAGCATGGCCATGGCCATGTTGAGCATGTTGAAAAAGCCCTGCGCCTCGGCCGCATTGGCCTCATTGGTCCAGTTGGCGATGAAGTGCACCACCCCGAAATAGCCCATGCCGAAACTGAAGGCATGCAGCGACTGGGTGAGGAACAGCACCTCCACTGGCGGATTGAACGCCATGATGGTGAAGCGGATCAGCCCGGCAACGGCCCCGGCCAGGATCATGTTACGCGCTGTCACGCGGCCGCCAAAGCGTCGCCAGACAAACATCAGCACCGCCTCGCCGACGGCCGCAAAGCCCAGCAAGGGTCCCAGGAAATAGCTTGGAATGCCGTTCTCGTGCCAGAGCAACGCCCCGAACCCGCCAATCACGGCGTTGGACGAGTTGACCAGCGCAAAGGCCAGCAGCGGCAGCACGAACCAGGGCTGCAGCGCATCCTTGAGCCGGCTGGGTGGCGCCACGGCTTCTGGTGCTGCATCGGCCAGGGTCACCTGCGGTTTCGGGGCCCGGAACCGCGGCAGCAGGAACGCCAGCCCGGCCCGTGCGACGACCATGGCCACATAGAGCGTGATGAATGCACCCGAGCCGAGGACGTTGAGAAACAGCCCGATACCGCCCGCGCCCACGACATAGCCCACCGTCGCCCAGGCCCGGATCACTCCGAAATCAGTGCCGTTGCGGCGCGTCATGCGCACCGTTGCTGCATCGATCACCGGCGCAACCAGGCCATTGCTGGAGGCGCACAGCCCCCAGACCAGCAAAATGCCCCAAAACTCGGAGACGAAATACATCGGTATGGCCGTCAAGGCCGAAACAATGGAAATGCCGATCAGCGCCGTCCGCCAGTCATCGGCCCGGTCGGCTACGCGTCCGACCATCATGTTCAGGCCCAGCAGAAGCAGGGTCGGCAGCGCATTGATCAGGCCGATCTGGTCGGCCGGAATGCCATGTTCGCTCAGCCAGATGCCCAGGAACACCGACGCGACGCCGCCCGGCAGATAGACGGTAAATTGATAAATGGAAGCGCGCAGCTCGGGCGAATCCCAGCGCGAAAGGGCCGATGGCATGGAAATGGACTCCCGGCGCAGAGGCGCGCCGCGTTCCCTCAACTGACTCGGATGCGCGCGCGACGCAAGGGCATTTCCACCCAAATCGTCTGCAAAACCGGTCTCTGGAACGTTCTATATGGCCCTTGCCAGCTTTGCGGGCGCATTGGCCGGCGTCAGCGCCGACAGGAATTGATTGCCGCTGGCTGCCCAGGTGAACTGCTCGCCCAGCGCGCGCGCATCTGCGCGCCGGAGGGTCAGGCAACGGCGCACCGCGGCACCCAGATCTTCCGACAGCGTGCCCGCTCTGGGGTCCGTGACCACGTCGCGCGGCCCGGTGACCGGGTAGGCAGCCACTGGCGTGCCCGAGGCCAGGGCTTCGGTCACCACATTGCCGAATGTATCGGTGCGGCTGGGAAACACGAACACATCGGCACTGCGATAGGCGGCAGCCAGTTCCTCGCCGTGCAGATAGCCGACAAAATGCACGTCAGGATGAAGCCGCTCCAGATGCGCCCGATCCGGCCCATCCCCCACCACGATCTTGCTGCCCGGCACGTCCAGATCGAGAAAGGCCGTCACGTTCTTTTCCGCCGAGACACGACCCACATAAAGCAGATGCGGGCCGGGCAGATCGGTGAACAGGGTCTTTTCGCCTGGATGGAAGCGCACCCCATCCACGCCCCGGCCCCACAGCGTCAAATGCGAGAATCCGCGGCCACTCAGTTCGGCCCGCAGCGACGGGGTCGGCACCATGGTCGCCACCGCCGGTTCATGGAACCAGCGCAGATAGCCATAGCTCCACTCCTCCGGCAGCGGCAGCCGCGCCGCCGCATATTCGGGAAAGCGGGTGTGAAAGCTGGTGGTGAAGGCCTTGCCGCGTTCCAGGCAGTAGCGCCGCGCCAGCAGGCCGAGCGGGCCTTCTGTGGCGATATGGATGTGGTGCGCCCGCGACCGCGCCATGGTCAGGAACACCGCTCGCCGCGAGGCCAGCGACAGCCTGATCTCGGGATAGGTGGGCACCGGCACGGTCCAGAATGGCACCGGGGTGAGGAAACTGACCTCGTGCCCCCAGGCTCTCAATTGCTTGGCCAGGCTCTCGAGCGTACGCACCACGCCATTGATTTGCGGGCGCCACGCATCGGTGACGATCAGGATACGGCGGCGGGAAAGCTTGGGATCGATATACATGGCGACACCACGATTGCTCGCAATGTCAGCATGGTGCGCGTTCCCCGCGTCGCTTGCGTGACGGCCATGTGACGTTCACTTGACGGGTTTACTGCCCGGAACTCTGGCGCAATTTCGGCTTGCGGGCGTCGCCGGTGACCATTTCGGTCCACTTGATCAGCTCAAATACCCCATCGTGATTCTCCACAATGGCGGTGCAGCTCTCCACCCAGTCGCCGGTATTGATATACTGGATGCCCAGCCGGTCGTGGATGTCGGCAAAATGGATATGGCCGCAGATCACCCCATCGACACCGCTCTCCTTGGCTTCGTGTACCAGGGCTTCCTCGAACCGGCCGATCACCGAAACCGCATTCTTCACCTTCTGCTTGGCCCAGGCGCTCAGCGACCAGTATTGCAACCCCAGCCGCCGCCTCACCCAGTTGATGGCGATATTGACGCGCAGCGCCGCATTGTAGGCCCAGTCCCCGACATGGGCGAGCCATTTGGCATTCATCACCACCACGTCGAACTGGTCGCCATGGATAACCAGATAGGTCTTGCCCGTCGCCGAAGTATGGATGGTGCGATCCACCAGCTCGATCTCGCCGAAATAGGTGCCGAGATATTCGCGCAGGAACTCATCGTGATTGCCCGGCAGATAGACGATCCGCGTACCGGCTGTCGCCTTGTCGAGCATGATCTGGATCACCTCGTTATACTGGGCCGGCCAGTGCCACTGCTTGGCCAGCCGCCAGCCATCGAGAATGTCCCCCACCAGATAAATCGTCTCGGCATCATGCGCGCGCAGGAAATCGGCCAGTTGCGCGCTGCGGATCGGCTTCATGCCCAGATGCACATCCGACAGGAAAAGCGCCCGAACACGCCTGATCTCGCGCTCTTCCGACATCAGTCTCGGGCCTCCTCACTAAGGGAGGGCATCTTATCGGCTGCACCCGGCGCTGCAAACACGCCTGCCAAGAAAGCCGGGGAAAGCCTGCTCACCGCAACCGCGCCTTGAGCGCCACGATGCGTCGATAGCTCTCCTCGATCCGCGCGGCAAAGGCCGGATCGGCCGCGGCCTCGCTCACCAGGATGTCGAGCACGTCCTGGGCCAACCCCGGGCGATAATCGGCCGTGTTGGAGAACAGCAGAATGTCCATGCCCGCGCGCACCGCCTTGACGACCGTGTCCTCAAGCGAAAAATGCTCGCGAATGGCGCCCATTTCCAGATCGTCGCTGATCACCACGCCGTCGAAACCCAGCTCGCCCCGCAATACGCCATCGATCCAGCGGGGTGATAAAGATGACGGGGTCTCCCCGTCTCCATTGGCATAATCAGCATGGTAGAGATGCCCCACCATGACCATGTCGGCCATGTCTCCGGCAATCAGCACCCGGTAGGGTTCCAACTCGTCCGGCGACCAGCTCCGTGTGATATCCACGAAACCTTCATGACTGTCGGCGGTGGAAGAGCCATGCCCAGGAAAATGCTTGAGCGCGGTCACGAGACCCGCGGCGCGATGTGCGCGCACAAAGGCCGTGTCATAGTCGATCACCACCATGGGGTCAGCCGAAAAGGCCCGCCCGAAACGCGCGATGATCTGGTTTTCCGGATTTGTATTAAGGTCCGCCACCGGACCAAAATTGACCGAGAACCCTTGCTCGCCAATGCCTTGGGCCATACGTGAGTAGAGCGCTTCCGCCTGCTCCGGTGTGTTGTTGGCAGCAACTGTTTCGGCATTGGGAATTTCGGCAAAGCCCACATCGCGGGTCAGCCGTTCCACCGCCCCCCCTTCCTGATCTAGCGTAATGAAGGGTGGCAAGTCCGGTGACGCAGCGCGGAAAATACCATTCATCTCCCGCACGGTCTGCAGGCTCGACACATTCTTCTTGAGATACATCACCCCGCCCAAGCGTCCGGCTTCAAGGTCGCTGACCACCGCCTTGACGCCCGCGTCGGCAGGTCCATCGCCCTCAAAACCGACAAGAATCATCTGCCCTGCCATTTCTTCCAGCGTCGCAGCCGCCAACGGCTGCGCCAGGAACGGCAGAACAATAAAGGCACAGAGTAATCGGAGCACGGGCATCACCGGCTGAGGAATCGGGGGTGCAGAGTGCCCAGCAAATGGCGGCAAGACAATGGTCTCCCCTGAACAGGGGATGGTCGCAAGGGTCCGAGCAGTGCCAAACCCTCACAAAGGTGGACGCAGGGTCGGATTTCTCAACCTTCTTCGGCTCACCACCGAACTGGTCGGGTGGCAGGCAAAGCGCCTCGCCGCCCGATCTTTTTCACGAAACCCCTGTGATTCTGAAAAAAATCGTTCCAACTAGTGCGTTTGCGTTATGCGCAATCCGAGATTGCATCCATACTGAGCTTAAGGTGGACGCAGGACCGGCGGTTTTTCAACCTTCCAGCCGGCCCCCGCCGAACTGGAAGGGCGGTGGAACGTGGTGCCACCGCCCGATTTTTTGGCGTTACGCCGGCTTGTTCTGCCGATTGGCAATCAGATCATCCACAACGGATGGATCTGCCAGGGTCGAAGTGTCTCCAAGCGAACCAAAGTCGTTTTCCGCCACCTTGCGCAGAATGCGGCGCATGATCTTGCCCGAACGCGTCTTGGGCAGGCCCGGCGCCCACTGGATGAAATCGGGCGAAGCGATCGGCCCGATTTCCTTGCGCACCCAGTTGCGCAGCTCAAGACGCAACTCGTCGCTGCTCTGTTCGCCCGCCATCAGCGTGACATAGCAATAGATGCCCTGCCCCTTGATATCGTGCGGGAAGCCGACAACGGCCGCCTCGGAAACCTTTGGGTGCGCAACCAGGGCGCTCTCCACCTCGGCCGTACCCAGGCGGTGGCCGGAAACATTGAGCACGTCGTCGACCCGCCCGGTAATCCAGTAATAGCCATCTTCGTCGCGGCGGCAGCCGTCACCGGTGAAGTAGTTGCCCTTATAGGTCTCGAAGTAGGTCGAGACGAACCGCCCATGGTCACCCCAGATGGTTCGGGCCTGACTGGGCCAGCTATCCTTGATGACCAGCACGCCTTCAGCCTTGGTCTGCTCCTGCACCTTGCCTTCAGGCGATAGCACTTCGGGCTGAATCCCAAAAAACGGTTTGGTTGCCGAACCGGGCTTGGTTGGGATGGCGCCGGGGAATGGCGCGATCATGTGACCGCCGGTTTCCGTCTGCCACCAGGCATCGACGATCTCGCACCGTCCCTTACCCACCTTGTTGTAATACCACATCCAGGCTTCGGGATTGATCGGCTCGCCCACCGTGCCAAGCAGTCGAAGCGAGGGCATCTCGTACTTCTCGACATATTCGGCCCCCGCACCCATCAGGGCGCGGATGGCGGTCGGAGCAGTGTGGAAGATATTGACCTTGTGGCGCTCCACCACTTGCCAGAAGCGGCTGGCATCAGGCCAGGACGGAATGCCCTCGAACATCACGGTCGTCGCGCCATTGGCCAGCGGGCCATAGACGATATAGCTGTGTCCGGTAACCCAGCCGACATCGGCCGTACACCAGAACACATCACCCTTGTTGTAGTCGAAGCTCAGCTCGTGGGTCATCGAGGTGTAGAGCAGATACCCGCCCTGGGTGTGCAGCACGCCCTTGGGCTTGCCGGTCGAACCGGAGGTATAAAGGATGAACAGCGGATCTTCCGCGTTCATCGGTTCGGGATCATTAAACGGCTCTACGCCGGCCGCAGCTTCATGCCACCAGACGTCGCGCGAACCCTTCATGGCCACATCGGCGCCGGTATTGTGCACCACCAGCACCTTGGAGACGCCCGGGCAGTCTTCCAGCGCCTTGTCGACATTGGCCTTGAGCGGAACGGTCTTGCCACCGCGGCGGCCTTCGTCGGCGGTGATGACCACTGCCGAGTCACAGTCATTGATCCGTCCGGCAAGAGCGTCGGGCGAGAAACCACCAAACACCACCGAGTGAACAGCGCCGATGCGCGCGCAGGCCAACATCGCATAGGCGGCCTGCGGGATCATCGGCAGATAGATCGTGACGCGGTCGCCCTTCTTGACGCCCAGTGACTTCAGCACATTGGCGCAGCGGCATACTTTTTCGTGCAGCGTCCGATAGGAAATATGTTCGGCCTGGTCCTCCGGATTGTCGGGCTCCCAGATTATGGCAATGTCATCGCCGCGCTCAGCCAGGTGCCTATCGATACAATTGGCAGCGACGTTGAGCACGCCATCCTCGAACCATTTGATCGAAACGTCGGGATATTCGAACGTTGTGTTCTTGATCTTGGTGGGGAAAGTTACCCAGTCGAGGCGCTTGGCCTGTTCCGCCCAGAACCCATCCGGGTCCTGAATCGAACGCTGATACAGCGCATCATACTGCTCGGCCGTGGTATGGGTGCGCGCGATCGCAGCCGCGCTTGGCTGGAATAGGAGCTGGTCGCTCATCGTCATCCTCCCTTATCTCTCCCGGCATCCGTAATACTGTTCCACCCCTATAGCGGCAAGGCCTAGTACCTGCGATTTAATGGGTTTTTCCGGCAAGGGTGTTTGCTCAAAGGGCACGGCACCTGCCGTTAACCGGAACTGGCTACACTTTTCGCTCCTTTAGCGCGGAGCAGCATCATGGCAGAAATGACCATTCGGGCCGCCACTCATGCGGATCTGGACCTTGTGTATCGCGAGCTGAGTGACGTCATCCTGACCTCGCCGCATTACAATGACCGCTTCAAGCAACATGAGGCCGGCAGGCTGGACCGTACCTTTCTCAAGGGCCTCATGGCCATCGACCCCTGGCATATCATGCTGATGTGCGCCGACGGCGTGCCGGGGGGCGCCATGGTGTCCGGACCAGAATGCGGTTCAATCTTTCGCTATTGGAGCTGGGTATTCCCAAGCCATCGCCAGACCAAGCTGGGCATGTTCGGCATGCGTGAATTCGATGCCCATTGGGACAATACCCGGTTCCACAAGGCCTACACCTATGTCCGCCCGGAAAATGAAATCGCCCGCATGTTGCTCAAGCGCTACGGCTACAGGGAAACCGCCCTGCTCGAGCAACACATCTTCGGCCAGGACTATCTGTTGATCGAGAAGTTCTACACGCGACCCGATGTCCCCTATGACAGCGGCTATGTCGGACGCCTGGGGCGTCTCAAGAATCGGCTCAAGGGGCTGGTCGGGGCGTAGAGCCTATTCCGCAGCCACCACGCGACGAGCCTTGAACCACTGCAGGATCGACACGTCGATCTGGGCGGTTCTGAGCGCGATCAGCCAGAGGGCGACCGACCAGACCGAAATGGCGATGATCGCCGCCAGTGCTGCGCCGACCAGGTGAAATGCGGGCACCAGAACCAGATTGCCCGCAAACAGGGTGCCCATGCCGAGCAATACGGCGGGCAAGCTGGCCCAGGGCCGGTCATGGATAGACAGCACCATTGATGCGGGGCCCATGACCGAGCGCACCACCAGGCCCAGGCACAATATGGCCAGAGGCAGCGCACCGGCGGTGAATGCGGGGCCAAACAGCAGCAAAGCAAACGGCGCTCCGACGATCACGACGCCAAACAGCACCAGCGATACCGCGCTTGCCGCCAGGTTGGCCTCGCCCACCTTGCGGTGAAAGGCCGCGCGATCCGCATTGGCCTCGCTTTCGAACATCTCCGGCAGGATAACGGCATAGACCGCGGCCACACCGAACGACACTAGAGAGAATATCCGCGTGCAGACGCCGAAAATGGCAAGTTCCTCGCGGTCCAGCAGATTGGCCAGCAACAGCAGGTCGATATCGAAGAAGAAGTCCGTCGCCAGTGTGATTAGCACCCAGGGCGCGGCAAAGCGCCACCAGCGTGGCGCATCAGCGCTGCGGCTTTCGGCAGTCTCGCCGACGCGCGGCAGCGTGAGGACTACAATTCCCATATGCACCAGAGCAATCAGCACGTAGCCGAAAGCGGTGACCCAGAGCATGGTGCTGAAGGCCACGGCGGGCGCATTCAGCATGGCTGCACAGACAAGCACTGTTCCCAGCACCATCATGGGCCGGAATATCCCGTCAGCGAAAAAACCAGCAAAAGGTCGCTTCAGCCCGACCAGCACGGCGCCATTGACATAGACCAGCGCTGTTGCCAGAGCGAGCAAGGCAACTGGTGTGTAGAGCACCGCAACAACATGTTGCCCCAACCCAAGCCAGCCCAGCACAAGCGGCCCTGCAAGCACCAGTGCCAGAAAGGTCAGGCCGACATGACCATAGGCGCGGACAGCAAAGGCAATGAGCTGGCGGCGATCGTTCCGGGCGCGATACTCGGCGGCAAAATAAGTCCCTATGGTCTGAAAACCCAGCGGCATAGTCACGGCGATCAGGTTAACCGCGGCGATCACCACCAGATAGTCGCCCAGAATGGCAGCACCCCAGACTTGCGCGATGAAGGCCTGTACTAGAAAGATAAGGCCGGCGCCGAACAAACGTCCGCCGAAAATGATGGTCGATTGCGATGCCAGCCGGCGTGCGAGGCTCATCGGAATTCTTCGGGCAATGGCAAGGGCGTCTGGTCGGGCCGGGCCCGCGAAGGCCGCACCGCCTCGATATGGCGGCGCAGCTCGTTATAGGCCTCACGCGCCGCGAACGCCCCGGCGCCCAGCGCGTAGGCAACCGGCCGCGTCGCAAAATTGACCACCGGCGGCACAGGCCGGATCAGGCCTGCATCACCTACCATGCCCTTTTTGAACTGGTGCAGCCCATGGAAGCCATCCGTACCCCCAAGATCGTACCAGCTTGCGCGGGTGTGGTCGCGTAACCAGCGGATAATATGCCAATGCAGGAAATAGCCGGCACGCAGCGGCAGGGCCCTGTCATTCGTGGCCCCGTACAGATAGACGGCGCGATCCCCCGCCTTGAAGATCAGCGCGCCCGCGACCAGCTCGCCACCTTGCCGCACGAAAAATAACTCGGGCCGCAAAGGCTGGTCGAGCGCCATCAGCGCGTCCAGGGTATCGAAGGCCGAATAGTCAGGAAATTGCTTGCGATCGCTCATCGCCGCATAGAGCGTCTTGAAGGCATCAATCTGCCCGGCACCGGCATGCTCGAAGACCAGCTCTGATTTCTCTGACTTGTTGAGCTGACGCCGCCAAGTCTGACCAAAGCTCTTGCGCTGCGCCTCGTCCGGGAGCCGCAGATTGACTAGATAGCGGTCTGGAAAGCGCAGGGTGGCCCCGCGCTTGAAGCCGCGTGCGCGCAGCTCGCGATACTCGCCGTGACGATCCTGGGTGCTGGCATGGGGCAGGATGGAGAGCATCATGCCGCGCTGGTCGGCATATTCAGCCACCAGCGCCTCAATCATGCCCTGGTACAGCAGCGCGCAATCCTGGACTTTTGTGTCCGCCAGCATTGGACCCCATTTGATGATGGCAATCTGGCTCAAACCAAGCGGCAGGCGCTGCACCATGACCAACGAGCCGCCAATGATGCGCCCATCGCGCTCGAACAGGCGCGGTTCAACCGTCACACCGGGCCAGCGGATCGTGGCGAATGCAAAAAGCTGCTCCTGGCAGACACCATCAAAACCGCCGACGACCGCGTCCCATTCCTGCCCATCAACGGCACGCACAACCACACCTGGCGCCGCCATGTGGGTCGGCGAGGACACAATGGCCCCGGCGTCACTTTGGGCTGCTCCTGCAGATAAGGACATGGTTGTGTTTCCGGCTGATGCGCACTCAGCCAGACGCTAGACTCATCAGGTGTGCAAATCCCTATCCCGTCGCAACAAATGTCCCAAAATTCTGCCCTTGGTTACCAAAGCCTACCGGTCCGGGCGCAATAAATGGCGCTGGCAGGTTAACCGTAGCCACCAATCGACAAAATGAGCCACCAGTGGCCGCTCCTGGCAGGAAATCAACTGCTCGGCAGATCCGGCGGCGGACCGCCGACGCCCATGCCGTCGGGCGGCGCCATCATGCCACCAGCGCTGCGTTCAGCCGTCAAGTCAACCGGTATGGTCAGCGTTCCGGCATAACCGGTCTGCGGCTCGCCCGTCAGCGCCAGCGTCTGCTGCGCGATCTCTTCGGCGCTATTGTCCTTGAAGACGTTATCACTCGACAACGAGATGCGCCCAAGGTTCCGCGTTCCATTCGCATAGCGGCTATCCGCAGCATAGACATCGGCACAATCGGCCTCAGGCAGCGCAATCTGGGCCGTTAGCACGGAGGCTTCGCCACTGACTGCCGCCTCGATGCTCCCGAAAATCTCAAAGTGAAAATGCGGCCAGCGCCCGTCGTAGCAGCCAGGAAAGATGGTCTTGAACCTTACCTTGCCCTCCCCATCGGCGATGCCAACACCACGCAGATAATTGGCGTCGGTAATGTCATAGAGCGAGTAATTGCCGGTCGTATCACAATGCCAGAGATAGATGGCGTACCCCTCAAGCGGCGTACAGCCATCAGCATTGACCAGCGTCAGCTCGAGATCGAGCTGCAATCCATCGGCAACCGGGGTCAGCGTACCGAACGAGCTGCGCAAATCAGTGCGAATGACACCGTCCTGGGTCAACGCATTGACCACCTGGCCATCTTTCACATTGCTCCCATCAGCAGGATAGGGGCCGGCCGTTTCCCAGGGCAATGCCACGCATTCAAGCGCTGCGGCAGGGCCGCCAGCCAGCCCGGCGACCCCAATACCCCCCATCAGGGCCAGCAGGCGCCGGCGGCCAATCATGCGCGGCAAATCATGGGCGAAACCCAAATCGTGAGTGTGGTGATCATCGTGATCATGCGGCATGTGCAGTTCCTTTCTGACGGAGCCATTCAAACCGGGACAGCCGCGAAGCTGCTTCGGTGGAATGGGCGAGATGTAGGACACCGCACCTCTCCGCCCGACGTCCAACAGATGAACGTTTGGCAATCTGGCAGCACATACAGCCAGAACTGCGGTCAGCCGCCAAAGCGTCTGCGAGTCTGGACCAAGATGTCATTGAGGGCTTTGGTGGGTGCACAAGGACTCGAACCTTGGACCCGCTGATTAAGAGTCAGCTGCTCTACCATCTGAGCTATGCACCCGGGGCTTCTTGAAGCGCCTCGGCACCAAAGTGGCGCCTCTCTATCAAAGGGATTCGGAGCTGTCCAGCACTCAAAACCGGATTGTGTGCAAAACTGTCATGCAGAAATGCTGAGGGCGACAACCCGGCCGCATCGGGCCGGGTTGGTCGAGGTCATTGTTGCAGGTGTCGATAGTCGTTCAACTCAACCACATTGCTGACCGGCTCGCTGGGTTCAGGCCGCGTTTCGTCCATGAGCCCGATCGTTCTCTCGATGATATGTCGGAGCTGCCGCGACCGCTGATCCGCTCCCTGGAGAATGGTGGCGGCCCGCTGTAAATGGTCACGCGCAAGCACGTAGGTTGGAGGCAATCGCTCTCTCCCTCTGGCTGAAATTAACTGAAGAATCACCGTTTCCGGCACGTCCAAAAGGTGGACCTGCATAGTTCTCGACTTATTTCCCGCCTGGATCGCATTCGATTCAAAAGCCACCAATCGGGCCTGCGCCGCGTCAGCCAAGCACCGCCGGGACTTTGCGGACCGTGAAGATTTTCCAAGCCTGTGCAAAACAGTGGGACCTGATCAAATCCACACTCCGGCCGTCTCGATCCTGCCCTCTTCACGACACGGAACCATCACATTCCCCACTGCTTCATCGAGAGGTCACAATGCACGCTGGAAAGCTCGGATGGCGCAGCTAGTATGGGTGCAGAATCGTCGCCAAGGACCCCATCTTGCCCCTGCCCCCATTCACGTCCATCGTCGAGGCACTGCCGGAAACCGTCCCCTTTGTCGGCCCCGAAGCGATAGAACGTCAGACCGGAATAGCCACTCGGGCCCGCATCGGCGCCAATGAATCGGGCTTTGGCCCCAGCCCGCGCGTAATTGCCGCCCTTCGCAATGCCGCGCCGGACGTATGGACCTATCCCGACCCGGAAAACCATGCGCTTCGCACTGCGCTGGCCAAACATGTCGGGGTCGCGAACGAAGAAATAGCCGTCAGTGAAGGCATTGATGGGCTGATGGGCCTGTTGGTCCGGCTCTTCATTGCGCCGGGTGATATCGTCGTCACCTCGTTGGGCGCTTACCCTACATTCAACTATCACGTAACCGGCTTTGGCGGCGACTTGCGCTTTGTTCCCTACCGGCAATTTCATGAAGATCCCGAGGCCCTGGCCGCCATGGCCCACCAGACCAATGCGCGCATGGTCTATCTGGCCAATCCCGACAACCCAATGGGGTCATTCTGGCCCGCCAGCGATATCGAGCGCTTCATCAACGCCGTGCCCGAGACCTGCCTGATCGTCCTGGACGAGGCCTATCTTGAGACGGCGCCGGACCAGGGACCGCCATTGGACACCGACCGGCCCAATCTGCTGCGCCTGCGGACTTTCTCGAAGGCCTATGGCCTGGCCGGATTGCGTTGTGGCTATGCCATCGGCAATCGCCGGCTTGCCGGTGCCTTCAATCGCATTCGCAATCATTTTGGCGTCAACAAGCTGGCCCAGGTCGCAGCCCTCGCGGCGCTGGATGACCAGGCCTACCTGCAGCACGCGGTCACCGCGATCGCTGCTGCACGCAGCCGCATCGCACAGATCGCCCGCGACAACGGATTGGCCCCTGTGCCTTCGGCGACAAATTTCGTCGCCATCGACTGCGGCAGCGATGGGCCCTTCGCCGTGCGGGTCCTTGATGCCTTGGGGAAACAGGGAGTCTTCGTGCGAAAGCCCGCCGCACCGGGGCTGGACCAGCACATCCGTATCAGTGCCGCGCCGGGCCGGGAGCTGGATGTTCTATCAGATGCCCTGCCCCTGGCCCTCAGGCAGGCTCACTCGGCCGCATAGAGCCCGATGGTGGCCCAGAGCGGACGATGATTGGAGCCATAGCTCTCTCCCGACTCCAGTGTCAGGACACGGGCATTGTCTCGTGTGAACATGTTGTCGATCGGCACTCCAAGTGCACCAAGACGCACGGGCCAGGTTGCCGGCGTCGACGGTCCTGGCACCAACCTGGCTCGTTCCATGAGCGTGCCGACAGACTCCGTCCAGATGGTCGAGTTGAAATCCCCGGCAAGCACCACCGGCCCTTCAATGCCATCAAGCAACCGCCGCAGCTCCGCCAATTCCTGCCTGGCCACCAGCTCATCATAGGGCTTGGTCAAATGAGTACCCACAATGGTCACCGGCTGTCCATCGACCCTGACCCGCGCGGTGACCAGTCTCTCCCGGTTAAACGGCCGGAAAAGCTGGATACCACCTTCCTCGATGGGCAATTGCGAAAACAGAGAGATGTCGCAGACCTCGGTCCTCTCGCAGCCGAGGCGATAGGGATACACCTCCGCCATCTGCGCCAGATGGGACTCGATGCCAGGGGTCTCCATGACCAGAACGATCTCCGGCCGCTCGGCCAGGACCGCAGCAACCAGTTCGTCGGCCTGGCGGTTGCCTGCCAGCACGTTGAAGCTGAGAAAACGGAACTGGGCCACCGGCGCCTGTTCTGGCATCGTGCGGCTGGCATAGAGTTCCCCCACCAGCCAGTAGCCGTGCAGCCCCGCCGCAAGCAGCGGCAGCAGCGCCAAAGCCCCGCGCCAGCGCGCGCCGAGCGCAATCAGGGCCAGCGCCAGGACAATTCCGGCCACCACCATGTGAAACCGCAGGCTCTGCAACAGAACGAGGCCGGGCAGATACCGGCCCGTAACGACCACGGCCAGCGCTACAATTAGCGCGCCAAGGAGCACGAGGAGGCCGCCCCTGAATTCTGCCTTGCCCCACATCTATCGTTCACTCCCAGATAGCCAGATCATGGCTAGACCAGCTTGGGCGCTGGTGCGCAAGCATTGCGCGCGCAAGTGATTAAGCAATGGGGCGCGGCCTGTCGACCGCGCCCCAAAATATTCTGCTATGGCTCGAGCTCAGCCCGCCAGCGCGCCCTGCGCCGATGCGCCGCGCTCGATCATCACGCGATTGAGCGCATTGAGATAGGCGCGGGCCGAAGCCACCAGCGTATCGGGCTCTGCCGCATTGCCCGAGGCGATGCGGCCGTTCATTTCAAGGCGCACATGGGCCGAAGCCTGCGCATCGGTGCCGCCAGTCACACCATCGACGGCATAGAGCACCAGATGTGGATTTTGCCCCGAGACCGCCTTGATGGCATTGAAGATCGCGTCCACCGAACCAGTGCCCTCGAGCGAAACACTGTTCTTTTCGCCGTCGATGGTGACGGTCAAATCACAGCGATGCGTGCCACCGGTCTTGCTGACGACTTCCATGTCGACCAGCCGGATGCGGTCGCCCACCGAGCCGACTTCGTCGTCGACCAGAGCGACAATATCGGCGTCATAGACATGCTTCTTGCGGTCCGCCAGATCCTTGAAGCGCTGGAACGCCTCCTGGAAGGCATTGTCGCCCAGCTCGTACCCCAGCTCCTTGAGCTTGTCCTTGAACGCGGCGCGGCCCGAATGCTTGCCCATGACCAAGGTGGTTTCCTTGATACCGACACTGGCCGGGGTCATGATTTCATAGGTTTCGGCATTCTTGAGCATGCCGTCCTGGTGGATGCCGCTCTCATGTGCGAAGGCGTTCTTGCCCACAATCGCCTTGTTATACTGCACCGGAAAATTCGATGCTGCCGAAACGATGCGGCTAGCCCGGCTGAGCTGCGTGCTGTCGATCTCGGTGTAATAGGGCATGGCGTCGCCACGCGTGCGCAGCGCCATCACCACTTCTTCCAGCGCCGCATTGCCGGCCCGTTCGCCCAGCCCGTTGATGGTGCATTCGACCTGGCGCGCGCCACCGGCCACACCAGCCAACGAGTTGGCGACCGCCATGCCCAGATCATCGTGGCAATGCACCGAGAAGATTGCCTTGTCGGCGCCAGGCACCGTCTCGATGATCTCCTTGAACATGGCAAAATGCTCTTCGGGCACCGCATACCCCACCGTGTCAGGCAGGTTGATCGTGGTCGCCCCGGCCTTGATCGCCGTCTCGACGCAACGCTTGAGGAACTCCATCGGCGTGCGCGTGGCATCCATGGCGGACCATTCGACATCATCGATCAGGTTACGGGCCTGCGTTACCGTGCGGGCGATGATCTCGATCACCTCGTCCTCGGTCTTCTTCATCTGGTGCGCCAGATGGATCGGCGAGGTCGAGACGAAGGTGTGGATGCGCCCCTTCTGGGCATGCCGCACGGCTTCACCAGCCCTGTCGATATCGGCGCTGATGGCGCGGGCGAGACCGGCAACGGTCGCATTCTTGACCTGCTTGGCCACGGCCACGACGGCCTCGAAATCGCCATTCGAAGCGATGGGGAACCCGGCCTCGATAATGTCGACGCCCATTTCATCGAGCGACTCGGCGACCTGGAGTTTTTCTTCCAGTGTCATGGTGGCGCCGGGCGATTGCTCGCCATCACGCAGCGTGGTGTCGAAGATGAAAACGCGTTCTTTATTGCTGTCGACGGACATTGACTTCTCTTGGTTTCCTATCGGCCCCGAGGCAAATACTCGCAGGACCGCACATGTGTTGATGTTCGGTTTTTGCGCAATCCCCTGACGACCCGCTCGCTATGGCGAGCTGCCGGTGATCAGGGGCTGATAAGAAGGAGAAGCAGCGCAGGAAGCAGCAGCAGGCCTGCGGCCAGCAGCAAACGGGCCTGAAGGGCCTGGGTTTGTGCGATGGCAATGGCTTTGGCGCGTTGGCGCTGCATGAGTACGCTCTGGTACGTCTATCAATTGAACGTCACAATGCGCCAAGCCGCCCCGCCGTGCAAGGGTAGAAGGCTGAATTATGTTACTTTTTTATCGTCACCCGAATGCAAACACCGCCGAAAGCAGCACGCCGAGAAACGCCAGGCCGGTGATCTTGTGCGCTGCGTCGGCGCGTTTTTGCGCTTCCGCGTCACCGCCCTGATATCTCTTGAACTGAATGCCGCCATAGATGATGGCCGCCAGCATCACGGCCACCAGCGCCATCTTGATCCAGAACCAGACCGAAGCGCCCCCCAGCCCGCCATACTTCATGAACATGATCAGCGGCCCGGTGATCAGAAGTGCAACCATGGCCACCTTGCCCACCTGCGAGAGTGTATTCATCACACCAAAATAGCCAACACGCTGATCCGGCGTGGCTGTGGCCATGCGACCGCCAATAACCGGCCCGACCACCGAATTCGAGCCACCGGCAATAAAGCCGATCACATGCACCCAGATAAGAAGATTGATGACGACATCCATCGTCCTGCCCTCCTGCTGCTCAGTCCCCGGTCAGGAGAATAGCACACCGGAGGCCGGACGGAATGGGTCTCAATCCAGATCCAGGACGCCTTCGCCGATCACCACCGCCTCGCCGCCAATGGCGCCATACACCAGTGTGTCATTGTCCTTGCGCAATTGCAGCGTGATGCGGCAGGGCCGCCCCATTTCGTGGCCCTGGCGCAGGACATAGTCGGTCTGCCCGGTCCCCATCGCCTGCTCGGCCAACAGCCCGATCAGCGCCGCGGCGGCAGAGCCGGTGCCGGGATCCTCGCCGATATCCATGCCAAACATGCGCGCGGCAAGATCGTTCTCGCGCTCTTCCGGGGTGAGGGTGAACACATAGGCAGAGTGATGTTCCTGGTCGAACACCTGGTCCCAGGCTGTCTTGTTGACCCGCACCCGCTTGAGCACCGAGGCGTCGCGGACCGGCACGAGGTGGAAGGTCACACCGGCCGAGAACACCGCCGGCTTGTAGACATCGCAGCCAATCTCCTCGACTTCGATCCCCAGTGCCTGCGCAATCCCCAGGCGATCTGGCAGTTCGGCGATGCGGATCGGCAGCCGCGGCAATGTAAACCGTGCTTCACCGCTCCGGCGGTCCAGCCGCTCGAACAGCGCGGTGACCAGCCCCACTTTTTCTTCCATGCGAATGGCCGAGGCCCGGCTGTTCAGCCCCAGCGACACAGCCGCGCCCACGGTCGGATGACCGGCGAAGGGCAGTTCCTGATAGGGCGTAAAGATGCGCAGTGCGGCGCTGTTGCGCTCATTCCGCGGCTTGCAGATGAACACGGTCTCGCTCAGGTTGAATTCGCGGGCGATCGCCTGCATCTCATTGTCCATGAGCCCGTCGGCTTTTGGCACCACGGCCAGCGCATTGCCTTTGAGCGGGGAACGGGTGAAGACATCAAGGATCAGGTAGGGCAGTTTCAACGGGCAACCTCCGGCAAAGCATATCCAGACCGGGCTTTGCCCAGATGGTCGCACAAAGCGTCGACAACCACCCCGTGATCTCTGCGACCAGGCAGGCCAGAAACCGTCAGCGCACCAATAATCCCGGCGCCCGGAACCCGGATGGGAAAGCCGCCGCCCGCGATGACATAATCTGCCGGGTCGGCGCCGAACACCTCGGGAAACACCCCTTCCCCGCGTTCCAGAACCAGCCGATAGGTCGCACGTTGGAAGCGTCGTACCGTATTGATCTTGCGGCGCACCCATTCGGCATTGTCAGCCGTCGTACCCGGGGTCGCTGCAAAGAACAATTGCCGGTCCCAGCTTCGCAGGTCCACGATCAACGACAGGCCCTCCATTGCCGCCCGAAGACGAATGGCCGCGCCGATTTCGAAGGCCGTGGTTTCATCGAACGCCGGCAGAACCAGGTCCGCTTCCTGGCGTTGAACCAGTGCGATCTCGTCTTTGCTATCCATGTGTCAGTCCCGATGAGAGCGGTTCCAGGCATCGAACAGCGGTGTGCGATCCGCGGCGCCCTTGGCAAAACTGATATGGGAGGGATCGAGCTGCACCCATGCCGCCTTGCTGTCAGTCCAGATATCGCCGACCGGCGCCGCCCAGTCCAGATCGTCCAGCGAGCCCGCCCGCACCACCTTGATGCCACCGGCAGGTGGCACATTCCACAGCCACGTGTGACATTTGGCGCAGAAATGCATGGCTATCACATTGCCGCTGTCAGCGGTGCGGTCATAGCGCTCGGTCTCGCCCGCCAGCACCTCGAAATCCTCGCTCCGAACGATCATCGACATCGACCAGGCCGCGCCCGAATAGCGCTGGCAATCCTTGCAATGACAATTATAGACCGAAAGCGGCGAGGCCTTGAGCAGGTAACGCACCGCACCACACGAGCACCCACCCTCGACCGGAAATTCTGGCAACGCCATCTTTCGCCTCCCCAATATGGTAGGCCGGTTCTAGAGGGTTTCGAGCTAAACTGGCAATGGTTATGCGCCTCGCGCTCCGGCCGGAGAATTGGGAGTGCGACAAACAAGAGCCGTAAGCGGACTGATCTGGGCCCACCTATTCCGCTGCCGGCGCCTTGATGCCGTGCTGGGCATCATTGATCCGCTTCTGCTGGTCAAGCCAGGCCACCGCATCGCTGGTCTTGAAAAGCTCCAGGTCTTCCGCGTCATGATCGGTAACGGGGGACATGGCCAGATCGGTGTAGGCATGGCGATTGGCGTCCCGCTCTACCTTCAATTGCCTGAGACCAAAGCGAAAATAGAGCCATGCCCAGCGGCTGAGCTTCCAGCCCAGTTCGAGGTAATATTTGGGATAGAACAGGATCGCTGGTTCGATCTTCATGCCATGCCGCCGGTTCAACCGCGACTTCTTGCGGATCCAGCCAACCTCCAGCGGATGCACCCCCTCGATCTTGAGGGCGCCCATGAACCAGGTACACAGCAGCAGCACCTGTGCGGTCGAGACCTCAGAGGCTGCAGCCCGCCGCATGATCGTCTCGACATGGTCCAGCGAATAATAGCGGCTCCAGGCGTCGGCATAGACCTGTTCGAACTCGGCCTTGCTCATATTGGGATGGGCGGTGGTGTAGTGATTGAGATCGTATTTGTTGAGATCGGGGTCCATCGCTACCCCGGCCCGATGCAGCTTCTGATGGTCCTCCGACCCCGGCAGCGGCGTGAGGAAGAAGAACTCCAGGATATCGACCGGCAACTCCCGCTTGACCACGTCGATATCGTGCATGATCCGCTCGGGCGTGTCGGTGGGAAAGCCCAGGATGTAGCCGGCATAAGTGATAACACGCCACTTCTTCCAGGCCTGCAGCATCACCCGGTACTCGGTGATCTTGTTCTGCCGCTTCTTGGCATCCTTGAGATTGGCCGGATTGACATTCTCCAGCCCGATGAACACCCGCGTCACTCCGGCGCGGGAACACTTCTCGATGAAATTGGGTATCCGGTGGCACAGCGTGTCGACCTGGATGATGAAATTGAAACTCAGTCCCTCGACTTCGCGCATATGAATGAGACGATCCAGGATCGCCTCCCAGTCCTTGTTGCGCGCGAAATTGTCATCGGTGATGAAATAGCGATGCACGCCCTGGCTCATATTGAGGCGGATGATCTTCTCGATATCGTCCGGCGAACGCCGACGCGATTTGCGCCCCTGCACATTGATGATGGTGCAGAACGAGCACTGATAGGGGCATCCCCTGCCTGCATCGAAGCTGGTGAGGTTGTAGGCGGTGCGCGACACATGCTCGGCGGGCATGAACGGCACCGGGGTATCCTCGATCCCCGGCAGAGCGTGCATGAAATTGTAGAGCGGCTGCAGCGTCCCGGCGATGGCATCGGCCAGCACCGCATCGGTCCGCCCCTCCATTTCCCCGGCAAACAGGGAAATGCCCATCGCCTGCGCCGTTTTGAAATCGGCGTCCTCGCCATTGAGCATCGAGATCACGCCCGAGACATGAAACCCGCCGATCGCCACCTGCACTCCGGCGTCTCTCAGCGGCCGGGCGATATCGAGCGCCCTAGGGAACTGGTTGGACTGTACGCCGATCAGCATCACCAGCGCTGCGTCTGCCCTCTTGCAGTCGGCGATCACCCCCTTGATGTCGATTTCGGTATTGGTTTCGTCGATGGTCTCCACATCGACGTCCCATTCGCCACCCAGTGTCTTGCGGTCGATCACGTCCCGCACCAGCCCATGTACTGAAGCGAGCGAATTGGACGGAATGGGGGAGAGTTTCCACTGAATGACATAGCCGTCATCGTCATAGTGAGACGGCTTGATCAGGTAGAGCGCGAACCGCTTGGTCAAAGTCACGATAGTCTCCCTGTTGGGAAGCCTGAAGACTGACGACGCTGATCAATAGCCTAGCAGAATGAAATTGAGACGAAAGACCCCTTCTCTGGCAAGCCCTAGCGCACCCGCCGCGCCAGATCGGCCACCCAGGCGGCCGCTTCATGTCCATGTACGCTTGCCGAGCGCACCAGATCGTCGAAATGCCGGGCCATCAGGCGGATATAGGTGGGCGCCGTGAAGGCCAGGTAGCGTTGCCCCAGATAGATGGCCACACGATGCTGGCCATAGACCGAGAACGGCACCGAATAGAGCTCGCGGGCATCGAAGGCATAAAGCCGGGCTGACGGGTAGAACTCCTCAAGCGAAGCGGCCATGGCCTCCAATTGCCGCCGGCGGATCTCCGCCGGCAGACCGCGCCATTGCCATTCGCCCGCAGCAAAGCTCTCCAAGGTCTGGACAGGAACGGCAATCTCCATATCCGTTTCCAGCCGCCGCAGCAGCGCAATTTGCGCCGCCGAATCGCTGATCGCCTGCTGGGGCGTACGGCGCACCGCCGTTTCATATTCAAAGACATGAACTTCGTCGGTCTTGAAAATATCGGGCAGCCCCGCCGGGACATGCCGGATTTTCGCGCCCAGCACCTCGGCATTCCACTTCAGCACCTGCTCATCCACCGGGTGGCGCGCCGCCTCGGTCATCTGCACCGCCTGGTCGAGGATTTCGCTGGCAGCACCGCGATGATTGGACAGGCCCAGCAACCAGTCAGACGACACCTGCAGGGCCGCCGCAATTTCCGCCAGCGCCTGGCCGCTCGGCAAGCGCGGCTCTTCCGCCAGCAGCAATTGCGACACTGTTGACCGGTCAAGCCCGGCCGATTGCGCCAGTCGCGTTTGCGACCACCCGGCCCGGCCGACGGCATCGGTCAGTCTTTGCTTGAAGATTTCCGCCCGTTCGCGCTTGTCCATATGCGGGCTTTTGCCACGCATGGTGATAAAAAACAACAATATCAGCAAAATGCACCGAGTTGTCGCAATCCGTCACCAATCCCTCCTTGTTGTCAGGCGTCTGGACTGACATCAGCGCTGCAACAGCAGTCTAGCACCCCCATCTCTCAGGAGGATAAATTGGAAAGTCCGGCCCGTTCCATCGTCAAAGCGGTCACATGGCAGGCCATTGGCCTGGTCACCATGACGCTGATGGGCTGGCTGGCCACCGGGAGCCTGGTGGCAGCCGGTGGGCTCGCCGTCTCGGGAGCGCTTTCCGGCTTCGTCTGCTTCATCCTCCACGAGCGCCTCTGGGCGCGAATCCAGTGGGGCCGTATCGAACAGTAAAAAGGCGGGCCCGCAGACCCGCCTTCCATTACTCCATCGCAGAAGCGAGGATCAGTTCTTCGCCTTGTCGACCAGGGCGCCAGCCTTGATCCACGGCATCATGTCGCGCAGCTTGGTGCCGACTTCCTCGATCGGATGCTCGTCGGCCAGGCGACGGGTGGCCTTGAAGCGGGCGCCGCCGCCCGACTTGATTTCCTGCATCCACTCGGAGGTGAACTTGCCCGACTGGATGTCGTGCAGCACGCGCTTCATCTCGGCCTTGGTCTCCGAGGTGATGATGCGCGGACCAGTGACATATTCGCCCCACTCGGCGGTGTTCGAGATCGAGTAGTTCATGTTGGCGATGCCGCCCTGGTAGATCAGGTCAACGATCAGCTTCACTTCGTGCAGACACTCAAAATAGGCCATTTCCGGTGCATAGCCGGCTTCCACCAGCGTCTCGAAACCGGCGCGGATCAGCTCAACCAGGCCACCGCAAAGCACGACCTGCTCGCCGAACAGGTCGGTCTCGCATTCTTCGCGGAAATTGGTCTCGATGACGCCCGAACGGCCGCCGCCAACACCCGAGGCATAGGCCAGCGCGATGTCATGGGCATTGCCCGACGCGTCCTGGTGCACGGCGATCAGGCACGGCACGCCGCCACCCTTCTGGTATTCGCCACGCACGGTGTGGCCCGGGCCCTTGGGCGCGATCATGATCACGTCGACGGTCGACTTGGGCTCGATCAGGTTGAAATGCACGTTGAGGCCATGGGCGAAGGCCAGCGCAGCGCCGTCGCGGATATTGGGCTCGATATGCTCCTTGTAGATATCGGCCTGCAGCTCATCGGGAGTCAGCAGCATGATGACATCGGCCCAGGCAGACGCTTCGCCAACGCTCATCACCTTCAGGCCCTCGCCCTCAGCCTTCTTGGCCGAGGCGGAACCGGGACGCAGGCCCACGGCAACATTGGTGACGCCCGAGTCGCGCAGGTTCAGCACATGGGCATGGCCCTGCGAGCCATAGCCAATGATGGCCACCTTCTTGGACTTGATGATGTTCAGATCGGCATCACGATCGTAATAGACGCGCATTGGGGGTCTCCCTGAGAATTTGCGATTTGTTTCAGCTATTTGCCTTGACCCCATAAAGGGTCAGGAACTGGTCCGCCGCGGCTTTCACATCGGATTCGATGTTCGCCTCGACATTGGATTGGGTGAGCCCCTTGTCGCCGAGCAGCAGACGGATCTGCACGTCGCGCACGACCAGGCCAAAGAAAGTGCGATAGGCTTCCTCGCTATTGGGGAAGCGCAAGAGGCGCGCATCGCGCGCCGCTTCCAGGATCGGCTTCAGGCGCCGGCGAATGGCCATGGGCCCGTTCTCCAGCACGATATTGCCCAGATCGTCCTTTTCCTGCGCGGCATGGGTAATGGCCGTGCGATTGAGGGTAATCGAGACTTCGCCGACAATGGTGGTCAAGAGATCACGCGCAAATTGCTCGAGGCTGGCCCGCAAGGCCTTGATATTGAGATGGCTGCGGTCAACGAACGGCATGCGCACCTTGGCCGCCTGCCACTGCACCGTCGCGGTGAGCAGCCCGTCACGATCGCCGAACCATTTGTAGAGTGTTTCCTTCGAGCAGGAGGCGCGCCGCGCCACCGCCGTCATGGTCAGCCCGTCGCCATTCTCGACGAGCAGATCCAGCGCCGCCGTCAGCACTGCCTGCTGCCGGGGGGTGAATGTCTCTTCGTTGACCTTGATGGCCAGGGCCACGGGACCTTACCTCTTCTGCGAAAAATCTCTTGCCGCCGATTGTCTCGACGTCTCTTCGTTCGAAGTGGCGTACCGTACGGTACGGTTCGTTGCAAGCGATTTTTGCGGATGTGGACGACCGCGATTGTGATCGGGGATTGGCCTAGCTGGCAATGGTCATGAAGCCGGCACGATCTCGCGGAACACCGCCACGATGCTTCGCCAACCCCAGCGGATCCAGTCCGGCCCTGCATACGTTGCGACCATTGGCCTTGGCGCGATAAAGGGCACGATCCGCACATTCGAGAAATGCATCGGCCGTCAGTCCCGCAAGATCGGTATAGGCAACACCAATGCTGACCGTCACTGCAATTTGTTCGTTGTCATGCAGCACCCTGCAATCCTGAACGGCCCGTCGGGCGGCATCAGCAATGGTACCGACACTGGCAGCGTCGACCGGGTTCATTACAAGCGCGAATTCTTCACCCCCGATGCGGGCAACTTCGCCACACGTACCAACTGCATCCAGCAGGGCCTTCGACACTGCCTTGAGCACAGTATCACCCACCGCATGACCATACCGGTCATTGATCGACTTGAAGAAGTCGATATCCACCACCGCCAGACCGACTTGTCCACGGGCGAGGTTATCCGCGAGCAGCGCATCAAAAGCACGGCGGTTCAGCAATCCGGTCAGGGGGTCGCGTTTCGCCGCTTCGCGCAAGGCATCAGCGGAGATCTCCGAAGCGAGCGACAGCACGAACAGGCTCCCAGCGATGACATGGATCATCGCCACCAGCAGGTGCGCTTCCAAAACCACGTCATAGGGGATGTAGGACTGGACCTGATCGCCCGCCAACACCCCCTGCCCGGCACGAGCAGCAAATGACACGGCTATCAGCGCATAGACGAATACCAGCCCGAAACGAGAAATCAGCCTGTCGGCATGGTCGCGCCAGAACTCCCAGGCCACCGCAAGCGCAAGGCCCGTCAACATGACATTGGTCAGTCCGAAATTGATCGACTGACTGTTGACCAGGTTGGCCGCGACAACCAGCAGCGGGGGCAAGGCGAATAAACGCAGCCTTACGGGCCGACCGGCGAAGCTGCGCGCCGCCGCGTAGCGGAGCGCAAAGCCAAAGACCAGCATGGCGTCAGGCCAGATGGCCAAGTGAACCGGCAGGTCTGGCCACACCAGATAGACCACCAATGCCATAGCCAGCGCCAGATTGGCACTGATCCAGTACAGCCAGTAGCGGTCTGTTCGGTTTCGCGCGAACACCGACACATAGGCCAATGACGAAATGACCAGCACGAAGATGTTGGCGACAAATAATGTCGATATGTCGAGACCCATGCCGGTCCCCCGATTGCGGCAAGTTTCCCCAATCAGACCCGGCAAGTTTCTATATTGGGTTACGCCAATAGGTTAATCGGAATTTGCAAACCGCACCGAACCCGTGTTTGCGGTAGGCACCTTCACCCCTTGCCACAATCTGGGCACGCCCCTCTCCTAGACAGCCGCAACCCGCGCAATAGAGGCCCCGCCCATGCCGACTGACATGTCCAGCCTTCTCGTCCTCGGCATCGGTGCCGCGATCCTGCTTTGGCTGGTCTTTTCGGTGATGAAGAAACTGTTCGGTCTGGCGCTGATCGCCGCCTTGGTCTTTGGCGGCTATATGCTCTGGACCAATCCGGACCTGCAGCAGCGAGCCCTCGATCTCATCGGCATCGGCTAGCCCTTAGCCCAAGCCTCTACCCCAGATAGCGCTCGAAAAAACGCAACACCGCCGCTCGCATGCTCGGCGTCTCCTCGTGCCCAACGCCAGGCTCGCTGATGAATTCGAGCTTGTCCGGTGCGGACGCATAGGCGGGGCGCAATTCGTCCATGGCGCGCGCCACGGCCTGCGGCGGGCTAAGATGATCGGCCTCCCCAACGCAGATGAGCTGCGGGCGCGGCGCGATCAGCGCGGCGATCGATCCACCATCGGCTTCCTTGAGCAGCCCCGGCACGGTCAGATAGATGCCATGCCCATCATGCGCGCCCAGTTCGACCATGGTGCGGAAATCGGCAAAGCAGCACAGATGCGCCACGGCCGCAATGCGCTTGTCCAGCGCCGCCAGCCAATAGCTGAGCACGCAGCCCATCGAAAGGCCGAAGGCCCCGATGCGCGACGCATCCACGTCATCACGCCCCGCCAGATAGGTCAGCGCGGCGGCGTGATCGGACAGCATCTCGCCGAACAGCGATTGGCCGTACCACAGCAATGCCTTGGCGGCCGCGCTTTCAGTGACATTGGCGCGCTCACCAAAGACTGGCATGTCGATGCACAGCGTAACATAACCGGCGCGGGCGAAGACCGGGCCCAGCGGACTGACCAGATATTCGCGTCCATCGAGCAGTTCGCGGGCGCCGACATCATACCGACCGCCGTGGGAATGCCCGTAGAGAATGGCGGGCAGCGGCGCAGCGACCTCGGCAGGACGGGTCAGAATGCCCCGCACTTCGGCATCGCCAATGCGCAATTGCAGGTGCTCGACCACATAGTCGCCCATGGGTTCAACGCGCTTGTCCAGGCGCGTCACGCCGCGATCTTCAAACCCCAGGTGTTCACGAAAACGGCTTGCAGTGATGGGCATGGCGATTCCCGCTCTGACGTCCAGAGCAGGAGCTATTCACGGAAATGCGTCATTCGCAACACAGCTTTCAATCATCGGCACTTGCCGATGAAGCGGGAAAAGGCCATGTAGGGGATATTCTAACCAGCCTCCAGCCGGCCAAGGACTTTGCCAATGTCGAAATTGCTTTCACCCGTCACCCTGCGCGGCCTGACCCTGCGCAACCGCACCGTGGTCGCACCGATGTGCCAGTATTCGGCCATCGACGGTTTCGCCAATGACTGGCACTTCGTGCATCTGGGCCGCTTCGCCCTGGGCGGCTTCGGGCTGGTGATCGTGGAAGCCACGGGGGTCGTACCCGAAGGGCGCATTTCCTACGCCGATCTGGGCCTGTGGAAGGACGAACAGATCGCGCCCCTGGCCCGCATTGTCGACTTCCTGCATAGCCAGGGCGCCGCCGCCGGCATCCAGCTTGCCCACGCCGGACGCAAAGCCTCGACCCCGGTGTCCTGGCACACGCCCGAAGACCTTGCCAGCGAGGAGCGGCGACGCGCGGTCGGTTACGAACACTGGCAGCCCGTGGCCCCCAGCGCAGAGTCGCACGATCCGGCCAATCCTGAATTCCAGGTGCCGACTGAACTCGACAAGGCGGGCATCCAGCGGGTCAAGGACGGCTTTGTCGAGGCAGCCATTCGCGCCGAAAAGGCTGGCTTCGACACCATCGAAATTCACGCCGCACATGGCTATCTGCTCAACCAGTTCCTGTCTCCACTCTCGAACCACCGCACCGATGAATATGGCGGCAGCCGCGAAAACCGCATGCGCCTGGTGCTCGAAGTCACCGAGGCGGTGCGCGCCGTCTGGCCGGACGACAAGCCGCTGCTGGCCCGGCTCTCGGTGAGTGACAATGCGCCGGGCGGCTGGACCCCCGAAGACAGCGTCGCTTTGGCCCTCGAACTCAAGGCGCGCGGTGTCGATGCCATTGATTGCTCCAGCGGCGGCATGGCCCAGGGGCGCATTGCCTCGACCCCGGCCTACCAGGTGCCATTCGCCAAGACCGTCAAGCAGGGCGCCGACATCCCCACCATGGCTGTCGGCCTGCTGGGCGACATCGAAGCGGCCGAAGCCATCCTGCAGCGCGGCGAAGCCGATTTCATCGCCTTGGCACGCGGCGCGTTGGACGATCCCAACTGGGCCGCCCATGCTGCCCGCGTACTCGACCAGGACTACGATCTCTGGCCGGTGCAGACCCAGCGCGTCTCCGGGCGCGACCAAGTGCTGGGCCTGCGCGCATAAGGCCTCCACAAGGTCACGGCGCGAACCAAATTTCGCCGCCTTGGGACGATCACTCTTGTCGCACGCAAGAGTGATGCCCAAGTGTGGTGCAGTGCAGGGAGACGATTGATGGATACCAAGACCGCCATTTTCGCGCTGATGACCGTTTGGGGCGTTGGTACCTGTGCCGCCGTGCCGGCCATGGCCCAGGATACGGAACCGGCGGCGGAGGAGACTGAAGCGCGCGAGGACAATCCGCTGCTCAACCGGGTCTGGGTGCGGCAGGACGGCAGCGACACCCTGCCCGGCGTCATGCACATCTTCCTGGCCGATGGCACCATGGTGTCCGACAGTTGCTGGGAGACCTATCGCCTCTCCAACTGGCAGCAGCTTTCCGAGACCGAAATTGCCTGGGACGAGGACGGCATGACCATCAATGCCGACATTGCCTTGCTCACCAGCGACGAACTGGTGCTCAGCCTCAAGCTCGTCGGCGGCGTCGAGGAACAGCGCTTTGCCCCTGCCAGCGTGCCCTATCTCTGTCCCGACATGCAAAAAATGAGGCCCGGCGGGCCTCATTCCTGAACTCTGAACTCAGATGATGAGCTGCGTACCGATTTCCACTACACGCCCGGTGGGAATGTGGAAATACTCGGTCGCATCGCTGGCATTGCGCGCCAACCGGATGAACAGCCGGTCCTGCCAGAACCGGATCGGACCGGACTTCTGCCCCAGCTTGAGCGAACGGCGTGACAGGAAGAACGAGGTCGACATGATGTCGAACTTCCAGCCCAGCTTGCGGGCCAGCGCCAGTGCCTTGGGAATGTTCGGCTCTTCCATGAAACCGAAGGTCACCACCACGCGGAAGAACAATTCGTTATAGGCGTCGATGGTCACCTTTTCATCGTCCGGCACGCGCGGCGAGGTCGAGGTGCGCACGGTCAGGATGACGTTCTGCTCATGCAGCACCTTGTAGTGCTTGAGGCTATGCAGCAGCGCGGTGGGCGCGCCCTCGACGTCGCTGGTGAGGAAGATGGCAGTACCCGGCACGACTGTCGGCTTCTTCTTGGCGAGGTTCTCGACCAGGAATTCAAGCGGCACTTCATCGCGGCGGGTTTTTTCCGCCAGCCGGTTTCGGCCCGTCATCCAGCTCACCATGAGCAGCGACACGAACAGTGCGACAGCGACCGGCACCCAGCCACCTTGCGCGATCTTGGCCGAATTGACGGCAAAGAAGCCGCCGTCGATCACCACATAGAGCAGGCCGAAAGCGATCACCCCGCCCAGCGGCCACTTCCAGTTGCGGCGCATCACGACCATCAACAGCGCCAGCGTCACGACCATGATGCCGGAAACAGCAATACCGTAGGCAGCCGAGATCGCTGTCGAACTGCCAAAGCTTACCACCATGATCAGCACCATGATCATGATGATGGTGTTGATCTGGGGCATGTAGATCTGGCCGCGCTGGTCCTGCGAGGTGTGCTGCACGATCATGCGCGGCAAAAGATTGAGCGCGATGGCCTGCTGGGTGAGGCTGAAAACACCTGAGATCACGGCCTGGCTGGCAATAATCGTTGCCATCGTGGCCAACACGACGAACGGGCCAAGCGCCCAGTCAGGGTGCATTTCGAAGAATGGGCTGACCACATTCTCCGGCCCCACATTGAGCACGAAGGCGCCCTGCCCGAAGTAATTGAGCAGGAGGCACGGAAACACCAGGCCGAACCAGGCCAGCACGATAGGCTTGCGCCCGAAATGCCCCAGATCGACATACAGCGCTTCCGCGCCGGTCACGGCGAGAAAGACCGCGCCCATCACCACAAAGGCGATATTGGCGTGCGTCGCCAGAAATTCGACTGCGTGGTAAGGATTGAGCGCCCAAAGCACGAACGGGTTCTGGACGATGTGGTAAAGCCCGATGCTCCCCATCACCAGGAACCACACGGCGGTAATCGGGCCGAACACCACCCCCACCTTGCCCGTGCCGAAACGCTGCACGAAGAAAACCCCCAGAATAATGACCAGGGTAATGGGCACCACCCAGCGGGACATATTTGGCGCCACCAGCTCCAACCCTTCCAACGCCGACAGCACTGAAATGGCCGGGGTGATCATGGCGTCCCCGTAGAACATCGCTGCACCGGCCACCCCGAGCGCCGTGATCCATACGGGCGGCTTTTCGAAGGTCTTGCGCGCCAGCGCCATCAGCGAGAGCGTGCCACCTTCGCCATTATTGTCGGCCCTGGTGACGAAGAAAACGTACTTGAACGCCACAGTAAGGGCCAAGGCCCACACAATCAGCGACAGCAGGCCAAGCACTTCCGTCCCGGTCGCCGCAACGCCGGGACGCACCGCCATGGCCTCGCGGAATGCGTAGATCGGGCTCGTGCCGATATCGCCATAGACCACGCCAATGGCCCCCAGGGTGAGGAGCGGCAGACTCGATTTGCCGTGGCCGGCCTGTTCGGTCGCCACGTCACCGGCTGGAGCGCCGGCAGTTTCCGCTTGCGTCATGAGCTTTGGGGCTCTCGCTGTTTCAGGGCGGGCGCCGCTATACACCCGTCACCCATCACAAACAACACCCGGTGACCTGAATAGTCCACATGCAAAAAGGGGCTGCCCCGACGGGACAGCCCCTTTTACCTAGCCAAGGCTGGTTATGCCTGCTGCTTACTCTGCCGCAGCCGAGACCGAATTTTCTTCCTCGCGGGCGGCCTTTGCGGCCTCTGCCCACCAGACGAGCTGGTCGAGCATGTCATTGGCCGAATTGCCGATCGAGCCTTCGATCTCGCTCATCGGCTTGTTCTGCTGGCCCAGCGGATGCACGGCAAAGAAATCGGCGCCGGCAATGTGCACGGCCGAACGGGTCGAAACCATCTGCAGTTCGATACCGATGGTGCGCAGGTTCTCGATGGCGCGGGCAGCACCCACAGTGCCGTAGCCGACAGCGCCGAACGCCTTCTTGTTCCAGTTCACATAGGCCTGGTCGATGGCGTTCTTGAGCGCACCGGTAATGGCGCGGTTGTATTCGGCGACAACGAAGATGAAGCCGTCAAATTCGGAAATCTTGTTCTGCCAGCGAACAGCCTCAGGGTTCTGCGAAGGCATCCAGGCGTTGGAAGCGGCTTCGTCGAAGAACGGCAGGTTGAAATCGCGCAGGTCGATCAGCTCGGCCTCGATTTCCGGGCGTTCATTGGCCTTGTCCAGGATCCACCTGGCCGGCACTTCGCCGAAACGGGTGGGACGGGTGGATGAGATGATGACGCCGATCTTGAGCTTGGACATTTGAGTGCCCTCCTTGGTAACAAATCGTAACTGAGGCGATATATGTGCCTGTCACGAAAAGCCTCAAGAGGGCACGGAATTGTCAGCCGGGGACATCACCGTGCCCCAGTTACATTCATGTAAGTATAAGAAATCCAAGCAATTTCCGTATTCAGGACAGTTTGGCTGCCTTAAATCGGGGTCATTGCCTTCATTGCACGCACGAAGTGTTCTCCCTGAGCGAACAATCGCCTCAGGCCAGCACAGCGATGTACCGCCGCGTCGCCTCGGCAAAACCCATCAAAAGCGCGTCCGCCGTGATTCCGTGGCCAATGGACACTTCCGCGACCCCTGGCACCGCCTTCTGGAAAGCCGGCAGATTGAGCAGCGTCAGGTCATGCCCGGCATTCACTCCCAGACCCGCATTCAGTGCCGCCCGGCAGGTCACCGCCAAGGCCGACAATTGCCGCCCGGCCTCTTCCGCATCGTCAAAACAGGCACCATAGGGACCGGTGAACAGTTCGACCCGATCCGCCCCGGTGGCTTTTGCCGCCGCAATGCCGGCTGCTCCGGCATCCGGATCGCAGAACAGCGAAATCCGCCGGTCGGGCCGCTTCAGCCGCTGCACCACCGAGCGGAGAAAATTGCCCTTGCCGGCAAAATCCCAGCCATGGTCAGACGTCGCCTGCGCCGGGTCATCCGGCACCAGGGTCACCTGCTGCGGGTTCACCTGTTCAATCAGCGCGAGGAAATCCTCGCTTGGATAACCCTCGATATTGAACTCGGCCCCTGGGTAGTCTGCGCGCAGCACGTCCGACAATTCGAACACATCCATGCGCCGGATATGCCGCTCGTCGGGACGCGGATGCACGGTGATCCCGCTCGCCCCGGCATCGAGCACCACGCGCGCGATTCCCGTCACGCTCGGCCAGGGCAGATCGCGGCGATTGCGCAATTGCGCGACGGCATTGAGATTGACGGAAAGCAAAGTCATGGCAGGAACTCGATAGAACTGGGCCCTGCCATACACCAGACTGGGCGCCTCGCCCAATCGAACCTTGTGATGAGAGCGATCAGCGTCTCACTGATTACATCCCCTCAGGACCGCGATTGATCGCGGCAAGGCCCGTGCGGACCACTTCGACCAATCCCAGCGGCTGCATCAGGGCGATGAAGCTGTCGATCTTGGACGGTTTGCCGGTCACCTCGAAGACGAAGCTTTCCACCGTTGCATCCACGATCTGGGCGCGGAAAGCATCGGCCAGGCGCAGCGTCTCGGCACGATGGTCCCCGGTCCCATTGACTTTGATCAGTGCCAGCTCGCGTTCGAGATAGGCGCCTTCGGCAGTCAGATCATGCACACGATGCACCGGTACCAGCCGCTCAAGCTGAGCCTTGATCTGCACCAGCACCTTGGGCGTGGCGATCACAACGACAGTGATGCGACTAAGTCGCTTGTCGTGTTCGGTCTCGCTGACGGTCAGGCTTTCGATATTGAAGCCACGCGCCGAGAACAGGCCGACCACCCGGGCAAGAATGCCTGGCTCGTTGTCGACCAGAACGGAAAGGGTATGACGTTCTGAAAGCTGGGTTTCCTGGGTCAGGAAATAGGCTGAACCGGTGGGCTGCAAATGTGCGTTCATGTCTTTGTCCTCCGCGGCGGCCTAGACCAGCTGCCGTCCCTTCTCGTCGATGATGTCGCCGATATTGGCCGTATCGGGCAGGATGATCTCGTTGTGCGGCTTGCCCGACGGGATCATGGGCAGGCAGTTCTCGTCCTTCTCGACCAGCACGTCGAACAGCACCGGGCCGTCATGATCGAGCATGTCGGCAATCGCAGCGTCGAGCTCGGCCGGCGTGTCACACTTGATCCCCTTTGCCCCATAGGCCTCGGCGAGCTTGACGAAATCGGGCAGCGATTCCGAATAGGAATGCGCATAGCGCGAACCATGCAGCAGATCCTGCCACTGGCGCACCATGCCCATGCGCTCATTGTTCAGAATGAAGATCTTGACCGGCAGGCGATACTGCACCGCCGTCGAGAGTTCCTGCATGGTCATCTGCACCGAGGCTTCGCCGGCAATGTCGATCACCAGGGCGTCGGGATGGGCTACCTGCACCCCGACTGCTGCAGGCAGGCCATAGCCCATCGTGCCCAGGCCACCCGACGTCATCCAGTGGTTCGGCTGGTCGAAGTGGAAATGCTGGGCTGCCCACATCTGGTGCTGGCCCACCTCGGTGGTGATGAACACCTCCTTGGACTGCTTCCTGGTCGCTTCATACAGACGCTGAATGGCCCATTGCGGCTTGATGACCGTGTCCGAGTTCTTGAAGTTGAGCGAACCGACATCGCGCCACTTCTGGATCTGCGTCCACCAGCCGGCAATGGCTTCGGTGCGCGGCGCATTGGTACGGCTGCGCCAGATGCGGATCATCTCCTCGAGCACGCGATTGCAATCCCCGATAATGGGAACATGCACCTGCACCACCTTGTTTATGGACGCCGGATCAATATCGACATGGATCTTGGTGCTGTTGGGCGAAAACGCATCGATGCGGCCGGTGATGCGGTCATCGAAGCGCGCGCCGATATTGATCATCACGTCGCAATCATGCATCGCCATATTGGCTTCATAGGTGCCGTGCATGCCCAGCATGCCCATCCACTGCGGATTGGAGGCCGGAAAGGCGCCCAGCCCCATCAGGGTCGAGGTCACGGGGAAGCCGGTCAGTTCCGCCAGCTCGCGCAAATTTTCCGAGGCCTCCGGACCGGCATTGATGACACCGCCGCCGGTATAAAAGATCGGCCGTTCCGCCTTCAGCATCAGATCAATGGCCGTCTCGATCGCCGCCAGATCGCCATCGACCTGCGGACGATAGGACTGGTGACGCAGCGTCTCGGCCTCGGGCCGGAAATATTCGCCCACGGCAAACTGGATATCCTTGGGAATATCGATGACCACCGGACCCGGGCGCCCCGTGGTGGCGATGAGGAAAGCCTCGTGCAGGATGCGCGGCAGATCCTCGATCGATTTGACCAGGTAATTATGCTTGGTGCAGGAGCGGGTGATGCCGACCGTGTCGCATTCCTGGAACGCGTCGGTGCCGATCAGCGTCGTGGGAACCTGGGCGGTGATGCAGACGAGCGGAATGGAATCGAGCAGCGCGTCGGTAAGGCCGGTGACCGCGTTGGTCGCGCCCGGACCGGAGGTGACCAGGACCACGCCGGGCTTGCCGGTCGAACGGGCATAGCCCTCCGCCATATGGGTCGCGCCCTGTTCATGGCGCACCAGGATGTGCTTGACGAAATCCTGCTGGAACATGGCATCATAGATCGGCAGCGCAGCACCACCGGGATATCCGAAGATGTGCTCCACGCCCTGATCGGTCAGCGCCTGTATCACCATTTCCGCGCCGGTCATCTTCTCGGCCATTGCTCAGCCCTTCCTAACTCTTTCGCCCCTCCCAGCGGGGCCTCTATCTCACCTGCCGCCTGTGTTTCCGCTCTTGAGGAAAAAAGGCAATAAAAAAGGCCCCATTCGGGACCTGTGTTCGGCGCACCAGCTTTCGCGCGGGGTTCTACCCCACGTTGCCGATGCGCCTGCGTACTACGAGAATGAGTGCCCGCACTGGACCGCTCCAAAAATTCTAGACGGGGCATTGATAGAAGCACTGTCACGCCAAAGTCAAGCCGCCATGCACCCATTGCCGCCCGCAAGCCGGGATTCCCGTGCACAGCCATGTTTCGGACGCAAATGGGGGCTGGCAGCACGCCATTGAGATGTTAAGGCGGAGCCAACACGATATATGACAGTTCGGTGACATGAGCAAAAGCGCGCTCGACAAGGATCTGCAGCGGTTTTCGGGCCTCGAGAACGCCACCCATCATCTGAGCCGATCGCTGGCCGCACCCGGTATTGCACTGGTCTTCCTGCTGTTGGTGGGCGTCTGGGCCGCCTTTGCCATGGGCGACGGGCCAGGCACCTATGTCGTGGTCATCGCCGCCCTGATCGCCGGCTATATGGCTCTCAATGTCGGCGCCAATGACGTGGCCAACAATATGGGTCCCGCCGTTGGGTCCCGCGCACTGACCATGGTGGGCGCCTTGGTCATCGCCGGAATGTTCGAGGCGGCCGGCGCCTTGCTGGCCGGCGGTGATGTGGTCAACACGGTCGCGCGCGACCTGCTGATCGCCCCCGAAATGGAAGGCCGCACCTTCATCATGGTGATGATGGCGGCCCTGCTGGCCTCGGCCCTTTGGGTCAATCTGGCCACCTATGTCGGCGCCCCGGTCTCCACCACCCACGCCGTTGTCGGCGGCGTCGTCGGCTCCGGCATCGCGTCGGCCGGCTTCGCCATCGTCAATTGGCCCACCATTGCCGCCGTAGCAGCAAGCTGGGTCATCTCCCCGGTCATGGGGGGCCTGATCGCGGCTGTGTTCCTGGTCATTATCCGCATGACCATCACCACGCGCCTCGACAAGATCACCTCGGCGCGCGTCTGGGTGCCGATATTCGTGGCCGTGATGACCGGCATCTTCACCATGTATCTGGCCACCAAGGGCCTGAGCCGCATCTGGAAGCCTGGCTGGGGCGTGACGATCCCGCTCGGCATTGCCTTGGGTGCGCTGGGCTGGGTTGCTGCCATGCCCTGGGTCCGCCACCAATCGCGTCACATGGAAAACCGCAAGAAGCACGTGGCCGCGCTGTTCCGCCTGCCCCTGATCGTCTCGGCCGCGCTGCTTTCCTTTGCCCATGGCGCCAATGACGTGGCCAATGCCATCGGCCCCTTTGCCGCCATCGTCACCGCCATCCAGACCGGTCACGGCGAGGTCTCTGGCATCACCCTGCCCTTTTGGGTCCTGGCCATTGGCGCCATCGGTATATCGCTCGGCCTGGCCCTGTTCGGCCCCCGCCTCATCCGCACCGTGGGCGAGCAGATCACCAAGCTCAACGAGATCCGCGCTTTTTGCGCCGCGCTTTCGGCTGCCGTCACCGTGCTGATTGCATCGGCTTTGGGCATGCCCGTATCCTCCACCCACATTGCCGTGGGCGCAGTGTTCGGCGTCGGATTTCTGCGAGAATACATCTCGCGGCGCGACATGGAGGGCACCGCCGTGCCGATCAACGCCCGCTTCGTCGACCCCAGCCAGCTCAATGCCACACCGGAAGCGGCGCTGGCCAATGCCCGCCGCGTCGAGACGCGCATGCTGGTACGCCGCCAGCATGTCTATTCCATTGCAGCGGCATGGGTGATTACCGTCCCCGCCTCGGCACTGGTTTCGGCATCGCTCTATTTTGGCCTGAGCCTGGTGATCCCCTAGGGCAGCAAATCCTTCAGGACACGGAGCCGCTTTAGCTCGAAATCATCCGGTTGTGCAGGGCCACGGCAAGGCGCCCCAAAGTCTGGTCGGCCAGCAGGCGGCGCGCCTCGGACAATGTCGCCCAATGGCGCATGCGCTGCCCCTTTTCCTTGTAGTCGTCGAGCTGCTGCGTCACGCGCAGTGGATAGAGATCGACATCGACCAGCCCGACATTGTTCCCGCCAGCACCGGTCCGGTAGGTGCCGATGATTTCACTGGAGATTTCACCCAAAACGCCTGCCTCTTCCTGCGCCTCGATGGCGGCGCTCTCCCAGGGCGTCATGTCAGGTTCAATGGCGCCCTTGGGGAAGATCCACTTGCCGCTGCGGCGCGATGTGATCAGCAGGAACGCCATGCGACCTTCAACGATCGCATAGGGCAAGGCGCCCGATTGGCGCAGGCCCGATGCGGTTTCGACCCGCGGGCTCCAATGTTTCAGTAAGTCGCGCATATCGTTCAACGGCACATGTTCGAGTCGACACTTACCCTAGCCGGACAGATGTTGCACGCGATTGCAAGCAAAAGGGGCCCAGCGGGCCCCTTCCATTCCGGTTCTTCACCGTTTCCTTCAGAAACGGCACAGACCGGTCAATATCTGCGTCTTGCGATTAGCTCAGCAGGGTCAGATCGGTGGCCGAAACCTTGCCGTCGCGGCCGGTCTGCAGCTCGAAGCTCACCTTGTCGCCTTCATAAAGACCCTGCAGGCCCGAGCGCTGCACGGCGGAAATGTGGACGAAAGCATCCTTTTCGCCGTTATCGGGCGAAATGAAGCCGTAGCCCTTGGTAGTGTTGAAGAATTTCACGGTCCCGGTGATGGCGGCCATGTCTTGGTCCTCTAAGTCTGTTGTGCCGCAACGTGCGGCGGAAGGGTTTGTCCGGGAGTGTGCAATTTTTCCGGACTTACGGTTCACGAGATCAGGAGGTAGCCAAGTTTCCGGCAGGCCGGTCGTTCAGATAGCGCAAGACAAGTGGCACGTATGCCTAAATTATCGCTGTTTTTGTTGACTTTTTCAAGGCCACCCTGCGCGTTCAATCGATTGCTCGCACCTGTTCAAAACAACACCCGGTCGGGGGGCCAACCGGGTGTGTGGCGCCTGGGGGCGCTTGGCCGCAGGGGGCGCTGCGGCTTGGCGATGCAGCGCGTTATCCGCGCGGGCAAGTATCGATATAGCGGGTGCCGTCACGGCGTTCGTAAACGCAGCGGTCGCGGCTCGTGCCATAATAACCAAGAAGCTCGCCGGCAGCCGCACCGGCCACGGCACCGATACCGGCACCAACAGCCGTGCCGACAACATTGCCGCCAGTTGCGGTGGCACCGACAATGCCGCCACCAATGGCACCCACGGTCGCACCCTGCTGGGTGGTGGTGCAGGCGGCCAGGGACAGGGCGGTTGCGGCGATAATCAGGATCTTGTGCATTAATTCCTCCAACGAAACACTCGCACGAAGGAATGCACGGCCCCGTGAATGGTTCCGGCCGGGTTTTAAACTTTATTAATTCAAGCCCGGCCTTTGCCGACCAAGCCGGCCAGAGCCAGTCCCGCCCAGCCCAGCATCATCAAGCCGCCGCCCAGCGGTGCCGCCCCGCCAAACAACCCCTGCCCCACATATTGGCGCATCGCCAGGTCGCCGCCAAACAACAGCGTACCAATTGCCAGCACCAGCCCGGCGCCCAACAGCACGCGTCCCTGCCCGAACAGCCCCAGCGCCACCAGCACCGGCGCATGGGCCAGGAACATCGTCTCCAGGGCGCCCAGGTTCCGGCTCTCGCCATGTGAAGCGGCAGCCGCTGCGGCAACGCCGAGCGCCCCCATCAGGCCGGCAAGCACCAGCAAATGTCTTGGCACCAATCTGGCCATCTCATGCTCCTGGCATTGGTCCTGCTTTCGCGCCGGACCGGATTGGACTACAGCATGGGCTGCGAGTGAGAGACATGACAATGAGCGACAACGTCGCGGCGGCCCGTGCGGCGCCACAGACCCCCATGGCCAAGTCCGGCTGGGGCACGGAGTTCCGTGCCACCTTTGCTTTGGCCTGGCCCCTGGTCATCGCCCAGGTGGCCCAGAATGCCCTGCAGGCCACCGATGTCCTGATGATGGGCTGGCTCGGGCCGGAAGCGCTTGCTGCCGGCACACTGGCCAACAGCTTCCTCATGCCGCTGTTTCTCTTTGGCGTCGGCGTGGTCGGCGCGGTGGCACCGCTGACCGCCCAGGCCCGCGGTAGGCGGGACATCAAGGCGATCCGCCGTGTCGTACGCCAGGGCTTCTGGGCCGCTATCCTCCTGGCTCTGCTGCTCGCGCCGGTCCTCCTACAGATCCGCACGGTCTATGGCTGGCTCGGCCAGGACCCGGTCCTGGCCGCCCGGGCCGAGGAATACATCCAGATCGCCGTCCTGATGCTGGTGCCCGCCATGGGCGTCATCGTCCTGCGCTCCTTCCTCTCCACCTTTGATTCCACGCGCATCATTCTGGTCATCACGGTGGGCGGCGTGATCGTCAACGCCATCACCAACTACCTGTTGATGTTTGGCAATTTCGGCCTGCCGCGGCTGGAATTGCGCGGCGCCGCCATCGCCACGGTCCTGACCAATGTGTTCATGCTCGGCGCCATGCTGACCTATGTGCTGCGCCACCGCCGCTTCAAGCGCTTCAACATTCTCATCCGCTTCTGGAAGCCCGATTGGCCCCGCTTCCGCGAGATCTTCCGCATCGGCACGCCGATTGGCCTGACCGTGTTGGCTGAAGTTGGGCTGTTCGCCGCCGCCGCCATTCTGATGGGCCGGCTGGGTACCGATGAACTGGCCGCCCATGCCGTTGCGCTGCAATGCGCCTCGCTGGCCTTCATGGTGCCGTTGGGACTCGGGATCGCCGCCACGGTGCGCGTCGGCGTCGCCTATGGCCGCAAGGACATCGAAGGCATCCGCAAGGCGGGCTGGATGAGCTTTCTGCTCGGCACCGGCTTCATGGCGGTCTCGGCCCTGACCTTCATCCTGTTTGGTCCGGCCATTGTTGCCCTGTTCCTCGATCGGGCCTTGCCACAGAACCAGGCCGCTCTGGTCTTCGCCGCCACCTATCTCGCCATTGCCGGGCTGTTTCAGCTCGTCGATGGCGCCCAGGTTGTCGCCGCCCATGCCCTGCGCGGTTTGAGCGACACCAAGGTGCCCATGCTCATGGCCATTTTCGGCTATTGGTTCGTCGGCCTGCCCGTCGCCTGGCTCCTGGGCTATGTGCTCGACCTGCGCGGTGTCGGCATCTGGCTCGGCCTGGCGGCCGGCCTCGCCTTCGTCGCCGTGCTGCTGGTCGGCCGCTTTGCGCTCCGCGAGCGCCTGGGCCTGCTGCGCAACATCAACGCCTAAGGGGCCTTGCCCTCAAGACCCAGGCGTGGCCAATCGCCCATGCGGTTGCGGAACCAGGTGCGCTGCCGCTTGGCATATTGATGGGTGGCGATGGTGGCCAGCGTGATCGCTTCGCCCTGGCTATGCACCCCATCGAGCCAGTCGGAAATCTCACGCACGCCGATGGCTTTCATCACCGGCAGGCTCGGATCGAGCTTCAGCGCCCGCAGCGCCTCAACCTCTTCGACCGCGCCACTGGCAAACATGACCTCAAAACGCCGCGCAATGCGCTCGCGCAATACATCGCGATCCGGCGAAAGCACCATGCGCTCGACCGACCATCCGTCCAGCAGCCCCGGCTGCTGATCGTCCTGGAAACTCGACAGCGCCCGCCCCGTCGCGCGTTTCACCGCAATGGCCCGCGTCACCCGCTGCGGATCGGCCACCTTGAGGCGTCTGGCTGTCACCGGGTCCTCCGCCTCAAGCAGGGCCATCCGCTGCGGTTCTTCAAGCGCTTGAATCTCTTGTTGAACTTCAAAGGTCAGCGCGGTGGAAATTTCCGGCACATCGGCGAATCCATTTGTCAGAGCTTCAAAGTAAAGCCCTGTTCCACCGACAAAAATCAGTTCACGCGCCGGATCGACCTCTTCCAGGATTGCCTGCGCAGCCCGCACCCATTGCCCGGTCGAAAACCGCTCGGCGGCCGGCACGATGCCATAAAGACGATGCTCTGCCTCTGCTTGATCCGCGACACTCGGGCGGGCCGTCACGATCCGCAGCGTATCGTAAACCTGCATGGCATCGGCATTGATGATGACGCCACCGCCTACGCGCGCACGCTCCAGTGCCAGCGCCGACTTGCCGCTGGCAGTCGGACCCGCTATCAGCACAGCGCGCCTTTGGCCCATCACCGAACTCTCCCGAAAGTTGTGCTCGCCATGCCGGTCCTTTCCCTCATCGCCAATCCCGCCGACCCAGATTTGAGTGCATCGTTGGCGCAGGCTGTGGTGGCCCAAACCGGCGGAGAACTCAACTGGCTGAACCACGGGGTAGCCTGCGACATTATCGAGCCCGGTGCGCCAGATGCACTGGCGATTGCCCGCGACATCATCGGCAACAAGGCCGTCGATGCCAATCTGGTGCCCACCGAAGGCCGTCGCAAGCTTCTCCTGGTCGCCGACATGGACTCCACCATGATCGAGCAGGAATGCATCGACGAATTGGCCGCCGCTCTCGACCTCAAGCCACAGGTTGCCGAAATTACTGACCGCGCCATGCGCGGCGAACTCGACTTCGCCCAGGCGCTGGACACCCGCGTTGCCCTGCTCAAGGGGCTTGAGCGCAAGGTGGTCGAGGCGGTGCGCCGCGAGGCCATCACCCTGACCCCTGGCGGGCGCGCCCTGGTGCAGACCATGAAGGCCTATGGCGCCTATACCTCGCTTGTCTCAGGCGGTTTTACCCTGTTCGCCGACTATTTTGCCAAGCGCATCGGCTTCGACGAAGCCATTGCCAATGTGCTCGAATTCGAAGGCGACAGCCTCACCGGTACGGTAGCCAAGCCCATCGTGGACAAGAACACCAAGCGCGAGCGACTGCTGGCACTGGCCAGCGAACGCAATCTCGACCTGACGCGCACCATGGCGGTCGGCGATGGCGCCAACGACCTCGACATGATCGGGGCCGCCGGCTTCGGTGTAGCACTGCACGCCAAGCCTGCGGTCGCCGAGGCTGCCGGCATCCGCATCGACCATGGCGACCTGACTGCCCTGCTCTACCTGCAGGGCTATTACGACGACGAGTTCGTCCGCTAGAGCGTTTCCCGCAAAGGTGGCAACGGTTTTGCGGTTCGGAAACACGACAAGACAAAGATTTGGAGCTGTCTCGCCGTTTCATTGAAACGATGAGACGCTCTAGTCACCCCTTCAACAGAAAAGGCCGGCGCAGTTTCCTGCGCCGGCCTTTTTCTTGAGATAAGTTGCGGCTTACTGGCTGGCCGGCACTTCGGTCGGGGTTGCCCCTTCGACCGCTGGCGGGTTCTCCTCAGCCGGAGGCGGGGCCTCGGTACCAACGGTCGGCTGCAGTTCCGAACCATCGTCCAGGGTCATGGTCGGCGCGACGGTCTCCTCGATGCCCAGGCCATCCAGTGCCGGCTCGTCTGAGCTGGTGCTGGGCTGAGGCGCCGATTGCTGCGGCAGCGGCGTGGCAAACGAGGTGCTGGCCGCCGGGATTTCGCCGTCCGAACCGAAGTAGCGGAAGAAGGCACTGTCAGGCGAGAGGACCATGGTCGTGCCGGTATTGCCCAGCGCGGTCCGGTAGGATTCCATCGAGCGATAGAACTCGAAGAATTCCGCGTCCTGCCCATAAGCCGAGGCAAAGATGCGGCTCCGTTCGGCGTCGCCTGTACCACGGATGATTTCGGCATCGCGTGTCGCAGCAGCGACGATTTCCACGGCCTGACGTTCGGCAATGGCGCGCAGGCTCTGCGCCTGTTCCTGACCACGGGCACGCAGCAGCGCAGCCTCGGCCAGACGTTCGGCACGCATACGCTCATAGGTCCGTTCGGACACTTCATCGGCAAGATCGGTCCGCAGGATGCGCACATCGACGATCTCGATGCCAAGCTCGGCCATTTCCGGACGGATCAGGTCGCGCGCTTCGTCCATCATCTGCGGGCGCTGCTCGGAGAGAGCCGCGTTGAACTCACGCAGACCATAGACCTGACGCAGGGCAGCGTCGAAACGCGTGGCGATACGATCCTGCGCGACCGACAACTGGCCCAGGGCCCGCTGGCGGAACAGCACCGGATCGACGATCTTGTAGGTCAGGAAGGCGTCCACCTCGTAGAAGGCACCGCCCGAGACCTGCACGGTCATGTCGGCGATATCCTGGCGCAGCAGACGATCTTCGATGATCTGCACGCTGTCCACGATATCGGTCGGGATCTTGAAATAGAGACCCGGCTCGGTGCGGACATCGGTGATCTGGCCGAAGCGCAGAACGATGGCCTGCTCACGCTCATTGACCACATAGATCGAGGAGAACAGCACATAAAGCGCCGCCACCAGGACGGCGCCAATGATAAAGAGACGATTGCTCATGGCTTACTCCCCCGAACCGGTGTTTGCATTGGTGCGGGAGCGCAGCTCAGGCAGCGGCAGATAGGGCACGACGCCCGAACCACCGGCACCGTTCTCGACCAGCACCTTCTCGGAGGCGCCCAGCACCTGTTCCATGGTTTCCAGGAACAGACGTTTGCGGGTCACTTCGGGTGCGTTGACGTATTCGGCATAGACCGCGTTGAAGCGCTCGGCTTCACCGGTTGCTTCCTGCACGACGCGGTTCGAGTAAGCCGCAGCTTCTTCGCGCAGCGCTGCGGCCTGACCGCGGGCGTCACCCAGAAGGGTGTTGGCATAGGAGCGGGCTTCTTCCTGCAAACGGTCTTCGTCCTGCTCGGCACGCTGCACTTCGTTGAAGGCGTCGGCCACTTCAGCAGGCGGCGCGGCATTCTCGATCGAGATCTGCTGCACCGAAACGCCCATGCCGTAGGAATCGAGAATATCCTGGGTGATCTGCTGCACCTCGATGGCGATCCCGGCGCGGTCGTCACGGAAAATATCCTGTGCCGGACGGCGGCCAACGATTTCGCGCATCGCGCTTTCCGCAGCGTTGCGCACCATTTCCTCGGGGTCACGGACATTGATCACATAGTCGACCGGATTGCCCACCGACCAAAGCACGGCAAAACGCACGTCGACGATGTTCTGATCGCCCGAAAGCATCAGCCCGTCATCGGCATTGCCGCGCGAACCCGACCCTGTCGCGGTGCCGATCGTGGTTTGGTTTTGCGAGGTGTTCACCTTCTCCACCGTTTCAATCGGCCAGAGATGGAAATGCAGACCCGCAGTCGACAATTCCTGCTTGGGCGCACCCAGGCGGAATTCAACGCCGACTTCGGCTTCCTCGACAGTGTAGACCGAATTGACCACCCAGAAGGCGCCCAAGAGCAGGACACCACCGACCAGCAACCAGCGGCCACCCGGCAATCCGCCGCCAAACTGAGCGCGTCCGCGGTTCAGAATGTCTTCGAGATTGGGAGTATTGTTACCCGGACGGCGTGGCCCGCCCCCGCCTCCCCCAGGCGCCTGGCCCCACGGTCCGCCACTATTGCGGCCGCCTCCGCCACCATTATTCTCCCAAGGCATCGCATTCCTTTCGGTGTCTTCGAGAAATCATTGCTGCCATATATAGGCAAGGAGCCCGCCCGATCAATGCGCGGCCCCGTGAATGCGTTCGTAAACCCTTATCGCATAGGTGGCCGGATCGCGCTCGGACCGGGGCATGTCCGGCTCATCGACAACACGCCATTCGCCCGGATCAATGGGCGGAAAATGCACATCCCCGTCCGGCGCGAGATCGACATGGCTGATATAGAGCCGGTCCGCCAGCGGCATGGCCTGCGCGTATATGTCGCCGCCACCAATCACCATGATTTCATTCTGGTCGCTGGCCTCGGCAAGCCGCCGTGCGGCGGCCAGGGCCTCTTGCAGGCTGTGGCGCACCAGAACGCCCTCGGGGCGATAATCATGTTGCCGCGTCACCACGATATGCGGACGCCCAGGCAGTGGCTTGGGAAATGTCTCGAACTGCTTGCGGCCCATGACCATGGGCTTACCCATCGTGGTCTGCTTGAACCAGGCAAAGTCCGACGGAATGCGCCATGGCATGGACTGGCTCGCGCCAATCACATTGTTGCGCGCCACCGCCGCGATCAGGGAAATGAGAACGCTCATAGCTGACCCAGCCGCTGCAGCGCGTCCCCATCCACCCGCACCTTGGTCCACTCGTCCTGCAAGACGCCCCCCTGGCTCTTGTAGAATGCAACCGAGGGCTCATTCCAGTCGAGCACCCACCACTCGAACCGCCCCAGCTCCTCTTTGACGCAGCGTTGCGCGAGGTGAACCAGCAAGGCCTTGCCGATCCCCTTCCCGCGCAGCTCCGGATCGACGTAAAGATCCTCAAGCCAGATGCCGTGCCGGCCCTGAAAGGTCGAATAGGTGTAGAACCAGAGCGCAAAGCCAACCGGCTTGCCCTCCCATTCGGCGATCTCGCAGAACACCTTGGGGGCAGCCCCGAACAGATCGCGCGCAAGATCGGCCTCGCTGGCCTGCACTTCGTGTTCGAGCTTCTCATAGACGGCCAGCGCGCGGATGAAGGCGACGATCTGGCCTGCATCCGCCGGGACGGCGGGGCGAAGAGTGAGCTTGGTCAAATCCTTGATAACACGCCCCGCGAGGCGGGGGCCTCCATTGATTGCAATTGCGGCGTCATCCGCTGACGCGGAGAGGGCCTGGCGATGTCGGCGCTATGGCGCCTCATAGCGTTCCAGGATGAGGATATTGAGCTCTTCACGCGGCCAGTAGTTTTCCTTGACCATTTCGAAGGTCGTGGGCCCGATCTTGGTCACGCCCTCACCGCAGAATGAGACGAGATTGTCGGTACTGCCCTTGTCGATGACGAGCCGGAAATTTTCGATGCCGCCACCGGCCCAATTGCCGCCGGTCGTCAGGATGTAGGAAATCCAGCTTTCGGTGAACGGCGCCCCCCAGGGTTCGTTCGGATCAGGCAGTGTCTTGCGCACCGCCGTGACGAAATTCTCGTCGGTACAATATTTGCGCCGATATTCGGCTGCAGGATCATACCCATCCTCATAGGGTTCAGACAGAAACGACACCCCGGTCGTTCCGCCCACGCTGGGCGTATAGCGGTGCTCAACACTAACCGTTTCGCCTGCCGGGAAGGTCGCCTCCCAGGTATAGGTCGCACGATAGGTCCAGGCCGGCCAGTGGTGGGTTTCCCAACCTTCTCCCGCATCGTATTCATCTGGCATGGCCAGGCCCAGATGCAGGAGCTCGGCAAGCGCCGCTTCATCCAGACCATCGACCGCATCAATCGCCTCCTGGCTGATCGGCACCAGCGGAATATCGAGCTTTGCCAGCAGCTTGGTCCGGTCGACTCCGGCCGCATAGGCATATTCGTGCAGTTCTGCCTCGACCGGCTCGCCCTCGAACCTCGTCTCGAACCCGAACAGATTGTCACTCGCCCCCATCGGATAGGCCACGGGCGAGAAATGATCCGGCACGATGTCGGGCATCGGAAAGGCCACCAGCAAATGGTGGTCCTGGTCGCTGTCATTGCGGAACCGATAGACGACGCGGATCTCTTCGCGCGAGATGAACAGCTCCTCGCTTTCCATGGCGATTTCGCCATGCGCGACAAATTCCAGCCCACCCGTCGTCAGAACCACCGCCGTATCATTGCCAAATGCCGGCAGAGCCATCAGCACCAGAAACGCTGCGGAACATATCCTCATCACGGCCCCTTCTCCTCTACGCCAGCATTCCTAGCATGCCGCGCCCGGCCGGACACGGTCAAATCTCGGGAGCATGGCCTAGATATTTGAACCACTTACGCTCCAGCGCCGCATCGAGGTCGATACCATTGTTGCGGGCAAACAGCAGCAGCATGGCAAGGACGTCCGCCGCCTCATCCTCCAGCGCCGTCCGCACGGCCGCCGCGTCGGCGCCCTTCATCCGCCCGCGCCCGGTCCCGCGCAGATATTCCGCGACGAGCTCGCCCAGCTCTTCCTGCACCTTGAGCAGATACCAGTCATCGTCGCAGGCAATGTCATTGCGCAACGCATAGGTGTCGGACACTTCCGAGACCAGCGCGGTGAGGTCTTCCAGCGACCGGCTCATACCGCGATCGGTGCGGCAATGCGCGGATGCGGATCATAGCCTTCAAAGGCAAAGTCTTCGAAGACAAAGTCTTCCAGCCGTTTGCGTTCGGGGTTCATCACCAGTTTCGGCAAGGGCCGCGGTTCGCGCGAAAGCTGCAAGCGCGCCTGCTCGAAGTGATTGCTGTACAGATGCGCATCCCCCAGCGTGTGCACGAAATCGCCCGCATCAAGGTCGCACACCTGCGCCACCATGTGGGTCAGCAAGGCATAGGACGCGATGTTGAACGGCACGCCCAGAAAGCTGTCGGCCGAGCGCTGATAGAGCTGGCAGCTCAGCCTGCCATTGGCGACGTAGAACTGAAACAGCGCGTGACATGGCGGCAGCGCCATATTGTCGACCTCGGCGGGGTTCCAGGCCGAAACGATGTGCCGGCGGCTATCGGGCTTGCTGCGGATCTGGTCCACCACGGCCTGCAACTGGTCGATCTTGCGTCCATCCGGTGCCGGCCAGCTCCGCCATTGCGAGCCATAGACAGGACCCAGATCGCCATTTTCGTCGGCCCACTCGTCCCAGATGCTGACGCCGCGCTCCTGCAGCCAGCGCACATTGGTTTCACCACGAATGAACCAGAGCAGTTCATAAATGATCGATTTGAGATGCAGCTTCTTGGTCGTGACCAGCGGAAAACCCTTCGAAAGGTCAAACCGCATCTGATAGCCGAACAGGCTGCGTGTACCGGTGCCGGTCCGGTCCGATTTGTCGGTGCCGTTTTCGAGAATGTCGGAAAGAAGCTGAAGATAGGACTGCATAGCTGAATTCTAAGGCGATTCGCCTTCATCGGCCCGTCGGGATTTACGCGTTTTCAACTGACACGCCCTGCGCAACGGTGCTGTTACATCAAAGCCGCAGGAGGCACGAGGTGACATTATGGGCCGACCCAAGACCGATCTCGACCACAATATTCTCGGCTCGCCAATTCCCGGCAAGCTGATCCGCCCGATCCAACCCATGCCCGATTTCGTGCGTATGGCCCTGATCGAACGCGGCCTCATGGCGCTTTATGAGGCCCGCCCGGCCTATCAGCGCAATGATTATCTGATGTGGATCAACAACGCCAAGCGCGAGGAAACCCGCCGCAAGCGCCTGGGCCAGATGCTCGAAGAACTGAAGACAGGCGGCATCTATATGAAGATGAAGTGGAACGGCTAGGTCAGCCCAGCGCGCTGCGTAGCACCGTCTCGTCGGACTCCCAGACATGGGTCTTGTCGATATGCGCCAGGGACCAGGCAAAAATAGTCTGCATCTCCCGCAGATCGCGCTTTGCGACGGCCTCTTCGAGCAGTTCGTTCATGCGCATCTTGGCCGGCAGGTGCCCTGGCGGCCCCAGCCGCTCGAACTCGACGCCAAACCCTTCTTCCACCCAGCCACCGACCATCCCGGCAAATTCTTCGGACACGAGGAAAGCACCCAGTTCCAGAATGAGCAGCGTGACCGTGTCATTGTCGAACCTCTCCGACCGGATCACCACGCCGCTCTGCTTGGGGTGCCACTCCGGGCCTAGCTCTTCGAGAAAGAACCAGCCACAGAAGAACCCCCGGCAGACATCGGGCCGCTGGTCATAGACGGTACACCCCTGCCCCTCGGCACAATGCAAGCACATCGTATTGGCCGGCTTCTGCAAGGTTTCGCTGTGAATCGGAGGGAAGGAACAGCAGGCCGTGCAGCCATTGCAATCCCTGCCGCTCAACGGCTCCATCGACATCGGTTGAAACTCCCTTGCCGGACCAGCATGACCGCGCACCACACGGTTTGTCCAGCGCCGTAAAGCGAACCAAAATGAAAGCAGATGAAAGACTTGATCTTTCGCTTTCCCGCTCTACTCTGCCCCGCAAGAGGAGACCGGCATGCGACAGCTTCTGGTGATTTTTCTGCTTGCGGTGACAGGAGGCATGACCTTGGCCCAGGACAATCGGATCGACCAGCGGCTGCCAGATGCGCCCGAACTGGCACAACCCGGACCGCATACCGTCGGGGTCAGAACGGTCGACCTGCTCTACGCCGACCGGCCCGATGTGCTTACCGGTCCCCAGGCCCGATATGATCGTCCCCTTCGCCTCGAGATCTGGTATCCCGCCGAACCGGAGACAGCCAACACCGGCGGCCCCTATCCCAATGTACAGATGGCCAACAGCACCGCGACGGTCACGCTGCATGGTCAGGCCGTGCGCGATGCCGCGCCCGATCAGGCTGGAGGCCCATTTCCACTGGTCATCATCTCACATGGCTATCCAGGCAATCGCTACTTGCTCAGCCCGTTTGGCGAGCACCTCGCAAGCCAGGGCTACGTTGTCGCCAGCATCGACCATTTCGAAAGTACCTATGAGAACAAGCTGGGCTTTGCCAGCACTTTGGCGAACCGCTCGCCCGACCAGCTCTTCGTCCTCGACCGGATCGCGGCGATGTCGGGAGAAGGAGATGGCTTTCTGTCCGGACTGGTAGACGCCGAAAACAGCGCGATCATCGGCTATTCCATGGGCGGCTACGGCGCTGTCACGAGCGCCGGTGCGGGACTGTCCCAAGCCGCCATGGACTCGGGCATGGCGCCTCCCACCGCGCTCGATGCCCTCGCGGCCAATTCGGACGCCTATCGGACCGCGCGCGATCCACGCCTGAAGGCGGCCGTCACCATCGCGCCCTGGGGCGCGCAACTTGGCCTTTGGGACGAGGCCGGACTGGCCGGCATCGAAATGCCCCTCTTCGTGATCGGCGGCACCCAAGACGAAATTTCCGACTATGCCGGTGGCATTCGCCGCATCTTCGAGGGTGCCGTCAACGCCGAGCGCTACATGCTCAGCTTCCAGGGCGCTGGACACAACGCGGCGGCCCCCATGCCGCCGCCGGCCGAAGCCCTGCAACAGGGCGGCCCGGGCAGTCCCTATGAGCACTACGCCGATTTCGTCTGGTCCAATGTGCGGATGAACAATATCACGCAGCACTTCCTGACGGCTTTTCTCGGCCTGACCCTCAAGGCAGACGACAGCATGGCAGGCTATCTCGACCTGGCCTCATCGCCCTGGACCGAGCCGGCCGGAGACCGGACCTGGCCCGGCTTTGCTCCGCGCACCACCAGGGGCCTGGTCGTCGAGCACCTGCCGCCCGGACGCTGAGCCTCAGCACCAGCCCCGTCGATAGCCCTGCCATTCATGAGCCAGCCCCTCGGCCACCAATTGCCCACCGAGAGACTGACCATCGCGCATGGCGACCCGCAGCTTGCGGCCATACTGGTCCTCATCGCGTCCGTCCCGCACCAGAGCAAATGGCCCGGCATTGAGCATTTCCCTCAGGCGTTCAGTCGCGCGCCGGCCAAGGACGGCCTCCTGCGAACACTGTGGCGAGCTGACTTCGGGTGTGTTGATGTCGGCAATGCGGATCTTGGTGCCATCAAGCCAAAACGTATCTCCGTCCACGACGCAGGTAACACGTACCGAACCCGAACAGAGGCCGAATTGCCCCGAATAGAGCTGGCCCGCCGCTGGCACAGCACGCTCTTGCGTGCCAAGCAACCAGTCGCTCAGACCGCTCCCATCGAGCATGGTGGTCACACCGCCCCCCACACCCAGGGCAACAAGCATCAGTGGCAGCAGCGGCAATGTGTCCAACACACCACTGCGCCGCCTGCCCCCGCTGCTGCGTCGGCCAAAGCCTTGTTTCGACGTGTTCATGCCAGCCCTCTTGAGGACCGCGAGCATGATCACGAGATGTTAATCAGTGCTGAACCGAGCCATCCGGATTTGCATCCGCTTGGCGCCTCACCTATATAGGGTGTGCCCGCAAGGGCTATGGCGATAAACTGTCATTGTAATAAACCCATCGGACCCGGGGGCAGTACCCGGCGTCTCCACCATCTCCCCTCCTTTCGGGGAGGAGCCAATGGGGACGAAACAGGATCGACGAGGGCGTAAAGAGTGTGCTTTCGCTCGGCATTGTACCGCCGTTATCGGGCTAAAACTTATAGTTGCCAATGACAACCATAAGGCTCCGGTCGCTCTCGCCGCGTAAGCGGTGCTAGCACTGGGAATTTAAGTCCTCCGCCCCTAGCCGGGCGTCAGGCGGGGTTCGCAGGCACCTGGCAACAGAAGCCTGCACTCATTTCCATTTGCTTGCAGTTCCTGCCGCCTTTGTTCTTGAATTTCATGGGAACGTAGGGCTGATATGGGCCGTTCGGGAATCGATCCGAACTTACGAGGAGATTAGGGCACTATGGCCGAAGACCACATGCGATACGACATTCTCGCCCAGGAAGCCCTGCGCGGCGTCGTGCGCAAGGTTCTGGCCGAAGTGTCGCGGACCGGCCTGCCCGGCGAGCATCATTTCTTCATTTCCTTTGCCACGCGCGCGCCCGGCACCCGCATCAGCGAGGAATTGCTCAAGCAGTACGACAAAGAAATGACCATCGTGCTGCAGAACCAGTATTGGGACCTCAAGGTCACCGAAAGTGCATTCGAGGTCGGCCTGAGCTTCAATGGCCAACCCGAAATGCTGCACATTCCCTTTGCGGCCATCAAAAGCTTCTTTGATCCCTCGGTCCAGTTCGCCCTGCAATTCGACCCGGCCACCGCTCCCGATGAGCGCGAGGCTGATGAAGCCAACGCCGACGCAGCAACCGAAGCGGCATCGGGCGAGACTGCATCCGAAGAAAGCAGCGGCGAAAAAGTGGTCAGCCTCGACGCCTTCCGCAAAAAGCCCTGACAACCGGACAAGGCATGGAAAAGCGCTCCTTCTCCATTGCCGGCCATCGCACCTCCATTGCGCTCGAGCCCGAATTCTGGCGCGGTCTCGAAGACATGGCGTCAGCCCGCCAGTTGAGCCTTGCCGGCCTTGTGCGCGACATCGACGAAAACCGGCAAACCACGAACCTGTCTTCGGCCGTGCGGCTTGCGGTTCTGGCCTGGTATCGGGACCGGCCCGCTACTGCCCCGGAATAAGCTGGATGGGCTGGTTGACGCCATCGCCGATGGGCTGGTTCACCCCGGGCTGAAAACCGAGATTGAGCGGCCCGTTGATCGGCTCTTCTTCCCCGGCCTCCGGTACGATCTCCTCAGACCCTTGTTCTTGCAGCAACTGCTCTTCCTCAAGCCGTTGCGCTTCTTCCTCGGCGGCCTGCCGCGCGGCCTCCTCGGCAGCGCGCCGACGCTGTTCCTCGATCAGCCTGTTGCGCTCCTGGGCCGCCGCGCGTTGCCGGGCTTCATCTTCAAGCCGCAAGGTCTCGAGCCGCTCGACCTCCAATTCATTGGCCCGCACCTGGATGGCCGCGACCATCTCGCTGAGATCGACGCGCACCACCGGCGCAAGCAGCGTCCCGGTCACCTGCGCGATGATCCGGGCCGTGTCGGGCTCCACCAGTCCATCAGGATCGACATAGTCACGCGGGGTCAGCACATAGTTGCCATCCAGCCCCAGCGTATCGAGTACCAGGTTCAGGCTGCCCGCAAGCCGTCCGCCCGCCCCTTCGATGATGAGGTTGGCCACACGCACCGTGCCGCCGGCAATGGTGAATGCGCCCCGCGCGTCATCGGCCGTAAAATCCCCTTGTGAAAGGGCGATGCCGATCAGGGTCTCAAGCGTATCGGCTTCCATGTCCAGCACATTTTCCAGGCCCGCAATGGCCGGAAAGACCGACGGTGCCAGCCCCTGTGCGACGAAATCGGAGAACGCGAAATTGCCTTCCCCGGTCAGGCTGCGCACAGTCTCGCCCAGGCTCTCACCCGTCCCTTCAAATTGCAGCCCGGCAAACAGATTGCCCGACAGGCCCCACCCGATTGCTTCAGGGACAATGCCGTCCAGCGCCGCGCCATCCAGTGTAACCTGTCCGGACACCGTACGCGCCGAGAGCGACCCGGCGCAGCATTGCTCGATGGACAGCCTTAGCGTACCACCGCCGATCGCGCCGACCAGCCGGCTGATCGACACGGATTCCGGGCTCCATACAAAATTGAAGCTGGTTTCCCCCAGCATGTCCAATCCGCCATGGGTCAGCGATCCGGTGGAAACCGCGATCTCGCCGCGCGCCGGGCGTGGCGCGGCATTGGCCGCCAGCGGACCTTCGGGCCAGATTGCCGCCCTATTGCCGATCAGCGCATCGCGCCCGAACAGGGCTGCGGCAAGCCCGCCAAGCTCCAGGGAATCGGTGTTTATCTGCCCGCTATAGCTCGGCAACTGCCCCAGACGCTGCATCTCCAGATAACCGCCAAACCCGGCATCCCCGCTCGCCCCCGCAATATTATCCAGCGTCAGCCGCCGAACGCCTTCAAAGGATAATGCTGCGCTGGCCTCGACCTCAGGCAGGCTGGCGCCCCGTGCGCCAACAAGACTGGCCAAGCCGCTTGCATCATCGAGCAGCACGTCGAGCGTACCATCGCCGCTGATTTCGCCATTCTGCACCACCCGCAAAGCGCCGAAATAGCTCACTGTCTGACCGCCCTGGCTCAACGCCATGCGCCCGTCAAATCCGTCTGGCCCGCTACCCTCGAAGAACAGGCTCGCGACCAGCACATCGTCTCCGGCAAACAGCGGAATGTCGGCCAGCCCGAGACGGGCAAGCGTTGCCTCGCCATTCTCGGCCTCCAACGAGGCCACCAGTCGCAGCTCGCCCGTGGACAGACCCGAAAGGCCGTCGCTCATCTCGGCACGCAGGTCGATAGCCGCCGCCGCCAGATCGCCGCTCAGAGTCAACACCTGGCCCGCGCCCTCGACGCCCTGCTCCGCCTCGGCAATCAGAAACTGCAGATCCGCCGGCCATGTACCGGCGAGGCCCTCCTGCCAGCCAAACGGCACACCGGCCATTTCATAAAGCGCCATCAGTCCCGGCGCATCGCCGGCTGTCACCCCCACTTGCCCCGAACCGGTCACGTGGGGTTCGCCCAGACTTCCCGAAACGCGCAGCGCCGCGCTCAGCATCAGCCCACCCCAATCCGATGCCGAAAGGCGCGAGAACCGGACCGCCTCGGGCGACCATTGCGCTTCAGCTACAAGATCGGTGGCCATCAGCCCCATCACGTCAGCCTGCTCGGCCGTGATGGAAAAGCTGCCAGCTGGGAAGCTGATTGTGAAATTCGCGTCATTGACCGCATCGGGAAACAGCGCCAGCAAGGCTGCAGTTTCGCGATCATCCAGGCTCGCCAGTTTCAGCACCGTATCGAGCCTTGGCTCTGCGCCAAATCCAATGCGAAGCTCCAACTCATGGCTTTTGCCATCCACATTCAGCCGCCCGTGGCTCAGCCCGAAGGCATCGCCCGCCAGCATCAGCCGCCCCTCAAGGCTGCCTGGCGTGTTGAACAGCGGGCTATCCTCGCTTGGCCGCTTCCACAATTGCGACAGCGCCTCCAGCCGGGCAGCCACAATGCTCACATCGCCCTGCAGGCCAACCACGCCATTGTCATTGGAGACCACGCCGGAAAACCGCATCTCGGTTTCCCCCGGCAAGCGGCCGACCGCCTGTTCGATGGTCCAGTCGGTACCATCGCTGATGGCGTCGACGCGCAATTCGCGCAGGGCAAAGCCGCGCAGGCCCACTTCCGCCAGATCCACCCCCAGCCGCCCCGGCATGGGTGGAATGGGCGGTGCGGGCAGTTCGGTCAACATGCGCACAAATTCATAGGGCAGTTCGCTGGCCACCTCGGTGGCGTCCCGCGGCGGCAATGAGAACACCCCGCCCGACACCACGGCGTCGAAACTGCGTCTCAGGCCCAACTGCACGCTCGCAGCGCCGGTCAGGCGCATACCGGCCCGATTTTCATCGGGTTGCAATGTATAGCCCGAGAGCACCACGCGATCCGTCGATACGGTAATCGCGCTTTCCAGCACCAGATCGCCGCGAATCTCATCGGCGCGCTCTGCTTCTGGTGGGGCCTGCCGATAGGCCAGGCTCCCCTCAAAGCGTGGTGCCGCACTGGCCGCCAATACGCCCTCCAGGGTCACGGAGAAGGCCCCCAACGCCTCGCGCACAAAGCTCGACACACGCGCATTGCCCTGGTCGTCGGCAGCACCGGAATTGAACCTGACTTCATAGCGCGTGTCGTCATAGTCGGCCCGCCCCTGGAATTGAAACGGTCCGACAAAGCTCGAAAGCCGCAGGTCTCCATCGATACGTTGCGCAACAAATGTCTCGGCCGATCGCAGGTCCTCCAGCCGGATGCTGCCATTGGAAATTCGCGCATGTTCGAGCGCGACACCATTGCCTGCCCCGCTCAGGTCCACGCCACTGCCGAACAGCCCGTTCTCATCCACCGTCAGATCCACGACCGGGCTTTCGAGAGTGAGTGCGGTGACATTGTAGATATCGCGCAGAAAATCCATCAGCACGAACTCGGCCTCGACCGCGCCAACCGTTGCGGCGGGTGCTTCGGCATCGCCAACGATCACATCGGAGAACGCCAGGCGCGGGCTGGGCAGCAGCGAAAACGAAATGTCGCCCCGAATCGAAACCTCGGCGCCCAACACGCTGGTCGCCAGCACTTCCATGCGGTCACGATAATCGCCCCATTGGATGAAGCGCGGCGCGAGAAAGGCGCCGGCCAGCACCACAATTGCAAAGAGGCCGACCACGATATAGATGCGATTAAGCACTGTGCCTGTTCTGCCCCGGCTGAAACTGGCGTGAGTGTAGGCACTTGCCGCGCACAAGCAAGCCGCCTGAACCCTTTTTGAGCATACGAAAACGGCCGGGCAAACGCCCGGCCGCCGTCAAGGTCAAGGGGAGGAGACCTTAAAGGGTACCGATGGACCAGAACATGGTCTCGCCGGAGCTGTCGTCCACGCCATCATTGTCAGTGACAACAAAGCCGGTTCCGCTGGCGTCGATGGCAAAGCCTTCGACCTTGTCCAGCACATAGCCGCCAGTAGAGGTCAGGTCGGGGAGCAGGTCGCGCACCAGCGTCTTGGTCACGGTCGGCAGTTCGCCGCCCAGCGCACCCGGCACCAGTTCGGCAACCGGCACGCTGTAGAGCGCCTTGAGCTGGGCCTTGTCGCCGATCTGGTTATCGCGTTCCACGATATAGACCAGGTCGCCATGGGCGGTGATTTCCGAAAGGCCAACCCAGGCCCCTTCGGCAGGAGCTTCGAGCGGATAGTTTACCGCACCCCATTCGCCGCTGGCGATATTGTAGGACACCAGTTTGACAGTGCCCTTGGCATCGTTTTTCCACTCGCGCTGGATGGCGATCCACAGCGTGGCATCGTCGCCTTCACCAATCATGGTGACGCCTTCCGACCCAAAGCGGATTTCTTCGGCCAGAAGTTCAGCCGGGAACGGCACTTCCTCGGCAATCTCGCCATCGGCATTGACGCGATACAGAGCATGCGGGATGAGGCGGTCGGTGCGGCCTTCCGAAGCCAGCCAGAAGCCACCTTCGCCATCAAGGGCAATGCCTTCAATGTCGATCTTCTGTGCCGGATGGCCATTGCGGGTCACCACGGTCTTGGCCGTGATGCGGGCCGGCTGCGCAGTGGCATCGATCGTGTAGATCGAGGGCTGCGCACCCAGGAAGCTGTCGGAAACGCCATAGAGCATGCCCGGCATTTCGGCATCGGCGACGAGACCCGACAGGGCAACCCAGCCCAGCGGGCGGCCTTCGGCATCGAGATCCGAGATGATGTGCGGATAGCTGGGGGCATCGGCTTCGGCCAGCTCGAAGATCGAGACATGGCTGCGCGCCAGGCCATCGGCACCCAGATCGGTCTCATTGGCGGTGATCAGCAAATTGCGCTCCGGGATCGCCACCGCGCCTTCCGGGCCAATGCCCGAAGGAATGGCCTGGACGAATTCGGGCTCGGCGCCAGTGTCCTTGTAGATGGCAACCAGCGAAGCGCGTTCCAAGCCGATCAGCAGATAGGTGTCGTCGCCGAACTTGGCCACGTCCACACCTTCGGGCTCAACGCCCTTGGCATCGGAACGCTTGTCCGGATAGTGACCGTACTGGGCCGCCAGGTGGTCGAGCGATGCGCCGCTGTCGAACAGGACGTCGCCGGCCTTGTTGAAGATCGAGAAGCTGCGCGAACCGCCATTGTAGTCGCCTTCATTGGCCACCACGAAGCGCTCGTCATCGATCCACTTGACCGCATCGGGTTCACGCAGGCGCTCGGCCTGCGAGCCGGTGAAGTCGAGCGAACCATTGTCCTCGGTGTCGATGTTTTCGAGATCGACCGAACCGGCGGAGAAATCCGCGGACACTTCACCCGAATTGCCATCAACGATCACGAAGTGATTGTTTTCCTGCAGCGAAACCACAACCTCGTTGAGGCTGTTGATCGACACATATTCCGGTTCCGGATCGTCACCGGCCACGTCGGCCAGGCCAGTCAGGTCGACGATCCTGAGGGTGCCGCAATCCACGGCGCCGTCGACAACGTTCACCAGCGCCAGCGCACCGGCCGGCATCTGCGGGATTTCGCCGTCATTGAGGTCTTCGTCGCGTTCGTTCTCGATGGCCACGGCAATCAGCGAGCTATCGGCATTGCGCGCCACCGAGTCCGGCTGGCCGCCCAGGTCGCAAGAGGCCTCAACGCTCTGGGTGTCGAGATCGATGGTCGCCAGATTGCCCGAAGGCTCGACATAGCTCTCCGAGGTATTGACGCCGACAAAGATCTTGTCGCCATCGACCACCACGGTGGTCGGTTCGCCGTCCAGCGCCAGGAAGCCGGCAGCCTTGGGCATGGACGGATCGGTAATATCGATAAAGCCGACGCCACCAGCCGGGCTGTCCGAATAGATCAGCGTCATGCCGTCTTCGGACACGGTGATGATTTCGGACGAGGTTTCTTCGGCATCGGGCGTGTTCAGCGCGACAGGAAAGCTGGCAATACGGTTGAAATATTCGGCGGCCTGCACGCCGGCCGTGGAAAGGAGCAGAGCTGCGCTCAGGGCAGCGAGACGCTTTTGAGCAATCATGATGTGGGTCCCCCAGAATGATGCGGGCCCGGCTTAGGACTGTGGGGAAACAGATCGATGACGCTTGCATGACGTTCCGGTGACAAGCCGGACTTCTATACAGGACCGGCCGCCATCCCTATATTGGCCAGTAGAACAAAATGAGATTCGTCAAGGCTCGGCCGCGCACCTGCCCTGGATCGCGCGGACCTTGGAACAGAGTACGCATGGCCGACACCGCACCCCTGCCCCGCCCCCAGGGCGGCCCGATCACCAGCCAGCTCAAGAGCCGGCAGGCCCCGGACTATCTGGCCGGCCTGAACCCTGAGCAGCGGGAGGCAGTGGTCTCGACCGAAGGCCCTCTGCTGGTGCTCGCCGGCGCGGGCACCGGCAAGACGCGGGTGCTGACGACCCGTATTGCCCATATCCTGAGCCAGCGCCTTGCCTGGCCCTCCGAAATCCTCTCGGTGACCTTCACCAACAAGGCCGCTCGCGAAATGAAGGATCGCATCGCCAGCCTTGCCGGGGCGTCCGTCGAAGGCATGCCTTGGCTCGGCACCTTCCACTCGATTTCGGCACGCATCCTGAGGCGCCATGCCGAGCTGGTGGACCTGAAACCGACCTTCACCATTCTCGATACCGACGACCAGATCCGCCTGATCAAGCAATTGCTGGCCGCAGAAGACATCGATGAGAAGCGCTGGCCCGCCCGCCAGTTCGCCGGCATGCTCGACGCCTGGAAGAACCGCGGCCTCTTGCCCAAGGATGTGCCGGCCGCTGACAGCGGCTTTTTTGCCAATGGCAAGGGCGGCAAGCTCTATTACGATTATCAGGCGCGGCTGAAGACCCTCAACGCCGCCGATTTCGGCGACCTGCTGCTCGAATGCATCCGCCTGTTCCGCGAGAACCCCGAAGTCCTTGCCGAATATCACCGCCGCTTCAAATATATGCTCGTCGACGAATATCAGGACAGCAACACCGCCCAATATCTCTGGCTGCGCCTGCTCGCCCAGGGCAAGCCGGCGAGCGAGGCCAATATCTGTGTCGTGGGCGACGACGACCAGTCCATCTATGGCTGGCGCGGCGCCGAGGTGGACAATATCCTGCGCTTCGAGACCGATTTTCCCGGCGCCAAGGTCATCAAGCTCGAGCGCAATTACCGCTCCACCGCCAATATCCTGAAAGCCGCCTCCACCCTGATCGCCTATAACGAAGGCCGCCTGGGCAAGACGCTGTTCACCGACATTGCCGAGGGCGGCGAGGCGATCTCCTTCACCCAGGTCTATGACAGCGAGGAAGAAGCCCGCACCATCGGCGAGGAAGTCGAGCAATATCAGCGCCAGGGCGACGCCCTCAATTCCATGGCCATCCTGGTCCGCGCCTCCTATCAGATGCGCGAGTTCGAAGAGCGCTTCATCACCCTGGGCCTCAACTATCGCGTCGTCGGCGGCCCGCGCTTCTACGAGCGCAAGGAAATCCGCGACGCCCTCGCCTATCTCCGGCTGGTGGCCCAGCCCTCCGACGATCTTGCCTTCGAGCGCATCATCAACGTGCCCAAGCGCGGGCTCGGGGACGCGACCGTCAAGATGCTGATGGAAACCGCCCGCCACCAGCGTATTCCGCTCTTGCAGGCGGTCCGGCTGATGGTCGAAACCGAGGATCTCAAACCCAAGCAGCGCACCACGCTGCGCGCCCTTGTCGCCCAGTTCGACGACTGGGCCTGGCGCGCCGATTCCCTGCCGCCCTATCAGCTCGTCGAGCATATTCTTGAGGAAAGCGGCTATATGGATATGCTGACCGCCGACAAGTCGGTCGAGAGCCAGGGCCGCAAGGAAAACCTCAAGGAGCTCAGCCGCTCCATGGAGGAGTTCGAGTCACTGGGCGGCTTCCTCGAACACATCTCCCTCGTCATGGATCGCGACAGCGCCGATTCCAGCGACGCGGTGACCATCATGACGCTGCACTCGGCCAAGGGTCTCGAATTCGACACCGTCTTCCTGCCCGGCTGGGAAGACGGCACCTTCCCCAGCCAGCGCTCCATGGACGAGTCAGGCCGCGCTGGCCTCGAGGAAGAACGTCGCCTTGGTTATGTCGGCATCACCCGCGGACGCAGGCGCGTGCGCATTTCGGCGGCGCAGAACCGTCGTATCCATGGCCTCTGGCAATCGGCCATCCCTTCCCGCTTCATCGATGAATTGCCGCCCGATGTGGTGGAAGTCACCGATCGCGGGTCGGCCTATGGCGGCTATGGTTATGGGGGCGGCGCATCGAGCCGCTTCAACAAGGCCGACCCGTTCGAAAGCGTCTATGAAACCCCCGGCTGGCAGCGCGCCCGCGCCAACCAGGCCAACCGCAAGGGCGGCGGCCCGCTCACCATCGACGGCGACCTCGTCGCCCGCTCGGTTGACCTCGGGAACCAGTCCAGCGGCTACGCCCTGGGCGAACGCGTCTTCCACCTCAAATTCGGCTATGGCGAAGTGATCCAGATCGAGGGCAACAAGCTCACCATCGACTTCGAAAAAGCCGGGACCAAGAAGGTGTTGGAGAGTTTTGTGAAGAAGGGGTGAGGCAGGTGCCGGGCCGTGTCCACCATTGGTTGCCCCTGAAGCCGTCCGAGGTCGGTGTGGCCCTCGATAACGCCGGGTTCGACTGGTGGATTGCCGGCGGGTACGCGTTGGAACTCTTCGCAGGGCAGACATGGCGTTCTCATGAGGACATCGATATTCTCATACTAAGACCGGACCTTCCCATAGTTCTCACCCACTTCGCCAAGTGGGACGTCTGGCTGGCGGACCCGCCAGGTCATCTCAGAAGCCGAAAATCCGATGAATTTGACACCAAGGCCCACGATATCTGGCTGCGCGAATTTGGTTCCGCGTCCTGGCGATTGCAGATCATGGTCGATGAGGCCCAGGATGATCTATGGCAATCTCGGCGCAACCCTCAGTTGAGACTGACCCGAACCGCCCTTGGCTGGCGCCACGCCAGCGGCTTGCCCTGCCTCGCCCCGCAGGTCCAGCTCTTCTACAAGGCAAAGTCTCCACGCCCAAAGGACGAGCTGGACAGACTTCAGGTCATTCCAATGCTCGACGACGCACAGCGCAGATGGTTGTTTGACGCCATTGCAAAGACGTATGGCGAGAACCATCTTTGGCTCGCTACTTTGACCTGACATTTATGTCGCCGTTTGGAGCACAACATGATCATCTCGACCACCCCCACGCTCGAAGGCCGGCCCATTCGCGACTATCTCGGCATTGTCACCGGCGAGGTGATCATCGGCGCCAATATCTTCAAGGATCTGTTCGCGGGCATTCGCGACATTGTCGGCGGCCGCTCCGGCGCTTATGAGGGCGCCCTGCGCGACGCCCGCCTCGAAGCCTTCCGCGAACTCGAGGAAGAGGCCCGCCGCATCGGCGCCGATGCCATTGTCGCCGTCGATATCGACTATGAAGTGGTCGGCCAGGGCGGCTCGATGCTGATGGTCTCGGTCTCCGGCACCGCCGTGAAGCTGTAGGTAATGCTGCGACAGCCGATAATCCGGATCTTGCGTCCCCTGGTCCGGAGCTTCAGGCCATATTCTCCGCTCAAGGGGAGGAGAATTACTGGCCTCTATTGAATACCAATCCCGCCCACAGGTTCGGTCTCGATGTGCTCCTCGAACCCGGCGATCAGCGGCATCGCCTTGGCAATCGTCGCTTTCACCTCCGGAATGGCCAGCGAGGCCTTGTGGCTCTCCGGACTGTCCCAGACCTCGGTGATCCACACGCCATCCGCGCTCCCCGGATCGCGCGCAATGACATAGCTCTTGCACCCGGCCATCGGCACGCTGCCCTCCAGCATCACCGCAATCAGTTCGTCGCGCTTGCCGGCGACAGCCCGAAACCGCCCGATCAATCCATACATGTCGCGTCCCTCAATTCAGAACAAATGATGAACAAATCGAACCAGTGCGTCAAGCCCCGTCCTTGACTTCGCCCCCGCCCCTGACGCAAGGAAAGCCACCCTATCAGCGCAAGGCCTTTTCATGTCCGTCGACCAGCTTTCCGTCTCCCTGACCAAGGAGCAGGCCTATGCCCTGGTCGACGCCGTCTCCGAGTGCGACGATCTGGCCCTGACCGCGTCGGCGCACGAAAATGAAGAAACCGGCGAGTGGGTTTTCGAAGCCACCTGCGACAGCCCGCCGGACGTTGCCGCCTTTTCCGAGCTGGCCCGCCAGGTTCTGGGCGGCGACGTGGCCTTTTCGGTCGCGTCGATTGATCCGGAAATCAACTGGGTTGCCAAATCGCTCGAGGGCCTGGCGCCGGTCATTGCCGGCGCCTTCTATGTCTATGGCAGCCACGAGACCGCGCCCGTGCCCGAAGGCCTGACGCCGATGAAGATCGACGCCGCCCAGGCCTTCGGCACCGGCCACCACGAAACCACCACCGGGTGCCTTGAGGCCATCGAGGCCCTGCTGACCGAGCGCACGCCCACCCGCATGATCGATATCGGCACCGGCACCGGCGTCCTCGCCATTGCCCTGGCCAAGCGGCTCGAAGCCGTGATCCTCGCCACCGACATCGACCCCATCGCGGTGACCACCACCATCGACAATGCGGTTGAAAATGGCGTCGGCGAGCAGATCGACGCCATCGAGGCCGCAGGGCTCGATCACGACGAGATCACCGCGCGCGCCCCCTATGATCTGGTGGTCGCCAATATTCTGGCCGGTCCCTTGACCGAGCTTGCCCCCGGCGTCGGCAGCATCACCCAGCCCGGCGGCACCGCTATTCTCTCGGGCATTCTCAACACCCAGGCCGATGGCGTCATCGCCGCCTATCAGGCCGCCGGCTTTGCGCTCAAGGATCACCTCAAGCGCAAGGACTGGACCACGCTGGTGCTGGAGAAGAACTGAGTCTTCTCCCCCCATTGGGGAGAGGAGTGGCGGCAGCACCAGGTGTGCCCCCAAAAAAGCAAAATCCCCGAAGCGGGCTTCGGGGATCGGAATTGATCGTCAGCTTGTCGTGAACAGCAGCCTCAGGGGCGCTTGGTAACCGCGCCGATCAACTGGTGCTGCATGCGGAAGCTGACCTGGCGGGTGGCTTCGCGACCACGAGCGTCGATAAGACCACCCAATGCGTTGCGGAAACCAGTCTTGCTCTCAGTCATCTTTACATCTCCATGCGGCGGAAGGTCTATTGCCATCCGACATCATCTATCTAGGCTGTTCGCAGCGCCCCGGTAAGGGCCCTTCCGGCAAGCCAGCCATGCCGTATTTGCAAGGCAAACTTAACGGCCGTTTACCTTGCGGCCCAGATCGTGTTCGCGCTCGAAGCGGGCGACAAAACGCTCTGCCTGCCGGGTGCGGCCCTCGACAATGGCGTTGAAGGCGCGCTGGAAGAGATTGTTCTGCTTGCTCATTGCATGTGCTCCTGTTCTCTTGCACTCAAGATAGGCTTCGCCCCGGGCGAAACCAGACACAAGATAACAAGACAGCCATGCCGGAAACGCATCACATGCCTTTCCGGCGGCCAGGATGCCGAATGACCGAAAACCCGTTCAAACCCGCAGTTTTCCAGAGCTTTGAGGAAAAGGCGGACCCTTCAAATGTCGCGCCACGCATCGCTGCTTTGAGGGCAGCCATGCAAAAAGTGGGCATCGATGCCTTCCTCATACCGCGTGCCGACGCCCATCGCGGCGAGTCGGTTCCGGCCAGCGAGGCGCGCCTGGCCTACATGACGGGCTTCACCGGTTCGGCCGGCATGGCCGTGGTCGGCGCCGACAAGGCGGGCCTGTTCGTTGACAGCCGCTACACCCTCCAGGCTCCAGCTCAGACCGACACCGCTCTGGTCAGCGTGCACGAGGTCAATCAGGGCGGCGTCAGTCCCGATATTCGCCTCTGCGTGCCCAAGGGCGGCAAGCTCGCCTATGACCCCTGGCTGCACACACCCGGCGAAATCCGCGACCTCAACGACAAGCTCGCCGGCCACGCCGAGGCCGTACCGCACGCCAATCTGGTCGACACCATCTGGGCAGACCGCCCAGCCCCGCCGGTCAGCGCCATCGAATTTCTCGGCCACAACCGCGCCGGACAGTCCGCCGCTGACAAGATCGCCGCCCTGCGCGAAACGCTCTCCGCCGACGGCGCCGAAGCCGTTGTGCTGACCCTGCCCGAATCCATCTGCTGGCTGTTCAACATGCGTGGGCGCGATGTGCCCAACACGCCCTTCGTGCTCGGCTTCGCCATAGTCCCCGCCACCGGCCGGCCCACGCTTTTTCTCGATGCGGCCAAGATCACCCCGGAATTGACCGCATCGCTGCAAGACATCGCGGACATCGCCGAGGCTGCGGCCCTCTCCGAGGCGCTCGAAACGCTGGGCCAGGCGGGCAAACCCGTCCTCATCGATCCGCAGACCGCCCCTGCCGCCATCGCAGAGACGCTGCGCAAGGCTGGCGCAAAGCTGATCGAGAAACGCGACCCGGTACTGGGCCCCAAATCGCGCAAGAACGCGGCCGAGCTGGCCGGCATGCGCGAAGCCCACAAGCTCGACGGCATCGCCCTGGCCAAATTCCTTGCCTGGTTCGACACCGAAGCGCCCAAGGGCGAGTTGACCGAAATCGGCATTGTCACCGCGCTCGAAAGCTTCCGGCGCGAAGAGGAAAGCTGCATCGACGCCAGCTTCGACACCATTTCCGGCGCCGGTCCCAATGGCGCCATCGTGCACTACCGCGTCACCACCAGGACGGACCGCAAGCTCAACCCGGGCGAGATCATGCTGGTGGACTCTGGCGCCCAATATCTTGCCGGCACCACCGACATCACCCGCACCCTCTCGACCGGGCCAGCCACACCCGAGCAGAAAGACCGCTATACCCGCGTCCTCAAGGGAATGATCGCCATTTCAACCCTGCGGTTTCCCGCCGGCACCACCGGGGCCCAGATCGACATTCTGGCCCGCCAGTTTCTCTGGCAGGATGGCGTCACCTATAATCATGGCACCGGCCATGGCGTCGGCGCCTTCCTTGGCGTCCATGAAGGCCCGATCGGCATCTCCTCGCGCTACACCACCCCGCTCGAGGCCGGCAATATCCTCTCCAACGAGCCCGGCTACTACAAAGCCGGCGAATATGGCATCCGCATTGAAAACCTCATCACGGTGCGCGACGCGGCCGAGTTTCCCGGCTTCCTCGAATTCGAGACGATCACCCTGGCGCCGATCGATACCCGCCTGATCGATCCCGCCCTGCTCACCGGAGACGAGCGCGACTGGCTCAACGCCTATCACGCCCGCGTCTGGACCGAGATCGGTCCACTCGTCACCGGCGACGTGAAAAACTGGCTGCGGCAGGCGACAGCGGCCATCTAGCCGCTGCCCTTAGTTGAACCAGATCGCGAAATTGGGCCAATTTTCACCGAACACCCGATTGCCCTCGGCAAAGCTGTCCGCATCGGCAATTGGCCCCTCCTTGAGGAAGGGCAAGGCACCCTGACCGGCCAGCAGCATGACGATGTCGGTTTCGGTCGCGGTCTCGAAATAGGCGTTGAGGTCAAAGCCCTGGCGGAATCGCCAATGCGGCAGCAGCAGTTCGCCCGCCAATATCTCATCGAGCCGGTCCAGCGTCGCCATCCACGCGTCGACAATCTCCTGGGTCACCGGCTGGTCCGGCACCAGCGAGGTCTGGCGCGGCGAGGGCACCAGTTCGCGATTGTCGTCCGTCTCCTGCAGAATGGCGGCCCAGTTCTGCCGCGACAGGGCCGTCACCGCCTGCATTCGCGCCTGCACGCCGGCAAATCGCTCCCTGTCGACAATCGGGAAATTGCTGGTGTGCAAACCCGCAATCAAGTCGGCCAGAAAAGTATCAGTCTCCGGATCCATCATCAGCGTGCCGCCGCGTGAATAATCCTGCATCGGCAGGCCGGCTTCGGGAAACAGCCGGTGCCCCACCGCCTCGAACAGGCCGGAAAAATCATGCGCCAGCAGCATCTCGAAGGGGAGGACGCTGATCTGGCTGTAGCCCGCCAGCCAGATCGCATCCGCCCGGTCAAACCCGATACTGAGATCAGGCACGACCGTCTTGTCTCCCTTGCTCTTGCCCTGCGGCAGCGCCAATTCGCCGCCCAGCAGGGTCGCCAGCGTTTCCTGCTCACCCACCGCGCCATCGCCATTGATATCGAGACGCACGCGCAGCGGATCGATCATGATGACATAATCACCCTCGGCGCCCGCGGTCTCAAAGCTGGCCCGCGCCCGGTCCAGCCCGACGACGAAATCGCCCAGAATGCCGCGCAACCCCGCATAGTCCAGCACTTGCGGATCGGGATTGGCCGGCGCCGAGGGCACATTCGCATCAAGCCCCAGCATCATCGCAGCGGCCGGCAGTCGCGGCGTCACCGCCCCATGGCGATAAAAGCCCTGCGACAGCCCTTCAATGGCCCCGATCAGGTCGATCAGCCCCAGCCCAAAGCAGGCATCGGCGTGAGGCACGGCACACAGCTCTTCATAGATGGCCCGCTGGCCTGCCGCTTCTCCGGCGTAGAGCAGTTCGGCCAGTCGATCACCCGCCTCGCTCGCCGTGGCAATTCCCGGCAGCATCATGGCGCCCAGCGCCAAACCAATGAGTCTGCGCATCGCGCCCTCCTCTTTCAGCTTACTGCCCCACCCGCTCGAACCACTCGTCCTCGCTGATCACTTCGACGCCCAGTTCCTCGGCCTTCTTCAGCTTCGATCCGGCACCGGGCCCGGCGACCAGGATATCGGTCGCGCCAGACACAGAACCGGCCACCTTGGCACCCAGCCGCTCGGCCATGGCCTTGGCCTCAGTCCGGGTCATCTTTTCCAGCGAACCAGTGAACACCACTGTCTTGCCCGCCACCACACTATCCGCCGAGATCGTGACCACATAGGGCTGCGGCCGCACCTCGGCCAGCAGATCATCCAGCGCCTGCACATTCCGTTCATTGGCGAAAAACGCCATCACCGATGAGCGCACGGTTTCGCCAATCCCGCCAATCTGGGGAAACACCGAATGTCCGTCCTCATGCTGCGCCGCCGCGATGGCCGTTTCCCGGAACCGCTCCACCGTTCCAAATTCCTTTGCCAGCAAGGCCGCCGTCGTCTCCCCGACATGGCGGATGCCCAGCGCGAAGATGAACCGGTCCAGCTCCGGCTCGCGCCGCGCATCGATCGCATCAAACAGCTTCCTTACGGAAACCGGCCCGAACCCGTCCGCATCCTTGAGCTTCTTGACTGAACGTTCGTCCCGCGCCTTGAGCGTGAAGATGTCAGCCGGCCGGGCGATGCGCCCTTCGGCATAGAACTGCGCCACCTGCTTGTCGCCCAGCCCGTCAATATCGAGCGCATTGCGCGAAACGAAATGCTTGAGGTTCTCAACGGCCTGCGCCGGGCAGATCAATTCACCCGTGCAGCGCCGCACTGAATCCAGCTTGCCGGTCTTTTCATTGAGCTCACGCACCGCCTCCGAGCCGCAGGCGGGGCAGATATGCGGAAATTCAAATGGCGTTGCTTCCGCCGGGCGCTTGTCGAGCAGCACATCGACGATCTGCGGAATGACGTCCCCTGCCCGCTGCACGATCACCGTGTCGCCCACGCGCAGATCGACGCCATTGCGGATCGGCTCGCCATTATTGCCGATGCCCTTGATATAGTCCTCATTGTGCAGCGTGGCATTCTCCACCACCACGCCGCCTACTGTTACCGGTTGCAGCCGCGCCACTGGCGTCAGCGCCCCTGTGCGCCCCACCTGGATGTCGATGCCGGTCAGGATGGTCGTCGCCTGCTCGGCCGGAAACTTGTGGGCAATGGCCCAGCGCGGCGCGCGCGCGACAAAGCCCCAGCGCTGCTGCAAATCGAGCCGGTCGAGCTTATAGACCACCCCATCGATATCGTAGCCCAGCGTCGCACGTTGCGCCTCGATCTTACGGTAGTGCCCAATAAGCGCCTCGGCACTCTGGGTGAGCAACATCAGCGGATTGGTGGCAAAGCCCCACTCCTTGAACTTTTGCACAACCTCGGTCTGGGTCGCCGCCGGCGGGGTTGCATTGCCATGTTCGTCCTCGGCAATGCCCCAGGCATAGGCGAAGAAATTGAGATTGCGGCTGGCCGTGATCCTGGGGTCCTTCTGGCGCAACGATCCGGCCGCCGTATTGCGCGGATTGACGTAATCCTGTCCGCCGAACTTGGCCGAATGCGCTTTCAGGCGCTGGAACTCGGCATGGGTCATATAGACCTCGCCGCGGATTTCGATCACCGCCGGCCAGCCCGATCCCTTGAGCTGGTGCGGAATATCCCCGATGGTCTTCAAATTCTCGGTGATGTCCTCACCCTCGGTGCCATCGCCGCGCGTCGCCCCGCGCACAAACACGCCATTCTCATAGCGCAGTGAGGCCGACAGGCCGTCAATCTTGGGTTCGGCGGTAAAGGCCAGCACGAAATCGGGATCGCGCAGGATATCGGCCATGAAGAACTTCTTGGCCCGCGCCACGAACTCGGTCACGTCATCATCAGCAAACGCATTGGCCAGGCTGAGCATGGGCACGCCATGACGCACCTTGGCAAAGCCTTCCGCCGGCGCGGCGCCAACCCGTTCCGACGGACTGTCCGTCCGGACCAGCTCCGGAAACGCCTGTTCGATCGCGTCATTGCGGCGCTTCAGTGCGTCATATTCGGCGTCCGAGATCTCCGGCTGGTCCTGCTGGTGATAGGCCAGATCGGCCGCTGCAATGGCACCAGCCAGGCGCTCCAGCTCAGCGCGGGCTTCATCCTCGGAGAGATCGGCGACGTCTTTGAGAGACAGGTCAGACATGGGATACCCGGACAAGATTCTTGCGGACACAATACCCCCACCCGGCCTTTCCCTGATAGGGCAAGGAACAGATCGGGGAGCACCAATATAGCGGGGCTTCACGGCGCGCCCCTCCCCCTATCAGGGAGCGGTCGGAGAGGGGTACCCGAACAAGGTCTTTATCCCACCGCCGCCAGCAATTTCTTGGCAGCAGCGCGCGCTTCCTTGGTGATTTCCGCACCCGCCAGCATGCGCGCCACTTCTTCCTGCCGCGCGGCTTTGTCCAGCGGGCGGACGTGGGTGCGCACAAACGCCCCTTCCTCCACCATCTGCTTTTCGATCAGCAAATGCCGATTGGCCCCGGCAGCCACCTGCGGCGCATGGGTCACCGTCAGCACCTGCACCGTCCGGGCCAGCCGGGACAACCGCCGCCCAATGGCATCGGCGACCGCTCCACCGACACCGGTGTCGATCTCGTCGAAGATCAGTACCGGCGCCGAGCCGCGATCGGCCAGCACCACCTTAAGCGCCAGCAGGAACCGGCTCAATTCACCACCCGAGGCCACCTTGAGCAGCGGACCGGGCGCGGTGCCTGGATTGGTCTGCACATGAAACGCGATCTGGTCATAGCCGGCCGCCGACACGCGCTCGCCATCGGCCTGGTGATCTACAATGAACCGCGCTGCGCCCAGTTTCAGATCCGGCAATTCCGCTTCCACGGCCTTGCTGAGCGCATCGGCCGCCTGCTTACGCCCCGCGCTCAGAATATCTGCCGCTTCCCGATAACGCGCCCGCGCGGTCGCCTCCTCGGCCTCCAGCGCCTTGAGCCTGGTCTCGCCGCTCTGCAGCGTTTCCAGATCGCCGGCATATTTGGCCAGCACATCGGCCAGCCCGTCACAATCGGTCTGGTGCTTGCGCGCCGCCGCCCGCAGGGCGAACAGACGCTCCTCGACATCTTCCAGCTCGGCGGGATCGAACGCCATTTCGCGTTTGAGCTCTTCCAGCGCGTCACTGGTGCGATCCAGTGTCGTCAACGACGCATCAAGTGCATCCACGATGGGCTGGAACAACTCTGCGCCGCCATCGATCTTGCGCATCAGCCGCCGCATCAGCGACGCCAGCGCCGGCGTGGGCGCATTCGGGCCGTTGAGCATTTCGTCGATCTCGACCACGTCTGAGGCCGCCTTTTCAGCCTGCTGCAATTGCTGCCGGCGTTCGGCCAGCTCCTCTTCCTCGCCAGCGACGGGATTGAGCTTGCTCAATTCTTCCACCGTGTGACGTGCATAGTCCTCGGCGGCCAGTGCCTCTGCCACAAGCGCCCGCTGTTCGGTCACCGCCTGCTGCGCCTCGATCAGCGCCGCCCAGCAATCGCGCACCGCATCGGCCTCGGCACTCAATTCGCCAAAGGCATCGAGCGCGGCCCGGTGCGTGGCCACATCCACCAGGGCCCGGTCATCATGCTGGCCATGAATCTCGACGACCTGGCTGCCAACCTTCTGCAGCAACGAGGCCGAGACAGGCTGGTCATTGATAAAGGCGCGTGTTCGCCCATCGGCAAACTGCACGCGCCGTAGAATCACATCTTCATCATCGGGAATCGCATTGTCACGCAACAGGGCCCGCGCCGGATGGTCAGCCGCCAGTTCGACCACCGCCACCACCTGCCCGCTCTCCTGCCCCTGCCGGACCAGAGAGGCATCGCCCCTGCCCCCCAGGGCAAGGGTCAGCGCATCAAGCAGGATCGACTTGCCTGCGCCGGTTTCGCCGGTCAGCACGGTCATGCCGGCATCCAGGGCCAGGTCGAGTTGATCGATCAGAACGATATTGCGGACTGACAGCGCGTTGAGCATGCGCGAACTTCCCGTGGCTGCACCACCAATGTTCCGCTTTTACCACTTCCGTCCCGCGAACCCCCGCCTTCCAGGCGCTCATCCACAGCTAAGACGCAGCAACAAACGAAACCGGGACGCATGATAACGCCCCGGAACAAAATAGCAACATCGATTTTCGGATCGGGTCAGGCCTGGACTTCTGCCAGCCAGCTACCCGAATTGAGCTCCGGCGCAAGGCCCTGCTTGCCCAACAGTTCGAACGCCCGCTTGTACCAGTCGCTGGCGGGATAGTTGTGGCCCAGGACCGCTGCAGCGGACTTGGCTTCAGTGGTCAGTCCGAGCATCAGATAGGTTTCGGTCAGGCGATAAAGGGCTTCCTCGATATGGGTCGAGGTCTGCCAGCGTTCCACCACTTCACGGAAGCGGTTAATGGCGGCGGCATACTGCCCATTGCCCTGATAATAGCGGCCCACCGACATTTCCTTGCCGGCAAGCTGGTCATAGGCCACCAGCAGCTTGTCGCGCGCATCCACGGCGTGTTCGGAACTTGGATAATTGCTGATCAGCAGGTTGTAGGTGTCGATCGCATCGCGCGACAATTGCTGGTCACGGGTGATGTCCTTGATCTGTGCGAAATAGGCCGTGCCCTTGAGCCAGAGTACATAGGGCACTTCCGAGCTGGACGGATAGAGCGCCAGATAGCGGTCAGCGGCCAGAATCGCCTCGTCAAAGCGGCCGATGCGATAATTGGCATAGACCTGCATCAGCTTGCCCTTTTCGGTCAGCGGATCGCGCGGATGCTGGCGCTCCAGCCTTTCGAGCTTGGTGATCGCGGTCTGGTAATATTGCCGATCCATATCGTCCAGCGCACCTTGATAGAGCGTCTGGGCGGGAACAATCGGCTCTTCCTTGATCTTGGGCGGACCGAACAGGTTCATGCCCGAGCATGCGGTCAGGACCACGGCCAGAAGGCCCATGGCAGCGAACCGGATAGCCCGGCTGGAAAACTGGCTCAAAACGTCAAGCTTCACGAACGGCCCCGTTCAAAATCATTCCGCAGCAGGACTGCGGGCCTAGTCGGCAAATGGATCAAAACTGTGGCGCGGCTGCTGGACCCCAAGGCCTTTTCAGCGCACGGACCGCAAGTAATGATGGACTTCCAGACCCTCGGGCTGGTCCTCGAAACTTTCGAATTCCAGTGGCAGGTCTTCGGCATTGACTATTTCATAGTTGGCGTCGCTGGAAAAGAGCGAGGCCAGCACATGCGCGTTAAGGGCATGCCCACCCTTGTAGGAACGGAACTTGCCCCAGATCGCCAGACCGCCAAGCGACAGATCGCCAATCGCGTCGAGCAGCTTGTGGCGCACGAACTCGTCTTCAAAACGCAGGCCGCCCGGATTGAGGATGCGATCCTCATGCACGGTAATCGAATTGTCCAGGCTAGATCCCAGCGCATAACCGGCCTGACGCAGGATCTTGGCGTCGCGCACAAACCCGAAGGTGCGCGCCTGCGAGACATCCTCGAAATAGCGGCGCGGTGTCCAGTCGAAGATCATCCGCTGGCGCCCGATCACCTTGGAGTCGAAATCGATCTCCAGGTCCAACGCCCGCCCGTTATAGGGTTCGAGCGCCGCAAAGGCGTCGTTGTTGCGCACGGTCACCGCGCGCACGATCTTGAGAAATTTCTTCTGTGCCGGCTGAATCTCAAGGCCAACCGCCAGAATGGCTTCAGCAAAGGGATGGGCCGACCCGTCCATGATCGGGCATTCCGGCGCATCCAGCGTGATCACCGCATTATCCACACCCATGCCCGAAAGCGCGGACACTACGTGTTCCACCGTTGCCACGCTGACACTGTCGCCCAGGTCCAGAGTGGTGCAAAGCGTCGTCCGCGTCACGCGCGAATGATGCACCGGCACCGGCTTGGTGAACTGGCCGTCGCCGAGATCACGACGGATCATGTAGCCGCTGTCGGGAGCCCCTGGCGCCATGGTCAGCGTGACCGGCTGCGCACTGTGCACGCCATAACCGGCAAAGCTGATTTCGCCGGCAAGCGTGCGCTGGCGCTGGGAAAGTTTGTTCATGCCTGGATATGCTCCGCCCGGACGTTCACGCTCAATTGAGACTGTTAGCCAAAAAAAACTCGGTGCGGAAGCCGCACCGAGTGAGCTTTTGATCGATGATCCCCAAAGGATCAACCGTGCTTGCGCAGGAAGGCCGGAATTTCCAGGTGCTCCTTGGCCGGCGCCGCCGCCGGGGCCCGCCCCTGATTGTCCAACTGGCCGCGCGCACCCTCGCTGGCGGGAGCAACGCGGGAAGTCCTTGCCACACCGGCTTCAATGGCGCTGCGGGCAGCCGCATCATCGGCAACCGGAGCCTGCGGTTCGGCGCGCCCTTCGGGCTGCTGCTGCCCCAGATTGAGACCCACATTTGAGGCCAGGCGCTTGAACAGGGCGCGGGCATTGCGCGGCTCGGCATCCTGACGTTCCTGCGCGTCCTGTGACCGGCGCGCAACAGCGGGAAGCTCCTCGGTGCGCGGCATGCGGCGCTGTCCTTCAGGACGAGCAGCATGAGAAGGCACGTAGACGCTGGGAATCGGCTGCTCCTGCATGGCCGGTGCCTCGTCGGCCTCGGCCACGCTTTCGGCTTCCGGCGTGTAGGGCTCGACCACGATGCCATCGTCTTCATCGGCATAGCCCTGCTGCGGCTGGTGGGCGGCGAAGGCCTGGGCAACAGCGGCCTCCACCTGGTGACCGATTTCCTCGGCCTCGACCTCGGCAGCCACCGGCTGGGCAGCCTGCGGCACGACCGAATGCTCGGCCGGCACGTGGCGCTTGACCGAAAGCGGTGTGCGCGAGGCATGCGGCTTGGCCGGCTCCATCGCCTGAACCATGGTCGCATCGGTACCGGTCGCAACGACCGACACACGGATCGTGCCATTCAGGTTCGGATCATAGGTGGCGCCCAGGATGATATTGGCGTCGGTATCAACTTCCTCACGAATGCGGCTGGCCGCTTCGTCGACTTCGTACAGCGTCAGGTCCGGACCACCGGTGATGGAGATCAAGAGGCCGCGCGCACCCTGCATCGACACATCGTCGAGCAGCGGATTGGCAATGGCCGCCTCGGCAGCGTGACGGGCACGATCTTCGCCCGAGGCCTCGCCGGTGCCCATCATAGCCTTGCCCATGCCGCGCATCACGGCGCGCACGTCGGCGAAATCGAGGTTGATCAGGCCTTCCTTGACCATCAGGTCGGTGATGCAGGCGACGCCCGAGAACAGCACCTGGTCGGCCATCGCAAAGGCGTCGGCAAAGGTGGTCTTCTCATTGGCCACCCGGAACAGGTTCTGGTTCGGAATGACGATCAGCGTATCGACATGGCGATGCAATTCATCAATGCCGTCTTCCGCCAGGCGGGCACGACGATTGCCTTCGAAATTGAACGGCTTGGTGACCACGCCAACCGTCAGAATGCCCTGCTCGCGCGCCGCACGCGCAATCACCGGCGCCGCACCGGTGCCGGTGCCGCCACCCATGCCGGCGGTGATGAACACCATGTGCGAACCGGAAAGATGGTCGTTGATTTCGTCCCAGCTCTCTTCGGCAGCCGCGCGACCCACTTCAGGGTGCGAGCCGGCGCCCAGGCCTTCGGTTACGCCGACGCCAAGCTGGATGATACGCTGCGCCTTGCTCAGGGCCAGCGCCTGCGCGTCGGTATTGGCGACGACAAAATCGACGCCGTCCAGACCGGACTCGATCATGTTGTTGACAGCGTTGCCGCCGGCACCGCCCGCACCGAACACGGTGATGCGGGGCTTCAGTTCCTGGATGTCCGGGATAGTCAGATTGATGGTCATTGGTGGCCCCATAGTGGCGTGGTTGGTTAAGATTTACCCATCCATTCGTTAACTCCGCCCTAACAAGTGAGTCGGTCCGGTTAACTTCTACGCAAATTGCGACACCCCGTCGTTACGCGTTCACCGCCGGTTAACCACGCCGGACCCGGCGATTTCCGCCATTGACAACCATTCAGTTATTTAATAACCATTTACGCATATACCCATTTAGTTATACGAATGTGATGGAGAGACCCATGACCAGCATCATGCCCTGCCTCTGGTTCGATGATCGGATCGACGAGGCCATCGCCTTCTATACCGAGACCTTCAAGGAGGCCCGCGTCCACGATCTGGTGCGCCACGCACCCGACAAGCCCGCCTTCACCGCCGTCCTCGAACTGGCCGGCCAGAAGCTCATGCTGCTCAATGGCGGCCCGCGCTTCACCTTCAATGAATCGGTCAGCTTCGTCATCGACACCGATGGTCAGGAGGAAACCGACTATTTCTGGAACCGCCTGATCAGCGAGGGCGGCGAGGAAAGCATGTGCGCCTGGTGCAAGGACCGTTTCGGCCTCTCCTGGCAGGTCGTGCCCCGCCAGCTCACCCAGGCCCTGACCGGCACGGACCGCGAAGGGGCCAACCGCGCCATGCAGGCCATGCTGCAAATGCGCAAGATCGATATTGCCACGATCGAAAAGGCCTACACCGCAGCCTGACAGCCTTCCCCTTCGCCCCATCTCGCATAATATTGCGCGGCGGGATGGAGGGGAAATCGTGGATCAGCTGGACCTTATCGAGGCGGTCGCCCCGGCAATGGACATCGAGGCCGTCAGCGGCCTGTTTCTGGCCGGTAGCTTTGGTCGCGGCAGCGCCGACGAATGGAGCGACGTGGACCTGATAGCGGTCGTCGCTGACGGACAGGAGCGCATCGTCGCCGAACACTGGCGGTCTGCCCTTAACGCCATCACGCCAATTGTCTTCTGGAACGAATTGTCACGCGGCACACTGGTGCTCAATGCAATTTCAGAGGAATGGCTGCGCTGTGACATAACCATTGTCGCGCGCGACAGTTTCGGGCAACGCGCAAAGGACACCGTCAAGCCGCTGATCGACCGCGACGGCATTTATGATGCTTTGCCGGACGGCCTGCCACCGCGCGAGCCCGATGCCGGGACCGTGCGCTACCTGATACACGAATTCATCCGCATGCTTGGCCTCATGCCCGTCGCACTGGGACGGGAAGAATATGTGACCATGGTGCTTGGCGTCGGCATGTTGCGCGGCCATCTCGAGACGCTGCTGATGCAGGATGTGATCCTGCCTGATCCGGGCGGAATACTGCACCAGTCCCGGCTGCTGACACCTGAACAAATGCAGATGCTCAAATCCCTGCCCTATCCGCCGCCGGAACGGGAAGCGTTGATCGCCGCCAATTTCGCCATAGCAAGAGAGTTCATGCCCCGCGCCAGGGCGATGGCAAGACGTCTAGGCATCGACTGGCCGGACGCTTTCGAAGCCGCAACGCGCCGCCGCCTGTCTGCGACACTGGGCGAACGAGCCGGCAGGGCCTGGTAACTAGAAGCTCGTGCGCAGCCAGTTCCCCACCCGGGCGATATAGCCATCCGTGCCGGTCAGCTTGCGCACGCTGCGCGGCTCGACATATTCTTGGGCGCAGACCTGTGGATAGACCAGCATGCCGGCCATGGTGGCAAAGGCCGCCCCCTTGGCAATGTCCGGCAGGCCGGAAATGCCCATCGGCCGGCCATTGCGCACGTTCCGTGCCAGAATGCGCCGCGCCACTTCCGGCAGCCCGGTCATTTCGCTGGCGCCCCCGGTCAGCACAAACCGGCGCCCGCACACATCCATCATCCCCGTTGCCTGCATCCGGTCGCGAATGGCCGTAAGAATTTCCTCGATGCGTGGCCGCATGATGCGGGTCAGGACGGCGCGCGGAATTTGTCCGGGCGCTTCGTCATGGCTGGCCCCGACCGGCTGGATCGGGATCATCTCGCGCTCGTCCGCCTGCCCCGGCAGCACCGAGCCATGGAAGGTCTTGAGGCGCTCGGCATCGGCCACGCTGACCGAAAGCTGCCGCGCAATGTCCAACGTCAGATGATGCCCGCCAATGGCAATGGCATCGGCATAGACCATATGCCCGTCATTGAAGACCGAAACCGTGGTGGTCGCGCCGCCGAAATCCACACAGGCGACACCCAGTTGCGCTTCATCGTCGACCAGCGTGGCCAGCCCGGAGGCATAGGGCGTTGCCACCAGCGCCTCGATCTGCAAATGGCACCGGTGCAGCACCAGCTCGAGATTGCGCATGGCAAGCGTTTCCGCACTCACCACCGCAACATCCACGCCCAGCTTTTCGCCGACCATGCCCTTGGGGTCGCGAATGCCCTTCTGCCCGTCCAAGGCGTAACCGATCGGCAACGCATGAATGATCGAGCGCTCCGGCCGCACCGAGCGCGAATTGACCGCCTTGAGCACGCGGAAAATATCGGTCTTCTCGACCTCCTGGCCATCCAGCGACACGGCGGCCGAGAAGGTCTCCGAGCCCAGCCGTCCGGCCGTCACATTGACCAGCACGCTTTCCAGCGTCAGCCCGGCGGCGCGCTCGGCCATGCCAACGACATTCCGAATGGCCTGCTCGGCCTTGTCGATATCGGTGACCACGCCGCTCTTGACCCCGGCCGCCGGCCCATAGCCGAAACCGACAACCTCGGCCTGATGCGTGCGGCCCTTGAGCGCCTTGCCCTCAGCGCGGGGCACCAACCGGGCGATAACGCAGCAGATTTTGGTCGAACCAATATCGAGCACCGCCACCAGCGTTGCCTTGCCCGGCTGAACCGGCCGCAGCCGGGATGTCATTGCATCGCTCATCATGATTTTTCGGTGTCTTCGTCAGGCTTGTTGGGGCGCACGGCAACCACGCTGTCGACGCGCAGATCGATCACCGATACGTCGCGGTCGAGCAATTGGTAGTCATTCTGATAGGTCACAAGACGTGCCATCGCCTGTGCCACACCCTGTTCCGGCAATTGCACGCGCAGGCCAGTATCGAAGATCAGATCCCAGCGGCGGTCGGCAATGCGCGACAGGGCCACCAGCCCGTCCTGCAAGAGCGGAAATCCATTGAGCGCCCGGATCATCACTAGCGCATCGTCTGCCGCGCCGTCCCCGATCACCAGCGGCAGGCCGGCATAGGCCGGTGAGGTTTCGGCAATCTGCTCGCCCCGCCCATCGATCAGGAACGTGACTCCATCGACGGCCCAGCGCGCCACCGGCGTCTTCTCGGTGATGAGCACATCGACATCGCCTGGGTAGGTCTTGCGCACGATGACACTCTCGACAGCCGGCAGCTCGGCTACACGCTGGCGCGCTGCCTCGACATCGAACCCCAAGGTCGAGGTATGCGGCTGGATGCCCAGCGCATCAAAAATATCCTGCTCGGCGGTCAGGGTCTGACCCGAAATCGAGATTTCGCCGATGGCGAGACCCGCCTGGGCAAAATTGCCCTGGGCAATGCCGCCCAGCGTATTGGCCAACTGCCCGATCGGTTCACGCACCTGGTAGAGGGCAAAACCGGCGGCGAGCACCATGGCCACCATGGCACCACGGCGGATCAGCCCGCCATGCAGCACCAGGACGCGATTGACATAATTGGCGAGTTTCCGGCGCGGGGCGCGGAGCGGTACAGGCAGCGCGCGCGGGTCCACCAACCGCGCCCCGGCGAGAAAAGTCTCGCTCTTTACCTGTTGCAACTCGCGTCCTCCACCATCCAGGCGACCAGCTCTTCGTAGGAGTGCCCGGCGTGAGCCGCCTGCTCGGGCACCAGTGAGGTCGGCGTCATGCCTGGCTGGGTGTTGATTTCCAGACAGACCAGTTCGCCATCTTCGCCTACCGCATCGTTGTACCGGAAATCGGAACGGGTCACGCCGCGGCAGCCGAGAGCCGCATGGGCGGCCAATGCCATCTTCTGCACTTTGTCGTAAATTTTCGGTTTCAGATCGGCCGGAATGACGTGCACGGACCCACCTTCGGCGTATTTCGCCTCGAAATTGTAGAAGTTCAGCTCGGTGACGATCTCGGTCACCCCCAGCGCCACGTCGCCCATCACCGCACAGGTCAGCTCCCGACCGGGAATGTAGCGCTCCACCATCACCTCTTCGCCCGAGTTCCAGTCCTCTCGCAGGATCTCCTGCGGCGGATGGCTGGTGTCGCCCTTGACGATGAAGACGCCAAAGCTCGACCCATCGGCAATCGGCTTGATCACATAGGGCGGCGGCATCACATGCGCCCTGCCCGCTTCGGCCCGGTGGACCACGACATGGTCGGTCACCGGCACCCCGGCGGATTTGAGCATGATCTTGGCCTGGTGCTTGTCCATCGCCAGCGCCGAGGCCAGCACCCCCGAATGGGTATAGGGAATCTGCATCAGCTCAAGCAGCCCCTGGATCATCCCGCTCTCGCCAAACGGCCCATGTAGCGCATTGAACGCCACATCGGGCTTGAGCTCCGCCAGTACATTGGCAATATCGCGCCCGACATCGACCTCGGTGACCCGGTAGCCAGCCCGCCGCAAGGCCGCCGCGCATTCCGTTCCCGAACTCAGCGAAACCGGGCGCTCATTGGACCACCCGCCCATCAGGACGGCGACATGCTTGCTCATGGGGTATCCGCCCCTATCAGCGCTTCGAGCTCACCCGGCAGGGCTGCCGCCCATTGCGTGATATTGCCTGCGCCGAGGCAGACCACATAGTCCCCCTCCTCGACCCGCGAGGCCAGGAGCGGCGCCAGCGCTTCGGGGCGGTCGATCACCCGCGCATCGCGATGCCCGCGCGCCCGGATGCGATTGACCAGCTCCTCATGCGTCACGCCGGGCATCGGCTGCTCGCCGGCCGCATAAATCGGCGCGACGATCACCGTGTCGGCATCGTTGAAACAGGCTGCGAAATCGTCGAACAGGTCATGCACGCGGCTATAGCGATGCGGCTGCACCACCGCGATCACATCGCGCCGCGCCGATTGCCGGGCCGCCTTGAGCACCGCCGAAATTTCAACCGGATGGTGCCCGTAATCATCGATCACCGTCACCCCGCCCACTTCGCCCGTCTTGGTGAAGCGCCGCTTCACCCCGGTAAAGTCGCGGAGACCCTTGCGGATGGCTTCAGCCGGCACGTGCAGTTGATCGGCCACCGCAATCGCCGCGGTGGCATTGAGCGCATTGTGAATGCCCGGCATGGGTAGCTCCAGCCCGTCGATGCGCAATTGCGTCTGGCGGATGCGATCCCGGATTTCAACGGAGAAATGCTGCACCCCGTCCCGGTTTTCGAGATCTGTCAGCAGCACATCGGCCTGCGGGTTCTGTCCATAGGTAATGACCCGGCGGTCGCGAATATCGCCCACCAGTGCCTGCACCTCGGGGTGATCCAGGCACATCACCGCAAAGCCATAGAAGGGCACATTCTCCACGAACTGGTGGAAGGCCTTCTTCACCCCCTCGAAGCTGCCATAGTGATCCAGATGCTCGGCATCGATATTGGTCACCACCGCCACATCGGCGGGCAGCTTGACGAAAGTGCCGTCGCTCTCATCGGCCTCGACCACCATCCACTCGCCGCCACCCAGCCGCGCATTGGTGCCATAGGCATTGATGATGCCGCCATTGATGACGGTCGGATCGAGATTGCCCGCATCGAGCAGCGTCGCCACCAGCGTCGTCGTGGTCGTCTTGCCATGCGTGCCGCCAATGGCTATGGCGGTCTTGAAGCGCATGATCTCGGCCAGCATCTCGGCCCGGCGCACCACCGGCAGGGCCCGCGCCCGCGCCGCCATCAATTCGGGATTGTCCTTTTTGATCGCGGACGACACCACGACCACCTCGGCCTTGCCCAGATTGTCGCCGCTCTGGCCGATTTCCACGGTGATCCCCATGTCGCGCAGGCGTTGCACATTGGGGTTGGCGGCCATGTCCGACCCCTGCACCACATAGCCCTGGTTGTGCAGGATCTCGGCGATACCGCTCATGCCGATGCCGCCTATGCCGATGAAATGAACCGGCCCGATATTGCGGGGCATCTTCATGGTGTGGGTCTCCCTTGGATCTGGGTATTCTTGCCCGCCAGCGTCTCGGCGATATCGGCCAGCCGCTCGACGGCCCTGGGCTTGCCAAGAGCCGCCGCAGCGCTCGCGGCACGCTTGAGTTGGTCCGGGTCGCTCAACAGCTCGTGAAGTCGAGTGGCAAGCGATTGCGGTGAAAGCGTGGCCTGTTCGGCCACCCAGCCGCCGCCGCCCTCTTGCAGGAACAGCGCATTATGCTTCTGGTCCGAATCCAGCGCACCCGGCAGCGGGATGAGAATGGCCGGACGCCCGATAACGCAAAGCTCGGTAACCGTCGAAGCCCCGGCGCGCCCGATCACCAGATGGGCGTCGGCGATCCGCTCGGGCAGGTCGGCAACGAAACTGGCCAGCTCCACGCTCGTGCGCGATTGCCGGTAGCTCTCGGCCACCCGCTCGATATCCTCGGCCCGCGCCTGCTGCAGGATATGCAGCCGATGCCGCAGATCATCGGGCAACAGCGCAATGGCCGCCGGCACGATGTCGGACAAGGCCCGCGCCCCCTGGCTGCCGCCGGTCACAACCAGGCGAATGGCGCCCTTCTGGTCCAGCGCCGGATAGGGCTTGCCCGCCAGCGGCCGCACGCGGTCGCGCACCGGATTGCCGGTCACCACCTTTTCCAGCGTCTGGTTTTCGGCAAAGCGCGTTTCCGGAAAGCTCATCGCCAGCACATCGGCAAACCGCGCCAGCGCCCGGTTGGCCCGGCCCATGACCGCATTCTGTTCATGCAGCACGCCGGGAATGCCCAGCAGATTGGCCGCAACGAAAGGGGGAAATGTCGGATAGCCGCCAAAACCGATCACCGCATCGGGGCGCAGCTTGCGCAGCACGTTCCAGGCCGTGCCGATGCCGCGCACAATGGTCATGCCCGCCCCGATCAGCTTGAGCGGATTGCGCCCCGAAGGCGTCGCAGCCGGTACGATATGGATCCGCCGGGCCGGGAAATCGGCGCCATAGCTTTCCACCCGGTGGTCGGTCATCAGCTCGACCGCATGGCCGCGCCGGATCAGCTCCTGCGCCAGGGCCATGGCCGGAAACAGATGGCCGCCCGTGCCACCGGCAATAAGGACAAATGTTTTCATTCGGCGGGGGCTACCACGGCGCTGCGGTAGCTGGGAAGGCCAGTCACCATGCGCTCCTCAGGCTTGGTGCGCGTCAGCGCCAGCATCAGCCCCATGCCAAAGGCGACCGCGATCATCGAGGTGCCGCCATAGGACACGAATGGCAGCGTCATGCCCTTGGCCGGCATCAGGTTGAGGTTCACCGCCAGGTTGATCCCCGACTGCATGGCAAACTGCGCCGCCAGGGTCGAGGCGGCCAGCCGCGCGAACAGGCTCGCCTGCCGCTGCGCTGCCAGCATGGCACGAATGGCGATAAAGCCGATCAGGCCAACCAGCCCCATGCAGAACACAATGCCGAACTCCCCGGCGGCGGCCGAAAACACGAAGTCGGCATGGGCGTCCGGTATAAGCCGGTTGGCCACGGATTCACCCGGCCCCCGCCCGAACCATCCCCCTTCCATCAGCGACTGCAAAGCCCGGTCCACCTGATAGGTATTGCCGTCCTCGGGATTGATGAAGGAGTCGATGCGGCGCGCAAAATGCGGGAAAAACGCGTAGCCGCCCACCAGCAATCCGCCGGCTGCGCCGCCCAGCCCGACAATCACCCACCAGGAAATGCCGGAGAAAAACAGCAACACGGCCCAGGTCGCCATCACCAGCGCCGTCTGCCCCAGGTCGGGCTGCAGCAGCAGCGCGCCCACCAGCAGGCCCATGATGATCGTGGCTATCGCACGCCCGGGCACATTGCGGTGGATCATATACTCCGAAAACAGCCACGCTCCGATAACCGCAAAGGCCGGCTTGACGAATTCGGTCGGCTGGATGGTCCAGCCGGCAATCGAGATCCAGCGCCGGGCACCCTTGACCTCGGTGCCGAAATGCAGCGTCGCCCAGAGCAGGATGGTCATCACCACCAGCGTGGCAAGGGCCACGAAGCGCGCCTGGCGCTGGTTGAGCAGTGAGGTCGCCAGCATCACCGGAATGGCCAGCAGGCAGAACAGCGCGTGGCGGATCACGAAGTGCCATTCATCCAGCCCAATGCGCTCGGCCACGGCCGGGCTGGCACCAAAGCTGAGTACCATGCCCACGGCAAGCAGCATGATCAGCGCCCCGAGCAGTTCGCGGTCAATCGACCACCACCATTCGGCCAGGGGCGTTTTTTCGGCGCGGGAAAACATCATCGGGGAAAAACCGGGCTACGCAATACAAACTGTATCGAGTGTATCAACCACTTGGTTACCGATTTGCCAAAGCCTTTGCGTTTTGCGAATCCCGCTCAAAAAGAAAGGCCACGGCACTGCCGCGGCCTTCCCTGCTTCACCTGCAATACGCCCGAGCCTGGAACGAGATCGGGGCAACGCCACAGGTGTCACTGCAAGATGGCGAGATCCGTGATCATGCCATCAACGCCTTCAATCGGGCCCCAGGCCTCGGCCGCGCCGCTCTCCAGGTCGACCGTATGCAGCACATTGTCGATCACCAGGAACGCGGTATTGGTCAGGTCTTCGGTGGTGGCGATGTCGAAGGCATAGGCAGAGCCTTCCACGCCCAGCTTGCCAATGGCTGCCAGCGTGCCGTCATTGGGCGAGACCTGCTGGATCAGGGCCGCGATGGTCGCGTCGATGTCATACATCGCGGTCGACTCGGGCTTGCCATAGGAATTGATGTAGGATGCCTCGACGATGTCGGGCGCTTCGCCGGCATGCATGTCGGCCTCTTCGAAGGCCAGCGAACCATCCACCGTCACCATGCCATCATCGACATTGACGCGGTGATTGGTGCCATCAGTGCTCATCAGGCGCAGGCGGTCTGCCATGGGGTTGAAATCGACAATGGCGCCTTCATAGCTGGGCAGCATTTCCGACAGGGTCGACTTCACGGTCGCAGCGCCCGATGCGGTGTCGATCGTCACGACATCGCCGGAAAGCGTCACACCATAAAGCATCTTGTCTGCCGGGCGGACATCGATACCGGCGAGCGCGTCGACCCCGGTAACGTCCATCGTGCCCGAGACCTCGCGGGTTTCGGTATCGAACATGACAAGCGTCTTGTCGCCGACCAATCCGACCGCCGGGGCCGCATAGGCGCTGGTGGCCAGGCCGGCCGCACCCAGGATGAGGGCAGCGCGAAGGGCAATAAGGGAAGATGCAGTCATTGGAACGTCTCCTCTGAAATGCGCTTCTCGAGCGCGTTTACATCAGGGGTACACATGGGCGACTGCGCCCGGATGCAGTGGCCGGAAAAAACTTTGGCGCTGCATCCATAAGACCGGCTGGCGGGTAATCGACAGGAACGAGATTTGCCGCCATGCTCCACACCATGAAGCCACACACTGCGCCCGAAGAGCTGATTCTGCAGATCGCCAGGGGCGAGCGCGCTGCGCTGGCGCAATTGTTCGAAGCAGAATCCGGACGCCTGCTGGCCGTCGCCCAACGCATCCTGCGCCGTCGCGATCTGGCCGAAGAAGTGATCCAGGAGGTCTTTCTGTCTGTCTGGCGCAATGCCGGTAACTATGACCGCTCCAAGGGCACCGCGCGCGGCTGGCTGACCGTCATGGCCAGGAACCGCGCCCTCAATCTGCTGCGCGACGGCGCACGCATGGACTACAAGGACGGCGAGACACTGGCCGAACTGGGCGACCGCGCTGCCGATGTGCGCGCAGCCTTCGATGCCTTGTCTGCCCGCGATGCCCTCCGCCACTGCCTTGAGGCGCTCGACGCCTCCAAGCGCGAAGCTATCCTGCTCTGCTATGTCACTGGCCTCAACCACGGCGAGGCCGCCGCCACCATGAAAGTGCCCCTGGGCACCATCAAGTCATGGGTCCGGCGTGGCGTGGTCGCCCTGCAGGAGTGCCTGGCATGACCCCGCAGGATCGTGAACGCATTGGCGAATATGTGCTGGGCTTGCTCGAAGGCACAGAAGCACAGGACTTTGAAGCGCGCCTGGCCAGCGAACCCGAACTGGCTGCGGCGGTGACGAAACTGCGTGCGCAGCTTCAAACGCTTGATGACACCGCCGGCGAACTGCCCGTCGACCCCGCATTGTGGCAGCGCATCAACGCACGCCTGGATGCGCCCAAAGACGAACCGGCGCAACCGGCTCCCCTCCGCCCCGCCAATGACAATCGCTGGACCCGGCGGCTCGGCATGGCCGCCAGCATTCTGGTCGCCCTGGCCGTCGGCTATCTGACCGGCACGAACCTGACGACCTCGCGCCAGCCTGTGATGATCGCGGTCCTTCTGACTGAGGATGGCTCCGAGCCCGGCGCCATTGTCGAGGCCTTTGCCGACGACACCATTCGCCTCGTTCCGCTCGACCTGACCGCCCGGCCTGCTGACCGGGTCTATCAGGTCTGGACCCTGCCCGATCCGGAGACCGGTCCGGTCTCCATGGGCATTTTTGACGATCCGGCAACGCTGTCCCTGTCCGGACCCGACCTGCCGCCGCCTGAACCCGGCCAGCTCTATGAGATTACGCTTGAACCATCCGGTGGCTCACCGACAGGGCGTCCGACCGGACCAATCCTGGTCAAGGGCTTCGCCAAATCGCCGCTCTAGCCTCAGAAACGACAATCCCCGGACAAGGCCGGGGACTTTTTTGACAGGATATGGGGTCCGGTTGTTTCCGGACATCTTCATCTTGGGGCTCCGGGCCCGCTCCTGCGTCACAGGTGAAAGCAAGAACGCGCCAGGTCCAAATTGGTTTCAGCGCAATTTCAGGCTCGACAGCCCGATCAGTGCCAGCACGAAGGAAATGATCCAGAACCGGATCACCACCTGGCTTTCGGTCCAGCCCAGATGCTCGAAATGATGATGGATCGGCGCCATGCGGAACACCCGTTTGCCGGTCAGCCGGAAGGACGTCACCTGCACGATCACCGATACGGTTTCGAGCACGAACAATCCGCCAATGATCGCCAGCACGATCTCATGCTTGGTGGCCACCGCAATTGTGCCCAGCGCACCGCCCAGGGCCAGCGAGCCGGTATCTCCCATGAAGATCTGCGCCGGCGGTGCATTGAACCACAAAAAGCCCAGGCCCGCCCCGATCAGCGCCCCGCAGACCACCGCCAGTTCCGCCGTTCCCGGCACACCATTGAGCAGCAGGTAGTCGGCATAGGTCTGCGATCCGACCAGATAGGCGATCAGCCCGAAACAGGCCGCCGCCACCATCACCGGCACAATCGCCAGGCCATCCAGCCCATCGGTCAGATTGACCGAATTGCCCGCCGCCACCACCACGAAGCCGCCGAACAGAATGTAGAAATAGCCCAGATTGAGCGCCAGATCCTTGACGAAGGGGAACAGCAGCGAGGTGCCATACGAGCCCGAGGCCAGTTGCGAGATGAAGAAGGCCGCGATACCCCCGATCAGCGCCTCGAGAATAAGCCGCTGCTTCGAGCCGAAGCCGGTATGGCTCATCCGCTTGACCTTGAGATAATCGTCGTAAAAGCCGATGGCGCCGAACCCGATCGTGACGAACAGCACCACCCAGACATAGCCATTGGTCAGGTTCGACCACAAAAGGGTCGAGATCACCGCGCCCGACAGGATCATCAGCCCGCCCATGGTGGGCGTGCCCTTCTTGGTCAGCAAATGCCCGGCCGGACCATCCTCGCGGATTGGCTGGCCACGCCCCTGCTTGACGCGCAGCAGCGCAATCATCCCCGGCCCGAACAGGAACACGAAGAACAGCGCCGTGACCACCGCACCCGCCGTGCGGAAGGTGATGTAGCGGAACACGTTGAAGGCGGCGATCTGCTCACCCAATTGGCCAAGGAAATAGAGCATTCTTGTCTACTACACTTTCGGGTGTGTCAGCTATGTGCGAATCGCGATTTGATTTCGGTGACGACGCGCGACAGGCCCACACCGTTGGACCCTTTGACCATAACTGCGTCGCCATAGGCAAGGTCGGCCATGATCACGTCCAGACCTTCTCCAATGGAGTTGTAGTGCCCCGCCAACAGGCCCTGCGGCAGCACTGTGGCCAGCGCGGCCATGTTCTGGCCCACCAGATGCACCCGCTCTGCGCCGCTGTTCTTGACAGCGTCGGCCAGCCCCGCATGCATCGCTGCGCCCGCCGCGCCCAGCTCCAACATGTCTCCGAGCACCACGATCTTGCGCCCGCCCGGCGCCTCCAGCGTCGAGAACACCTCCAGCGCCGCCCCCATCGAGGCGGTATTGGCATTATAGCTCTCATCGATCAGCAGCAGCGGCCGCTCCTCCGGTCCAACCGCCACGCGCTGCCCCCGCCCCGGCTGTGCACCAAATCCGGCCAATGCCCGCAACGCCGTCTCCGGCTCGATCCCGGCCAGATGCGCCACCGCCAGCGCCGCCGTGGCATTGGACAACATGTGCCGCCCGGTCACGCCCAATGTCAGCGCATGCGTCTCATCGCCATGAACGATCGTTGCAAAACTGCGGTCCGCCGCCATTTCCGGCGCCGTGATCTGCCAGTCGACGCCCCGCGCGAAACCATAGGTCACCACCCGCCCCAAATCGGCCGCCGCCGCCAGTTCCAGCAGCAGATTGATCTGCGGATGATCGGCATTGAGCACCGCCGTGCCGCCCGGCTCCAGTCCCTCGAAAATCTCGGCCTTGGCTCGCGCGATATTGTCCAGGCTCCCCAGCTTTTCCAGATGCGCCGGTGCAATATTGGTAATAACGGCCACATGCGGCCGCACCAGCTTGCTCAGCGGGCGGATTTCATCGGGCGCATTCATGCCCATTTCGAACACGCCGAACTGCGCCGTCTCTGGCATGCGCGCCAGCATCAGCGGCACACCCCAGTGATTGTTGAAGCTCTTGATCGAGGCATGCGTCTCCCCCGCCGCCTCGAACACCAGTCGCAGCGCTTCCTTGGTGGTCGTCTTGCCCACGCTGCCCGTCACGCCGGCAACAAAGGCCCGGCCGCGTTTCCGCGCCGCAATTGCCAGATCACGTAAGCCACCCAGCGCATCGGGCACGACAATCCGGCCGTCCCCCTCGCCCTGGCTGACCAGCGCCGCTATCGCACCGTTCTCCAGCGCCGTCTGGACAAAATCATGCCCGTCGAAGCGATCGCCCTTGATCGCAACAAACAGCGCCTCGGGCCCCAACTCGCGGCTGTCTATGGAGATCGAATTGATCTCGCGCACCGACACCCCGGTCGCCTTGCCACCGGTGGCCGCCAGTATGGCGTCGAGTGTAAATAGAGGTGGGGTCATCAGCAGTCTCCACGCACTGTATGCGACACCTCCCCCTTGGCGGGGGAGGCTGGGAGGGGGTGGTGGTCGAACACGATACCGGGAGCCTGGACGCCCCTCGTCCCCGCCCTCCCCAAAAGGGTGAGCGTGTGGAGCGGTGCGTCGGGCAGCATCGGCTCCCTACCCCTTGACCGCTGCCGCGACCACTTCATGGTCTGAGAAATGCGACTTAGTGGTGCCGATGATCTGATAGGTCTCGTGCCCCTTGCCGGCCACCAGCAGCACATCGCCCGGCTTGAGCGATTTGACAGCCTCTTCAATGGCCTGCTTGCGGTCACCAATTTCCCTCGCCCCCTTGGCCCCGGCGAGCACTTCGGCGCGGATTGCGGCCGGGTCCTCGGTACGCGGGTTGTCGTCCGTGACAATCACCACATCGGCAAGTTCGCTGGCAATTTCGCCCATTTGAGGGCGCTTGCCCTTGTCCCTGTCCCCGCCGCAACCAAACACCACATGCAGCTTGTTCTTCGCATGAGGCCGAAGGGTCTGGAGCGCCACGCGCAGCGCTTCGGGCTTGTGCGAATAATCCACAAAAATCGCCGCGCCATTGTGCTCGGCCACCAGTTCGAGCCGCCCGCGCGCGCCCACCAGCTCTGGCAAAGCGGCAAAGGCGTCCGCCTTGTCCACGCCCGCCGACATCGCCAGGGCCGCTGCGATCAGCGCATTGGAGACCTGGAATTCGCCCGGTATCTTGAGATGGAAACTGACCTTCTCACCGATATGGCGCACCTCGACCCGCTGGCCGTAGCCTTCGGGCTTGATTGAGAGGATTTCGATATAGGCACCCTCGCGCCCGACCGTCAGCAGCGTCGCGCTGGCCGAGAGCGCCGCGAACATGAACTGCTCATGCTCGGGATCGTCGACATTGACGATGGCCGCGCCCCCATCCACCAGCAGATCGGTGAACAGCCGCAATTTGGCATTACGATATTCGTCCATGTCCTTGTGATAGTCGAGATGATCGCGGCTGAGATTGGTGAACGCCACCGCCTCAAAATGCACCCCGTCCAGCCGGTGCTGGTCCAGCCCATGGCTCGAGGCTTCGAGCGCCACGTGATCGATGCCCTGTGCCTTGAGCGCCCGCATCGCCTGGTGCAGCGTGCGCGAGTCCGGCGTGGTCAGCGCACCTTCGATGACGCGCTTGGAAGTCTCGATGCCCAGTGTGCCGATGCTGGCGCCCGGCACCCCGGCATGGTCCCAGATCTGGCGCACGAAAGAGGCCACGGAAGTCTTGCCATTGGTGCCCGTCACCGCCACCAGGATCTCTGGCTGCGGCTCGAACACCCGGCTGGCCGCCCGCGCATAGGACGCCCGGACATCCTTGACGATGATCACCGGCACGCCGGGATCACCCGGCGGGGCGGTATCGGTCACTACGGCCAGCGCACCGCGCTGGACCGCATCGGCAACGAACTGGTTGCCATGCACCTTGGCCCCCGGCAGTGCAAAAAAGATATCGCCCGGTTCGATCCGGCGGCTATCCGAATTCAGCCCGAAGACCGCGCCAAGTCCCTTTTTGGGGCGGGCGCCGGACCCTTCGAGCAACTGGGTTACGCTGATAGACACCGATCAGAATCCTTCTGGATAGAGTTGTCTGACTTCCGCAGGCACGATCTGCTGATCGACCGCTTCGCTGAAGTCCGGGGCAATTCCGAGCATGGGAGCGACACGCTGGACTACGCGGCCGGTCAAGGTGCCGGCGTTCCAGCCGGCCGTTGTGCCCGATTGGGCATTTTCCGCCTTGGGCTCGTCCACCATGATGACCATGGCGTAGCGCGGATTGTCGAGTGGGAAAGCCGAGGCGAAGAAATTGGTGACCTTGTTGGACGAGTAGCGCCCATCCACCACTTTTTCCGCCGTGCCGGTCTTCCCCCCCACGCGATAGCCCTGTGCGGCCTTGTTCATCTGCGAACCCGAACCACCCGTCGAAATCGCATTGAGCCGCATCAGATAGCGCAGATAGGCGCTGGTCTCGGGCCGCAGCACCCGCTCGTAAAGCGCCTCGGCCTCGGCCATATCCCGCTTGTAAAGTGTGGGGGCAATATAATTGCCGCCATTCACGAAGGCCGCATAGGCCGTGACCATATGGAGCGGCGACACAGACAGGCCGTGACCGAATGAGGCCGTGGCTGCGCCAACCTCCGAAAAACTGTCAGGCACTGTCGGTACGCGCATCTCCGGCAATTCGAACTGCACGCGCTCGTCGAACTTCATGCGACTGAGGAAAGCCCGGTAGTTGTCCTTGCCCATGGCCTGCATGATGCGGATCGTGCCGATATTGGACGAGTATTTGTACACTTCCGGCAACGCCAGGATGCGATGCTTGCCGTGGAAGTCGTCGATGGTGTACCGCCCAAAGCGAATGCCATAGCGCGCGTCGAACTGGTCCGTAATCGCCACCGCGCCACTATCGAGCGCCCCAGCCATGGTCACCGTCTTGAAGATCGAGCCCGGCTCGAAAATACCTGAGGTGATCCGGTTGAACGTGTCCTTGACCAGCGCCGTCGCCGGCTCGTTGGGATTGAAGTCCGGCACCGAGGCCAGCGCGATCACCTCGCCGGTATGAATGTCCAGCATCACGCCGGCCGCCGCGATCGCCTGGTAGCGCGTCATCGCGTCCGTCAGTTGCTCATGCAACACATGCTGCACACGCATGTCCACGCTCAGCTCCACCGGCGTCAACGCATTGCCGCGGGCCAGCCCCAGTTCCTGCAACAGCGCCACCGATTCGCTGTCCATATGCCGCTCGATGCCGGCAATGCCCTGGTTGTCCACATTGGTGGAGCCCAGGATATGGGCGGCCTCGTTCATCCCTGGATAGAAGCGCTTGGATTCGGTGATGAAGTCGATGCCGGGAATGCCCAGTCGCATCACCGCCTCCTGGATGGCCGGGGTCAGCTCGCGCTTGACCCAGACAAAGCCCTGGTCGCCGGTCAGTCTATCGCGCAGCCAGTCCTCGTCGAGATCGGGCAGCACGGTGCGCAACTCGCGGACTGCTTCTTCCACATCGATGATCCGGCGCGGTTCGGCATAAAGCGAGGGCACGCGGATATCGACCGCCATTTCCAGCCCGTTCCGATCCAGAATCGGTGGCCGCGTCGCGGTAATCGCATCGCGGGTCTGCCCTTCAATGGTCTGGTCGGTTTCCGCCATGCCCAACTGTACCAACCGGCCACTCACCAGCCCAAGGCCCAGCACGACAGCAAGCACCATCCAGCGAATGCGGGCCTGTGTCAGGTTCCCGCGCTGTTTGCGGGCCCCCTCGATGGCAATGGTCGGCGCATGGCCTTCTGTGATGGCAGCCATTATTCAATGCCCTCCATCTCGAGAATGGCGTCGATCGGATCGATACCCTCGGCAATGGCAGCAAACAGGGCATCCATCGCCTCGGTATCGGGTTTGGCCGGGCGCATTGGCAGCGCCGTGAAGGCGCCAAACTGTTCCTGTTGCACCGGACCGATCGCCAGCTCTTCCTGATGCCGCTTGATGATGGGATCGATATGACCGGGCTGGTTCAGCACCGCCCAATCGGCCTTGAGCAACGATAGCTGCCCTTCCTGATCTTCAATCTGGGCCGCCAGCGCTGTGCGTTCGGACGCCGTGCCCTCGATGGAGAATTTCAGCACATAGACACCGGCCAGCATCACCACCGATACGAACAGCAGGAAAATATTGAGATTGCGGATCATGCTGTGCCCCTGATCTGCGGAACACCCAGTCCGGAAAGATCCACGGCACGCGCGGCCTCGCTGGTGCGCACACCGCTACGCAGCACCGCCGATCGGGCACGCGGATTGCGGGCCAGTTCGGTCTTGCCCGATTTGACCGCCTTGGACACGGGCTGCCAGCGGCGCGGCGCCGTCTCCACCTGCGGCAGGTGGCGCGACGCCGTCGGCCCACCCTTGTCTGGATCGAAGAAGCGTTTGACGATGCGGTCTTCGAGCGAATGAAAGCTGACCACGGCCAGCCGCCCGCCTTCGGTCAGCAACCGTTCGGCGGCGAACAGGCCGTCGACCAATTGATCGAACTCGCCATTGACCGCAATGCGCAGGGCCTGGAACGAGCGCGTCGCCGGGTGTGCATCACCCGGCTTGCGGCCAATGGCCTTTTCGATGATGCGCGCCAGCTCCAGCGTCGTGGTGATTGGTGCTTGCTCCCGCGCCGCCACGATAAACTGGGCAATGCGGCGCGACTTGCGCTCTTCGCCATAGGCATAGAGCAGATTGGCCAGCGGCTCGGCTTCCAGTTCGTTGACCAGGTCCGCTGCGCTGGTGCCCGACTTGCTCATGCGCATGTCGAGCGGGCCGTCCCGCATGAAAGAGAAACCGCGTTCCGCCTGGTCGAGCTGCATCGAGGACACGCCGATATCGAGCACCACAGCATCCACCGGATCGAGATCGGCAACAAGCGTGTCCAGCTCGGAAAATGTGCCGGCAACAAAGGTGAATCGGTCCGGGAAATCAGCCTTGAGGGCGTCAACATGCGGCGCGACCGAAGGATCGCGATCAATGCCGATCACCTCGGCACCGGCTTCCAGCATGGCCCGCGAATAGCCTCCTGCGCCGAAGGTGCCATCGACGATGCGACGGCCCGCCACCGGCTCCAGCGCCGCCAGCACTTCTGCAAGCAGCACGGGCACATGCGGACCACCCGGCTCTTCGGTTTCGGGCAGGGAAGGCTTGCCCATATCCGCTAACACTCCACTCCGGCCACCTCGGGCCGGTTACTTAAACTGGAGGCTGATCTTGCACAGCGACGCTTAAGATTCTGTTTCCCATTCGCTGGAGACCCGCGCCAGGCGCCCATCACAAAAACCGGGGTCAGTTAATCTATGCATATTGCCCTATGCGTCACTTCGGGCGATGTAGGGTAACCTCCAAAAGGGAAAACCATGCCGATCACCAGCAAGACATTCGTGCGGTCCACCGCCTTGCTGCTGCTCGTCGGCCTGCTGGCCCTCATGGGTATTGTGGGCACCACGCTCTGGCTAGTCGAGCGAACCCAGGTCTATTTCAATGAAGTGGTCGAGGCGCGCGAGGCGCGCGGCGCCGCCGTCGACCTGCTCAAGCTCCTGCAGGATGCCGAAACCAGCCAGCGTGGCTACATCATTACCCTCGACCAGCAATATCTCGACCCCTATCTGGAGGCCCTGCCCCGTATCGACGAAACGGTCGCTCAACTGGAAGCCGTTCTGCGGCCCTATCCCCAGGCGGCAGAGCCGATGCAGCAATTGCGCGAGGACATCACCTTCAAGCTCGCCGAGATGTCGCGCACCATCGACCTGATCCGGGCAGACGACCGCGCCGAGGCCGTCGAGCTCATCCGCACCGATGCCGGCAAGGAGGCGATGGACCGCTCCCGCGCCTTCTTCGATGCCCTGATCACTGCTGCGGACGATCGCCTCAACCAGGGCGTGTTGGACCAGCGCAATACGGCCAGCCTGCTACGGATCATCTCGATCATCGGTGCTTTGGTTATCTTCGCTGTCATCGGCGGCGCCATCTGGGCCGTGCTCAACTACACCCAGGAACTCGCCAATGCCCGCCGCGCCGTCGAACAGGCCAATGCCGGGCTTGAGGAACGCGTGCGCGAGCGCACTGCCGACCTGGGCAAGGCCAATGAGGAAATCCAGCGCTTCGCCTATATCGTCACCCACGATTTGCGTGCCCCGCTGGTCAATATCATGGGGTTCACAGCCGAGCTCGAAAACAGCGTCGAAGAGGTCAGGGCCTTCATGGAGGGCCAGGAGGCCAGCGCAGACGATCCGGTCGCCAGCCAGGCCCGCCTTGCCGCGACCGAAGACCTGCCCGAGGCCATCACCTTCATCCGCGCTGCCACGCGCAAGATGGACGGGCTGATCAACGCCATCCTCAAGATCTCCCGCGAAGGCCGCCGCCAGCTCAAGCCAGAGCCAGTCGAGCTTGCGGAAGTCGTTGAAACCAGCGCCAACGCCGTCCACCACCAGGTGGCCGACGGCGATGGCACCATCGAGACCGATATTCGCGTTGGCCAGCTCATCACCGACCGCCTCTCGCTCGAGCAGATTCTGGGCAATATGCTGGACAATGCCGTCAAGTACCGGGAACCCGGGCGCCCCTTGCGGGTTGATATTCGCGCCCGGCATGTCCCGGGCAACCGGGTGGTCATTGAGGTCGAGGACAATGGGCGAGGCATTGCCGATACTGACCATGAGCGCGTCTTCGAACTGTTCCGCCGCTCCGGCTCGCAGAACAATCCGGGCGAAGGCATCGGCCTGGCCCATGTCCGCACCATGGTGCGCAGCCTGGGCGGCGATGTAACATTGACCTCGCAATTGGGCGAAGGCACCACATTCATCATCAATCTGCCGCGCGATTCCCGCGGTTTTCTGGGGAGACTAGGCGCATGAACAATGCACGGCCCGTCACCATCATCATGGTCGAGGACGATGAAGGCCACGCCCGCCTCATCGAGAAGAACATCCGCCGCGCCGGCGTCGCCAATGAGATCGTGCCCTTCACCAATGGCACCGATGCGCTCGCCTACCTGATGGGGCCGGACGGTTCGGGCCTGGTCAACAAGGGCCGGCAATTGCTGGTGCTGCTCGACCTCAACCTGCCCGACATGACCGGCATCGACATCCTCGAAAAGGTCAAGAACAACGAGCACACCAAGCGCTCGCCGGTCGTTGTGCTCACCACCACCGATGACCAGCGCGAGATCCAGCGCTGCTACGATCTGGGCGCCAATGTCTATATCACCAAACCGGTCGACTATGACGGTTTTGCCAACGCCATCAAGCAGCTCGGCCTGTTCTTCTCCGTGATGCAGATCCCCGAGACCGAATAGCCGATGCCCAACCGCACGCCACATGTCCTCTATATCGACGATGATCCGGGCCTGATCCGCCTGGTCGAAAAGGCCATGCAACGGCGCGGCTACAACTTCTCGCATGCCCAGTCCGGCGAAGAGGGCCTCGAACTGATCCGCAACGGTGACATCGACGTCGTTGCGCTCGATCATTACCTGCCCACCGGCACCGGCCTCGAAGTGCTTGCCGGCATGGAAGGCATGGAAGACCACCCGGCCACCGTCTATGTCACCGGCTCCTCGGAAATGTCGATTGCCGTCAGCGCGCTCAAGGCCGGCGCCACCGATTTCGTGCCCAAGTCCGGCTCGGAAGACTTCATGCCCCTGCTGCTGGCCGCCATCGACCAGGCCATCGAGCATGTCCGCCTCACCCGCGCCAAGGCCAAGGCCGAGCGCGAGGTGCAAGAGGCCCGCGACCGAGCCGAAATGCTGCTCGGCGAGGTCAATCATCGCGTCGGCAATTCGCTGGCCATGGTCGCCGCCCTGGTGGGCCTGCAATCCAACGCCCTCGATGATCCCGAGGCCAAGCGCGCTTTGGCTGAAACCCAGGTGCGCATCCAGGCCATCGCCGGCGTGCACCGCCACCTCTACACCTCCGACGACGTGCGCAATGTGCAGATGGGCGACTATCTCAACAGCCTCGTCGGCGAGCTGGAAAATTCCCTCCAGGCCGAAGGCAACACCGCCAGCATCCGCGTCGATGTCGAAGGCTTCCCCCTGCCCACCGAAAAAGTGGCCTCGCTCGGCGTCATCGTCACCGAGCTGGTCACCAACGCCCTCAAATATGCCTATCTCGACCGCGACCCGGGCGAAGTGCGCATCAATATGCGCCGCGACGGCAGCCAGGTGCGCCTGGTGGTCGAGGATGACGGCATCGGCTGGACCGGCAATGGCAAGCCGCAGGGCACGGGCCTGGGCAGCCGTATCGTCAAGGCCATGGCCGCGAGCCTGGGCGCCTGCGTCGCCTATGGCGATGGCCCCGGCACCCAGGTCGTGGTGACCTTCGAAGGCTAGGCGCCCACCGCCACGCCCTGCTGCGCCAGCAGCAGCGGCCCCTGCGCCACCGGCATGGCCACCACCACGTCGCCCGCCTTCACCTCCCGCTCGACATAGCGATGTGCCTCGACGATTTGGTTCAGCGGAAACACCCGGTCGGTCACCGGCCTGATCGCCCCCTGCTCCAAGAGCCGGTTGAGCACATGCAGATCCTTGAGCTTATCGCTCTCCGCCCGTAAACCCGTCGTTGCCAGCTTGCCGCGCTTGCCGCCGCGCTGCCCGCCGGTCAGCATCAGCGCGAAAATCCCCCAGCTCGGCACGGTCGTGAGATAAATCCCGCCCGGCTTCAGCGCCGGTGCCGCCTGCGCAAAGCGCGATTTTCCCACCGCATCGAACACCACATCATAGCTCTCCCGCGCCGCCGTGAAATCGGCAACCTGCCGGTCGATGACATGATCGGCCCCCAGCCGCTGCAGCAGCGCCCGGTGCCGCCCTGACGCCACCGCCGTCACCTCGGCCCCGAAATGCTTGGCCAGTTGCAGCGCCATCGCCCCCACGCTGCTCGCCGCGCCATTGATCAGCACGTGGTCGCCCGGCTTCACCTTGCCCTCGTCGCGGATGAACGGCATTGCCGTGAGATAGGCATAGCTCATGCCCCCGAGCGGCATCAGCTCCACCCCCTCGGGCACCCTCACCAGCGCGGCTGTCTCCTTGACGCAGACATATTCCGCCATGCCGCCCAGCGCCGCCCCGGTGCAGCCATGCACCCTGTCGCCCACGGCAAAGCGCGTCACCCCGGCCCCAATGGCCACCACCACCCCGGCAATATCGTCCCCCAGCACATCGAGCTTGGGCCGGAACAGCCCGCCGAAGAACCGCACGATGAACGGATCGGCCTTGCGGAAGGCGCAATCGGCCAGCGTCACCGTGCTCGCATGCACTTCGATCAGCACCTCGCCCGGCCCCGGCACCGGCTTGGGCCGCTCGACAATCTCGATCACTTCGGGCCCGCCATAGCGTTTTTGTGCAGCAACTTTCATTGGTCCAGTCTCCATGCGTGTTGGTCCGCGCGGCGCCCTGCCGCGTGCTCAAGAAATCTCGTCGTCAGTTCAGATCAGATCAGCCGGCGTCCGGCCCTGGCGGGGTCCACTGGAACACCTCGTCCAGCGGCACCCCGAACACATGGGCAATCCGAAACGCCACCTCCAGCGAGGGCGAATAGCGCCCCTGCTCGATGGCCACGATGGTCTGGCGCGTCACGCCCACCTGCTCGGCCAGCGCCGCCTGGGTCATTTCCCCGGCATGAAAGCGCAGCGTGCGGATGGTGTTGCTGACATTGGCCTGTCCCTTGCCCATAACGCTCACATCGTCCGGTAGTAATAGAGTTCGGAGGCCGCATTGATCGTCCCGCCGATCACCGGCGCCACGAACAGCGCATAGATCGCCAGATTGGCATCAACCCCCAGCGCCAGCGGAATCAGCGCCAGCGCCGCCACGATAGAAGTGGCAATCCCGCTATTGCGCAGGCTCCGCGCCGCCACCGCATGGTCCCGCTCATCGGCCGACTCGTCCTTAAGCTCCTCGCGCTGGGCAATCGACACCAGGATGGTCCCGATAATCGCCCCCACAATATTGAACCCGACCATCGCCCCCACCGCCCAGAGCAGCTTCTGCGCAATCTCGGCCGTGGACCCCACTGCCCCGCCATTCAGCGCATCCCAGCCGAGCCACCCGCCCACCAGGGCCACACCCAGCAACTGCACCCAGGCCATCATTTCCTTCGAAGTCATCTCACACGCCCATGTCTTATCATCTGGACACAGAGTATGTGAAACGCGACACAATGTCAATTATTTCATACACAATGTCGCACAGGAGCGACAGGGATGGCGCTGGGGAGGGCTATACGGACAAAAAAGATTGGCGGACAGGAAGGACAAGGCCGGTGAGGATCAAGCGGCTATCGAGGCTTTGCCACCCTGTCGACCTGCCCCCAGGCGACAAGGACACCAGCACGCCAATCACCGCCCAAGCACCACCATCGCCCCACCCACCGACCGTCACCCTCGGCCTTGATGTACAGACCTTAGACATGCCTGACAGGTGTTCTGAGACATGCCTGACAGTCAGGGCGTCCAATTGAGGTCGATTGTGTCGATCTGTGTTGCCCCGAAGAAGACGCCGTACAGACCGTCGCGGTCGAGGGGTCTGATGGCAACGGTTTCGCCACAAAAGGCTTTCGGAATGCGCCATTTTCGGCCCTTGAAGCTGATCATGCCGTTGGCACTGCCGACCCGGCGGACGATTTCGCCCTGGTCGTATTCCGGCTCGGGCAGGCGATCGGGGAATGGACGCGGCGAGGGGCGGTAGCGGCTGGCCGGAACGGCCATGTTGATGCCCTCATGGGGTCGATGATGGTTGTAAAGATCGCGCCAGCTATCGAAGGCTCGCTGGGCCTGAGCCTGATCTTCGAGCAGGGCAAAGGCCAGCACTTCGGCCTTGAGGCTGCGATGGAAACGCTCGTTCTTGCCTCGGCCTTGAGGGTGATAGGGCCGGGCATGGATGAGATCGATACCCAGTTTAAGCAACCAGACGCGTAGCCGCGTCCATTGGCCCGGCACGCCCGTGCCCCAGGGATTGCCGTTGTCGGTGTAAAAGGCCAGAGGCAGTCCATGCTGGCGCAGGATGGTCTCGAGCTGGTCGCGCACCGTGGCCATCTGCTCGTTGGCACAGGCCCTAAGGCCCACCGCATAGCGGGAATGGTCGTCGATAATGGTCAGGGGAAAGCACCAATGGCCGTTCCGCAGATGTACCTTGCCCTTGAAGTCCATCTGCCAAAGCAGGTTGGGCGCCTCGCGCTCGAACCGCCCAAGAGCCGGACCGCCGCCCAAGGGTGGGGTGATGCAGCCATTGCGCGCCAGGATGGCGTGCACACAGGAGACGGAAGGTGGCGGGGTGCCCAGATCCTGCAGGCGACGCGCGATCTTGCGGGCGCCCCAGGCCGGATGCGCTCTGCGCAGATCCAGGATCGCCTGCTCCAGGGGAGTGTCAGGATTTCCGTGTGTGGTCGGGCATAGTGGGTAAACAAGGAGTCCCCTATGTCTCGACGCAAAGAGCCTGCAATCCCCAATGAGCTTCTCGACCAACTGCTGGCAGGCGGCGCTGCC
>NZ_PYVZ01000002.1 GCF_003056405.1 Devosia indica
ACTGAGGGCCAAATCACCAAGCTCAAGCTCGTCAAGCGTCAGATGTATGGCCGCGGCAAGATCGATCTGTTGGAAGCACGGCTCATTGGTGCACCTTGATGGCCAGCACCAAATCTGCGCCAGAGCCAATTTTGCACGCCGAAACACATCTGTGAGGCGCTCGGTGTGTCTCGCTCAGGCTTCCGTGTCTGGCTCAACCGCTCGAGGATTCGTCAAGCCATTGACAAATTCAGCACAACCTATCGTTTTTGATCATGTAAATTCGTTCCAACTAATCGTTTTTATCTCCAAACTCACGGTGCTATCCCTACGTCAACTCGGCACATAGTCCGAGAGGGAGAGCTCAGCATGAACGAATTGGTCATCGGCCTTGATCACATCGATATCGTGGTCGGAGACACGGAGATCGCCGCGGAATTTTTCGCGAAGCTCGGGTTTTCCGTCGTCAGGCGCCTGGGAGATGGCCGCGGTTCGATCGAGCTGCGTTTTCCGGGATCGGACATCATCCTTGAGCTGACCCCGTCGCTGCGCGCCGACGGCAGCCGCCTGCCCCTCGGGCTCAGGCATATGGCGTTGCGGTGTTCGGATCTGGATGCGGCCGTCAGCGCCTTCACGGCAGCCGGTCTCGCCATTCCAGAAGGCCCGCGTCTTGTCGCCGCCACCGGCCGTCGCGTCGCCAACACCACCATGCCTGACAATCAGGTTTTGCAGTTTACCGAATAGTCCGGAGGAATCCATGCAGGAAAATCAGAAGTCCCTTGTCGTCGTCAGCGCCCATGCAGGCGATTTCGTGTGGCGGGCGGGTGGCGCTATTGCGTTGCATACCAAGACACTGGGCTATCGTGCCGTCGTAGTCTGCCTGACCTGCGGCGAGCGCGGCGAATCGGGCCAACTCTATACCGATGCCAGCGTCACGGCCGAAAAGGTGCGCGAAATCCGCCGCGCCGAGGCGAAGGCCGCGGCCGAGGTGCTGGGCGCCGAAATCCATTTCCTCGACGGCAAGGACTATAATCTGGAGGTCACGCAGGACATGCGTGACCGGACCGTGGATATCCTGCGCGACGTTCAGCCCAACTTCATCCTGACCCATCCCGCTGCGGACCCCTCGAACTGGGACCATGTGAAGGCCTATCAGTTTGCCCTTGAGTGTCGCATGGAGGCGCAGGCGCATGGTCGCCCAGGCGGCCACATCATCGGGGCGCCACAGGTTTATCAGTTCGAGCCACATCAGGTCGAACTCTGCAACTTCGTGCCCGATACGCTGCTCAACATCTCATCGGTCTGGGATCTGAAATGGGAAGCGATGCAGAAAATTCCTGGCCAGTCGAGAATGTGGGCCTATTACAAAAATCTGGCCGAGCAGCGCGGCAACACGGCCGGACGCCGCACCAAGGGCGCACCCATCACCCATGCCGAGGCCTTCGAGAAGGTCTTTCCCACCACCCTGACGGAGCTCTAGTCATGGCGCCAGGATTTCGCATTGTCGACCTCGCGCAGCGGATCGATCCCGCGCTAGTCGATGCCTTCAGGGGCATTGCAACGTCCCATGCCAGCGACAGCATGAACCGCCATACGGGCATGTTCGGTCTCCATCGCTATCACAAGCGGGGCTATCTGGCGGGAACGGCCTTCACCGTGCGCACCAGCCCGGGCGACAACCTGATGATCCACCACGCCATCGACCTCGCCCAGGCCGGCGATGTCATCGTGATCGACGGCGGCGGCTTCCCCAATCAGGCGCTACTGGGTGAGCTGATGGGACGCCAGGCGCAGAAGAAGGGCATTGCCGGCTTCGTTGTCGATGGCGCGATCCGGGACATCGGGTGGTTCGACGACTTTCCTTGCTATGCCCGTAGCAATACCCATCGCGGGCCCTACAAGACCGGCCCCGGCGAAATCAATGTGCCGGTGACCGTGGGCGGACAGGTCGTGATGCCTGGCGACCTAGTGATCGGCGACGAAGATGGAGTGCTGGCAATATCCCGCGCGGATGCGCCAGGCATTCTCGAACTGGCCCGCCAGAAGGCAGCGGCCGAAGAGGTGACACGCAGCCAGATCGAGGGCGAAGGCCAGGATCGCAGCTGGGTGGCCCGCGCCCTCAAGCAGGCCGGCCTGACTTGATTTCAGATTGGCCCCTGCGGCAGGACGAGCCGCAAGGGCCGGAGCATACTGCAAAGGAGGAGAAACAGATGCAGCTTTCAAAATTCGCACTGGCGGGCATCATGCTCTGCGCCAGCACGAGCATGACCCTGGCCCAATACCCCGAACAGCCGATCATCTTCATCCTGCCGGTTTCCGCTGGGGGTGCTACCGATGTGGCCGCCCGCACCTATGCGCCACATCTGGCCCAATGCATCGGCAAAAATGCCACCATCGTGGTCACCAACATGCCCGGCGGCAACAGCGTCGTCGGAATCAGCGCCGTCGCCGCTTCCCCTAAGGATGGCTTGGCCTTCGGTGCCCTCAACATGCCCAATCTGGTCACCACCACCATTACTGCCGAGCGCAGCTACACTGTCGACAGCTTCGACTTTCTGGGCAGTGTCGTCGGTTCCACCTCGGCCTTCTCCGTTGCCACGGGCAGCGACATCCAGACCCTGGCCGATCTGGTGGCCAAGGCAAAGCAAGGCAAGGTCCGCGTCGGCGTCGGCACGATCGGGTCGGACGACCACCTGGCCTTCCTGCGCTTCGGTCGAGCCGCCGGCATATCCTTCGACTTCATTCCCTTCGGTGACGAGGCACGGGCGCGCAACGCCCTTCTGGGTGGCAATGCCGATGTGATCGGCATGTCGGCCAATGCGGCCCTCGCTTTCAAGGACGAAATCCACGTCCTGGGCGCGGCGGCGGAAGAGCGCCTGTCCTATGCGCCAGATATTCCAACCTTCAAGGAACAGGGCTACGATCTGGTTTCGGGGTCCATGCATGCGCTGGGCGTCCCCAAGGGCGTTCCTGAGGACGTCCTGCAAATCCTGCGGGACTGTGTCGACAGTCTTGAAACCAACGAGACGTTCCTGGCCGAGGCGACCGAAAGAAATCTGGCGCTGAAGTTCCTTGACGCCGAAGAACTGGTTTCGGCTATCGAAGCGGAAGATGCCGATTTGCGCGCGATCTGGGAAGATACCCCCTGGCAGCCGCAATAGCGTTCACCGGCCGGGCCCAATCTGCCAGGATTTGGCCCGGCAAACCGTTGCGAGCGAGACCATGAACTTCCGCAATATCATCGGCGCCATCGGCTTTGGTCTGGTAGGTGGCTATGCCTACTACAAGGCCGGGGACTACCAAGTGGGCGGCGCCAACGTGTTTCCCCAGATCGTTGCCGGCGGCATGGTCCTTGGTTCCGTATTGATGCTGCTTGCCGAGGGGCTGAGCCGTACCACCCCAGCCGATCCCGATGAAACGCTCGAAGAGGGGCTCGACGCGCTGGGGGGCAGGATGGTGCTGGCCATCGCCATATCGCTCCTGTTCGTCCTGCTGATCCCGATGATCGGCTTTGCCACGGCGAGTTTCATTCTGATCCTTGCCGGATGCTGGACGTTCGGACTGCGCAACCCCGTCGCCGTGCTGGCCGGGGCTCTCGGCTTCGCAATCGTCGTGCCGTGGGCATTTCAGTATTTCCTCCATATCCGGCTGCCGCCAGAACTGTGGAGCATCGTGCTCGCCGGCTCCTAAGGCGAAAGCCGCGGCTGAAACATGCGTGAAGACGGACTGAAGCGCCGTGCCAATCCGCAGGACAACGAAACGCTGACGCGCGCTGCGCAAGATGGTGCGGCCTATCGAGGAGTGATCCCATGGACATCGTTATCGAGACACTTGGCGCCGTTTTCGCTCTGAAGCCGTTTCTCGCGCTGGTAATGGGCGTCGTTCTGGGCATTTTCATCGGCGCGCTGCCCGGCATCAGCGCGACCATGGGTGTGGCGCTGGTACTGCCCTTCACCTATGGCCTGGACCCCATGTCGGCCCTGGGCCTGCTGGCCGGCATCCACAATGGCGCGTCCCAGGGCGGCGCCATTCCATCCATCCTCCTGCGCATTCCGGGCACGCCGGGCTCGGTCGTCACCACCTGGGACGGCTATCCGCTGGCGCGCAGGGGGGATGCCGGCGCCGCCATTCAGCTGGCTGCGGTGTCCTCGGCTGTCGGCGGCATGATCGGTGCGGCAACGCTCGGCATCGTCGGGCCATCGCTGGCCGCCGTCACCCTGTCCTTTGGTCCGCCAGAAATGTTCTCCATCGCGATCTTCGGCCTGATCTGCGTTTCCGTCCTGATGGGCCCGGATCTGCTCAAGGGACTTCTTGCCGCACTGCTCGGCCTGCTGCTGGCAACGGTCGGCTTCGACGACGTCACCGGCTATGAGCGGTTCAGCTTTGGTATCCCCCAACTGGCGCCAGGTCTGTCCGAACTGGCCGTCATGATCGGTCTGTTTTCGCTGCCTCCGGCGTGGGAGATCGCCCGCAGTTTGGAGGGGAGCGCTCAGCTCGACAGCGTCAAAATCGTCGTTCGCAAGGGCGTCTGGACTGTCCGCCAGGTCTGGCGCAGCTGGGTGCGCGCATCGGCCATCGGCGTAGGCCTGGGCGTGCTGCCTGGCTCTTCAGTAGGCGCCTTCCTCGCCTACGCCGCCGAAAAGGCGGCTTCAAAAGAGCCCGAGACCTTCGGCAAGGGGTCCGTGCAGGGACTGGCCGCCGCCGAGTCGGTCAACAATGCCGACAATGCCGCGGCCATGATACCGGCGCTGACGCTGGGCATACCGGGCAGCGCCATCGCGGCCATGATGCTGGGCGCCTTGGTCATTCAGGGGCTTCAGCCCGGGCCGCAGCTTTTCCGTACGAATCCGACCATCGTCTACGGATATACCCTCCAGATGTTCGTGGGCGCGCTGCTGCTCATCGTTCTGGGCGGCGCCATGGCCAGCAAGGTCTACTCTCAGGTCCTGCGCCTGCCGCAGACCATGATCATGTTCATGGTGATCGCCATGACCGCCCTGGGCGCCTATGCCTCCGCCAACGAGATGTTCCCGGTATGGGTCGCTTTCGGCTTCGGCCTTGTCGGGATCACACTACGGCGGCTGGGTTTCCCGGTGGTGCCGATCATCATAGGCCTGGTTCTGGGCAAGCAGATCGAATTCAACTATCAGGTCTCGACGATGATGGGCGACGGTTCGCCCGCGATCCTGCTGCAACGACCGGTGAGTGCGGCAATCCTGGTCGCCGCGGCCGCGCTATTGCTGTTTCTCGGTGCAAGGCGTATCAGCAAATGGCGCAGCGCGACTTGACCGCATCCATGCCGGGAGCGCTCGACGCACGATGGTCAGGATCGGTGTTGGACACGAAAAAGGTCGATACCGGCGCGGTTCCGGAAACCGCTGCCACTGAAAGCGACGACAGGGTATCCGGCCTGGGGCGGTCGCTGCTGAGCATAAAGCAGATTGAGGCGTTCTACTGGAGCGCTCTGCTTGGTAGTTTTGTCGCCGCTTCCCGGCGCCTCAACACCACGCAATCCAATATTTCGAAGCGCATTCAGGAACTGGAAACGACCCTTGGCATCCTCGCCTTCGATCGCTCCAGAAGAAGCATACGCCTCACCCAGAAGGGTGAAGAGGCGATGCAACTCAGCGAGACGCTGCTCAAGGCACATATGCGGCTGTCAAGTGTCGGCAGCACGGCAAGTCACCTGACTGGGCGTTTCCGCCTCGGCACCACCGAGGCCGTGGCGCTAACCTGGCTGTCCCAGTATCTGTCCGCCACCACCTCGAAATATCCCGGTGTCATCCCCGAGCCGCGCATTGCCACGACACAGGAGCTCAATCTGGCGCTGCAGCGCCGGGAAATCGACCTGCTGATCGGAACGGCAGCGGACATCGATCCCGGTTTCGCCACGGTTACGCTCGCCCATATCGAAAGGGCCGTCATGGCCAGTCCTAAACTTGGACTGAGCGGTCGCCGCCTTACACTGGAGGAACTGGCGCAGGCACCGACCATCAGCCAGACGTCGGACTCGGCTAGCCAAAGGCGCATGCTGCGCCGGATGAGCGACCTGGGCCTCGAACCCAATGTCGTCATCAGCTGCGCCAGTCTCAGCACCCGTGCCCGAATGGCCATAGCCGGGATCGGCATTGCGTATCTTCCCAGGGATGTGTTCAGCGCCGACTTGGCGGCGGGTCGGCTCGAAATCGTCGATACAGATCTCGAACCCATGCCTCTGCACTACGTCGCGGCACACCGCAACGATGCCATAAGCCCAGTCGCCGCGATCTTTGCGCAGGTGGCAACTGAATACTGCAATTTTCGCACCGCCATTTGATACGCCGGCGAAGAGGCGCGGCAGCGACCTTTGCAGGCCCGGCACTGAAATTTCGCGTTTGTGACCTCCGCTCGTATCTGAGGGGAAGATTTGCGCACCTACAGCAACGTAGATAGGCGCTGCAATAGCTGGGAGAATTCTAGGTCCTGTTGACATAAGTCGGCATCCATAGCTTTGCGGCGGCGCGTGCCAGGAAGCCAAGGAATGAGATGGCGGTCTTGTCGTATCGAGTTGCGATGCGCCGGAACTGCTTGAGCTTGTTGAACATGCGCTCGACCCGGTTACGGTCCTTGTAGGCACGGTAGTCGCAGGCGATAGCCTCTTTGCGGTTGGCCTTGGGCGGGATGACCGGCAGAATCCCCTTGAGCAGCAGGCTGGCGCGGACATCGTCGCTGTCGTAGCCCTTGTCGGCCAGCATCAGCCTGGGCTTGGCGACAGGCAAGGCGATCAGGTCATCGATGGCCTTATAGTCGGAGGCTTCGCCGCCAGTGAGGACGAAGCCAAGAGGGCGTCCCTGACCGTCTGCGCGGGCGTGGATTTTGCTCGTAAAGCCGCCGCGGCTTCGACCAAAACCCTCCTTATGAGTCCCCCTTTTGCGCCCGCTGCCTGAGAGTGGCCGCGCACCGTGGTGCTGTCGATCATGTGCTGCCAGTCGTCGGTGAGCCCAAGCTCGACCAGCGTTTCCAGCAAGGCGTCCCAGACCCCTTGCTCTGCCCAGCGGCGGAACCGGACATAGACCGAATTCCACTTGCCATAGCGCTCATGCATGTCGCGCCAGGGGCAGCCGACCCGCAACACATAGAGCATTCCGTTCAGAAAGCGCCGGTTGTCTAGGGCTGGCCGAGACCATCGACCACGCTCGGCCGGCAACAATGCCCCTACCAGCGCCCACTCATCATCAGTCAGATCGCCCCGAGCCAAAACTGCCTCCTCTGAAAGGAAGCCTGATGATGTGGACGCCCCCGCAGAGACCGGCGCTATGTTGTCGGTCAGTCACCCGAAGCAGGAAGAGGAGCGTTTACGATGACGATCACAACGATTGGGCTGGATCTAGCGAAGAGCGTCTTTCAAGCACATTGCGTCGACGAGACCGGTGCTGCGGTTCTGATGAAGAAGCTACACAGGAAACAGATGCTGCCTTTCTTCTCGAAGTTGCCGCCATGCCTGATCGGTGTGGAGGCCTGCGGAACAGCGCACTATTGGGCACGAACGCTCGCCGCAATGGGGCACGAAGTTCGCCTGATTCCGCCTTCCTACGTGAAAGCGTACGTAAAGCGTGGAAAGAGCGACGCGCTGGATGCCGAGGCCATCTGCGAAGCCGTACAGCGGCCAACAATGCGGTTCGTGCCAGTCAAGACGATCGAGCAGCAGGGCATTCTTATGACCCATCGCGCCCGATCCCTTCTCGTTCGGCAACGGACCATGCTCGCCAACGCCCTGCGTGCCCATCTTGCAGAGCTGGGCCACGTTGCCAACCCCGGCATTGGCAACCTCGCCAAGCTGGCCGAGCAGGTGATAGCTGACAGGAATGCCTTGCCATCCTACGCCCGTACGGCGTTTGAGATATTGATCCGCCAGATCATGGCCGTCGGCGCAGAGATTGCGGAACTGGATCAGCAGCTTGCAACTTGGCATACCGAGAGTGAGGCCAGTCGTCGACTTGCCGCGATCCCCGGCCTGGGCGTGATCACGGCAACAGCAATAGCTGCAACCGTTACGGATGCCGATCAGTTCTCTTCAGGCAGGCAGTTCGCCGCATGGCTCGGTTTGACACCGCAACAACACTCAACCGGGGGAAAAACCAGACTTGGCGGGATCTCCAAGCAAGGCGACCGATATCTGCGCCGATTGCTCGTCGTCGGGGCCACCGCAGTCATGCGCCACATCAAGGATAAGCCAACGCCGATGGCGGACTGGATCAGGAAGCTCTCCGAGAAAAAGCCCTTCCGGCTCGTCTCGGTGGCCCTTGCTAACAAACTCGCCCGGATCGCTTGGGTCGTGCTGACCCGCAAGGAGGCATATCACCCTTACGCCCATTTGACCTGATCACCCCAGGTCACCCGAAATGGTAATGGCAGTCGATGATGAGTAACGATCGAGCCAATGGTGAGACCAACCCGTCTGATTCAATGCGCTTCCACGCGCGGCAGCCTGTTTAGGGACCTCACCGGCGGATTTCCATCAGGGCCAGCGGCAGTACGTATGCCGCATAAACAGGCCGGACATATGACAGCAACCGATCAAACCCGCCCCGACAAAATGCCCTTGCCAAGGGGGCGTCCACATATGAATCAGTCAGACAGCGATTTGGGAATCCCTTTTGTCAACACAGCCTAACTGCGCCTGAGTTCGCATGGACGCCATATGTAATCGAGGTGACGATGCGGTCGAGCATAGTGTGATGCCTGACCATCCATCTTTTATGAAAGCAACCGGCACTCTATCGCGTGCGGTAATGATCCATGCGTCGGCAGCTAAAGACTTGTGTCCATAAAAGCATTAATTCGGCGACATGTCGCCAGGAGTTCCTCGGCGACATTTTCCTGTCGAGGCTCCAGGTCTTCAACAACGCCGAAAGCGACGAGGAGCAAAGAGATCTGGCCGAAGGCATCGAAGATGGGCGCAGCGAAGGTCATGACGCCCGGCGTGTATTCTGCCCGGCTGATGGCAAAGCCGCGCTCGCGTGTCCGGCTTATCTCCTCCTGCATTCGCTCGCGCGACATAACACTGGTGGGCGTTCGCTCCAACGGCACCCATTCATCAAGCAGCTTGTCGGACAGGGCTGGCTCGGACCAGGCGAGGCGGACGCGGAACTGGGCCGTCGAATCATGGGCGAAGCGATGGCCGACCGGCACGCTGACCCGGAAGCCCTTGCCCTCGTCCGCCCGGTCTACCACCACGAAGCTGCCATCGGCATCGATGCGGCTGAGCACGCAAGTTGTGTTGATCTGCGCCGAAAGGCGCACGAGCTCGCCATGCAGGAATCCGTTGGTGGAGCCCTGCCGGGCGACCAGCCCCGAGACATCGGTCAATAGGCGCGAGGCCAGGGCATAGACCCGGCGCTGCTCGTCATAAGACACCCAGCCCGCCGCCAGCAACGTCTTCATGATGTTGTGGCAGTGACTCTTGGTCAGGCTTAGTTGGATGGACAGCGTGTGCAGGCTCGCTTCGAGACCGGTCTGACCGTTCAGATACCGAACGATCGCGATCGCCTTGTCCACGGCGGGAACTAGTGAGGTCGTCAATGCCGGTCTCCTATTGCGCAGCAATTCCCAGATTAACCCATGTCTTGACAAGCCCGTCCTTGGGCCTGCATATTATTCACAGAATAACATTCTATATATAGAACAGGAGGAATTCTATGTCCAGATGGTCCAAGATCGGATTGGCGACCGCCGTGGCGCTGAGCGGCACCATGGCGGCGCTGCCGTCCCAGGCGCGCGAGCTCAAGCTCGGCCACACCTATGAAACGAGCCATCCCATGCATATCGCAGCGGGGCATGCGGCCGAGCAATTCGCCGCATGCACTAATGGCGAGCACTCAATTACGATTTATCCGGTGTCCCAGCTCGGCACCGAGAACGCTATGAACGAGCAGGTTCGTTTCGGGGGGATCGATATAATCCTCACCGGGCAGGTGTTTGCCTCGCAGGCCTATCCGCCGCTCGCCATCGGCGCGGCGCCGTTCCTGTTCAACGATCAGGACCATGCTCTGCGCTACATGACCAGCGATGTGTTCAAGGAACTCTGGGATGGTTGGAACCAGGCCTCTGGCGCCAAGATCATGTCGGCTGGCTTCTTCGGCGCTTTTAACATCACCTCGAACACGCCGATAGAGACACCCGATGACATGAAGGGACTCAAGGTGCGCGTGCCTGATACCCCGATCTATCTGGCCTTCCCCAAGGCGGTGGGCGCCAATCCCACGCCCATTCCGTTGCATGAGGTCTATCTCGCCCTGCAGCAGGGCGTGGTCAATGCCTCGGCCAATCCGCTGCACATGACCTATGCAACCAAATTCTACGAAGTGCAGGAATACGCCAATCTCACCGGCCACATGATGGAATACATCCTGTGGGTGGCTGCCTCCTCGACGCTGGATTCCCTCTCGCCGGAGCACCAGGCCTGCCTGCAGCAGAGCGCGGAGGCCTTTGGCATCGAATCCACCGAGGCCATCGTATCGCAGGAACAGGGCCTGCGTGCCGAGATGACGGAAAAGAACCTCATAAATTTCGTGAACCCGGATATCGAAGCGTTCCGTGCAGCGACCGAAGGCGCGGTGGAGGAGCTCTCCAACACGCTCGGTGTTGAAGCGGACACCATAGCCCGCATACGGGCGCTCTGAAGCTGGGAGTGGCGAGCGTGCAGAAAGCTCTCAAGCTGCTGCTCGGCGAGGTGGAGGACGGCATCGGCACGATGCTCGTCCTCGCCACCTTCGCCGTGATGCTGGCGGGCGTGGTCTTCCGCTACGTGTTTAACGACAGCCTGACCTGGTCGGAGGAATTCTCGCGCTACGCGCTGGTGATGATGACCTTTGTCGGCATCGCGACGGGATTTCGCAAGCAGGTGCATATCCGCATCGATGCGCTGCTCAACATGTTTCCGCGCTGGGCGCGTCCGCTCGAGATCTTCGGGCTGGTCGCCTCGATCGCCTTCCTGGGCTTCCTCATCGTGCAGGCGGTGCAATTGTCACGCGTGCTCGGCTCCTCGCGCAGCGCGGCGCTGAACATGCCCATATCCTGGCTCTATATCGCCGTTGCCGCCGCCCTGGTGGTGGGCCTGCTGCGCGCCATCCAGGCGCTCGTGGCGCAATTCAAAGGCGTTTCCGAATGATCGTTCTGTTTGCGGCCCTGGCGCTGCTCCTTTTGGCGGGCGTGCCGGTCTTCGTCGCCATCGGCGGCGCAGCGGCCATCTATATCCTGCTCAACGGCATCAATCCCATCATCGTCATCCAGCAGATGGTGGCCGGACTTGACAGCTTCACCCTACTTGCCGTGCCCTTCTTTATCCTGGCCGCCAACCTGATGAACCGGGCTAACGTCACCGACCGGCTCTACAATTTCGCCCATGCCATGGTCGCCCATTGGCGCGGAGGGCTGGGGCATGTGACCATCTATGGCAGCCTGCTTTTTTCCATGATGAGCGGCACGGCGGTGGCCGATGCGGCGGGGCTGGGCGCCATCCAGCTCAAGGCCATGCGGGCGCGCAACTATCCCGACGGGTTCTCGGTCGGCATCACCGGTATCTCGTCGCTGCTGGGCCCGATCATGCCGCCGAGCCTCGCGTTGGTCGTCTATGGTTTCGTCGCCAATGTCTCGGTTGGCCAGTTGTTCCTGGCCGGCGCGGTTCCTGCCTTCCTCTGCGCGGTGGCCCTGCATCTGTCGGTGATCTATTTTGCCCGCCGCCGCGGCATGCCCACAGAGGCGCGCCGCGGCTGGGCCGAGCGCCTGCGCTCCTTCTGGTTCGCCATTCCGGCGCTGCTGACCCCGGTCATCATCATCGGCGGTATCCTGGCCGGCGTCGCCACCCCCACGGAAGCGGCGGCCATCGCCAGCATCTATGCGCTGTGCCTGGGCGTCTTCGTCTATCGCAGCCTCGACCTCAAGACGATCCTGTCCACCCTGCGCGAAACCTTCGAGACTACGTCGACCCTGATGATCATGGTGGCCGGCTCGATCATCTTCGGCTGGGTGCTGGTCCGCGAGAACGCGGCCCGCGATTTCGCCCTGCTCATGCTGAGCGTGGTGAGCGAGCCCTGGCAGGTCATGGCCATCCTCATCGCCATCCTGCTCGTCGCCGGCATGTTCCTCGACACCATCGCGGTGATCCTCATCGCCGTGCCGATCTTCGCGCCCGTGCTGGCACAGTATCAGATCGACATGGTCCAGTTCGGTATCGTTATGGTGCTCTCACTGATGATCGGCATGACCACGCCGCCCATAGGCATCATCACCTTCGTTATGTCCCGCATATCGGGCATGGGCTACATGGCCACCTTCCGCGCCTGCGCGCCATTTCTGGTGTCGGTAGTTGCGGTGATGCTGCTCGTCGCGGCCGTGCCGCAAGTCGCAACAGCGCTTCCGTCCCTATTCACCCCTTCCTGATCCTTCTCCAACGAATACGGTTTCCCAATGACTAAAGTCGTCGACCTCAGCGTCAGCATCGAAAACAACATGCCCGCGCACAAGAACATGCCGCGCCCGGTCTATCTCGAATGGATGACCCATGAGAGCTCGAGCGCCATGGAGCAGGGCACGCCGGATGACCTGTTCACCTCGGCCATAGAATTCATGGGCTTCGTGAACCATGTGGGCACGCATGTGGACGCCTTCTTCCACACCGACCCGCAGGGTGCGCCCATCGACGAGATGCCGCTCGACATGTTCTTCGGCAAGGCGGTCTGCTTCGATCTCACCCATATCCCCGATCTGGGCGATATCGACGTCGCCGACCTGGAGGAGGCAGAGCGCAAGGTGGGTGTCAAGGTAGACGGCCATATCGTGCTGCTAAATACCGGCCTGCATGCGCGCCACTACCCCAACGACTCTGTGATGTACAACAATCCCGGCCTCACCGCCGCAGCCACTCACTGGCTGGCCGATCGCGGTTCGAAGCTGCATGGCGTCGAAGGACCGTCCTCGGACCGCCCGAACTGGAAGGAATTCCCCAGCCACCGTGTGTGCCGCGACCGCAAGATCACCCATGTGGAATGGCTGTGCAATCTCGAGGCACTGGTGGGCAAGGGCGAGTTCCAGTTCTTCGCGGTCCCGCTGCGTATGTCGCGCGGCTCGGGATCACCCGTGCGCGCCTTCGCCGTGCTCGACTAAGCGCTTCACTCGAAGGCGGTCGCCTTTCGGGCCGTCCTCACGCATTCCGGGAGATTACCACCATGACCTCCGATCCCATCTGGCGCCGGGATGCTACCGGTCTTTCCGATTTATTGGCCTTGGGTGAGATTTCGCCGAGCCAGGTGCTAGACGTCTATCTCGCGCGGATCAAGGCCCTGGAGCCGCGGCTCAATGCCTTTGCGCACCTCGATATCGAGGGCGCCCGTGTTGCGGCCGCGTCGGCCGACGAACGGCAGCAGCGCGGGGAGCGGCTCGGGCCGCTCGACGGCATCCCGGTCGTCATCAAGGACAATCTCTATGTCGCCGGGCAGCCGGCGAGTTGGGGCAGCCATCTCTTTGCCGACTTCGTTCCCGAGCAGGACGATATCTGCGTCGCGCGCCTACGCGCCGCCGGCGCGGTGATTATCGGCAAGACCAATACGCCCGAATTCGCGCTTTCGGGTCATACCACCAGCCCGCGCTTCGGCACCACGCGCAGCCCCTGGGATACCTCCCTCACCCCAGGCGGCTCCAGCGGCGGCGCCGCCGCCGCCGTGTCGGCCGGACTGGTGCCAGTGGCCATCGGCACAGATGCAGGCGGTTCGATCCGCACCCCTGCCGCCTATACGGGACTGCTGGGGCTGCGGCCGGCCAATGGCCGGGTGCCGCGGCGCCACGGCTTCCCGCCGATGGCCATCGACTTTCAGGCCATCGGTCTGCTTGCCCGCACTACGCGCGATATCGCGCTATTGCTCGATGTCATGGGCGGGTCCGATCCGCGCGATCCGGTGTCCATGCTGGTGCCGCCCATGGCGGACGTACCGCGCGCAGCGCTGCGCATCGGTTGGTTCGACCAAGTTGGGGACGAGCGTTCCGACCCGGAGGTCGCCGCTTCATTGGCGGCGGTGCTGGAGCAGATCGGCGGGCTTGGCCACGCGGTGCGGCAGGTTTCCCCACCTTTCGATCTGGCGCAATTACGCTCCGTCTGGCCCCTGCTAAGCGCCGCCGGTGTAGCCCGGGTGGCGCGGCGCGATCCGCAATGGCGCGAGAAACTCTCTCCGGCTATGGCGGAGCTCGCCGAAAAAGGCCTCGCCCTGCCTGCCGCAGATTATGTCGATGCCTTGGACCGCCTGCAGACTTTCCGGGCCGATGCTTCGGCGCAATGGGGTGAATACGACCTGCTGGTGACGCCGACCACACCAGCGCCAGCTTGGCCGGTGGATCAGGATGCGCCGGCCCTCATTGGCGGTCGTCCTGGAAATGGAGATACGCAGGGCATGTTCTGCGGGTGGGTCAATGCAATGGGTTTCGCCGGGCTTTCGATGCCGGGACCGGCCCATTCGGATGGGCGACCAATTGGTATTCAGCTTGTCGCCCGTCCCCCGGGGGACCGACTGATTGTCAGAATGGCCGCAGATTTGGAACGCCTTACGGCGTGGCACGACTGCTGGCCAGCGCTTGCAATGTCGGTTTAGGTGAGGAAGGGGTCGTTTGCGGGGGAGGGCGAAATCCTACGCTAAGCCGAGGACGCACTTTTTGTCTCCCGCGGAGGTGCCATGATTGACGTGCCCCCGCCAATTCGGACCATTCTGAGCTGGAATTTTCCAGTTATGATCCCTGACCGGGAGATGGAGAGTTCCGATGAAGGCATCGAAGTTTTCTGAGGCGCAGATCGCGTTCGTCCTGAAGCAGGCCGAGGACGGTACGGCAGTGGGTGAGGTCTGCCGCAAGGCGGGGATTGCCGAAGCCACGTTCTACAACTGGCGTAAACGCTATGCCGGGCTAATGCCCTCGGAGGTGAAGCGATTGCGTCAGCTCGAGGAAGAGAACGGCAAGCTGAAGCGCCTGGTCGCCGATCTCAGCCTGGACAAAGCCATGCTGCAGGACGTCTTGGCAAAAAAGCTCTGAAGCCTGCCCGCCGGCGCCAGCTTGTCGATGTGGTGAGGGAGACCTGGAAGGTGTCGGTGCGTCGGGCCTGCGAAGCCCTGCGGATTGATCGCTCCCTCTACACCTACAAGTCCAAGCGCGGCGAGCAGGCCGACCTTAAGCTCAGGATCAAAGAGATCTGCGAGACCCGGGTCCGATACGGGTATCGGCGTGTGCATGTCCTCTTGCTTCGGGAAGGGTGGCCAATCAACATGAAGCGAACCCGTAGGCTTTACAACGAGTTGGGACTACAGCTGCGCAACAAAACACCAAAGCGACGGGTGAAGGCCAAGCTCAGGGAGGACCGAACGGATGCCACCCATTCCAACCAGATCTGGGCGATGGACTTCGTGCATGACCAGTTGGCCACCGGCCGGAAGCTGCGCATCCTGACCATCGTCGATACCCATTCCCGCTACGCGCCGGCCACCGATCCGCGGTTCAGCTACCGTGGTGAAGATGTTGTGCAAACGCTTGAGCGGGTCTGCCAGGAGGTGGGTTATCCGAAGATGATCCGGGTGGACAACGTCCTATGTCAGGAGGCGAAACTGAAGATCGGGCAGCAGGTCTCGGTACGGGAGTTTGCACCCGCTGTCTGGTCATCGTCAATCCAGGCGGCTTCCACCGGCATGGAGGAGCTCTCTGCCATAACAAACAAAGGGTCCAGCGGACGCGCCGTGGCCCTGACCGTCCTTAAAACGAGATGCAGATCCAGATGGAAGACCCAAGCATTATCTACAGGGTCGCGCTTTGCGCCCTCACGGCAGCACGGAGAGGGGTTCTCCCACCTGGCACCGGCCCCTCAAAGTAGGGACGGTAATCGGAACCGCTTTTGACGACGGCGTGGACGACACGGGCCATCTTGGCAGTAATAGCGGTGAGCGCCTTGCGTCGCAGATCCGGGTTGTCCCGATCGCGAGCGATGTAGCGCTCGAACTTTTCGCGGAAGCCATTCTCCCGCTGGCGGATGGCCACCTGGGCAGCGAGCCACAGCGTGCGGCGCAGCCGGGCATTGCCATACTTGGAAAGCATGGTGCGGCCGCGGAAGGTGCCTGACTGGTGCGTGGACAGGTCCAGGCCGCAGAACTTGAGGAACTGGCGGTGATGGCCGAAGCGACGGATGTCGCCAGCCTCGGCGATGATGGACAATGCATTGATTGGTCCAATTCCGGGGATCTTGCGCAGGTGCTGATAATCTGCGCTCTGCGCCAACATGGTGTCTGCCATCTTCTCAACCACATCGCGTTGTCGGATCAGGCTGCGTACTTCGGCCAGCACCATGCGGAACATGGTGATCGCCGACGAATCGAGCGGGATGGGCAGCGCGATTGAGGTGCTGGCCGCCTGGTAGATATCGGCCAGGAGCGTCGCCTTCGATACCTTGCGACCCACCACTTTCCAAGAAGCCTCGATGAACGCCGCCTGGTCCATCGCGGTAATGCTGGCAGGGGTGGGGAACAACTCTAGGAAAGCAAAGAACCAGTCACTGCGGCTGTTTTGGCGGAAGCGCTCGATCTCAGGAAAATAGAGTGGGAGGTAGTGAGTCTGGACCCGGAGCAAGATCTCGGTCTTGGAACGCGAGATCGCTTCATGGGTCTTGGATAGTTCCTGCACGTCATTGATCCCGGCCGCCAGCGGGTCGTGATAGTGCTGGGTGGCGCCGATCCGCAGCATGTGCAGGATCACCTGAGCATCCTTGGGGTCATTCTTGTCCCAGCTGTTGTGCAAGGCCTCCCGCGTGCGGGCGGCCGCCATTGATGATACCAACCGTACATCGAACCCCGCCTGGATCAGCCGCCAGGCGATGGGCCGATGATAGTTTCCAGTAGCCTCAAAACCGCAGATCACCGTCTTGCCAGTCTCGGCCAGCAAGCCAATCAGACGATCATGGTCATGGCGGGTGTTGAGAATCGAGAGTTTGCGGCGGCGTTGCCGGTCAGGAAACTCAATGAGAACTTCGTTGCGTGCCTTGGCGATATCGATCGCTACCAGCACGGCGCCCAATGGCGTAATCTGCTTGGTGGTCATGGTCGGTCAGTCTCCAAAACGAGGCGTTGAACACCTCCACTTTAGAGACCTGCTAGCCGGCCATGGCCACGCAAAGCGGCGCGCCTGCGCAACCCTGGCCAGCTCCGCCGCGCCGCTTCCCGATGTGTTACGGCAGCGCATTGCCATTGCCACCGCGCTTATTTCCAATCCCAAGCTCATAATCCTTGACGAGCCGGTGTCGGCGCTTGATGTGTCGATCCGATCCCAGATCATGAACCTGTTCAAAGATATCCAGGAGGAGTTCGGCGTTAGTTACCTGCTTGTTGCGCACGATTTGGCCACTACGCGCTATCTCGCAGATGCTGTTGCGGTAATGTATCTCGGTCGCATCGTGGAGTATGGGCCTTCCGAGGAGATATTCTCCAATCCGCAGCATCCCTACACGCAGGCGTTGTTTTCTGCTGCATTGCCCAGCGAGCCAGGCCGCCAAAATGACGAGATCATTCTCGAAGGGGAAATGCCCTCGCCACTAAATCCGCCCTCCGGCTGTCCTTTCCATCCACGCTGCCACAGGAAGATCGGGGCCATATGCGAGGACGAGCGACCAAGCTACCATGCTGTTGGCCAAAGCACATTCGCGGCCTGCCACCTTCTTCACAGCAACGGCATAGCTGCGCCCGATGCCGCAAACTGTTGATTGTCGACAAAATTTGCCCTTGGGATTGTTATCGCTAGCCATAGCAAGGGATGACTTCTCAAAGTCAGAAGCGATCCTTGTCTCCGCGTTCGATGTGAATGTACCCGAGCTCGTGGTGGGCCGCGCCACCACCGACGATTTCCCGTCCATGATCTGATCCAAGCTAACAAAGAAACTGGGGGATTGATTGCAGGCGGCAAAACTCCGTCTCGTGCGCACATTTGCCAACGGTGTCGACAAGGGCATGGCCGCCGAAAAATGCGATCATCCCCCGTTGGTCAAGTGAGCAAACGGAAGGGCAGATCACACACCTGAAGCTTGCCAATCGGCAAATTTACGGGCGCGGGCAGCTCGACCTGCTGCAGGCACGGTTGATCGGAGCTGCATAGCGTTGGCTTCAGCAAATATGCGTCAGAGACAAATTTGGTCCGGTATTAAAGAGCTTGTCGCCAGAAGCCGTCCGTCCGCAAGCGGCCCCATTTTTGTCATTGGCCAAGCGAGTTGGAATGTTAGGGTGGCGGCCCAAAAGCTGCCGCTCATCGGTCCAAGAGAAGCAAAATTTCCCAGCAATTACAGTGCCCATCTATCTCGCAGCGGGTGCGCCATTACTGTTCCAACCTGCGAACTTTCCCCTGTAGCGACGCTGCCGCGGTGTGGCCGGGCCGTGGTTTGCGGCAGATGGGTATTTACCCGAGTGGGCGCTCATATCTGCGGGCGTATTGGAAACTGCGGGAAGATAGCGGTTACGCCGTTGCCGTGAGTTATCGTGATCACGTCGAGTATGACACGGGCGTGCCGGTTTCACCGGGCGTTTGGTCGACCGTGGACAGATGGCAGACCTTGCGCCGATTTCTGGTGTGGCGGGATCCTGGCCTGAAATTTACGGCTGTCCGGTCGCTTGGAGGGCAAGGCTTCTTGGCAATGCCTGGATCGAAGTTGCTATGGGGCGGGCAAGGTGGTGCGCGGGTCAACCGGTACGCCATCGTGTGCGGCTGAGGCCTTGATGGCGTCCCATAGCCGGGCGAACTGCACGCCATTGGCGACGGTGGACGGGTTTTCCAGGGTGCCGCTGCGCACGGCCAGAAAGGTCTGCATCGGCGTGGCGCGCGTTTCCTGCGTCTCGCGTTGCCCGGCGACGCCATCGCGGGAAATCTGCCGCCAGCCGCCCCAGGCGTCGATGGCAACAATGGCCTGCGAATAGAAGAAGGTGATGGACGAGGCACATCCATCCGGGCCTTCGCCGGCCGCATTGAGGGTCACGAGGGCGCCGTTTTCAAGCCGACCGGCCACGGCCGCCGCCAGATCCACCGCGATACCGCGATTGTCCATATAGGCCGAGAGGCGGGTGAAGGGGCTGTCAGCCAGGATGCAGACCGTGTTCATCATATGCGCGCCGGTATCGAACATGAAGCCACCGCCCGAAATCTCCGGCACCTGCTTCCAGTTGCCGGCATAGCTGTCTTTCCAACCCTCCCAAATGGTGGCCGAGACGCTGACCAGCTCGCCGAACTCACCGGCCTGTGCCCGTCGGCGGGTGTCGTGCACCAAAGGTGACAATCCGCCCTGAAAGGCGATGACGACGGTCTTGCCGGTGCGGGCCTGTTCCGCCTGCAGCGCCAGTGCCTCAGGCACGGTAGTCACCATCGGCTTTTCCAGCAACAGGTCGAGCCCAGCGGCCAACACAGCCAGCGCGTTCCCGGCATGAAAGGCGTGTGGGGTCGAGACATAGACCGCGTCGAGGTGTCCCGCCTCGGCGGCCAGCATGGCCTCGGCGCTCTCATAGGCGCGCGGCGCCGCGGCACCGGCGGCCACGCAGGTGGCGGCGAACCGGTCGCGGGAGATTTCACTGACTTCTGCCATGGCGTCGATGGAGACCTCAGCCATGCCTGCCCAGCTTCGTGCATAGTCCGCCGCCTTGAGGCCTGCTCCGATCACGCCCAGTCTAAGCATCGTTTCCTCCTCAAATCCGATGGTACAGTGTCAGTCAGGCCAGGGCGGGATTGTGCCGGGCGCGCGCCATCTGTCGCTCGATTTCCGCCAGCAGTCCAGGGAGTTCACCCGGGGTGCGGATGGTATAGCGCGGCACTTCGCCTGCATGGGCTGGAATGCGGCTGCGCCGATGTGACCAACTCTGCCAGATGCTGATGATACCGAGCTGGTTGGCGCCGCCAATGTCGCGCTCGAGATGATTGCCGACCATGACAACGCTGCCAGCATCATCGGGCCCCAAGCCCATGCCCTTGAGCGCGGCCTCGAACATGCGGCGGTCCGGCTTCTGGCAGCCTTCGGCCTCCGAAATCACCTTGACCTCGAAATGCGGGTGAATGCCATGGCCCCCAAGAATGGTCTCGAAGCTGCGCACGCGCCCATCGGCGACGAGTGCCAGGCGATAGCCTTCGGCGGCGAGGGCCTCGACCATTTCCAGGGCTCCGGGGATCAGATTGGCCTTGATGACATAGCCTTCGTCGTCGAAGATTTCCGTGCCTTCATCGACCAGCGTGTCGCCGCTATCGAGAAAGACGGCCTTGAGCAGCGGTTGTTCGGCGCGGATTTCGGCCAGGATATCGTGCACCCGGCCAGGGATCCATGCAGCCAGCTCATCCCAGGACATCATTTCGACCTTGCCCAGGTCCAGGCTTTGTCCAAAGCGGAACACGGGCGCGAAGGCGCGCGCCTGCAAATAGCGCTTTACCGCGCGATGGTCGGCGGCGCTGACCGGGCCAATGGCATCGCGGAACATGTCGTTGATCAGCAAGCCACCGCGGCCGGCCAGCTCAACGCAGCAGATCTCGGTCAATTCGCGGGTCTTGTCCTGCTCTGCAGCGGTTGCTGTAAAGGCATGCTTACCCGGCGTCGAGACCAGGGTGATCCGGCCGTCGACCAGAGGCAGGGCGCCATCGGGCCCGGACATGGCGAACTTGCCGCCATGGGCGCTGGCTTCGACACCAACGATCCGGTCGGCGCCGTCGAGCTTGAGCCAGATATGCTCAAGCTCATAAAGGTGCTGCACATCCCAATCCCACCAGATGGCATATTCGATCACCCGCTCAACATTGCCCTCGAAGGTGATGTCCAGTTGAGACGACGGCGAGCGGCCCGGAGCATCGAGAATGCTGATGCCCACGCGGCTGGGCAGGAAGGGTTCATTGTCGGAAAACAGCAGTACCGGCGCCAGGCGCCGGGCCAGCGCGAGACCCGCGGTGGAGGGCAGGGTGGCGACGGGCGCTGCCGCGGCCCGGACTGTAGACGACATGAGAATGATTCCGGCTGAAGTGAACAGGCAGCGTCTTGTAATCGTTTTCAACTTCCCGGCGCAAGATAGTGTCGCCGATTTCTTCTCACCATGCGTGCAAGCGAAAGAAAGCCGAGCGGCTCAGGGCAAGGCGCGGGTCGAGTCGCGCCGGATCAGGGCGTTTTCCAGCACGACCTGACGCGGCGTGCGCACCGTGCCGCGCATGTGCTCGATCAACGTTGTGGCGGCGATGCGCCCCATCTCCTCGATCGGCTGGGCGATGGTGGACAGGGTTGGGAACGTAACCGAGGATTCGAGCACGCCATCATAACCCAATATGGAGAGGTCTCGCGGCAGGTCCAGTCCAAGTCCGTGGGCCGCGTGCATGACACCGATCGCCAGCATGTCCGTGGTGGCAAAGATCGCCGTCATATCCTTTTCAGCGGTGATCATGGCGCGGCCGCATTCGAGGCCTACCTCGAAACTGGAGGTCTCGGTAAAGGCGGGTGAAAAGACGATCTCCACATCGGTGGCCAGATCCTGCGCGGCCTGGCGAATGCCGCGCACGCGTTCGCTGCCTACATCAGTGCCGCCACCCTGTTGTGCCACGGCGCCTGCAATGACGCCGATGCGGCGATGACCAAGCTCGATCAAGTGCCGCATACCCTCGTAACCACCGGAAAAATTATCGCAAACCACTGCGCTGATGGATGCCAGGCGGGGTTTCATGTCGACAAAGGTCACTGCCACGCCACGGTCGCGAAGGGCATTGGCGCGGCGGATGGTGCGGGCGGTGGCGCCCGATGGGCGTATGATGATGCCCTGAGCCCGCATCTCCATCATGGTGTCGAGATAGGCTTCCTCCCGGTCCGGATCACCATTGGTGGAGCACAGCAGCACGCGGTAGCCCTCATCGAACATTGTGGTCTCGATGGCATAGGCCAGGGCGCTGGAAAAGGGGGTGCGTTGCTGGCGCAGCAGCACCCCCACAATATTGGACTGCTGGGTGCGGAACGAGCTGGCCAGGCCGTTTGGCTTGTAGCCGAGTTCGGCAATGGCCTTGTTGACCGCCTCCCGGACAGCGGGGCGGACATGGGCATAATCATTGACGACACGGGAGACGGTGGCGATCGACACATTCGCTGCCTTGGCCACGTCCTTGATCGTTACCACGCCTTTTCCCTTCATGTTCGAAGTGCTGGAAATCACACCACAATTGGCCGTTCCGACACCAGAAGCATTTCTATGTTGTTTTGAAAACGTTTACAAGATACCGTCGTGATATTGAAACGCATGGGCCGTAGAGCTGCCGACCGGATCCGCCGCGAGCGGGATGGTTCAAGGACCAGCCGGCGCCCGGAGGAATGTCTTTCATGTTGGAGGGAAACCCGATGCAGAATCGTGTCTATCATCTCGGCCGCCGTATGGCCGGGACGACCTTGCTGCTGGCCGCGACGGCGCTGCCATCCATGGCACAGGACAATGCGGCCATGTGCCCTGGCGGCTTTGGTCAAGCCCCACAGCTCCAGGCCATGGTTGATGCCGGCAATTTGCCGCCAGTCGCCGACCGTCTGCCGGTTGAGCCGCTGGTGGTGCAGCCCGCTGACGGCATCGGCAGCTATGGCGGCCAGTTCATCGATAGCTGGGGTGGCGGCAATGTCGCCGATTTCCGCCAGTTCGGCTATGATCCTCTGGTGCGCTGGAGCGTTGACGGTTCGACTGTCGAGCCCAATATCGCCAAGGGCTGGGAAATCAGCGAAGACGCGACCAGCTACACCTTTTTCCTGCGTGAGGGCATGAAATGGTCCGATGGCCAGCCCTTCACTGCTGACGATATCGTCTTCTGGTGGGAGCGTGTCGAGAACAACCCCAAGGTGATGACCGGCGGCCCGCGCGGCGAAATGCTGAACAATGGCGGCAAGCCAACCGTCACAAAGGTGGACGACTACACTGTTACCTTCACCTATGAGCAGCCGAACGGGCTGTTCCTGCAGAACCTGGCCGGTCCCTATGGCCAGCGCGTCGTCATGTTCCCCAAGCACTACATGGAACAGTTCGACATCGACCTGAACCCTGAAGGCGTGGCCGAGATGATGGCCGAGGCGGGCGCAACTGACTATGCGGCCTGGTGGAAGGGCAATGTCGGCTCCTATGGCGATGCTTCACAGTTCAACAATCCTGAGCGTCCGACCCTTCTGGGCTGGATCGGCCAGGACTCCATCCTGGGCAAGGAGCGCGTCACTTTTGTGCGCAATCCCTATTACTTCAAGGTCGATCCCGACTGCCAGCAGCTCCCCTATATCGACGAGCGTGTCTGGACCCTGGCGGCCGATCCCGAAGTGACGTTGCTGCAGGCGGTGCAGGGGCAAATCTCGATGTCGCCGCGCAATGTCTCGACACCGCAGAACCGCGCCGTCTTCTTCGACAACCAGGAAGCGGGCAATTACCACCTCGTGCCGGCCACGAGCTGCGACTACAACACTGCCGTGCTGGGCCTGTCGGTGAACCATCCCGACCCGATCAAGGCAGAGGTGTTCGGCTCCAAGGATTTCCGCGCCGGCCTTTCACATGCCATCAATCGCCAGGAAATCATCGACACGGTCTATCTGGGGCAGGGCGAACCCTTCCAGCCCGCTCCGCTGCCTGGCTCGCCTTTCTACAATGAAGCGCTGGCCAAGGAATTCACCGAGTTCGATCTCGCCAAGGCCGCCGAATATCTCGACAAGATCGTGCCCATGGGGCCTGATGGCGTGCGCCTTGGCCCCGACGGCAAGCCGTTCAGCTTTGCCATCGACATCAATGCCGACTTCCGTCCTGACACGGTCGACGCCTACCAGCTTATCGAGCGGACCTGGAAGCAGGTGGGGCTCGACGTCACCATCAATTTCCATTCCGACGAGTTGTTCGGCAATGCCCGCGCCCGGCCGGACTCGGATGGTGCCGTCTGGGTTGGCGAAAATGGCTGTGGTCAGCTCCCGCTGGTCAATCTGGGCCGCTTCATGAACGACTATGGCTATTGGAGCCTGGGCAACTGGTCTGGTTGGGCCGCCTGGGACATCAAGCGCCTCAATCCGGATGCAGAACTGCCCGAAGGCTGGACCCCGGTCGAACCGCCGGCCAATGTGCAGCGCCTCTACGAACTGCGCTCCATCATCCCGACCACGGTTGGCGAGGAACAGGCTGCCCTGATGGGTGAATTCACCGACCTTCTGGCCGAGGAATTCCTTACCATCGGCATCGCCACACCAGCGGGCTTTTATCGCTCGGTCAAGAACGAGGTGCACAACGTGCCTGAAAGCCTGATCGAAGGTTGGCTCTATCCGGGCCCGGCACCGATCAACTTCGAGACGCTCTACATCGCGCAATAAGTGCGGTCCGGCCGGCCCCGCCCACTCCCATCGACGGGGCCGGCCAGTTTCTTGACGACACGCGGTGCCACGCCCTTCCTTTTCAAGGGTCTCTGCGCTCCCGGCTCAGCAAGAGTGCGTGGCACACCGCAAAGGAGGTGAAGATGGGACATTTCATGTTGCGGCGGATGCTCTATGCGCTTCCCGCACTGATCGCGGTCTCGATCATCTCCTTTCTGGTCATCTCCATTCCGCCGGGGGACTTCATTACCCGCACCGCCGAGTTGCGCGCGGCGCAAGGCGACATCATGCCCCTGGCCGAGCAGGAGGCCATGCGCCGTGCCTATGGGCTGGATCAGCCGATTCCGCTGCAATACTGGAACTGGATCACCGGTATCGTGACCCGAGGTGATTTCGGGTATTCCTTTGCCTTCAACCTGCCGGTCAAGGATGTCATCTGGCCGCGCATGGGCCTGACTATCGTATTGTCGCTGGCGAGCCTGTTGTTCATCTGGGCCGTGGCCATCCCAATCGGCATCTATTCGGCCGTGCGCCGGTATACGGTTGGCGACTATGTGGCAACCTTTCTTGGCTTTTTGGGGCTGGCTGTGCCGAATTTCCTGCTGGCGCTGGCGGCCATGTACATCGCCTTTGCCGGTTTCGGGCTCAGCGTGGGCGGCCTGTTCTCCCCCGAATATGTCGAGGCGCCCTGGAGCTGGGAACGGGTGGTAGATCTGCTGGGCCATCTCTGGCTGCCCATGATCGTGCTTGGCACTGCCGGTACCGCCAGCGTTATCCGCATCATCCGCGCCAATCTGATTGATGAATTGCACAAGCCCTATGTCACGGCCGCGCGCGCCAAGGGCAAAGGTGAGTTTGCGCTGTTGATGAAGTACCCGGTCCGCCACGCGCTCAATCCCTTCGTGTCCGGGCAGAACGACATCTTCGTCGATATCGTATCGGGTGGCACAATCGTGGCCATCGTCATGGGGTTGCAGACCACCGGTCCCCTGCTGCTCGATGCCCTGCGCACCCAGGACATGTATATGGCCGCCAGCTTCATCCTGATGCTCAGCGTGCTGGTGGTGCTCGGCACCCTACTCAGCGATTTGCTGCTGGCATGGCTCGACCCGCGCATCCGCTATCAGCAGGGGTGAGGCCATGAGTACAATAGACGACATCACCGGCCAGATTGCTCCCTCCGCCGCCAAAGACCAGCATGGTCGCGGCTATGACGGGCACTGGGCGCTGGTCTGGCAGAAATTCCGCAAGCACAAGCTGGGGGTGGCCGGAGGCATTGTGGTCTTGCTGGCCTATTTCGTGGCGCTGGTGCCTGAGTTTCTCGCGCCGGTGACCCTGGAATCCTACATGCCGGCCTATAGCTATGCGCCGCCGCAGCCGCTCCATTGGGGGCGCGACGATGGCGAGGGCTGGCGCTTTGCCCCACATGTGAACGCCTACAACTCCGTCATAGATTACAATTCCGGACGGCGGCTGTTCGAGGAGGATGTCGAGGCCCCGGTCTATGTCGGCCTTTTCGTGCGCGGCGAGAGCTATCGTCTGCTTGGGCTGATCGAGAGCGACATTCACCTGTTCGGTCCGATCGAGGCCGGACAGCCCTTCTTCATCGCCGGCGCCGACCGGCTGGGTCGCGACATATTGAGCCGCACCATCTACGGCACCCGCATTTCCATGACCATTGGCCTTGTCGGCGTGGCGCTGAGCCTGGTCTTCGGCATTCTGATCGGCGGCATTTCAGGTCTGTTCGGCGGGGTGGTGGATAACCTGATCCAGCGGCTGATCGAGTTCATCCAGTCCGTGCCCTCAATTCCCCTCTGGATCGGCCTTGCTGCGGCCATTCCACAATCGGTGCCGCCGCTGCAGGTCTATTTTCTTATCACCATCATCCTCTCAGTGCTCGGCTGGACCAGCCTGGCGCGGGTGGTGCGCGGGCGTTTCCTGGCGATGCGCAACGAGGACTTCGTCAAGGCGGCGCGGCTCGATGGCTGCGGGCCGGTCCGCATCATCTTTCGGCACATGCTGCCCAGCTTCCTTAGCCACATCATTGCGGTGGTGTCGCTGGCCATTCCAGGCATGATCCTGGCCGAAACTGCTCTCTCCTATCTCGGCATCGGCCTACGGACGCCGATCGTCTCCTGGGGTGTGCTGCTGCAGGAAGCACAGAATGTGCGCACGATCGCCGCCGCACCCTGGCTGCTGCTGCCGGGCGGTGCCGTCATTGTCGCGGTGCTGGCACTGAACTTCCTCGGTGACGGTCTGCGCGACGCTGCCGACCCCTATTCGGACTGATCGCATGCAGCCTCAAAATCTCGCCGAAATCCGCAATCTCGACATCGCCTTTGCCGATGTACGCGTGGTGGAAGGTCTCGACCTCGACATTCCCGCGGGCAAGACCTTGTGCCTGGTCGGCGAAAGTGGCTGCGGCAAGTCGGTCACCGCCAAGGCCCTGTTGCAGGTCATCGATCATCCCGGCCGTGTCGCCGGTGGCGCCATCCGTTTCCGCCAGGGGACTGGCAATGAGATCGACATCGCCGCCACCCCGCCCCGCAGCGCCGCCATGCGCGCCTTGCGCGGGGCCGACATTGCGTTGATCCATCAGGAGCCGATGAGCTTTCTCTCTCCGCTCTACACCATCGGCAACCAGATTGCCGAAGCCCTGACGCTTCACCGCAAGGTCAGCAAAGCCCAAGCGCGGCAAGCCGCCATCGCCATGCTGACTGAGGTGGGCATGCCCGATCCGGAGCGGCGCGTCGACAGCTATACGTTCCAGCTTTCGGGCGGCCAGCGCCAGCGCGCCATGATCGCCATGGCCCTGATCAACCGGCCGCGGCTGCTGATAGCCGATGAGCCCACCACGGCGCTGGACGTGACCACCCAGGCCAATATTCTCGATCTGATGCGTCGCCTGCAGGCCGATAGCGGCATGTCGATGCTGTTCATCACCCACGATCTGGGCGTGGTCGCCGAAATCGCCGACGAAGTGGCGGTGATGTATCTGGGTCGCATTGTCGAACGCGGCCCGGTGGATGAAGTGCTGGGCCATCCGCAGCACCCCTATACACAGGGACTGCTTGCCTCGATGCCCCGGCTCGATGGCGACTTCAATGCGCCGCTCCAGGCTATCCCGGGCATGGTGCCACCGCCGGTCCGCAAGCCTTCCGGTTGCGCCTTCCACCCCAGATGCAGCCGCGCGCTCAAGGGCATTTGCGACAAGATTGAGCCGCTGCAAATCGCCACCGGGCCGGATCGTCAGGTCGCATGCCATGCCTTTGGCGCCGAGGCCGCTCGCTTTGCCGTGCCGCCTGAGCAACCGCAAAAAGCCGGCCTCGCCGGCGCGTCTGATCCAAGCCGACAACCATCTGGCCGCGCGCTCCTTGAGGTTGCGCATCTCGACAAGCACTTTGCCGTCCGCGCCGGTTTTTTCCAGCGCAGGATCGGCGCCATCCGCGCCGTCAACGATGTCAGTTTTGACATCTTCGCCGGTGAAACCCTGGGCCTGGTCGGTGAGAGCGGCTGTGGCAAGTCCACGCTCGGCCAGACGATTGTGGGCCTCCATACCGCCGATGGCGGCGACATGACCTATACGCCCAGGAATGGCATGCCCGTCGATCTGCGCAGCGCCCGCGGTGCGGTGGCACGGCAGCTCAAGACCGATATCCGCATGGTGTTCCAGGATCCCACAGGGTCGCTCAATCCGCGCATGCGTGTGCGTGATATCATTGGGGAGGTGCTGCAGGTCAATGGTGTCGCCAAGCCTGAAATCGAAGTACGGGTGCAAAAGCTGCTCGCTCGCGTCGGGCTCAGCCCGGACTATGCCGAGCGCTATCCACATGCCTTCTCGGGTGGCCAGCGGCAGCGTATCGCCATCGCCCGCGCCCTGGCGTCCAATCCGCAACTGGTGATCGCCGACGAGGCAGTGTCGGCGCTCGATGTGTCGGTGCAGACCCAGATCATCAACATGATGCGCGAATTGCAGGCCGATCTGGGCCTTACCTATCTCTTTGTCAGCCATGACCTGGGCGTCGTTGCCAATATCAGCGATCGGGTCGCGGTGATGTATGCTGGCCGCATCGTCGAGATCGGACCGACCAACGCCATCTTCCGATCGCCGCGACACCCCTATACCGAGGCACTGCTTGCTGCCATTCCCGGTCGCCACCAGCGCGGCGGGGCGGGTCGCATCCGCCTGGAAGGGCATGTGCCCGATCCGGCTCATCCACAGCCGGGATGTGCCTTCGCAGATCGGTGCCGGTACGCGCAACATGCATGCCGCGAAGCGCCGCCGCCAATGGCTGGTACGCAGGAACACGGGTTTGCCTGTATCCGGGCGGACGAGCTGACCTTGCGCGCCGTTCACCAAGAGCGCGCGCTGGAGTCTGCCTGAGCCAAGCGAGGCGCCCCAATTGGTCATATCCATCCAGCGCGCCTAGATCGGACAGGGTTCAGGCGTCCCGTCCATGGGCAGAACCAGCATCAGTTGCCGAAATGATGGCTCTTGATGAACGCAGAGGGAGGTCCGGAACCATGAACAGCCTTGGCGAGGCTTGACACTGTCCATATCTGCGGGGTCAGGCTTGCGCTGTCCTGCCCACAATCTTCTCCAGGATTTGCGAAATCTGGGGCGCACAGGCAAAGACATCGCCGCGTCCATAAAGGCCGGTTTCGGCAACGAAGTCGTTGGTCACGCCACCGGCCTCTGACACGAGCAGGAGCCCCGCAACGCAGTCCCAGGAATTGAGCAGCGGCTGGAAATAGCCCACATAGTGACCCGCCGCCACATGGGCCAGGGTCAGTGCTGTCGAGCCATTGCGCATATAGGACCCGCCAGCCGCCAGCAGGCGTTCGATGATGCCGCCGAGTTGGGCGCTGTAAACCGCATTGCTGCCGCCAATAGCGGTGAGGCCATCGGCAATTACGGCGCGGGGATGGACCCGGATCGGCGTGTCGTTGCGCCAGGCGCCTTCGCCCAAGGCTGCCCAGTACAGGTGGTCGCGACAGGCGTCATAGGTAAGGCCGAGGACCGGCACACCGTCCTCGATCAGTGCAATCACCACGCACCAGGTGGGCAGGCCGTAGAGAAAGCAGCTCGTGCCATCGATGGGATCGATGACCCATTGCCAGGTGCTGCTACCTTCGTGCCTGCCATACTCCTCCCCGACCAGCCCATCGCAGGGAAACTGTTCCGCGATGGCCGTGCGGATCAGGCGTTCGACATGGGTGTCGGCTTCGCTGAACAGGTCCTGGGCCGTGCGCTTGGCCTGCACGTCAAGCGTGTCGTAGCGGCCGAAGTAGTCGAGGGCGACAGACCCGGCCCGGCGAATAATGGTCTTGGCCGCGTTGAGGCGGTTGGCGCGTTCGCGCGCTTTATTGGTCATCTTGCTGCTTGCTAAGTGGGATCGGAGGCGCCGGTCGTGCCGCGGCGGATGAGGGTCACCGGAATGACGACATGGGGCTGGGCCGCCTCGGGATCTTCAAGGCGCCTCGAAAGGGCCGTGATGGCCGCGTCGGCGACGGATTTGGGATCCTGCCGGACAGAGGTGATGTCATAGCTGCGCCAGGCGGCCTCGGCGATATCGTCGCAGGCGATGAGCTTGATATCCTCGGGAATGCGCAGATCGCTCAAGCGCCGAAAATGGTCAAGAAAGCCAAGGGCCATGAAATCGTTGACGCAATAAATGCCGTCAACGGCAATGCCGCTTTCAGCAAAGGCTTCGGCTGCCTCGGCCCCTCCGCCATAGTTCTGCACGGCGCCCTGGAAGTCGCCGGCAATGTCCAGCCCGAGTGCACGGATGGTCGCGATAAAGGCCGCCTTGCGCTGCCCGATAGTGTGGGACGCGCGGCGCTGGCTGACGATACCTATGCGCTTGCAGCCGATAGTGGCCAGTTCTTCCGCTGCCAGGCGGCCGGCCGTTGCCGTGTCGATGGAAACATTGGACACATGGGTGCCCACTTCAGGTTTGTTGATCAGCACCAGAGGCACGCCATAGGCGGCGCATTCCTGAGCGATCTCGGCTGGCGGAGTATCCGAGGTCACGATGGTGCCGGTGACATTGTAGTTGAGCATCATGTCGATGAGATAGCTTACATCTTCGCCAGGCTCGGTGGGCAGGAGCAACGGACGAAAACCGAGCGTTGCGAGACCGCGGGCCAGGAAATCCACGGTGCGCGCGCGCAGGGAATTGTCCATGTCCGAGACGATCAGGGCGACCAGATTGGTGCGCTGCTGGGACAGGCCGCGGGCGAGGAAATTGACGCGATATCCAAGGGTCTTGGCGGCCGAGATGACCTTTTCGCGGGTTGCCGGGGCAACGCTGGCGCCGGCTGTGAAGGTGCGGGACACGGCCGAACGCGAGACGCCTGCCAGCAAGGCGACATCGTCTGAAGTGGGTACCCGATTTGGCCGCTCGTCCTTGTTGCTCATACCCACCTGTCCAGTCCGGCCTGCCGGCGGAATGCGGCAAGCAAGAGATCTGCCCTGTCGAGATTGATCATGGGCGGACGCAAGGCAACGATCTTATCGAATATTTCCGGATCATCCCCGAAATATTGCATCATCGGCACGATGTTCAGACGTTCTGCGGCCGGTGCATCCTGTTCATAGCGCTCGGCGTGGATTTCGATGAGGGCGGGGTCCAGATGTGCCTTGAGCGCCTGAAGATCAGCATAGCCAGCACCATTCGACTTGATGCGCGCGGTCGGCGAAAGCGCGCGGATCTTGATGTGCAGGGCGTGATTGCCGGACCAGTGGAAGCAATCGCGGGCGAAATCCATCTCTTCAACCAGGGCGAGAATCTTGACCGGATCGGCGCTCTTGTTCTCGATATACATCTGGCGGCCGTAGGACTGGCAGAGATCGATCATTTCGGCCAGGGTCGAAATTCGCTCGCCGGCAAAATGGGGCGAGAACCATGAGCCGGCATCGAGCTGACGCAGTTCCGCCAGCGTGTGATCGGCCACCCTGCCGGTACCATTGGTGGTGCGCTCAAGCGTTGCGTCGTGGATGACGACGAGTTCGCCATCGGCGCTTTCGCGTACATCGAGCTCAAGAAAGGCACAGCCCTGATCCAGGATCAGCCGGGCCGCCGCCATGGTATTCTCGGGAGCAAAGTGATTGGCGCCGCGATGGCAGACGATCTGCATGCCGCCGATATCGACCCGGCTGCAACCACCCATCAATTCGGGCTGGTTGGTGCAGATGCCCAGGCTCGGCAATTTGAGCAGGTCGTCAAGAACCGGTTTGCGCTCCTCGTGCCAGAGGACCAGGCCGAGGCCGTGCTGTTGCATTCGGGCCAGAAGCGCGGCGGTCACCAGATCCTGGGGGCGGTCGCCGCCACGTTCCCAGCACAGATGAGCGACGTCTGCGCCCGATTGTTCGGCGCGCTCGAAGGGGTCGGCGCCAAGCGGCACCAGTATCGAGACAGGATAGGGGCAGTCCGCTGCGATCATATCGCGGACTTCACCAATACTGAAACTGCCAAGGCCAGCGCGGCGGAAATCGGCAGACCGCAAGCGCGATATGGCAATGCGCCCCGCACCGGCGGCCTTGATCTCGATATAGAGGGCCTGGTCGAGATCCCTCGCCAGCGAGATCACCTCATCAAGGGTCGGCAGGTCGGGTGCAACCTGGCGGATCTCGGCCAGGCGCATCTGTGCGATCGTTCCCGGAACACCAAAGATGCGTTCCAACCCGGCATCATGGCAGACGACCGGTTGGCTATCGGCCGTGAGCTGCACGTCGATTTCCCACATGTCGGCACCAAGGGCGGCGGCCACATTGAAGGCTTGCAACGTGTTTTCCGTCGCGTGCTGGGATGCGCCGCGATGGGCGATACAGAGCGGGCGACCGTCCGGCCGGGCTGGAAAGGGAATGGTGTTGCGCATGTAGCCTAAACCGCCTGCCCGGTGGCGTCGAAGGCAAGGAGTTTTTCAGCGTCGAGCGGCCAGGCGACCTTGTGGCCGAGCGCCACATCCTCGCGCGCCGGCTGGATGGAACGCAGAACGACACCGTCCGCAAGGGTGACGTCGAACAGGGTTTCGCGGCCCTGTGGCTCGACAAAGGTGATGGTGCCCGAGACCTGACTTGCGCCGGCAGCGCCGAAATGTTCGGGGCGGACGCCCAGGCTCAGCGGCGTGTCGCCGGGGATGTTGGCGAGACGGGAGGGCAGGGGGAGGCCGGCACCACCATTGACGATGAAGCGACCGTCGCCGCTGGCCTTGCCTTCGAGCATGACGATGGGCGGGTTGCCCAGGAACCCGGCCACGAATTTGTTGACTGGGGCGCGATACATGTCGGTGGGGGTTGCGATCTGCAGGATCTCGCCCTTGTTCATGATGGCGATACGATCGCACATCGACATGGCTTCGACCTGGTCATGGGTGACCAGAATGGCGGTAATGCCGGTCTCGAGCTGGATGCGGCGGATTTCCGAGCGCATTTCGAGGCGCAGCTTGGCATCCAGATTGGCCAGCGGCTCATCGAGCAGCAGCACGTCGGGCTTGCGCACCAGCGCCCGAGCCAGCGCAACGCGCTGCTGCTGGCCGCCGGAGAGCTGCGCCGGCCGGCGGGCCAGCAATTCCTCGATATGGGTCAATTCGGCAATGGCGCGCACCTCGCGCTCGATCTTGGCCTTGTCGTCGCCGCGTACCGAGAGCGGGAAGGCGATGTTCTCGGACACGGTCAGATGCGGGTAGAGCGCATAGTTCTGGAACACCACGCCCACATTGCGCTTCTGGCTGGGCACATTGCTGACATCGCGGGTCCCGAACAGGATCTGCCCGCCGTTGATGCGGTGGATGCCACAAATGGCAAACAGAGTTGTCGACTTGCCGCAACCTGAGGGGCCGAGCAGGGCCAGCATTTCGCCGTCCTCTACCGTCAGGTTCATCTTGTCGATGACGGTCATGTCATCGAAGGTCTTGGTGAAATCCTTGAGGGTGACTTGCATCAGCCTTTCGTGCCTCCGCCGAAAATGTTCATCAGCCGGTTCTGGAACACCGCAAACAGCACGAGGATCGGCAGGGTGTAGAAGAGCCCGACGGACTTGAAGAGGTTGAAATTGTAGGTGGTGGAATTGGGGTCCGAGACCACGTTGAGATAGGTGGACAGCACCTGGAAATTGGCCGATGGCGCCAGGATCCGGGGCAGCATGAATTCGCTCCAGCCATCGATGAAGGCGAAGATGCCCAGCGAAAGCAGGCCCGGCGTCACCTGGGGCAGGATCAGGCGGCGCCAGACGGTGAAGCGGCTGGCCCCGTCCTGCACGCCGGCCATTTCGATTTCCCAGGGCACCTGGTCGTAGAAGCCCTTCATGATCCAGACGCCAAAGGGCAGCATCAGGCTGGCCTTGACCAGGATCACGCCGATCAGCGTGTTGTAGAGCCCGGCAAACTGCAGCACGAGGAACACGCCGATGATCAGGGTTACCGAGGGAAAGGCGTGCATCACCATGATGCCGGAAAGGAAGAAGCGGCGGAACGGTAGATTGAGCCGGGAAATGGCGTAGCCAGCGGTGGAGGAAACGGCCAGAACGATCACCACCATGGTGGTGGCAAACAGGAACGTCGTGGCCGTCGGGCCCCAGACGTCGCCCGTCACCGAAGCGTCCCAGAGGAACCGCCAATGGTGAAAGGTGAACTCATTGGGAATGAGAGACCCCGGCGGGGCATTGGTGAAGGTATCTATGACGAGGAAGAGATACATCACCGCCAGCGGGGCACTGAGTATGCCGAGCAGGGCGTAGATAGGCCAGGCGGAGAAGTTGCGGGTCATCTGCGGCTCCTAGAATTCGATCCGCGGCTTGTTGACCAGCTCGTCGAACCGGAACATGCGCAAGTAGAGGATGGACAGAACCAGGCCGACCGCGACCAGAATCAGCGCCATGGCGGCGCCCATGCCGTATTCGAGATTGCCGGTGTAGTTGTTGAGCGCCGTGTTGAAGGCCTCGAGCGCCCAGACCGTGGTCGTGCTGCCCGGGCCGCCATTGGTGGTGAGCCAGATCTGCTCATAGGAGGAGAGCAGGGAGAGCGTCTGGTAGGAGGTGACAAACAGGATCGGCCAGCGCAATTGCGGCAGGATGATCTGGCGGATCTGCTGCCAGCGACTGGCGCCGTCGACTTCGCTGGCCCAGAGCTGCTGGATTGGAATAGCGCGCAGGGCACCTGAAAACAGGATCATGCCGAAGGATGCACCGACAAAGCCGTTGACCAGTATGATTGTCGCCCAGGCCGTGGGTACCGAACCTTTCATGTAGTTGAAGGCGGGCAGCCCGAGCTGCTCGGCGATGACATAGAGAAAGCCATTGTCCCAGGTGAACCACTTCCACATGACTGCATAGAGGACGACAGGCGTGATGCGCGGCAGCAGCCAGAGCACGCTGAAAAAGCCTGCGCCGGTCTTGGGCAGATAAAAGGTGGTGATGGCCAGGAACAGGCCGACAAATACGTTGAAGGCGAGTGTCGCGGCGACATAGAAAACGGTGTTGAGGACGATGCGGATGGTTTCGGGCCGATCCAGCAGGGTCTGGAAATTGCCGCCATCGATCCAGCGCCAGCCGGTATAGCTGGCTTCGGCAATGGTGCTGATGGTTTCGGCCGGCGCGTCGGGCGCCATGCTGGTGATCGCGGCTTCCATGTCGGCGCGGCTGGCATAGCGGGTATTGAGGATCGAGCGCTCGAACGGTTCGGTGGCAAGCTTGAGCTCGCGAATGCGGGTCGGGCGCGAAGGCAGGGATTTGAGCGCGGATTCGAAGCTGCGTGCGTCCTCGAAGTTTTGGCCCATAAGCCGGGCTTCGATTTCGCCGAGGAACCGAGGTTCGACGCCGGCATCGGCAGCGGCTGCCAGCGTTTCGGATGTCACCGAAAAACTGGCTTCACCCAGTGCCGTGATGACGTCGTTGTCAATTCCGGCATTTCCCAGGTCCCGCAGCAGGTTGCCGGTAATGACGTGAGAGCCGCCGGTGATGCCGGTCGCGGTGCTCATATTGGTGAAGGCGAAGACAGTCGTCAGCACCACGGGCATGAGGAAGAAGGCAAAGAGCAACGCAAGCGCCGGGCTGACGAAGCCCAGGCCTAGAAGGCTGGTTCTGGTGCGCATGAGAACAGTCTCCAACGGGATCCCGGGGCGCTGCATGGCGCCCCGGGCATATTGGCGGTTAGCGGACGATGATCTTGTCGCCCAGGGCCGAGGTGACTTCGGCTTCCAGAGCGTTGACGGCGTCTTCAACCGAGACGGTGCCAGTCCAGGAAGCTTCAAGGTTCTTGAACATCGCGGTCCAGTAAGGGCCGAACTCGACGTCGTTGGGGATGGCGGTCGCATGCGGCAGGAGCTCGGTGGTGGCAATGCCGGCCCAGCGGTCATTGGCAAACAGCGGGATCGATGCCTGAGCGTCGCTCAGGGCCACTTTGCCCGACTTGACGGCGTGCAGCGCGTTGAAGCGCGGCTCGGAGGCGATAGAGATCAACTCCGCAGAGATCGCTGCATCGTCATCGGTACCGGCGTTGGAGAGCAGATAGACCAGCGGATGGCTGATAGTGTTGGCCTTGCCGTTCTCATTGCCAGCGGGGATCAGGCTGTACTGCATCTGACCGAAGAAGTCCTCGAGACCCCATTTGGTCTGCCACTCCGAAACAGTCCAGGTGCCGGCATGCCAGAAGCCGGCCTGATCGTTGGCAACGGCTTCGTGGAAGGCATCCCAGGTCGAGCCGAGATGAGTGGCCGGCACTACGCCGGCGTCGGCCGCATCAACGAAGAACTGGAACATGTCGGTCATGGCCTGCTTGTCGAGAACGAGCTTGCCGGTTTCCGCGTCGACCATTTCGCCGCCGAAGCTGATATAGAACTGCCAGTAGTCCGGGCCGTTGCTGGGGCGTGGCACGAAGCCCTTGCCCGCTTCGACGACACCGGCGTCCTGCATCTTCTTGGCGTCGTCGATCATGTTGTAGAGCGTGTATTCACCGCTCGCGACCTTGCCAGGCAGGGCCTCGATGTCGGCATCGGTCCAGCCAATGGCCTTGAGATTGGCTCGGGAATAGAAGAACGGGCGCGACTCGGCATCCTGCGGAATGCCCCAGACAACCCCGTCATAGCTGGTGATGTCATAGAGGTTGGGGTAAATCGCGTTGAGCGGCCAAGCGTCGAAGTCCACATAGTCCTCGACCGGGCGCAACAGGCCGGACTGCGACCACGGGCCGATGTCTTCATGGCCGGAAATGATGATGTTGGGCGCATTGCCCGCTTCGGCAGCCAGGGTCACGGCCTGCTTGAAATCGTCCCAGCCGGACCAGGCCTGGGTTTCGACGGTGATGTTGAGCTCTTCGCCGCGGATTGCGGCTTCACGTTCGAGAATATCGGCCGCCATGACGATGTTGTCGTAGCGGTAATTGCTGGTGTCACCGGTGCCGCCGGCCCACACGGTGATGGTGTAATCCTCGGCCTGCGCGGCAAGCATGGTGCCCGAGAGCAGCATTGCCGTGGTGGCGAGCAGTTTCGTCGTCTTGAGAATGGTCATGTTTGAAGCCCCGATAATGCGTCGGATGGGATGTCATTGCACGCGCGTGCAAACATGTCTTTACGGGGTCGTTGTGACAGGCAAATTACAGGGGTGTGAGAAAATGACGTCGGTCATGGGCCGTGTTGCCCAATGCCGCTCCGGGAAACCGAGGCGTCGATTTATTGACTGCAGATAGCGACGAGGCGAGGTCTGGAAGTTTCCAGAGCATGGGTCAGCCGGGAGGGCGCCGCTTGCAGCCCGGAGCGCGTGCGGCGTGGCGAGGATCGGCCGCGTGCTGGTTCGTGTTTGGAGATATCAGTTCCGTCGATGCGTGCTTTCCCTGACGATCAGTTCGGGGTCGATCAGGGTGACACTGGGCTCGGGCAGGGCGCCTTCAGTGCCGATCAATTCAATCAGGCGGGCCACGGCCAGGTCGGTTACCAGCCGGATTTCGTAGTTGACACTGGTCAGTGGTGTCGCGGCGTGTTCGGCGAATTCGATATTATCGAAGCCGACAATGGCGACGTCCTCGGGGACGCGCAATCCGTTCTTCTGTGTCCAGCGCAGGGCGCCGATGGCAAGGGAGTCGTTGGCAGCGAACACGGCCGATGGCCGCTGGGGGAGACGCATCAGCTTGTCCATGGCCCAGTAACCGCGAATGACCGAGTGCCCTTGCGGATCGGCCGAGAGCTGAGGATCAACCGCGATATTGGCCTCATGCAGGGCCGCGTCGTAGCCTTCGCGCTTTTCATGATTGCCCAGGGGATTGGCGCTATCGATGATGCCAATCCGCTTGTGCCCGATATCGATCAGGTGGCGGACGGCCCGATAGGCGCCGCGCCGCTCGTCGACCGAGACTGCATCGACCCCGGCATCGGGGTCGGCTACGAGCAGGACCACCGGATAATTGGCGCGACGCAATTGCCGGATGTGATCGAGCTCGCGGTGGCTGCGCGGATAAATCAACATGCCATCCACCTGGCGGGACTGGAACATGGCAATGACCCGCTTTTCCTCGTCCAGATCATTGTTGGAGGTGGCAAACAAGGTGGAATAGCCCCGCTCGGCCAAGGCCAGCTCGATGGACTGGGCTGCCTGGGTCAGGGCCGGGTTGGTGATGTCGGTCAACACCAGCCCGATGGTCTTGGTCTCACGGCTGACCAGGGACTTGGCCACCTGATTGGGCATGTAGTTGAGATCACGCGCCGCGTCGCGGATGCGCATGGCGGTGTCCTCGGGAATGCGGGGACTGCCGCGCAAGGCCAGACTGACCGTGTTCACCGAGAAACCGGTCTTGTCTGCAACATCCTTCAGTCGAACAATCGGTCTGCCCAAGCTACGCTGTCCCCCATTCTGCGATCGATTGAATGGATTATGCGTGCTCTTGGTGCAAGCGGCGAATGGCCTGCAATTGCAGGCAATCCTGCGCCATCTCCATCAATTCGATCCGGTTCCCGTCCGGGTCCTCGATCCAGGCCTGGCGATTGCCATCAAGGCCCGGCTTGATCTCGGAGGTCAGGGCAATGCCGGCCGCCTTGATCCGTTCGGTCGTGCCCTCCAGGTCCTCAATCGTGAAGCACATGTGGTTTACGCCATTGGCATTCCAGCCCGGGGCACGGTCGTTTTCGGCGCCGGGGAAGATCTCGAGATACTGATCATCGGTGATGCGCAGGTAGACCAGCCAGGTCTCGCCATTGTCGTGCTTGAGGCGCAACATTTCCGGAAAGCCGAGGCGGTCGCGATAAAAGTCCAGCGACCGGTCCAGATCGGTGACCTTGATCGCCACATGGCCAATGCCGACAACACCAAGCATAATATCCTCCTGACCCTTCAGGTCGTTATGAACAAAGTCAGTCTCGCTGACATTGTGTGATCGTTAATACGTCGCGTCATGGCAGTTTGAATTTGGCGTGTCAACGTGCCGAAGCTAGTCCCAGTCCGGCCCCCAGTCGGGTGCGATTGCCCGCAGATTGCGATCCCGAGTCTCGATCAGCGCAATGTCTTCAGGTGACAATTTCAGGTGCTGGGCTGCAAAATTGGAGACAATTCTCTCGCGCTTTCCGGAGGTTGGGATGGCTGCATAGCCCTTGGCCAGTTCAAAGGCGAGGGCGAGCTGCTCGGGGCTGGCATCATAGCGGCGCGCGGTATCGACCAGTACCGGATCGTCGCCCAGTCGCCCGTGCGCGATCGGTTGGTAGCATGTCACCATAATGCCGTGATCGACACAGTACTGCGCCAGTTTTTTGTTCTGAATGAATGGGTTGAGTTCGACCTGATTGGTGGCAATGCGGCCTTCACCGGCAATCGAACGGGCTTGGTCAAGCAGGGCGATGGTAAAGTTCGAGACCCCAATGAACCTAGTCAGTCCACGATCCTGCGCGTCCAAAAGGGGCTCAAGATAGGCTGCCAGCGGCTGGGCGCCATTGGGGGAGGGCCAGTGCAGCAGGGTTAGATCCACCTGATCGACTCCCAGATGGGACAGGCTGGTTTCCAGTGATGGAAGCAGCTTGCCTTCGGCATAATTGTCCGTCGAAATCTTGGTGGTCAGGAAGATCTCGGCACGCGCCAGGCCTGATTGCACGAGTGCTGTTCCCACTTCGGTCTCGGTGTCATAGGTCTGCGCGGTGTCCAGATGGCGGTAGCCTGTTTCCAGCGCGCATAGGATCGCTTCGATGCCTTCGGCCTTCCAGCGCCCATAGGTTCCAAATCCGAGGCGCGGCATAACTTCTTGTAGTGTCAAACTTAATTCCTCCCCAAGCCGTGACTTTCGATGTCTTCAGGTGCGCGCTTGCTGCATTTTTCCACTTGGCCAGTTGACGTTCGGGGAACTATGCCTCTAGATTAACGCTAATACAACACCCGGAAGAGAACTCTGAACACAGGGGCGGCCGGGATATTGGGAGGAGTTTCATGCGCTGGAGCCGCATTGCGCCCCAACTTGCTCTGACGCCGGCCCTGGCCATCACGGCCGTGGCCTTTGTCGGGTCAATTGGCTGGACCATTTATCTGTCCTTCACGCGCAGCCGCCGCCTGCCCGAATATGGCATCGACTGGTCAGAATGGGGCCGTCAGTATGACCGTCTGTTCCGCGATGCCGGCTGGGAAATATCGCTCCGCAATTTGATCGTGCTCGGCCTGGGCAGCGCGCTGGCCATTGTTTTCGGCTTCATTCTCGCGGCCATGATCGACAAGGAAAAGCGCGGCGAAAGTTTCTTTCGGACGGTTTTTCTTTATCCGCTGGCCGTCTCGCTGATCGTTACCGGTGCCGCCTGGCGCTGGATTCTCAATCCCACGCTGGGTGCGCAGAGCTTCCTGCGCAGCCTGGGCTGGGAGGTCGATTTCAACTGGCTCGCCCAGGGTGATACGGCCATGTACGCCATCATTCTCGCCTCTGTCTGGCAGTCGGCCGGTTTTTACATGGCGCTAATGCTGGCGGGACTGAAAGGGATCAACACCGAAATCTGGAGCGCGGCCAAGCTTGATGGCGTGCCGCTCTGGCGGGTCTACCTCGAAATCATCATCCCGATGATGAAGTTCACCTTCATCACCTGCGCCATCCTGCTCTCACTTGGCGTCATCAAGGCCTATGACGTGGTCGTGGCCATGACCAATGGCGGACCGGGACAGAGCACCTGGGTGCCGGCTTATTTCACCATCAACGCCCTCTCGGCCAAGTCCAATCTTGGCTACGCCTCGGCGGCCGCAGTGATGATGCTGGTCATTACCCTGGTCGTCTTCATTCCATTGGTTGCCCTGACCGTGTGGCAACAGCGCAAGCGGGAGGCCGCCCGATGAGCCAGGTTTCCGTTTCTGAACGCGCAGCCGCCGCCGGTGAAGTTCCCGTGACCCGCGCGCCCTATTTCGTGCGCAAGAAAAAGGGCATCACCCCGCGCTCTATCGCGGTGCTGGTCTTTCTCACCATCTGTGCCCTGTTCTTTTGTGTGCCGCTTTATGTGGTCGTGGTCACCTCGTTCAAGACCATGGACCAGATCCGCGAAGGGGCGATCTTCACGCTACCCCATATCTGGACGCTGGAAGCCTGGGATCACGCCTGGAACCATGCCTGTTCGGGCATCAAGTGCGATGGGCTCAAGGTTGGCTTCTGGAACTCGGTATCGATCCTGTTTCCCTCGCTGATCCTGTCGATCTCTCTCGCCATGGTTACCGGCTTTGCTCTGGCCCTGTGGAATGTGCGCTGGGCCGGGGGCTTCCTGTTCCTGCTGTTCATCTGCGCCTTCGTGCCGTTCCAGATCATCATGTATCCGCTGATCGTGATGACAACGACCACCAAGATCTACGGCACGCTCTGGGCCGTGGCGGTGATCCATGCAGTGCTGGCCATGCCGGTGCTGACCCTGATCTTCCGCAATTACTACAAGGATATCCCGACAGAGATCATGTCCGCCGCGATGATGGATTCGGGTTCGTTCTGGCGCATCTTCTTCGAGATCATCGTGCCCATGAGCGGCAATATCCTGATCGTGGTGCTGATCCTGCAGATCACCTCGATCTGGAACGATTACCTGATCGGCGTGACCTTTGGCGGCCTGACCGGCCAGCCCATGACGGTGAACCTCGCCAATCTGATCACCATCTCCACGGGTACGACCAACTACGCCCACAACATGGCTGCAGCACTGCTCACGGCCATTCCACCCCTCGTCGTCTATTTTCTCGTCGGCAAGCTCTTCGTTCAGGGCGTGACCGCCGGCGCCATCAAGGGTTAGTGCCAATGCCTGCCGTCAGTTTCGAACATATCGTCAAGCGTTATGGCGCAGTCACCGTGCTCGACGATCTGAACCTTGCCATCGAGGACGGTGATTTCCTGGTGCTGCTGGGTCCGTCCGGTTGCGGCAAGACCACCTTGCTCAACCTTTTGGCCGGTCTGCTCGAAGTCAGCGATGGACGGATCACCATCGGCGATCGCGACGTGACCGAGCTTGATCCCAAGGATCGCGGGCTGGCCATGGTGTTCCAGTCCTATGCGCTCTATCCGACCAAGACCGTGCGGGGGAACCTCAAGTTCGGGCTGGCGGCCAGCAAGCTGCCCAGCGAGGAAGTCGAGCGCCGCATCGCCTGGGTCGCCAAAATGTTGCAGATCGAGCCCTTGCTTGATCGCAAGCCGGCCCAGCTTTCCGGTGGACAGCGCCAGCGCGTCGCTATTGGCCGTGCCATCATCAAGAAGGTCGATGTCTTTCTTTTCGACGAACCGCTGAGCAATCTGGACGCCAAGCTGCGCACCGAGATGCGGCTGGAAATCAAGAAGCTGCATGACGAGCTGAAGTCCACGGTCGTCTACGTCACGCACGATCAGATCGAAGCCATGACCATGGCGACCAAGATCGCCGTGATGGATGGTGGGGTGATCCAGCAGTTCGGGACGCCCGACGAGGTCTATGAACACCCGGCCAATCTCTTTGTGGCCGGGTTTATCGGCGCCCCCGCCATGAACATGCGGTCCGCCACGCTTGCCGTGAAAGCCGGCAAGGTCGAAGCGGTGTTCAAGTCCGGAGCCCGCCTGGATGTCTCGGACTATCCCTTCCAGGCACCGGCGCGGGACGGATTGCCGGTAGTTATTGGGATGCGTCCCGAACATTTCACAATCGGCGAGCCGGCCAGCGGCGGCACCGCCCAGTTCACGCTGCCTGTGCTGTCGGCCGAACGCACCGGATCGGACGCCACGCTTTACCTGACCTTTGAAGACGAGATGCTCGCGCTTCGGGTTGCCCCCGATCTCGCCGCGGGCCTCCGGGTCGGCAGCACCGTGCCGGTGCAGTTCCAGGCCGGCAAGGCCAATCTTTTCGACGCCCAGACCGGGCGGCGGATCTAGCCAACATCATTAGGGAGGAAACCAAGATGTTGAAATCGATCCTGGGTGGCGTCACCGCTGCTCTCATGGTCAGCTCCGCGGCAAGCGCCACGGACCTGATCATCTACCACAACTGGTCATCGGGACCGGAAGTCGCGGCACTCAACGTCCTCAAGGATGGCCTGGAAGCCAAGGGTCACACCTGGACCGACATCGCCATTCCGCACAATACCGGTTCCAACGTGAACCTGATGAACCTGGTCACCGGCGGCACCCCGCCCAATGTGTTCCTCGAATCCAGCCCCGGCGTCTATCGCGACCTGGCCGGCCTCGGGCTCGCGCGGCCGCTGACGGAGTTCTTCACCGAACAGGGGATCCTCGAACACTATCCCTCGTCCGTTGTCAGCTCGATCACGGTCGATGGCGAGATCATGAAGATCCCGACCGCCATCCACATCGACGGCATGGCCTATTACAATATGGAAGTGGCCGAGGCCGCGGGGGTCGATCCGGCCGCCTGGGATTCGCTCGATGCGATGTTTGCCGATTTCCAGAAGGTGCGTGACGCGGGCTATATCCCGCTCGCCATTGGTGGCCAGCAATGGCAGGTCGGCTATCTGGTGCACGCCCTGGCGGCAGCTACCGGTGGTCCGGAGTTCTACAATGCCGTTTATGGCGGCGAGCCCGATCCGTCTGTCATCGACAGCGCCGAAATGCGCACCTTGCTCGAAACGCTGCGCCGCTTCCAGCAGGAAGCCGATGAGGGCTCTGCGAACCGCGAATGGAATGTGACCACCAATATGGTGATCACCGGCCAGGCCCTGATGCAGATCCATGGCGACTGGATGAAGGGTGAATGGAGCGCTGCCGGAAAGACCGCCGGGACCGATTTCGGTTGTATCCAGATACCGGGCGCCAAGGCGGTGCCGGTGACCGTCGATAGCTGGGGCATCCTGGGTGGCCAGTCCGAAGAGGTGGACGCCGCCGAACTCGACTTTGCCGCGGTCGTGGCCGATCCGCAGATCCAGGCCGCCTTCGCCAGCGCCAAGGGCTCGACCCCAACCCGGCTCGATGCGCCCTCCGAAGTGCTCGATGCCTGCTCGGTCGAAGTGCTGCGCATTCTCGAAGATGCTGACCACCAGGTGCCGAACCCGCATTCGACGGTCGATGCTGACTGGCAGAATTCGATCTGGGACGTCGTGTTCAACTTCTGGAGCGACCCGTCCATGAGCGTGGATGATGCCATCTCGCAGATTCAGGAAAACTACGAAACCATCCTGGGCTGATCTCCCTCTCCTCCTCCCAGCGACGTCTGGCGACCCGGGGCCATTTGGCTCCGGGCCGCCCGGCACACGCCAACACAACGGACTATGAACATGGACAAGCGCCTGCTTGATGAAGACGAAGTGATGCAGATCTGCTTCGTCACCGACGATGTGGTCAAATCGGCCCAATGGTTTTCGGACCTGACCGGCAAGCCTATGCCCCAGGAAGGCAGGGCAGCCGAGCCGGAGGAGGCCAAGGCCATCTACCACGGCAAGCCGGCCGAGGTCGGATGCCGGATCATGATGTTCAAATTCGGCAATATCGATGTCGAGTTTCTCCAGCCCGGTCCGGAAAAGAGCGCCTGGCGCGACCTGCTCGAACAAAAAGGCCCCGGCTGCCACCACATTGCGTTCCGCACCAGAAACCTTACCAAGCGCAACGCTTACCTTGAGTCCAAGGGGCACAAGCTGCTGCAGCGTGGCGAATTCGACGGCAGCCACGGGCGTTATGCCTATTACGACACGGTCAAGGATCTGGGCGTGATGGTCGAACTGCTCGAATTCGACAGCGACAAGGAAGCCCAGCCCTGACCTGCCCGAGGGCGTCGCGTGAAGGCGGCGCCTCCACATTTATAGCCGGAACGACCGATGACCTACCGCAAAGCCTATCAGCTCTATTCTTCGCGCAATTTTCCGCCGCTGGCCGATCAGCTCCCAATTCTCAAGGATATGGGATACGACGCCATCGAACCCTGGTTGCCGGCATACGAAGCTGACCCGTCATTGTTCCGGCGCCAGCTCGATGATGCCGGGCTTGATTGCTATGGCTTTCACATGCCGCTTGCGGGCCTCGTCGAAGAGCCGGACCGGTTCATCGACATCGCCCAGACCCTGGGCGCGACCTATCTTATTCCCCCTTATGTGACGACCGAGGAGCGCGAGCCAACTGTCGCCTATTGGCGGGGGCTCGGCGAAAAGCTGGCGCGTGGCGCCGAGGCGGCGGCAAGGCATGGCCTGCAGGTGGCCTGGCACAATCACGATTTCGAATTCGTACCGCTTGCCGATGGCTCGCGTCCGATCGACCATATTTTCGATGCCGGTGGTCCGGGGGTGAAATTCGAGATCGACTGCGGTTGGATCGTCCGCGCGGGCGCGGACCCCGCGGCGGAACTCGAAAAATTCGCAGACCGGATCGTGGTCATCCAGACCAAGGATACCGCCCCGCTCGGCACCAAGCAGGATGATGGCTGGACCGCCACCGGCGACGGCATTATCGACTGGGCCGGGTTGGTTCCGCTGTTCCGCAAGACCAGGGCCGACCACATCGTCACCGAACACGACAATCCCAGTGACTGGCAGGCGTTCGCGCGTCGCTCGCTTGCGCATCTCAAGGCATTGGGATTGTAGCCGCCGGAAAGGCGGCAGAAGTCGTATCGATCAAAAGAGGAGGACATCATGGCCAAATCAACGGAAGCCCATTGGTCGCGACCCAATGGCATGCTGCCCAACAGCCGCTTCCCCCTTCTGGTTTACCGCGAGGGCGTTGCGGGTGGCGGCGAGGAGGCCGTGCGGGAGCGCTTTCGGGCCAATGGCTGGCTCAACAATTGGCGCTATCCGGGTATCTATGACTATCCCCATTTCCACTCTACCACCCATGAATGCCTGGGGGTGGCGAGCGGCTGGATGGAGCTGGACCTGTTCGGCCAGGGCGGCAAGCGCATCAGGTTTTCGGCCGGCGACGTCGTGCTGATGCCTGCCGGGGTCTCACATGCCATGGTCGATCGGTCTGACGATGTCATGGTTGTCGGCGGCTATCCGGATGGGCGCGATTGGGACAATATCCAGGAAGACCACATCACCGAAGACACTCGGCGCGCCGCGGCCAAGCGCATCATGATGCTGCCCATTCCGGCGCGCGACCCGGTCTTTGGGGAGCCCCTGCTCGAATGGATCGATGCACCCTCATCGGTCGATGCCGATCTCAATGATTTCCGCGATGGTCTCGATCCGGTGTAGGCCGCATCGCCATCCCCAAACCGCCCAGGACAGAAGATGAGTTTCAAGTTCCCCCGCCGCGGCCGCAGCCTTGGTCAAGGCCAGCTGGCAAAGCTGACGATCATCGATCTGGATGGCAACCAGCAGGTGATTTTCATTGCCGATGAGGTGATCGAGGCGCCCAACTGGACGCCGGACGGCGATTGGCTGGTGTTCAATGCCGGCGGCAAGCTGTTTCGCATTGCCGTCAGCGGCGGCGAGCCGGAGATGATCGATACCGGCGAGCTGGCCGATCTCAACAACGACCATGTGCTTTCGCCGGATGGGTCGACCGCCTATGTGAGCTCGGACGACGGCCACCTCTATGCGGTGCCGCTTGCCGGCGGAACGCCACGCCGGGTGTCGAACGACCACGCCACGCCGCATCACTATTACTTGCACGGCATCTCGCCCGATGGCCGGACCTTGTCCTATGTCGCCGTCGAAAGTCCGGCAGGCGAGCGGATGGTCAATGTTTTCACCATTCCCGCCGCAGGCGGTCCGGACCGGCGGTTGACCAATTTGAGTGTGCCGAACGACGGCCCCGAATATTCACCCGACGGTACCTGGCTCTATTTCAATTCCGAACTGGCGGCTTCACAGCCCGGACATGCGCAGATCTTCCGCATGAAGGCTTTTGACGGGAGCGAGGTTGAACAATTGACGTTCGACAGTCGGGTCAATTGGTTCCCACATATCTCGTCGGATGGCCAATGGCTGGCCTATCTGAGCTATCCCGAGGGCACGATTGGGCATCCGCCCGACAAGGATGTGGAATTGCGCCTGATGGGATCGGACGGCGGTGAACACCGCGTATTGGCAGGTTTTTTCGGCGGGCAGGGGACGATCAACGTCAATTCCTGGGCGCCGGATAGCCGCCGCTTGGCGTTTGTTTCCTATCCAATGCTGGCCTGACGCGGCCGCTTTGGGGGAGTGGAAAGAAGGGCGTTGTGCCATTTGGGCCAAGCTATGGGGTGCGAGAACCTACAGCTTGTATGCTTGGTGCCAGGGCGGACTGTGGCGGCAGGCGGAACCGGCAGGACTCCGCGGGCAGGTCCGGGACAATCTTGCTCAGGTCCGCGACGATCCGGTTATAGTAGGTGTAGTGAATGTTCGCATGGCGCAGGTCCTGGCAGACATTGTCGGCATAGCCGGGCTTAAGGCGTGTCAGGGCAGTCCAGGCCTGCATCGCCTCGTCCATCTGACCCGTGCCGGCATGGACTGCCGCTTTCATCAACCAGTATCGATAGTCGTTCGGCAGAGCCTGGGCATCGATATAACCCAGGGCCATTTCCAGATCACCCGCGACGTAGCGTTCCAGCGCCAGCATGGCATAGCCCAGTGGACCAAGAGACGGGAGCTGGTCGAGACCAGCCTCGATCAGAGGCAGGCCACTCTCCGCCATGCCTAGCGAAACCAGGGCCTTGCCGATCATCACCTTCAGACGCGGATCGCCGCTATAGCGCAGGAGCATTCTGTCAGCCAGATTTTGCAGCACCGTGAGTTGCCCGGCGTCATAGGCCGCGGCCAGTTGTGCCAGGTGTGGAAAGAAAGTCTCTGGTGAGATAGCGCTGGCGGTCGCTGCGGCCTCCTGCTGAAGCCTGCGAAAGCCGCTGGCATTCTCGCCCAGGGATGCGGCAAGCCGCCCCTGGCGGTGATAGGCCAGGCTCAGCAGAGCCCAGGCATGCCCGTTCCGAGGGTGATTGCGGACAACGCGTTCAAGGCATTCGGTCACACCACCGAGTATCATCTGATCATCCGTGAGAGCGTGGCGTTGTGCCCTTGCCATGCAGACGCTGTCGTCTTCCAGACCGGTGGGTTGCAGGCGGTCCAGGATAACCGGTATGGCGCCTTCGAGTCCGAGCAGTTCTGCCGAAACCGATTGCACGATGGCAGCGGCCCCGTCACCGCTTTCAAGGCTGACCCTGCGGTCCGAGGCCCACATGACCTGATTGGTGTGCATATCGGTCAGATACCAGCGGACTGCAGCGCGGTCGTCTTCCAGTCGCACATAGGTTGCCAAGGAGAATACGTGTTTTTCGGTCCAGCCGCTGCCCGAAATCTGGTCCGCTGATCTTTGCTCGTTCGGGGCACGCTGCGCATCGATAATGTTGACACCGTCATATCGCGTCATCTGCGCAATAATCTGGTCGCCGAGTACGCGCGCAAAGTCATCATCGGTGCTTCCTCCGGTCTCAAGGGGCTGCACGATGATCCAGACACGGCCCAGATTGCCATTGGTATCGGCGGCCGAAATCCGGGACCAGAACATCAGCGCCAGTAGAACCAGACCAGCACCAAGCAAGAGCGACGCCGGAAGGCGCCACCGGATTGGAACAGGCGTCTCCATACGCTGTGTCGAGACCGGCAGTCCCGGCGGGTCGGGTGTGTCAGAGGGCGGCTGGTGAAAATCGAACTGGGGGAAATAGTGTCCTTTGGGGAGGCGTATGACAACTCGGTGCTGGTCAGTTGTCTCATTGTAGTACTTGGCCAGGGCGCTCCGGAGGCGGTTGGCGGTGATACGCACGATCGGATCCTGCGTCGGATCAAAATCAGTGTCCTTGCCGAGGGCCTCGACCGCAACCGAATAGGACTTGATCCTGTCGGCACGCCCAGCCAGCGCCTCTTCCACGACATAGCGCAAGAACCGTTTTATTTGCTCGGCCTCGGAGAAGTATTCCGACTCGCAAATTCTGTTCAGCGCTTCGAGAATGTCTCTTTCATTCTCCGTCGCCTGGTTGGTTTGGGTCACTCTCCCCCCTTATCGTAAGCCGCATTCGATTCAGGGTGCGTTGTTCGGGCTGTCGCCGTGTCGCAATTCAGAACAGACTGGGTTGGGCTCGATAGATCCTGCTTTTCAGAACAGCGAGAATTTTTGAAAATTTGTTTGCTGTTCGATACATAGTGCGCTTTTAGGTGATAAACCCACAGTTGTGATGTTCATAAGAATTCTTCTTAAACAAAAATAAAATTGCCTCCATAGTGGAATGGCTTATGACGCGCTCGCATTGCTTGCGTTTGTTTGTTGTACAATACGTCATTTCGTTGGCCCCGGCTGTGGAAACTATACGCAAACAACTGGCAGGGGCATTGCGTTGCGTCGAGTTCGTTACCGTTACATCGCTCGCAATACGTCCCAGTATTCCCGGGAAAAACTGGTGCTGTCGGCTCGCTGGATTTGCAGCGTGCCGGACTCGCCCAGGGTCTGGATCAAACAGCACGCCTGGGGTGGTCGGGATGCGATCCGGGCGAGCATGAAACGTCGCAAACCTCCGTACATAACCGGCTATAACGTTTGCCGCGCGCTCATAAGCCTGCACGCTGAAGCCTGCCCTGGGGCCTGAACGGCCGTTGCCGTCATGGTCGATCTGGGCTTTGCGATTGCAAGGAGGCGTTGTCCGTGGCTGAAAAACTGTCCCTGTTTGGCTCCTATGGCCCCCACTCGGAAGGACGTGTCTTTGGACGCCGTAATGCCGACACCGCATCAATGCCCACAATGCGTGTTTCGACATTTGGCAAGCGAGTGCGGCAGCCGTTCGAGCGCATATCGCTGCAACGGATTCGGCTTGGGCAGCTCCGGTCAGAGCTCATCCATGTGTTCGAAGATCCCGCTTTTCCGGGCGAGTCGCCGGAGTTCGTGCTGGTTGAAGCCGGCAACACACCGCGTTTGCTCATTGGCAGCAGGGCCCTGGTGGCCATTGATGAACAAACCGGGCAGCTGGTTTTCATCGAGACCTCGGGGGCGTCCGACACCACCGTAATAACGGCCGACGACGACCGCCTGATCGATCATATTCTGGGTCATTTCACCAGCCAGGCGCCCGCCGACACGCCGCTGCGCGCCAGCAAGGCCGCCCGGAGCCTGGTTGGCCAGACGCTGCAGGATATCGAGCGGCACGTGATCCTGCAGACGTTGCGCCATTGCGGCGGCAACAGAACACGCACGGCCAGAATGCTTGGTGTGTCCCTGCGCACGGTCCGGAACAAACTCAGGGCTTATTGGCGCGAAAGCGAGTTGCCTGACGCCGACCGCCAAGAAGGTGCGGTGGCGAATGCAGACGAATGCCGGCCCTAGCGAGTGTCCGGCTGGTTGTGTCAGGGTTGCCTGCAGTGCAATGCCCAAAAGCGACAGAATCGAGCAGTTTTCGCGCGTCAGGCAACGTCTACAAACCCGAATTGAACCCCCGATGATACCGTTTGTTACTGGTGGCCAATGGTCATCGGCCCCTAGCGTTGCAGTGTGGCGCAGGTTCAGAAGCCAATTGCCGGCTTTCATCAATGAATGTGCTTCCGCGTAAAAGTAAAAGTTTCAACTGGAGGCCTGAAATGAAACCGACTCTCCCAATTCTTACAGGGGCATTGGTCGCTGCCCTGATGCTGACGCCGTCGGCGTCGGCGCAATCTCTATTGGGGCTCGTTGGAGGTAGTGACAGTGGCGCATTGATAACGCTTGGTTCAGGCGAAGCTGGAGACAGCGGGCTGGTCAATGTGGGACTGGGTGGCGGCGACGGCAATGTCCTGGACGCCAATGTCGGTGGCGGCTCGGGTAGCGGTCTGCTGGATGCCAATGTCAGCAGCGGCGGCGATAGCGGCATTCTTGGGGTCGATGCAAATGTTGGCGGCGGGTTGGTCACGGCCGATGTCGATGTTGGCGGCAGTTCCGGCCTGCTTGATGTCGACGTCGATATTGGCGGGTCAGGCGGGTCCGATGGCCCCGGCGGACCTGGCGGCCCCGGCGGTCCTGGTGGTCCCGGCGGGCCTGGTGGGCCTGGCGGTCCCGGTGGGCCTGGTGGACCTGGTGGACCTGGCGGTCCCGGTGGCGATGGCGGTTCGGGTAGCTCTTCAAGCAATGGCGCCGGTGCGACGCGTTGCGTTGGTGCAGACCCTGAAGCTGCGCTAGCCCTGTTCAATCGTACGCCGGTGACCAGCCGTGAAGTCTCGAACTGGCATGGTGCAGGCGATGTGCAGGTCTTCCCCATCAAGCTGTGTGATCCGCAGCGTCGACTGTTGGCGGCAACGCTGTCGAACCACCCCAAGCTTGGTGTGCTGCAAACGTCCTTGATGACTGCACCAACAATTTCGTCTGCCCTGACGCGGTCGGGCTATAGCCCGCGGGACGCCTTTGCGGTGGTTCGCAGCTTCAATCGGGTGACGATTTACGTGTACTGACCGCTCCCTTGGCCAGTCATCGTTCCCGCGCTGTCCCCAGCGCGGGAACGACCCGGAAATTTCTCCCTGCCAACCGTCAGGACCTGCCGCGAAAGGCTAGACATGTCCCGCAACGCTGTTTCCAGGCGCCGAAGCTGCCATGAACGTATCTGTGCCGCCGCTCCGGACAGGATGCGGCTGGCCTTCCAGTGGTGGCGGCCATGACGGATCGTGATCGGTCCCCGCTCCGCGTGCTTGTGCCGGGCGTCTTCGTTCTTGCCGCCATCGCCGGATCGGCCTGGCTTTACAGCGAGACCCGGAACACGCAACAGGAAGCGGCCTCGGAAATTGCGCAGCTCAAGCTGAGCCTGGAGCTCTATGGCCGACAATATACGGCCTCGGCGACCTCCATGTCCGAGCTGAACGCAACGCTGAAGGGGCTTGAGAGTCGCTTGGCGGGCCTCGAGGAAAACCTGGCTGCCCTCTCGGCGGCGCCTGGGGAATCTGTCGGCGCGCTGGAGCAGCGGTTGTCCGCGCTGGAAGACACGCAAGTTGAGGCGTCTGTCGAGGAGACGGTGGTCCCGCAGCCCGGTCCGGCCCCCCAGGCAACGGCAGCAGATAATCGTAGCGATTGTGTCTCGCAGAACAGCCCATTCCTTGTGGCGGCGGGTGACATCTTTCCTGTTTGCGGGACCAGCGGCTGGGTTGCGGTGGCCGATGTTGGCGAGCAACGCATCTCGTTCTCGGATGGCAGCGGCGCTTATGTCGGGCGCTCCGTTCCATTGGCCGGCACCAACTGCACCCTTACAGTGCGCTCGGCCAATGCGGCCTGGCTGGCCGGCTATGGCGAGCTGCAGGTCAACTGCTAGCGCCAATTTCACACCCGGTCGGGTGAGCTGGCGAGCAGCGCCCAGCTTGAGGTGCTTCGGGCAATTCTTTCGGACTGGACCTGCGTGTATGCCGCGTCCAAGCAGGAAAGCCACGCAACACGGGTTGCGCATTGTGCCATCAGGACACATAGAGTCGCTATGGAACGCCATTTCCAGGGGAAGTCTGGGTGAACCGGAAAGTCGGGATCAAGGATATTGCCGCGCGCGCAGAGGTTGCGGCGTCCACAGTGTCCCATGTGTTGAACGGTACCGCGACAATTTCGCTGGAAGTGCGGGAACGTGTTCTGGGCGCCGCAAGGGAGTTGGGCTATCTGGCGCGGCGGCGCGAAAAGGCCACCATTGCCGTGCTGCGCAGCATCATGCTGGCCGTGCCGAGCGATACGCTGCCGAACAATCAGCACAACCTGTTCTCCTGGACACTGCTGAGCCGGCTGATGCGTGAGTGCGAGCGGCGGTCCATCCGGGTGCTGCCGATCGAGGTGGATACGCCCAATTTCAGCGGAGCCAAACTGGTCGAGCAGGCCCGGCAGGCCGAGGTGGATGGCATCCTGCTGCTCAGCGATGACCGGCCCGATCTGCTCAGGGCTATCGCGAGTTCCCGCATTCCGGCTGTACTGATGAACGGTGAAGACCATGAGATGCAGATTGACAGCGTTACGCCCGGCAACCGGTTTGCTGCACGCTTTGCCACCAATTGGCTGATCAAGCAGGGGCATCGCTCGATCATGCACCTGACCTGGGAGGGGCGTGGTACGGTGCGACGGCGGCGGGATGGTTTTCTCGATGCGTTCCGGGCCAATGAATTGTCCCTCGAGACGGCCTATGTCCACTATGCCGAAGGCTATTTTCCCGACATGGGTGCGGCCGCCATGCGGCGCTGGATCGACAAGCATGATGGTCTTGGCGGGGTGACGGCCATCTTCTGCGCGGCGGACAATCTGGCGCTTGGCGTTATCGGCGCCTTGCAGGAGGCCAATTATGCGCTGCCCAATGATATTTCGCTGGTCGGGTTTGACGGCGTGGCGCTGGGTGAATTCACCTCGCCCACACTGACAACGGTCAGCGTGCCGCTCGACTATATTGGCCTGGCGGCGCTCAACCTGCTGGAGCAGCGCATTGTCGCGGCGGACGCAGGGATGCCGGCCAACCGCCTTGAGCTGGGTTGCCGCCTGACCGTGCGCGGCAGCGTGCGTTCGCTGGCCTGACTTCTGTCCAAGACAAGATTCGGCCTTGGGAAGGGGTGCAAATGCGCGTCTATGCCAAACAACCGCAGCCTGTTTGGCGGCACCGATACCCTTTTGCGCCGGTTCGCAGGCGTCGCTAAGTAACTGGTTGACGAATTTTTTCAGCCGGTTTCAGGGCCACTGGCGAAAACCCAGCCGTTTTGTAAGGCATTGAATCCCAAACCATTCTTGTATGGAAGCACGTACCTCAGATTGCGCCAATGCATCGCCGCGTCGCGGTAGTGCAAATTTTTTCGTATTGCACTTGAGAAATTCAGCGGCAAGTATGGCCGCCGTCACGACAATGATAGCCGAAAAACTAAGAAAATCGGCACTTGCTCATGGTCGTGTCGGGGAGAGGTGAGGGATCGTGCAAAAATTTTTGCATTCACTGCTGTCTGCCTCTCATGGCTGAATGATGCGCTATCCCGCGGATGCGGTGTGTGGCGCTGGAGTTGAGGAGAAGTCTATGAATGCCAAGAACTGGGTCGCGGCGATCGCCCTAGCGGCGCTGTCGTCAACGGCGATGGCCGGCTCGGCCTGGGCCTTCCAGGAAGCGCCCATGCTGACCGAAATGGTGGAGGCCGGGAGCCTGCCGCCGGTCGATGAACGCCTGCCGGTCAACCCCACCGTGGTGGAAGCCCTGAGCGTGGGCGAATATGGTGGCACCTGGCGCCGCGCCTATAGCGGTCCGGGTGACCGTTGGGGGCCGACCAAGCTGATGGAAGAGCGCGTGCTCAAATGGACCGCGGATGAGGACGGCACCGCCGTGCTGACCCCTGGCTATATTGAGAGCTATTCGGTCAACGAGGATTCGACTGCGTTCACCTTCACCCTGCTCGAGGGCCTGAAATGGTCGGACGGCATGCCGGTGACGACCGAGGATGTCGAATTCTGGTATAACGACGTCTTCCTCAACCCCGCATTGGTGCCGACAATTGACCCCACCTTTGCCCCGGGCGGTGTGCCGCTTGAACTCGAAGTACAGGACGAGCGCACCTTTACCATCAAGTTCGCCCAGCCCTATGTCTATTTCCTGCAGATCCTGGCCAAGGACTCGACGGGCGAGCCCAGCCTTGACCGGCCCAGCTTCCTGTTCCCCAAGCACTATCTGAGCCAGTACAACGACAAATATGCCAGCGAGGAAGAGCTCGCAGCGGCAGCAGAGAAGTACAATGTGGCGGCCTGGACTGATCTCTGGGGCTCCAAGGGCGCCCTGACCGGCTGGTGGAACAATCCGGATCTGCCGGTCATCACCGCCTGGAAGATCGAGACCCCGGCGCCAGCCGAAACTGTCACCATGGTGCGCAACCCCTACTATTATGCCGTCGACCAGGAAGGGAACCAGCTCCCCTATATCGATCGGATCGAGCACCGGCTGTTCCAGGACCCGGAGACGCTCAACCTGATGGTGGCTCAGGGCCAGATCGACATGCAGGCCCGCTATATGGGTCTGGATAACTACACCTTCTACAAGGAGAACGAGGAACGCGGTGGTTATCACATCGTGCCGGGCCTGGACTCCAACGTGTGGTCGCTGGTGCCCAATATGAACACCACCGACGAGGTGTTGCGCGGGCTGTTCGAAACCGAGGCCGTGCGCCATGCCATGTCGGTCGCGGTGGATCGCGAACTCATCAACGAACTGACGCAGTCAGGCCTTGCCAAGGAGTTGCAGACCGCGCCAGTGATGGGATCGCCCTATTACAGCGAGGAGCTGTCGACCCACTGGACGGAATATGACCCGGATCTGGCCAATGAACTGCTGGACGAAGCGGGCCTGAGCGAACGCGATGGCGCCGGTTTCCGCCTGCGGCCCGATGGGCAGCGATTCAGCCTGGTCGTGGAGGCCAATGACGCCGCCCATGCCAAGACGCTCGAACTGCTGGCTGAAAACTTTGCCGATATCGGCATCGAGTTCCTGCCCCGTGTGATCGACCGAACCCAGTGGGACAATAACCGTGCCAATAACGACTTCCAGATGCACTGGATTCCGTTTGACCGCCTGACCTATGTGCCGGCTGATCCGCGCCGCATCATGGGCTCGGACGGTTACGCCAACCAGAGCTTCAAATGGTACAACACCGATGGTGCCGAAGGCATGGAGCCGAGCCCTGAACTGCAGCAGATCTATGATCTGTGGGACCAGGCATCGCAGTCGGCATCGGTGGAAGTTGCCGATGGCTACGTCTCCGAAATGGCGGAAATCTTCGTCAACCAGGGTTGGGTGATTGGTGTCTATGGCGCCGGTACCGTGGTCAATATCGTCTCGGACAAGATGCACAATGTGCAGGCTGACCTTGTGCAGGACGACATCTTCCGCGGTGTGGGCCTGGCGCGCACCCAGCAGTTCTGGATGGAACAGGACTAAAGCCAGAAGACCCTGCCGGGACGGGTTCACCCGTCCCGGCTTGCCGTGGCGCCATGTGAGGATGGTGTCCGGCCCGGAGACCCCACACCATGCTTGCATTCATCGGAAACCGCGCCCTGCTGGCGATTCCGACGCTGATCTTCATCTCGTTCATTTCGTTCGTGATCATCCAGCTTCCGCCCGGCGACTACGTCACCGCCTATGCCGCGCAATTGCGCCATGCCGGCGAATATATTTCGCCGCTGCAGGAAGAAATGATGCGCGACCAGTTCGGGCTCAACGACCCGATGATCGTGCAGTATTGGCGCTGGATCAGCGATATCGTGCTGCGGGGTGATTTCGGCTATTCGCTGGAGTGGAACGCGCCGGTCTCGACCCTGATCTGGGACCGGCTGATGCTGACCCTGGCGATCTCCTCGGCCAGCCTGGTGCTGACCTGGGCCATTGCCATTCCGGTCGGCGTCTATTCGGCCTCGCGGCAGTATTCGTTTCTAGATCACCTGTTCACCGTGTTCGGCTTTCTGGGCAAGGGCATTCCCGATTTCCTGCTGGCGCTGATCCTGATGTGGCTGGCCTTTGCATATCTCAACATGGATGTGGGCGGGCTGTTCTCACCCGAATTCCAGAATGCGCCCTGGAGCCTGGCCAAGCTCGGAAATCTCCTGAGCCATTTGTGGATCCCGCTGGTCGTCCTGGCGACGGGTGGTGCGGCCGGTCTGATCCGCGTCATGCGCGCCAATATGCTTGACGAACTGGGCAAGCCCTATGTCGAAACCGCCTATGCGCAGGGCTTGAGCGAGGCTCGCGTGGTCTGGACCTATCCGGTTCGCGTGGCGCTCAATCCGTTCATTTCGACGGTCGGCTGGGCCTTGCCTGCCTTGTTCTCGGGCGACGTGATCACGGCGGTTGTTCTCAACCTGCCCACGACCGGGCCGCTGCTGCTGCAGGCGCTCAAGATGCAGGACATGTATCTCGCAGGCAGCTTCATTCTCATTCTCAGCGTCTTTACTGTCGTGGGCACGCTGATCTCCGACATTCTGCTTGCGTGGTTCGATCCGCGCATCCGCAACGCGTGAGGGATTGGCCATGACCGATCAGACCATCAACTCGACCGCTGCGCCGGCCAAGGACCGCAAGGAAGATCTCTACACAGCAACGCCGGCGCAGCTCATCTGGCGCCGCTTTACCAAGCACGCCCTGGCGGTGGTTTCGCTGTGGTTCCTGGTCATTCTGGCGCTGTGCGCGCTGTTTGCCGACATGGTGGCGCCCTATGCACCGTTCGAGGTGCAGCGGCTGCGAACGCTGGCGCCGCCCACGGGCATCCACCTGTTCCATGAAGGCCAGTTTGTCGGCCCCTTCGTCTATGGCCTGTCGCGTGAGCGGGACGCGGAAACGGCGCGGGTTCTGTACGAGACGGACCCTGAAACCGTGCTGCCGATCCGGTTTTTCCACCAAGGTGACGACTACAATTTCTTCGGCCTGTTCCAGTCCAATATCCATTTGTTCGGTGTCGATGACCGGCGGCAGCAGATCAATCTGCTCGGGACGGACGATCTGGGGCGCGACGTGTTTTCGCGCCTGATGCATGGCGGCCGGGTCACTCTATCGGCGGGGTTGATCGGGGTGATCTTCGCCTTTGTGCTCGGCCTGACCCTGGGTTCGATCTCGGGCTATTTCGGTGGCTGGATCGACAATTCGATCCAGCGCCTGATGGAACTGATCCGCTCGGTGCCCACGATCCCCTTGTGGATGGGGTTGGCGGCGGCGCTGCCAATCGCCTGGGACCCCATCGTGGTCTATGTGCTGATTACGCTGATCCTGGCCTTGATCGGCTGGACGCATCTGGCGCGCGTGGTGCGCGGGCAGTTCCTGGCCATCCGTAATGAGGACTATGTGATGGCGGCGCGCCTGGCGGGCGCCAGCGAATATCGCATCATCACCAAGCACATGCTGCCCTCGATGACCTCCTATATCATCGCGGCACTGACCCTGGCGGTGCCGGAAATGATCCTGGGCGAAACCGCGCTGAGCTTCCTGGGGCTGGGCCTGCGTCCGCCCGTGGTGAGCTGGGGCGTGCTGTTGCAGGATGCGCAGAACCTGCGCTCCATCTCGCTGGCGCCCTGGTTGCTCTCGCCGGGTGCGGCGGTCGTCATGACCGTGCTCGCCTTCAACTTCCTTGGCGATGGCCTGCGCGATGCGGCCGACCCCTATGGGCAGTAAGACGATGAAAACATTTGATATGCCCCAAGAGCGGCTGCTCGACGTCGACAATGTGCAGGTGCACTTTCCCTTGCGCGAAGGCCTGGTCAAGGCGGTCGATGGCGTCTCTTACCATGTCAACAAGGGTGAGGTGCTCGGCATTGTCGGCGAAAGTGGCTCGGGCAAATCCATCACCGCCCGCTCGATCATGCGTTTGCTGCCCAAGCGCGCGGTAGATGCGGGGGGCCAAGTGCGCATGCAACTGCGCTCCGGCGAGCAGTTCGACCTTTCGTCATTCGGCCGCAACAGCCGGGCGATCCGGCAGGTGCGCGGCAAACATATTGGCATGATCTTTCAGGAGCCGATGACAGCGCTCTCGCCGGTGCACACCATTGGCGCCCAGATCATGCGCACCGTGCAGTTGCATATGGGGCTAAGCCGCGCCGCGGCGCGGGAACGCGCCATTGACCTGTTGGCCAAGGTGCAGATGCCGCGCCCCGAGCAATTGGTCGATGCCTTTCCGCATCAGCTTTCAGGCGGCATGCGCCAGCGTGCGATGATTGCGCTGGCCATCTCCTGCGATCCGGCCCTGTTAATCGCCGATGAGCCGACCACGGCGCTCGACGTGACCACGGAAGCGCAGATTCTCGAGCTACTCAAGCGGCTGCAGTCCGAGCTGGGCATGGCGATCATTTTCATCACCCATAATTTCGGGGTGGTTGCCGATATCGCCGACCGGGTGTCTGTGATGTATCTGGGGCGCATCGTCGAAACCGCCACGGTCGACGACATCTTCTATGCGCCCAAGCATCCCTATACCCAGGCCTTGCTGCGCTCCATTCCCCGGCTGGGGGTGGATCAGGGGCGGCGGCTGCCGACCATTCCGGGCATGGTGCCCGATCCGTTCAGCGTGCCGCCGGGGTGTACCTTCAACCCCCGCTGCAGCCATGCCCTGTCAGGCCTGTGCGACACCCAGACCCCGCCGGAGAAGCGGTTCGGCAGCCAGATGTCGCGCTGCCATATTGCCGAGCAGTTCGCCCAGGAGCCCGTCCATGCTTGATGTTGCAACACAAAATGCTGGTCTGGCTCATGCCGACATGCCCGAAGATGCGTTGATCTCGGTTCGCAATCTCAAAAAGTATTTTCCCATTCAGGCCGGCTGGCTGAAAAAGACTGTGGGCCAGATCAAGGCCATCGATGATGTGACCCTCGATATCCGCAAGGGGGAAACCTTTGGGCTGGTGGGGGAATCCGGGTCGGGCAAGTCTACCGTGGCGCGGCTGATGCTGCGCGCCTATCAGTTGACCGATGGGCAGATCCTGTTCCGCCAGGCCGATGGCTCGGTTGTCGATCTTTCCGGCCTGACGGACCGGCAGATGCGCACAATGCGGCGCGAAATGCAGATGATCTTTCAGGACCCCTATTCCTCGCTCAACCCGCGCATGACCCTGCTGCAACTGGTGGGCGAACCGATGCTGATCCATGGCGTGGGCAGCCAAAGCGAGATCCGCGACCGGGTAGCCGAGTTGCTGCAAGTCGTCGGTTTGCGGCCCGAATATGTCAACCGCTACCCGCATGCCTTTTCCGGTGGGCAACGCCAGCGCATCGGCATTGCCCGGGCCTTGGCGCTCAACCCCAGCTTCATCGCGGCCGACGAGGCCGTCTCGGCGCTGGACGTTTCGGTGGCCGCGCAGAACATCAACCTGATGCAGGATCTGCAGGAAAAATTCGGGCTGACTTATCTGTTCATCACCCATGATCTGGGCATGGTCGAGCATATCTCGGACCGGGTCGGTGTGATGTATCTGGGCCGGCTGATGGAGACCGCGCCGACCGACAAGCTGTTCGCCAAGCCGCTGCACCCCTATACCGAGGCGCTGATGGCGGCAGTGCCGCAGCCCGATCCGCGTGGCAATCGCACGCGCAAGCGCGTGCCGCTCAAGGGTGAAATTGCCAATGCGGCCAACCCGCCCAAGGGGTGCAGCTTTCACCCGCGCTGCCCTTATGCCCAGCCAATCTGTGGCACGGACGTGCCGGCCCTGCGCGCTGTTGAAGGCGGACGCCAGGTGCGCTGCCACTTTGCCGAGGAGCTGTCGCTGACCGGTGTGACGGCTTAGGCGCCGCTGCGCCCAATATTGACAAGGCCTTTTTTGATGACCACCCCTCTTTTGACCATTCGCCGTGGGGACAGCCTGACCGCCTGGGCATTGTCGGCCGTCGAGGCGACTTGTTTTCCCGGTGTGCCGGCCCCCGCCAATGATCCGCAGGACTACAAATATATCAACGGGTTCGTGGATGTCGGGGATCTGCCTTGCCGCGTTGCGACCTGGAAGGACGTGGCGAGCCGCAGTGTTGCCTTGCGCACCGACTGGGCGGTCGAGGCGCTTTATCTGCCGGGCAATAACCGGCGGGTGGAGTTCAGCCAGTTCCGGCATCGGCCGACGCGGCTGGCGCGGTGGTGCCGCACGAAGGTGAGCAGCCCGGTCGACCGCTATTGCTCGTTTGACCTGCACACACGCGGCGGCGTGCATATCTGGGTCGATGGCGAATTGGCCGGGCGTTTTGAGCCATTCACCCGCAATGCCGATCAACGCAGCGTGGTCCACCTGCCCATCAAGGCGGGCGGCAGCGAGATCATCGTGCTCACGGAGGACATGGCCGAGCGGGACACCAACTGGTTCTTCGAGTTGGTGCTGCTCGACGATGTGGCGCTCAACGTCTATCTGCCGGGTGCGAGCCTCGGGGCGCATGTCGAGACGTTGCGCGGGCTCTCGACACAGGTTCGGACGCGCGGCGATGTGGTAACGAGTAAAGATGCGCTGACCCTTTTGTTCGACACACCGGCCAGCCTGCCGGTGCGTATTCGCGCCGTCATTGCCTCGACCTCGCACACCAAGGCCGTGTTGCTCGATGCCACCTATGATTTGCCGGCGGGCGCGACCAAACTGGTGTTATGCCAGGGCCGGGACCTGCCGCAGGGCTATCACGATCTGCGGCTGACCTTTTCGGCGGGCGATAGCGTGGTCGAGCGCAATATCGGCTGCGCCATTCTACACCAGGTTTCGGCAAGCGCGCTTGGGGGCGATCTCCCCAGCCGCAAAGAACTGGCGCTCGAGAATGCCATTGCCCATGGCGAAGGCCGGATGGGGCTGGTCGTGGCACTTCTCGAAAGCGGCAAGGCCGACGATCCACGGATTGCCGGCATTATCGAGGAGACCTTGCTGGCCATGGCAGAACGGCGCGACTGCGCCGATTTCGTTGCCGTGCCTTTGCTCTGGGTCTGGATCCGCTGCCGCGATGCGCTGCCGGCTGCGCTGCAAACGCGTATTCGCCAGACCCTGCTCGGCTTTCGCTATTGGGTGGATGAGCCGGGCAATGACGTGATGTGGTTCTGGAGCGAGAACCACGCGCTGTGTTTTCACGTCGCACAATTGCTGGCCGGTCAGAGTTTTCCCGAGGACATATTTTCTGCCTCAGGCCGGATCGGGGCCGAGCAGGCGGAACTGGCTGTCGAGCGACTGGCGCGCTGGTTCGATGCGGTCGAAGAGGACGGGTTGGCCGAATGGAATTCGGCCGCCTATTACCCGGTGGATTTCATCGGGCTGCTGACACTGGCCGAGCTTGGGCCCGCAGACCTGGCGGAACGCGCCCGGGCCATGTGCGACCGGATCTTCACCATGGTCGCGCTGCACACGCTGGACGGCGTGCCAGCGGGATCGATGGGGCGGGCCTATGACAAGGAATTGCGCGCCGGGCCACTGACCGAGCTGGCGCCTTTTGCGGCGATCGCCTTTGGCAAGGGGTGGCTGAACAAGGGGGTGGCTTCGCTGCCATTGTTTGCCGCAGGCCGTTATGAACCGCCCGAGGGGCTTGAGCGCTATGCTTGGCCAGAGCCGGGACAGGTCGTTTCCGCGCGCTACCTGCAGGGCTATGGCCCGGCGGCTTCGCTGGGGCTCTACAAGACGCGCGCTATCCAGCTTTCCACCAATAGCGGCGCCAAGGCGGGCGGCTATGGTCATCAGCAGCATGTGCTTGACCTGCGCTTTGCCAGTCATCCCATGGCCCGCGCCTGGATCAACCATCCGGGCGAAGACGATCCCTGGGGCCAGCAGCGCCCGTCATACTGGGCCGGCAATGGCAGGCTGCCGCGCGTTGGCCAGCATGAAAACATCGCCCTGCTGCAATACCGGCTGGGGAGCGAGCCGCGTGTCGATTTCGCCCATGCCTATGCTGCCCGCACAGGTCTGATCCACCACCACCATGGTGACACGCTCATTCTCGAGGGCGGGGATGGGCTCGTCGCCCTCAAGGCGACTGGACCGCTGCAGGCGATCACCGAGGGGCCTGCAGAGGGACTTGAATATCGTTGCAACGGACCGCTACAGGGGTGGGCCGCCATAGTTGCGCAAGGCGAATCCCTTGCCGATTTCATCGACCTGATCGCGCAATGCCGGCTGCATTTCGACGGCGGAGACGCACTTGTGCTCGAAGGGCCGGGCCTGGCCAATCTGCGCCTCGACTGGGAACAGGGGCTGCTGGTCAATTCAATCCCGCAGCCGCTCCCGGCCTATGGCGTGACGCCAGACATCACGATCAGCACCCTTTAGGGGCAGGACGAACGACATGCGTATCAAGAAACTGGACCACCTTCTGCGTCGCCTGCGCGCGCATATCTTTACGGAGATCACCACGGAATTGCCGCTGCGCTTCCGGCGCGGCCTGCCCGAGCAGCGCGGCGATATCGTTGGCGAAGATCCAAAGGGCTGGGAGGCGGTCGGTCCCGATCTGGTGTGGGGTGAGCCGGAGAGCTATTTCTGGTTTGCGACGCGTTTTGCCATGCCGGAGTCCGTTGACGGGCAGCGGGTGTTTCTCAAGGTCAATGCACAGTTCGGCAATACGCGTGGCCGCTCGGACCCGCAATGCCTGGTCCGGGTCAATGGGCGCATTGCCCAGGGCGCCGATGGCAATCACCAGGAAGTGCTGCTGAGCACTGCTGCCAAGGCCGGCGAAGAATTCGATATCCTGGTCGAGGCGGGCACCATCGAGGATCGCCGGCAATATGGCATGTTGTTCTCGCTGCTGGCGCATGACGCACTGGTCGAGAAGGTGTTTTACGATCTATCCGTGCCGCTTGATGTGGCGCGCCTGCTGGCCGAGGATGACCCGCGGCGGCACCATATTCTCAAGCGGGTGGATGCGGCGCTGGCGCTGATCGATTTCCGGCCCGGCGATGCGGCACGCTTTGCCGCCTCGCTCGAACAGGCCGAGGCGATTGCCGAAGAAATCTACGCGGCCGAGGATTTCGAGGACAAGCCGGTGATCACCGTTACCGGCCACACCCATATCGATGTTGCCTGGCTCTGGCGCGTGCGCGAAACCCGCCAGAAGATGGCGCGCTCGATGTCGACGGCCCTGGCGCTGATGGAGCAATATCCCGATTATCGCTTCATGTATAATCAGGGCGTGTTGCTGGATTACCTCGCCCAGGACTATCCCGAAGTGTTCGAGCGGCTAAAAGGGCAGGTCAAGGCGGGCAAGTTCGAGATCGAAGGGGCGCTCTGGCTCGAACCGGATGCCAATATCACCAGCGGCGAGTCGTTTGCCCGGCACATCCTGCATGGCGTGGCCTATCACGAGGAAACCTTCGGGGTGACGCCGCGCGTGTTCTGGCTGCCCGATACGTTCGGCTATTCGGCGGCCCTGCCGCAGATGATGAAGCTGGCTGATGTCGACATGTTCGTCACCCACAAGATGAGCTGGAACGACACCAACCGCATGCCCAACGAAACCTTTCACTGGCAGGGGATCGATGGCAGCACGGTGGCGGCCTATTTCATGACCACCCAGCCCTATACCGCGACCGGTTTCGGCACGACCTACAATGCCGACATCAAGCCCACTTTCGTCATGGGCACCTGGAAGCGCCATGCCCAGCAGGCGCTCAACAAGGAACTCTTCATGGTCTATGGCCATGGCGATGGCGGTGGCGGGCCGACCCGCGAGATGCTGGAAAACATCCGCCGCATGGAAAAGGGCATTCCGGGCTGCCCCTCGATCCGGCATGAACATATGCGCCCCTATTTCGAGCGGTTGCTGAAACGCATGGCGAAGCGCCCCGACGACTATCCAACCTGGGTGGGGGAGCTTTATCTCGAGTACCACCGCGGCACGCTCACGTCGGTGGCCAAGAACAAGCGCAACAACCGGCTGGCTGAACAGGCGCTGCGCGAGCTCGAAGTGCTGGCCGTGTTGGCGCAGGAACAGCTTGGGGTGCCCTATCCGGCGCAGCCGTTGCACGATCTGTGGCGCATCGTGCTGCTCAACCAGTTCCATGACATCTTGCCCGGCACCTCGATTGGTGGCGTGTTTGACGATAGTGACCGAGACTATGCACGCTTCTTTGAAACTGCCGAAAGCTTGCGCGCCGAACTGACCGGTGCCCTGGCGGGGAAGGGGCACTTCGGCCTGTTCAACGCCCTGGGCAGGTCGCGCGATGGGTTGCTCGAATTCGATGCCGACCAGCCTTCCAGCCTGACACTGGGTGGTCAAACTCTGGCCAGCCAGATCATTCATCGGGCCGACGGACGGACGCGCCAAGGCGTGCTGGTCAAGGACCTGCCAGCCACCAGCGTTGTGACAGTTCAGTGTGCGGAAGCGGACCTGGCCGAGGGTACTGGCGGGCTCGTGGTCTCGGCGCATCGCCTGGAAAACGCCTTGATTGCGGCACGTTTCGACGACAAGGGACATCTGGTGTCCCTGTTCGACAAGCGGCGGGGGCGAGAGACGATCAAGCCCGGGCAGGCGGCGAACCGGTTGCAGGCCTATCGCGATATGCCGGTCGAATATGACGCCTGGGACATTGACGACAGTTTCGAGGATCAGGTCTGGGAGATCGACACCCTGGTCAGCGCCGAGGTGGTCGAGACCGGCCCGCACCGCGCCGCGATCCGTTTCGAATGGCGCTATGAGCGCTCGCGCATCGTGCAGATCGTGGCCCTTGAGGCGGGTAGCGACCGGCTGGACTTTGACAGTTTCGTGGACTGGCATGAACACGATACGCTGGTGAAAGTGGCGTTTCCGCTCGATGTGCTGGCCCAGGAAAGCACGGCGGAAATCCAGTTCGGTCATGTCCGTCGCCCCAGCCACGCCAATACCTCATGGGATCAGGCGCGTTTCGAGACCGTCATGCATCGCTGGGTCGATGTGTCCGAACCCGATTTCGGCGTCGCCTTCGTCAATGACTGCAAATATGGCTATGATGTGCGCGGCAGTACGGTGCGGCTCACGCTGCTGAAGTCGCCGGTCTATCCCTGGCCCGAGGCCGACCAGGGCGAACATCATTTCCGCTACGCGGCCATTGTGCATCATGGCCTTCTGGCCAGCGACATTCCGGCTCGCGCCGAGGCATACAACCTGCCCCTGAGGCTGGTGGCGGGGCAGGGCGATGGGGCCGCAAACGGGCCGCTGCTGGCACTGGACGGGCAGGGCGCGACACTCGAAGCGCTCAAGCGCAGCGAAGACGGGACAGGCCTTATCTCCCGCATCTGGGAGACCCATGGCCGCAGCAGTACGGTGAGCGTCCGCCTGCCCGAAGGCACAAGTCAGGCCCAGATCGTCAATCTGCTTGAACGGGATCCGCAGGCCCTGATAATCGAGGACGGCAAGGTGCAGTTGGCACTGGCGCCCTTCCAGATCGTGACTCTCAAACTGCAGACGGGGACCGGGGCGTGATCCCGGCCATCCCAAATTCTTTACCGCCACTCGAGGCCCGGGAAGGGGTTTGGCTCAAGGGCGATTGGCATCTGCATTCCCGGCACAGCACGGATTCGTCCAACAATTCGATTGGCAAGATCATCGGCTTTGCCGAGCGGCATGGTTTTGACTATCTCGCCATCACCGATCACGACGTTCACGTCATGGGCGCGGTGGCCAGCCACACCTGGGCCGATCCCGAATTTGGCTCGGATAGGCTGCTGCTGTTCCACGGTGCCGAGCTGACCGCCAATCGCGGTCATATCAACATCCTTGCCACCGAACCCTATGACCACCAGCGTGTGTTCGACCATCGCGATGATCGCGACTGGAACCTGCTTGCACTCAAGCGCGAGCTGGGTGTGCATTTCTCCGCCAATCATCCGAGCACCAAGAACCATTATGGCTTTTCGTTCGACCTGGCGGATTCGGTGGAAATCTGGAATGGCAGCGCCTGGCCCAAGAACATTCCGGGCGTCCGCATCTGGGACGACATGCTCAAGTCCGGGCGCATGCTGGGGGGGCGCGGCGGCAGCGACGCCCATCATGGCGTGCCCGAAACACCTGAATTGACAACGTCCCTGTCCATCGAGGCGAGCGCCAATTATGTTGGCACGCCCACCACGTGGATTTATGCGCGCGAGCGCAGCAAACAAGCCGTGCTTGAAGCCATGGCGGCCGGCCGGGCTTCAGTCAGCGCCAATCCGTTCAATCCACGCGTCGAACTGGTCGCCGATCACGATGGAGACGGGGTGATGGACATGATGATGGGTGACAATGTCAAACCCACCGGTGCGCCGGTAACCTTCGAGGTGCGCCTTTTGGGCGGAGGCATCGAGGGGGCCAGCTATCGCGTGCGGGTGGTCCGCAATCGCGACGAATTTGCAACGCTGATTACCGATCCTCAGACGCGCAGCGTTCGCTTTACCGACACGCCAGGTCTTGACGAGCGCAACTACTATCGCGTCGAGATCGAGGGACCGCAGGTGCCCTATCCGGCGGTGCCCAATTCCATGGCGCTGAGCCAGAACATGGTCGCCCTCTCCAATCCGCTCTATTTCAACTACAATCCGTCTTTCTAGGCGCCCAAATGGGCGGGATTGCCTGCCTGACTTGACAACCGAGCGGACCGACCGCCACTAGCAGGCATGAAAAAGGCAAAGTCCATGCTTGTTCTCAACGGCGTCACGCGGCATTTCGGTCGCGTCGCGGCGCTTGAGGATGTCTCGCTCGAGATCGGGGCCGGGCAGGTGTTGTGCCTGGTCGGGCATTCCGGCTGCGGGAAATCGACGCTATTGCGGACCATTGCCGGCATCGAGACGCTTGATGCCGGCAGCATTGTGATCGACGGCACGCCGGTCTCGGGGCCGGGCGTGTTTGTCGAGCCGGAGCATCGCCGGGTTGGCTTCATGTTCCAGGATTATGCGCTGTTTCCGCATTTGAGCGTGCGCGACAATGTCGGTTTCGGGCTAGGCCGGCTGCCGCGTGCAGAGCGTGGGGCCCGCGTCGCCTCCATTCTGGACAGCATTGGCATTGCGACGCTGGCGGACCGCTATCCCCACATGCTTTCAGGTGGTGAACAGCAGCGTGTGGCGCTGGCACGCGCCCTGGCACCGCAGCCGCGCCTGCTGCTGATGGACGAGCCGTTTTCCAATCTGGATCGCGGGCTGCGCGATCGGGTGCGGCACGAGACCCTGTCCATCGTGCGCGAACTGGGCATGACGGCAGTGGTCGTGACCCATGATCCGGAAGAGGCCCTGGCCATTGGGGACATGGTGGCGCTGCTGCAGAAGGGGCGCCTGGTTGAAATGGGGACCGGCGAGCGCATCTATGACGCGCCTTGGACGGCCTATGCGGCCTCGTTCTTTTCCAGCATGAATGTCATTCCGGCGCGATTGAAGGCCAATGTGCTCGAGACGCCGCTGGGACGTTTCCCTGCGGCGGCGCTGGAGGGAACACCCAAGGTCTTGTTGCGACCGCAATCGATCACATTGAGTGATGACGGCCTTCCGGCACAGGTGCTCGACAGGTCGGTCCTGGGGGAAATCGAGGAGCTGCTGCTGGCCGTCGAAGGGATGGACGAGCCCTTGGTGATGCGTGGCACTGCACGTCACGATGTGCGCCCCGGGGATGCGGTGCGGTTTGCCGTAAATGCGCATGAGGTCTTGATATTTCCATCGGAATCCGAGCCGATCTGATTATTGAGTACAATCAATAGTTTAGATCCATTCTAAGCTGGTTCCAAATAATTTGACTTTTACTGTCCGGTATGGCTTTTGCGGCGTCGAAGAGGGTGCGGCGGAGGAGTCCGGGCATCCTGCTGATGTCGTAATGGGAGATCGACTATGCGCAAGCTTTTCAAGAATTTTGGTGTTGCCAGCGTGTTGGCCATGGCCGCAGCCGTTCCGGCCATGGCCCAGGAAGTCAACATCTACACCACACGCGAGCCGGGCCTGATTCAGCCGATTCTCGATGCCTTCACTGCAGAAACCGGTATTGCGGTCAACACCGTGTTTCTCGAGAGCGGCCTGATCGAGCGTGTGCAGTCGGAAGGCGAAAGCTCTCCTGCTGACCTGCTGATGGCTGTCGATTTCGGTGCCCTGATTGATCTGGTCGAGGCCGGCGTGACGCAACCGGTGGATTCGGACGTGCTGGAGGCTGCCATTCCGGCTTCGCTGCGGGACGCGGAGGGCAACTGGTTTGCGCTCTCAGGCCGTGCCCGCGTAGTCTATGCGGCCAAGGAACTGGACCTCGACAGCATCACCTATGAGCAGCTCGACGACGAGGAATTCCGCGGCAAGCTGTGTATCCGCTCGGGGCAGCACCCCTACAATACCGCGATGTTCGCGGCCTATATGGCCAAGTATGGCGAGGACGCCACGCGGAGCTGGCTCGAAGGCATCAAGGCCAATCAGGCACGCGCGGCCGCTGGTGGTGACCGGGATGGTGCCCGCGATATTGCAGCCGGTGTCTGCGACATCGCTGTTGCCAATTCCTACTATTACGGCCTGATGGCGAGCGGTTCGAGCGGTGACGAGCAAAAGGGCTGGTCGGATGCGGTCAAGGTGATCCTGCCGACCTTTGAAGGCGGCGGCACGCTGGTCAATGTGAGCGGTGCGGCCGTGGCGGCCCATGCCCCCAACCGCGAGCAGGCCGTTGAACTGCTCGAATATCTGGTTTCCGACGCTGCGCAGAAGCTCTATGCCGAAGCCAATTTCGAGTATCCGGTAACAACCACGGCAGAGGTGCACCCCATTATTGCCGCCTTTGGCACGCTGGAACCCGACAGCCAGTCGCTGACCGAAGTGCTGCCGTTCCGGGCACGCGCCAGCGAACTGGTCGATGAAGTCAATTTCGACACCTTCACCAACTGAGTTGGTTCGGCGGCGCCTGAAAGGGCGCCGCACTTCTTGATGGCCGACATGACCCAAGGACGCCGACGAGGCCGTCCTGACATTGCGATCAGCCCCTGGGCCGCCGTGGCATTCGTCGCGGCGGCTCTTGCGCTCGTCCCCATTTTGGCGATTGCGGCAACGGCTGTGGCGAATACCGGCGGGCTGTGGGGACACATTGTCCAGTTCGTGCTGCCCCAGTCGACCTGGAATACGCTGGTGCTGCTGGCCGGTTCGGGACTGATCGCGACCATGGTCGGCACCGGCGCGGCCTGGATCGTCAGCGCCTATGATTTTCGCGGGCGCGGCTTTCTCGAATGGGCGCTGCTGCTGCCATTGGCAGTGCCGACCTACATCATGGCCTATGCCTATCTCGACATTCTGAACCCGCTTGGCCCGGTGCAGGGCGTGCTGCGCTGGGTGCTCGGCTATTCCAGTCCGCGTCAGTTCCGCTTGCCTGACTTGCGGGCGATGTGGGGCGCTATCCTGGTGTTCGGGTTCGTACTCTACCCTTACGTCTATCTGACCGCGCGGGCGATGTTCCTGACCCAGGCCGCAAATGTAACCGAAGTGGCGCGGACGCTCGGGGTGCCGCGCTCAGCCATATTCTGGCGGGTGGCGCTGCCATTGGCGCGGCCGGCCATTGTGGTCGGCGTGTCGCTGGTTTTGATGGAAGTGCTCAACGATGTGGGGGCGGCCCAATTCCTGGGCGTGCGTACCTTGACGGCCACCATCTACACGACCTGGATCGTGCGTACGGATCTGGCCGGGGCAGCGCAAATTGCCATTGGCATGCTGGTGCTGGTTGTGGCCGTGTTGATGCTGGAGCGCTGGGCGCGGCGCAATCGGCGGTTCGCGTCCACGGCGCAGAATGCACGGCAGATGCAGCGCTTCGCGCTCAAGGGGCCGGCCGCCGCGATTGCTTTCGGCCTGGGTGTTGCGCCGATCCTGATCGGGTTCGTGGGCCCTGCGATCTATCTGGTGGTTGCTGCCGCGCGGCGGCTCGAATTTGCGGGGCTTTCCAACGCATTGCTGCGCGCGACGCTCAATACGGTCAGTGTCTCGGCGATCGCGACATTGGCCATTCTCGCCATTGGCTTTGCGCTGGCCTATGCGGCCCGCCTGCATGCATCGCGCTGGACCAGCGCGGCGATGCGTATTGCCTCGTTGGGCTATGCCGTGCCCGGTACCGTACTGGCAATCGGCATTCTGGTGCCGGTGGCCGCGCTCGACCGGACGCTGGGGGGCTGGTGGACGGCCTGGACGGGGCTGCCGGGCGGGTTGTTGCTGCTCGGGTCAGGGGCTGCGCTGGTCTATGCTTATGCGGCGCGCTTCATGGCGATTTCCGCAGGGGGAATCGAAGCCGGGTTGAGCCGCATTCCGCCCGCCTATGACCACGCCGCCCGCACGTTGGGGCAATCGTCCAGCGGCACGCTGCTGCGCGTTCACCTGCCCTTGTCGCGGTCGGCGCTGACAGCGGCGGGCCTGCTGGTTTTTGTGGACTGCATGAAGGAGCTGCCGGCAACCTTGCTGCTGCGGCCGCTCAATTTCGAGAGCCTCGCCACGCTGCTCTATGGCGAGGCGGCGCGGGGAACCTATGAAGATGCGGCGCTGGCCGCTCTCATCATCGTGGCCATCGGTATCCTGCCGGTGATCCTGCTCGCGCGCACGTCGAACAGGATCCGGTGATGGGCCGCCCTATCCGCTGGTGTCTGGGCTAGATCAGCCGAGCCCGTATGCGGCGGGAGATGGCGTCGATGATCGCCACGGTGACCAGGATCATCAGGATGATGAAGGCAGCTTCCTGCCAATTGTTGATGCGGATGCGGTCGGACAGTTGCAAGCCGATGCCGCCCGCCCCGACAATGCCCAGAATGGTGGCTGAGCGGACATTGGATTCGAAGAAATAGAGCACGTGGCTCATCATGACCGGGAAAACCTGAGGGAAGACCCCGAGCCGAACCACGTGGATATTGTCGCCGCCAGAGGCCCGGACTCCGTCAACCGGCTTATTGTCGACGTTCTCGATAGCTTCGGCGAAGAGTTTGCCGAAGACCATGACATCGCCCACGGCGATGGCCAGCACGCCGGCAAAGGGCCCGAGGCCCACGGCAGAAACGAAGATCAGCGCCCAGACCAGGCCGTCTATGCCGCGGAAGGTGTCGAAGAAGCGGCGGAGCCCGAAATGGAACAGCCAGTTGGGGACGATGTTCTTGGCGCCAAGAAAGCCCAGCGGCAAGGCCACTATGAAGGCGATCAGCGTGCCCAGAAACGCCATGGCCAGGGTTTCGAACATGGCATAGGTGTAGTCCCATAGGCCATCACCGGGCCAAGGCGGGATCATCAGGGTGACCAGCAGGCCGAGCTTGTTGAGACCGTTCACGATCCGCATGGGAGAGGCGTCGATCCACCACAGGCCGAAGGCGAGGACGGCCACAAAGCCCAGCCACAGCCCCCATGTGCGCAGACGCTCAGGTAGCGGGCGGGTGAATATCCGGGGGTTGGTGCGCCTGAGGCGCGCGATGTCGGCGTGCAGCGTAGCGGTCATGGTTCAGGCAACCTGTGTCAGGGTGTGGCCGATCAGGCGATGGCGGATGGCTTCGCAGGTGATGTCGATGACCGAGGTGGTCAGGATCAACAGCAGCATGATGGCCGAGATATCGGTGTACTCGAATTGACGGATGGCGACGTAGAGGTCCTGGCCAATGCCGCCCGCGCCAACAAGCCCAAGTGCCGAAGCGCCGCGCACATTGATCTCGAAGCGCAGGAGCAGATAGCTGGCATAGTTGGGCAGGGCCTGGGGGACGACGCCAAGGCGCATGATCATAGGCCAGTTTCCGCCTGATGCCCGGACACCCTCGATGGGGCGCGGATCGACATTCTCGTTCACTTCGGCGAACAATTTGCCCAATGAACCGGCCGTGTGGACGGCGATGGCAAGCACGCCGGCGAACGGGCCCAGGCCAAAGGCAAAGACGAAGATCAGCGCGAAGACCAGCTCGGGCACGGTGCGGAAGAATTCGAGCATGCGGCGCGCTGCAAAATAGATTCCGGAATTCTCGACAAGGTTGCGCGATGCCGGAAAGCTCAAGGCAAGGGCAATGATGCCGCCCATCACGGTGCCGACAAACCCCATGAGGATGGTTTCGACCAGAAGGCGCAGCCAGAAGCGCAAGCCCCAGTACCAGTCGGCGAGGTCAGCCCAGAAATTCTCCAGCGTCAGCGTGGGGAACGTGCCCAGTATATAGTTCCAGGCCATGGGCAGGCCCTTGACGAGGCCCGGAATGGAAAAATCGCTGACCGCAACGGCGCCAATCAGGGCGGCGAGAAACAGCGCGCCATAAAGCAGGGTCCAGTTGCGGCGGGTGAATTGCTGCTGGCGGTAGCGTTCGTCGAAGGACAGCAGGCGTTCATCCCGCGTCGTCGATGCCAGCCGGCCATTGGTGGGGTTGAGTGTGGACACGCGCGCCTCACGAAAAAAAAAGGCCGGTACGCGGGATGCGCACCGGCCAGGAAGGGATCAGTTGCCGTTCTTGCGGCGCTGTTCGGCATTGAACTCGGTGATCGCCACAACATCGAGATAGTCTTCATGGGTGGCTTCGACATAGCCGCTGGAGGTGCCGCGGGTGTATTCGGCGAAACCTTCAGGATCCTTTTCCGGGAAGGCCATCAGGACGGTCTTGAACTCGTCCTGCAGTTCCTGGGGCAGGGTGGTCAGCATCATCACCGGGGTATTCGGGATGACGGGCGAGGTCCAGATGATACGGGTCGAGCCCTTTTCGATCAGGCCGTTGTTCTCCATGGTCTGGATATTGCCAGCCTCTTCGTTGCGCCAATGGGTGGCGACCACGTCGAAAGTGCCGTTAACCAAGGCCATGACGCTCTGCTGATGGCCGCCGGAGAAGGCAACCTCGCTGAAATATTCGTCGGCCGTGGTGCCCAGGACGGTCGAGAGATAGTAGGAAGGCACTGCATAGCCAGAGGTCGAGTTGGGGTCGGCAAAGGCGAAAGAGGCGCCCTTGACGTCTTCGATCGACTGGTAGTCGCTGTCAGCGCGCACGGCCAGGATCGAGTGGTAGCCGAGATTGCCTTCGTTATCGAGGGTCACGGCGACCGGGGCAATGTCCTCGCCCATGATCTTGCGGGCCAGGGCATAAGCAGCCGGGCCGACCGAGGCGATCTGCACGTGGCCCGAGCGCATGGCTTCGATCACGGCGGCATAGTCGGTGCCGCGCACGATATTGACCGGTACGCCCAGTTCGCGGCTGAGATAGTCGGCATAGGGCTGGTTGCGGGCGATGGCGTCGGTTTCGTTTTCGCTCGAAGAGATGCCGATGGTCAGTTCCGGAAACTGCTCGCGCCAGTCCTGGCTAAGGGCTGGGGAAACCAGGGCGAGCGAAACCATCGCGGCCACAAGGCCGCGGCGCGTCAGGGTAAGCATTGATGTAGCTCCGAGTTGAGGTAAGAGGAGCGGCTAGTGGGCCGCCTCCAGGTGTCGTTTGCCGGCTTGGCCTGCCGTGCCGGTGGCAGCGATGGTCGAGGTCAGGCTCTCGTCCACGGCTGTTTCGTGCTCGTCACCATAGATCTGCTGGATCATCGAGCTGGTCAGCATGTCGGGCGTGCCGTCGAACACGACATGGCCATGGGCCATGCCGATGATGCGGTCGCAATACGCGCGTGCGGCGTCCAGCGTGTGCAGATTGGTGATGACGGTGATCTTGTCCTGCTGGTTGATGGTGCGCAGCGCTTCCATCACCAGTCGTGCATTGCGCGGATCGAGCGAGGCGATCGGCTCGTCGGCGAGAATGATGCTTGGCTTCTGCATCAGGGCCCGGGCGATGGCCACGCGCTGCTGCTGGCCGCCCGAAAGCGTGTCGGCGCGTTGCAGGGCCTGGGAAAGCAGGTCGAGGCGGTCAAGCGCCATGGCTGCATTGGCGCGGTCGGCGGCCGAGAAATGCTTGAACATCACCGGCAAGGTACCGGCACTGCCGATCCGGCCGATCAGCACATTGGTCAGTACATCAAGCCGATTGACCAGGTTGAACTGCTGGAAAATCATGGCGCAGCGGGCGCGCCAGGCACGCAATTGGGTGCCATTCAAGCTGCGAACGTCAATCTCGCCCGAGGTGATCTTGCCTTCATCGGCCGTGGCCAGGCGATTGATCAATCGCAGCAGGGTGGACTTGCCGGCGCCGGAGCGCCCGATCACACCGACCATTTGTCCGGGTTCGAAATTGGTCGAGACATTGTTGACCGCAATCGTGTCACCGAAGCGTTTGGTGACGTTTCTCAGTTCCAGCATTTCCCACCTCGTGGCGTTGCTATGCAGAGACCCTAGATCAGCTAGATGACAGCGTTAACTCATTCGAATGACATGCTCGTGACGCCTGCCAACCGCGGAGACATCGAGGGTACCATCGGCATGCACGATCCGGCCGCGTGAGAAGGTGGCATGTACCTGGCCCACGCCGGTGCGGGAGGCGACTGCCAGGTCAGCGCGGAGGCCGACGCGGATTTCGCCGCGATCTTCCAGGCCAAGGGCGCGGGCGGGATTGCGCGAGGTGAGGCGGGCGGCGCCGGCCAGACCATCGGGATCGGTTTGGGCCAGCACCAGCACTGCGGGCAACATGGCGGAGGGATGATAGTCGGCGGCGAGCAGATCAAGGATGCCGGCAGCGTGGGCATCACGGGCCGAGAGATTGCCCGAATAGGATTGGCCGCGCAGGGCGTTGGGTGCGCCCATGGCATTGAGCATGCCGCGTCGATGCGCTTCCTCAGCGGCTTCCAGGGTCACCGGAAATTCGGAAATATTGGCGCCGAGCTGGTCCATCAGTGTGACCTTTTCGACCGTGTCGTCGTCGTGGCTGGCGACGGGCACGCCGTGCATGGCGCAATATTGGGTGATGGCGCGCAGGGTTTCGGTCATGTCGCCGGCAGTTTCCTTGCGGTCCCGAATACGCTGCTGGAGCTGCTCCATCGCCGCTTCGGGCGAAATGCCCTTGTTCCTGGAGATATTGGCAACCTGCAGATCGAGGTCGCGATACTGCCCCTGGCCGGGTGTGTGGTCGCACAGGGACACCAGGTCCACCGATCCCTCGCCCACCAGTTCCTTGACCACTGAAAGGGCTGCCGGGAAGGTCACCTCGAAACGGGCATGGACCCGGTGGTCGATCAGCAGACTGGGGCGCGCGGCGACGACAGCGCGGATCAAGGCGCTGGTGAAGTCGTAGCTTCGCATATGGCCGTAGGTGGAGCCCGGCGCAAAGGAGAGGGAGGCGTAGGCGGTGGTGATGCCGGCGGTAGCCAGCTTCATGTCGAGGTCGCGCAGCCCCATATCCATGGGCATGCGTACACCGGGGCGGGGCTCGATTTCGCGCTCGATCATGTCGCCATGCATGTCGATCATGCCGGGCAGCAAGAGCAGGCCGTTGCCTACGATATCGGCATTGGCAACCGGCGTTTCGCTGATTTCGGCAATCAGCCCGTCCTCGATACGCAGGGCGCCGCTCTCGATGACGCGGTCGGACAGAACAATTTGAAAGTCAGACAGCCACATGGTCTTCCTCGGCGCTTTGGTCGGCGATGACCCTGGTGTTGAGGTTGATTTCGCGGTCGATCAGTTCGGCCACGTCGCCGGGATGGTGGAACACCCCAATGATGGCGACCCCTTGGGACTTGAGGTCGGCAAGGCGCCGGACGAGCGCGGCCCGAGCGCCGACGTCGAGCGAGGCGGTCGGCTCGTCGAGCAGCAGGAGCTTCTGCGGCAGGATCAGGGCGCGCGCCAGATTGACCTTTTGCTGTTCGCCGCCCGAGAAAGTGCTGGGGTAAGCGCGCCAGAGTTCGGGGCGAACGCCGAACTGATCGAGCCAGTGACGGGCCTGATCGAGCGCCTCGGCCTGGGTGGCACCGGCCAGGCGCAGCGGTTCGGCGACGATATCCTGGGCGGCAACGCGGGGCCGGGCATTGAGGAACTGGGTGACGAAGCCGATTTCCTCGCGCCGGAGCAGGGCAATATCGACATCGGCGGCATTGGCGAGGTCGATTTCGCCATGGCTCGAGGCATAAAGCACCTGACCGGCAACGGGCAGATAGCTGCGCCAGATGGTGCGGAGCAGGGTCGACTTGCCGGCGCCATTGTGACCGCGCAGCAGCAGAAATTCACCCTGGTAGAGATCGAAGCTGATGTCCTCGAAGGCATGCAGCATGCTGTCGAGGTGATACATGCGGAAGGTCTTGGTGAGGCCCTTAACGCGCAAGAGGGGCGTGGTTGTCATGGGGTCACCTCAGAGCTTGGCGTGGACGAGTTGCTGGGTATAGGGGTGCTGGGGGTCTTGGAAGACCTGGTCGGCCAGGCCCTGTTCCACCACCTCGCCATGGCGCATGACCATGACCCGGTCGGCCATGGTGCGGATGACCCCCAGATCGTGGCTGACGAGCACCATGGTGATCTTGCGATCGCGCTGAAGCCTTTTCAGCGTGTCGAGCACCAGTGCCTGAACGGAAACATCAAGGCCGGTGGTCGGCTCATCGAGCAGGAGAAGGGCCGGTTCGAGGGCGATGGCCTTGGCCAGTTGCACGCGCTGCTGCATGCCGCCCGACAGCTCGATGGGCCGGGCGTCCATGCGGTCGAGCGGGAACTCTGAGGCGTCGAGCGCTTCACGCGCCTTGTCGCGTAACACCTCGAAACTGCGCTCGCCGGCGATAAGCAGACGCTCGGCGACATTGCCGCTGGAGGAGTGTTTCATCAGCAGCCCCAGATGCGGGTTCTGATAGACGATGCCGATATTGCGCGCGCAGAGCATGCGGCGCTCGTAGCGGGTGAGATCGAACAGGTTCTCGTTCTCGCGGCCGGGCAGGCGCAGGGTGTAGTTGCCGCTGTCGGGGGTATCCTCAAGATTCATCATGCGCAGCAGCGTCGACTTGCCAGAGCCGCTTTCACCGACAATGCCCATGACTTCGCCGGGATAGACGGCCGCATCGACATCGCGCAGGGCGCGCACATTGCCATAGGACTTGGAAATGTCGCGCATGTTCAGGAGCGGTTCAGTCCGCATGAGGCGGGGGGCCGCGCGCTCCAGCGCGGGAAGTCCGAGGTCGAGGCTCATGCCGAATACTCCCCGTTGCGATACCAGGTTTCGCCGATTTCAATTGCGGAACCGTCAGCCTTGTCGATGGCCTTGATCCCCAGATTGCTGTCCGAAACTTCGAATACCGAGCCGCCGCCATCCTGGGGCAGTTCGTTCATGAAGAAGCCGCGGACTCCCGAACGCCGGCAGGTCAGATCCGCGTGGTCTTCCACCTGGTAGGGCCGATCAGAGAAGACCAGCGGTTCAACCCGCGTGTAGGGTGGCACGGCATGAAGCCGTTTTTCGCGGCCGGCGGAGAGAAAGGTCAGGTGCCGAGCCATATTGAGCTTGGGCACGTCCCAGCGCGGTATAGGCGAGGGGGTCATCACGTGACGGCCATTGACCATGGCCGGATAGGAGGCGCCCTGCATGATGCGGCCCTTGCGCACGATCTGCTCGTAAAGCGTCAGCCAGAGCTTGCCGTAATCAGCATCGGCATGCATCTGCCGGGCGATCGAGATATTGGGCTCCACCCCGCGCAGCGGCTCGGGATTGGGCACTTGAAGCACCAGCACCTGATCCTCGCGCATGATTTCTTCGGGGATGCGATGGCGGGACTGCACGATGGTCGCACTCAGCGTGTCCCAGGTTTCCGCAGCACCGGAGACGCGGGAAATGAATCGGCGGATCGAGGCGGCGTTGACGCCGTCATCGGCGCCCTGGTCGATGACTTTCACGACCGAGGCTGAATTGACCAGGGTCAATGTCACCTGCAGGCCGCCGGTGCCCCAGCCCCGGGCCATCGGCACTTCGCGGCTGGCATAAGGCATCTGGCAGCCCGGAACTGCGATGGCCTTGAGCATCTTGCGGCGCAGTTCGCGTTTGGCTGAGGCGTCGAGGAAGCCGTAGCTGGTGGCGGCCCAGTCTTTAGTCAGACTTGCAAGGCTCATAGGACGGGTTCCTCTTCGGGTTCGGCGACATAGACCTCGCCCTTGGCTTCGGCCGCGGCCTTCTTGGCCTTGGTGTCGCGCATGGCGTCCAGGATCGACTGGAAGGTCACGTAGTGGGGCAGTTTGAAGTGAATGCAGAAGCCCGAGGCTTCGACGCTTTCGGTGTGGTAGAGGTAGAATTCCTCATGCACCGGCGAGCCGACGGGGGCCTCGTCGGAGTTGAGATCGAGCGTGGCGGCGGCAATCACCTTGACCTCGTTCCAGCCGAAGGTGGCGGCAAAGCCGAGTTCGAGATAGCCGCCCTTTTCCTTGGAGGTCACCTCTGCCTGGCTGACGCGCACGCGACCGGCCGAAAATTCCGTGCCGCGCGGATGTCGGACTAACACATTGGCTTCGCCCAGACGCAATTCGTTGACCGTGGGGTGGGCATTGCCATAACCGCGCATGGCAGCATAGCCGAGGGCCAGAACACCGCCGGTTTCGGCACGGGCCAGGCTTTGCAGACGATGGGCGCGCGAGGCTGGGAACAGCAATGGCTCGCGCGTCAGATCGGGGATGTCCTCCGGGGCAATATCGGAAGGTTCGGTCGGAGCAACCAGGCCTTGTTGACGCTGCCAGTCGGCCAATGAAGGCTGCTTTGCCGGGGCGGGGCTTGTGGCCTTCTCGACCTGGGGCGGAGCAAACGGCTTGCCTTCCAGCACGTCGGTGGCCAGTACGCGGTGGGAATAATCGAGCGTTGGCCCGAGGATCTGGCCACCTGGAATGTCCTTGAAGGCGGCGGAGATGCGGCGCTGGGTCAGGACTTCGTCCTGCTTGACCGGACGCGCGATGGCGAGCCGCGGCTGGGTGGTGCGCCAGGCACGCAGCACCAGCACAGCCTCGGATAATTCTCCGCCAGTCTGCGCCAGCGCCAAGGCGGCCAGTTCTTCATCGTAAAGCGAAGCTTCGCCCATCACCCTGTCGATCAGATAGGGCATGGTGGTGCGAATGGTCTCGACGCGCTGTGCGTCGATCGTGCCAAGGTCCTGTCGGAACAGCCGCTCGGCCTGTTCGATGGCCTTTTCGCCACCGCGGGTTGCAACATAGGCCATCTAGAGCACCTCCACCTTGGTCGAGCGCGGAATGCCGATGACCTTGTCGCCATCGACGCAGAAAATGTCGAAGCCTTCGGGATAGAGACAGAGCAAGTCCCGCATGGCCCAGAAGCCGGAGGGCAGGTCCAGTGCAATTTCAGTAGCGTCCTTGATGCCCGGGCCGGACAGCCGCAGGCGCTGTCCCCGGTGAGCAGCGGCGACGATCAGGGTTGCGCCGTCGTCCGGGTAGAGCGCTGTGCCGCAATTGATCTCGGCCAGTTGCTGACCGGCGTCTTCAAGCGCAGTGATAAACACGTGGTCGGCATCCCCGATGCGGTCGGCCAGCATCGCGCCGCTGGCCACAATGCGCTCGCGCATTTCGGATGTATCAGCATAGGCGCTGCATTCGAGGTCAACCAGGGTTTCGGCAATGGCGTCAAAGCCAGCATCGGGCAGAGTGCGGATATCGCCGGGGCGCGAGAGGGCCCACATCAGTGCTTCGAAGGTGGCGTTCGAGCGCAGTTCGACGGCGTCGGGAGGCGCGACGGTGAGCATCAGAAAGTCTCCATTTCAACGCGGGTGGCCTCGACCTGGCGCATGCGCTCTTCGTCGGCAGCAGCGCGATGGGTCCGTTCCTGTTCGAGAAAGCTGGCCGTGATATCGTCCTGACCGCGCGCAGCCACGCTGAGGTCGATGACTGCCATGGCCATGGCCCTTTCGAGGTCGCGGCCGGTGACCATGCCATAGCCGACATGTCCGGCCGCGTCGGTGATGTGGGCTTCGCTCACCAGCACTTCGCCGAGATGGAAATCGACATTCTTGACCGTGTCGCGCATCGGCACCATGACGAGACCCGTGCGGTTGGCGATGACATTGATCTCGCCCATGGTGGTCAACAGCGTTTCAGCGTGTTGCTTGAGGCGGTCGGGGCGGGCGCGGGCGAGGATGTCGAGCATCGCGCCGTGCCCGGGGCCGGTGGTTGGGGTCTCGTTAAACATGGGTAGTGTTCTCGGTGGTCATGACGGTGGGTTGATCGGTTTCAAAGGTGAACTGGACGCGATCTCCGGCCCAGACGGCTTCGGAGAAACCGATAGGGTTGCGGTCAAGATCAGCGTCGATCTTCTGCACCACCAGTACGGATTGGCCGGGCCGCAGCATCAGCATGCCGGCTTCGTGTTCGGTGGCGATACGGGTGAAGACGGTGGTGCGCTGGCGGTGGTAATCGGTGATGCCGTAGGAGCGGTATACTTCAGTGATCGAGGGTGTGTGGTGGCGACGCTCCGGCAGGTCCGGGAAGCGCGCTGCGTCGTGGTAGGCCCAGCCCATGCTGATCGGTAGATCATTGGCGAAGCCACGCCAGGAGCGGGCAAAGACAGGTGCGTCCTTGTCGATCCCAAGCGCCCTGGCAACCCGCTCGCTAGCCGGAATTTTCATTTCGGACAGAGTTTCACCCGAGGCCGTCAGCCCCTGCGCCATGAGATTTTCGCGGAAGCGGGTGCGTGTGCCGATGACGTAATTGAGCAGCGGGGCTCGCTCGACAAAGGTGCCACGGCCGTGCTCGACCCGCAGCTTGCCTTCTGCCACCAAGGCCGCCAGGGCCTTGCGCAAGGAATGACGACGGGCGCCATAGAGCACGCATAGCTCGGGTTCCGAGGGCAGTTTTGAATCTGCTGCCAGACGTCCTGAGGTTATTTCTTCACTGATCCTGTCCCGGGTCTCTTCCCAGGAATGTCCTTGACTGCGCATATCACCAACTCATTCGAATGAGATGGTTCTAGCGAGCCGAAGTGACATTGAAATGACGGTAGCGTTTTCCTGCGACAGTACAGCGTCGACACATTCGAATGTCATCGCCGGGTGTCGTTTGCCTGTCACAGAGCCTGAGTAGGGGAAGAACCAAGGAGACACCCATGACTGCCATCGGACTTGACCAGACCATTCTGACAAATGCCCGCATTGTGCTGGCCGATCAGGTGATGGAGGGGAGTGTCGAGATGGCGGGTGGGGTCATCACTGCTATCGGGTCGGGCAGTTCGCGCGGCGTTGACCTGGAAGGTGATTTCCTTATTCCAGGGCTGGTTGAGCTGCATACCGACCATCTTGAAACCCATTATGCACCGCGCCCGAAAGTGCGGTGGCATCCGGTGGCGGCGGTGCAGGCGCATGATGCACAGATCGCGGCGTCGGGCATTACTACAGTGTTCGATGCCATCCGGGTGGGTACAGATGAACACGCCGATATGGGCGCTGCGGAGCTGCAGGTTCTGGCTGATGCGGTGACGGCGGGTGTCCGGGCCGAGCGGCTGCGGGCAGACCATTTCATCCATCTGCGTTGCGAGGTCTCGGCGCCGGATTGCCTTGAGGCCTTCGAGGCGATCATGGATCATCCACTGGTCCGGCTTGCGTCCCTGATGGATCATGCGCCGGGGCAACGCCAGTTTGCCAATCCGGAGGCCTACAAGGCCTATTATCAGGGCAAGCTCAAGATGAGCGATGCGGAGCTGGCCGAGTTCATCGCGCGGCGCTCGCTGGAATCGATCACTTTTTCCGATCGTCATCGCAAGGCACTGGCAGAACTGAGCCACGCGCGCAGTATCGCGCTCGCCAGCCATGACGATGCGACCGAAGCGCATGTTGATGCAGCGCTGGAGTTGGGTATCCGCATTGCCGAGTTTCCGACCACGCTGGAAGCGGCTCGCGCGTCGCGCGATGCGGGGCTGGCCATTCTGATGGGCGGGCCCAATCTGGTGCGTGGTGGTTCGCATTCGGGCAACGTCTCGGCGCGGGCGCTTGCCGCAGCGGGTCTGCTCGATATTGTCTCATCCGACTACATTCCGTTCTCGATGCTGCAATCGGCGTTTTGTCTGGTCGACACGGTTGAGGGCATCAGCGTGCCCGAGGCGATCGGCCTGGTGACAAGACGTCCGGCCGAGGCCGCGGGTCTTGATGATCGCGGCGAGATTGCACTGGGCAAGCGGGCGGACCTGGTTCAGGTTCGGCTCGATGACGGGGTGCCGATCGTGCGGACGGTGTGGCGTCAGGGCAGGCGGGTGCTATGAACGGGGTCTTTGTTGCGGTTGTCGGCGCCAGCGGTGTTGGCAAGGACAGTCTGATCAATTTCGCGCGCGACCATCTGGCCGATCAGGTCGCCGTGGTGCGCCGGGTGGTCACCCGGGTGGCCGACGATGGCAGCGAGGATCACGACAGCATGACGCCGGAGGCCTTCGCCGCCGCCGAACAGCGGGGTGAGTTTGCCCTGAGCTGGGAAGCGCATGGCCTGCAATACGGGCTGCCGATCACGCTTGATGACGACCTGACCGCTGGTCGCGTGGTGATCGCCAACCTTTCACGCGCGGCCCTGCCACGGGTGCTGGCGCGCTACCCAGCGGCACTGGTGGTTGAGGTGACGGCGGCGCCGGAGATCATCGCCCGCCGGCTTGCGGGACGCGGTCGCGAGGACAGCGAGGAGATCCGCCGCCGCATGGAGCGCGGCGCCGGATTCAGACTGCCGCCCAGCACGGTGCAGATCGACAATTCGGGGGTGCTGGACGAGGCAGGAGAGCGCTTCGTGGCGCTGTTGCGCGATCTGCTCCGGCAGCCGGCTTGAGGACACGAAATGAAGAAGCTGAGCGAAGCGCCCTTCGTCCATGAGACGGCAAGGGTAAGCCAGTCGACCTTGGGTCGATACACGGAAATAGGCGCGCATTGCCATGTCGCCTATTCCACGATGGGTGACTATTCCTACTGTGTCGGGGGCACCCAGATCGCCTATTCCACGATCGGCAAGTTCTCCAATATCGCGGCGCATGTTCGCATCTATGCCTCCATGCATCCCATGGAGCGCGCTTCCCTGCATCACTTCACCTATCGCTCGGCCCAGTATTTCGAAGGGGAGAGCGACGATGCCGCGTTCTTTGACTGGCGGTCGGGCAATGACATCCATATCGGCCACGATACCTGGATCGGGCATGGTGCGGTGATCATGCCGGGCGTGAAAATCGGCAACGGCGCGATTGTCGGTGCCAATGCCGTGGTGACCAAGGATGTTGCGGACTTTGCCATCGCGGTCGGCGTGCCGGCGCGGACTATTCGTCAGCGCTTCAGTGATGAGGTCGCCAGCCGGCTTGACGCGCTCAATTGGTGGGACTGGGACCACGAACAGTTGCATCGGGCTCTGCCGGATTTTCGCAATCTGGGTATCGAGGCCTTCCTCGAAAAATATGAAGGCTGAATTAGCCTCTCAATCTGCCCAAGGCAAAAAGCGGTCGGCGCAGTCCGTCTTGTGCCGCTGGCGGAGCAGTATTGCAGGCATGTTTCCTCGAAATTTCCTTTGAGAAACAGCGGTGTAACGCGTTCATCGAACTGTCGTTCGACTGTCGTGCCGTTGTTACGGCGCCCCTCTAGGTCATTGAACGAAGACCAATGGGGGCGACGGCATGCTAAAGATTTCAAACGTGACGCGACGATTTGGCGACAAGGTCGCCGTCGATGGCGTGACGCTGGAAATCGCCAAGGGTCAGATGGTGGGCATCATCGGACGATCCGGGGCGGGCAAGTCGACCCTGTTGCGCATGATCAATCGGCTGACCGATGTCTCGGAAGGCACGATAGCCTGCCAGGGACAGGCTGTGTCAGAGCTGCGCGGTCCGGCCCTGCGTAACTGGCAGCGCGACTGCGCGATGATTTTCCAGCAGTTCAATCTGGTGCCCCGACTTGATGTCATCACCAATGTGATGCTGGGACGGCTGAACCAGCGCAACACGCTGATGTGCATGCTCAACCTGTTTCCCCGCCAGGACATCTTGCGGGCTATCGAAATTCTTGAGCGGCTCGGCATAGAAGAACACGGTCCCAAGCGCGCCGAAGCGCTCTCCGGCGGCCAGCAGCAGCGTGTCGGTATCGCCCGCGCCTTGATGCAGGATCCACGGATCATTCTCGCGGACGAGCCGATCGCTTCGCTCGATCCGATGAACGCGCAAGTGGTGATGGACACATTGCGCCGCATCCACGACGAGGACGGGCGCCTGGTCATCTGCAACCTGCACACGCTCGATACGGCACGACGCTATTGCGACCGGGTCATTGGCATGCGGGCGGGACAAATCGTCTTTGACGGCCGCGCCGAGGAGCTGACCACCGCTGTCGCCCGCGAGATTTACGGCGCCGACGCGGATTTTTCCGAGGAAGCCACCTCTACCAGCATCGAGACGCTGAGCCGCCCACGGGACGCTGCGACCCGCAGGCCAGAACTCGTCGACTGAGCACAGAAATCCCCGGCATCACGCCGGGGCGGACCACCACCCCACGGGAGACTGAAATGAACAAGTTTGCTGCAGCGCTGCTGCTGACCTCGACGCTGGTCGCGCCGACCATGGCCCAGGAGATCACCGAATTCCGCATCGGTATCCTTGGCGGCGAAAACGCCCAGGACCGCCTCACCTCCAATGAGTGCGTGCGCGCCTATGTCGAGGACCTCCTTGGTGTTGAAACCAAGATCTTCACCCCGGCCGATTATGACGGCGTGATCCAGGGCCTGCTGGGCGGCACCATCGACATGGCCTGGCTCGGTGCTTCCGCCTATGCCAAGACCTACCTGACCGACCCGGAAGCCGTGGACGTCGTGCTGGTCAAGACCAATCTCGACGGCTCGTTCGCCTATCATTCGATCGGTATCGCCCGCGCTGATAGCGGCATCACCTCGCTGGCCGATATGGAAGGCAAGGTTTTTGGCTTTGGCGATCCGAACTCGACCTCCGGCTACCTGATCCCTTCGGTTGAAATTCCGCAGGAAACTGGCGCCTCGATGGAAAATGGCGACTATTTCGGTGAAGTGCGCTTCACCGGTGGTCATGAGCAGACCATTGTTGCCGTCGCCAATGGCGATGTCGATGCTGGCGTGACCTGGGCCGACGGCCAGGGTGACTGGGCCGATGGCTACAATTCGGGCGCCCTGCGCAAGGCCGTGGACTCGGGCCTGGTCGACATGAACGACCTGGTCGAAATCTGGAAGTCCAAGCCGATCCCGGAAGGCCCGATCGTGCTGCGCCGCGCGCTGCCGGAAGACGTCAAGGCCCAGGTGGTCGAGTTCCTCTCGGGCCTGCATGCCCAGGACGAGCAGTGCGCCTACAACATGGCTGCCGGTGAGACCGCAGGCTTTGCTCCGATCACTCATGACGCCTACCAGACCATGATCGAGCTGCGCCAGAGCCAGGAAAACTAGGTCTGGCCGCGCCAGACCCGAGGGTCGGACGCCGAGTGCGCCCGACCCTTTTTGTATCACCGGGAGCCCCGTGACCATGTCGGATGTCGCCATCAGCGGTCCAACCGCCCCTCAGCCCCCCGACCTTCGCGCATCCTATTTGCGGGATCTGCAGCGCCGCAGGCTCTATTCAGGCCTTTTGCTGGCGCTGTTCGCATTGCTCTTCGTGTCCGGCTTCATGCTGGCGGACGATCGCAATGCAGGCGGCTTCTGGGACGGACTACCGAAGATATTCGATTTTCCCAGTGAGCTTGTGGCGGAGGCTGTCGAAAAGTCGGCCAATCTGCCCGCTCATTTTGTGCGCTATTTCCCATCGCTACTGGAAACCATCAACATTGCGGCTGCCTCCACCCTGGTGGGAGCAATTCTGGCCAGCGTGATCTCGATGCTGGCGACCCGCGGGCTGGCGCGCTGGCCTGCGTTGATCCCCGTGTTCCGCCGCGTCATGGACATTATGCGGGCAGTGCCCGAAGTCGTGATCGCCCTGGTGCTGATCTTCGTGCTGGGTGGCGGGCCGGTGGCGGCAATGATCGCGATCGCCTTTCATACCACTGGCGCACTGGGCAAGCTGTTCTCCGAGGTCAATGAAAATGCCGATCTGCGGCCGGTCGAGGGACTGGCCTCGGTGGGGTCGACCTGGACGCAGCGCATGTGGTTTGCGGTGCTGCCGCAGGTGGCGCCGAACTATCTCAGCTATGGCCTGATGCGGTTTGAAATCAATATCCGCGCTTCTGCCATTCTCGGCTTTGTCGGCTCGGGAGGCATTGGCTATGACCTGCGCAATGCCATGAGCTGGGGCAAGGGGCGCTATGACGAGGTGGCCGCTATCTTCATTCTGCTGCTCACCACGATCGTGATCGTGGATCAGCTTTCGAGCCATTACCGCAATCGGCTGGTACGAGGGGTATGACCATGGCGCTCTCGGCAACTGGATTGGACCTGCGCAGCGAGGCATCGGCGCTGTTCCGGCGCAAGCGCCTGATCAGTATCGGCCTGCCGGTGCTGGTGCTGGCCTATTTCGTCTATATCTTCTTCAGCTTCGATATTGCCGGCATCGCCGAACGGGCGCGACCGGACAATGCGCGCATCCTGCTTTCCGATACCTATAGTTTTAAAACGCACGTCACCCGCAATAACCGGTCCGGTGACTTCACCGTGGCCATTGAGGGCGAAACCAAGGGGACATATGCAACGGGTGTGGCGCCCGACTGGGTGTCTCTCAATGGTGATGATGCCGATGTGCGGCTCGATGACGGCTCCTTGGTGCGGTTCCGCGGTGACATGGTCATTGTCGATCTACCCGATTTCGGCACGATCGAGTTGATTTCCGCTGGCGGCGATATCGAGTTGAATTTGCCGACGGACGAGGTCCCCGAATGGATCAGCGCCTCGGCGACGCGCGTGTCACTGACGCTGCCGGCGGGCCGCGTGCAGGTGACACGCTCCAAATCCGAGGTGTTCCGCTATGAAGGCGGATGGGAGCTGTTCTTCTTCACGCTGGACAGTCCATTTCATGGCCGCAGTTTTGCTGAACTGGCCTCTCTGGCAATGTCTCCTGAGGAAGTTGTACCCGGCAAACCCAATGTGGTCGCCATGGTGGAGGGCTTCTGGACCAATACCATGTGGCGCCATGGCGATGTGTTCTGGGCGCTGTGCGAGACCGTGCTGATGGCGTTTCTGGGGACGTTCGGCGCGGGCATGATCGCCTTGCCGATCGCATTTCTGGCGGCATCGAACTTTACCCCAGCGCGCCCCCTGCGCTTTGCCATGCGCCGCATTTTCGATTTTCTGCGCGGCGTTGACGGGCTGATCTGGACGATCATCCTGTCGCGCGCCTTTGGACCAGGTCCGATGACGGGGGCCTTGGCAATTCTGCTCACCGATACGGGCAGTTTCGGCAAGCTGTTTTCCGAGGCGTTGGAAAATGTCGATGACAAGCAGATCGAAGGTGTTCGTTCGACCGGCGCCAATGCCTTGCAGCGGCATCGCTTTGGGGTGATGCCGCAGATCGTCCCGGTGCTGATCAGCCAGCTGCTGTATTACTTCGAATCCAATACGCGTTCGGCTACCGTGATCGGCGCGATTGTCGGCGGTGGCATCGGCCTGTTGCTGACCCAGGCGATCAGTACGCAGAAGGACTGGGAAGAGGTCACCTATTACATCGTGCTGATCGTGCTCATGGTCATGGCCATGGACACGCTGTCGGGCTGGCTGCGCCGCGCCTTGATCAAGGGTGGACAGTGAGGGCGGGAGAACCGTCGCAGAAGGGCGGTCGGGCTATTCCCAGTCATGCCCGAAGCGGGAAAGGCAGTCGGATAGGGCATCCTCCAGATCCTGGGGCGTGACCCCGTTTGCAGAGCGCGCCTGCTGCCAGTGCGCCTCTGCAAACCCAAGTCCGGCGGGCAGATCGGCGGTCGTGAGGATGGTGCCAGCCCGGTCGACGATGTTTCCGCTTTCGAGCAGGAAGGCCGCGAAGTTGAGGGTGTAGTTGATGCCCTTTTCGATGAGGTTGTGCCGCTCATCCTTGAGAGCATTGTCGCGATGATCCCGCAGCAGGATGTGGCATATGAGCGTGCGTTGATACTGATCGAAGTGACCGCGACCGCTTGAGTTCGGGTAGGGCCACGGTTGTTCGGCGGACGCAATCGGAGCCGACATCGCCAGCACAAGAAGCAGGGGAGCGGCCACGGGGTGGCGGCTGGCAGGGCGTGGACTTCGGGTGTTGGCGTGCGCCAGGGCCGGGTTCATGGCCAGGCCGGGGGCGGAAGGGTGTCAAGGCAGACCTCGGGCTGAAAGACGCCACGCGGCACCGGGTCCCGATCCGCATCGGGATCGTCCGTCAGGTCGCCCGCGCCATACCAGAGCGCCAGGCCAATTTCGGGCACCATGATATAGGCTGGTGCCGGTTCGCCGGACATGGGGGGCTCGAACCAGAAGGTGAAGTCTTCATCCAGCGCATAGAAACGCAAGGCACGCAGGACGTCGTGCGTGGCTTCGTCGTTGCTTGAAAGATCGATCAGTTCCTGAGGGCCGTCCGGTTTGGCGTCGGCACGTGTTGGGTCGGTCACGGGCAGCAGGGTCATGCCGCTATAGCCGTTCGAAACCGAGAAGGTGAACCAGTAGGTGCGTTGCGTGGTGGTCAGATAGAGGTAGAGGTTGGAGGCGATGGAAGCATAGTTCTGCGCGCGGGCAAAACCGAGCTCCAACCGGCCCTCTTCGGTGTCGAGACTGTAGAGGGCGCGTTCTGCGGGACATTCATCAGCCAAGAGGGCGACCGGAAAGAATGGCACAAGCACTATTGCGGTCGCGGTGGCCAGTCGGGTGAAAGCCTTGAGCACGGCGTGGCTCCAGCAGTTCAGATGATGAACGGGACGAGCAGGCTGAGGGCGAGCAAGGGCAGCGTCAGAAGCCCCAGCCGCCATCGCTGGGAGGCATACCGCGGTGCGGTAAAGCCATGCCGGAAGGCCTGCAATGTCGCCGAAGGTCCGGGCACAGTTTGGCCGCTGCGCGCAACGGCGTCGGCCCTGATGTCAAAGAGCCAGCGAAAGGCCCAAATAATCCAGATCAGAAACAGGATCGCCTGCGCACACAGAACCAGGAGAAGGTGGAGGGGCATGGCGGTTACTGGCACGTCAGTGTCTGTCCGAGAAAAGAGAATCCGCAGCCAATCGCGTATTGCTCCGCAATGGCGCTCGCCGCATCTTCGGGGACGCCATGGGCCTCGATTTCGATCAGAGCCACCAGGCTTTCGTCCGGCGCCAGGAGACTGAACCAGAGGAAGGGCCGGCCTGAGGGATAAGTACCGCCATAGACAAAGCCCAGATCGCTTTCGGATTGCAGGTCGAAGGTGACATTCCGGCCCGGCAGCAGGGCACGGCCCCTGTCGAACAAGAGCGTATTGCCGACATGGACCAGCACGCGATTGCTGCCATAGTCAAACACGTCGCCATAGTAGCTCGATCCGGCCAGAATCAGAGGCAGGTCTGATTGCGGCCGGGGCAATTGGCCGTCCACAACCGCTGCCTGATTGAAATTTTCGAAGCGTTGGAAGTCGAGATAATCCATGGCGTCGGCCAGGTCTTCCTCAATAGTGGCAAAGGGAGGCGTGAACATCGCGTTGAACCCGCCCTTCTTGAAGATACGGCGTGCCGCTTCGCCACCCGTGCCCAGGGTCGACCAGCCGTCAGGGCGGTGAAACAGCGTAACCATAGGACGGACGGCGCCGGCGACCCCGGGAGCTGTGTAGAGCGAGAGGTCGACATCGCCGTCAAGCCACGCCTGGTCGCTTGGCAAGGCGCAATAGGTGACGTCGAGGGGATTGTCGGGACCCATGCGGAAGCCGCTGAGGGCTTGGCCGGATTCGTTGCTGGCGAAGTCCGTGAGGAATTCGGTGCCCACAGCGTCCGGCGCGGCTTCAAAGTAGGTGTTCTTGTGGTGGGCCAACAGGCGCAGGCAAGCATTGCGAATGGCCGTCGGCTTGTCCCCAATCCAGTGGCCGAGGGCAGACGGTGGCAGGTGACTGCGGGTAAGGTAATAATCCTCGCCGGTCGTAACGTCATAGGATTCATCGGGGCCCATGCTGACGACATAACCGAGGATGTTCGGGTCGACATTCCAGTCGACCAGTTTTTGCACCATCAGGGAAATATCCTCCCGGCTGGCCCCCAGCACTGTGTCCATGCCGTGTGCCGCAACCAGGGTTTCCAGGTCTTCTGACGCGAAGTAGGGGGCGTGAAAGCCCAAGATACCCATCGGCTCGACAATCCGGTCGCCATAGACGCCAATGCCCTGCTGACTCGAGTAGCCGGAACCGCCCAGAAAGGCGAAGGCGCAAGCCGAATAGCACTCGGCCCAGGACTCAACCACGGTCGTGATGGCACGGTCGCGCATCATCTGGGCCAGTTTCAGGCCTTCAATGTAGTTGCCGCCAGGGCTGTGCATGGTCATCACGGCACAATTGCCGCCTTCAGTGGGCAGCGATTGGACATCGCATTCCACAATCTGGTCGATCATTTCGGCAAGGGCATCCGCATCGCCTTGCAGAACCGGCCCTTCATAATGGAAGTGCGGCACAAATCGCTCGGCGGAGTAGTGGTTGGAGATAAAGGATATCGTGGCAGCAGAAGCTGTCGGCAGCGCAAGGCCCCAGGCCAGGAGGCCTCCGAACACTGTTGCTGCCGTGCGCCCAAATGTCCCTATTGCCATCATTCCCTCCTCACGCCGGATGTGGCCTGAAGGTAGCTGGATGCACGCCCATGCCACATACCCCGTTCGGGGGAGCGCATGATTGTGGCGAGGGGGTTAGGCTGGAGAAGAATCTGGAGACATCAGTATGATGCGCGTCAATCTTCCCCATGGTTTGGTCCTGACCCTGGCTTTGCTTGCAAGCCCAGCAGCGATGCTCCCGCCCAACGCGGTGATTGCTGCCGAAACAGTGGGACTGGGCGACGGCGCAAGCATCGACATTCTTGAGTATCTCATCGAGACCAGTCCGAACGGACACAAGACGGTCGTTGTCATGGCCAAGCCAAATTTCGATCCCGAGCCTTTCGGGGCGGTGCCATCCGATAACTTCGCCCGACGTGTCGAGCCTCTGTGCGCCGGCCTGGTGGGCAATAGCCGGGACAGCCTTGAGGCAGAAGGTGTGGGGGCAGTTCGGGTGCGGTGGGACTTCGAGCCGAGTTATGACACTGGCTCACCGAGCGAAATCAAGATCTCCCGCTTTCACGAGTTTGTCTACGACATTGACGAGAACTGGAAATGCATTCCGCGCCCGCTTGGGGTTGGTCTGGACAATCTCTCGCCGGAACTCCCCAGTGGGTTGGATGTCAGCCTGCGCTATATCGAGCAGGGGCCGCGGGCCAGGCAGCTCGCCCTGACCTATCAATCTGCCTTGCCCCTGGAAGAGGTCAGCGACGAAGTTCTTGAGAACGCGGCCATCGAACTGTGTATCGTGCATGGGGACCTGATCCTGGCTGACCGGCGCCGATACTATGAGCAATTGGAAGCGGGGCTGGTGTCGATCGGCTTTGTGCAAACCGACGACCGCGGAATGGAATTGGAGCGGCGTGTTCTGTTTGGCGTGCTGGATGATAGCTGCAATACAGGGTTGAGCTCCACATTGGCCGATGCCATCCGCGAGACGGTGGCCGGAGGCAGCTAGGCGGGGCGCCGGCAACAAGAAATCTGATGCATTGGGTCGTTCCGACGCTGCCATGAATTACCGGCACGGCCTGGTCTTCAGGTCATGCCGCCCCGAACGCAAATTCTGCTCCGATGTTCATCGTGACGGAGCCTAGCCGGTTTCTCCGGTCACGAACTCTTGGATATCATGTGTCACAGAACCGTTGCGTCCGTCGAAATGATGTGCTTAGTTCATTTTTGCATACGAATGCAAAGTTAGTCATGCATACGTATGCAGAGGGTTGGAACGTCAAATTGAGCTTGGTACCGCCAGCGGTGCTGCCAAGAGGGTGGGTACGGAAGTGCCCAAAGTCAGGAGAACTAATATGAAGCCCATTCTTATGCTTGCCGTCTCGGCGGCTGCCTTGGCCCTTGGAACGGGCAGCGCCTTTGCCGATTGCGGCGTGGAGGCCGGGTCGGTACGCATTCTGAGCAATGATTTTGAAGCGTTGCGGATCATCAATGCGACTGCGCAGGAATGCGCGACTGATGCGGTGACCGTAACGGCCAATGCGACTGCCGAGCACAAGGAAATTCAGGTGCCGGCATTGACGATCAATCCTGCCGAATACTCGGTGGCTGTTGTTGCCAACAACTCCATCGTGCCGCTGCTCAACGAAGACCTGATCCGTCCGCTTGACGATCTGGTGGCAGAATATGGCCAGGACCTGCTGCCCAGCCAGCTCGTCAGGATCGATGGCAAGATCATGGCCATCGCCTTCATGGGCAATGGCCAGCACATGTTCTATCGCAAGGATATTCTCGAGCAAGCCGGCGTCCAGCCTCCGACCAGCTATGACGATGTGCTGGCTGCTGCTGCCGCTATCAAGGAAGCCGGTCTGATGGACTATCCGCTTGCAGCTTCCGTCAAGCCGGGTTGGGACCTGGCTGCCGAATTCGTTAATTCCTATCTCGGGACGGGTGCTGATTTCTTTGCGCCGGGCAGTGCCGAGTTGACCATCGACAATGAGAATGGCCTGGAAGTGTTGCGTGTCATGCGAGACATGACGGCGTTCATGGACCCGGACTATCTCACCTTCGACGCCACCGAGATCCAGAAGGAATACGAAGCGGGCAACGTTGCGATCATGAATGAATGGGGCTCGCTGGGCGGCGCCGTTCTCGATGATGAAGGTGCGGTCGAAGGCGTGGTTGAGAACACCGTCCTGACAGCGGCTCCGACCATCGGTGGTGGTTCCATTCCGGCGGCAGCTCTTTGGTGGGATGGCTTCACGATCGCCAAGAATATCTCCGATGAAGATGCCGAAGCGTCCTTCCGCGCCATGGTGCACGGCATCAGCCCGGAGATGATGGCGGCCAACAAGGATGCAGCAACCTGGCTGATCGCCGGCTATGAGCCTGGCCCTGCAGCGGTCGGCGTTATTGCCAACGCCAATGGCGGCGCCCGCGCCTATCCGATGCAGCCCTATATGGGCCTGCTGCACACAGCGCTCTCGACTGAACTGGCCGAGTTCGTGGCGGGTTCGGAAGATGCCGAACAGGCCCTGGCCGACGTCAAGGCTGCCTATGACACAGCCGCCCGCGAGGCCGGTTTCCTTCAGTAAGTCCTCCCTAGGACACGCTGCGCCTCCTCCCGCAAGCGGGGGGAGGTGAGCGGATCCATAGCCCGCGAGGCGATGATATCCGCATAGCCGGAATTTGGCTTTGCGCCGCGTGCGGGGCCGTTCCATTCTCGTTGCCGACAGACGAAGTGCACTGAGGAGGCAGGCAATGCCGAACAAGACATTCTTTGCTTTCATCCTGCCATCGCTGATTGCCATGGTGCTGTTCATCGCGCTGCCGATCGTGTCGGTTGTGGTGCAGTCTCTCTATGTGAGCCATGAGCAGATCATGGTGGAAGTCGAGAATTGCCAGCCCTTCGGTGGCTGTTCCACCGAACTGCGCGTGGACACAGCGGCGACTGCCGCATTGCGCGAAGAGCAGCCGCTGGGGCGGTTCAACGGCCTGGGCACTTATGTCAATCGCGCCCATCTGGCCACGACCGAACTGGGCGTCATTCTGTCCAGTGAGCGCAGCATTGGCGAGAAATGGGCGCAAATCCTCAATCTGCCATTCTACAAAGCGCTGATCTTCACGCTGGTTTATTGTTTTGTGGTTACGCCGCTGGCCATGGCACTGGGTTTCACCATCGCGCTGGCGGTCAATGCCTTGCCCAAGGTGACCAAAGGCCCGATCATCTTTTTCTCGCTGTTGCCCATGATCATCACACCACTGATTGGCTCGCTGATCCTGTATTGGATGCTGAGTCCCAATGGTATTCTGGGCGCCACCATCCAGCATATCTTCAATGATCCGACCTTGTCGTTGCGCGCATCTCCTGCGCTGACCTGGGGGGCTTTGTTGACCTATGGCGTCTGGACCAATGCGCCGTTCTCTTTCGTGGTGTTCTATGCAGGTCTGCAGACGGTTCCCGGTGATACGTTGGAATCGGCGATGATCGACGGCGCCTCACGCTGGGAACGTATTCGCTATGTCATCATCCCGCACCTGGCCCCGCTCGCGACCTTCGTGGCGCTGGTGCAGCTAATGGACAATTTCCGTGTCTTCGAACCCATTGTCGGCTTTTCAGCAGAGGCCAATGCGACCTCGTTGAGCTGGCTGATCTACAACGATCTGACCGGGGATTCGCAGCAGTTCGGTTCGGCCGGCGCGACATCGGTGCTGACCATCCTGGGTGTTGTCATCCTCCTCTCGCCGGTGCTGGTGCGCACCTGGCGCGAATTCAAGCACAAGGCGGTGTGATCATGTCCGAAGCAATGGCCCATAAGCGCCCAGCTCTGCTCAACACCTTCATCTATGACTTCATCGTCCTCTGGGTGATCCTGGCTGCCGTGCCGTTTTTGTGGACGGTCTGGGGCTCGTTCAAGGTGGAGGCCGATTTCTTCTCCCGCGAGAGCTGGTGGAATGCGATTTTCGGTACGGCCACGATGCGTGAGACCGGTGCGGCGTTCACGGGGGACGGCTATTATGGCGCCTGGATTACGCGTGATTTCTGGAAAGCCGCGTTCAATACGATCATTGTCACCATCTGCGTGACAACGATCTCTTTGACCCTTGGCACGCTGGGCGGTTATGCGCTGGCCCGCTCGGGCAAGAATTATGCATTCTGGATCCTGATCGCGGCACTGGTCTTCCGGGCCATGCCGCATATCACATTGGTTTCGGGCTATCTGCTGCCGTTTTTCCAGCTCAATATCTGGGGCGTGTTGCCCACTTCGATCATCGTATTGGTGGCGATCAACCAGCCCTTCACATTGTGGATGTTGCACTCCTTCTTCCTCTCGATCCCCAAGGATCTGGATGAGAGCGCAATGGTGGATGGCTGCACTCGTTTCCAGGCGTTCCGGCTGGTCATCATGCCGGTGATGTGGCCGGGCGTGGTCACGACCGGGCTGTTCAGCTTTCTGCTCGGCTATAACGACTTTGCGGTCACGGCCATGCTGCTGAGCGCGGAAAACCAGACCATGGTGCCCAAGATCTCAAGCTTCCTGGGCTCGATCCAGGAAACCGGCAATGTGATGTTCGCCGTTGCTGCCGTGGTATCGGCCACGGTGCCGCTGTTTATTCTCGTCCTCTTCTTCCAACGCCAGATTGTCAGCGGCCTGACCGCTGGCGCTGTGAAAGGCTGATCCAATATGGCCCAGATCCGTCTCAAGAATGTCTCCAAGCGCTGGAACAAGTTTGTCGGCGTTGACAATTTCAACCTCGATATTGCCGACCAGGAATTCCTGGTTCTGCTGGGGCCTTCGGGTTGCGGCAAGACCACGACGATGCGGATGATCGCGGGGCTCGAGGAGATCACCGAGGGTGAAATCTGGATCGGCGAGCGCATGGTCAACAAGCTCGAACCCAAGGATCGCGATATCTCGATGGTGTTCCAGAGCTATGGGCTCTATCCGAACATGACGGTCTACGAGAACATCCGCTTCCCGCTGAAGGTGCGTCGGATCCCCCAGGACCAGCATCATGAACGGGTGATGAAGGCGGCCGCGATGGTCGAACTCGAACCATTCCTGGAACGGCGCCCGGCGGCACTGTCCGGCGGGCAGCGGCAGCGCGTGGCCCTGGCGCGTGCCATTGTGCGTGAGCCGAATGCCTTCCTGATGGATGAGCCGCTCTCCAATCTCGATGCCAAGTTGCGCGTGTCCACCCGAGCGCAGATCAAGAACTTGCACCACGCACTCAAGACGACGACGATCTACGTGACGCACGACCAGATCGAGGCCATGACGCTGGCGGATCGCGTGGTGGTGATGAACAAGGGCCTGGTGCAACAGGTCGGCACGCCGATGGAAATCTATGACCGGCCGGCCAATACCTTTGTTGCGAGCTTCATCGGCTCGCCGGCGATGAATCTGGTCAGTGGTTCGATCGAGAATGGCGTTTTCACCAGCGACGGCATCCGTATCGAAGGGTTGCCGCATCGCGCCAGCGGGGCGGTGACGCTGGGGTTCCGGGCCGAGGATGCCAATCTCGCCGAGGCCAATGGTCAGATCGAGGCGCCGATCTACACGGTGGAACTGCTCGGGGAGGCGACCATGCTCTCGATGCGGGTGGCCGGAGAGCTGGTTTCGATCAAGGTCGGCAAGGACTATCGTGCCGAGATCGGCGATTTGGCGCGGATCGCCATTCCAGCTTCAGCCTGCCATATCTTCGACCAGTCAACCGGCGCACGGATCGAGGCCTGAACCATGACGCGGGACAGCGCTCCCAAGAGCCGGACCGAGGCTGCGTTGGAGCGTCACGGGCTAAAAGTGTCGGCCAAGGAAGCGGATGGCCTGACGCGCCTCGCAACCTGGATGCATGAGGGGCTCTCAGCGCCCGCGCCGGAGTGGCCCGCGTCAGAGCGCAACGATGGGCTGGATCTGCCGATCACTGAACTGGCCGCGCGGTTGCGTGACGGGCGGCTGACCTCTGTGGCGCTGACCCGGGCGACGCTCGACAGGATCGCGGCCCGCGACCAGGCTTATCTGAGCTTTTATGCTGTGTTGGAGGAGACTGCGCTGGCCGAAGCCGCCCGTGCCGACCAGGATCTGGCTTCAGGACTGGATCGGGGGCCGATGCATGGGATTCCCGTGGGCATCAAGGATCTCATCGATGTAGCGGGGGTGCCTACGACTGCCAACGCTCCGGGTCGCGCAAAGGCCGTCGCGGCGCAGGATGCCGAGGTGGTCCGCCGGCTGCGCGCTGGTGGCGCCATCATCATCGGCAAGCTGGCAACCTATGAATGGGCGACGGTTGGCCCAGACAAGTCGGGGCTGTTTCCGCCTGCGAAGAACCCGTGGCGACTCGATCATATTACCGGCGGGTCCTCGTCGGGCTGTGCGGCGGCGGTGGCCGGGGGGCTGGTGCGCACCTCGATTGGTACAGATACGGGTGGGTCAGTGCGCGGGCCATCGTTTTATTGCGGGACGGTGGGGCTGAAGCCGACCTTCGGCCTGGTCCCGACCTCGGGGGTACTCGATCTGGCCCCGAGCCTGGACCATGTCGGGCCAATCAGTGCCACGGTGGCCGACGCTGCGATAACGCTGGATGTGATGAGCGGGCGCGATGGCGAACGCCGTGCAGCGAGCCGGCTGGACGAACCGGTGTCCGGCCTGCGTATTGGCTATGCGCGCAACTGGTTTGTGCAGGACAGCCAGACCATGCCCGCGGTGACGGCGGCGCTGGATGCGGCTGTCTCGGTGCTGTCTGCACAAGGGGCTGTGGTCCGCGAGGTCGAGATGCCGGAGGCTGCCACGATCGAAGTTGCCGTGGCGGCGATCCTGCATGCAGAAAGTTTCAAATTGCATGCAGAGGCGCTGCGCGATCAGCCTGAAAGTTATGGCCGTCGTGCATTCCTCAGCCTCGCGGCAGGGCTGTCGCTGTCTGATGCCGAGGTGGAAAAGGCGCGCGCCATCGGGGCTTCGTTCCGGCGCGTCATCGATGAATTGCTGGATCAGTGTGATGTGCTGATGACCGCTGGGGCCCTGACCACGGCGCTGCCTGCCGCGCCCTTCGAAAAGGAGGCGGTGTGGACGCCGATGCGCACGATTGGCTTCAACGTGTCGGGCCATCCGGTGCTGGCCGTGCCGGTCGGCTTTCATGATGGCCTTCCGATTGGCATGCAGATCATCGGGCGCCACCATGCGGAAGCGCGAATCGTGCAATTCGGCCATGCTTTCGAGCAAGCCACCGATATCAGCGTGCAGCGACCGCCGCCTCCGTGAATAGGGCGAAGGTCGTGCTTTCGCACGCCACCAACTTGCTGTATTGCATACGTATGCAAATTGCGAAACTGCTTAGAGAGGGGAGCACCCATGCCAGTCTGGCTGAAACGCGGTAAAGATGTCGAGGAACGGGCCGAGGCGGATCGGCAGGTCCGGGCGACGGTCGAATCCATACTCGGCGATATCGAAAAGCGCGGCAATGAAGCTGTCCGCGAACTCTCGCTCAAGTTTGACAAGTGGGATCGGGCCGATTTCCGGCTGAGCCAGAAAGAGATCGACGACTGCAAGGCGCAGCTCACCGATCAGGATCTGGTCGATATCGAGTTTGCCCAGACCCAGGTCCGGAACTTTGCCCAAAAGCAGAAAGATACCATGCTCGATCTGGCGGTCGAGACGCTGCCGGGCGTAACGCTTGGCCACAAGCATGTGCCGATCAATGCGGTGGGCTGTTATGTGCCGGGCGGTAAATATCCGCTGCTGGCTTCCGCGCATATGTCTGTGCTGACGGCCAAGGTTGCCGGCTGTCCGCGCGTCATCACCTGCGCGCCGCCATTCAATGGCAAAGCCGCGCCGGCTATCGTTGCTGCTCAGGCCATGGCGGGTGCCGATGAGATCTATGTGCTGGGCGGCATCCAGGCGATCGGCGCCATGGCCATCGGCACCGAAAGCATCGATCCGGTCGATATGCTGGTCGGACCCGGCAATGCCTTTGTGGCCGAGGCGAAACGTCAGCTCTATGGTCGGGTTGGCATTGACCTGTTTGCCGGTCCGACCGAAACGCTGGTCATCGCCGACGAAACCGTTGACGGCGAAATCTGCGCCACGGATCTGTTGGGTCAGGCCGAGCACGGCCCAACCAGCCCGGCGATCCTGCTGACCAATTCGGAGAAGCTGGCCCGTGACACCATGGCGGAAATCGAGCGCTTGCTGGAGATCCTGCCCACGGCAGACATGGCGCGCAAATCCTGGGCCGATTATGGCGAGGTAATCGTGTGCGAAAGCTATGAGGAGATGCTGGCGGAAGCCGATCGGATCGCCTCGGAGCATGTGCAGGTGATGACCGACCGGGACATGTGGTTCCGGGACAACATGACCAATTACGGCGCGCTGTTCCTGGGCCCGCGCACCAATGTGGCCTATGGCGACAAGGTCATCGGCACCAATCACACGCTGCCCACCATGAAGGCTGCCCGCTATACCGGTGGCCTCTGGGTCGGCAAATTCCTCAAGACTTGTACCTGGCAGACCGTCACCACCGATGCGGCTTCGGCGATGATCGGCGAATACGGGTCGCGCCTTTCCATGCTCGAAGGTTTCGTCGGCCATGCCGAGCAGGCCAATATTCGGGTGCGTCGCTATGGCGGACGCAATGTCCCCTATGGTACCGCTGCACACCCGACCAGCAAGACCGGCCACTAGCATGCACCTGCCAAAGACCCCCAGCTTTCGTCTCGATGGGAAACGTGCCCTGGTCACCGGTGGTACACGGGGCATCGGACTGGGGGCCTCGGTAGCGCTGGCAGAAGCTGGAGCGCATGTCACCGTGGCGGCGCGTACCGCTGCCGATATCTCGCAAGTCGTCAACCAGATGGCGGCTGCGGGGCATTCGGTTGAAGGTGTCGTGCTCGACATCACCGATTTCGACGCCGTTCGGACTTTTGTCGCTGACAGCGCGCCATTCGACGTGCTGGTCAATTCGGCCGGTACAGCGCGCCACAGCGATCTGGCCGGTGTAACGCCAGCAGACTATCAGGCTGTCATGCAGGTAAACCTGGGCGCGACGCTGTTCGTGACCCAGGCCGTGGCCGGCAAATTGCAGGCCGCGGGGCAGGGGGGCTCGATTATCAATGTGTCCTCGCAGATGGGACATGTCGGTGGACCCAATCGAGCGGTCTATGCAGCAAGCAAACATGCTGTTGAAGGTCTGACAAAAGCCTTGGCCATTGAGCTCGGGGCCAGCAATATTCGGATCAATACGGTCTGCCCGACCTTCATAGAAACCGAGTTGACGGCGAAGAACCTGAGCGATCCCGACTTCCGCTCGTGGGTTTTGTCAAAAATCAAGCTGGGGCGGCTCGGGCGGGTGGAGGATATCATGGGGCCAATTGTATTTCTGGCCTCGGACGCGGCGTCGCTGATCACCGGCACGGCGCTTCTGGTGGATGGCGGATGGACAGCGGAGTAAAAAAGTCGGGGGTGACCTCCTCGCAGGTTGCACGGCGCGCAGGCGTCTCGCAGTCTGCCGTCTCCCGCACTTTTACGCCTGGCGCTTCCATCTCCCCCAAGACCCGGGAAAAGGTCATGGCCGCGGCGCAGGAACTGGGCTACCGGCCCAATGCCATCGCCCGCTCGCTGATTACCAATCGCTCGCGCATCATCGCGGTTGTGATGGCCTACCTCGAAAACTTGTTCTATCCCGATGTGCTCGAAGAACTGGGACGCTTGCTGGTCAAGGAGAATTACCGTCTGCTGTTGTTCACCGGCCATATGGACCGAGACAGCGACCCGGTGTTTGACCAGCTCATGCAATATCGCGTCGACGGGATCATTCTCGCCTCGACGACGCTTTCTTCCCATCTGTCTGAAGAATGTGCCACGGCCGGCATTCCCGTGGTGCTGTTTAACCGTACGACCGAACGCGATGCAGTTTCGAGTGTGACAACGCGCAATCGCGAGGGCGGACGACGTATCGCGGAATTCCTGATCGCCGGCGGGCATAGACGCTTCGGCTATATTTCGGGCGTTGAGAGCTCTTCAACCAATCGGGACCGTTTTGCCGGATACCAGGAGGCGCTGGCCGAGGCCGGGCACGACGAGATTGCTATCGGTGTGGGGAACTATGATCGCGCCGAGGCCGAGGCCGCTGCCAGAGAAATGCTCTCGCAGCCAAACCGTCCCGATGCCTTGTTTGTTGCCAATGATCACATGGCCGTCGCGGTGATGGACGTCGCACGATATGAACTGGGCTTGTCCATTCCGGAGGACCTCTCCATTGTCGGCTATGACGATGTGGGCCCGGCGCGCTGGACGTCTTACGGTATCACCACGATGAGCCAACCGCTCAAGCGGATGGTGGAAGCCACAGTCAACATTCTGATGGGCCAGATTTCCAGCGGGGAGATCGAAGCTGAGCACCGCATCTTGAGCGGCGAATTAATGGTGCGGACATCTGCGCGCCTGCCCAAGACTGGCGTAGTCGAAATCGACGGCCGCCGAATTTACAAACCTGGCAAAAGCTGAGGAATTGTCCATGCGGACATGGCTTTGCCACATCTGAAACGCATATTGCATACGAATGCAAAAATGCTATCCTGCCGACCGAAAGGGGATCACACCATGACCCAGAAGACCTGGACCCAAGCCGATATGGAAAAGCGCCTGGTGCGCTATGCTGACCTCAAGGGGCTGCGCAATGCCTTTATCGATGCCCGCACGCCGGGATCGGATCGGAAGGAAAACTTCACGATCATCGGGCCGGGCGTTTCGGAAAACCCGGCGCAGGTGGTGCATATTCCCGAGGCGCATGGCTTCAATGTGGGCGCGGCGCGCCAACCCTTCGGCTGTACCAATTCCCAGCACAGCCACCTGACGGCAGAGACTTTTGTGGTCCATACCGGAAAATGGCGTTTCGTCTTTGGTCCGGACAAGGACGAGGGCTATATCGATGTCGAGCCGGGCGATGTGGCCACCGTGCCAACCCATATGTTCCGCGGCTTCGAGAAGCTCGATGAAGGCACCGGGTTCCTGTTCGTCGTGCTCGGCCATGACGATCCGGGCAAGGTGGTCTGGGCGCCGAGCGTGTTCAAGATGGCCGAGGACTACGGATTGAAGCTGCTCAAGGGCGGCAAGCTGGTCGACACCACTTTGGGCGAGACCGTGCCGGAGGGCGCCGAACTGGAGCAGCCGCCGAGCGCCGAGGTACTCAAGGCGCTCGCCACGCCGCCGTTGGAAGAACTTGCCAAATACGCCATCAAGGCGAACGACATCAAAGGCGATCCGAACTCGCCGCTGGCTGGCGAAGGCGTCGAGGAAGCCGGCGTTATCGGTGATGTTGATGGGCAGGACGGCATCAAGGCCGGGCCGATCATCGGGCACTGGAAACATGACTTCACCCTGCGTCGCCTGAAGCTGGAAACGGGCGCCGTTATCCCTGCCCATGCCCGTGCGGAGCAGGAAGTGATCTTTGTGCAGTCCGGTACACTGGAGTTCACCTGGGACGGGGGTTCGCTGGTCATGGGTGCGGGCGACACGCTGACTGTTCCTGTCGGATTGATGCATGGTTTCCGCAACCCGGCGTCGGCCGAAGCGGTTGCCTTTGTCATCCGCGGTGCAGCGGCTCCGGCGGCGCCGGTGTTTGCGGCCGCGCAGGCAGCGGAGTAGCCGCAATGCCCACCATCACCCGCGAAACGCTCGCCGCTCTGCGCAAGGCGGATACGCCAACCGTCTGCAATGCTCTTGAGCATGTCATGGGCGGGCGCACGGCGGAGGGTTTTACCAAGCACCCCGTGGTCTGCGCTGATCCGGCTCTGCCGCCGGTGGTGGGATTTGCCCGCACGGCGAAGATCCGCGCCTCCTCGCCGGCACAGAAGCCGGCGGCAGATGTTCGGGCGCTGCGCATGCAGTATTACGAATATGTCTCGGCTGGGGCTGGCCCCAATGTGGTGGTCATCGAGGATACCGACTGGCCCCATGTGATCGGCGGTTTCTGGGGCGAAATGCAGGTGGCCCAGCACAAGGGGCTGGGCGTTGCCGGCACGCTGACCAATGGCGTGTTGCGCGATCTGGGCATGCTCGATGAGGGCTATCAGGTGATCGCCGGGGCAGTGGGACCGAGCCACGCTTTCGTGCATGTGACCGAGCTGGATTGCCCGGTGACAGTGTTCGGGATGAGCGTGCGGCCCGATGATCTGATCCATGCCGACCGGCATGGCGCGGTGGTGATTCCGGCGGAACATATCGAGCGCATGCCTCAAGCTATCGATGTCGTGATGCGCAAGGAAGTGCCGATTCTGTCAGCAGCACGCGCGCCGGGGTTCACAGTGGAAAAGCTGCGGGCGGCGTGGGCAGAGGCCGACGGGATCAAGTGAGGCGCTCTCGTCTTGTCATACCCACATGAGAAAGGGCCGGTGTCTACACCGGCCCTTCTTTTCTAGTTGGCCTTGGCTTGCATGCGGTCGAGCCGCAACTGGGCGGCGCGACGGTGGCCTTCGAGGCCTTCGCTGGCTGACTGGCGCGCGGCGGGCGGGGCGACCTGGGAAACGCCGCGCTCATCGAGCCACTGGTGGGTGGCGATCTTGACATAGGCGCCGACCCAGAGCCCGCCAGTATAGCGTCCTGCGCCCATGGTGGGCAGGGTGTGGTTGGTGCCCGAGCACTTGTCGGAATAGACCACGCTGGCCAGTTCGCCGATGAACAGCGACCCGTAATTGCGCAGCTTTTTCGCAAAATCCCTGGCATCTGCGGTATGCACCTGCAGGTGCTCGGCCGCGATGAGATCGGAATAGGCGATCATGGCCGCCTCGTCTTCGCAGACGGTGATCTCGCCGTAGTTGATCCAGGCTTCGCGGGCAGTATTGGCTGTCGAGAGCGTTTCAAGCTGGACCTCGACCTCTTTCTGCACGGCATCTGCCAGAGCCTTGTCGGTGGTGATGAGGCCGACGCGGGTGCGGATGTCATGCTCGGCCTGGGCCAACAGGTCGGTAGCGATCATCTCGGCGTCGCCTGTTGCGTCGGCGACCACGAAGATTTCGGAGGGGCCAGCGAGCTGGTCAATGCCGACGGGACCGAATACCTGGCGCTTGGCCTCGTTGACGAAGGCATTGCCGGGGCCGACAATCTTGTTGACCGCCGGAACGCTCTCGGTGCCATAGGCCATGGCGGCGATGGCCTGGGCCCCCCCGATCCTGAATATGCGGTCTGCGCCCGAAAGGTGACAACCAGCGATCATGGCCCTGTGCGCGTTGGGCGGCAGGCAGGCGACGATCTCGTCGACGCCGGCGACCTTGGCCGGAACGATGGTCATGATTGGGGCAGAAAGAAGGGGGTAACGTCCGCCCGGGACATAGCAACCGACGCGCTCGATGGGGATGACGCGATGCCCCATATGAACGCCCGGCAGGGTCTCGACCTCAAGCGGCAGGATGGTGGCAAGCTGCGCTTCAGCGAATTTGCGGACATTGTCGATGGCGAATTCGGTGTCCTTGCGGGTCTGCGGGTCGAGCTCGGCCAGAGCGGCTTTGCGCTCCTCGTCCGTGACTTCGAAGACTTCCAGTTCGGCCTTGTCGAACTTGAGCGAATAATCCCGGATGGCAGCATCCCCATGCGCGCGGACATTGGCGATGATTTCGCCGACCAGCGTTTCAACCGGCGCATTGTCGCTCACCGAGGAGCGCTCGGGTGCCTTGACATAGGTTACGCCGGGGACGGGCGAAGAAGCGGGGGCGGTCATTGCAAACTCCAAAGGCCATGAATTTGTGCTGCAGGGCGGACGGCGCTTTGCTTGCGCCCACCTAGTCGGCAGCTCTGAAATTCGATCTTGCATACGTATTCAAAATTTGCCAGAGTTTTTTGCGGGAGAGGGATCGATCTTTCGTCGATGCCCGACGACACGGTTTGATGAACGCACACGCAGTGCCACTGGTGAGAAGATCAAGCAATGAGGCCGCGGTGTTACCGCTGTTGTTGCTGCCGGGCACGGTTTGTGATGCACGCCTGTTCGGGCCTCTAATGGCGGAACTGGATCATCCGGACATGCGGGTCATGGAGATGACCGGCGCCCAATCGACGCTTGAATTGGCAATGAAGGTGCTGGCAGAGGCGCCTAAGCGTTTCGCGTTGCTGGGTTTTTCCTTGGGCGGGATTGTCGCGCTCGAGATGATGGCGCAGGCGCCGGAGCGGATTGAGCGATTGGCGCTGATCGATACGACGCCGCGACCGGACCCTGCAGCCAACGCCAAGGTGCGTCGCGAAGTCGTGGAAAAAGCCCGGAAAACCGGAATGGATAGCTATATCCTGGATGCCTGGGGCAAGCTGGTGTCTCCGGCGAATGCGGGGGACGAAAAACTCAAGGAAATCATCGTCGAAATGGCCCGGGATGCGGGCGTCGACGTGCTGGCGGCGCAATCGGAAGTAGCGATCCATCGCGCCGATAGCCGCGACCGGCTGAAGGCGATCAAGGTGCCGACACTGGTCCTGGGGGGTGAACATGAACAGATCTGCCCGCTCGCGGCGCATGAGGAAATCGCCGCCGGCATCGCTGGCGCTCGTTTCTTCACCATTCCACACGCTGGGCACTTCGCCCCGCTTGAAAATCCTGCCGCAGTGGCGCGACATATGCGCGACTGGTTGGCTGGGACAGATGCACACCATGCCGCGCAGGCAGCAGACCAAGGAGTTGAGATGAGCGCGAATGACAGCACCGGCAAGGGCAAGGCGACGCCCGCCACCGGAAAGGAAGAGGTGCTGCAGGTCGAGCGCCATGACTATGTCGACCTGGCACCGACCAACCGGCCGCGCGGCCAGTCCATGGAAGGGTTCGACGATATCTATACGGACATTGTCGACTACATCATCCGTTGCACCCACAAGATTTGGGATGAGCGCGATATCGGGCTGATCTACACCCACTACACCCATAATTGCGTGCTCTATGGCACGACCGGCACGATCTACAATCGTGAAGACATCGTGAGCGACACCATCCAGCGCCTGGTGAGCTTTCCCGAGCGGCGCGGCATGGGCACCCAGGTGATCTGGAACGGCAATGACAAGGAAGGTTTCTTCACCAGCCATTTGGTGACCGGTTCGGGCCGTCACACCCAATACGGCCATTTTGGACCACCGACCGGCAAGCCGTTTGTCAGCCGCACCATTGCGGACTGCATGATCTTCCAGAACAAGATCTACCGGGAGTGGGTCGTGGCCGACAATATGGCCATCATCCAGCAGCTTGGCCTGGATCCGCATGCCTTCGCAATGCGCACGGCCAAGGCCAAGTTCGATGCGGGGCTGCTCTCGCTTGATATCGGCGAGAACCGTCGTTTTGTCGGCCAGACCCCGCCGGCGGAGAAGGCCGATACGTCACTGGCCCACAATGATGTGGAAGCCCAGACCATCGAAATGCTGCATGAAATCTTCGTCAAGCGCATGTTCGGCCGTATCGCGCAGGATTATGCGCCCAACGCGCAGTATCACGGTCCGCTGATGAAGGAGCTCTATGGTCACGCGGCCATCATTCACCAGCATCTGGGGCTGATCGGCTCGCTGCCCGACGCTTCCTATGAAATCCAGCATGTGGCATCTAATCCGTGCGACGAGGGCGGCACCAAGGTTGCCGTGCGCTGGATCATGGAAGGCCACCATCTGGGCTATGGCATTCTGGGCACGCTGGGCGATCCGACCGGCAAGCGCGTGCAGGTGATGGGGATGAGCCACTATCACTGGAAGAACGGCAAGATCGTCGATGAATGGACGGTCTATGACGAGCTAAGCCTGCTTGCCCAGGTCAAGCTGGGACAGTTGGCAGACGGCGCCGAGACCGAATAATACGAATACGGGAGCGGTCAGACCGCTCCCGTTCTTGCTTTCAGACCGTCGTTCCGACTGGCTATTCGGGGTCGCGTGTTGCCCGGGAGCGCAGGGCGTCGACCACCTGCTGGCTGGAGATCGAGCCGATCTCCTTGCCGTCCTCGTCGGTGACCCCAATGGTATCTGCGCCATCAGACAGGGCGTCGATCACATCGGCGACCGGCGCATCGGAAACGACCTGAACTTCGTTGTCCGGGGTGGCGGAAGGCGCATCGGCGCTTGCGAGCATGACGTCCGAAGCCTGCAGCACCCGCAGCGGATTCATGTGGGTGACGAAGTCCTCGACATAGGCATTGGCCGGATTGGCCGTGATTTCCTGGGGCGTGCCAGCCTGGGTGATGCGCCCGCCATCCATGATGGCGATGCGGTTGCCCAGCTTGAAGGCCTCGTCGAGATCGTGGCTGACGAAAATGATGGTGCGCTTGAGCTTGGCCTGAAGTTCGAGCAATTCATCCTGCAGTCGTGTGCGGATCAGCGGGTCGAGCGCAGAGAAGGGCTCGTCCATGAGCAGAATCGGCGCTTCGGTAGCGAAGGCCCGCGCCAGGCCGACGCGCTGTTGCATGCCGCCCGAAAGCTCGCCGACCTTGCTGTCGGCCCAGTCAGCCAGGCCGACCAGTTCGAGCTGCTCCTTGACCTTGGCTTCGCGTTTGGCACGGCTCATGCCGCCCAGCTCGAGGCCGAGGGCGACATTGTCGGTAACATTGCGCCAGGGCAGGAGGCCAAATTGCTGAAAGACCATGGCGATGCATTCGCGGCGCAGGCGCAAAAGGTCGTCCTTGCTGCAATTGCCGGGGTCGCAGGTCCAGTCGCCGATATTGACCCGCACATTGCCGCGCACCACCGGGTTGAGGCCATTGACGGCGCGCAAAAGGGTGGACTTGCCCGAACCTGACAGGCCCATCAGGACGAGGATTTCGCCCTCCTGAACGGAAAGCGAGCAATCATGCACGCCCAGTATCTGGCCGGTTTCCTGCTGGATTTCGGCGCGATCCTGCCCGGCATCCATCAGCGGCAGTGCGGTTTCGGGATGATCGCCGAAGACGATGCTCACATTGTCGAAGACGACAGCGTCACTCATTTCTGTTCACTCCCGATGCGCAGCATACGGTCAAGGATGATAGCCACCACGACGATGACGAAGCCGCTTTCAAAGCCGAGGGCCGTGTTGACCGAGTTGAGCGCCCGCACCACGGGAACGCCAAGACCGTCCGCGCCCACAAGAGCGGCGACCACGACCATGGACAGCGAGAGCATGATGGTCTGATTGAGGCCCGCCATAATCTGGGGAAGAGCATAGGGCAGTTCGACCTTGATCAGTTTCTGCGTGCCGGTGCCGCCAAAGGCATCGACCGCTTCGAGCAAGGGCGTCGGCGTGCTGGATATGCCGAGATAGGTCAGCCGGATCGGAGCGGGCAGCACGAAGATGACCGTGGCGATCAGGCCGGGCACCATGCCGATGCCGAAGAAAACGATGGCCGGAATGAGATAGACGAAGGTGGGAAGGGTCTGCATCAGGTCCAGGACCGGCTGCAGGTAACGATAAAGCTTGGGGCGGTGGGCCACGAAGATACCGATGGGCACGCCGATGGACATGCAAACCAGGCAAGCGCTCATCACCAGGGTGAGGCTTTCGGTGGTGGCCTCCCAATATTCCTGGTTGAGGATGAACAGGAAGCCGACCAGTACCAGCAGGCAGGTTTTCCAGTTGCGCTGCAGGATCCAGGTCAGACCAACAAACAGGCCGATGATAATGAGCGGATGCGGCGTCTGCAGCAGCCAGAGCAGCCCCTCAATCAGGGCCTCGGCGCCGTCGGCCATGGCGTCGAACACGCCGGAAAAATTGTCCCGAAGCCAATCGAAAAAGTTGCTGGCCCATTTGCCGATCGGAATCTTGTTGTCAGTCAGCCAGTCCACAGCCGTACTCCCTCAAAGCGTCCAGCCCAGGCATCTGGCAGGGCTGGCCGGGAGAGTGACCCCGTCAATTGCGGGCGGGGTCACTCAGGATCAGAGTTATGTCACGTGTCGAAGACGCGTCGGCCTTAAAGGCCGAGTTCGGCCGTGACCGCGGCAGCGCCATCGCCACCGTCGAGCGTCGTGACACCCTCAACCCAGGCCAGCACGGCGTCGGGGTTGGCCTGCATCCAGGCCAGCGACGCGTCGCCGGCGTCTTCACCGTCATTGAGGATCGCGCCCATGATTTCGTTTTCCATGGGCAGGGAGAACTTCATGTTCTCAAGCAGCTTGCCCACATTGGGGCATTCCTCGGCGAACCCCTTGCGGGTGACGGTCTGGACAATGCCTTCGCCGCCGAAAAAGTCTTCGCCACCGGGCAGGTACTTAATGGGGAAGGCAGAATTCATCGGGTGCGGGGCCCAGCCGAGGAAGACGACATCCTCGCCATCATCAACCAGGCGGTTGACCTGAGCGAGCATGCCCTGTTCGGAGCTTTCGACAACATCGAAGCCTTCCAGGCCATGGGTGTTGTTCTCGATCAGTTCGACCAGATAGGCATTGCCCTCATTGCCCGGCTCGATGCCATAGATCTTGCCATCGAGCTCTTCGCGGAAATCGGCAATCTTGCTGTAGGAGGTCAGGCCCTTGTCGAAAGTGTATTCGGGCACGGCCAGGGTGTAGTTGGTGCCTTCGAGATTGGTGGTGATCACCTCGATCTCGCCGCTTTCCAGATAGGGCGTGATGGCGCCGGTCTGGGCGGGCATCCAGTTGCCGAGGAAAATATCGACATCATCGCTTTCGAGCGAGGCGAAGGTGACGGGTACGGAAAGGACCTTGACGTCCACATCGTAGCCGAGGGCCTCGAGCACCTGCCGCGCAGCGGCGGTGGTGGTGGTGATGTCAGTCCAGCCGACATCCGAGAAGGAGACCGATTCGCACTGACCAGCGGCGAAGGCGGAGGTCGACATCAGCGACACGGCCAGGGCGCCCGTCAGCGTGAGGATAGGTTTGATCATGGATTTGCTCCAGCGTGCAGGTTGGAATTTTGTTGATTGACTGTTCAATCAAAACCTACATGATGGGCAATGTAAAGCCCAGAAGCGGGAAAACTGCCCAGATGCCGAAAATTGGAATGCAGCCTTTGCGCCGACAGGCAATGATCCGCGCGACGATTTCCGAGATCGCCGCGGCAGGATCTCTCGACGTTACTGTCAGCCAGATTGCCAAACGGGCCGGAATGTCTCCGGCCCTGGCTATGCATTACTTTGGGACCAAGGATAAGATCTTTCTAGCGACAATGCGGCATGTGCTTGAACTGTATAGGCAGGCCGTGAGAAAGCGGCTTGATGGCGTCTCTGACCCCTATGAGCGCATTGTCGGGATCATCGACGCGAGCTTCGAGGCGAGCCAGCTTGAGCGCGAAGTGGTGGCGGCCTGGCTGGCTTTTTACGTGCGGGCGCTGCAGTCGGGTGAGGCCCGGCGGCTGCTCAATGTCTATGCCGGGCGGCTGCAATCCAACCTCCGGTTCAACTTGCGTCAATTGTTCGACGAGGCGACGGCAAAGCAGATCGCGCAGGGCCTGGCCTCGCTGATTGACGGCTTCTACATCCGTCACGCCTTGCAGGATCTGGTCCCTGATCGGGACGAAACCAGAGCCCTGGTTCAGGACTATCTTGAATTGTGGCTCGAAAGGAAAAATCGACTTGGCTGATAAGCCCAATATTCTCGTTCTCATGGCCGACCAGCTCAACGGGACGCTGTTTCCCGATGGTCCGGCCGAGTGGCTGCATGCGCCAAACTTGAAAGCTTTGGCGGCCCGTTCTGCGCGCTTTGCCAATGCCTATACCGGCTCGCCGCTCTGCGCGCCCGGCCGGGCAAGCTACATGTCCGGCCAATTGCCACATCGCACCCGGGTCTATGACAATGCGGCCGAATTTGCCTCCGATATCCCGACCTATGCGCATCATCTGCGTCGTGCAGGCTACTCCACAGCGCTATCGGGCAAGATGCATTTTGTCGGCCCCGACCAGATGCATGGTTTCGAGGAGCGGCTGACAACGGATATCTATCCGGCCGATTTCGGTTGGACACCCGATTATCGCAAGCCGGGCGAGCGGGTGGACTGGTGGTATCACAATCTCGGCTCGGTGACCGGTGCGGGGATCGGCGAGATTTCCAATCAGCTCGAATATGACGATGAGGTGGCCTATCACGCCACGCGCAAGATCTACGACCTGGGCCGGCGGCAGGACGCGCGGCCCTGGATGCTGACGGTGAGCTTCAGCCATCCGCACGACCCTTATGTGGCGCGACGGAAATATTGGGACCTTTATGAGGATTGTGCGCATCTCGACCCCGAGGTGCCCGCCTTCGAGCTGGCCGATCAGGACCCGCATTCGCGCCGCCTGCTCGAGGCGAGCGATGCCGGCTCGTTCGACATCGCGCAAGACAATATCCGCCGTTCACGCCGGGCCTATTTCGCCAATATCTCCTATATCGACGACAAGATCGGGGAGGTGTTGAGCGCGCTTGAGGCAACCGAGCAGTCCGAAAACACGATCATCGTGTTCGTGTCCGACCATGGCGATATGCTGGGCGAGCGCGGGCTGTGGTTCAAGATGAGCTTCCTCGATGGCTCGGCGCGCGTGCCGCTGATGATCGCCGCGCCTGATTTGCCTGCGGGGCGGATCGAAACCCCGGTCAGTACGATGGATGTCAATCCGACGCTGGCGGACCTGGCCGGGATTGATCTGGGCGACATCCTGCCCTGGACCGATGGGGAAACGCTGGTGCCGCTGGCCCGGGGTAAGGTCCGTACGGCGCCGGTGCTGATGGAATATGCCGCAGAAGGGTCCGAGGCGCCGTTGGTGGCGATCCGGCAGGGGCAGTGGAAGTACATCCATTGCGAACTCGACCCACCGCAATTGTTCGACCTCAATGCCGATCCGCATGAGTTGCGCAATTTGGCGAGCGACCCCGATCATGCCGCTCAAGCGGAGCGGTTTGCGGCCATGGTGAGTGAGAATTGGGACCTTGCCGCCTTCGATGCCGCGGTGCGCGAAAGCCAGGCCCGTCGGTTGATCGTCTATGAGGCGCTGCGCAATGGCGCCTATTTTCCCTGGGATTTCCAGCCGCTGCAGCGGGCCTCCGAGCGCTTCATGCGCAATCACATGGACCTCAATGTCCTGGAACACAATCAACGCTATCCGCGAGGCGAATGAGCATGCGTAACGCCCAGCCCAAAGCGAGCCATTTCATCGATGGTCAATATGTCGAAGACCCCGCCGGGGCCGAGATCGCTAGTGTCTATGCCGCAACCGGCGAAACCATTGCCGTGCTGCATTCGGCCACGCCGGCCATCATCGACAAGGCGTTGAGCGCCGCGTCGCGTGCGCAGAAGCAATGGGCGGCCCTGCGGCCGGCCGAGCGCGGGCGGGTGTTGCGCAAGGCGGCCGACATGATCCGCGCGCGCAATCCGGAATTGTCGGAACTTGAAACGCTGGATACCGGCAAGCCGATCCAGGAAACGCTGGTGGCCGATGCGCTGTCGGGCGCCGAGGCGCTGGAATATTTCGGGGGTATTGCCGCGGGCATCACGGGCGAGACCATGCCGTTGGGCGAGGATTTCGTCTATACCCTGCGTGAGCCGCTGGGCGTCTGCGTGGGGATTGGCGCCTGGAACTATCCGACCCAGATCGCCTGCTGGAAGGCAGCTCCGGCGCTGGCCTGCGGCAATGCCATGGTGTTCAAGCCCAGCGAGATGACGCCGCTCGGCGCGCTGAAACTGGCCGAGATCCTGATCGAGGCCGGTGCGCCGGCCGGGCTGTTCAACGTCGTGCAGGGCTATGGTGATGTCGGAGCGAGCCTGATTGCGGACAGGCGCGTCGACAAGGTGTCGCTGACCGGTTCGGTGCCCACGGGGCGCAAGGTCTATGCCGCCGCCGCCGAGGGGATTCGGCATGTGACGATGGAGCTGGGGGGCAAGTCGCCGCTGATCATTTTCGAGGATGCGGATATCGAAAATGCGGTGAGTGCGGCGATCAACGCCAATTTCTATTCGACGGGGCAGATCTGTTCCAATGGCACGCGGGTGTTTGTGCATCGCGATATCCGGGCAAAGTTTGTTGCGCGGCTGGTCGAGCGCAGCCGCCATGCGGTGATAGGGAATCCGCTGGATCCCGGGACGCAGATCGGGCCGATGGTGAGTGCGGTCCAGCGCGAAAAGGTGCTGGCCTATATCGCAACCGGCAAGGCCGAGGGTGCGCAATTGGTGCTGGGCGGCGGGGTACCGCAGGGCGAGCGCTATGCCTTGGGTAACTATATCGAGCCGACCATCTTCGATGGCGTGACCGACGAGATGACCATTGCCCGCGAGGAGATTTTCGGGCCGGTGCTGTCGGTGCTCGAATTCGCGGATGAGGACGAGGTCATCGTGCGCGCCAATGCGACCGAATTCGGTCTGGCAGCGGGTGTGTTCACCAGCGACATCAAACGTGCCCATCGGGTCGTGGCCCGGTTGGAGGCCGGGACCTGCTGGATCAACACCTATAATCTCACTCCGGTCGAGGCGCCCTTTGGCGGCGTCAAGATGTCGGGCGTGGGCCGGGAAAATTCACGCGCCGCCATCGAGCATTATTCGCAGCTCAAATCGGTCTACGTCGCCATGGGTGACGTCGAGGCGCCTTTCTAAATTGGAAGGCCGCGGCATGCGTGCCGTGGCAGGGATAGTTCAATGCAAGCAGATTTCGTGATTATCGGCTCAGGTTCGGCTGGCGCCACCATGGCTGCGCGCCTGAGCGAAAGCGGGCAGCATTCGGTGATCGTGCTCGAATATGGTGGTTCTGATATGGGGCCGCTGATCCAGATGCCGGCGGCGCTGAGCTACCCGATGAACATGGCGATGTATGACTGGGGCTACAAAAGCGAGCCCGAGCCCCATCTGGGTGGGCGGCGGCTGGTGGTGCCGCGCGGCAAGGTGGTTGGTGGTTCGTCCTCGATCAACGGCATGGTCTATGTGCGTGGCCATGCGCGTGATTTCGACACCTGGGCGCAGAGCGGGGCGAAGGGTTGGAGCTATGCCGATGTGCTGCCCTATTTCAAGCGCATGGAAAACTGGCACGATGGCGGCCATGGCGGGGATCCGGCCTGGCGCGGCACCGATGGGCCGCTGCATGTCACGCGCGGCAAACGCAGCAATCCATTGTTCAAGGCATTTGTGGAGGCCGGTGCACAGGCGGGGTTTGAACGCACGGACGACTATAATGGCGAAAAGCAGGAGGGCTTCGGCCCGATGGAGCAGACGGTCTGGAAGGGCCGGCGCTGGTCCACCGCCAATGCCTATCTCAAGCCGGCGCTGAAGCGGCCCAACCTGGAGTTGGTCAAGTGCTTCGCCCGCCGCGTAGTGATCGAGAACGGCCGTGCTGCCGGCGTCGAGATCGAGCGCGGCGGCAGGATCGAGACCGTGCGGGCCAATCGCGAGGTGATCGTGGCGGCGTCCTCGATCAACTCGCCAAAACTGCTGATGCTCTCCGGCATTGGTCCGGCTGCGCATCTGGCAGAGCATGGCATCGACGTGGTGGCTGACCGGCCGGGTGTCGGGCAGAACCTGCAGGACCATCTCGAACTCTATATCCAGCAGGCTTCGACCCAGCCGATAACGCTCTACAAGCACTGGAATTTGTGGGGCAAGGCGTTGGCCGGGGCGCAATGGCTGTTCTTCAAATCCGGGCTGGGCGCCTCGAACCAGTTCGAAAGTGCAGGCTTCATCCGCTCTCGCGCGGGGCTGGAATATCCCGATATCCAGTTCCATTTCCTGCCCATTGCGGTGCGTTATGACGGACAGGCCGCGGCCGAGGGGCATGGCTTTCAGGCGCATGTGGGGCCGATGCGGTCGGCTTCGCGCGGCGCGGTGACGCTCGCCTCGGGTGATCCACGACAGGCGCCGTCGATCCTGTTCAATTACATGTCCGATCCTCAGGACTGGGCGGACTTCCGCCATTGTATCCGGGTGACCCGGGAGATCTTTGCGCAGCCAGCCTTTGATGCCTATCGGGGGGCGGAAATCCTGCCGGGGGCGGCCGCGCAGAGCGATGACGAGTTGGATGCCCATATTCGGGAGCACGCCGAAAGCGCCTATCACCCCTGCGGCACCTGCCGCATGGGTTCGACCGATGACCGGCAGGCGGTGGTCGATGAACAGTGCCGGGTGATCGGGGTTGATGGGTTGCGGGTCGCGGACAGCTCGATCTTTCCCACCATTCCCAACGGCAATCTCAATGCGCCATCGATCATGGTGGGCGAAAAGGCCTCGGACCATATTCTGGGGCAGGGCATGCTGCCGCCGGAACAGGTGCAACCCTGGATCAATCCGCGCTGGCAGGAATCGGACCGGTAGCGACCGGCGACACTGTGCGAGGCAGCAGTTGTCGGTCTCTCGCCGCGTCCAAAAGTGGATGCTTTCTTCGTGGCGGCTTGTGACGGGTAGATAGCAGCCGGGCTGTTGTCCTCGCCGCTCGGGGACGCGTGGCAAAGCAGCGCTTCTGGCTTTGGCATCGCCTCACCCGATCAAATTCCTATAACTTTCAATGGGTTGACGGCGTCTTTGGGGCGGTGCTGCGCGGCGAGTGCAAAGCAAGGCTTGACTCTCCCTGCGCTTGAATCAATAGTTCGGTCAGTCACCGAACTAATTAGGGCATCGATGTGAGCCAGGCCATTCGAATTTCGCGGCAGTATTCTCTTCGCTCTGTCATGGAAGCGATCGTGCAGGGTGGATCGGTGTCCCGCGCGTCACTGTCCAAGCAAACGGGTCTGTCCAAGCAGACAATTTCGGAAATCATGCGCCAGCTCGAAGATGAAGGCTGGGTTCAGGAGACTGGCCGCACCAGCGGGCATGTCGGGCGCACGGCGGTCACCTATGAACTGGTGCCGTCGGCTGCCTATATCGCGGCGGTCGATCTGGGTGGCACCAAGGTGCGGGTGGCCATTTGCGATCTGTCCAGCCACGTGCTGGCGGAAGTGACCGAGCCGACCCATGCGGCCGGTGGGCAGGCTGTGGTCGAGCAGATTGTTCAGCTTTGCTGGCAGGCGGCGGACAAAGGCGGTGTGCCGCGCGACAAGCTGCGCATTGCGGTCGTGGGCGCTCCCGGAGCGCCGCAGCCTGAGACCGGGCGCGTGCTGCTGGCGCCCAATATTGCCGGTTTCGACCAGATGGACGTTGCCGGGGCGCTGGAATCTGCCCTCGGTTTCGAGGCCATGCTGGAAAATGACGTCAATCTGGCAGTGCTTGGCGAGAGCTGGCTGGGTGTCGGTCAAGGCGTCGACGATCTGGCCTTCATCGCCCTGGGCACGGGTGTTGGCAGCGGCTTGATGTTGAACGGACAATTGGTGCGGGGCGCGACCAATGCGGCGGGTGAACTAGGCTTTCTGCCTTTTGGTGCCGACCCGTTTGAGGCGGAATCACTGCGGGCAGGCGCGTTTGAGCGCGTCGTCGCGTCTCACGGCATCATGGGGCGCTATCGCGATGCCGTCGGGCACGACGCCACCGTTCCGGCGATTTTCGAGAAGGCTAATGCCGGTGACGCCGACGCGATCAAGGTGCTCGACGATACGGCGCGCTATCTGGCGCGCGGTATCGGCGCCATCGCCGCCATGGCCAACCCACAAAAAGTCATTCTGGGTGGCTCCATCGGAGCACGGCCTGAACTCGTTGAACGGGTCCGCCACGTATTGCCGCTCTGCTTTCCCTATCCCGTCGAGGTTGAGGCGAGCGTTCTGGGCAATCACGCCGCGCTGGTTGGTGCTGCGGCCATTGGGCTGAGCCATCTGCACAATACGCTGTTCGGCACGGAAACGCCGGAGGCCCGCATCTCGTTGCCGCCCGCCAATGCTGCGTCGATGCGCGAGGTGCTGAAATGAGTGAGACCCTGCACAACCGGCTGTTGGCCGCCCTGGATCGAGACGAGGCCATTGGCCTGTTGCGCGGTGCCATCGGGTGCAACAGCGTTACCGGCAACGAAGCCAATATGGTGGCCTATCTCGACAGGCAGATGCGGGAACGTGGCCTTGCCGATATCGAGATCGCCGAGTTCCTGCCGGGGCGGCCCAATATCTGGGGTCGTCGCAAGGGTAGTGGCGGCGGCAAGCGCCTGCAGTTCATCGGTCATACCGATACGGTGCATGCCGAGGGCTGGCGCGAGCACTGGGCGGGCGATGAACGCGAAGATCCGTTCGGCGCCCCAATCATCGATGGCGAAATCTGGGGGCGCGGTGCGGGTGATCTCAAGGCCGGCATCTGCTCGAGCCTGGCGGCGATAAGCCTGCTCGACCGGGCCGGCATCCGGCTCAGGGGCGATGTGGATTTTGCTTTTGTCGGCGACGAGGAAAGCGGCGAGCCGGGCAGTGGGGTGTCTGCCGGGGTCAAGGCGCATGTGGCGCGTATCGCGGCGGGCGAACTGCCGCGCCCGGACTTCGTGGTCTATACCGAACCGACGCGGCTGGCGGTCTATCCGGCGCAGATCGGCTTTTTCATTGCCGATATCAGCATTACCGGCAAATCGGCCTATTTCGGCGTGCCCGAATTGGGACGTGATGCGCTCAAGGCGAGCCACAAGGTGATGAGTGCGCTCTGGGCGCATTCGGACGAAGTGTCTGCGCGTGCCGAGCATGCGCTGGTGGGCAAGGGATTCCTGCTCATCACCACGCTCAATGGCGGTGGTTTCATTGCCGTGCCCGAGCGCTGCACGCTGTCTCTGATCCGCAAGCTGCTGCCAGGCGAGAGCCTGGATGCGGCGGCCCGGGAACTGGAAGAGGTCATTCGCGGTGCGGTGACCGACCCCGATATAGCCGTCGAAATCGCCTATCCGGCCGGGCGCGATCACGCCCTTGGCGGCACGGCAGCAGAGATCGATCTGGATCATCCGGCCCTTGCAATGCTGCAAGAGAGCGTCGGGCAGGCCATGCCCGGACGAGGGGGTGCCGAGGGGGCGCCGTTCTGGTCGGAGACTCCGTTCTTCGTGAACGAGCTGGGCATTCCCGCCGTCTATTGCGCGCCCGGGGATATCCGCAATTGCCACACATTCGAGGAGCGCGTCAGCGTCGAGGAATATCTCGCCGGGGTCGTGGCCTTTGCCGGTTTCATCGCCCGCTATTGCGGGGTGGAAGACGAAAACTAGGGAATTTTCAATCAAGGGAGATATGAAGATGAAAACCACGACAAAACTGGCGACGGCCCTGCTGGCCGCAACGCTGCTGCATCCGGCCGCGGGCTTTGCCCAGACCGTGGGACCAAATGGCGAAAGCGCCACTCCGTCCTCCGACATTGTCCTTAGCGATGAGGACATCGCGGCCCTTTCGGGGCAGGGCTACAAGGCGGCACTGCTCTGGCACACCTCGTCGGACTTTATCAACGCGGTCTCGGCCGGCGCCAATGATGAATTTGCGCGCGCCGGGGTCGACGTGGTCGTGACCACCGATGCCGGTTTCGACGCCGCCAAGCAGCGCTCGGACATCGAGACGGCCCTGTCGGCCGGACCCAATGTCATCCTGTCGCTGCCGCTCGATCCAGTCACCTCGGCGGCTGCCTTCAGGGAAGCGGTCGAGACGGATGTGGAACTGGTGTTCCTCTCCAACCTGCCGGCCGACTATGTGCATGGCACGGACTATGCCGCCATCGTCACCGACGATCTGTTCCAGATGGGCAAGCAGGCGGCCGACGTGCTGGCCGAGGCCATTGGGGGCGAAGGCGAGGTGGGCTATATCTTCCACGATGCCAGCTACTACGTGACCAATCAGCGCGATCAGGCGTTCAAGACGACGATCGAGACCGACTATCCCGATATTTCGATTGTCGCCGAGCAGGGCATTTCCGATCCGGCGCGTGCCGAGGAACTGGCCAGCGCCATGCTGCTGCAGAACCCCGAGCTCGACGGCATCTATGTGACCTGGGCCGAACCGGCCGATGGGGTGCTGGCCGCGCTGCGCGGTGCCGGCAACACCGAAACCAAGGTTGTCACGCTCGACCTCTCAGAGCCTGTTGCGCTCGACATGGTGCGCGGCGGTAATGTCGCCGGTATCGTGGCTGATGAGGCCTATGAGCTGGGCCGTGCCATGGCTGCGGTGGGTCTCAAGGCGCTGCTGGACCAGGAAACTCCGGCTTTTGTGGTGGCGCCCGCGCTGACCGTCACGGCCGACAATGTCGCTGAAGGCTGGCAGCAGTCGCTGCGTCGCGATGCACCGGCCTCGGTGCTGGCCGCACAGTAATCCCTCCCGGGGCGGGGGCAATCGTGCTCCCGCCTCAACCCTGATTTCACGAGGCCGCCATGACCGCGCCCCAGTCCGCCGCTCCCACGACACCTTCGCTCTTGGCCCGCCTGTCTGGCGCCAATCTGCAGCAATATGTTGTCTATGTCGGCTTCCTCGCCATCTTCCTGTTCTTTGCGGTGGTGCTGCGCGACAGCGGCTTCCTGACCCAGAGGAACCTGATCAACATCATCCTGCAGACCGCGCCGGTGACGATCATGGCGATCGGGCTGGTGTTTGCCTTGTCGGCCGGCGAGATCGACCTCTCGATCGGCTCCACTGTTGCCGTTTCCGCGCTTGGCGGGGCGATGGCCATGGCGGCATTTCCGCAGGCGGCGCTGCTCGCCGGAATTGGCGCCGGGCTCGGCATGGGGCTGCTGGTCGGACTGGTCAATGGGGCGCTGGTCGCCTATCTGCGGCTACCCTCGTTCCTCGTGACACTTGCCACCATGGGCCTGTTTGCCGGGGTGGCGCGTTCGCTGACGCAATTGCGCTCGATACCGGTCACCGACCCGGTGTTCACGGGCCTGTTCGGTTCGGGCAATCTGTTCGGTATTCCATCGCTGGTCATCTGGACAATAGCGGCGGTTGCCATCGGCCACTTCATCTTCCGGCAAACCAAATATGGCGCCCATGTGCTGGCGACGGGTGACAATGCGCGGGCGGCCATGGTCACCGGCATCAAGGTGCCGCGGGTCCGGCTCTCGGTGTTCCTGATCAGCGGCGCCATGGCGGGGCTGGCCGGGCTGCTCTATTCGGGGCGGCTGCAGGCGGCGAAATATACGCTGGGCGAAACCGACCTGATGACCGTGATTGCAGCCGTGATTGTCGGGGGCACGCTGCTCAATGGCGGCAAGGGCTCGATCATCGGGGCGCTGGTGGGCTCGCTGATGATGGGCATGCTCAATAATGGGCTGATCCTGATGGGGCTCTCCGTCTCCGACCAGATGATCGTCCGCGGTCTCATCATCCTCATCGCTGTCGCGGTCTCGCTGCGCGAAACCTCCCGCTAGGAGTTGCAATCATGTTTCTCGACGTTCTGCGCCGCCGCAATCCCGCCTTTGTCGAAGCCGCCATGGCGCTGCATCAATCAGGACAGATACCGGCCAATGCCTATGTGCTCGATCTGGACGCGGTCGAAGCCAATGCCCGGGTGCTCAAGTCCGAAGCGGACAAGTACGGCCTCAAGATCTTTGCCATGACCAAGCAGGTGGGCCGCTCGTCCAGCTTCTGCCAGGCGGTGCAGCGTGGGGGTATCGAAAAGTCGGTGGCCGTCGACATGGCCTGTGCCCGCGCCACTCACAACGCCGGGATGCCGGTGGGCCATCTGGGGCATTTGCAGCAGGTGGCACGGGCCGAGGCCGATGCGGCAGCAGCGACTTTCCGGCCGGATTACTGGACCGTGTTCAACGCCGAGAAGTCGCATGAGGCGGGGCAGGCGGCGCACAAGGCGGGCTACAAGCAGAACCTGCTCGCGCGGATCAAGGCGGAGGGCGATACGTTCTATTGCGGTCATGAGGGCGGGTTCGAGGCAGCCGATATCGTGGGCATTGCTGAGGGGCTGGACCGGGTCGAAGGTGGGCGCTTCGCTGGGATCACCACTTTCGCCGCGCTGCTGTTCGACCACGAGACGCGCAAGGTCAAACCGACGCCAAACCTGGCAACCCTGTCGCGCGCGGCCGATGCGCTGCGCAAGGCGGGGCGGCGGGATGTCGAGATCAATGCGCCGGGCACCACATCATCAGTGTTGTTGCAGGGGCTGGCCGAAGCCGGGGCAACGCAGTGCGAGCCGGGCAATGGGCTGCATGGCACAACGGCACTGCATGTGATGGAGGACCTGCCCGAACTGCCAGCGGTGCTCTACCTCACCGAGGTGTCGCATCTGTCGGGCGGCAAGGCCTATTGCCTGGGTGGCGGGTTCTATATCGATCCGATCTTCCCTGATTATCCGGTCAAGGCCATCGTTTCGCGCGAGCCAACGACGGCCACGGGCGCGTTGCGCGAGGTGGAAATTCCGCCCCCGTCGGCCATCGACTATTACGCGATGATCGATGCTGAAGGTCCTGCCGCGCCGCGACCAGGCGATACGGCAGTGTTCGGGTTTCGCGGGCAGGCCTTTGTGACGCGCGCCTATGTCGTGGGGGTTTCCGGCATTTCGACAGGCACCCCGAAGGTCGAAACCATTGAAGACAGCTTTGGCCGCACAGCGGCCTGGCCGGTATAGGAGACAAAGACATGACCCAACCGGTTCTGGCCCTCAACAATATCCGCAAGAGCTTTGGTGGCGTCGTTGCCATCGAGGATTTCAGCCTCACCATCGAGCCGGGCGAGATCGTCGCATTGGTTGGTGACAATGGCGCGGGCAAATCCACGCTGATCAAGATCATCTCCGGCGTGCATGCCCCGAGCTCGGGCAATATTGTCATCGAAGGAGAGAGTATCTCCATGTCCAGCGCGACCAAGGCCCGGGAGCATGGCATCGAGGTCGTCTATCAGGACCTGGCGCTGGCCGATCAGCAATCGGTCTATATGAACCTGTTCCTCGGGCGTGAAGTGACCAGGGGTCCGTTTGGACAGCTTGATCGCAAGACCATGATCGCCGAGACCCAGCGCCTGGTGGACGAGCTGGATGTGCGCATTCCCTCACCGCACGCCACTATCCGCGATCTATCGGGTGGGCAGCGCCAGGGCATTGCCATTGCCCGGGCCACGCGCTGGGCCAAGAAGCTGATCCTGCTCGATGAACCCACCGCAGCGCTAGGCGTCGCGGAAACGGCCAAGGTGGAAAAGATCGTGGCCGGGCTCAAGGCGCGCAATATCGGGGTGCTGATCATCAGCCATAGCCTGGATCAGGTGTTCCGCCTGTCAGACCGCATCTGCGTGCTGCGGCGCGGCAAGCAGATCGGCATCCGCAAAACTGCGGACACCGACAAGAATGAGATCGTCTCGATGATCACCGGGCTGAGCGCGGCATAACGCTAAAGTCCCAGCCGGTCCTTGAGCGCGTACCACCAGGAGCCGAGCGTCGAATATTGCGCGCGGAACATGCGGCCGCCGGGGAACGGAATCCAAGGCAAGCTGGCAAAGGTGTCGAAGCGGGTCATGTCGCCACGCACGGCCTCGGACAGGATGCGCCCGAACAGATGCGAGCCGGTCACGCCATGGCCGGAATAGCCGTGGGCAAAGTAGATATTCTTGCCCAGGCGGCCGAGCTGGGGGACACGCGAAAAGGAGAGGGCGAAATTGCCACTCCAGGCGTAGTCCACCTTCACCTGCTTGAGCTGGGGGAAGACCTTGTCCATGTTGGGCCGCAACTTGCCCTCGACATCGGCGGGATCGGTGCCGCCATAGACCACACCGCCGCCGAAGATCAGCCGGTGATCGGCAGAGAGGCGGAAATAGTCCAGAATATAGCGCACGTCCTCGACGCACATGCCGGTGGGCAGCAGGGCATTGGCGCGGTCTTCGCCCAGCGGCTCGGTGGCCATCATCTGGGTGGAGACGGGCATGACGCGGGCGGTCAGCTCGGGCACGACATTGCCGAGATAGGCATTGCCGCAGATCAGCGCAGTTTTGGCCCGGACCTGTCCCTTTTCCGTTGAGACGGTGGCGCCCGAGGCGTCCTGGTCGACCTTGGTGACCGGCGAGCGCTCGAATATCTTGCCACCCAGGCCTTCGAAAGCAGCGGCTTCGCCGAGCGCCAGGTTGAGCGGGTGCATATGGCCGCCCGAATGGTCGATCATGCCGCCTTCATAGACGTCAGAGCCGATGTGCTGGCGGATCTGGCTCTTGTCGAGCAGCTCATGGTCGTCCATGCCATGGCTGCGCCAGAGGGCCTGCTTGGCCTTGAGTTCTTCCATATGCTTTGGGGTATAGGCCGCATAGATGTTGCCGCGCTTGAGATCGCAATTGATGCCATAGCGCTCCACACGATCATAGATGATGCCGGCGCCTTCCTGGAGCAGGCCGCCAACGAAATTGGCCGTCTGCTGGCCATAGCGGCGCTGGATGGTATCAAGGCTTGCGTTGAGTCCGTTCACCACCTGCCCGCCATTACGGCCCGAGGCGCCCCAGCCGACCTCGGCCGCTTCGACCATGACGACCTTGAAACCCTGTTCGGCCAGGCTGATGGCCGCCGACAGGCCCGAATAGCCGGCGCCGACGACGCAGATGTCTGCCTCAACCGCGCCTTCCAGCACCTGAGGCTGGCGGACGATATTGCGTGAGGCGGCGTAATAGCTGGGCGGATAGGCCGAGTTGGCATTTGGCGTTTCAGACATCACACAACCTCAAGATAGGCAGAAAATTCAAGGTCGGTGACCTGGGAGGCAAAGCCGGCATTTTCCTGGCGCTTGCAGGCGACAAACATGGATTGCAGCGTGTTGTCGAAAATGCGTGGCACCATATCGCCATCCTCAAAGGCGTTGATGGCGGAAGCCCAATCCGCCGGCAACTTAGGCAGGCGCTCGGAATAGGCACGGCCCTTGAACGGCTTGGGTGGCTTGATCTGGTCTTCGATGCCGACGAGGGCGGCGCCCAGAATGCCGGCCAGCACCAGGTAGGGATTGGCGTCGGCGCCCGAGACACGGTGTTCGATGCGACGCGCCTTGGGGTTGCCGCCAGGAATACGCACGGCGGTGGTGCGGTTTTCATAGCCCCAGGAAATGGCGCTGGGGGCATGGGTGTCGGGGCGAAGGCGGCGGAAGGAATTGAAGTGGGGGGCAAAGAGCAAGGTGGTCTCGGCCATGCCGGCCAAGAGGCCGCCCACGGCGTGATGCATCACCTCCGAACCGCTTTCGGTGCCGTCGTCAAAGACGTTGTTGCCCGCCTGATCGTTGAGGCTGAAATGCACGTGGAAGCCATTGCCCGAGCGGGCGCCATAGGGCTTGGCCATGAAAGTGGCGACGAGATTGTGCTTGCGCGCGACACCTTTGACGATGCGCTTGAACAGTACCGCGTCATCGGCGGCCTTGAGCCCATTGGTGTGCAGCAGGTTGATCTCGAACTGGCCGATGCCGTTCTCGGCCACGGCAGTATCGGCCGGCACGTTCTGTTGCTGGCACTGGAGATAGACGTCGCGGAAGAACTCGCCGAAATCCTCCAGCTCATCGAGCGAGAGGATGGCATCGGAGTCCAGCCGCTTGCCCGTGTAGGGGGAGATCGGGGGCTGGGCGGAGTCCGGATCAGGATCGACGAGATAGAATTCGAGCTCAGTGGCCACCACAGGTTCAAGGCCAAGCTCGGCATAGCGCCGCAGCACATGGGCCAGGGCCTGGCGCGGATCACCAAGAAACGGCGTTCGGGCGTCCTGGAACAGCCAGAGCGGGATCATGGCGCTGGGGCGCGTGGTCCAGTTGATGGGCAGGGCGCCGCGCCCGGTAGGGCTGCAGATGCCGTCGGTATCGCCGCTCGAAAAGACCAGCGGATTGCCCACGATATCCTCGCCCCAGACGTCGACGCCGACAATGGAGAGCGGCATGCGAATGCCGCTTTCGGCCACGCGCCGGGCCTGATCGATGGGGATGCGTTTGCCGCGCAAGATGCCGTTCAGATCGCAGACGGCGGTATGCAGCACTTCGATCTGTGGATTGGCCGCCAGCCAGGAGACGATGTCTTCGTTTGCGATCTGATCGGAACTCATGCCTGTGCGTTGCCCTTTTTGTATGACATAGCATCAGACTAGCAGGTGCTGAGGCGTTGCGGGAGGCTGTGCAGCGAGAATGCGAACAATGGATGCACAAAGACTTCGGCATCGCCCGGTGATCGGGGTGATTGCCTGCGGACGAGCTGTGGAAGGGGAACCGGCCCAGGCGGTCAAGCACCGCTATCTCGAAGCGGTGGAGACACACGCGGATGCCATTCCGCTCATCGTGCCGTCAAATCTGGACGTCACGCACGCTGCCGAAATCGTGGGGCGGCTTGATGCAGTCATGCTGACGGGCAGCAATTCCAATATTGCGCCGCATCACTATGGGTCCGCGCTTGACGCTCAGGCGCCGATCGATGATGACCGAGATGATTTCAGCCAGGCCCTGATCCATGCCGCGATCAGGGCGGCCAAGCCGGTTTTCGGCATCTGCCGAGGATTGCAGGAAATCAACGTGGCTTTGGGCGGTACGCTGCGGGACCTGCGTGAAGCGGGGCAGGGACATGTGCATCATGCCCCGCCGGATGTATCGCTTGAGGACATGTTCGGGTTTGCACACGAGATTGACGTTGCCCCGACCGGCGTGTTGCATCGGATCGTGGAAGCCGACCGGTTGCGGGTCAATAGTGTGCATTTCCAGGCCATCGACCGCCTCGGCGAGGGATTGGTGGTCAATGCCAGTGGTCCGGGCGGGATTGTCGAGGCCGTGGCGGCCAGCCACACGCCGGCGCCGGTGTTTGCCGTGCAGTGGCATCCGGAATGGCGGCCCGAGGGGCGGGCGCATGACCTGGCCTTCTGGCATTATCTGAGCGAAGCGGCGCGGGCGCGCTACATGCCTGCCCCGGGATCGGAGTTGAGTGCATGAGTGAAATCAAGACCCGCCTGTTCATCAATGGCGCCTATGTCGAGGGCCAGGGCAAGGTTGAAACTGCCTTCGAACCAGCCCTGGGCACGCCATTGGCCGAGATTGCCTCGGCCAGCGATGCGCAGATCGACGCGGCGGTGATGGCGGCCGACACGGCCTATCGCTCCTGGTCCAAAACCACGCCGCGCGAGCGCAGCGCGGCGCTGCTGGCCATTGCCGCCGCCATTGAAGCCAAGGCGGACCAGCTTGCCGTGGTCGAGTCGCGCAATGCCGGCAAGCCGTTGCGTTTCGTCAAGGCGGGCGAGTTGGCCAATGTCGCCGATGTGTTCCGTTTTTATGGCACGGCGGTGCGCAACATGCCCGCGCCGGCGGCGGGAAATTATCGTTCCTCGACGCGCACGAGCCTGGTGCGGCGCGACCCGATTGGCGTCATCGCCCAGATCGCCCCCTGGAATTATCCGTTGCTGATGGCGGCCTGGAAGATCGCGCCGGCGATTGCGGCGGGCAATGCCGTGGTTATCAAGCCCTCGGAAATGACCCCGCTCAGCCTTTTGGCGCTCAGCGAAATATTCGCGGATATCCTGCCGCCCGGCGTCGTCAATGTGATCTGCGGCAATGGGCCGGAGGTCGGAAATCGGCTGATTTCGCACGATCTGGTGCGGATGATCTCGCTGACGGGCGATGTGCGGACGGGGCGCGCCGTGTTGCAGGCGGCGGCCGGCAATACGATCAAGCGGACCCATCTTGAACTGGGCGGCAAGGCGCCGGTGATCGTCTGCGCGGATGCCGATCTCGACAAGCTGGTCGAAACCTTGCGCGAGGCGAGTTTCTATAACGCAGGACAGGATTGCACGGCCGCCTGCCGCATCCTGGCACACAAGGACATTGCGCAAGAACTGACCGGCCGGCTGGAAACCATGATCGGGTCGCTCGTCTATGGCAGGCCCGAGCGGGACGATGTGGAGTTCGGTCCGGTGATCAGCGCGCGGCAGTTGGAACGTGTTGACGGGTTCGTGTCGCGGGCGCGCAGCGAAGGCTTTGAGGTGATGCAGGGCGCAGCGCCCGATCCCGATGGCTATTTCTTCTCGCCTACGCTGGTGGCCGCGCCGATCGATGCGGAGATCGTACAGAAGGAAGTGTTCGGCCCCGTGCTCAGCATTACGCCATTCGATGACGCGCAGCAGGCCGTCGATTGGGCCAATGCATCCGAATATGGCCTCGGATCTTCGGTCTGGTCGCGGGATGGCAGCCAGGCCATGGCGATTGCCAATGCGCTTGAATATGGGGTGACCTGGGTCAATACCCATGGCGTCATGGCAACCGAAATGCCGCATGGCGGCATGAAGAATTCGGGCTATGGCTCGGACCTCTCCATGCAGTCGCTGATCGATTACACCCAGATCCGCCATATCATGGTAGAGTAGGGCCCGGTTGCCCGGGCCCTATGTTGGATCAGTCGGCGAGCGCATCGAGATCGCGGCCGGAAATGGCGGCGAGCACGGCCGACGCCATCATGCCTGCGGCGGTATAGGAGCGCGCGACAGCGTCCTCGCGCGGCAGCAGCACGAAGCGTTCTCCCTGGCAGGCGGTGAGGAAATCGCAGAAGCCCGGCGCGACCGTGTCGATTTCGGCAATGGCCTGGGCAGGCGTTTGGCCGCGCGGAGCATCGTAGGTGAGGAACATGAAATCGGCGTCGAACGCCTGCAATTCCTCTCCTGAAAACAGGACCCGGTCGCTGCCCTCGATAGCGTTGAGCACATCCGGAAACTCAAAGCCGGCGTCGCGCAGGACCTTCCCGATAACGCCATAGGTGTGCCACGCCTGGATCTGTCCGGCATTGGTCAGGATGATCGATGCCGAGATGGTGCGATCTCCAAGAACTGCCCGGATCTGATCGACCTGCGCCTGGTAGCGCGCCTTCAACAGGTCCAGCCGGTCCTGCGTGCCGGTCAGCTCGGCGATATCCTCAAAGGTCGCCAACTCCCCGCGCATATTGTCCTCGACCACCACGGTCGGGGCGATCTTTTCCAGTCCCTCGAGCGGTGTCTGCTGAAAGGCCGCGGTGATGATGAGATCGGGTTCCAGTGCGGCGATCGCTTCAAGGTCTGCCGGAGAGCCGCCGACATTTGCGATGCCGGAATTGTCGAAGGTTACGCCAGTCAGGGTAGCGGCACCGCGCATATAGGGTCCGGCATCGCCTTCGCGCCCGAAGGCGCCCACGGGCAGGATGCCGAGTTCCACCAGGGGAACGGTCAGCGAGCTGTCATGCAGGGTGACGATCCGCTGGGGCGCGGCGGGCACTTCCACGGTGCGACCGGCATCGTCGGTGTAGGTGCGGGTCTCCTGGGCTTGGCCAGGCTGAACGGCGGCAATCAGAGCCAGGCCGGCAAGGATGAGGGGCAGCTTGCGCATTGTCTACTTTCTCCAGTCAAATGGGGCATGGCCCGCATTGGTTCGGGCCATGGGCGTTTCAATCGGCCCTGGCGACGAAGTCGCGCCCGGAAATGTGCGAAATGACCATGTAGCTGAGCACGCCGAGGCCGTAATAGGAGGAGGCGGAGGCTTCCTCGCGTGGCACGATGATCATCTGGTTCTCCCGGCAGGCGTGCAGGAAGTCGCAGAAGCCGGGCATCACCTCTTCGAGATATTTGACCGCGTCGGTGGGGGTTTCCAGCGTGTCGGTGCGATAGGTCACGAAGACGAAATCGGCGTCCAGCTCGGGTAGCGCCTCGGCGCTCATGCGCTCGAACTGTCCTTCGGCAATGGCCTCGACACGATCAGGGAAGGCAAAGCCTGCATCGCGCAGGACTTTGCCCAGCGCGCCATAGGTGTGCCAGCTCAGGACCTCTCCATTGACGCCCTGGATGACGTTGACCGAGACGTTTGCCGTGTCGACCAGGCGCTGGATCTGGGCAATCTGGCCTTCATAGCGCGCCTTGAGGACGGCAAGGCGATCCTGGGTGCCGGTGATTTCGGCCAAGGCATCGTGCATGCCAAGATCGCCGCGCTCGGAGTCATCGAGCACAATAGTGGGTGCGATGGCATCGAGCTGCTCGAGAGGCGCGGTCTGCCAGGGTGTGGTCAGGATCAGATCGGGTTCCAGGGCGGCAACGGCCTCGACATCGGCGGGCAGATTGCCAACGAAGCGGATTTCGGAATTGTCGAAATCGACGCCGGTCAGCACATCGGACGAGCGAATGAAGGGCTCGCCTTCGGCCGTGGTGCGGCCGTGACTGCCGACGGGTGTGACGCCCAGTTCTAGCAGCGGCACGGTGATGGCGAGGTCCTGCAGCGAGACGATACGCAGGGGCTCGACCGGGATTTCAACGGTGCGGCCGGCGTCATCGGTGAAGGGGCGGGTGTCCTGGGCGGCGACCGGAAAGGCCAGGGCGAGGAGCAGAGGGACGGACGCCAGGGCCCGGAAATGGGTGACGGGCATGATCATTCCTTTGCGGAAAGCGGGGTGAAATTGCGACCGGCAATGCCGGCGTGAACCGTCGCGATGGCGAGATCCATGGCGTTGTAAGAGACGGTGAAGGCCTCGTCGCGCGGCAGGAACAGGACCTGGTCATTGCGGCAGGCGTGGAGGAAATCGCACCAGCCGGGCACGGATTCTTCCATGGCAGCGCGGGCATCTGCGGGCGTGTCGCCGCGGTCGTTGCGGTAAGTGATGATGACGAAATCAGCGTCAAGTTCGGCCAGGCGCTCGGCGGAGATTGTCGACTCCACGCGGAGCTCTTCCATGATCTCGATCGAGCTGAAGCCGGTTTCGGTCAGGACGTGGCCCAGTGAGCCATAGGTGGGGATGTAGGAGGCCACGACGGCGCCGGCTTCGCCGCCGCTCAGGATCGAGACGGTGGTGTTTTCGGCATTGGGGACGGCCTGGCGCAGGCCTTCAATCTGCCATTCCAGCCGGCTCTGCAGCTTTTCGAACTGTGCGGTAGCGCCCACGGCGTCCGCGAGAGTACGGAAATGATCGGTGCCGGAACGGTTGTAGCGGTTCAGGCTGATGCTTGGAGCGATGAGATTGTACTGGCGAAGCTGCGCTTCATCGGCCTCGGGGGTGATGATGAGATCGGGCGAAAGGGCAGCGATGGCCTCCATGTCGTCGTCAGCCACAAACGCGATGTCGGAATTGTCAAAATCCACACCAAGAAGGGACATGCCGGAGCGCAGGTAGATCGACCCGTCGCCGCGCACACGGCCACTGCTGGCAATTGGCGCGATGCCCAGTTCGAGAAGAGGTATCGTCAACCCCACATCGTGCAGTGCGACGATGCGCCTGGGTTGGACGGGTATTTGTGTTGTGCCGGTGTCGTGGGTGAAGTCTCGCATTTCCTGTGCGGTAACAGGCGCGAGGGACAACGCCGCAATGACTGCGGCGATGGTCATATTTCTGATCATTGAATCAGGGCTCCGATTGTGCCTGAACGTCAGGCGAGTGGTCAGGTGGGGCCTGAATGGGGTTGGTCAGTGCGGTGCAGGGTGTTCGGTGCTCACCGCATCAAGGCACCAGCGCAGCGTGGTTTGCCCGCCGCCCTCGGCGACGACACCGCAATTGCCTTGGACAAAGAAGTTCTGGGCGTGCAGCCGGATGGAGAGGCGCTCGCTGAAGACATCGGCGAAAAGGGTCAGCTCTGTGCCTTCGTCGACATGATCGGGGATCGACCCGCTCAAAGGGACCTCGCGCACCGTGTGCCCGCGCTCAGCGGCCCAGCGCATGGCGGCCAGTTCGGCGATCTGGGCGGGTTCGGGCTGGCCGGAGCGACCCTTATAGGCGGGCAGGTAGATCTCATCGCGCTCAAGCGCTGCGAGAAACGCCGGGGCGAGACCGGCGGTCATGCGGCCATAGCGCTGACGCTGTGGCATCACGACAAGCGAGGCGGCAAATCGACACCCACCGATATGGGTGGCCTGCACGATGTTGAAGCGTGTCGGATCGGCGATGGCGACCAGCGCCTTGTAGGTGGAAAAGCCATGGCGGGCGCAGCACGCATCGCGCCGGCTGTCAGTGCAGCAGATGATCGTTGAGCGGGTATCGATCCTGCCAGCAAACACATTGCCATCAACATAGTTGTGGATGGCCTTGATGAGATCGGCTTCATCGGGGAAGTCGGCAAAGACGTTCTCGGGCAAGGCGTGGAGCGTGGGCAGGCTGCCTTGTGCTTCGACCTTGTCGACCAGGGCCACATGCAATCCTGCCTGGGAGGCTGCATGCAGCGCGGCGGTGAGATCTGCCGACATATCAACCGATTCCCAGCGTGGGGTACGCCATTTGCCACGTGGCCAGGCCAGCATGAGGATGCGCTGCGGCGCATCCCCAAGGCCCTCAAGCGGTTCGCCGCGTTCGCGGCAGAGATCGGTGCAGAAGACGTGCTTGCTCATGGCCCTATTCTGCAAATGGGGTGAAGGACCGGCCGGCGACGTGGCTTTCGACCAGCTCAAGCGCGAGTTCGAGGCCGGTCATGGTCGAGCCGAAGGTCGGGCCGGGCAACAGCACGAACTGGCCGTTCCGGCAGGCGGTCAGGGCCTGGCACCAGCCGGGCGCGAAGGTTTCATAGGCGGCAAAGATCGCCTCGGGCGTCGCGTCGGGCTGCTGGCGATAGAAGCCGAAGATGAAATCGGCATCGAGCTGTTCGATCAGCTCGGCGCTCCAGGATGCCTGGTTGGCCTCAAGCGAGGCCACAGCTTCGGGCTGTGTAAAACCAAGGTCGCTGAGAACCTGGCCGATGGCGCCCAGGCCGGTGCGATAGACCCATAGCTCCTCACCAGCAGGAAACATGAACGTCTTGGTCGCCGAGATGATGGATGTGTCGCCGATGAAGGTTTTGGTGCGTTCGACATTGTCCAGATAGCGCTGATAGCGCGTGTCGAAATCGCCCGACTTGCCGGTGACGTCTGCCAGGGTCTTGAGGGTATCGACCAGGCCAAGAGAGCCGTTGTCGATGACCAGGGTGGGCGCGATGGTCTGAAGCTGTTCGATCACGGCCGGATCGTTATAGGTGCCGCCAATGATCAGATCGGGCTGCAGCGCCGCAATGGCCTCGATGTCGAGGCTGTTGAAGCCGCCGACATATTCGATGTCGGTATTGGCATAGTCGATACCCAGCGTATCCATGCCACCGCGCATGAAGACATTGCCATCAGCATCGGTGCGTCCCGCCGAGCCAACGACCGGAGCACCCAGTTCATAAAGCGGCAGGGCGATGATCTGGTCGTTGAGGGCCACGATGCGCTGAGGCTCAACCGGAATGTCGAAAGTCCCGTTGGCGGCGGTGAAGGAGCGGGTTTCCTGGGCAATGGCAGGATGAACCAAGAGGGCGGCGACCATGGCTGCGGCGGCCAGGATGGGTATGAAGCGCATTGATGAAATTCCTTTTGCCGTATTGGTCAGGAACTGGGGGTGAGCGGAACGAAATCACGTGTGCCGATCTGCGAAACGATGATGTCGAGCACCGAGCGCAGGGCCTGGAAGCTGACCGCGCGCATTTCCTCGCGATTGACCATGAAAACCTGGTTGTGGCGGCCGGCATGGAGGATCTCGCGCCACCCGGGCAGCGCGGCGTCCCAGGCCTCCAGCTTCTGTGTGGGGCTCTGGTTGCGGGCGGTCCAATAGGTGTCGATCATGAAGTCGGCGTCGATCTGGGGCAGCAGCTCGAGGCTGAGATTGGCATTGGCCTCTTCCATACCGGCGATGATTGCCGGCATGGAAAGGCCAAGGTCGCGCAGAACCTGGCCGAGCGTGCCATAGTCGCGATAGACCGAAATGCGATCTTCGAATGCTGAGGCAACGGCAACCGAGATTGTCGAGGTGTCGCCCACGGTTTCCGCCAGTGTCTGGCGGGCCCGGTCCAGCCGTTCGGCATAGCGGGCGCTGAGCCGCGCGAAGGTGTCCTCCCTGTCGGCGAGGTCGGCGACCTTGGCATACATGTCGAGCATGTCCTGACCCCAGACCTGCAGCACCACTGTCGGCGCAATCAGGGAGAGGCGGTCGTAATCGTCAGAGGCGAAATCGGGGATAATGATCAAGTCCGGCTCAACGGCCGAAATGGCCTCATAGTCGTGGTCATTGGGGCTGCCGACCCAGGTAACACCGGATTCCTCGAATCGGAAATCAAGGGCGTCATAGGCGCCCCGGACATAGGGGCGCCCCCCATTGACGGCCTCGTTGACCAGGCCGGACGAGCCGACCAGATTGGCCCCCAGCTCATAGAGCGGCGCGGTAAACTGCTCGCCACGCAGCGACACGATGCGCTGGGGCGACACCGGGATGGTGACCTCGTGGCCCTGGTCATCGACAAACAGGCGCGTTTCCTGCCCATGGGCGGCAGTGGCGAAGGCCAGCAGGCCAGCCATCGCCAGGGCACCAAGCTTGATAAGGTTCATGGTTTTCTCTCCAGGTTGGGGGCCTGAATGGGTGCTCTCTAATGGCGCGCGTCTGGCACGAGCGTTGTCGGATCGCCATCGGCGGCGGCCTCGAGCATCGGGACCATGCTGTCCAGGGCAACGGGAATTGAGAGCAGGGACACGCGCGCCATGGCCGCCACGGGCAGATCGCCCAGAAACACCTCGCCGCCGCTTTTGCTGGCCTTGAGGAATTGGCGGCCCGGCTCGGCGGCGACTTTTTCCACCAGATCGTCGGTCACGTAATAGACGATGATATCGGCATCGATGACCTCAAGCTGCTCGGGAGAAAGTTCGAGCCAGAATTCATTTGGATCGGCTAGTTCGGCCATGGCCGGGGTCTGGGCAAAGCCCATTTCGTAGAGGAACTTGGCCCGGACGTCGTACATGGAATAGGCCCATGGCGCGCCGTCGGTGATGCCGCCAAGGACGGCGGTCTGGTCCGCCCATTCAGGGTGCGCGGCAGCGATTTCCGCCAGTTGATCGCCAATGGCGGCGATGCGGCGCTCTGCCTCGGCCTCTTCTCCTACGGCCCGGCCGACCAGCCGGGCGCGATCCTCCCAGGACAGGCCATAATCGCTCGACCCTTCCGGGACGGCGACCACCGGTGCGATCAGGCTGAGCTTGTCGTATGCGTCCTGATCAATGCCGGAATAGAGCGCGATGATGACGTCCGGATTGGTTGCCGCGATGGCTTCGTAGTCGAGATCGGCTTCGAGCAGCACCGGTTCAGAGGTCAGGAGGTCCTCGGCCCAGGGGCCAGCAGTGTGCTCGAAACCATCCATGGGGCGCCATTGGCGGACGGTGACCGGCGAAACGCCCACGGCGAGCAGATTGTCGATGCCGCCATAGTCGATGCTGGCAACGGCTTCGGGCCTGGCCGGAATGATGGTGGTGCCGAACTTGTGCGCGATGGTCAGCGGAAATTCCTGGGCCAGCACCGGTGCGGCAAGCGCAAGTGTTGTTGCGCTGGCAAAGAGCAGGGCGCGAACGGGCGTGGGCTTCATGTGACGCTCCATCAATAGGATTGTGAATGACGGCTGCGAATGAGCAGCAGGACAAAGACGGGCACGCCAATCAACGAGGTGAGGATGCCGGCGGGAATCTGGATGGGCGCAAAGGCGGCGCGGCCGATAAGGTCGGCAAGTCCGACCAGGACGGCGCCCAGCAGGGCTGTCAGGACCAGGTGCAGGCCCATGCCGGCGGGTGCCAGGCGCTTGGCGGCGTGTGGGGCGATGAGGCCGACAAAGCCGAGCGGGCCAACGACCGAGGTGGCGATGGCGGCAAAGCCGACGGCAATGACCAGTTGCAGATTGCGCACCATGGCCACCGGTGCGCCAAGGCCAGTTGCTGCCGCTTCGCCGAACCGGAGGGCGCTCATGGCACGGCTGAGCAACAACAATGGAGGGAACAATACCGCAGTCCAGCCCAGCAGCGTCCAGACATCGCCCCAGCTTGCCGCATTGATCGAACCGGCCAGCCAGGCGAGCGCCGCCATGGCGCGGTCGATTTCGCCATAGGTGAGCAGGATCGATGTGATCGAGGAAATGAAGGCCGACAGCCCGATGCCCATCAGGATGAAGCGGATCGTGCTGCCGCCCTGGCGGGTGTGGGAGAGTGCGCGGATGGCGGCGGCAACCAGCACCGAACCGACAAAGGCGATCCAGGGCCGAAGGCCGGAATTGAGCTCTGGGAATGCAACGGTGAGGGTCACGACGGCCAGCGCGGCGCCCTGACTGATGCCGACCAGCGAGGGGTCGGCCAGGCTGTTGCGGGTGGCGTTCTGCAACACGCCGCCGGAAAGCGCCATCATGGCGCCGACAAGGGCGGCGCAGATGGTGCGGGGGAATCGGAACTCCCAGACGACATTGTCGATGGCGCGACTGATGGTGACGCCGCGCAGTGTCTCCCAGACTTCGCCCAGAGCGACGCCATAGCTGCCCGTGGCGAGGCTGACGGCCGAGACGATGAACAAGGTGAGCAAAAGGAGGGCCGCCATGGTGATGCCGCGCAGGGGCAGGCGCAGGGCGATGAATTCGCGCGGGGTGCGCAGGATGAGCTGGCGCGGCGGAAGGGCGATGGCCATCAGCGGGTCCTCCGGCGCACCAGATGCACAAAAAGCGGCGCCCCGATCAGCGCGGTGATGATGCCGGTGGAAATCTCGCGCGGCGGGATGGCGACGCGCGCCACGATATCGACCGAAACGAGATAGACCGCGCCGGTCAGGGCCGCATAGGGCACGATCCAGCGATAGTCCGAGCCGACATAGAGCCGCACCACATGGGGAATGACGAGGCCGATAAAGCCCAATGGTCCTGCCAGGGCGACAGAACCGGCGGTCAGGACAACAACTACGGCCAGCAATTGTGCCTTCAGGATGCCGGTTCTTACACCCAGCCCCTGAGCCACTTCGTCGCCCATGGCCAGCACGGTGACGCGCGGGGCGAGCAGAATGCCGCCAATCAGCGCGATCAGCATCCAGGGGCCAACATACCAGAGCAGGGTGATATCGCGGCCGGCCAATGCTCCGGTGAGCCAGACGCGGAGATTTTCGAAGGTGTCCTGGTTGAGCAGGTGAATGACCGAGATGATGGTGCCGAGAAACGCGCTGACCGCCGCGCCGGCAAGGGTCATGCTGAGTGGGGTCGCTCCGCCAGGCACCATGCGGGAAATGAAAAAGACAATGACAGCAGCGCCGAGCGCGCCGCTCATGGCGATCCAGGGGGTAAAGGCCATGCTGGTGAAGCCAAAGACGGTGTGGGCGACCACCACGGCAAAGGCGGCGCCTGTGGTCAGGCCCAGAAGGCCCGGATCGGCCAGCGGATTGCGGGTCACCCCCTGCATCAGCGCCCCGGCCAGCGACAGGCTGGCGCCGACGACGACAGCGAGTGCGGCGCGCGGCAGGCGCAGGTTCTGCACGATGACGTGGTCGAAATTGGTGGCGTCGAAGCTGACCAGCGCCTCGAAGACCGTGCTGATCGGCAATGGCTTGGCGCCGACCGCGATATGGAACAGGAAGGCCGCGATGAGGGCGATCAAGAGGATGGGCACGCCACTCCAGGCGCGCACCGGATGCTGAGCCGCTGCCGTTGTGGTGGCGGTAATTTGGCTCATTGGGCCGCCTCGGTCACCCGGCGGCGGGCGGTGAAGGGCACGCAAACCAGGCGGCCGCTGGCGGGATCGCGCAGCACACTGGCGTCGAGGTTGAAGACCTGTTTGAGCCGATCGGTGGTAAAGATGTCGTCCGGATCGCCGGACGCCACAATCTGCCCGTCTTTCATCATCACCAGGTGATCGGCATAGGCGGCAGCAAGGCTCAACTCGTGAAGCACGATCACCAGCGTGCGGCCGCGTTCATGCGCCAGACCGGTGAGCAGGTTCATCAAATCGACCTGGACCTTGAGGTCGAGAAAGGTGGTGGGCTCATCGAGCAGGATGAGTTCGGTTTCCTGGGCCAGCACCATGGCGACCCAGCACCGCTGGCGTTGTCCGCCTGAGAGGGTGTCGACCGCGCGATCGGCGAAATCGGCAATGCCGGCAGTCTCCATGGCGCCGTTGACCGCAACCTCGTCGGCCTTGGTCCACTGGCGCAGCAGTGATTGATGCGGGAAGCGACCTTGGGCCACCAGTTCGCGGACCGTCAGGCCCTCGGGCGCGATGGGCCCCTGGGGCAGAAGGCCAAGCCGGGCGGCGACGGATTTGGTGTTGAGCGTTTGGATATCCTTGCCATCGAGCAGCACGTGGCCGCGCGAGGGCGGGAGGATGCGGGCCATGGTCTTGAGCAGGGTGGATTTGCCGCAACCATTGGGCCCGATCAGGATGGTGACCTGACCATCGGGGATGACCAGATCAACCGATTTGAGGATGGTGGTCTCGGCATAGCCGGCATGGATTTGAAGTGCTTCAAGCCGGCTCATGCGACCCTCCATCAGGCTTTAGCGGGTGCTTTCGAGCCCATAGACATTTTCGATGTCGTCGAGCAGCAGATTGGCCGCGATATAGCCGCCGGCGGTGTTCCAGACGGCGTCGGAGACTTCGTGAACCTTGCCGGCCTGCACCACGGACAGGTTTTGCCAGAGCGGGTCGTTGAGCCAGTCCTGGGCCTGGGTGTCGCCTTCACCATTGCCGGTCTCATAGGTGAAGTAGAACAGGCGATCGCCTTCAAATTCTGGGATGCGTTCCTTGGTGATCTGCTCGGCAAATTCGGGCTTGTCCTGAGTCGCAGGGCGGGCGAAGCCGATCTGTTCCAGGGTCAGGCCGGAGAAGCTGTCCTTGAAATAGATGCGGGTCTGGCCGCCCATGAAACGGGCGATGGAGATTTCTTCATCAAGGCTGTCGCCCAGCGCGGCGGAAATGGCGGAGATGCGCGCGTCATAGGCGTCGAGTGCCGCCTGACCTTCGGCGCCCTTGCCGATGGCGTCGGTGTAAAGCGCCATATTGATCTTCCAGTCGCCACGCAGACGCTCGGAAACGACCGTGGGTGCGATGGCCGAAAGCTGCTCGTAAATGGCTTCATGACGGGCCTTGTTGGCCAGGATCAGGTCGGGCTCGAGCGCAACGAGCAATTCGAGATTGACGGCGGATTCCTCCCCGACATTGGTGACTTCGGTCATCTGCTCGGCAATGTGATCGTACCAGGGATCGCCCAGCCAGGATTTGGCCGCGCCGACCGGGGTGACGCCGACGGCCAGCAGGGCCTCGGTGCCTTCATTGGTCAAAACGACAATGCGCTGCGGATCGTCAGGTACATCGGTCACGCCCATGGCGTGGGTGATGTCGCGGGCGTGTGCCGGCATGGACATGGTGCTAGCAACGATGGTCGCGGCAATGAGCAGGTGAGGACGCTGCATCTTTCTCTTTCCTAACTTGACAAGAAAGCTCTTAAATTGGATGGCTTCATCCATCAGAATTTAATCTGACTGTCAATATCAAGATAAGAGGTTGCCGTGACCAGCATGGTCGAGGGCATGAGCGGTCCGGTTCAGGCGGACAGGTCGCGCTGGCCGGTCTACGCTGCGCTCGCGCTCGGCCTGGGCGTCGCCATGCTGGCCAGTCTGACCCTGGGCTACAAGCTCTATGGGCTGGACGAAGTCTGGGCGGCACTGCTTGCCCATGATGGTTCGGAAACGGCCACCGTGATTGCCGGATTGCGCCTGCCGCGTGCCTTGATCGCACCGCTGGCTGGTGCAGCGCTGGGCATGGCCGGTGTGATGGTGCAGACCCTGTCGCGCAATCGGATCGCTTCGCCCGATACACTTGGCCTCAATGCCGGCGCGTCGATGGCCGTTGTATTGGCAATGGTGGTCTTTGGTGTCGAATCCTTGGCGGGCCTGTCGCTGGCAGCAGCATTGGGTGCGCTGATGACCAGCATTATCGTCTTTGGCGTGGCGGCCGGGGCAGGTGGCCTGTCGCCGCTCAAGATCGTGCTTGTTGGCGTGACCTTCGCGGGCCTTGCCCATGCCGTGGTTGAAATCGTGCTCACCAGCAATGAAGCGCAATTGCAGCAATTGCTGTTCTGGCTGTCCGGCGCCTTTGTCGATCGGCCAATCAGCCTGTTCTTCAATGGCCTGCCAGTTGTGCTGGTCGGGGCGGCGCTGGCCTTTACGCTGACTTCGGCCCTGGATGCATTGCAGGCTGACGATTCGACCGCGGCCAGTCTTGGAGTGCCCCTGGTGGCGGTACGGGGGCTGACCTTTATCGCGGTTTCGCTGCTGACCGGGGCGGCGGTGTCCATGGCCGGACCGGTGGCCTTTGTGGGCCTGGTCGTACCGCATGCGGCACGGGGGTTGGTGGGGCTGCGCCATCGGCATCAGCTCGCGGCGGCGGCCTTGGTCGGCGCGATCTATACCACGCTGGCCGATGTCGCGGCCCGTTTCGTGATCTATCCCGTCGAGGCCCCCGTGGGCGCCGTTACGGCGGTGGTGGGGGCCGGGACCCTGGTGCTGTTGCTGATGCGGAGGCTCGCGTGAGCGCGGTCGCGGCTATGCGCCGCCGGACGATGCCAGGGCCCACGACCATTGCCCTCCTGGCCGTGTTCGCCGTCTTTGTTCTGCTGTTTCTTGCCGGTGTCGGTTTCGGGTCGACCTGGATTGGACTCGATACTGTCACCGGCGTCTTGCTGGGCGGGGGCGAACGGACCGACAGGCTGGTCGTAGTGCAACTGCGCTTGCCACGCGTGCTGGCGGCGGCGATTGCAGGGGGCGCCATTGCCTATGCCGGCTATCTCCTGCAGCGCATCACCCGCAACGAGCTCGCCTCGCCCGGTGTGCTGGGCGTGGTCGATGGTGCAGCGCTGGGCGTGGTGCTGTTCCTCGCCATTTTTTCCAATGAATCCAATGCGCTCATCGTGCCGGTTGCCTGGCAACCGCTGGCGGCGGCGATTGGGGCGATGACCGCAATCGGACTGGTCTTCCTGCTTTCGGGGCGGCAGGCATCCTCGGCGATCCGGCTGATCCTGTTCGGCATTGCCATTGCGGCAGTGGCCAAGGCGCTCACCACGATTTTCATGCTGATCGGGCCGATCTATCAGGCAGCGCAGGCCGCGCGCTGGCTGGCCGGGGCGGTCAACACCATCAATTGGGTCGAAGTCCAGATCATGCTGATGGTGCTGGTGCCGGTGGGCATCATCGCCGGTATTGCCGCGCGCACTCTGCCGCCGGCCGACCTGGACGACATTTCCTCGCGCAGCATTGGCCTCAATCTGCCGGTCTATCGCATCATCATGTTTCTGCTCGCGGCCGTGCTTACAGCGGGCGCGGTTGCCTTTGCCGGCGGCGTCGGGTTTGTCGGGCTGATCGCGCCGCATATGGCTCGCCTATTGGTTGGGCGCGGGCGGGTGGCTGGCATCGTCATGTCGATCCTGCTCGGGGCGATCATCCTGGTCGGCGCCGACCTCCTGATCCGCGTGGCCTTTGCGCCGCTTGAGGTGCCCGCCGGTACGGTGACCGCCATCATCGGGGCGCCCTATTTCCTCTATCTGCTCATGCGCAAGGACAACAGCAATGGATGACCAGGTGGCCAATCGGATCGAGGTCAAGGCGTTGAGCCTGAGCTATGGGCCCGAAATGGTTCTAGATGCGCTCAGCCTGCCGATCCCAAGCGGCCAGATCACGGTGCTGGCCGGTCCCAATGGTTGCGGCAAGTCCACCCTGTTGCGCGCCATTCGTCGCCTGCATGCGCCGCAATCGGGGCAGGTGCTGCTCGACGCGGAAGATATTTCAAGGCTCAATGGCAAGGCGCTGGGCCGCCGTATCGGCCTATTGGCGCAAAGCCCCAGCGCTCCGCAGGACATGACGGTGGAAGAACTGGTGCGGCTGGGCCGGTATCCACATCAGGCGATGATGCAGCCCTGGGGCGCCAAAGACGATGCGGCGGTCGCCGCGGCCATGACGGGCACGGGGGTGGAAGAGATGCGACATCGGCGCATCGGCTCCCTTTCGGGCGGGCAATTGCAGCGCGCCTGGATTGCCATGGTGCTGGCGCAGGAGACCGACGTGATCTGTCTCGATGAGCCGGTAAATCACCTCGATATGGCCCATCAACTCGATTGTCTCGAACTGGTGACCCGGCTCAACAAGGAGCAGGGCCGCACGGTCGTCCTGGTGCTGCACGACCTGAACCTAGCCGCGCGCTATGCCGACCAGCTCGTATTCGTTGCCAATGGTACGGTGCGCGAGCGTGGCACGCCCGAGACGATGATGCGTTCGGACCTGATCGAGGAGGTCTTCAATGTCACCGCCGAGATCATCATCGACCCGGTGCATAAACGCCCGATCTGTATTCCGCATCGACGCAGCTAGAGCCGATAGATTCTCTTGGCATTGGCGTTGAGCAGTTTGGTCTGCTCGTCCGCGCTGGCGCCCTTGATGATCTCCCGCGTCGCGCCGACCCAGTCGGTCAGAGAGCCGCCCAGCGTGACGACGGGGTGATCCGAGCCCCAGACGACGCGATCCCAGCCAAAGCTGTCGATAACGTGCTCGACATAGGGGCGAACAGCTTCGAGCGTCCAGCTTTTGCCGGCATAGGCGATAATGCCGGATATCTTGGCATTCAGGTTCGGCCGCCGGGCAATTTCGGTGATGTATTCGCGCCAGGGAGTCAACTCGCCCACCTTGATGTGTTGCGCGCCGCAATGGTCGAGCACGAAAGTAACGTCGGGACAACGATCGACCAGCGATTGGCCGACAGGTAATTGGTCGGGCCGCAAGCAGAGGTCGAAGGTCAGGTCATGGGCGGCCAGGCGCCGGATGTTCTCGGCAAAATGGGGCGTCTGGCTCAGTGTATTTGGCACCTCGTGCAGGATGCGGCGCAGACCGCGAATGCCCGGCACTGCGGCCAGATCGGCCAATTGACGTTCAAAGTCGGGGTTTTCCGGCCGGCAGCCGGCGATGGCACCGGCTATGCCGTCCAAGCCCAACACAAAACGGGACTCTGCCTCTATGTCACCCTCGTCGACAGCAACTTCCATATGCAGCGCCGCCTCGATGCCGAGCGGGCGTGCTTCGGACAGGTAGTCCTCGATGCTCCAGGGGCGATTGATTGCCGGCGCACCCGAAAGCCAGGGATAGGCGAAGCGATCCGGATAGATCAGGTGCAGATGGGTATCGATGATCGGGATCATGGCCGGGCCTGGGTCGGTGTTATCTGGCACTTCGAGTGCCGCATCGCTGGCGCGGGGTCAACGCCGGACGCCCAGACGGTTCATCTTTTCGCTCAGGGTTCGGCGCGGCACCTGCAAGGCGTCGGCGACCGCGGCGATGGCGTTGTCATGGCGGTCGAGCTCGGCCTCGATCAGATGACGTTCATAGGCGGCCACGCGCTCGGCCAGGCTGATCCCAGCGCTGGTGGGCGCCTTGTGGCCCAAAATGTCGCCGATCGAGCGGCCTGTTGCGCCTAATCCAAGCGCAAAGCGATCGGCGGCGGCCTTGAGCTCGCGGACATTGCCGGGCCAGCTATGCGCCAGCAAGGCATTGATATCGGCCGGGTGCAGGGCAGGGGCCTGGCGGCCGAAGCGGCGTGAGGCTTCGGCCAGGAAATGGTGGAAGAGTATGACGCTGTCGTCGCCCCGGTCCCGCAGCGGCGGCAGGTCGAGGGTGGCCATGTTGAGGCGATAATAGAGATCGGCGCGGAAGCGGCCGGCCTGGCTTTCTGCGTTCAGGTCAACCTTGGAAGCGGCAATGATGCGCAGGTCGAGGGGGATCTGCTTGTTTGAGCCGAGGCGCTCGACCACGCGCTCCTGAATCACCCGGAGCACCTTGGCCTGGGCGAGCAGGGGCATCGATTCGATCTCGTCGAGCAGCAACGTGCCGCCATGGGCATATTCGAACTTGCCGATGCGCTGCCCCGAGGCGCCGGTGAAAGAGCCCGACTCATGGCCGAACAGCTCGCTTTCGATCAGCTCGGCCGGGATGGCGGCACAATTGACGGCAACAAAGGGGCCCTTGGCGCGGGGGGAGAAGTCATGCAGGCAGCGGGCAACGACCTCCTTGCCGGTGCCGGTTTCGCCCAGAAGGATGATGTCGGCCGGGATCGGGGCGAGGTCGAGAACCGCGTGGCGCAGCGCCTGCATGGCCGGTGAGGCCCCGACCAGGCGGGTGGCCAACTCGTTTTCGCCCCCATCGAGCTTGCGGCGCAGGTCGGCAAGCTCGCGCTTGAGGCGGGCCTGTTCGGCCGCACGGGTGATGGAATTGACCAGTTGATCGGGCACATAGGGCTTTTGCAGGAAATCAAAAGCACCGGCGCGCATGGCCTCGACGGCCATGGGCACGTCACCATGGCCGGTGATGAGGATAATCTCGGTGGGCAGGCCGCGCTCGGCGATCGAGCGCAGCAGGTCGAGACCCGACAGGCCCGGCATGCGCACGTCGGTCAGTACCACATGGGGATGAATATCATCGATGCTGGCCAGGGCCTCTTCCGCATCTGCCGCGGTAGCGGTCGCGAATCCGGACAGGCGCAGCCATTGTTCAAGCGCGGTGCGCATCATTTCTTCGTCGTCGACGATCAGGACGATTGGCTCATTCATGCGGAAGCTCGTGCGGCGGCACTGGCCGCCATGGAAAGGGAAATGGTGAATGTGCTGCCCTGGCCGGGCCTGGATTGCACATTGATGGTGCCACCGCTGTCGCGGACCAGGCCAAAGGAAATGGCCAGCCCCAGGCCAAGGCCCTTGCCGGCCGGCTTGGTGGTGAAGAATGGATCGAACAGGTTCGATATCTCTTCTGGCGCAATGCCCGTGCCGGTGTCGGCAATGGCGATCTCGACTGCGCCGGAGCGTTGCGTGACACCGATGGACAGGATGCGCATGGGCGTCTGCTGCATGGCATCGGCGGCATTGGCGATCAGGTTGATCAGGACCTGTTCGAGATGCACGGGATTGGCCATGACGGCTACGGCGGGACGGGGGCGGCGATATTCGATATCCACACCGACCTGGCGCAGACGGTGATCGGTGAGTTCAAGCGCATTTGCGATGGCCGTGCCGATATCGGCCTGCATCGGCTCGCGCGTCTGCTTGCGGGCGAAGGTCTTGAGATGTCCGGTCAAGGTGGCCAGGCGTTCAACCACCTTGTCCATGGCCGCCAGCACCGGCCCCATTTCAGTGCCGCCACGCCGCTGGTCCAGCAGGCGGGCGCTGGCCAGATGGGTGGTGAGCGCCGCCACCGGCTGGCTGACTTCATGGGCCACGCCGGCCAGCGCCTGACCGAGGCTGGCGAGTTTGGCTGCCTGCACCAGATGCTCGCGGGCATCGTGTTCGGCTTTCTCGGCGCGGACGCGTTCTGCTATTTCGGCGCGTAGCTGCTCATTGGTGGTGTGCAGGTCTTCGGTGCGCTCGGCCACGCGCAGTTCGAGCTGGTTGTGATCGGCCAGGCGCTGGGCCACGAGGCGCCGTCGCTGTTCGAGCAGCACGATAATGAGCAGGATCGCCGCGCAGCCCAGGGCGGCCGCCGTCGCCATGGTGACGGCGCTGCCATAGAGCGGGGTGAGCGGCGAAAAGGACAGAATCCGCCAAGCATGCTTGGGCAGGCGCAGCTCCTGCAGGACGAAATAGCCCGAGGTTTCCGGATCGCTGCCCGAGAGCAGGGCGAATTCGGCCCCGCGCGACTGCCAGCGATCGGCAATAATGCCGCGATTTTCAACCCCGTTCTCGCCATAACGCTGCTGGCCGGCAATAGCGGCAAACTGGGTCATCGGGATGGTCTTTAGCGGGCGATAGCGCCAATCTGGCCGGGTGGAGAGGATGACGACATCATTGAGGTCGACGATGCCGATCAGTTCGCCCGAGCGCCACCAATTGGCTTCGATCTCACCCAGATTGATCTTGATGACCGCAACCCCAAGCGGGCCGTCCGGACCCTCAACTCGCTGGGACAGAAACAGGCCCGGCACCCTTGTGGACATGCCGAAGGCGTAAAATTCTGCCCGGCCGCGCGCCATTGCGTCAGCAAAATACGGACGGAAAGAGTAGTTAGTGCCAACCAGGCTGGTCAGGGTCCACCAATTGCTGGCAGCGACCACGGCGCCGGAATTGTCCATGAGAAAGATTTCGCTGGCGCCAGCGGTTTCATTGATCTGGCTGAGAAAGCCGTTGGCCGCTTCGACTGCACCGTTATCGCCGGCGCTTTCCAGCACCATGCGGGTTTCCCGGGCCTGAGAAATGGCGACGGGGAGATAGTGGAAGCGCTCGATAATGGCTTCGAGGGTGCGGTCGAACAGGGTGAGGCGCCGCTGCGCCTGCTCCTCGGCGTCGCGCACGGCCGCGGTCAGGGTCAACTCGAACGCGACCCAGAAAACCATCAAAACGATGGCCAGACCCGCCGCGACAAGGGCGAGTTGGCGGCCTCCGATCCAGTTGCGCGTCAATGCGGCGATAGCCAGTTCTCCTCGCTGGTTTATCAACGATTTTGGCAAGATATTGCCAGCGGCAGCGTGCAAACTCGGCAATTTCTTGCCGAAAGAGTTACCACGCTCGGCAGCAATTGCATATCTGCCTTGCAAATTTCGCGTGGCACGGCGTTTGCAAGGGGATTGTCGGGCCTGGGGGAGGACTTTCCGGGCCAATTCAATTGGGAGGATATCCAGAACATGAAAACCATCGTGAAGATGATTGCCGCCGGCGTGGTCGCCGGTTCTGCCCTGAGCGCTGCCACCGTTGTGGCGCAGGACTACCCGACGCAGCCGGTGACCATCGTGGTGCCGTTCTCGGCTGGCGGGCCGACCGATACCGTCACGCGCCTGGTCGCCGCCGCTATGAGCGAGGATCTGGGCCAGCAGGTGGTGGTGCAGAATGTGGGCGGTGCCGGCGGTACGCTGGGTGCCGGTCAGGTGGCGGCGGCGGCCAATGACGGCTACACACTGCTACTGCATCATATCGGCATGTCGACGGCCCCGGCGCTCTATGCCAGCCTGCCCTACGATCCGATGACCGATTTTGCGCCCATCGGGCTGGTCACCGAAGTGCCCATGACCATGGTGGCACGCAAGGATTTCGAGCCGGCAACGCTCGAAGACCTGATCGCCTACGTCAAGGAGAATGGCGAAAACGTCACCTATGCCAATGCCGGCATTGGTGCGGCCAGCCAGCTCTGCGGCCTGCTGTTTCAGGATGCGCTGGAGACCAAGCTGACAGAAGTGCCCTACCAGGGTACCGGCCCGGCCATGACCGACCTGCTTGGCGGGCAGATCGACATGATGTGCGACCAGACCACCAATACCACCAGCCAGATCCAGGCCGGCGAGATCAAGGCCTATGCCGTGACCACGCCGGAACGCATTGCCGTGCTGCCGGACGTGCCGACCATGGCCGAGGGTGGCGTCGAGAACTTCAACCTCTCGATCTGGCACGGTCTTTATGCACCGGCCGGCACCGACCAGGCGATCATCGACCGACTGACCCAGTCGCTGCAGGCCGCTTTGGCCGATGAGACGGTGGGCAACAGCTTTGCCGAACTGGGCACCTATCCCGTGCCGGCAAGCGAGGCTACGCCCGATGCGCTGGCTGAAAAGCTCGAAGGCCAGACGGCCCTCTGGGCCGAAGTGATCGCTGCTGCCGGCGTTGCCGCGCAGTAAGTCCGAACTGGAGCTCCCGGCCCATGCGGGTCGGGAGCTTCTGAACTGGGGAGGGGGACGCATGGCACTGAAAGCGTCGCGAAACGACCTGGCATCGGGGGCGATCTTCATCGCATTCGGCGCCTATTTTGCGCTGGAAGCCCTGCGCTATGATTTTGGAACACCATTTCGCATGGGCCCCGGCTTCATGCCGGTTGTGCTAGGGGGCATCCTGATTGCGCTGGGCATAGCGGTGGCCGCCAAGGGGCTGGGCAAGCCTGATGAAGAGGCGGCGCCGCCCTGGCCATTGCGCGGTATCGTGCTTGTGCTGGGCACGATCCTGTTTTTCGCGGCGACCATTCGCGGGCTCGGCTTCATCCCGGTGGTGCTGATTGCCGCCTTTGCCACCGCCCTGTCATCGAGCCGGAACACCTGGCTTTCGGCGCTGATCATCTCGGCCGGCCTGTGCGTTCTGTGCCTGCTCATCTTCGTGGTGGGCCTCGGCATGATCGTACCACTGATCGGCCCCTGGCTGCGGTTCTAGGAGCGATATGATGGACCTTTTTGCTTCGCTCGGGCTCGGCTTTTCGGTCGCCCTCGATCCAATCAACATTCTCTACTGTTTCATCGGCGTGCTGTTGGGCACATTGGTGGGTGTGCTGCCGGGCATCGGGCCGACGGCGACCATTGCCATGCTATTGCCGATCACCTTTTCGCTGAACCCGGAAACCGCGCTGATCATGCTGGCAGGCATCTATTACGGCGCCCAATATGGCGGATCGACCACCGCCATTCTGATCAACTTGCCGGGTGAAAGCTCGGCGGCGGTGACCGCGATCGACGGCTACCAGATGGCCCGCAAGGGCCGTGCCGGTCCGGCGCTGGCGGCGGCGGCACTCGGCTCGTTCTTTGCCGGGTCGGTGGCGACTTTCCTCCTCGCTGCCTTTGCGCCGCCACTAGCGCGGGCTGCGCTCAATTTCGGGGCGCCGGAATATTTCTCGCTGATCGTGCTGGGGCTGCTGGTTTCCATTGCGCTGGCGCATGGCTCGATCATCAAGGCGCTGGGCATGATCGTGCTGGGGCTGCTGCTGGGCATGGTGGGGCAGGATATCTATACCGGCACGCCGCGCTTCACCTTCGGGCTGCGCGAATTGTTCGGCGGGCTCAATTTTGTCGCCGTGGCGGTGGGCGTGTTCGGTGTGGCGGAAATCCTGCGCAATCTCGAAAACGAACATGAGCGCGAAGTCGGCGTCAAAGCGGTCAAGAACCTCTGGCTGACGCGCGACGATCTCAAACGCATCATCATGCCGGTGCTGCGCGGGACCGGTATCGGTTCGTTGCTGGGCGTGCTGCCTGGCGGCGGGCACATCCTTTCGGCCTTCGCCTCATACTCGGCGGAAAAGCGCCTGTCGAAACACCCCGAAGAGTTCGGCAAAGGTGCTATCGAAGGCGTGGCGGGGCCGGAATCGGCGAACAATGCCGCAGCCCAGACCTCGTTCATTCCGCTGATGACGCTGGGCATCCCGGCACACCCAGTCATGGCACTGATGATCGGGGCGTTTATCCTGCAAGGCATTACGCCGGGGCCGAACGTTATCAACGAACAGCCGGCGCTGTTCTGGGGCATCATCGCCTCGATGTGGATCGGCAACTTGCTGCTGGTCGTGCTGAACCTGCCGCTGGTGGGGTTGTGGGTAAAAATGCTCTCGATCCCTTATCGGGTGTTGTTCCCGGCCATCGTGCTGTTCGCCTGTATCGGAACCTTCTCGATCAACCAGAACATCTACGACATCTATGCCATCGCCTTCTTCGGCATCGTGGGCTATCTGCTGATCCGCTTCGGCTGCGAGCCGGCGCCGCTCTTGCTCGGCTTCGTGCTGGGGCCGCTGCTGGAGGAGCATTTGCGGCGCGCCATGATCATCTCGCGCGGCGATCCATCGATCTTTGTCACCCGGCCAATCTCGGCGACTCTGCTGGTGCTGGCGCTGGCGGCCGTGCTGGTGGCGGTGCTGCCGTCGATCCGCAAGAAGCGGGCCGAGGTGTTTGTCGAGGAGGACTGAAATCCCGGCCCTCCCCTTTCGCGGGGGAGGGCTTTGTTTGCTTCAGCGTGGGCCGACGCGTGAGGCATCAACGGCAGTGGGGCGGCCGGGCAGTGACAGTGCGCTTTCGCGACGCGGCGCAGTTGCAATCACGTTGCCCGATTTGATCACAGCCAGGCGCGTGGCCTTGAGCCGGATCGCTTCGATCGGGTCCGCCGCCTGGAGCAGAACCATGTCGGCCTTGCTGCCCACTGCAATGCCGTAACCTTCCAGATGCATGATCTCTGCCGGGCCCTTGGTCACCAGATCAAAGCAGGTGCGCATGGCCTCGCGGCTGGTCATCTGCGCCACATGCAGGCCCATCGAGGCCACTTCGAGCATGTCGGCCTGGCCCAGCGAGTACCAGGGGTCCATGACGCAGTCATGGCCGAAGGCGCAGGTGATGCCATAGGTCAGCATTTCGGGAATGCGGGTCATGCCGCGTCGCTTGGGATAAGTGTCGTGGCGGCCCTGGATGCCGATATTGATGAGCGGATTGGCGGTGGCACTGACACCTGCCTCGGCCATCAGCGGCAGCAGCTTTGAGACATAGTAGTTGTCCATGGAGTGCATGGAGGTGAGATGCGAGCCGTTGACCCGGCCGCCGAGTCCGAGGCGCTGGGTTTCATAGGCCAAGGTTTCGATATGACGGCTGAGCGGATCGTCGGTCTCGTCGCAGTGCAGATCGACCAGCAGGCCACGCTCGGCCGCAATTTCGCAAAGCGCTGTGACGCTTGCCGCGCCATCGGCCATGGTCCGTTCGAAATGAGGAATGCCGCCAACCACATCCACGCCCATATCGAGTGCACGCTCGAGCAGGTCCACCGCGCCGGGAGAGCGGAAATAGCCATCCTGGGGGAAGGCGACGAGCTGCAGGTCGATATAGGACGCGACCTGTCTTTTGACCTCAAGCAAGGCTTCCACGCCGAGCAGCCGGTCGTCGCAGATATCGACATGGGTGCGGATGGCGAGCAGGCCCTGGCTGACCGCCAGGTCGCAATAGTCCAGAGCGCGCTGGACAACGGCCTCCTGGGTGAGGAGAGGCTTCAATTCGCCCCATATCTGGATGCCTTCGAGCAGCAGGCCGCTTTCATTATGGCGCGGCAGGCCGAGCGAGAGCGTGGCATCCATATGGAAGTGGCAATCGACGAAGGGCGGGCTCACCAACTGCCCGGCGGCGTCGATTGTCTCGCTGGAATCGCCGGCCAGATTGGGCTCAAGCGCGGCGATGCGGCCGTGCTGGATGCCGATGTCGATGCCGGTACGGCCGTCGGGCAGGGTAGCGTTGGTGAGCTTGAGGTCGAACATGGATAGTCCTGCGGTTAGTGGCGCTGCCCCTTGGTCCAGGGCTGAAGCAGGGCCCTTGGATAGTCGGCTTTGCGCGCGACCAGTACCAGAGCCAGGATGGAAAGCAGATAGGGCAGCATCAGGAAGACCTGGCCGGGTACGACCTGGCCGATCTCGGCCTGCAGGCGGATCTGGAAGGCGTCGAAAGCGCCAAAGAGCAGGGCGCCGAGCAGGGCCTTGCCGGGCTGCCAGGAGGCGAAGACCACCAGCGCGATGCAGATCCAGCCACGGCCATTGACCATGCCGAAGAAGAAAGCATCGAAGGCCGACATGGTGAGGAAGGCGCCGCCCAGCGCCATCAGGGCCGAACCGATCACCACCGCCCCGATCCTGAGTCCGCGGACCGAAAGGCCCTGTGCTTCGACCGAGGCCGGGTTGTCGCCAACCGCGCGGATAGCGAGGCCCAGCGGCGTGCGATAGAGCACGAAGGCGACAACAGCGACCAAGGCCAGGGCCAGCCAGGTGAACAAGGTCTGCTGGAACAGGGCCGGGCCGATAAAGGGCAGTTCGGACAGGCCGGGGACGGCGATGGGCTGGAACGGTGCAATGCGCGGCGGGGAGGATACGTCGGGCAGTGTTGTGCGGTAGGTGAAATAGCTCGCGCTGGTGGCAAGCAGGGTAATGCCGATGCCCGAGACGTGCTGGGAAAGGCCCAGAATGACCGTGAGGAAGGCATGCAGCAGGCCGAACATGGCGCCTGCAAGCGCGGCGATCAGCACGCCGCCCCAGAGGCCCGCACCAAGATAGACGGCCAACCAGCCCGCCATGGCCCCGGCGACGAAGATGCCCTCGATGCCCAGATTGAGCACGCCGGCGCGTTCGCAGATCAGCGCGCCCAGCACGCCGAAAATCAGCGGGGTGGCGATGCGGATGGCGGCGGCCCAGAAGTTTGCAGATGCGAAGATATCGAGAAGGATATCCATGGCTCAGGCCTCCTGCCGCGATTGCCAGCGCAGGCGGAAGCGCAGAAAGAAGCTGCCCACCAGGACGCAGAGCAGGGACAGGGCGACGACCAGATCGGCGAGATAGTTGGAGATGCCGGTGGCCCGGCTCATCGAGTCGGCGCCAACGAAAACGGCGGCGATAAACACCGCTGCAACCACGCTGCCAATGGGTGAGAGGCCGGCGAGCATGGCGACCACAATGCCCGAATAGCCGAATCCGGGGGAAAGATCGGCCGAGAGATAGCCCTTGACCCCGGCCACTTCGCCAACGCCAGCCAGGCCCGCAAGGCCCCCGGAAATCAGGGCAACCTTGAGCATGGTGGCATCGACCGGAATGCCGGCAAATCGTGCGGCGGCCTTGTTCTCGCCGACCGCCTTGATCTCGAAGCCGAGCACGGTGCGCTTGACCATGAGCCAGAGGATGAGCGCGGCCACCAGGCCAATGATCAGACCCCAATGCATGCGCAGGCGCGGGATCAGCTTGTCGAACTTTGCCTCTGCGAGGAGCGGCACCGATTGCGGCCAGCCCATGGCCAACGGGTCCTTGAGCGGACCTTCGATCAGCATCTGGATGAATAGGATGACGACGAAATTGAGCAAGAGGGTGATGACCACCTCATCGGCGCCGAAGCGCTGCTTGAGCATGGCCGGGATCACCATCATCAGGCCGCCTGCAAGGAACCCGGCCAGCATGATGGCGGGGATGACGAGCGGTGCCGGAAGCTGGAGAAATCCCGAGCCAACCAGCACAGCGGCAAGGGCACCCATATAGAGCTGGCCTTCTGCGCCGATGTTCCAGAGCCGGGCCCGGAAGGCTACGGCGGCAGCAAGGCCGGTGAGAATGAGCGGCGTGGCGCGGTTGAGGGTTTCGGACAGGGCGAACATCGAACCAAAGGCGCCTTGGGCCATCAGCAGATAGGCCTCGAACGGGTTGGCGCCCGCCGCCATGACCGGAACAGCCACCAGCAGCAGCGCGGTCAGACCGGCCAGTAGCGAGACAAGCAGGCGCAATGACAAAGGCGCGTGTTCGCGGGGGTCGAGGCGGAGGCTCATTGGGCAAGGGGCTCCGTGGTGTGGGACTGGCCAGCCATCAACAGGCCTATGGTGGCACGGTCCAGTGCATCGGCCGGGCCGGCGTCCACCACGTCTCCGGCATGGATGACCAGAAACCGGTCGGCCAGCGCGAAGAGTTCGTCGAGATCTTCGGAAATGACGAGGACCGCGGCGCCCCGGTCGCGGGCCGCAAGGATGCGGCGATGCACTTCGGCCTGCGCGCCAATGTCGAGGCCACGCGTGGGCTGGTTGGCCAGAATGATGCGCGGTTCACGTTCGAGCACACGGGCAAGAATGAGCTTTTGCACATTGCCGCCCGAGAGCAGTCGCGCCTCGGCGTCCGGCCCCGGGCACCGCACATCATAGGCGGCAATGGCGCTTTCGGCGCGCGCCCGCATGGCATTGTTGTCGAGCAGGCCAAAGCGAGAGAAGCCGGGGGAGCGAATCTCTTCGATAGCGATATTGTCTGCAACACTCATGGTGCCGACAACGCCATCATGCTGGCGATCCTCTGGCATGCGGGCGACGCCCTGCTGCACGAGCCGGCGCGGATCGGCCCGCGTCACCGGTGCACCAAAGAGGCGCATGATCCCCGTGTCAGGCACGGCCAGGCCAGAGAGCATGGCCGCGATGCCCGCCTGGCCATTGCCCGAGACCCCGGCCAGCCCCGTGATCTCGCCGGCCCGCAGGGTGAAGCTGGCGTCAGCCACGGCGCTGCGACTGCCCGATTTGGCCAGGGTCACATGGTCCAGTTCGAGCAGGGGATCGCCGGCCCGGCCCGGCGTGCGGGTGACCTGGGCGACGGCCTTGCCGACCATGAGATCGGCAATAGAGCGGCGGTCGGCCTCGGCAGTGGTCAGCTCACCGGCCTTCTTGCCTCCACGCAACACCATGATGCGGTGCGAGACGGCCAGCACCTCGCCCAGCTTGTGCGAAATGAAAATGACCCCAAGACCATTGGCCGCCAGCCGCCGCAGCACGACAAACAGCCCCTCGGCTTCCTGCGGTGTCAGCACGGCGGTGGGTTCGTCCAGAATAAGGACGCGGGCATCGCGATAGAGTGCCTTGAGAATCTCGATGCGTTGCTTCTCCCCCACGGTGAGGTCGGCAACGCGGCGATCAAGATCGACCTCCAGCCCGCTTTCGGCGATGATGGACTTGATCCTGGTGCGCGCCGTGGCACGCCGTCCCAGGGAGAGCAGAGGCTCGGTGCCGAGGCGGATATTGTCGAGGCCGGACAGATTCTCGGCCAGGGTGAAATGCTGGTGCACCATGCCGACACCGGCAGACAGGGCCGCGCCTGGCGAGCCGGGCGGCAGAGCAGTCATGTTCCCGCCATTGGTCCGAACACGAACAGTGCCTTCATCCTGCACATAATGCCCAAACAGGATATTCATCAGCGTGGTCTTGCCGGCGCCGTTCTCGCCCAAAAGGGCGAGGATCTCGCCCTTTCGGAGGTCGAGCGAGATGGCATCGTTGGCCACGAGGGCGCCGAAACGCTTGGTGATGTTGGATAGCGAGAGCAGGATTGCGGGATCTGTCATGGGCTCCTGCGCTTCGGATTTTGAGATGTTCGGATGGTCCGGAACCCCCACCCTTGATCCCTCCCCACAAGGGGGAGGGAGACGATGAACACTGACGCTTCAGCCCTGCGCCTCCCTCCCCTTGATGGGGGGACGAAGGTGGGGTGATCCGGTGGCCGTGACTGCTTACTGCGTCGAGCTTGGTTCGCTGTCGTTGATTTCGACCACGAACGAGCCATCGAGGATGGAGGCCTCGACGGCCTTGGCTGCTTCGACAGCCTCGGCGCCGGCCAGTTCCTCATCGACCACCATGGACGAGCCGCCATATTCCATGAAGGCGTAGATGCCGTAGTCCCTGGCCGCAAAGGTGCCTGCCTTCACATCGGCAATGGCCTGGTCGATCATCGGCTCGCCATGCCAGAGGGCGGAGGCGAGGATGGTGCCAGGATAATCGGCTGCCGTGTCGATGACATTGCCGATAGCAAAAATGCCGCGTTCCTTGGCTGCGTCGGAGACGCCGAAGCGCTCGGCGTAGAGAATGTCGGCGCCAGCATCGACCATTGCGAAGGCGGTTTCCTTGGCCTTGGGCGGATCATACCAGGAGTTGATGAAGCTGACCGAGAAGGTCACGTCCGGGTTGACCGAGAGGGCGCCGGCCATGAAGGCGTGCATGAGGCGATTGACCTCGGGAATGGCATAGCCGCCCACCATGCCGATCTGGTCGGTTTCGGTCTTCATGCCGGCGATGATACCGGTGAGATAGCTGGGCTCGTGGATGAAGTTGTCGAAGGTGGCAAAGTTCGGTTCCACCGGCGGCAGGGACGACCCCATGAGGAAGCTGATCTCGGGATAGTCCGCGGCCACGGTTCGGGCGGGCTGCTCGACACCAAAGGCCTCGCCGACCATCAGCGCAATGCCCTGTTCGGCATATTCGCGCATGACGCGCTCATAGTCGGTATTGGTGATGTTTTCCGAATAGACATAGTCGATTTCGCCGCGATCCTCGGCGGCGACCAAGGCGTTGTGCAGGCGGCTGGCCCATTGCTGCTCGACCGGCACTGTCCAGATGGCCGCGACCTTGGGCACGTCCTGGGCCCAGGAGGCGCCGGTGAGGCTGAGCGCGGTGGTCAGCCCGAGTGCCGCGACCAGAGTGCGGCGATTGAGATTTCCCATTTTCGTTCCCCGTTTTTGGTTCTTGTTCATTTTCGCCTCCCTGATGTCATCTAGACGTCACAGAGCGGTTCTTGGAAGTGGTCACAGCATCCTTCCCCAAGTGTTCGCGCTTCCCATGTCGCGACAAGGCGTTGATGCCAAAACAAAAAAGGCGCACCGTGCGGCGCGCCTTTTTCAAAGTTCAACGGAAGGCCGGAATGACGTGCCTTCCATAATTGGCGATGATTTCCTCCTCATCGCCGCTGTCGAGATAGATGTTGAACTGGGTGACCCCCGCAGCCTCCAGTTCATGCAGCTTCTTGATATGGTCCTCGGGTTCGCCGAGTACGCAGAAGCTTTCCACCACATCATCGGTGATGAAATCGAGATAGGGGTTATCGGCCTGGCCGTGCTTGGAGTAATCGTAGCCACGGCGCTTTTCGATATAGCTGGTCAGGCTCGACGGCACCTTGTCGCTATCGGCGCCGTATTTCTCGACAATGTCCGCGACATGATTACCGACCATGGCCGGGAACCACTTCACATGCTCGATGGCGCGTTTTTTCTCGCCGAAATAGGCCGGGGCGGCGGCCATGGAGCGGAAGCCGGACATGTCCTTGCCGGCGGCCTTGCCCGCATCGATGCATTGGTCGGTGAACCATTTGCACAAGCCTGGATCGGCGATCTGCAACACGACACCCTCGGCGTGCTGACCGGCGGTCTTCAGAGCCAGAGGGCCATAGGCCGCGATCCAGCTCGGCATTTCGTGGCCGACCGCCCAGGGGAATTTCACTGGTGCGGGGATTTCGCCATAGGAGACTTCCTCGCCGCGCACCATGGCCTTGGTCTTGTCGATGAATTCGGCAACGCGCTTGAGGGTCGCGGGCTTCTTGCCCATGACCCGCATGGAAGAATCGCCGCGCCCGACGGCGAGATCGAAGCGCCCGCCGGATTGCTTTGAGAGCGAGCCGAAAATGGAGGCCGCGACCGACCAGTCGCGCACATCGGGATTGGTGACCAGCGGCCCGAACCGCATGTCGGTGGTGTGTTCCATGCACATGGCAATGGCGGCGTAGCAATCGCGCCAGAGAATGTGGCTGTCATAGAACCAGCAATAGGAGAAGCCGGCATATTCGGCGGCGCGAACCAGATAGCGGGCGCGCTCATGCTCGATAAAGCCCTTGAAGGTGATGCCGAATTCCATTGTGTCCCTCTGCGCTCCCGTTGATCTGGAAATTTGACCAGTCGATCAAATTTTTGAGTGCCTGAGGCACGATTGTCAATCGGGTATTTGCGCGTCGCCCTCGGCAATCGCCTCGTCATAGACGATCAGGGGGCGGCCATTGGCAGTGTCGGACACCAGCCTGGCGGATACGCCATAGACCGAGCGCAGCAGTTCCGGGGTCAGGATTTCGGCTGGCGAACCCTGGGCGGCCAAGCGGCCATTGGCCAGCACGACCAGGTGGTCACAGAACCGCGCTGCCAGGTTGAGGTCATGCAGGGCCACCAATATGGTCATGCCGGCCCCGGCCTTTTGCCGGAGCAGGGCCAGAAGCTGAAGCTGGGCGCGGATGTCGAGATGGCTGGTCGGCTCGTCAAGCAGCAGCAGGCGCGGCTGCTGAGCCAGGGCGCGGGCAACATGCACGCGCTGCTGTTCTCCTCCGGACAGGGTGGTGAACCGTCTTGCGGTAAAGCCTGTGGTGCCGGTGTCGGCGAGGGCCTGGGCAATTATGCCTTCATCTTCCGGATTGGGTTCGGCCTGCCACGCCGCTTCGTGAGGGATGCGGCCCAGGGTGACGACGTCATGCACGCTCAAGCGCTCTTCGGTGGCAGTGGATTGCTCGACAAGGGCCAGGAGCCGTGCCCGGTCGCGCCGGCGCATGCGGGGCAGATCGTTGCCCTCGAAGGCGATGCTGCCCTGGGCCGGCACGAGGCCGAGCAAGGCCGAGAGCAGGGTGGACTTGCCGGCGCCGTTGGGTCCGATCAATCCGGTGATGCGGCCTGCCGGAGCAGAAAAGCCCACATCGGACAGGATGGCTGTGCCGGATTTCTCAACCGAAAGTGCGGTGACCGTGAGGCTCACGTAATCCTCCGGTAGCGCAGCAGGACCGCCAGGAAGACCGGTGCACCGATCAGGGCTGTGATGATGCCGACTGGCAGTTCGCGCGGATCGAACAGGGTTCGCGCGGCCGTGTCGGTCCAGAGCATGAAGATGGCGCCGGCCAGCATGACATGGGGCAGCAATTTGCGGTGTGCCGACCCGACGGCCAGGCGTACGGCGTGGGGCACGACGAGGCCAACGAAACCGATGGCGCCGCCAATCGCCACCATGATGCCGGTCAGCAGAGCCGTCGCCCCCAGCAAGGTCCAGCGCAGGCGCGGCACATCAATGCCCAGGCTGGCGGCGGCCGTATCGCCAAAGGCGAAGGCGTCGAGCGCACGGCCATTGGCGAGGATGATCGGGAGACACGCCGCCAGCGCAAGATAGACCAGGCCTGCATCCGACCATATCGAGCCTGAGAGCGAGCCCATCAACCAGCTCAGGATCTCGCGATAGCTGTCGCCCGTGGCCGACCAGAAGATGAGGAAGGACGTCGCCGCCGAGGCCAGGGCCGCGATGCAGATGCCTGCGAGAATGGCGCGGCTGGGGGTGGCGCCCCCAAGGAGCTGGGCGATGAGCAGGGCCAGTGCCAGCGCGCCGAGGCTGCCGAAAAAGGCGCCGAGCGGCATAAGGAGGGTGAGGCCCAGCAGAAGGAACGATACCGCGCCCAGTGCTGCGCCAGAAGACAGACCGAGGAGAAAAGGATCGGCGAGGGGATTGCGGGTCAGCGCCTGCATCACGGCGCCGGACAGGGCCAGGCCCGCGCCAACCCCCAGAGCGGTCAGGACGCGGGGCAAGCGCAATTCCCAGACGATCGCATCGCGCAGCCGCGAAACCGGGCTTTCGGGCAAAATGCCAAGATGATGCGCGATGACTGACCAGACCTCGCCCGGCGTAATGTCGGCTGGCCCGAATGTCACCGCCGCGATAGCGCTGGCGATGAGGATCACAGCCAAGGCCGGCAGGGAGAGACGATGCGTGATCGTCATTCCCCAAATGTCAGCTTGGCCAGTTGCGCGGCCATGTCTGCGGTCGCCGGGACGTTGCGGATACCCGCTTCCGAGGCGGGAAACGGAATGATCAGGTAGCGCTGGTTGATGACCGCGTCGAGCTGGCTGGTGATCGGGTTTACTGCCAGCAATGTCTTTTTCTGCTCGGCCGAGTTCCAGGCGGCGTCGACCAGGACGATGACGTCGGGATTGGCGTCGACGATGGCTTCCCAGGACGCGGAGGTCCAGCTTTCGTCGATATCGGCATAGATGTTGGTCAGGCCGAGGGCTTCCATGATCATGGCGGGAGCATTGCTGCCGGCGCCCACATAGGGGGTCTTGGTGCCGGAGGAATACCAGAGCGCGGTCAGTCCGCGCGGGTCGGGTGCGATGGCATTGAGTGCGGCTTGCTGGTCGGCGATGAGGCGGTTGGCAGCGTCGTCCGCGTCAAAGATTGCGCCCAATTCGCCAATTTGATCAAAGAGTTGCTCGAATGTCAGCTTGGCCAGCTTGATCGACCGGCATGCGGCCGGAGCGACATAGGTAGCAACGCCAAGTCCGGCGAGAGTGGGGCGCTCTCCGGCGCCGTCCGCGGCGAAATTGCTTTCCCAGCCGCCATAGATGAAGTCGGGTTCGACCTCTAGCACGACTTCCTGGCTGGGCAGCTTGTCGGAGAGGACGGGCAGGCCCGCGCCGGCCAGCACGAGATGCGGGGGCAGGGGGCCATCCTGGAATCCAACGCCGACGATACGGTCGCCAAGGCCCAGTGAAAGCAGCATTTCGGTGGCGGTGGATTTGATGGTGACAACCCGTTCCGGCGCCGCGTCGATGGTGATTGCATGGCCGCAATTGTCCAGCGTCAGGGGATAGGCGGCCGCCTGTGCGGGGAGGGCCAGGAGGGTCAAGATGAACGAAAGGCGGCCAAGGTGACGCATGGTCAGTCCTGCTTCTGCTTTTTGCGTGAATTGATCTCCGCCATGGCCGCTTCATAGCCAAGGCGATAGGCTTCGGCGGTGCCGAAACGGAACATGTCGTCATCGCCCGTGCGGCTCAGGGTGCGGGCGCCGGGCGCATCGAGGGGCGTGACGAAGCGGCCAAGCCCGCGCACAACGGCGACAGGGATGCCTGTGGTCTTGCCCTTGACCAGATCGGCGGCCCCGGCGATCTCATCGACAATGACAGCCTGGGTGACATGCAGGGGCCGGCCATTGGCGTCGTTTTCGCCACGCAGATCGTCGGTCAGTTGCACGCCGGCGGCACCAATGGCCATGTCGGTCTGGCCGATGCGCCAGGCGCGGCCAATGGTGTCGGTGACGATGATGCCGATCTCCAATCCGAGCTTCTCGCGCAAGCCCTTGCAGAGCGCGCGGGCGGAAGCGTCCGGATCGGCGGGGAGGCGCAGGGCGGTGCCTTCTGGCACATTGGACATGTCTATGCCGGCAGCGGCCATGACCAGGCCCTGGCGGGTCTCGACGATGCGGAAGGTACCCCCGGGATGCACGCGTTCGGCAACCACGCGCACCGTATCGGCAGCGATGGCCTGCTCGCGCTCGGCGGCCGGTACCTGCATGCCCTCGGCCTTGGAGACGATCTTCGAGGTGACCACGAGGATGTCGCCCGATTGCAGCGCCAGATCGGGGTCGGTGGCCGACTGTGCCGTGATCGCCTCGGCAATCAGCGCAACCAGGTCATCCTTGGGGGCGATTTCGGGAATGCCGGTGATGCCCCAGACAGAAACGCGTGGGGTCATCCTATCAGCTTCCGCAGCCTTGGCAGAATCTCTTTCGCATAGAGCCCGAGGAAACGGCTCTGGTCGGTGCCGGGGGCGTGGAACACCAGATGGTCAAAGCCGTAATCGATATAGGTCTTGATCTTGGCGACATGCTCATCGGGGTCGGAGGAGACGATCCAGCGTTTGGCGACACGCTCGATGGGGAGGGCATCGGCCAGGCGCTCCATTTCCTCGGAATCCTTGACTGAGTGCTTTTCCTCGGCAGAGAGCGAAAGAGCTGCCCAGTTGCGGGTGTCCTCAAGAGCGCGGTCGGCATCGGTGTCGAACGAGACCTTTACTTCGATCATGCGCTCGAACGGCTTCTCCTTTAGCGGGCTTTCGGCCCGGCCGGTGGCCACATTGGGCAAAAGCTGGTCGACATAAAGTTCGGCGCCCTTGCCCGAGGTGCAGATGAAACCGTCGCCTGCGCGACCGGCATATTTGGCGTTGAGCGGGCCGCCTGCCGCGACATAGATCGGTACCGGCTCGGCCGGCTTGTCATAGATGGTGGCGTTAACGGTCTTGTAGTATTCGCCCTCGAAGCTCACCCGGTCCTCAGACCAGAGCTGGCGGATCAGCCGAACCGCTTCGCGCAGCCGGGCGGAGCGCTCCTTGAGTTCGGGCCAGTCCATGCCGGTGGCAGGCACCTCGTTGAGGCCCTCGCCAGTGCCGACGCCAAGGATGACGCGGCCGGGAAACATGGCGCCCATTGTGCCAAAGGCGTGTGCGACGACGCTGGGGTGCAGGCGAAAGGTCGGGGTGAGTACGGAGGTACCCAATGTGATCTTTTCAGTGCGGGCCAAGACCGCGGACATCCAGCCCGGCGCGAAGGGGGCGTGTCCGTCCGTGTGCTTCCAGGGCTGGAAATGGTCAGAGACGAAGACCGAATCGAAACCGGCCTGCTCGGCTTCAACGGCAAAGCGAAGAAGATCATTGGGTGCGAACTGTTCGGCCGAAGCCTTGTACCCGAAACGCATGGTCGTCCCTCTCGCCTGCGACAATCGATTTTTTGATCGTTTGGTCAAAAACTATCGATAGTCAAGCCGCTTCATGCTAGAGCACCGGCGATACACTAGAATAACAAGGGATGTAGCCTTTCCCGAATCCCGGTTCCAAAGGGGCCGGCACGAAAGCGAACGAAACGATGAAAGTCATTTTTGATACCGATCCCGGCATCGACGATGCCATGGCGCTGCTTTATCTGAGCAAGCTGCCGGAAATTGATCTGCTGGGCATTACCACGGTGGTCGGCAATGCCGACCTGGCCACGACCACCCGCAATGCGCTGTTTCTCAGGGAACGGTTCGGATTGTCAGCGCCGGTAGTGCGGGGGGCTGGCAAGACCCTGGATGGCGTGGAGAAGGCCGAGCCGGTCATTGTTCACGGCGTCAACGGTCTGGGCGAAATCGAAATTCCGGCCGTGGATGAAAGCGGGTTGGCGCCCGGCGAAGCCAGCCAGTTCATCATCGACATGCTCAAGGCCCATCCGGGCGAAGTTACCATCATTGCGGTCGGCCGCATGACCAATCTGGCCCTGGCGCTGCGCGCGGAGCCCGAAGTGGCAAAGCTTGCCAAGCAGGTGATCATCATGGGTGGCGCGTTCGGCTATCAGGGCCGCAGCGGCAATATCACCCCGGCGGCGGAAGCCAATATCCATGGCGACCCGGTGGCCGCAGACGAGATTTTCGCGGCGGACTGGCCTGTCGTGGTGGTGGGGCTCGATGTGACCCACGACATCATTCTGGACACCGCCTATCTTGAGACATTGTCGCGCGAAGTGGGCGAGAATGGCGCCCTGCTGGCCCAGATGTGCGAGCATTATGCCCGCTTTTACAAGGAAATGATGGGGCTTTCCGGCGTGGTCGGGCATGACCTCCTGGCGGTGACCTATGCCCTTCATCCGGAATGGTTCGAAACCCGCCGCGGGCCAATCATCGTGGTGCGCGATGGGGTGGCTGTTGGCCAGACGATCCAGATGCCCGAGTCCCGCAAGGGCGGTCACCCCGATTGGGCAAATCGACCGGCCCAGACCATCTGCACAAGTGTCGATGCCGGAAAAGTTCTTGAGCATTATCGCGAAACGGTGGGGCGGTAGGCTCTGTCATCGATAACACTGGGACAGTGGGCAAAATGCCCATTGTCACTCGATCAATTTTGCCTAGTGTTTTCCCCAATGGGGGAAAAACGGTGGCGGATAGAGACCGTTCAATAGGCTTCGCCGAAGGTGTTCAACGCGGCTTTGCGCTGGATGATGCCGTCTCGTTCCGGCAGTTCATGCTGGAAATCTACGACTATCGCTGCGCCGTGACAGGCAAGGCCTATGCCTCTGACGAAGCCGATCAACTTCTTGAGGTCTTCCTGTTCCAGCCGCTTGGCCATGGCGGGCATATGGCGCCGGGCAATGCCGTTGTGGTGGACGCCGTGGTGGCGGGCCTGTTGGGCAAGGGGCATCTGCTGATCAGCGATGCCTATCGTGCCTATACCTCGCATCCCGAAATCGTCTCCGAGCCGGTGGAGGCAAGCGAGGCGCATGGGCGCAACATGGTGCTGCCGGACAATGTCTCGCTCTGGCCGCAGCCGGCCATGATCGGCTATCACCGCAGCCTGTTCCGCGCCCAATAAGGTCTGCGCATTGGCCTCTGCAGGCTGGATAATTCGACACGCAGCAGGCAGATTGCCGGGGTTATCGTCAGCCCTTTGGAAGCATTATGCCCTTTCCCGACCTCGTTCATCCGGCCCTTGATCTTTATGAAAGCGCAGTGGATCTACCCGACGATTTCGTCGCGTTCTGGGACGCGACCCTGACACAAGCGCGGCAGGCCGGCGGGGCCGTGGAGATCGTGCCGGCGCAGACCACGCTCAAGCTGGTCGAGGTGTTCGACGTCACCTTTCCCGGCTTTGGCGGGCATCCGGTCAAAGGGTGGCTGGTCTTGCCCAAGGACCGGCAGGGCCGGCTGCCGCTGATCGCACAATATGTCGGCTATGGCGGGGGGCGGGGCTTTCCGCATGAATTGCTGCATTGGGCAGCTTCTGGATTTGCCTATTTCCGCATGGACACACGCGGGCAGGGTTCGGGCTGGAGTACCGGCGCCACGCCGGACCCGATCGGGTCGACCAGCCAGATTCCTGGGGTCATGACCAAGGGGATCCTCAATCGGGAAGACTATTATTATCGGCGGCTGTTCACCGATGGCGTGCGCGCCATCGACGCGATGGTCGGTCAGGACGTCGTTGATCCGGACCGCATCGCGGTTTGCGGCGGCTCACAGGGTGGCGGCATTGCGCTGGCAGTGGCAGGGATCGACGCCAGGGTGAAGGCGGTGATGCCCGATGTTCCCTTTCTCTGCGATTTCCCCCGCGCCGTACGCGTGGCCGGGCGCGACCCCTATGGCGAGATTGTGCGGTTTCTGGCGCAGCACCGGGACAAGACGGACAAGGTGTTCGAGACACTTCGCTATTTCGATGGCGTCAATTTCGCCCGGCAAAGCCAGGCAGCGGCGCTGTTCTCGGTGGCGCTGATGGACGATATCTGCCCGCCATCGACCGTCTATGGGGCGTACAAGGCCTTTGCGGGCACCGACAAGTCCATCATCGATTATGAATTCAACAATCACGAGGGCGGCGGGCCGTTCCAGGATCGCCAGCAGATGGCGTGGTTGACCGAGCGCTTCGGCGTCTAGCGCCTCTCAGATGTGATCGGGCGGCGCCGGAACTTCGGTTCGGTGGCGCCGTTGCAGAGCCAGCGTCATCATTCCAATGCCAACTGGAGCTGAAGACAAATGGCTGAAAAGCAACTGGACGATCTGTTTTTCGATACGCTCAAGGACATCTATTTCGCCGAGCGGCACATTCTGAAGGCCTTGCCCAAGATGGCCAAGGCTGCGGTGTCGCCCGACCTCAAGGCCGGGTTCGAACAGCATCAGGCCGAAACCGAGGTGCATGTCGAACGGCTTGAAAAAGTGTTCGAACTGCTCGGCAAGAACCCGCGCGGCAAGACTTGTGATGCCATTCTCGGCATTATCGAGGAGGGCAAGGAGATCATGGACGAGTTCAAGGGCACACAGGCACTTGACGCCGGACTGGTCTCGGCGGCGCAGGCTGTCGAGCACTACGAGATCGCCCGCTATGGCACGCTGGCGACCTGGGCCAAGCAGCTTGGCCATACCGAAGCGCTCGAGCTGTTCCTTGAAACGCTCAAGGAAGAAGAAGCAACCGACGAGAAGCTGACCAAGCTGGCCAAGAGTTCGGTGAACTTGAAGGCCGCGGCATAGGAAAAAGAAGACGGGCCCTCAGGGGCCCGTTTTGTATTGTGCTTGTTGATGAGCTGGGCCCTTCGTGCTGCCACTCGACCATAGGTCTCGTGGCCTGCTTACCTAAATTTGCTCCACCGGAGCAAATTTGCCCTTGGCACGGTGCGCAGTCTCCGGGCCTGACGTTCTCAAAAACCTCCACTGGAGGGTTTTGACGCCGCGCAGCGGCGCCGGACTTCAGTCCTTCGCACGCTCCACGTAGGAGTTGTCTTCGGTGAGGATGACGATGCGGGTGCCGGTGCCAATATGGGGCGGGACCATGACGCGCAGGCCGTTGTTCAGCACGGCCGGCTTATAGGACGAAGAAGCGGTCTGGCCCTTTACCACAGGCTCGGTCTCCACGATCTCGAACGTCAGGCGCTGCGGCAGTTCCATGGAGAGCGCAATGCCTTCATGGGTCATAAGGTGCACCTTCATGCCATCGGTGAGATAGGCCTTCTGGTCGCCGATGACCTCGTCGGAAACGGTGATCTGCTCGAAGCTGACCGGCTCCATGAAGTGGTGGCCTTCGGCATCGGAATAGAGATAGTCATATTCACGATCGTCAACGTCGGCCTTTTCGACCATTTCCACGGTGCGCCAGCGGCCAACGACCTTCACGCCGTCGGTAATGCGGCGCATGTTGACGTTGGTGATTGAATTGCCCTTGCCGGGGTGGACATTTTCCGCCGTCAGCACGACGTGCAGATTGCCGTCCTGCTCGACGACATTGCCTTTGCGCAGCGACGAGGCGATGACCTTGACCATATTTCTTCCTTGTTCGTATCGTTGGCGCGGGCTAGAGGCAGGGTCCGTCCGGGCGCCAGAAAATGCATATGTGGTGCGCCCGATACAGTATTCCGCGCCCTTTCGCCAGACCGGACGGCAAGAAACCCATCAATGACGGTATCGAACACATCGCCCTGGTGGCATCCCGACCGTCATGCCGACCGGCGGCCGGCATTGCTGGCCCGGGCGCGTATCGAGGCCAGCGTGCGCGGCTGGCTGGCCGAGCGGGACTTTCTGGTGGTCGATCCGCCAGGATTGCAGCGTTCGCCCGGCAACGAGGCGCATCTGCATGCCTTCGGCACCGAAATGATCGGCAATGATGGGGTCGGGCGGGGCATGTATCTGCACACCTCGCCCGAATTCACCATGAAAAAGCTGCTGGCCGCCGGGGAAACCCGGATTGCCAGTCTGCAGCACGTCTGGCGCAATCGCGAGCGGAGCGCCTTGCACCATCCCGAGTTCACCATGCTCGAATGGTACCGGTCGGGCGCCCCCTATGAGACCATTATCGCCGATACGCTGGCCATCATCCGGCTGGCGGCAGAGGTGACCGGGAGCAGGCAATTTGAATTTCGTGGCCGGCAGTGCGATCCGCTTGCAGAGGCGGAGCGGATCAGTGTCGCCGAGGCGTTCGAACGCTTTGCGGGCATCGATCTGTTGGCGACCATGGACGAGGACGGGGTGCCCGAGGATGCGGCCCTGGCCGAGCAGATGCTGAAGGTGGGCATGGCGCTGCCGGATGACCAGCGCTGGAGCTATCTGTTCACGCATGTGCTGGTGGAGAAGGTCGAGCCGGCACTGGGCAATGGGCGGGTGACGGTGCTGGACCGTTATCCGGCCTGCGAGGCGGCGCTGGCGCGGCGGGTGCCGGGGGATGCGCGGGTGTCGGAGCGGTTCGAGGTCTATGCCTCGGGCGTTGAGCTGGCCAATGGCTTTGGCGAATTGACCGATGCGGCAGAGCAGCGGGTGCGGTTCGAGGCGGAAATGGCCGAAAAGCAGCGTATCTATGGGGAACGCTACCCGATCGATGAGGACTTTCTGGCCGCGCTTGAGTTCATGCCCGAGGCCAGCGGCGTTGCCCTGGGGTTCGACCGGCTGGTGATGCTGGCCACGGGCGCGCAGCGGATCGAGGCGGTGCTGTGGGCACCGGTGGCGGAATGAGCGGGGCGCTCAAGTCAGTCACGGAGCTGAAGGCCGCCAGGCTTGTTGCGCCGGATGCTGCGCTCGATGCCGTCGCCGAAAAATATGCCATCGGGATTACTCCGGCGGTGCTGGGCCTGATCGATCCGAACGATCCGGATGATCCGATTGCGCGGCAGTTCGTGCCCACGGCGGACGAATTGACCACGACGCCGGAGGAGCGGGCCGACCCGATTGGTGATCTTGCCCATTCGCCGGTGGAAGGGATCGTGCATCGCTATCCGGATCGCGTTCTGCTCAAGGCGGTGCATGTGTGCCCGGTCTATTGCCGGTTCTGCTTTCGGCGGGAAATGGTGGGGCCGCAGGGGCTGGGGACGCTAACGGCGGCCGAGCTGGATTCGGCCATCGGCTATATCGCGGCGCATGATGAGATCTGGGAAGTGATCCTGACAGGAGGGGATCCGCTGGTGCTGTCGCCGCGCCGGTTGCGTCACCTGATGGAGCGGCTGGCGGATATCGAGCATGTCAAAGTCGTCCGATTTCATACGCGGGTGCCGGTGGTGGAGCCGGAGCGGATCGATGATGAGATGGTTGCGGCGCTGAGGGCGAGTGGCAAGACGACTTATCTCGCGGTGCATGCCAATCATCCGCGTGAGCTGACAGCGGCGGCGAAGACCGGGTTCGAGCGGATGCTGGCGGGCGGGATCGCGCTGATCAGCCAGAGCGTGCTGCTCAAGGGCGTCAATGACGATGTCGAGACGCTTGCCAGCCTGATGCGCGGCTTCGTGGAAAACCGGATCAAGCCTTACTACCTGCACCACCCGGACCTGGCGCCGGGTACGGGGCATTTCAGGGTGAGCGTTGCCGAGGGGCAGGCGCTGGTGAACGCGCTGCGCGGACGGATATCGGGGCTGTGCCAGCCGGTCTATGTGCTCGACATTCCCGGCGGATATGGCAAGGCCGATATTGGGGCGACGAGCATTGTGGGTTCGGATGGGTGCTTTACCGTGCGCGACTGGCAGGGTGGGGAACACGCTTATCCGCCGATTGCATAAAGACACCCCTCATCCGCCCTTCGGGCACCTTCTCCCACAAGGGGAGAAGGGACGGTGAGTACGCTCAGTCCACCACGCGCGGGTCGACATCCTTGGAATAGTCCACGCCGCCGACGGCGAAGCCGAACAGGCGCATGAATTCTTCGCGGTATTTCGGCAGGTCGGCGAGAGCGGCGAGGTTTTCCGTGTTGAGCACGGCCCAGCGCTTTTTCAACTCGGCTTGCATGGCATCGGACAGTTCCCAGTCATCGACGCGGATGCGGTTGTTGTCGTCGAGCACGATGGTGCCCTGCAGCTTGTCGCGGAACAGGCGGTCAATCTGATGGATCGGACCTTCGCCCAGGCCCATTTCGTCCTCGACCTTGATCAGCAGGGTGCCATAGAGCGGCACCACCGGGATGGCGGAGCTGGCTTGGGTCACGACGGCCTTGAGAGCCACGACATGGGCGGCATTGTCGCCGTGCTTGGCGCGGATGGCAGCGGCGGCGCGGTCGAGGTCGGCCTTGGCCTTGCCCAGCGTGCCCTTGTGGTAGATCGGCCAGGTCAGTTCGCTGCCCAGATAGGTGTAGTTGAGTGAGGCAAAATCCTCAGCCAGCACGCCTGCTTCGGACAGGGCCTCGATCCAGAGCTCCCAATCCTCGCCGCCCATGACCTTGACGGTGGCGACCGCCTCTTCCTCAGTGGCCGGTTCGACAGTGACCTCGGAAACTTCGCCGGTGCCGGTATTGAGGGTCTTGGAGGTGACCTGAGTGCCATAGGGCTTGATGGCCGAGCGATAGGTAACGCCGTCCTTGGGGTCGGTGCGGACTGGAGAGGCCAGCGAATAGACGATCAAGTCGACCTGGCCCAACGTCTCCTTGATGGCCTCGATGGTCTGGGCCTTCACTTCATTGGAAAAGGCGTCGCCCTCGATGGTCACGGCCTTGCTGCCGGCGGCCCGGGCGCGATTTTCGAAGGCCCGGTTATTGTACCAGCCGGCGGAGGCGGGCTTGGTCTCGCCCGGCTCGCGCTCGAAGGACACGCCAACCGTATCGGCGCCAGAGCCAAAGGTGGTGACGATGCGTGAGGCGAGGCCATAGCCGGTCGAACAGCCGAGCACGAGGACGCGCTTGCGCTCGGACGGGATTGGTCCCTTGATCACAACATGATCGATCTGGCGCTGCACATTGGTGGCGCAGCCGGTGGGATGGGCGGTGGTGCAGATGAAGCCGCGGATCTTGGGTTCGATGATCATGGGATTTTCTCCTCAGTTTGACCAAGGCAATAGCGGGAATGGCGGCGGAGGGCTAGGGGTTGGGTGGGGGCGCTTCAATCCACCTTCGCCGGTCCGGCGGGGAAAATGCCCGACATGACGGTGAAGCCGGGAATGCGGCGCACCCGGTCGGTCCATCGGCGAAGGGCTGGATAATCCTGGCGGGAAATGCCGCCTTCCTCGGAGAGCATCACATAGGGAAAACAGGCGATGTCTGCCGTGGTCGGATGGGATGGCGCACAGAGCCAGTCGCGCCCCTCGCGTTCGCCGAACCAGAGATGTTCATCGATCAGCCGGAAAATGCGATGGGCGCCCTTCTGGCTTTTCTCGATGTCGAAATCATAGTCATAACCTAAAGCCAAACGGGCGGCGGAACTGGTCGCGGTGATGTCGTCGGCGACGGCATGCCAGCGCAGGATTTCGGCGGTGATGGCCGGGTCGTCCGGGAACCATTGGCCAGAGGCGTCATATTTTTTCGCCAGGTAAGCGAGGATGGCGCCAGAGTCGGACAGTACCAGATCGTCGTCCTTGAGCACCGGCAACTGACCAAAAGGATTGAGCCGCAGGAACCAGTCCGCCTTGTGCTCGCGTCCGGGGAAGAAATCCACCGGCACGATGTCATAGGGGAGCCCAAGAATGCTCATCAAAAGGCGCAGCTTGTAGCAATTGCCGGAGAGTTCGAAATCGTAAAGGGTGATGGTCATGGGTCAGATATCCAGCACCAGGCGCGCCGATTTCGCACGGCTCACACAGGTCATCATGCAGGTGTTGGACGCCTTCTCGCTCTTGTTGAGATAGACGTCCTGATGGTCGACCTCACCCTCCATGACGGTGGTCAGGCAGGTGCCGCAAGCGCCCTGTTCGCAGGAGGAGGGCACAGTCAAGCCTGCCTCGCGCATCACCTCGAGAATGGTCTTGCCGGCAGGCACATGCAGGGTCATGGCCGAGCGGGCCAGCTCGATATCGAAGGCCGATGAAGCGTCGATTGTCTTGTCGTTCTGGAAATATTCGAAATGCACCGCCTCGTCGGGCCAGCCGAGCCTGGCAGCGGTTTCCTGCACCATTTCGAGCATGGCGCCGGGTCCGCAGATATAGACATGGTTGGCGAACTGGTGCGGGCCAAGCACCTGATCGATGGTGCCCCGAATGGCGTCGCGGGCGAGGCCTGTGTGGACATGCACCGCGCCGTGCAGCGCGTCCAGCTCACTTTTGAAAGCAACACTTTCGCCATTGCGGGTGAAATAGTGCAGCTCATAGGGCAGGCTCGACTTGTCGAGAAAGCGTGCCATGGAGAGCAGGGGCGTGATGCCGATGCCCCCGGCAATCAGCACGGTGCGGGTGGCGTCGCGGCGCAGCGGGAAATTGTTGCGCGGCTCGGAAATGGCCAGCACATCGCCCTCGCGTACGGTTTCGACCAGCACCTTGGAGCCGCCTTTCGAGGCGTTCTCCTGCTTGACGCCGATGACATAACTGAGAAGGTCGCCCGGGCCGTTGGTGATGGAATATTGCCGGACCAGTCCATTGGGCAGGTGCACATCGATATGGGCGCCGGGCTGGAAGGTGGGCAGGTGCTTGCCGTCGCGATCGGCCAGCTCGAAGCCGATGACGCCGTCAGCGCTTTGCCATTTGCGGCTGACCACGACATTGAGCGTATTGCCGCGCGGCACGGCAATGTCGGGCATTGTCGCAAGGTCCGCCGAGACCTTTTCATAGATGGGCTGCAACGGTTCGGGCGCGGGCTTTCTCGCCGCGGCGCGTTCGAGCCGGTCGCGCAAATGGGTCAAATGTTCATTATGGTGGCGCAGGGCCGCCAGAGCGTCAGCGGGTGTTTCGGGCAGGAGGCCACGGATCACCGCACGACCCGCATCGACGGGCTGGACGAAATAGACAATTTCGCCGAGCCGGACTGTCAGACCGGGCAGGAGGTCCGCCGGCTGATCGTCGGGGGCAAGACGGGCGAGGCCGGCGACCACATCCTCGGGTGCCGCATTCACCGGCATGGGCCGCAGGGCAAACCAGCTCTGTCCCTCGGCGCCGGGGAAGGGGGCAAAGGGCTTTTCGTCATTGGCCGCCGACCAGATCAGCCCATAGGCTTCCCTGACCGGATATTTGCGGTTTTCGATGCGGCGGGCCGGGGCGTCGGCCGGGTGGGCCGGAATATAGGTGCAGCCGGCGGATCGGTTGGCGTAGCGCCAGCCGTGATACTGGCATTTGAGTTCCTGGCCTTCATTGATGCCGATGGAAAGCCGCACGCCGCGATGCAGGCACCGGTTCTCCCAGACATTCACATTGCCGTCGTCGGCCCGCCAGACCGCGAGTTCGCGGCCAAGCAACTGGCCCTGATAGACATGGCGGAAGGGCAGGTCCTCGCTTGAGGCGATGGGATACCAATTGGGGTCGGAAAGGGAGAGGGGCATGCAAACTGTCCGTCAAGGCCGGCAGCCGCGCCACGACTGCAGATATTGTGGACTGGCTGCCGGAGGCCCTTGGCGTACGAGGCGGCAACCGGGGCGATCAGCTCGCTTGCGGGATCACCCCATAGGTGATGCCCTTCTGGCTGAGCCAGCGGCGATAGGCGATGGCGCTCTTGTCGGCGCGGATCGGGGTTTCGGCGCGCGGGTCGAGCGGCAGTTTCTTGGGGTACTGGTTTTCCAGGATCGGTTTGTCCTGGCCGAAAATGGTCTGCTGGAAGCGCCGCAGATCGGTGATGGTCGAGGTCGAATCGATCATCGACTGCAGCAGGTGGGCGCGGCAGCGTTCCTCGGTCATGGGCTGGAGGAAGATGCCGATCACATCGCGACGGCTCTCATCCTCGGGGCAGGATTTGTAGAGCACCGAGCAGAACGGGTGCGGCACGCGATAGACATATTCCACTTCCATGGCCGTGGTTGCAGATTTGGCGGCGCGGGGCTGCATGAAGCGGCATTTGGTGGCCAGCACCTCGTCGCGCTCCTCGGACACCTCGACGTCGTATTCCTTGACCTCGGTATGCGGCTCGGAGCCCAGAATATCGGTGTGGACGTAAGGAAAGTGGCCCATGTCGAGGAAGTTCTCGACCGCGCGTGGCGCAGAGACATGAATGCCGATGGAGCCGCAGCTCATGTTGACCCGGTCGGGCTCGGCAAATTCGGGAATGGGAAAGAGGTCGTCGGCAGGTGTGCCGAGACAGGTCCAGGTGTAGCCATAGGCGGTACGAACGGGCAGGCGATCGTGGATCGTCCCGGCGTCGATCTCGTCGCCTTGCTCCTCGTCCCTACGCAGCCAGACGACGGGCTCGCCATCATTGCCACGGGTCAGTGCCAGGCGCGTGTCGAGCAGCAGCGTGGTTTCGACAAGGCCAAGGGGCAGTTCGTCGGTGGCGGCAACAACGTGCCAGAGATTGCGGGTGATCGGATCGGGGGCGTTTGGCATGGGGTAGTCTCAACTGTGTTGGCCAAGCATAACCGGGTGTGCGGCCAGTGCCAGCATAAAGTTGGGCATGGGCCATGCGCCCGAGGCATGATGGTGGACACGGAATGCACCAAGACCGCATGGTGCCCATCGACAAGTGCAGGATGAGGTCTATGAGGATGATGCGTCGTGGAAAGTGAAGCGCCCCGGTTCCCCGAAACACTGCTGGCAGAGCGTGTCGAGATGCGCCTGGCCGAGGCGGGCGCCAATGATGCCTCGCGGGCAGCGGCGACCAGGGCCATGCTGCATGCCTCGCTGGTGGGTGTCGACAGTCATGGCGTGCGGCTGACCGGGCATTATTGCCGGATGCTGGCCGGCGGGCGGCTGAGCAAGGATCCGCAGCTTGGCGTAGACAGGCGCGGCGCAGGCAGCGCCATGGTGGATGGCGATGACGGGCTAGGGCATTACGCCGCCTACAAGGCCGTCGCGGTGGGCATGGAGCTGGCGCGGGAGGCCGGCGTCGGTGCGGTGGGGATCAAGAATTCCTCGCATCTGGGGGCGGCGGGAGCATATGCACTGGCGGGGGCCGAAGCGGGCTTTGTCACCTTTGCCACCACCAATACTGATTCCATGGTGGCGCTGTTCGACGGCGCGCAGAAATTTCACGGGACCAATCCGCTGGCCTTTGCCGCGCCGGTGCCGGGGAGCAGGCCCTGGCTCCTCGACATGGCGACCAGTTCCATTCCTCTCAACCGGGTCCTGCTGCATCGCTCGCTCGACAAGGAACTACCGGCGGGCGTGGCCGCGACGCCAGATGGTGAGATGACCACCGATCCGCATGAAGCCGATATGCTACTGCCACTGGGGGGCACGGATTACGGCTACAAGGGCGCGGCCCTGGCCGGGGTGGCGACGCTGTTCTCGGCCCTGCTGACCGGCACCACGCTCGATCCCGATTTCATTCCCATGTACGGCGGCGATGATATTTCGACGCCACGGAACATGGGCCATTTCGTGCTGGTGATCGACCCGGACAAGTTTGCCGGCCGGGCCGCCTTCGGGGCCGCGATCACCACCTATCTGGCGGCGTTGCGGGGTTCTCCGGTGCGCGAGGGCGGGCGCGTGATGGCGCCGGGCGACCGGGAATGGGAGGAGATGGACCGACGGCGTGCCCAAGGCATTCCCGTCGATCCGGATACGGTGGCGTTCCTGGGGCTTTAGTTTTCTTCCTCCCCGGTGGGCGGGATGTATTCAACTTCCTTGCCCACCAGGGTATCGCCTTCGATCTCAAGGCTGATCACGGCGCTGCCGCCGCTGGGGCAGCAATTGCCGTCGTCGGGGCGCCAAAGCCCGCTGCGGGCGACATAGCCTGACCAGGGATTGGAGAAATCGAAGGCGACGCCCTTCCAGATTTCCAGGTCCTCCGGGAGTTCCACGCCCACCAGCCAGTTGTCCATGTCGATGGGTGTCCAGGTGGTGCCGTCGTCTTCCAGCTTGAACAGGCGGTCGGTGTTGAAGGCGCCGGTGCCCTGGCTGTAACCGGGCAGGTGCAGCACATTCTCGTCATTGAGGCTGGGCATCTGGAAATAGCCGTCAAAGCCCTTGTCGAGCACCGCCCAGCCGTCGCCATCGTGCCGGAACAGCACGAAGCCGCCCATGACGCCATATTCGCTGATGCCGGCCTGGGTTTGCCAGGCAATCAGGGGGGCACCTTCGTCGTCCCCGTAATCGGCGCGGTTGAAATAGCCTGCCGTCAGCACCTTGCAGTCGTCGAGTTCGGTTTCGAGGCAGGTGTCGCCGATGGATTTGAGGGATATCTGAGCGATGGCAGGGGTCGCCAAGGCAAGGGAGACAGGCAGAAATATTGCTAGTCGCAGCAGCATGGGAACCCTCCATTGAGGGCACCATATTGCCCTCTTGCCCGGCTCCTGTCAGCCCTCGCGATAGATGTCGAAGGGTCCAATGGCCTGGGTGGTTGCCATGAGCTGGATCTTGTTGACATTGACGTGCTCGGGGAGCGAGGTGGCCCAGAAGATGGACTCGGCGATGTCCTCGGCAGTCATGGCCCTGGTGTTGGCATAGACATTGCCCGCCTTGTCCGCGTCGCCCTTGAAGCGGACCACGGAAAACTCGGTTTCGGTCAGCCCCGGCTCGATATCGGTGACGCGCACATTCTTGCCCTGCAGGTCCGAGCGGATGGCGAGCGCGAAGTGCTTCACGAAGGCCTTGGAGGCGGCATAGACCGAGCCGCCGGGATAGGCATATTCGCCGGCCACCGATCCCAGGGTCACCACATGGCCGCCGCCGCGCGCAATCAGGCCGGGCAGCAACAGGCGTACGGTATAGACCACACCCTTGATATTGGTGTCGATCATGGTCTCCCAGTCATTCAGATCCGTCTCGGCGGCCGGCTGCAGGCCCAGGGCCAGCCCGGCATTGGCAAGCACGATATTGATCGCATCGAAGGGTGCGGGAATGGCGGCAATGGCCGCTTCCATGGCGGCGCGGTCGCGCACATCGAGGGGAATGATGTGGCAGTTGTCATGGCCAAGCTCGTCGCGCAGGGCCAGCAGGCGGTCCTCGCGGCGGCCGGTTGCAATCACCTTGCCGCCGGCAGCGACATAGCGGCGGGCGGCCGCGGCGCCGAAACCGGAGGTGGCGCCGGTGATGAAGACAACAAAGCGGCTGGGATCGAGCAGCGAATACATGATGGGTCCTGGAGGGAAGTGGTCAACAGTTTGCGCGCAGGGTGGACCGCGCCTCCTGCCCGCGTCAACATTTCCAAAGTTTAATGCGTCTTACCCAGTGCTAACGTGAATTCGCCACCCATTGGGCGTATGGGAAAAGCATACTGAATCCAATTGGGCCATTCCGAGCCATGAAGCGTTTTGTCAATTTCCTGCTTGTTCTGATCCTCCTGGGCGGTGGTGCTGCGGCGGGCTGGTGGTATTTTCTGGCCCCGACACAGGCCAGCACCACGCCCGATACGGTGACGGTCGGGCGCGGCGATATCGAGACCACCGTGCTCGCCTCGGGTGTGCTGGAGGCGAGTGCGCTGGTCAGCGTGGGCGCGGAAGTCTCAGGCAGCATAAAGGCGGTGCATGTGGCACTGGGCGATGACGTGTTGAAGGGCGATCTGATCGCCGAGATTGACAGTCTCAACCAGGAAAACGCGGTGAAATCGGCTGAAGCGGCGCTGGCGGGCATTCAGGCGCAACGACGCAATCAGGAGGCCATTCTGGCCCAGGCAGAGACGGCGCTGACGCGGCAGCAGCAATTGAACGCCAACAGCCTGGTCTCGCAGACGGCGCTGGAAACAGCGCAGGCCGCCGTAGAACAGGCCAGGGCGCAGATTGACCAGCTTGACGCGCAGATTGCTCAGGCGGAACTGACGGTGGAGTCCGCCGAACTCGATCTGGCGCGCACCCAGATCGTGGCCCCGGCCGATGGCACCGTGGTCGCGTTGCTGGTCGAGGAAGGCCAGACGCTCAACGCCAATTCGACGACGCCGACGATTGCCAAGATCGCCAATCTGGACACCATGGTCATCAAGGCCGAGATATCGGAAGCCGACGTGATCAAGGTCAGCGCAGGCCAGAAGGTCTATTTCACCATTCTGGGCGAACCTGACCAACGCATCGAGGCGACATTGCGCGAGATCGAACCGGCGCCGACCTCGATTGCCGATGATACGTCCAGTTCGGGCAGTGCGGTCTATTACAATGGATTGTTCGAGGTGCCCAATCCCGATCATCGCCTGCGCATTTCGATGACGGCATCGGTGACCATCGTTCTGGCGGAGGCGCGTAATGTGCTGTCCCTACCTTCCAGCTTGGTCACCAGGCAGGGGCCGGACGGCGGCGCCATGGTGACGGTCTATGATCCGGCCAGTGAGGAGATGCGCCCGGTGCGCGTCGAGGTGGGACTCAACAACAACATCAATGCCGAAATCGTTTCTGGCCTCGAAGAAGGAGACCTGGTCGTCAACGCGACCGGGGCGCGCCTGAACTCCAGTTCGGGCGGCCCGGGTGGACCGGGTGGCTTTGGCGGGCCGATGATGATGCGGCGCGGAGGCTAGAGGGGCCATGAATCGCCCCCTCAGCAACACCGACAGGCTCGGCGCCAGGCCAGTCGACGCAGGAACGCCGATCATTGCAATTAAGGGTCTGGTCCGGCGCTTCCAGGCCGGCCCGGAAGCGGTGGCGGTGCTCAAGGGCGTGGACCTCGACATTCATCGTGGCGAAATGGTCGCCATCATCGGCCAGTCCGGTTCGGGCAAGTCGACATTGATGAACATCCTTGGTTGCCTGGATCGTGCGAGCGAAGGCTCCTACCATTTTGCCGGCAAGGATGTGAGCAAGCTCGATGCCGATGCGCTGGCCGCGCTCCGGCGAGAACATTTCGGCTTCATCTTCCAGCGCTACCAGCTTTTGCCCGATCTGGACGCTGTGGAAAATGTCGAGGTGCCTGCGGTTTATGCCGGTGTTGACGCTGCGGCGCGGCGCGAACGGGCCGTTGCCCTTCTGACCCGGCTGGGTCTGGGCGAGCGACTTGACCATCGTCCCAATGCGCTTTCGGGCGGACAGCAACAGCGTGTCAGCGTGGCGCGGGCGCTGATGAATGGTGGCGAAGTCATTCTGGCGGACGAGCCAACCGGCGCGCTCGACTCGCGCTCGGGCAAGGAATTGATGGCCCTGCTCAAGGAGCTGCATGCCGACGGGCACACCATCATCCTGGTTACGCACGACCCGCAGATTGCTGCGCAGGCCGAACGGGTGATCGAGATTGCCGATGGCGAGATCATTGCCGATCGCCATAATGTCGAGCCGCGCCGGGTGGAAAAGGCCGAGACAGAGATGAAGGCCGCGGCAAGCTGGCGGCGCGGGCTGGACCGCATGGGTGAAGCCCTGCGTATGGCCTTGCGGGCCATGGGCGCGCACAAGCTCAGGACGTTCCTGACCATGCTTGGCATCATCATCGGCATTGCCTCTGTGGTGGCCGTTGTCGCGCTGGGGCAGGGGAGCCAGCAGACTGTGTTGGAGAATATTTCCTCGATTGGCACCAACACCATCAATGTCTATCCCGGCTCCGGCTTTGGCGACATGCGCTCGGGGCGGGTGCGAACGCTGCGGCCGACCGATGCCGAGGCGCTGGCGGAACAGGCCTTTGCCGACAGCGTGACGCCACAGGTCAGCGCCAATGCCACCGCACTTTATCGCAACACCGCAACAAATGCCTCGGTGACGGGGGTTGGCGCGGATTATTTCCAAGTCAATGGCCGCAGCTTCACCGCCGGTTCCGGCTTTGGCGAGGACAGTGTCACGGCCATGGCCCAGGAAGCGGTGATCGACCAGAATGCGGTCGATTCCATCTTCACCAATGGCGAGGATCCGATCGGCGAAGTCATCATGCTGGGCAAGGTGCCGGTGCGGGTCATTGGTGTGGTGGAAGCCAGCTCGGGCTTCGGGCGCGGCGGGGACAATGCCAATGTCTATGTGCCCTACACCTCGGCCATGAGCCGCATTTTGGGCCAGAGCTATCTCAATTCCATCGCCGTGCGGATTGCCGACGATTACGATATGGCGCAGGCCGAGGCGGAAATCACCGAACTGCTGACGCGGCTGCATGGCGGGACACAGGATTTCTTCCTGCAGAACACCGACACGATCCGCGAGACCATCCAGTCGACTTCGGCGACCCTGTCCATTCTGATCTCCACCATCGCAGTGATTTCGCTGGTGGTGGGCGGGATCGGGGTGATGAACATCATGCTGGTCTCGGTTTCCGAGCGCACCAAGGAGATCGGCATCCGCATGGCCGTGGGCGCGCGCCGCAGCGACATCATGCGGCAATTCCTGATCGAGGCGATCCTGGTGTGCTTTGCTGGCGGCGCTGCAGGGGTGGCGCTGAGCTTTGCCCTGGGCCAGGGGCTGACTGCGATCGTTTCGGGCGCCCGGCTGGCCTACTCCACCGAGTCGATCATACTGGCGATCATCTCGGCCAGTGTGATCGGGGTGGTGTTCGGCTTCATGCCGGCCCGCTCGGCAGCGCGGCTCGACCCGGTCGAGGCGTTGGCGCGGGAGTAGGGCTTGGTACCTCGATATCGAGCCAATAGAGCATAGCTCTCATGGCCTTCTCGCCTCCAATCATGCCACTGGCATGCTCGGCCCTGCGGCACAGCTCGAAGCGTTGCGCCATTGCCACGCCCCGGCGATCAAAATCGAACAAATTCAATGCAAAGGCTGTTCGCTGGACGCTGCTGGCCCTAAACTCGCCACGAAATCTTCGCCTTTTGGGCGGAGGCGGAAGAGGGCGGGGAAGGATTAACGCAATCTTTCCGTCCATGCGGCAATCTTGGTTTCAGCCCGGTTTGGTTGAAGCGTAAAAGGGCGGGATAGACCACTGCAAAGCGCGCGTCTGGTAACGAGTATTGGCGCCTTGTGCATCGCCATGGCCCTGTCGGCCGCGGCGGCGATGCCTGCTGTGGGTTTCGAACTTTTTGGCATCACGTTCTTTGAAGACCAGTCCGAGACCGACGCCGAAGCGGTCCTCGTTGATCCTCAACCCTATTTTGTGACCTTCACCTCCAGCGAGGGCGGCGCTGTCGAAGCGGCGCTGCGCAATGCCTCGGCCTTGCTGGCTGACGAGGCGGAGCCGGCTTCTGGCGCGGCCGGGCTGATTGCCAAGGCGCGCGGTGACTATCGGCGCCTGCTGGCCGCGCTTTATGGCGAAGGCCATTATGGTGGCGCCGTCAGCATTCGCATTGGCGGCCGCGAAGCGTCCAGCCTGGCACCTGACACCAGCTTGCCGGACCCGGTCGATGTCACCATCGCAGTGACGGCCGGGCCTCAGTTCCGCTTTGGCGATGTGGTGATTGTCAATCAGGCCCCGCCGACACTGGACCCCTATGACCAGGTGGATATGCCAGCGCTGCGCGGCTTTGGCGTCGGCGAAGTGGCCCGTTCTGCTGTCATTCTCAGGGCCGAGCAATTGGCGCTGGAGGCCTGGCGGCAGCAGGGCTATGCCAAGGCCGAAATCGTGTCGCGCGACGTGGTTGCCGACCATGCCACCAATACGGTGGCGGCAACGATCACTGTCAATCCAGGCCGCCTGGCGGCCTTCGGCCCGGTGCGCGTCACCGGCACGACGAATATGAACCCCGAATTCGTGGCCCAGCAGACAGGTCTGGCCGTGGGCCAGGAATATGACCCGGACGACCTGGACCGCGCGCAGAAGCGCCTGGACCGGCTTGAAGTGTTCCGCGCGGCGCGGCTGGAAGCGGCCGAGAGCATCGGCAGTGACGGCCTGCTGCCCTATGACCTGATCGTGGAAGAATTGCCGGGTCGGCGGTTTGGCCTGGGCGCGACCTTCTCGACCGTCGACGGGTTGGGGCTCGAGGGCTATCACCTCTGGCGCAATCTGTTCGGGCAGGCCGAGAGGCTGCGGCTCGATGCGCGCGTGGCCAGCATTGCCTGGCCGCTCGACACCGCCCAGTTCGACTATTTCATCGGTGGCACCTTCACCAAGCCGGGCTTTTATCACCCCGATGTCGATCTGGTGGCCACGGTGTCTGCCGAGCGGACCATCTATCCGAAATATACGGAAACCTCGGCGGGCGGCAAAGTCGGGCTGAGCTGGTTCTTTTCCGACGAGCTGACCTTCGAGGGCGGCGCCAGCTTCGAAATCGCCCGGTTTGACGACAGTTTCGGCACCCGCGATTTCCAGACCGCGGGGCTCTATGCCGGCTTGGTCTATGATGGCCGAGACAGTAGCGTCGATCCCACCGAAGGCTGGTATGCCTCGGCCAATATAGAGCCCTTCTTCGATCTTCTGGGCGGCACGCCGGGCGGGCGGCTCCTTGTCGAAGGCCGCACCTATTTCGGCTTTGGCGAGAATGATCCCTTCGTGCTGGCCGGGCGGCTCAAGGCCGGAGCGGTGGTCGGCCCGGCACTCGTCGACATCCCGCCCGACAAGCTGTTCTTTGCCGGGGGCGGCGGATCGGTGCGCGGTTATGGCTTCAAGTCCATTGGCGTCGACGACGGGATGGGGAACATTACCGGTGGCCGCTACCTGCTAGAAGGCTCGCTCGAAGCGCGGGCCAAGGTCACCGACGATATTGGCGTGGTCGGCTTTGTCGATGGCGGCTATGTGGCGGCCGATACCTTCCCGGGCCTTGATGATCTGCGGATCGGGGCGGGCGTCGGCGTGCGCTATTACACGGGTCTGGGGCCCTTGCGGCTCGACGTGGCGGTGCCGCTCAATCGCAAGGCGGGCGATCCGGACTATGCGATCTATGCTGGCATCGGGCAGGCGTTCTGATGGCCAAGCTTTCCGCAACCAACCGCCGCCGCCTGATGATCGCTGCGCTGCTGCTGGCCCCGGCGGCCGTCCCGGTGGCGCTGGTGGCGCAGGACATGAACAATGAGGAGCAGAAGGATTTCCTGACCGGCTTTGTCGAAGGCCAGCTTTCGACGCCGGAGCGGCAAATCCGCCTGTCCAATATTGATGGCATCCTGGGTTCGGATGTCTCGATCCGCGAGATCACCATTTCCGATGCAGAAGGGGTCTGGCTGCGCGTCAACAATGCCAGCCTGAACTGGAACCAGGCGGCCTTGTTCGGCGGGCGGCTCGAGGTCAATTCGCTGCGCGCCGAGTCCATCGACTACATTCGCAATGCCATTCCGGTCGAAGGCGCGGTGGATCTGCCGCCGCCCGAGGCTGGTTCGCTGGAAATCCCGGAGTTTCCCGTCGCCATCCAGATCGGCGAATTGGCGGTGCCCAGCGTGACCTTCGGAGAAGGCGTGTTCGGACTGGGTTCCGAGATCGCGCTTAATGGGTCGATGACGCTGGAAGGCGGCAATCTGGATGCGGTGCTCGATATCGAGCGGCTCGACGGACCGGGCGGCACGCTTGATCTCGATGTGGTCTATCGGCGCGAGGGTGCGACCATCGATCTGGGCCTGTCGCTGGTCGAGCCGCCCAATGGCGTGCTGGCGAACCTGCTGAATATCCAGGATCGCCCGGCCATGACACTGACGCTGGACGGGGAGGGTCCGGTTGCCGATCTGACCACGCAGATGCAATTGCTCGCCAATGACCAGACCGCACTGGCCGGTACGGCCACCATTGCGCAGCAGGCCGATGGCTTTGCCATCAACGCCAATCTGGGCGGGCCACTTTCCACCCTGGTGGCGTTGCCTTACCGCGACTTTTTCGGTGCCGAGACCCGGCTGACGACCAGCGCGCTGGTCAAGAGCGCCGGCGGCATCGAGATTTCCAATCTGACGCTGAGTGGCGGGCAATTGGGGCTGACGGCCCGCGCCCGGACCATGGCGGACAATTTTGTCAGCCTGCTCGACCTGACCGCGACCATTGCCGACCCCGACGGGGACAAGGTGATCCTGCCGGTGCCCGGCAGTTCGACCCTTGTGCAGGGCGGACAGCTTCGGGTGGCCTTCGGCACCGAGGCCAGCGACCAGTGGCAGGCGCGGATCGATGTCGAGGGGCTGGAGACCGACGGTTTTGATGCGCAGACCTTCGGACTGGGCATAGGCGGGGTGGCGCGCAATCTCGACGATCCGGCCAGCCGCATGGTCACGTTCAATGGCGATGGCGCCTTGTCCGGTATTGACGCCGATCCGGGCGTCGAGGCGGCGCTGGGCACTTCGGTCGGGTTGGGCATTGCCGGGCTGTGGAATGCGGGCGAACCGATTGAGCTGGCCGAATTGCGGGTGGTGGGCCAGGCGCTGACCGCGGCCATGGCCGGTGAGATCGATGGCACCGATTTCGACGGACAGGTCCGGCTGGCGACGGACAGCATAGCGCCCTTTTCTGCGCTGGCCGGGCGCTCGCTTTCCGGCGGCCTTGAGCTGACGGCGGACGGACAGATTTTTCCGCTTACCGGTGGGTTTGACCTGGTGTTCGATGGCACGGGCACGGATTTGCGGATCGATGACGCCGCCGCCGACGCGCTGCTCGCGGGTCGGGTCGACCTGTCGGGCCGGTTGGCGCGTACTGAGGCCGGCATTTCGGCCGATGACTTCCTGATTGCCAATGATCAAGTGAAGTTCAGCGCCGATGGCGTTTATGCCAGTGACGCCGCCGATTTTAACATCGCGCTCGATTTGACCGATCTTGCGCTGATCTCCGAGGAGGCCAGCGGCGCGCTGGCGGTACGGGGCTCGGCACGACTGACCGCGCCGGAAGATCCGCTGGTATTGGTGCTGGACGGACAGGTGCCGAGCGGCACATTGGGCGACTATACCCTGCGCGACGCCAAGCTCGGTGTGGCCGCAACCCTGCTCGATGGCGCGATCAATGGTGACGTCACGGGCGCTGCCATGCTGGATGGCTATCGCGCCACGCTGGATACCAATTTCGAGACCGATGCGGAACTGCAGAGACTGTCGGGCATCGCATTCGAGATCGCAGGCACGCGGATTTCCGGCGATCTGACGCGCATGGTCGAGTCTGGTCTTGTCGATGGGCGGCTGGACGTTGCCGCCAATGATGTTTCGCTGGCCGCTGCACTGCTGCTGACCGATGCGTCGGGCGCGGTGAATGCCGCCATTGAACTGAGCCCGCAGGATGGCGAGCAGGGGGCCGGCGTGACGGCGAATATCGCCGGTCTGCGGATCAATGACATCTCTGTCGGCCGGGCCGATATTACCGCCGGCATTTCGGACCTGTTCGGTGTGCCGGTGGTCAATGGTACCGCCACGGCAGGCAATGTCGTCGCCGGTGGGGTTGTGGTCGATACGCTGAGTGCGCGCGCCAGACAGTCGGGTGACACCACGAGCTTTGATGCGCAGGCGAACCTTGCTACCGGCACCGCTCTTGATCTTGCCGGGGCGCTGAGCCCGGTGGATGGCGGATACCGCCTGGCGCTGGATCGCGCCAATCTGGAACAGGGGAGCCTGGCGGCGCGCCTTGCCAATCCGGCGGTGCTGATGGTGCAGGGCGAAAGCGTCTCGCTCGATGCGCTGCGCTTCAATGTCGGCTCGGGCAGCATCACGGCGACCGGTACGGCCGGGCAGGTGCTGGACATGGTGGTGGATATTGCCGAACTGCCGCTTTCAATCGCCAATGCCGTGGCGCCCGACCTGGGGCTGTCCGGCACGCTCAATGGGCGGGCCGTTGTGTCGGGGCCGGCCGATGATCCGCAGGTGTCCTTCGAGGTGCGCGGCGGCGGCATCGGCGCCAGCGCCATCGCGCCTTTCGGCATTGCGCCGCTGACCTTCAACGCTTCGGGCAGCTTTGCCGACCAGGTGGTGACGCTCGACGGTATCAGCGCCAATGGCAGCGGCGGGCTGGCCGTTTCCGGATCAGGCCGGGTGCCGCTGACCGGCAACGGCCTTTCCGTGGCGCTCAATGGCTCCGCGCCGCTCTCGCTGGCCAATCGCTTCGTGGCTGATCGCGGTGCGCGCGTGTCTGGAACGGTCAATTTCGACGCGCGAGTGGGCGGCAGTCTCACCAGCCCGCAAATCACCGGCAGCGCCTCCACGAGCGGGGCCGAATATGTCGATCCCGAGCTCAATCTGCGCCTTACCGGCATTGCCGGGCGGGTGGCGCTGTCGGGCACCAATGCCAATATCGAGAGCCTGACGGCCAATCTGGCGACCGGTGGCAATGTGTCTGCATCGGGCACGGTCGGCCTGACGCCAGCTCTGCCGGTCAATCTGGCAGTGCAGATCAATTCGGCCCGCTATGCCGATGGCGATCTGTTCGTCGCCACCCTGTCCGGCGGTCTCAACCTGACCGGCAATCTGACCGGCGCGCCCCTGCTGGCGGGCAATGTGCTGATCGAGCAGGCCAATATCACCGTGCCTGAGGGCCTGGGCGGCGGTGCGCAATTGATCGATGTCGAGCACAGGCGCGCCCCCGCCGATGTGCAGCAAACGCTGGATCGGGCCCGTATCAATGAGCGCACGGGCGCTGCGGCAGGCGGTGGCGGGCCGCAATTGCAGCTCGATATCAATGTCAATGCGCCCAATCAGATCTTCATCCGCGGTCGCGGTCTTGATGCGGAAGTCGGCGGCTCGGTGCGCCTGACCGGCTCGATCAGTAATGTCCAGCCTGTCGGCGCCTTCAATCTGCTGCGCGGCCGGCTGTCCATTCTTGGGCAGCGGGTCATCTTCGAAACCGGCACTGTGACCCTGGTGGGCGATCTCGACCCGCAACTCAATTTCGTGGCGCGCACCGAGGGCGATGGCATTACCGTCTTTGTGACCTTGTCGGGCCGCGCCTCGGCACCCGATATCAGTTTCAGCTCGAATCCGACCCTGCCACAGGACGAGGTGCTGAGCCGACTGATCTTCAACCGTTCGATGGGCGAACTTTCGCCGATCCAGTTGGCGCAATTGGCGGCGGCGGCGGCCGAACTGGTTGGTGGCGGCGGAGGCGGCGGGCTGGTCGAAAGCCTGCGCGGCGCCGCGGGCCTTGCCGATCTCGACGTGGTCACCGATGACGATGGCAATGTCGGGGTGCAGGCCGGTACCTATATCCAGGACAATGTCTATCTCGGCGCGACGGTCGGGGCGAATGGCCAATCCAAGGTGACGATCAATCTCGATGTGACCGAAGACCTGACCGTGAGAGGCTCGGCCGGCCAGGATGGCAATTCCACCCTCGGGGTGTTCTTCGAAAAGGACTATTGAGCGTCGATGGCCGTTAGCTTCTGGGATGAACGCTACGATACGGACGAGTATGTGTTCGGCGAAGCCCCCAATGCCTTTCTGGCGTCGCAGCGCGAGCGGCTGGCCGGTTACCGCAATGCGCTGGCCGTCGCCGATGGCGAGGGCCGCAACGGAGTCTGGCTGGCCGAGCAGGGCCTTGCGGTGACCTCGATTGATGCGTCGCCTGTCGGTCTTGAAAAGGCGCGACGCCTTGCCGGAAAGCGTGGCGTTTCCCTCACCACGGAACTGGCCGACATCGCAGACTATGCCTGGCCGGAGGGCCGGTTCGACGTCGTTGTGGGTATCTTCTTCCAGTTTGCGCCGCCGGCCATGCGCGACGCCATCTTTGCGGGGATGATCCGGACGCTGGCGCCCGGCGGCCTGTTGCTGGTCGAGGGCTATGGCCCCAGACAGATACAGTACAGGACAGGTGGTCCAGGCATTCTCGACCAGCTTTACACCGAAGAGCTGTTGGCCGATCGATTCTCCGCGCTCGATATCACCGAATTGCGCAGCTATGACGCCGAGCTGACCGAAGGCAATCGGCATAGCGGACTGTCGGCGCTGGTCGATCTGGTGGCGCGCAAGCCCAAATGAAAGGGGCGGCCCTTGAGCCGCCCTTTTCTTATTGCGCCGTCACGCCACCGGTCCGGGCGGCCTTTTCCTCGTCCCACCACCACAGCGTGGGGAAGCCTGAGGAAAACTCGGGCAGTTCCTCGGGGCGGCTGAAGCGGTCCCAGCGGGCCGAGCGCGTGGTGCGCAGCGTATAGCTGGGGATGACAAAGTGCTTGTTGAGCAGCACCCGGTCCAGCGCCTTGGTCGTGGCCTCCTGGGTCTCGCGATCGTCGGCCACGATGAGCTTTTCGATCAATGCATCGACAGCAGGGTCAGCTACACCGGCGTAGTTCTGAGCACCTTCCTGATCGGCAGTGGATGAGCCGAAGAAGAAGCGCTGCTCATTGCCCGGCGAGAAGGATTGGGCCCAACCCGAATAGATCATGTCATAGTCGAAGCTGCGGGCCCGGTTGATGAATTGCGGGCTGTCGACGGTCCGGATGCTGGCGTTGATGCCGATCTGGGCCAGATTGGTCACCAGGTTCTGTGCTACCGGCTCGATGGTGGGGCCATTGAGCAGGATTTCGAAGGTGAAGGGCTGGCCGTTCGGGTCCAGCATCTGCGTGCCCTCAAGCGTGTACCCCGCCTCGGTGAACAGGTTCAGCGCCGTGCGCAGGTTCTCGCGCAGCTTGGTCGGATCGCCGCTGACCGGATTGGTATAGGGCGTGGTGAAGACCTTTTCCGGGATCTGGTCACGCACGCTTTCGAGGATTTCCAGCTCCTCGCCCTCTGGCAGGCCGGAAGACTTGAACGGCAGGCCGAAGAAGAAGCTGTCGATGCGTTCATACTGGCCATAGAACAGCGTGTTGCTCAATTCCTCGAAATCGAAGGCGTAGTTGAGCGCTTCACGGACCAGCGGGTCAGCAAACTTGTCGCGCCGCAGGTTCATGATAAAGCCGACCAATATGCCCGAGCCGTTATAGTCCTGCGGGAACAATTCCCGGATAACGCGCCCGTCCTCGACAGCGGGAAAGTCATAGGCGGTGGCCCAGCGGCGGGCCTGGTTCTCGCTCCACCAGTCGAACTGGTCGCCCTTAAAGGCCTCAAACTGAACGGTCAGATCGAGAAAATACTCGATGCGGTACTCGTCGAAATTGTTCTGGCCGATTTGGGTGGGGTGATCGGCGCCCCAATAGTCCTCGACGCGCTCATAGGTGATGGAGCGGCCGGCATCGAAGCTGGCGAGGCGATAGGGGCCTGAACCCAGCGGCGGCTCAAGGGTGGATTCGGCAATCGAGCGGGTTTCGCCCTCGGCATTGGTGCCTTCCCACCAATGCTGCGGCAGCACCAGCAATTGCCCCAGGATCAGCGGCAATTCACGATTATCGGTCTGGTTGAAGGTGAAGGTGACTTCGCCGGGCGCGGTGACTTCGGCCGAGGTGATATTGGCATAGTATTGCGCTCGGTCCGGATTGACCTCGATCAGCTTTTCGAAGGTCCAGACCACGTCCTCGGCGGTGACCGGTTCGCCATCGTGCCATTTGGCGTCGGCATCCATGCGGAAGGTCACGGCCCCATAATCCGGGGCGATTTTCAGCGCCTCGGCCAGATGCACGTAATAGGTGTTGTTCTCGTCCAACGACGGGGTCATCAGCGTTTCGTAGAGCAGCCCGATGCCACCCGCCACTTCGCCCTTGGGCAGGATGGGGTTGAAGGTGTCGAACCCGCCCAGATCGCCCAGTCGCACGATGCCGCCCTTGGGCGCGTCGACATTGACATAGTCGAAATGGGGGTAGTCGAGCCCGTATTTGGCCTCGCCCTCCAGGGTGAAGGAATTGACCCAGGTGTCGGTCGGGGTTTGCGCCTGGGCCGCCGAAGTCAGGCCGGCGGATAGAAGGCCGATGGCAAGGAGCGAGGAGAGCTTGAAGGGCAGCGTCATGGCGTGGCTCCGATTGGGACAGTCGATCAAGAGGTTATTCGGTTGTATGGGGCGGCGGCAATCGATCATCCGTCACATTTGGCGGCGCGGCGAGATCGAAGGCGGCGGCGAGCAATTGGCGGGTATAGGCCTGCTGCGGGTCCGCAAAGATCGCGGCGGCCTCGCCCTGTTCGACGACCTGCCCATTGCGCATGACGATCAGCCTATGCGCCAGCGCCTTGACCACGCGCAGGTCGTGGCTGATGAACAGATAGCTCAACTGCCGACGCCGCTGGATATCGCGCAAGAGGTCGATGATCTGGGACTGGATGGAGACGTCCAGCGCGGAGGTCGGTTCGTCGAGCACCAGGAAATCGGGCTCAAGCACCAGGGCGCGGGCAATGGCGATGCGCTGGCGCTGGCCGCCGGAAAATTCATGCGGGTAGCGTGCGGCGGTGGCAACTTCGAGCCCGACTTCCTTGAGGGCCGCGGCAACCTTTAAGTCCCGTTCCTGGGCTGACAGCGCGGGCATGTGGACCTTGAGGCCCTCTCCGACGATTTCACCCACCGACATGCGCGGGCTGAGCGATCCGAACGGGTCCTGAAAGACGATCTGCATGTGCTTGCGCAAGGGCCGCAACGCGTTCCAGGACCGGGACTGGACCTCGTTGCCGAGCAGCACGATGCGGCCGGTCGAGGGGATCAGGCGCAAAAGCGCATAGCCTAGCGAGGATTTGCCCGAACCGCTTTCGCCGACCACGCCCAGGGTTTCGCCCTTGCGGATGCCCAGATCCACGCCGTCGACGGCGCGGATATGTCCGACCGTCCGGCGCAGCAGGCCGCGGCGAATGGGAAACCAGACCTTGAGGTCCTGCGTGGACACCACATTGGCACTTTGTGCCGGCAAGGGTGCAGGATCGCCGGCCGGTGCGGCAGCCAGCAATTGCCTTGTGTAGTGGTGTGCGGGCGCGGCGAAGATGGTCTGGGTGGCCCCCGTTTCCACCATTTCGCCCTTGGTCATCACACAGACCCGGTCCGCGATGTGCCGCACGATGGACAGGTCGTGGGTGATGAACAGCAGGGCCATGCCGTGGGCCTGTTGCAGGGATTTGAGCAGATCGAGCACCTGAGCCTGCACGGTCACGTCGAGCGCGGTGGTCGGCTCATCGGCGATCAGCAGTTTGGGTTCATTGGCCAGCGCCATGGCGATCATGGCGCGCTGGCGCTGTCCGCCCGAAAGCTGGTGCGGATAATCGTCGATCCGCCCCTGCGGGTCTGGGATGCCGACGGCGTCGAGCAGGTCCAGGGTGCGGGCGCGGGCCGCGTTGCGGCGCAGGCCCTGATGCACGGCGAGGACTTCGCCGATCTGCTTGCCAATGGTGTGCACCGGGTTGAGCGAGCTCATCGGCTCCTGGAAGATCATGCCCACCTGATTGCCGCGAATGGAGCGCAGCGTTGCCGTAGCGGCTCCAACAAGCTCGGTGCCGTCGAAATGAACCTGCCCGGTCACCGAAGCCGTTGGCGGTTGCAGGCCGAGCAGTGAGAGGGCGGTGATTGATTTCCCCGATCCGCTTTCGCCCACCAGCGCCAGGGTCTCGCCCGCCGTCAGCTCGAAGGACACTTTGTCGACCGCCACGTTGGCGCCGAAGTGAACACTGAGATCGCGGACGGAGAGGAGGGGCTCGCTCATCGGAACGTCTTTCGCGGATCGAAGGCGTCGCGGACGGCTTCGCCGATGAAGACCAGCAGGGTCATCATGATGGCCACGGTGAGGAAGCCGGTGAGGGCCAGCCAGGGGGCGTCGAGGCTGGATTTGCCTTCGGACAGCAAGCGCCCGAGCGATGGCGCGGTGACGGGCAGGCCGAAGCCGAGGAAATCCAATGACGTCAGGGTGGCGACAGACCCTGACAGGATGAAGGGCATGAAAGTGAGTGTGGCGACCATGGCGTTGGGCAGGAGATGCCGCCACATGATCCGCCGGTTGGAGACGCCGAGGGCGCGGGCGGCGTTGACATATTCGAAATTGCGGGCGCGCAGGAACTCGGCGCGGACAATGCCCACGAGGCTCACCCAGGAGAACAGCAGCAGGATGCCCAGCAGCACCCAGAAATTGGGGGCGATCACCGAGGAGATGATCAGCAGCAGATAGAGCGAAGGCACCGAGGTCCAGATTTCAATCAGGCGCTGGGCGATGAGATCAACCCAGCCGCCGAAATAGCCCTGCATGGCGCCGGCCACCACACCGATGACGGACGACAGGACTGTGAGCACCAGCCCGAACAGGATGGAGATGCGGAAGCCGTGGATGAGCCGCGCCAGAACATCGCGGCCGCCGCCGTCGGTGCCGAGCCAATGGTAATTGCCGGGTACGCAGAAGGAGTCCTCCACGCCTTCTGGATAGCGCTGGCAGATCTGCTCGCGCGTGAGCAGCCAGCTCGGCGGATTGGCGCCGGGAAAGGCGATGAAGCTGTCCACGGTGTTGTGGTTGAAGCGGATCGGCGGCCAGAGCATCCAGCCATTGGCCTCGATCTCGTCGATATTCACCTTGTGGCGGAAATTGGTGACGCCCAGAAAGCCGCCGAATTTGGATTCGGGATAGTCGACGAAGGCGGGGGTCAGCAATTCGCCCTTGTACATGACCAGGATCGGCCGGTCATTGGCGACGAATTCGGCGCCCAGGGTCAGCACGAAAAAGAACAGGAAGATCCAGAAGCTCCACCAGCCGCGCTTGTTGGCGCGAAAATTGGCCAGACGCCGCTGATTGAGCGGGGAAAGGCGTGGCGGCCTGATGATTTCGCTTGCCCCGCTCATACGTCGCGGCTCTCAAAGTCAAGGCGCGGATCGACCCACATATAGGTGAGGTCCGAAATCAGGCCGATGATGAGACCCATCAGGGAGAAGATGTAGAGCGTGGCAAAGACCACCGGATAGTCGCGATTGACCACCGAGAGGTAGCCCAGGAGCCCCAGGCCATCGAGCAGGAAGATGGTTTCGATCAGTAGCGAACCGCCAAAGAACACGCCGATGAAGGCGCCGGGAAAGCCGGCAATGATCAGCATCATGGCGTTGCGGAAGACGTGGCCGTAGAGCACCTGGTTTTCGGTCAGCCCCTTGGCCCTGGCCGTCACCACATATTGCTTGCCGATCTCATCGAGGAAGGAATTCTTGGTGAGCAGGGTCGCGGTGGCAAAGGCCCCAAGGCCCATGGCGAAGATGGGCAGGACCAGATGCCAGAAATAATCGAGCACCTGCTGCCACCAGGGAAAGTTTTCCCAGCCCGGCGAGGTCAGGCCACGCAGCGGGAAAAATTGCCAGAAACTGCCGCCTGCGAAAAAGACCACCAGGACGATGGCCACCAGAAAGCCCGGTACGGCGTAGCCGATGATGATGATGGTCGAGGTCCAGACATCAAAGCGCGAGCCGTCCCGCACCGCCTTGGCAATGCCCAGCGGAATGGAGACTCCATAGGCGATCAACGTCATCCACAGGCCCAGCGAGATCGAGACCGGCATTTTTTCCAGGATCAGGTCGATCACCGAGATGTCGCGATAGTAGCTCTCGCCGAAATCGAAGCGCAGATAATTGCCGAGCATGGAAAAGAAGCGCTCGAGCGGCGGCTTGTCGAAGCCGAACTGTCTTTCGATGCGCTCCACCAGTTCGGGCGGCAGGCCCTGGCTTCCGCGGTAGCTTGAATTGCCGCCCTGGACCTGTTGGCCGGCAAAATCGCCGCCTTCGCTGCCGGTGACGCGTTCGAGCGCGCCGGTGTTTTGCCCGGAGAGATTGGCCAGCGCCTGCTCGACGGGGCCGCCGGGGGCAAATTGGGTAATGAGGAAGCTGACGGCCATGATGCCGAAAACGGTGGGGATCATCAGCAAGAGGCGGCGGATGATATAGGCGCCCATTCCTGCTCCGGCGATCCCGTTTCACTCGTGTTTCCGGCGGTCTTGTCCAGCGCAAATCACTGGTTGACCGGATTTTTCACAATGCAACATTTCGATGACCGCTTGGCAAGCCGGATGGCACCAACATTGCGTGATCTGCGCGAAAGTCCTTGCGGGGATGGATCTGACTGTTCACGATCAAGTCTCTCAAGGAGCGTATCGCGTGAAATTTGCCCCCATCATCCAGGTGAAAGATCAGTCCATGGCCCGCGTGCTGATCGTGGCGCTCAAGGCGCATGGCTTCCACCCGCTTGAGCCGCGTGAAGGCGGCTTGCCTGGCGTGCCGAACCTTTTCGGCCCGGAAGGGTTCATTGTGGAGGTGCCCGAAGACGAGGTGGCCGACGCCGCCATGCTGGCGCAGGATCTGCTCAAGGATATGGTGGATCGCTCGGCATGACTGGCGCGCTGCCCTGAAAACGGCCACATTGGTGTGAGACGCGTCCGATGCGGGTCGGGCAATTGAACAGGGTGGAGGCTTTGGGTATAAGCCGCCACAAGTGTTAATGTGCATTAAGCCTTTGCGGCAGGAGTGATCAATGCAGGATTGGAAGCGCGGCGCTTCATCCGTAATCGGCCTTGCGGCCCTCGCCTTTCTGGCGGCGGCGTGTTCCCCGTCCAGCCGGACCAATACCGCCAATCTCAATGTTGTGGGTTCGCCCCAGCAATTGCAGCCCGTGCAGAACTCGACGGTGCAGCAATCGACCTTGCCGGCGATTGGCGCAACCGGCACGCCGGCCCCTGGCCTTTCGGGCCAGCCGGTGCTGGGTGGCCAAACGACCACGACGGCCAGCGCAACAACGGCGGGCACGGCAACGGGCACCAATAGCTCGATCGTTTCTGTCGGCACGCCGTTGACCACCGGGGTCTCGACCGGTCCGGAAGGTGCCTGGAATGTGGTTGCCGCCGGCCAGACCTGCCGTCTCAATCTGCCGCTCACCGCCAAGACGGGCACCAACTACTACCGTGCCTCGGCGCCCGGCTGCACCGTGCCGCAGATTGCTTCGGTGACCGGCTGGCAGCAGGTGGGCAGCCAGCTCCAGCTTTACGATGAGAACGGCAATATCGCCGCTTTCCTCGCCCCCTCCGGTGGTCGCTATATTGGCACGATGGGCGGTGGCCAGGCCGTCTCGATGGCCCGCTAGGATTTTTTGTGAGGCCGGCCCGCAAGGGCCGGCTTTTTCTCTCACGCTTATTCAAGCCCTGTCCGCCCTTGGGTCCGGCCCGAGGAAGGCTCCGGATTACTTCATGTCTTCCAGCACCATTGCAACCCGGCCCCCCGTCCGTGCCGCCTATGACGAGCTGGTGACGCGCGGCACGCTGACGTCCGATCCGGCACAGATCGATGCTGTCCGGGAGCTCGACCGGGTGCTGGCCGATCTGGTTGCCCACAAACCCAAGCGCCTGTTCGGCTTTTTCGAAAAGGCGCCGGTGGCGGTGCGCGGGCTCTATCTCCATGGCGAGGTGGGGCGCGGCAAGACCATGCTGATGGACCTGTTTTTTGCCGCCGTGCCGTTCCGGGAGAAGCGGCGCGTGCATTTCCATGAATTCATGGACGAGGTGCATGCCGGGATTGCCACCTTCCGCAAGTCGGTGCGCGGCAAGGACGAGGATGCCGATCCGGTCGAGGCGGTGGTCAAGCCCATCCTCAAGGGCGGGCTGCGGCTGTTGTGCCTGGATGAATTCCACGTGCACGATATCGCCAATGCCATGCTGCTCGACCGGCTGTTTTCAAAGCTGTTTGCCGGTGGGGTGACACTGGTGGCGACGTCCAATGTGGTGCCCGACGGGCTCTACAAGGACGGGCTCAATCGCCAGCTCTTCCTGCCCTTCATCGCGCTTTTGAAGGAAAAGACCGTTGTGGCCGGCCTGCCGAGCGAACAGGACTATCGCCGGCTGAAATTTGCCGGCCAGCAGGTCTATGCCTTCGGCACGGGGCCGGCTGTGCGCGAGGCAATGGACCAGATGTGGTTGCGCATCACCGGCGGCGAGCCGGGCGAACCGGGCGTGGTGGAGAGCATCGGGCGGCAAATTCCGGTGCCGCTGACCGCCATGGGCGCGGCGCGTTTCGGCTTTTCAGATCTCTGCGAGAAGCCGCTGGGTACGCGCGACTTCGTGCGCATTGCCCATCAGTTCGATTCCATCGTGCTCGACGATGTTCCCCAGATGGACCGCACCAGATCCGATGCGGCCAAGCGCTTCATTCTGCTCATCGACTCGCTCTACGACCGCGGCGTGAAACTGGCGGCCAGCTTTGCCGTGCCGCTCGACGAGCTGGGCGCCGACGACAAAACCGCGTTTGAGTTCCAGCGCACCCTGTCTCGGCTGACCGAGATGCAATCGGAGGATTATCTGGCCAAGGGCTTGCGCGACGCTGCGCCGGCGGAGCAGCAGACCGCTGCAGCGGGGCGCGTCTAGGCGGAAATCGGCGGCCCATATGGTCACGGGCCGCCGGGCAGGCTTATCAGTCGGTAAAATTGAACTCGGTCAACTCGCAGACATTGTTGTCCGCCGAAATCGCCTGGTCACCGTCTTCGAACACGGCCATGAAGTCGTATTTGCAGTACCCGCTGCCATCATCGATGTTGACAATGACGCTGCTGCCGGCCAGCAGAACATCATCACCAAGGATGTCTTCCTGCCAGTTGGCTTCGCCGGTATTGGAGGCATAGAATTCGTAGATATCGTAGGACGACACGTTGTTGATCTGCACGCGCCGATCCAGGGCCGCAGCGTCAGCGACGCCGACCAAGGCCAAAGCGAGCGCAAAGCCCGCCACTATTTTTTTCATGATTACCCTCAAGGGCGATATCCGCCCGGCAATATGCATTATTGATCGGCCGGGTGCGCCGCAAGACACCGCGCAAAATATACTTGGGAGTATAGGCGCAAAGCCTAGAGCATCGGTGATGCGCGCCTTTGCCTATCCGGCACTACCCCTTCGCCCATCAGCATGAGCTAAAACCCAATTACGACGAAGGGTTCACTTGCCCGCATGTCCCGACAGGGTTAAGACGTGCGCCAATTCAACGCAGTCTGGGATGAGGATTTATGGCGCGCAAAAAGATTGCCCTTATCGGTGCAGGTCAGATTGGCGGGACGCTGGCCCTGCTGTCGGCGCAGAAGGAACTCGGCGACGTCGTGCTGTTCGACGTGGTCGACGGCGTCGGCCCCGGCAAGGCGCTCGATATCGCCCAGTCGGCGGTGACCCAGTCCTTCGACGTCAAGATGAAGGGCACGTCCGAATACAAGGACATTGAAGGCGCCGATGTGGTGATCGTCACCGCCGGCGTGCCGCGCAAGCCCGGCATGAGCCGTGACGACCTGCTCGAAATCAACCTCAAGGTGATGGAGCAGGTGGGCGCGGGCATTTCCAAATATGCCCCCGACGCGCTGGTCATCTGCATCACCAACCCGCTCGACGCCATGGTCTGGGCGCTGCAGAAGTTCTCCGGCCTGCCCGCCAACAAGGTGATCGGCATGGCCGGCGTGCTCGACAGCTCGCGCTTCTGCCACTTCATCGCCGATGAGCTGGGCGTCTCCATCGAAGACGTCAATGCCTTCGTGTTGGGCGGCCATGGCGACACCATGGTGCCGCTGCCCCGCTATTCCACCGTTGCCGGCATTCCGCTCACTGACATCGTCAAGATGGGCTGGATGAGCAAGGAAAAGCTCGACGAGATCATCCAGCGCACCCGTGATGGCGGCGCCGAGATCGTGGGCCTGCTCAAGACCGGTTCGGCCTTCTATGCGCCGGCCGCTTCCGCCATTGCCATGGCCGAGAGCTATCTCAAGGACAAGAAGCGCGTGCTGCCCTGTGCGGTGCAGCTCAATGGCGAGTATGGCGTCAAGGGCACCTATGTGGGTGTGCCGGTCGTCATCGGCGCCGGTGGCGCGGAAAAGGTCGTCGAGATCGCGCTCAATTCTGCCGAACAGAAGGCCTTCGACAAATCCGTCGGTGCGGTGGAAGGCCTGATCGAGGCCTGTCAAAAGATCGCGCCGAAGCTGGCGTAACACTGCAAGCCGCTGGCCCCGCCAGCGGCTTTTGGCTTTCCGGCTCCAGAAATGCCGGAACATTGTCTGCCCACCCAAGGGGAAAAGAATGAATATCCATGAACATCAGGCCAAGGCGCTGCTGAAGGAATATGGCGCGCCGGTTGCTTCGGGCGTTGCCATCTTCTCGGCGGACGAAGCCGAGGCGGCTGCCAAGTCGCTGCCCGGTCCGCTCTATGTGGTCAAGAGCCAGATCCATGCCGGCGGTCGCGGCAAGGGCAAGTTCAAGGAACTCGGGCCCGATGCCAAGGGGGGCGTACGCCTGGCCAAGTCGGTCGAGGACGTGATTGCCAATGCCCGCGAAATGCTTGGCAATACGCTGGTGACCAAGCAGACCGGCCCGGCCGGCAAGCAGGTCAACCGCCTCTATATCGAGGATGGCGCCGATATCGCCCGCGAGCTCTACTGCTCGTTGCTGGTCGATCGTGCAACGTCCCGGGTTTCCTTCGTCGTCTCCACTGAAGGCGGCATGGACATCGAGGCTGTGGCCGAGCATACGCCCGAGAAGATCATCACTGTCGCCATTGACCCGGTTGCCGGCGTTACCGCTGATGACGTCGCCAAGATCAATGCAGCGCTTGAACTTGACGGCGCGGCGGCCGAAGACGGCAAGACCCTGTTCCCGATCCTCTACAAGGCGTTCACCGAAAAGGACATGAGCCTGCTCGAAGTGAACCCGCTGATCGTGATGACTGATGGCCATCTGCGCGTGCTCGACGCCAAGGTCAGCTTCGACAGCAATGCCGGGTTCCGTCACGAAGAGCTCAAGCCGCTGCGCGACCTGACCGAAGAGGACGCCAAGGAAATCGAAGCGTCCAAATATGACCTTGCCTATGTGGCGCTCGACGGCAATATCGGCTGCATGGTCAACGGCGCGGGCCTGGCCATGTCCACCATGGACATCATCAAGCTCTACGGCGCCGAGCCGGCCAACTTCCTTGATGTTGGTGGCGGTGCTTCCAAGGAGAAGGTGACCGCGGCCTTCAAGATCATCACTGCCGATCCGGCCGTGAAGGGCATTCTGGTCAACATCTTCGGCGGCATCATGCGCTGCGACGTCATCGCCGAAGGCGTGATCGCCGCGGTCAAGGAAGTCGGCCTCAAGGTGCCGCTGGTGGTTCGCCTCGAAGGCACCCGCGTCAAGGAAGGCAAGGAAATCCTCGACAATTCCGGCCTCGACGTCATCTCTGCCGATGACCTGGACGATGCCGCCCAGAAGATCGTCAAGGCGGTGCAGGGCTAAGCCGATGCGCGTGAGCCTCGCACTCGTTCTGGCACTGGGCCTGGCAGCTCAGCCGGCTCTGGCCCAGAAGACCAAGTCGTCCCCGGCTGCAGAAGCCGTGGCGGCGCTGGAGATGTGCGAGGCCTTCGCCAGGGGTGACGTGCTTGCCCTCGAGACGGCCAAGGGTGCCGGCTGGGACGCCTATGAGGATGAAGCGGAAAGCCCCTTCATCCGCTCCTATTCGGCCGGGCGCGAGGTTCCGGGCATCGGCTGGGGCGACATGTTCGCGCTGGTCGAGAGCTATCCGAACCGCACGCTGGGCTATTGCCGCATCGATATTGCCGAGCCCCGGGGGCAGGGCGAAGGCGCCATCGAGGCGCTGGCCGCGCTGGATGGCTACGAGGGTGAGGTGACCAGCGAAAATGGCGGCACCTATGCAAGCCTGATTGGCACTGGCGCCCTCGACAGCCTGCTCATCACCCATTGGGACGCTGTGGGCTTTGTTATCCAGCTCACGATCCTCACGCCGAACACCGCCACGAGCGAATAGTAAACCGCCCCGGATTTGCGGGCATGAATTGGCGCCTGGCGCCGAAAGACGGAAGAGAAACAGATGTCCATTCTCGTCAACAAAGACACCAAGGTTCTTGTGCAGGGCCTGACCGGCAAGACCGGTACCTTCCACACCGAGCAGGCCCTGGCCTATTTCGGCACCAAGATGGTGGGGGGCACCCATCCCAAGAAGGGCGGCGAAGTCTGGTCCTCGGGTGTCGACGGCACCGAATTGCCGATCTTTGCCTCGGTTGCCGAGGGCAAGGACAAGACCGGCGCCAATGCCTCGGTGATCTATGTGCCGCCGGCTGGTGCCGCCGCGGCCATCGAGGAGGCAATCGACGCCGAGATCGAGCTGATCGTGTGCATCACTGAAGGCGTGCCGGTCATGGACATGGTGCGCGTCAAGGCAAAGCTGGAAAAGTCCAAGTCGCGCCTGATCGGGCCGAACTGCCCCGGCGTCCTGACCCCGGAAGAATGCAAGATCGGCATCATGCCGGGCTCGATCTTCTCCAAGGGTTCGGTGGGCATTGTTTCGCGCTCGGGCACGCTTACTTATGAAGCGGTGTTCCAGACCACCAATGAAGGCCTTGGCCAGACCACAGCCGTTGGTATCGGCGGCGACCCGGTCAAAGGCACTGAATTCATCGACGTGCTCGAGATGTTCCTGGCCGACGAAGCCACCAAGTCGATCATCATGATTGGCGAAATCGGCGGTTCGGCCGAAGAGGAAGCGGCCCAGTTCCTGATCGACGAGGCCAAGAAGGGCCGTAAGAAGCCGATGGCCGGTTTCATTGCGGGCCGCACCGCCCCTCCGGGCCGCACCATGGGCCATGCGGGCGCCGTGATTTCCGGCGGCAAGGGTGGCGCGGAAGAAAAGATCGCGGCCATGGAAGCGGCCGGTATCAAGGTTTCGGCCTCGCCGGCGCGCATCGGCGCAACGCTGGCGGATGTGCTGAAAGGCTAGGTCTGCACCCCAACATGCCTCCCCCTGATGGGGGAGGTCAGGGGGGTATCGTACCATGTGCGACCAATGTCGGTCGCGCTTCGGTCACGGTTCGGTGCTAGTCCGGACCACGATGTGTTTGTTACACAGATGAGTGAGCCGTGGCGCCTTGTGGGGCGCCGCCAGACTTAACAAGATACAAAGGAAACGCGGTCAATATTCGGCCCACTTTATGGATGACCGCATTTGACACCGGACTGGATACTCCAGGCCGGTTCGTTGAGAAGGATGGCAGGGCGCAAGGCCTTGCGACAAAAGCGATGACACGACAGGAAAAGAACGACACGTTCTTGCTGACCTCGTTCCTCTATGGGGGGAACGCCGACTACATCGAACAACTCTATTCCCGCTTCAAAACCGATCCTTCCAGCGTCGATCCGACCTGGTCGAGCTTCTTTTCCAGGCTCGACGACAGCCAGGCCGAAGCTCAGAAGAATGCGGATGGTCCGAGCTGGGGCCGCAAGGATTGGCCGCCCGCCGAAAGTGGCGAGTTGGTCAGCGCGCTTGACGGCGACTGGGGCCAGGCCGCGCTCAAGGTCGAAAAGGCCGTGACAAAGAAGGCCGCTGCCGAAGGCAAGCCGGCGCCGAGCGCTACCGATGTGTTGCAGGCGACGCGCGATTCGATCCGCGCCATCATGATGATCCGGGCCTATCGCATGCGCGGGCACCTGCACGCCGATCTCGACCCGCTCAAGCTCAAGACCGACGAGCCGGCCCCCGAGCTTGATCCCAAGAGCTACGGCTTCACCGATGCCGACAATGATCGCAAGATCTTCATCGACAACTATCTGGGCCTGGAATACGCCACCATCCCCGAGATGCTGGCGATCCTCAAGCGGACCTATTGCGGCACGTTGGGCATCGAGTTCATGCATATCTCGGATCCCGAAGCCAAGCAGTGGATTCAGGAGCGCATCGAGGGGCCGGACAAGGAAATCACCTTTACCCCCGAGGGCAAGAAGGCGATTCTGAGCAAGCTGGTCGAGGCCGAAGGCTTCGAAAAGTTTCTCGACGTCAAATATACAGGCACCAAACGCTTTGGCCTGGATGGCGGTGAGTCCACCATTCCGGCGCTTGAGCAGATCATCAAGCGCGGCGGCGCGCTGGGCATCAAGGACATCGTGCTGGGCATGGCCCACCGCGGACGTCTCAATGTGCTGACCCAGGTGATGCAGAAGCCGCACCGCGCGCTGTTCCACGAGTTCAAGGGTGGCGCGTTCTACCCCGATGACGTCGAGGGGTCGGGCGATGTGAAGTACCATCTGGGCGCTTCCTCGGACCGCGACTTCGATGGCAACCGGGTGCACCTGTCGCTCACCGCCAATCCCTCCCATCTGGAAATCGTTGATCCGGTGGTGCTGGGCAAGTCCCGCGCCAAGCAGGACCAGCATATTGCGCCTGACGGCAAGCTGGTGAACATCGCCACCGACGGCAAGCCGGACCGCTCCATGGTGCTGCCGCTGCTGATCCATGGCGACGCGGCCTTTGCCGGCCAGGGCGTGATTGCTGAATGCCTTGGGCTTTCGGGCCTCAAGGGGCACCGTACCGGTGGCTCGATCCACTTCGTGATCAACAACCAGATCGGCTTCACCACGAGCCCGATGTTCTCACGCTCCTCGCCGTACCCGACAGATGTCGCCAAGATGATCGAGGCGCCGGTGTTGCATGTGAATGGCGATGATCCTGAAGCCGTTGTGTTCGCGGCCAAGGTGGCTGTCGAATATCGCCAGAAATTCGGCCGTCCTGTCGTCATCGACATGTTCTGCTATCGCCGCTTCGGCCACAATGAAGGCGATGAGCCCAGCTTCACCCAGCCGACCATGTATGCCAAGATCCGTGGTCACAAGACCACGCTTGAGCTCTATGCGGAAAAGCTGATCGGCGAAGGCCTGGTGACCGAGGCGGAAGTCGAAAAGCTCAAGGCCGACTGGAAAGCCAATCTCGAGAACGAGTTCGAGTCCGGACAGGACTACCGCCCGAACAAGGCGGACTGGCTCGATGGGCAGTGGAAGAGCTTCAAGCCGGCTGAAGATGAAGGCCCGCGCCGCGGACAGACTGGTGTTGATATCGACAAGCTGGTCGATATCGGCACCAAGCTGGCCCAGGTGCCGGATGATTTCAACGTCCACAAGACGGTGAAGCGCTTCATGGACAACCGGCTCAAGGCGATTGAAAGCGGCGAGGGTATCGATTGGGCGACAGCCGAGGCGCTGGCCTTTGGCACGCTGGTGACCGAAGGCCATCCGGTGCGTCTGTCCGGCCAGGATGTTGAACGCGGCACGTTCAGTCAGCGCCATTCGGTGCTCAACGACCAAGAGGTCGAGAACAAGACCTATACCCCGATCAACAATCTGGATCCCGATCAGGCCCGCTACGAAGTCATCAACTCGATGCTGTCCGAGGAAGCCGTGCTGGGCTTTGAATATGGCTACTCGCTGGCCGAGCCCAAGGCGCTGACCCTGTGGGAAGCCCAGTTCGGCGATTTCGTGAATGGTGCGCAGGTCGTCATCGACCAGTTCATTTCTTCGGGCGAGCGCAAGTGGTTCCGCATGTCCGGTCTCGTCATGCTGCTGCCCCATGGCTATGAAGGCCAGGGCCCCGAGCACTCCTCGGCGCGCCCTGAGCGCTTCCTGCAGCTATGTGCCGAAGACAACATGCAGGTTGCCAACTGCACGACGCCGGCGAACTACTTCCACGTGCTGCGCCGGCAGCTCAAGCGTGACTTCCGCAAGCCGCTGATCCTGATGACGCCCAAGAGCCTGTTGCGCCACAAGCGTGCGGTGTCGGGTCTGGCGGAGATGGGTCAGGATTCATGCTTCCATCGCCTGCTCTGGGATGATGCGGAGGCGCCCGGCGCACCCAAGACCACGATCAGGCTGACCAGCGACGACAAGATCCGCCGCGTGGTGCTATGCACTGGCAAGGTCTATTACGACCTGCTGGAAGACCGCGAGAAGAAGGGCATCAACGATGTCTATCTGCTGCGAGTCGAACAGCTCTATCCGTTCCCGGCCAAGGCCGTGCTCGATGAACTGGGCCGCTTCCCCAATGCGGATGTGGTCTGGTGCCAGGAAGAGCCGCGCAATATGGGGGCCTGGGCATTCATCCAGCCCTATGTTGAGTGGGTGTTCGACCAGATGGGCCGCGGCGGCGAGCGCGTGCGCTATGTCGGCCGTCCGGCCGCTGCGTCCCCGGCAACGGGCCTGATGCGGACGCATCTGGCTCAACTTCAGGCATTCCTCGACGACGCGTTCGCGCAGTAACCCGATCAAGAAGGACAATTCTCAATGTCGACAGAAATCCGCGTCCCGACCCTGGGTGAAAGCGTTACCGAAGCCACCATCGGCCAGTGGTTCAAGAAAGTGGGCGACGCCATCGCCGCCGACGAGCCCATCGTCGAGCTGGAAACCGACAAGGTGACCATCGAGGTGCCGGCGCCCGCCGCCGGTGTGCTCGAAGCCATTGCTGCCCAGCCCGGGGAAACCGTCGATGTCGGGGCCCTGCTCGGCGCCATCGCGGCGGGTTCGGGCGCTGCTGCCTCGGCCCCTGCGGACGAAGCCAAGACTGAAGCACCGGCCAATAATGCGGCTGGTCCGGAAGTGATCAAGGAAGAGCCGGCGCCGCAGCCGACCACGGCCACTGACCGCGCGCCGGCGCCGTCGGCCCAGAAGATGATCAACGAAAAGGGCCTGAACGCCGACAATATCGCGGGCTCGGGCAAGGCCGGCCAGGTGCTCAAGGAAGATGTGCTGTCTGCCCTTGCCAAGCCTGCTGCGGCCCCGGCCGAGGCCAAGCCGGCCGCCGAGACCAAGGCGCCTGCCGCCCCGCGTGCGCCGGTGGCTGCGGACGATGCCGAGCGCGAAGAGCGGGTCAAGATGACGCGCCTGCGCCAGACCATTGCGCGGCGCCTCAAGGACGCGCAGAACACCGCCGCCATGCTGACCACCTTCAACGAGGTGGACATGAAGCCGGTGATGGATCTGCGCAGTTCCTACAAGGAGCTGTTCGAGAAGAAGCATGGCGTCAAGCTCGGCTTCATGGGCTTTTTCACCAAGGCCGTGGTGCATGCGCTCAAGGAAATCCCGGCGGTCAATGCCGAGATCGATGGCGATGACCTGATCTACAAGCAATATGCCCATATCGGCGTGGCCGTGGGCACCGACAAGGGTCTGGTCGTGCCGGTGGTGCGCAATGCCGACCAGATGAGCATTGCCGAGATCGAAAAGGAAATCGGCAATCTGGGCAAGAAGGCCCGCGACGGCCAGCTTTCCATGGCCGACATGCAGGGCGGCACCTTCACCATCTCCAATGGTGGTGTCTATGGCTCGCTGATGTCGACACCGATCCTCAATGCCCCGCAGTCGGGCATTCTGGGCATGCACAAGATCCAGGAACGCCCCGTGGTCGTCGGCGGTCAGGTCGTTGTCCGCCCGATGATGTATCTGGCCCTGAGCTACGATCACCGCATTGTCGATGGCAAGGAAGCAGTGACGTTCCTCGTCCGCGTCAAGGAAAGCCTGGAAGCCCCTGAGCGCCTGGTGCTTGATCTCTAAGACTTGCCACATTTGTGCGTTTGAAAGGCCCGCTTCGGCGGGCCTTTTTCGTGTTCACCCAATGGTGTGTGGAGCACGGGCGCACAGTAAGGTTCTGTTAGCATTTGGCCCCGATATGCAGAGGGGCGTGGACGCGCGAACAAGGCGTTCTGGAGACGTGGCATTGAGAACAGGACTGATGGTTTGGGCGGCGATGGCTCTGATGGCTGCGCCCGGTTTCGCGCAGGAACAGGCTGCGGCCGATACTGAGCTGGTCGGCGAACTCATGGCCTTCCATGGCTCAAAGGCCATTGTCGATGTCATGACAACCCATTGCTATGAAACCACCGGGCTGGACAGCGCCTATGAAGATGCCGCGGCCAATTGGTACCTTCGGAACATCGGCTATCTCGATCTTGCCGATCGCGTGATCGAGCGGCTGGGTGGCGGCAGCGAGGGCCAGCAGCAGGCGGCCGAAACCTATGGCGGCAGCCAGATCATGTCGGCCTACAACCAGGCTTCGGACAAGGACAAATTCTGCCGCGCCTTTCTTGAGCAGATCGAGAGCGAAGCGCTCGATATCGATGCGCAGCTTCCTGAAATCCTGAAACGCGCCCAGGACATTTCTGCGTCCTGATCCGGTTCAACTAAGCTGTTGCGGTTCAATTGATTTATGTGATCCACGCTGCGTTGCTGGCCGTAGTGACGGCAACACAAGGAGCGTGGCATGAGCGTTGAACTGACCCTTCTGATCTGGAGCGCCGCGCTGGCCTTTGCCTATCTCACGGTCCAGGCTTCGGCTTATCGGCTGGATTACGGGATCATTCATGCCGGCACGCAGCGGGACAATGAACGCCCGCCAAACAAGTGGGCGGCGCGGGGCAATCGTTGCCTGCGCAATTTTCTCGAGACCTATGGCATTTTCATTGCTCTTGCGGTCGCGACCGAAATCTCCGGCCGGTCCGACAACCTCACACAATGGGGCGCACAGATCTGGTTCTGGGCGCGTTGGGCTTATCTGCCAGCCTATTTCATCGATGTGCCATTGATGCGCTCGTCGTTCTGGATGGTCTCGCTGATCGGGTTGCTCATGCTGTTCGTGGGTGTTGCCGTCTAGGACGTGTGCCCTTGCCTATCGGGCAGGGGTCAATCTCATGGTCCGCGTTGCCCGGGGGCGCCTGCTGGTGTAACCGTTAGCCCGTAATCGTGCGGCGGTGGCGACATATGGACTTCCCCTGGTTCGAATTCCTGGGCTTGATGCTGGCCTTCGGCATCAATGCGGTCATTCCCGGTGCCGATTTCGCCATGGTGCTGCGCCAGGCCGTGGTGCATGGGCGGCGCGAAGCCCTGTTCACCTCCGCCGGCATTGCCACCTCGATCCTGGTGCATGGCAGCTACACGCTGCTCGGCGTCGGCGTGATCGTGGGGCAGTCTTTGCTGCTGTTCAACATCCTCAAATGGGCCGGCGCGGCCTATCTCGTCTGGCTGGCGATTTCGGCGCTGCGCAGTCCGCCGCCGCAGCCGCACGAAATGTCCGAACAGGGCGCCGCGCGCAAGGGCGACATGGCCGCGTTTGCGCTGGGTTTCCTGACCAATCTGCTCAATCCCAAGGCCGTACTGTTCTTTCTGGCGCTGTTCACCACGCTGGTATCGGTACACACGGGCGGGCAGACCAAGGTGATCTATGTGGGCAGCATGGCCCTCATGCTTTTTGCCTGGTTCGCCCTGGTCTCGGTTTTCTTTACGACCCCCAGGGTGCGGCAGGCGTTTTTCCGTTTCGGCCGGTGGTTTAATCGGGTAACCGGCATTACATTCCTGGCGCTGGCTGTGCGGGTTGCCCTCGCTCAGCAGCGCTGACCAACATCTGAGGCTTTAGGACAATGGCAGACCAATTCGACCTTACCATCATCGGCTCGGGCCCGGGCGGCTATGTCTGCGCGATCCGCGCAGCGCAGCTCGGCATGAAGGTGGCCGTGGTGGAAAAATGGGCGACCCTTGGCGGCACCTGCCTCAATATCGGCTGCATCCCCTCCAAGGCGTTGCTGCATGCCTCGGAAATGTTTGAAGAGGCCGGCCACGGCTTCAAGGCGCTGGGCATCGATATTCCAGCGCCCCAGCTCAATCTCGAGCAGATGCTGAACCACAAGAGCGAAACGGTCGCTTCCAATGTCGGCGGCGTCGATTACCTGTTCAAGAAGAACAAGATCACCGTATTCCGCGGCATCGGCTCCATTCCGGCCGCGGGCAAGGTGCTGGTGACCCCGCAGACCGGTTCGCAGACCGAGATCGTCACCAAGAACATCGTTATTGCTACCGGCTCGGTCTCGGCCAATCTGCCGGGCATCGAGATTGACGAAAAGCAGATCGTCACCTCGACCGGTGCGCTGAACCTGGAAAAAGTGCCCAACAAGCTGGTCGTGATCGGCGCCGGCGTGATCGGGCTGGAGCTGGGGTCGGTCTGGATGCGCCTGGGCGCCCAGGTCACCGTGGTCGAATATCTCGATCGCATCCTGCCCGGCATGGACAGCGAAGTGGCCCGCCAGTTCCAGCGCATGCTGCAAAAGCAGGGCATGGAATTCAAGCTCTCGAGCAAGGTCGCCGGCGTCGAAAAGCAGGAAGACGGCTCACTCAAACTCAAGGTTGAAGCGGCCAAGGGCGGCGAGGCCGAAGAGATCGATGCCGATGTCGCGCTGGTGGCCATTGGCCGCAAGCCGCAGACCGAAGGGCTAGGCCTGGACCTGGCCGGCGTGGCGCTGGACGAGCGCGGCCGGGTGCGCGTCGACGGGCATTACAAGAGCTCGGTCGATGGCATCTATGCCATTGGCGATGTGATTGCCGGCCCGATGCTGGCGCACAAGGCCGAGGACGAAGGCATTGCCGTTGCCGAAATCCTCAGCGGCCAGGCTGGCCATGTGAACTATGCCGCCATTCCGGCCGTGGTTTACACCAATCCCGAAGTCGCCTCCGTCGGCAAGACCGAGGACGAACTCAAGGCCGATGGCGTTGAATACAAGATCGGCAAATTCCCCTTCACCGCCAATGGCCGCGCCAAGGCCATGCTGGCCACGCAGGGCTTCGTCAAGATCCTGGCCGATGTCGAGACCGACCGCGTGCTGGGCGCCCATATCGTGGGCAAGAATGCCGGCGAGATGATCCACGAGCTGGTGACGCTGATGGAATTTTCAGGTGCATCGGAAGATCTGGCACGCACGACGCACGCGCACCCGACCCTGAGCGAGGCCGTTCGCGAGGCGGCGCTGTCGCTTGGCGACGGCGCAATTCATATCTGAACGACATCAGTCGCTGTTTGGATTCACACAAGCCCCGGGCAAACGCCTGGGGCTTCTTTTTGTCTGGGGTGGGCGCGCCTGCGCCTGCCAGGCCACCGCCCGCGCTGGCTCATCGCGTGTTGACTCACCATTTCAGCTTCCATACCAGTTCGGGCAAGGTCGGCCGTCCATCCAATGTCGGGCGTGCGCCGGCTTCAGTATCGGACGAGCCGATGGCGGCCGGTTCGCTAGGTGATGAGATGACTGAACAGAAGCTTTTTGCGCAACCGGACGCCAGCGAATGGACCGAGCTGGCGCCCGGCAATACGCGCCGGGTCTTGATCCATACGCGCGAGTTGATGCAGGTCGAGTTCGGCTTCGACAGGGGCGCGGTCGGCGCGCCGCACAGCCACCCGCATATCCAGGTCAGCTATGTCGCTGAAGGCCGCTTCGAGGTGACCATTGACGGGGTGACCGAAGTGGTAGGGCAGGGCGGCAGCTTCATCGTCCCGTCGGGGCTGGTGCACAGCGTGGTGGCCCTGGAAAAGGGCAGGCTGATCGATGTCTTTACGCCGATGCGGGCGGACTTCGTTTAGCCGATCTCCTTGAGCATCGCTGCATAGGCGTCCTCATGCCGCCCGGTCCAATTGGCCATGCCCGGTTTGGTCAGGCGGCCGCGGCGGGGCGGGATGAAGCTATAGATGCTGCGGGCCGGGGCTTCGTGCCATTGCAGGTTGAAGGCCGCACACTTGGGGAAGAACTCGATATCGGAATAGGGCAAGTGATCGTGCATCCACCAGGCGAGAGCTTCCCATTCGCCTGTCCGCTCATAATAGGGAATGAAGCGGTTGACGATCACGCAGGCGGTGGCGCCGATATGGCCGTTGCCGTCGTGCCGGTCCCAGATGTGGCCGGCAAAGTTCTTCTCATTGGCGGCGCAATTGAGCCTGTTGGCATTGCCGAACCCGTTGACCTGGGGCGAGCGATAGGCCGAGCGCACCGAGATGCGGCCGAACTGGCGCTGAAGCGGTTCGAGAAGGTCCTCACACAGCCGTTTGCCGGCGGCTATGGCGAGGTCCGGGTCGTCGGGAAGGTTCTGAAAACCGTTGATGGCGGCAATCTCGGAATAGAGAAAATCGCGCATGAAGAAGCTCTCGCTCAAACGCGTTCGGCCGAATTCTTCGAGGGCGCGGACGGTGCGGGGCTGGCGCATGGGGCTTGCTTTGGGCAGGGGCGACGGGCACATGCTGATGCCCTAAGCTCGCCAGGGCAACCCGGTTTCGACGCATCGGAGAACATGCGCCATGCTGACTATCGCCTTTTACATCGCCATCACCGTGGAGGCGATGACCGCCGCCCTTGCGGCCGGACGGCGCAATATGGACTGGTTCGGGGTGTGCCTGATCGCCTGCGTTACTGCCCTGGGTGGCGGCACCATGCGCGACATCCTGCTCGATCACTATCCGCTGGTCTGGGTGAACAACCCCTATGTGCTGCTGCTGGTCTGCGGTGCGGCGTTGCTGACCATTCCCCTGGCACGGCTGGTGGACCGGCTGAAGTGGCCGTTCCTCCTGCTCGATGCGCTGGGCCTGGTGGTGTTCACCGTGATCGGCTGCAATATCGGCATTGAGGCCGGGGTGCATCCCATCATCGTCATCGTGGCGGGCATGGTGACGGGTACGGCGGGCGGCATTCTGCGCGATGTGCTGTGCAACGACGTTCCGCTGATCTTCCAGGGCGAGCTTTATGCTACCGTTTCGATGATCACCGGGGTGATCTATTTTCTTGGCCTGACCATGAGCATGCCGGGCGACCTGATGGTGTTGATTGCCATTGCCGTCGGCTTCACACTGCGTGTTCTGGCATTGGTGCTGAAATGGGAAATGCCCAAATTCGTCTTTGATCGGAACATGCGAAAATGAAACCGGCGCGCATTGTGCTGTCCCGCAGGGCGGGGTTCGATCTGCAGGCCGTGTCATACGCGCTCAACGGCTTGCCGGCCCAATCGGTGGCGCGCCCCGGCCCCTGGGGCAATCCCTTCACCATCGCCGCGGTGATGGCCGAAACGGGGCTGGACAAGAATGCCGCTCAGGCGGAGGCCGTGGCCCGCCGCGCGCGCTGGATGGCAGGGGAGATCGAGGCGGATCGGCCGCGCCCCTCAGATGCCGAAATCCGCACCGCCCTTGGCGGCAAGAACTTGGCCTGCTGGTGCCGGGCAGGTTCACCCTGCCACGTCGAAACGCTGCTGGTGCTGGCCAATGATTGAGGCTTCCGGCGACGCGCCGAATGTGGCATGAACTTCCATACAAGAATGGAGTTTTGACTTGCGACAGACGTGGCGGTGGTTCGGCCCCAAGGACCTGACCAGTATTGACGATATTACCCAGGCCGGCGCCGCCGGTGTCGTGAGTGCCCTGCATCACGTGCCCAATGGCGTGGTCTGGACGCCTGAGGAAATCGCCAGGCGCCACCGAGAGATCGCTACGCGCAAGGATGGCTCGGCTTCGGGTCTGACCTGGGATGTGGTGGAAAGCCTGCCGGTCACCGAAGACATCAAGAAGCAGAAGGGCGATTGGCGGGAGCATATCGCCAACTACAAGATCTCGATGAAGCACCTCGCCGACAGCGGCATCGAAACCATCTGCTACAATTTCATGCCGGTGCTCGACTGGACCCGCACCGACCTGCGCTGGACGGTGCCGAATGGCGGCTCCTGCATGCGTTTCGACATCAACGACTTCGCGGCATTCGATATCCACATTCTGCAACGCCCCGGCGCTCCGGCCGATTTCACCAATGCCATAGCCGACGAGGCGGGACGGCGCTTTGCGACGATGAGCGAGGACGAGAAGAAGCAGCTGGGGCGCAATGTCACCATGGGCCTGCCCGGCTCGACAGAGTCCATGTCGCTTGAGGACGTGCAGGCGCATCTGGATGAATATGGCGCCATCAGCCGCGAGCAATTGCGGGTGCACTTCATCGATTTCCTTGAGGAGGTGGTGCCCGTAGCTGAGGATCTGGGCCTACGGCTCTGCTGCCACCCTGACGATCCGCCATTCGCGCTGCTCGGATTACCGCGCATCATGTCGACCGAGGATGACTACAGATACATTCTCGATGCGGTCGACAGCCCCGCCAATGGCATGACGCTGTGCTCCGGTTCGCTCGGTGCGCGGCCGGACAACGACTTGCCCGGCATGATGGAGCGTTTTGGCCCCAAGGTGCACTTCCTGCACCTGCGCAACGTCAAGCGCGACAATGACGATATTGTCGGCTCGTTCTTCGAAGCCGAGCATCTGGGCGGGGACACCGACATGGTGGCGCTGATCGCCGCCATTCTCACCGAGGAACGGCGCCGCAAGGCCGAAGGCCGTGCTGATTGGGAGATTCCGATGCGGCCCGATCACGGCCAGGACATCCTGGACGATCTCGGCCGCCGCTCGCAGCCGGGCTACCCGACGATCGGACGCATGAAGGGCCTGGCCGAACTGCGCGGCGTGATGACCGCGCTCGATCATGCGCAATGGGGACTGGCGCGCGCCTAGCGTCAGTCCTCCAGCAGATAGCCGCCTGCGCGTGCGGGCAGAATGTCGCTGCCCACGATCTTGGCTACAGAAGACCCGGGCACGACATATTTGGCGCTTGCACGGGAGAGGATGAAACCGTCCGTGCCGGCCCGCAGCGGCGTGCGCGCGAGGAAGGCTTCCGGCCCATCCATGGCGATGATATCGGCGACGACGTCACCCTTGTTCACCCGGTCCGCGAGCTTCACGCGATAGGCCAGAAGGCCGGGGCGGTCGGCGCGCAGCACTTCGGTGGCTTCGAACGGGGTCGGGCCCGGTGCGGGGCTGGCGGGTGCGGGGCTTGTGTCGATTAAGCCGCGACCGGCAAAGAAGTCGAACAGCCCCTGGGCGTCTTCGCGGCCGAGATCATCATGCGTATCGGCCTGGCCGCGATATTCCAGCGTCGCTGTTTCGGCGCCCATCGGGATTGGGAAGTCCGAATTGGCGCGCTGGGCCTTGCGATAGAGGTTGGGCAAGACCTCATCGAACGAGCCGCCACCGCTGTCTTCGGCGGTCAGCGTCGCCGCCACCTGCATGCGGTCGGCCAGATCCTGCAGGCCGGGCATCAGGTCGGGCGAGGTGAAGATGTGTTTCAGGCTCTCATCGTCGCAATGCAGGTCCAGCATGATATCGGCATCATGGGCAGCTTTCAGGATCAGCAAGCGCAAGTGCTGGGCGGCGGTCGTTGGTTTCTGCCGGTCGATCCAGGCGCCGACGGCCTGACGGATGGTCCGCAGGTTTGCTTTCGCATCATCGGTGAACTTGCCGGCGACGGCCTCGGCGATCAGCGGATAGAGATCGGGCCAGCGGCGGTTGAAATTGACGCCGGTTTCCAGGTCGTAACGGCCGATATGGCGGCGCAGCACGCGGGTGGCCAGGCCCAGCGGATTGACCGAGGGAAAGACCACGAAGCGCGCCTTGAGCGTGCCGGCGGCGTCGGCATCGCGCAGCATGGGCAGCAGATGGTGCAGCGCCATCGTCCCAGGCTGTTCGTCGGCGTGCAGGGCGGCCTGCAGATAGATCTTGGTTTCGGCGGCCTCGGGTCCGGCGGTGTACCAATAGAGCGTGGTCGAATGGCCGGGCGCATCGCCGGCCAGCACGGTCGAGTGCTGCTGAAATGTCATTGTTTTAGCGGAACCATTTTGGGGCAAAATGCAGGCCCGGCTGGGCCGGCAGATGGCGCATCAGGCGCTGATAGACCAGGCCGAACAGGAAGAACACCACCAGCGAGACCACGAGGAAGTAGAGCGCGGCCACCGAGAAATGCAGGAATGCATTGAAATCGCGCTCGAACAGGGTCTTGGCGGTAATCATCAGGTCAGCCTGCGGCCCGACCACGGGCAGGGCAAAATAGACGATGGCCGTGGCGTGAAACAGGAACACCACCTCATTGGTATAGGCCGGCCAGGCCAGCCGGATGAGATTGGGCCAGACCACCCGGCGGAATTGCTGGGACCGGCTCATGCCATAGGCCCTGGCGGCCTCGACAGCGCCACGCGGCACGGCGCGCAGCGCGCCGTAGAAGATCTCGGCGGTATAGGCGGCAGTGTTGAGCACCAGCACCAGCGGCCCCATAAACAGGGGATGCAGCACGAAGCCGGAAATGCCGAGCGGCCGCCACACGGTCAGGTTGAGCGAAAGCGCCAGCGAATAGAACATGAAAAACTGGATGAACAGCGGCGAGCCGCGAAAGGCGTAGATATAGCCGCGCGACAGGGCGTTGATCAGCGGGTTGGACGAGGCCTTGCCCAGCGCCAGGAACACCGCCATGACAAAGCCGAGCGGGATCGAGGCCATGGCGAAGTAGATGTTGAACACCACTGCCGGGGCCATGACGGCCAGATCGTTGAAGAACGCATCCATCAGGCCGGCACCTCGGAGAGGATGCCGCGCCCGGTGCGGCGCATCAGATATTCGAAGGCGCGCTCGGACAGCCAGGTGACCAGGATATAGAAGACGAACAGCACCAGATAATAGCGCCAGCGCCAGTCGTCATGCACAAGGCCCACCGTGGGCAGGAAATTTGGCGCGCCGAGCCGGTCGGCCCAGAGCACGATATCGGCGATCTGCAGCAGCGAGAGTAGTGAGGTCGCCTTGACGATCAGCATCCACACATTGGAGAGCCCTGGCAGGGCATAGACCCACATCTGGCGGATATGCACGCGCCAGAGCACTTGGGCAGCGCTCATGCCATAGGCCCGCGCGGCTTCGAGCTGACCGGCCGGAACGGCGCGCATGGCGCCATGAATGACATTGGTGGCAAAGGCGCCATAGACCAGCCCCAGCGAGACGCTGGCGAGCAGGAGGTACTCGGTGGTGCCGAGGAACCAGTTGGCCTCGCGGCAGGGCGGCCAGGGGGCCGTCTGGGCGGCAATGGCTTCGGGCGAGCAGACCTGGGTGGACACCAGCCATTCCACGCCCTGCTCGAAGGCCAGGGGGAAGAAGAGAAAGAACAGCACGTCAGGCACGCCGCGCACGATGGACGAATAGGTCGAGCCGACGAGGCGCAGCACGAAGAAGCGCGAATTTTTCAGTGTGGCGCCGGTCAGGCCGAACACCACGGCCAGGGCGCCGCCGAGCAGGGCGGCATAGATCGTGAACTGGAAGCTGGCGTACCAGGTCAGATGCTTGCCATTGGTGATGTAGCTGAGCCAGAAGGCGAGGTCTTCGGTCATGCCGCTCTTTCGCGGTTGGTTGCCTCCCCCGGACGGGCCGGGAGAGGCGCGATGCGCGTTTTACTCGGCGAAGAACGGACCCATGCCGTCGAACCACTGGGCAATCAGGGCGTCCACGGTGCCATCGGCCTTGAGCGAGGCCAGGGCCTCGTCAACAGTTGCCTTGAGTTCAGCGTCTTCCTTGCGCACGCCGGCACCCACGCCGCCGCCGATCATCACGTCTTCACCCACGAATTCCAGCGCGCCGTTCGAGGCGGTTACGACGGGCTCAAGATAGGCGCCGTCGGCCAGGATGGTGTCGAGATTGCCGGCGGCCAGGTCGGCCATGGCCTGGTCAGCGGTCGAGAAGGTGACGATGGTGTTGGCGCCGCCCAGGTTCTCCTCGGCATAGCCGGCCTGGATGGTGCCACCCTGCACGCCGACGCGCGCGCCGGACAGGGCCGAAAAGTCCAGACCGGCGCCGGCAGCGGCGACGAACTTGGACGGATCGGGCGGGAAGTAGTTGGCGGAAAAATCGATGGTTTCAAGGCGTTCATCGGTGATCGACATGCCGGCCATGATCAGGTCGTAGTTGCCGGCCAACAGGTTCGGGATGATGGAATCCCAGTCATTGATGATCCACTCGCAGCTCAGCTCTGCGGTTTCGCAGATGGCATTGCCCAGATCGATCTCGAAGCCGGCGGGTTCGCCGGCGTCGTTGAGGAAGTTCCAGGGCGCATAGGCGCCTTCAGTGGCGATGCGGACAGTGTCCTGGGCGAAGGCGGGGGTGGCGAGGGCCAGAACGGCGGCCGCTGCCAGCATAGTCTTTTTCATTCTCGTTCTCCGTTTGCTTGTTCGTGTTGTCATTGCGCCCGGTTTTCCGGGTCGTTTTCCATGCAGGTCAGTCGTGGCTGGCCGCATTGAGAAATTGTTTGAGACGGGCCGATTTGGTCGCGCCGAACACCTCGTCGGGCGCACCTTCCTCCTCGATCAGTCCCTGATGCAGAAAGATCACCCGGTCGGATACCGAGCGGGCAAAATCCATATCATGGGTCACCAGCACCATGGTCCGGCCCTCGTCGGCCAGTAACTTGATGACGCGCAGCACCTCCACTTCAAGCTCGGGGTCGAGCGCGGAGGTGGGTTCGTCAAACAGCATGACGCGCGGATTGATGCAGAGGGCGCGGGCAATGGCGGCGCGCTGCTGCTGGCCGCCGGAGAGCTGGGCGGGATAGGCATCGGCCTTGGCGCCAATGCCGACCTTGTCCAGCATGGCGCGGGCTTCCGCTTCCACCTCTGGCCGGGCGCGCTTTTGCACCACCAGCGGCGCTTCCATGACGTTTTCCAGAATGGTCATGTGCGCCCAGAGGTTGAACGACTGGAACACCATGCCCAGCTCTGAGCGGATGCGGCGGATCTGGTGTTCGTCGCCAATGCTGCGGCCCTGGCCATTGCCCTTGAGCACAATGGCTTCGCCGTCAATCAATACATCCCCGCTATCGGGGATCTCGAGCATGTTGATACAGCGCAGCAGCGTGGATTTGCCTGATCCGGAAGACCCGATAAGGGAGACGACCTGCCCCTCGCGCGCGGTAAAGGAAATGCCCTTGAGCACTTCCAGGGCGCCGAAGGACTTGTGAAGTTCGCGCAGTTCGACGACCGGCGATGGCTCCGCTTTTGCGGGCGCTGCCTGCTTCATGCTCACCATTGGCCCGTTCCCGGGCGCTTCCTGACTGGCGACTGCCTTATTATTCGATTGGCAATCTTGACCGTCTGGTAGAAAACCAGAAGCCAGTGAGATAGCAAGCGAAAAAGCGGGTTTTGCCCGCACCGTGCAAGGTAGGGTGGGCATGTTCTTTGTTGTCTCGAAGCTGTTCTGGCTGGTGGCGCAGCCCATCAGCATCGTGCTTTTGCTGATGCTGATGGCCGGTGTTCTGATTGCATTCGGACGCCGCTGGTTTGCCCTGACCGCCTTGTCCCTGGCCGTGTTGCTGCTTGGCCTTACCAGCCTGACCAATATCGGCGGGATCATGATCCGACCGCTGGAAGACCGGTTTGCGGTGCCGGCAATGCCTGAGCGCGTCGATGCCATCGTGATGCTCGGTGGTGCGACCGTCTCCAGCGTCAGCGGGGTCCGGCAGACCGTGGCGATGAATGATGCCGGGGAGCGGTTGTCCACCACGCTATGGCTGGCGCAGCGCTTTCCGCAAGCGCGCATCGTCCTGTCCGGTGGCGGCGGTGTGCTGGGCGGGCTGGGTGAGAGCGAGGCGGAAACGGCGCGCCGCTTCTTTGTGGCGCTGGGGATCGAGAGCGATCGTCTGGTGCTAGAGCCGGAGTCCCGCAACACGGCCGAGAATGCGCGGTTCACCCGGGAGTTGCTCGCCGAAGGCGGCAATACTGTCGCGCTGGTCACATCGGCCTTTCACATGCCGCGATCGGTCGGCCTGTTTCGCGCCCAGGGAGTGCGGGTGCTGCCTTGGCCCACGGATTACCGCAGCACCGGCACAGAGCAGTTCGGTCTTGATCTGGCCGATCTGGGCGGCAATCTCACCATTGCATCGACTGCCATGCGCGAGTGGATCGGGCTGACCGTCTATTGGGCGACGGGCCAGATCGAGAGCTGGTTTCCAGAACCCTGAAACAGAAGCGGCGCCCCAAGGGACGCCGCTTTTTCTGTCAATATCGCCTGAAAGTCCTATGTGCCCCTGCGGAACAGCCCGACCACGAGAGAAATCACGAGGAAGGCGAGGAACAGGAAGAACAGGATCTGCGCGATACCAGCCGAGGCGCCGGCAATGCCACCAAAGCCCAGCACGCCGGCGATCAGCGCGATTACCAGAAAAACCAGTGCATAATACAGCATGGGAAACTCCATGTTTTGATACTTGCACAAACAACGCCGCCGCTCACCGCAAGTTCCGCACGCAAAGAAAAAGGCCGGGACGAGCCGGCCTTTTCCGCAATCGTATGTAGCTGGATCAGGCCGCGGCGCGCGAGCCTTCATCGAAGAACAGCGCCTGGCTGATCAGGGCTTTCACCATGTCGGGATTGAACGGCTTGGTGACCAGGAATGTCGGTTCGGGCCGCTCCCCGGTCAGCAGCCGCTCGGGGAAAGCAGTGATGAAGATCACCGGCACCGAGTGATTGTTGAGAATGTCGTTGACCGCATCGATGCCCGAGCTGCCGTCGGCAAGCTGGATGTCGGCCAGGATCATGCGGGGCTGGGTCTGCGCAAACAGGCTCAGGGCTTCCTTGTGGGTGCGGGCAATGCTGACCACCTTGTGGCCGAGGCTCTGAACCATCTGCTCGATATCCATGGCGATCAGCGGTTCATCTTCGATGATCATGATCTCGGTGGCCACCTGGCGGGAAATGTCGGTGGACGCCTGGTCGAGCAGGTCGGCGAATTCATCCTCGCTGGTCGAGAGGATCTCGGCGGCCTGGGCATGGTTGAAGCCTTCAACCGCAACCAGCAGGAATGCCTGGCGGGGCAGGGGCGCCAGATTGGCCAAATTGGCGGCGGCGCGCTGTTCCCAGGCAAAATTCGAAGCCGGCTCCGGCACTTTCACCGCAGAGGATGAAAACAGTGCCGAGAACAGCTTGTAGAGCGCAATGCGGTCATTGCTGGCTTCGGGAAACAGGGAGATATCGGCGATCAGCGCTTCGAGCGTGGCGGCGACATAGGCGTCGCCTGAGGTCTGCGAACCGGTGACGGCGCGAGAAAAACGCCGCAGGTAGGGCAGATGCGGTGCGATCCGCGTGGACAAGGACATAGACGAAAACTCCCGGGTGACGCTTGTTGTACTGTACCTCACGATGGCCCAAAACGTGTGTTGCCGAGAAAAGTTCCGGCAGTTTGGAACTTTTGCACCTCTCCGGGCATTTGGGCCACGGTACAGCGCGATAAATCAAGACTGAACGGTCAAATTCGGAATGAAGAAGGATAATCTGGTGACGCAGCAACGTGTGCGCATGCAGGCGGAGCGGGCGGACGATGGGCTCGGTCCGACCTCGGATATCGGGTCGCGTCTGCGCGCCCTTTATGGAGCGGTTCAGGACGAAGGCGTCCCCGACCAGCTTCTCGACCTGCTCGAAAAGCTCGACAGCGCCGAACAGGCACAGAGCGACAAGTCGTCCAATCGCGGTGGGGAGTAACGGCATGAATGCCGAGGGAACTTCCTTCAAGCGCGAGATGCTTGCGACCCTGCCCAGTCTGCGCGCCTTTGCGGTGTCGCTGACCGGCAAGCATGACAAGGCCGATGACCTGGTGCAGGACACCGTGATGAAGGCCTGGGCCAAGCAGTCCAGCTTCGAGATGGGCACCAATATCAAGGCCTGGCTATTCACGATCCTGCGCAACGAGTTCTACAGCCAGATGCGCAAGCGCGGGCGCGAGGTGCAGGACACCGACGGCGCCTTTACCGAGCGTCTTTCCGTGCATCCTTCGCAATATGGCTCAATGGATCTCGAAGACTTCAAGGCAGCGCTTTCCGAGCTGCCGGATGACCAGCGTGAAGCCATCATCCTGATCGGCGCTTCGGGCTTTTCCTATGAAGAGGCGGCCTCGATCTGCGAATGCGCCGTTGGCACCATGAAAAGCCGGGTCAGCCGTGCCCGTACGCGTCTGACCGAGCTGCTCAAGGTGAGTGGCGAGTCCGATTATGGTCCCGATGCCGTCTCTGCGCAGGTGACGTCAGGCAATCACGGCTTCTGAGCGAGGCGGACCTTTATGGCTTCGGCCAGGTCCGCATCGGGCAATGGCTTGAGCAAGATAGGGGTGTCGGGCAGGCCCGGCACACCCTGTGCGCGCAGGTCATCGGCGCTGATGCCGATAACGGCCACTCCGCTGTGCGCCAATTGTTGGGCAAACGCGATCAGTTCGGGCTTGTCGGTTTCGATCTCGACAATGGCGAGCGCTGCGGATGTCCAGTCAGGCATGTGCCGGTTGGCTTCGTCAGGGCTGCGCGCCAGAACGACATGAGAGGCCCCCATGGCCTGCAGGGCGCTTTGTATTCCCAATGCGATGATGAATTCGGTCTCGAGGACGAGAACCGTTCGGCCGTTCAGCATGGGTGTGCTTTCTGTTGGTGTGTGCCCCCGGCCTCTGATCGGCTCATCTGGCGCCCCTGTCATTTAACTATGACATGTCGGGAACGCTCCTTGCCGACATAGCGTTTGATATCTCGACTTCCAAAAGCGTCAGGAAATCAATTGAGTTTGGTCCTTCCATCTTCCGGGCGACGCGTGTCCTGCGAGCAATGCCCGTTGCGCACGCTGCCAACGTTTCGCGAGTTTTCGGCCGGTGAGCTGAAATTCGTTTCCAGTTTCAAAACCGGCGAAATGACCGCCGAATCCGGAGCCGTCTTCCTGACCGAGGGTGCACATAGCGCGCAATTATTTACCGTGCTGTCGGGCTGGGCGTTCCGCTTCAAGATGCTCGATGACGGGCGGCGGCAGATCCTGAACTATGTGCTGCCCGGCGATCTGGTCGGCTTGCAGGGCTCGGTGATCGGGGAAATGGAACATTCGGTCGAAGCGCTTTCGCCCCTGGTGCTGTGCGTGTTTCAGCGGGATCGGCTCGATGAGTTGTTTGCCAACCACCCTGGCCTTGCCTTTGACGTCACCTGGCTGGCAGCACGCGAGGAGCGGATGCTGGACGATCATCTGCTCAGCCTGGGGCGGCGCACGGCGCTCGAGCGGGCGGCCTATCTCCTGGCGTTCCTGCATGAACGGGCCAAAGCGGTTGGCCTGGGCAAGGGGCAGGGACCGCTTTCGATCCCGCTGACCCAGCAGCATGTTGCCGACACGCTGGGCCTGTCCATCGTTCACACCAACAAGACATTGCGCAAGCTGACGAACAAGGGTCTGATCCGCTGGCTGGGGCGGAGTTGCGAGGTACTCGATGCGGCCGAGCTGGCGCGCCTGGCCGGGTGGGAAGGTCTGGGTGAACCGGTCCGTCCCCTGATTTAGCCATGTCGGCCTCATTGCTGCCATCGCTGGAAAGCATTGCTCGGGCACAGCGGCCGCACCCGGCGCAGGAGCAGGAGATGAGCGTCTTGGTTGACGGGCTCAAAAGTGTCGAGGGACCGCATCTTGTCCGGCGGGGTACGCGACGCCTGGCGGTGTGGGTTTCGCTCGGCCTGGTGTGCCTGGCCGCGGTAGCGGCGCTGATGCTGATGCAGGGCATCGACCGGCAGCTCAATGACATCAACAAGACCCATGCGGTGCGCAATGCCGCGCGCGAGCTGACCCATGCACTGAGCCAGGCCGAGGCCAGCCAGCGCGGTTTTTTGCTGACGGCCGACCCGCAGTTTCTCCAGCCCTATCGAGAAGCGGTCTCAAGCCTGGATCGTCGCGTCGCGGCCCTGATGGAAATGACGACGGATGATCGTGGACAAAGCGACCGCGTGGCCAGCATCACCGGCGACATTTCAAGCAAGATGGCGGAAATGAACCGCACGGTGGAGCTGGTTTCGACGCGGCGCAGTGAAGAGGCCCAGACCCTGACAGAGACCGGCATGGGCGCGCGGCTGATGGCCGAGGTCAGCGCGACGTTGGAAGAGTTCATCGCCGAGGAAGATGCCAAGCTGGCTGATCGCAACCAGCAGATCGATCAGACCCGCACGGGCCTGGTCGCGGCGTTGATTGCCGCGCTCGCTGCGGCGGCGATCCTGGCCTATGCCCTGTTGATGCGCACGCAGAAGCAGGTCAGCGCATTGGCCCAGCGCCATCGCGGGCTGTTGAGCCAGAACGAAGCCTTGGAAGAAGAAGTGGCCGAGCGCACGCGGGATATCGAGGAGGCGCGCGCTCATGCCGAGCGCGAACGCCAGCGGGTGGAAGCCCTGTTGCAGGACACCAATCATCGCATCGGCAATTCGCTGGCCACGGTCTCTTCGCTTCTGGCCTTGCAGGTCATGCGCACCCAGTCGGACGATGTTCGCGCGGCGCTCGAAGCGGCGCGGCTGCGCGTCCATGCGGTGGCCTCGGCCCATCGTCGCCTGCGCCTGGGGGATGACCTTGAAACCGCCAGCGCTGACGAATTCCTCGCCGCGGTTCTCGAGGACCTTGCCGAAACCCAGACCGATGGCGGCCGCATCGCGGTGTGTGGCGACCTGTCGCCCATTGAAGTGAGTGCGCGCGATGCCACGACACTCGGCATCCTGGTCGGTGAGCTGGTGACCAATGCGCTCAAATATGCCTTTCCGGACGCGCGCAGTGGCACCATAACTGTCACCTTGGCGCGCGATGAAGAAGATGTGCCGATGCTTCGTGTCAAGGATGACGGTGTGGGCATGCCGGAGGGTGACGATGCAACCGAATCAGGGCTGGGCTCGGTGATCGTCAAGCAGCTCTCGGGGCAGTTCGGCGGTGAGCCGCACTACGCGCCGGTGGAAGGTGGCGGACTCGAAGTGACAATCAGGCTTCCCGAACTGGGCCGCGCCAGGACGACAAAAAGGATGACGCTCTTTGAAAATCCGGGCCATTTTGAACAAGGACGGCGGGACCCTGCGCACCCTGGATCTTGACGAACTCTGCGCTATGGCGACGGATCTGTTCGCGCGCGAGGGACATGAACTCGACTGCACGATCGTGGCGGGCAAGGATGTCGAAAAGGCCCTCAAGGCCGCTGCCAATGACCCGTCCGTCGAGGCGGTGATAGCCGGTGGCGGTGATGGCACGATTTCGGCGGCGGCGGGCATTGCCTTCAAGAGCAACAAGCCTCTTGGCGTGTTGCCGGCCGGCACGATGAACCTGTTTGCGCGCGCCTTGGGCATGCCCCTGGAGCTGGATCGTGCCTTGACTGCCATTGCGCGCGGGCAAGTCGACCGGATCGACATCGCCACGGCCAATGGCCGGCCTTTTGTACATCAGTTCGGGGTGGGCATTCATGCGCGCCTGGTGCGCATCCGCAATGGCATGGTCTATCGCAGCCGTGTCGGCAAGATGCTGGCCAGCCTGCGCGCCATTCTGGCGGCAGCGGTCAACCCGCCGCGCTTTGAGGTCGAGTTGCATACAGAGAAGGGCGACAGGACCGTGACCGCGACGGGCGTGGCGATCTCCAACAATCCGCTTGACGACAGTCCCGTGCCGGTGGCCACAACGCTCAACTCAGGGCGGCTCGGGGTCTATGTGGCACGCAGTGTTTCCACCCGGGAATTGCTCAACCTGGCGCTCGATGTGATGAGCGGACGCTGGCGCGCCAATCCAGCCGTCAGCGAAACCGAAGTGCGCGATCTGATCCTGCGATTTCCCAAGCGCAAGCGGGGCACCCATGCCGTGGTCGACGGGGAACTGATCGATCTGGAAAATGCCGTGGATCTACAATTGCATCCACTGGCCCTGCCGGTGATCCGGCCGCCCGCAGACATGCGCACCAATGGCCGCTGACACTCGCGCGTCAGGCCTCGCCCCCGTCATCGTTGTCACGCAACAGGGCAATGGCGGCTATGGCTGCGGCAGGCAGCCCGAGGCGCAACAGCATGGGTGATTTGGTCAGCAGTGGCAGGGCGGTGAGCGCGGCGGTGGTGAGGAACGTACTGGTTTCCTTGGCCCTGCGGCGTTCCGCCAGTTCCCGCTGCCGGTGGCTGCGGCCGATCAGCGAGCCCAGATAAACTGCAAGAGCAAGAACCAGAAACGTTCCTGCCAGAATGAGGGCGGCGATGATCGGCCCGACAATGTCGGCCAGTGCCATAAAGCCGGCCGCGATCAGGAAGCCGACGGCAATGGTGCAGAACAGCGCAATCAGCCCCCAGACCAGGGCGGCGGCCTTGGCCTTGGATGCAAGGCCTTCAACCTCCAGCCCCAGCAGGGAAGCGAGCGGCGAAATCAGACCCATAATTAGTGCCGGGTGAGCAGGGCGAAGACGAAGCCGATCCCGGCTGCCGCGGCTACGGCCGTCAATGGCTTTTCGCGGATGGTATCCTTGAGCTGCTTTTCGGCCTGGGTCACCTGGTCCTGTGCGTCGTCCAGCAAGTGCTGGCCGCGGGCCTGCAACTGCTTGACCTCATTGGTCGCCACTGCGCGCGCCTCCCCGACCTTCTCGCCGGAGAGCTTTCCCAGCGTGTCGGAAATCGCCCTGATGTCGGCCTGAAGCTGGGCGACCTGCGCCTCCAGTTCCTGCTCGCGGGTCTCGGTCTTGGCCTTGGCGGCAGCACCACCATTGCCGGCCTTGCGGCGGGAAGGGGCCATATCGGAAGTCGTAGCCATTGGACGCTCCTTGTTGTGTTGTCGGAACAACGCCAGGGACCGGCAGGAGTTCCGCGCGGATTGGGTGAAAAAAGAAGTCCCGACAAGCCCTTGGCCTGTCGGGACAAAAGGTGCGGATCAAAAGGGGGGCGACCATCGATCCGCAAGGGCACAATCCATTTTCAAGGAAACCAGAGGGACCTGGCGTGCCCGTTTGGGTTTATGCGGGGGCTAGATGCGACCCATCAGAACCAGGATCAGCACCACGACCAGAACGACGCCGAGAATACCCGAGGGAAAGTAGCCGAAGCCACGTGAATATCCCCAGGTCGGCAGCGCGCCGATCAGCAAGAGAATAAGAATGATCAGAAGTATCGTACCCATTGAACCCTCCGGGATCTGTTGTTGGCTGGTGCGCCGTTTCGACCCTAGAGAAGGGCGACCAGCAGGGCGGTGGCGGTCGCCAGGATGAGGGAGGCGGGAAGAAGAGCTAGAGCCACTTCGGCGAAGCGCGACTGGTGGTCGTAGAGATCGTCGCTCCAGGTGGCTGCGGTGACCCGGCTGTTGCCATCATGGGTTCTGAACTGGGACTGGTTCATCGTCGTCATCTCCTGCGATCCGGTTTGCCGGACCTTTCCTGGCGGGGCCGCTCGGCCCGCGTGCCAAAAGAACGAGGTGATGACGATTTTGGTTCCGTTGCCGGGTTACTCGACGCGCAGCACGTCCACCGATTGCTTGGTCTCATGCGAGCCATGGGTGCGCAGAACGCCAACAATGGGCGAGATGTCGGAATAGTCGCGCCCATGGCCGATCGAGATATGGTCGGGTCCGGCAATCATGGCATTGGTGGGATCGAACTCGACCCAGCCCAGATGCTGGCCGCACCAGGCCCGCACCCAGGCATGCATGGCGTCGGCCCCTTCAAGGCGCGCCTGCCCTTCCGGCGGATTGGTGCGCAGGAAGCCCGAAACATAGCCGGCTGGAATGCCAAGGCCGCGCAGGCCCGCAATCATCACATGGGCGAAATCCTGGCAGACGCCCTTGCGCAGCTCGAAGGCCTCGGCCGGGCGGGTTTCGACATCGGTCGCCTTGGGGTCATATTTGAAGTCCCTGTGGATCGCCATGCACAGTGCGGTGGCAACGCCCAGCGTTGTGGGCGCGTCCGCCGCCACGGCGCGCGCATAGTCGGTGATCGCCGGAACCATCTGGACACGGGACGAGGCGGCCAGGAAGTGCTGCGGGCTGGTGGACGCCACCGACCAATATTGCCCGATCTCGCGGCAGAGTTGCGCCAGTGGCGGAGACAGGTCTGCGGGCGGCGAGAATTCCTCGATCTGTACACGTGCGGTTAGGCGGATGGTCAGCTTGTCATGCGGTTCGGTCATCGTGATGGCGGTCACCGAATTGCCGAAAAAGTCGAGAAAGCCGCTCTGTCGCGCCGGCGCCGGTTCAATGGCCAGCGAGGACGCAATCACACGCTGCAGGCCCGGCACATTGGCCGGCGCCACGCGAATGTGGTGGCGGCCGCCATGCACGGGGGCGTCATAGTCGTATTCGAGAGCCAGGCGGATATCGTAGAGCATCTGTCCCGCCCTCAGGTGAAATAAGCCGCGGCGATCAGGCTGGATAGCATGCCCACATCGTCCGCCAGCCGGTCGAGCCGCACCGGTGTCATGTCGCTGGCTTCGGCGATGACCAGATCGGTGTGGATCTCCAGCGCCAGCTTGGCGGCAGGGGATAGTTGTTCATCGTCAATGCCGCCGGGCAGGGCTTCGATCTGGTCGCGCAATTCGGCGAGCTGGAACAGAACCGAGCGCGGATTGAGGGGATCGAGCACCAGCAGGTCGACAGCGCTCAGCGCTCCGGCCGTGACTGAATAGCGGCGCCGATGCGACATTACGCTGTCGCCGATTTCGAGCAGCATTTCGACCGAACCGTCCGGGGCGTCGGGGGCCGATAGCCAGGCTGTGACGCGCGCCATCTGGATAGCCCGTTCCAGCCGCCGCCCCAGTTCAAGAAAGCGCCAACCGGCAAAGCGATACATGTTCTCGTGCACCAGGCCCGAGAAGCCGGCCAGCTTGCGCAGCAGTACCGTCATGGCGCGGGTGGCGTCATCGCCCGTGTCGATGCGCGCGGCAAAGCGCTGGGCGGTCTTTTGCAGGTCGGTCAGGGCCAGCCAGCCATCAGGCGAGAAGCGGTCGCGGATCTGTCCGGCGCTGTGCACCGCGCTGTCGATGGAGGCCAGCAGTCCCTGCGGCATGGCCTCGGCGGCATCGACATCGAGCGTTTCGAGCAGCGCTGCGCAATGGGTCAGGATTGGCAGGTCCGGCTTGGAGAGTTCCGCCAACCGGGCATTATAGGCGCGCAGAATGCGCACGCTCGCTTCGCAGCGTTCCGCATAGCGGCCCAGCCAGATCAGGTTGTCGGCCGCGCGGCTGGGCAAATTGCCGGGGGCGTTGCGCACCAGCTTTTCGCCCTCGCGCGGCAGCAGAGAGACTTGCTCGACCGGCTTGCTCGACAGCACCCAGACGTCGGCCGCCTGGCCGCCGCGTTGCATGGCCAGGGCCGTCGTATCGGTGGTGGAACCGACACGGGCAAAGCCGCCGGGCATGATGGTCCAGCCTTCCTCGGTGCGGGCGGCATAGACGCGCAGGGTAATGGGCCGCGGCTCGAGCTTGCCATCGACATAGACCGGCGCCGTGGAGAGACGCACCGGCTCCTGCCCGACATAGGCGCCGCCATCATTGGCGATGCGGGATTTGAGCTCAGCCTTTTGCTCGGCGGTCATGCTGGCGCCAAGGGCGGTGCCGCGCAGATCGTCGAACGGCAATTGCGTGGAGAAGGCGGGTCCGATCATGAGTTGATCGAAATTATCGAGCACGAATTCGCGCTCGGCGCCCTGGCCGCACCACCAGGTGGCAATTTCGGGCAGTTCGAGCCCCGTGCCCAGCAAATGCTTGCACAGGCGCGGCATGAAGGCGGCCAATGCCCGCGTTTCCATGATGCCGGTGCCCAGCGCATTGATCATCGAGATCGAGCCGGCGCGCAGTGCCTCGACCATGCCGGGGGTGCCGATATGGCTGTCATAGCGCAGTTCGAGCGGATCAGCGAAGCTGGCGTCGAGCCGCCGCCAGAGCACGCTGACCGGCTTGAGGCCGGCCACAGTCCGCACCATGACCTTCCCGTCCTCGACCACCAGATCCTCGCCCTCAAGCAGCATCAGCCCCAGATAGCGGGCGATATAGGCATGTTCGAAATAGGTTTCGTTGAGCTGGCCGGGGGTGAGAATGCCGACGCGCCCGCCATCGCGCTGGGCCTGGTTGAACAGCGCATCGCGGAAGCCGCGGAAAAAGCCGGCCAGCCGGTTGATATTGAGCGAGGCGTAGATTTCGGACAGGGCGCGGGTGGTGGCCACGCGGTTTTCCAGGGCAAAGCCGGCACCCGATGGTGCTTGGGTCCGATCGCCCAGCACCCACCAGGACCCGTCCGGCCCACGCCCCAGTTCGAAAGCGCAGAAATGCAGATAGTGCCCGCTGACCGGCCGTATGCCGACCAGGGGGCGCAGGAATTCGCTGTTCTGGGCGATCAGCTCGGGCGGCAGCAGGCCTTCCTGCACCAGAGTGTTGTTGCCATAGATATCGGCGACAATGGCTTCGAGCAGTTCGGCGCGCTGGGTCAGCCCGCTCGAAATCTGTACCCAGTCGGCTTCGTCGATCAGCAGCGGGATATGGGCCAGGGGCCAGGCGCGCTCCTTGCCCTCGGCCCCGTCATATTTGCGGTAGAACACCCCGGCATCGCGCAGATACTGGTCGGCGCGCTCGACCCGGGCGGCCAGTTCGGACGGCCCCAGCGCATCGAAGGCCGCCATGAGTTTATCCCAGCCGGGCCGTATGGCGCCGGACGGGTCGATCATCTCGTCCGGCACGCCGGGCAGCAGGCGGTAATCAGCAATGATGCTGGGGCCGGCCGGGGGCTTGCCGCGGGTCTGCTGATTCCGCGAACTCATGGCATTACGTGAACCGCGCCGGCCGCCTGAGGTCAAGCGTCAGCGGAAACTCATCCGCAGGCTTTTCGGGGGTGAGGCGATATCCACCCGGGGTGTGGTTATGCGGCACGAAGCGTGCCAGCCGCCGGGCCTCGGCTTCATTGCCGTTGACCGGGAAGGTTTCGTAGTTGCGTCCGCCCGGATGGGCGACGTGGTAGGTGCAGCCGCCGATCGGCCGTCCGGTCCAGTTGTCATAGATGTCAAACACCAGCGGCGCGTGCACCGGTATGGCCGGATGCATGCCCGAAGCCGGCTGCCAGGCCTTGAAGCGCACCCCCGTTACGGCTCCGCCAGCAGCGCCTGCCGGTTGCAGTGGCATTGGACGCTGGTTGCAGGTCACCGTGTAGCGGCCCGGATTGTCGCATTCGAGACGCACCTGCAGCCGCTCCAGTGATGAATCGACAAAGCGCACCGTACCGCCGATCGCGCCCTGTTCTCCCATCACATGCCAGGGCTCCAGCGCCTGGCGCAGTTCGAGCCTGACCCCATCCACCTCTACCTCGCCGCAGAAGGGGAAGCGGAACTCGAGCTGGGCGGCGAACCATTCGGGCTCGAAGCCAAAGCCATGCTGGCGCAAATCCTCGAGCACGCCGAGGAAATCCTGCCAGACAAAACTTCCAAGCATGAAGCGGTCGTGCAGGCTGGTACCCCAGCGTGTGAAGTCACCCGAAAGCGGCTTATCCCAATAGCGGGCAATCAGGGCCCGGATCAGCAATTGCTGGGCGAGCGACATGCGCGCATTGGGTGGCATTTCGAAGCCGCGAAACTCCACCAGTCCCAGCCGCCCGGTCGGGCCATCGGGAGAATAGAGCTTGTCGATGCAGATCTCGGCCCGGTGCGTATTGCCGGTAACATCGACCAGCAGATTGCGGAACAGGCGGTCGGTCAGCCAGGGCAGGGGCGGGGTGCCTTCGCCCGGCGCCGGCACCTGGGCCATGGCGATTTCGAGCTCGTACAGGCTGTCGTGCCGTGCCTCATCCAGGCGGGGTGCCTGGCTGGTCGGGCCGATGAACATGCCCGAGAATAGATAGCTCATCGAGGGGTGGCGCTGCCAATGCAGCACCAGCGATTTCAGGAGGTCCGGCCGGCGCAGGAACGGGCTGTCATGCGGCGTGGCTCCGCCGACCACGACATGATTGCCCCCGCCGGTGCCGACATGCTTGCCATCGATCATGAACTTGTCGGCGCCCAGGCGGCACTGGCGCGCCTCCTCGTAGACGGCCTCCGTGGTGGCCACGCAATCATCCCAGCTGGAGGCGGGGTGGATATTGACCTCGATGACGCCTGGATCAGGCGCCACGCGAATGACGTTGAGTCGCGGGTCCTGCGGCGGGGCATAGCCTTCAACATGGATCGGCTGGCCGATCTGCTTGGCTGCGGCTTCAGCGGCAGCGATCAGTTCGAGAAAGTCCTCCAGTGCCTCCACCGGGGGCAGGAAGACGCAGAGGCGGTGCTCGCGCACTTCGGCGGTGACGGCGGTGCGCACCTCGCCCTCGATCTCGCTGATGACCTGTTCGGTGATGTCCTGCTGCTCGGTCGCGGCGGTGAAGCCGGCGGCGGCCTGGGCGCGCGGATCGGTTTCAAGCCCGGTCTTCTTGCGCGCCAGGATTTCTTCGGGATCGGGCAACGGCCCGCGCGGCGCGCCAGGATCCATGGGTACCACATGCGGAAAGTCCGTGGCCTTCAAATGCTTGAGCGAACTCAAGGGCAGGCGATAGCCGGCCGGGCTGTCGCCGGGCGCCAGGAACAGCTTGCCGCGCCGCGTCTTCCATTTTTCGGTCAGCCAGGGGCTTGAGGCCCTGGCGTTCCAGCGCTGCACGGGCAGCACATAGCCGGTGGGGTTGGTCAGTCCGCGCTCGAATACCTTGGCAATACGCGAGCGCGCCTCAGGATCGGCCAGTTCGGAATTAGCGGGGTCGACATTGGCCGGCAGATTGGCTTCCTTGAGCAGCCATTCGCCGGGGTCTTCATAGGCTTCGTCGATGGTCTCGCCGGTCAGTCCGAGATTGCGCGCAAAAGCATCGAGGAATTTCCGCGCATCCTCGTGCGTGGCGCTGGTCCTGATGCCTTCCTGGGCAATCAGCTTGTCGTCCTGCCAGACCGGCTTGCCGTCGACGCGCCAATAGAGCGAGAAGGTCCAGCGCGGCAGGGTTTCGCCGGGATACCACTTGCCCTGGCCATGGTGCAGCATGCCATTGGGGGCAAAGCGCTGGCGCAGGCGGCGGATCAGCGCATCGGCCAGGCGCCGCTTGGTGGGACCGACTGCGCCGGCATTCCACTCATCGGCTTCGAAATCATCGATGGACACAAAGGTCGGCTCGCCCCCCATGGTGAGGCGCACATCCTGCTCGATGAGTTTTTCGTCGACCTTTTTGCCCAGGGCATTGAGCCGCTCCCAGCTCTCGTCGGAGAACGGCTTGGTGATGCGCGGATGTTCGGCAATCCGGGTCACCCGCATGTCGAAGGCGAAGTCGACTTCGGCAAAAGAGGCAAAGCCGGAAATCGGCGCGGCATTGCGATAATGCGGGGTTGCCGCCAGTGGCACATGGCTTTCGCCGGTCAGCAGGCCAGAGGTGGGATCAAGGCCAATCCAGCCCGCGCCGGGCAGATAGACTTCCGCCCAGGCATGCAGATCGGTGAAATCGTGGTCGGTGCCCGCCGGGCCATCGAGCGAGACGATATCGGGCTTGAGCTGGATCAGATAGCCCGAGACAAAGCGCGCAGCGAGGCCGAGATGGCGCAGGATGTTGACCAGCAGCCAGCTCGAATCCCGGCACGACCCCTTGCCATTGCCAAGCGTCTCCTCGGGCGTCCATACGCCGGGCTCGAGGCGGACGATATAGTTCACCACGCTTTGCAGATGGGCGTTGAGCTCGGTGACGAAAGTGACGGTGTTTTTCGGGCTCTTGTCGAGCCCATCGAGGAATTTCTGCAGCAGCGGCCCGGCCGGCTCGGGCTTCATGTAGATCGTCAGGTCGTCGCGCAAATCCTCGGGATATTGGAACGGCCAGGTCTCGCCGCTCTCTTCGACGAAAAAGTCGAACGGATTATAGACCGTCATGTCGGCCACCAGGTCGACCTCGATCTTGAGCTCGGTCACCGGCTCGGGAAACACGAAGCGCGTCAGGAAGTTGCCATAGGGATCCTGCTGCACATTGACGAAGTGCAGGCTGGGGCTGACCCGAAGCGAATGGCTGAGCACCTTGGTCTTGGAATGCGGCGCCGGCTGCAGGCGAATGACCTGCGGCTGCAGGGTGACCGGACGGTCATATTTGTAGTGGGTCAGATGGTAGATGGCGGCTTTGATCGACATGCAGCTTCTGTCGCTCGCTTTAAGGCCACTGATTTTGGCTTCCCGGAAAGGAGCTTATCGGGGATCGCGACGCGTGGATAGGCGGATTGACGATGGTCACAGTACACGAGCGTGGATCACTCCCACCCCTGAACCTTTCCCACAAGGTGCGGCAGACGGTGAGCAGTGATGCTGCGGTCCTTTGCATCCCTCCCCCTTGAGGGGGAGGGACAGAGGTGGGGTGACAACCCCTGATCGAGCGCGCCTCACTCCAATCCGTCGATCACCTGACGCTGTCTGAGCATTTCAAGAAATATGCGGTAATCGCGGTCGAATTGCGCCCGCGCTTCGGCCCTGGGCGCGCGGGCGGTGCCGCCCTGTTGCATGGCCAGGCACGCCTGGTCGAGGCTGGGATAGAGCCCGGCGGCATTGGCGGCGACCATGGCCATGCCGAGCAGGGTCGCATCCGGCGTCGAGGGCTCGACCACGGTGCAGCCCGTCGCGTCGGCATAGAGCTCCATCAGCAGCGGATTGCGGGTGTGGCCGCCGGTGATGTGCAGCGTGTCGATGGCATAGCCCTTGGTGTTGAGGGTATCGAGAATATGCCGCACACCGAGCGCAATGGAGACACAGGTGCGCCAATAGAGCCGGCAGAGGCTGTCAAAGTCGCTGTCCAGCGTCAGGCCGGAAATCACGCCCAATGCCGATGGGTCGCCCAGAGGCGAGCGATTGCCATGGAAATCAGGCAGCACATGCAGGCGGCTGGCCAGGTTGAGGCCTTCGCTCTGGCGCAGTTCCATCACCCGGTTGCAAATGGCCAGGTGCTTGTCGCGGGTCGGCTCGCCCCCGGCGCTGTGCCAGAGAATGATGTGGTCGAGCAGCGCGCCGGTGGCCGACTGGCCCCCTTCGTTGAGCCAGACACCGGGCAGCACGGCGCCGAAGTAGGGCCCCCAGACGCCGGAGGTCGGCCGGTCTTCGGCAGAAAGCGCCATGACGCAGCTTGATGTTCCGGCGATCAGGGCCAGATGCCTGTCGATGGTGTCGACATCGGCGGTAAAGGCGCCCAATACCCCCAGGGCCCCGGCATGGGCGTCGATCAGCCCGGCGCCGACCCGGCAGGCCGTGGTCAGGCCAAGCTGGTTCGCGGCCTCGGCCGTCAACGGACCGAGATCGGCGCCAACGGGGCTGGCCTTTTGCGGCAGGGCGGCCTTTTCGAGCAGGTCTTCGAGACCAACCCTGGCCAGAAAGTCATGCCGCCAGCTTTGCACATCATGGCCCAGATAGGTCCACTTGCAGGTCAGGGTCGATTGCGAGCGGGCCAGCGAGCCGGTGGCCTTCCAGGAAAGGAAATCGGCCAGGTCGAACATCTGCCCGGCGCGGTCCCAGCTTTGCGGCAAATGCCGCTTGAGCCACATCAGCTTGGGCACTTCCATTTCCGGCGACATGACGCCCCCGGCATAATGCAGCACCTCGTGGCCGGTGCGGGTGCATTCGTCGGCCTCGTCCAGCGCACGGTGATCGAGCCAGACAATGGTGTCCCAGCGGTCCTCGCCGTCGCGCGAGACGGTGACCGGGGCGCCCGATGCGTCCCGCACCACCAGTGAGCAAGTGGCGTCAAAGGCGATGCCGGAGACCTCGGCGGGCTTTGCATCCGCTATAGTCATGGCACCGCGCACGGCCTCACACACGGCCTGCCAGATCTGGCTGCTGTCATGCTCGGCGAAATTGGCATCGGTGCGCCGCATCAGGATGGGCACTTCGTGACGGCCACGAAACTGGCCATCGCGCGTGAAGACACCGGCCCGGGCGCTGCCGGTTCCTACATCCACACCCACCAGGAAGTCTTGCGACACGCCGCCCTCTTATGTTCGGTCCGGGCGGACCATAGCGAATGGGATTGCTAGCGACTAGAGGGGGAAAGGCGGAGGCAAAACCTAGTGCTGATCCGCCAGATACCCCTCGATCGTCCGGGCGGTGCCTTGGGTCCAGAGGGCGTTGAGGGCCTTGGTGAAGGCGGCGATGAAGTCGGGGGCCTTGGCCAGATCGCCGTAGATGTCGGCCATTTCGAGCCAGGCCTTGGGGTTGTCCCTGGCCTTGATGGCCTGGGCGTTGAGGCGGTCCCAGTTGGGGTCGTTCGGCTCGATCACCGCGCCGCTATCGGTGGTGCCGAAGCAGTAGCGGCACCAAAGGGCCGAGACGAGCGCCAGGCCGGTGACGCTCTGGCCATCGCGAATGCGATCAAGCGCCGAGGGGATGATGAATTTGGGCTGCCGGTTGGAGCCGTCCAATGCCAGGCGGCGCACCGTGTCGCCGATCTTGGGATTGGCGAAGCGCTTCTCGCACAGCGCGAAATAGGCGTCGAGGTCGGTATCGGGCACGGGGGGCACGACCGGAATGATCTCTTCGGCTTCGACTTTCTTGAGGAAAGCCGAGACCAGCGGGTGCTCCATGGCCTCGTGCACGAAATGAATGTCGAGCAGCCCGGCCGGATAGGCAATGGTGGCATGGCCGCCATTGAGGATGCGGATCTTCATGTGTTCATAGGGCGCCACGTCGGGCACGAACTGCACGCCGACCTTTTCCAGCGCCGGCCGGCCGGCGGGGAAATTGTCTTCGAGCACCCATTGCTTGAAGCTTTCGCAGAACACCGGCCAGGCATCGTCGATCCCAAACTGATCGGCGAGCAGTGTCTTCTCGCGATCCGAGGTGGCGGGGGTGATGCGGTCCACCATGCCGTTGGGAAAGGCGACCTGGGACTTCACCCATCCGGCCAGTTCCGGGTTGATCAGCGCGGCAAGCCCGGCCACGGCATTTTCGGTAACATGGCCATTGCCCGGAATATTGTCGCAGCTCATCACCGTGAAGGGCACGATGCCCGCCTCGCGCCGACGCACCAGACCAGCCAGGATCAATCCGAACGCGGTTTTCGGCGCGTCGAAGTGGGCTGCGTCATGAACAATGTCGGGATGGGTCGGGTCGAATTTCTGCGACGCAGGGTCGATATAATAGCCGCCCTCGGTGATGGTCAGCGAAACGATGCGAATGGCCGGGTCAGCCAGCTTGGCGATAACCGCCGCGCTGTCGCCGGGCGGCAGGTAGTCGATCATGGCGCCGGTGACATGGGCGGCGCTGGTGTCCGCTTCCTGCTCGACCACAGTGGTGAACCAGTCCTGGCCCATCAGCTTTTGCCGCATGGCCTCATCGGCTGCGCGCACGCCGGCACCCACCAGCGCCCAGTCATGGCCCTCGCCCAGATTGAACAGGGCATCGAGATAGACCGCCTGATGGGCGCGATGGAAATTGCCGACACCGAAATGCACGATGCCGGGGGTGAGGTCGGCGCGGTCATAGGCCGGGGTGGCAGCGGAGTTGATCGCTGGAAGCGCTGCTGCGGAGAGCCTGGTGGTCATGGTCGTTGGTCCTAAAGCGCCAGGCCCGCCGCATCGAAGCGGTAGATGCGGTTGGCATCGGGCGTGAGATAGACCTTGTCGCCATGGCTGAAGGTCTGGTCGCCATCGGTGCGCACGGTCATCAGGCCCAGGCCTTCAACCTCGACATGCAGGAAGGTGTCGGAGCCGAGCTGTTCGGCGACATTGACGGTACCGGCCCATTGCCCGGCTCCGGCGGTGGTCGAAAGGGTGAAGTGCTCGGGGCGCACGCCGATGGCATGGGCCTTGTGCTTTTCGGCCTCGGGGCCATCGACAAAGTTCATCTTGGGCGAGCCGATAAAGCCGGCGACGAAGCGGTTGGCGGGCTTCTTGTAGAGTTCGAGCGGAGAGCCGAACTGTTCGACATTGCCCGCATTGAGCACCACGATACGGTCGGCCATGGTCATGGCTTCGACCTGGTCATGGGTCACGTAGATCATGGTGGTCTTGAGTTGCTGGTGCAGCTCGGTGATCTCGAGCCGCATGTTGACGCGCAGCGCCGCATCGAGATTGGACAGCGGTTCGTCGAACAGGAATGCCTTGGGTTCGCGGACGATGGCACGGCCAATGGCAACGCGCTGGCGCTGGCCACCGGACAGGGCCCGCGGGCGGCGGTCGAGATAGGAGCCCAGATTGAGCGTGCGGGCGGCGTAGTCGACTTTCTGGTCGATGATGGCCTGGGGCGTCTTGGCCATCTTCAATGGGAAGGCGATATTGTCGCGCACGCTCATATGCGGATAAAGCGCATAGGACTGGAACACCATGGCCAGGCCTCGCCGCGCGGGCGGTGCGCCGGTGACGTCCTCGCCATCGAGCTTGATATGCCCCGAGGAGGTGTCTTCCAGCCCGGCGATCAGGCGCAGCAGGGTGGACTTGCCGCAGCCCGAGGGGCCGACAAAGACAACGAACTCGCCGTCTTTGATTTCAAGCGAAATGTCCGGGATGATTTCGACTTCACCGAAGGACTTGTTGACGTGTTCGAGGGTAATCGAGCCCATGATTTTGGTCCTTTATTTGACGGCGCCGAAGGTGAGGCCACGGACGAGCTGCTTCTGGCTGAACCAGCCCAGCAGCAGGATTGGGGCGATGGCCAGGAGCGAGGCGGCCGACAGCTTGGCCAGGAACAGGCCCTGGGGCGATGAGAACGAGGAGATGAAGGCGGTCAGCGTGCCGGCCCGGCCCGAGGTCAGCGTGATGGTCCAGAAGGCTTCGTTCCAGGCCAGGATCACATTGAGCAACAGGGTCGAGGCGATGCCGGGGATGGCCATGGGCACCAGCACATGGACGATCTCGTTCCAGAGTTCGGCGCCATCCATGCGGGCGGCTTCCAGGATATCGACCGGGATTTCCTTGAAATAGGTGTAGAGCATCCAGATGATGATCGGCAGGTTGATCAGCGTCATGATGATGGTCAGGCCATGCACCGTGTCGAGCAGCCGCAGGTCACGGAAGATCAGGTAGATCGGGATCAGCACGCCCACCGCCGGCATCATCTTGGTGGAGAGCATCCACATCAGAATGTCCTTGGTGCGCTTGGTCGGGGCAAAGGCCATCGACCAGGCCGCCGGAATGGCGATGACGAGGCCCAAAAGGGTCGAGCCGACCGATACCAGGATCGAGTTCCAGGCGTGCTTGATATAGTCCGAGCGGTCCTGCACATCGAAGAAATTGTCGAGCGTGAAGGTCAGCGGCAGGAAGGTGGGCGGGGCAGCGATGGCCTCGGCCTCGGTCTTGAAGGCGGTGACAATGGTCCAGAGGATCGGCGAGAACAGCAAGAGGGCCACGGCCCATGCCAGGATTGTGAAGCCGGTCTTGGTCTGGACGGATACGTTGCGGGCCATGATCTCGTCTCCTTACGCGTCCAGGTTCTTGCCGACGGCGCGCATCAGGAAGATGGCGACGATATTGGCGATGATGACCGCGACCACACCACCGGCCGAACCGGCGCCGATATCGTTGCTCAGAATACCGGTGCGGAAGACGAGGAAGGCGATATTGGTCGAGGCATAGCCCGGCCCGCCGCCCGTGGTGACGCGGATTTCCGCGAAGATGCCGAGCAGGAAAATGGTCTGGATCAGGATCACGATGGTGATCGCCCGGGCCATATGCGGCAGGATGATATAGCGGAAGCGGTTCACCGCATTGGCGCCATCCATCTCGGCGGCCTCGCGCTGCTCTTCGGAGAGCGATTGCAGGGCCGTGAGCAGGATGAGCGTCGCAAAGGGCAGCCATTGCCAGGCGACAATCACGATCACCGAAAACAGCGGATATTGCGCAAACCAGTCCACCGGCTCGAGCCCGAGCGCCTCATAAAGATGCCCCAGCATGCCATAGCCGGGATGCATGAAGCCGTTCTTCCAGATCAGCGCGGCCACCGGCGGCATGACGAAGAAGGGCGAGATGACCAGGATGCGCAAAATGCCCTGGCCCCAGACCGGCTGGTCGAGCAGCAATGCGAGGAACGTGCCGCCGATCACGGTGATCAGCAGCACCCCACCGACCAGCAGAAGCGTATTGAGCAGCGCCTGGGTGAAGCTGGGGTCGCCGATGACGTATTCATAATTTCCCCAACCGGCAAAGCCGGTCATCATCGGGTTGATCAGGCTATAATTCTGGAACGAAAACCAGATGGTCATGCCCAGCGGCACGGCCATCCAGATCAGGAGCACGATGACGGCGGGTGCCATCATGGTGCGCGCCAGGGTACGAGTCTGCCGGGTTGCCATCCATTCCTCCCAGGGCCGATCAGGTCTGCCCGATTTTTCCGGGTCCATCGGTCCTCATCGGATGGTCACCAGGGGTGGCCATCGGATCAGGCCCGCCAGCGTGCGGCAAGGCCGCAGTGCCGGGGACGGAGCCGTCCGGCGTCCTGAGGGGACGCGTTTGCCGGGCGGCTCCCGTTCGGGACGCAGATGCAAGGGAGGAACGATCCGTGCATAGGGTCCGGAGGAGGGCGGCCGGAAGAGAGGGTCCGGCCGCCTGAGGCTTTGGAGGAAGCCTTACTGGATATAGCCAGCCCGGGTCATGTCGCGGGTGGTGGCGTCCTGGGCCTGCGCCAAGGCCTCATCAGCCGACATCTGGCCGGCAAGGGCCGCCGAGAACAACTGGCCGACATTGGTGCCGATGCCGGCAAATTCCGGGATCGCCACGAACTGCACACCCACGTACGGCACCGGCTGGACGGTCGGCTGGGTGGGATCAGCCGCGTAGATCGAGCCCATGGTCATTTCCGCAAATGGGGCGGCAGCCTGGTAGTCCGGGTTTTCGTAGAGCGAGATGCGGGTGCCCGGGGGCACGTTGGCCCAGCCTTCTTCGGCCGCAACCAGTTCGAGATAGTCCTTGGAGGTCGCCCAGCCGATGAACTGCTCGGCAGCATCGGCGTTCTGCGAAGAGGCCGGGATGGCCAGCGACCAGGCCCAGAGCCAGTTGCCGCGCTTGCCCAGGCCATTGTCCGGTGCCAGGGCGAAGCCGACCTTGTCAGCCACGGTCGAGTCATCGGGGTTGGTCACAAAGGACGCGGCCACAGTGGCGTCAATCCACATGCCGCATTTGCCCTGCTGGAACAGGGTCAGGTTCTCGTTGAAGCCGTTGGACGAGGCGCCCGCGGGGCCGGCATCGGCCATCAGCGAGAGATAGGTGTCCAGCGTTTCTTTCCATTCGGGGCTGTCGAATTGCGGGTTCCAGTCTTCGTCGAACCAGCGGGCACCAAACGAGTTGGACATGGCCGTCAGGAACGCCATGTTCTCGCCCCAGCCGGCCTTGCCGCGGAGGCAAATGCCGTTGATGTCGTTTTCACGATCGGTCATGGCGCGGGCGGCCTCACCGATGAATTCCCAGGTCGGTGCTTCCGGCATTTCAAGGCCCGCGGCTTCCATCAGATCGGTGCGATACATGATGAAGGAGCTCTCGCCATAGAACGGCGCAGCATAGAGCTTGCCATCGACCGAGAGGCCATCGCGGATCGGCGGCAGCAGGTCGTCAACGTCATATTCGGCATCGGCGCTGAGGCCGTCGAGCGGCTTGAGCCAGCCCTGGCCGGCCCAGATCGGGGCTTCATAGGTACCGATGGTCATGATGTCGTACTGGCCGCCATTGGTGGCGATGTCCGTCGTTACGTTCTGGCGCAGCGTGTTCTCTTCCAGAACCACCCAGTTCAGCTCGATCCCGGTTTCTTCGGTGAAGGCGCTCGACAGGCCCTGCATGCGGATCATGTCGCCATTGTTCACGGTGGCAATGGTGAGCGTCTGCGCAGAAGCGGTGCCGACGAGGGCGAGCGTCAAAACGCCCGCGAAAAGCGGTGTCAGTCTCATAGAAATCCTCCCAGATGCCGAAACGGGCATTTGCCTCGGCTATGAGCAAATGTTCACAAATGCGGCGTGCGAGTCAAGCAGGCTTTTGCGCAGATTTCTGCCGTACGTGCGTCAGATGGCGCGAAGGCGAGGTGCAGCGGGGCTGGAGAAAGTCTTGGGCAATGTGGTGATCAATGGAGCTATTGCCCGAATTTGGGTGCGGGCAGCCGCAGCCATAGGCAAGTGAATGGCCCTCAGCGAAATTACTAGTGGCTGAATTGTCCCGGCGGATGGGGACTGCGCTCGGAGAACGCCTGTTCACCTTGTGACGTTGTGACTCACGACCTAACTTTGCGGAACTTGGAGGATGCCATGCCCGAAGCCCCAATCTTGCCGATTGATGATCCGCTGTTGAAGACTGTCTCGATGCCAGGCACGGTCGTAGATGATGAGGTCCGCGCGCTCGCTAAGCGCATGTTTGTTGTCATGGACCGCGCCAATGGCGCCGGTCTCGCGGCGGTTCAGATCGGCGTGCCCAAGCGGCTCGTGGTGATGGATGTTCGCGATGCTGAAGACAAGCATCACCGCTTGGCACTGATCAATCCGGAGATCATTGAGGCTTCCGAGGACACTGAGACCCAGAACGAAGGGTGCCTGTCTATGCCGGACTATGATATTCCCGTCAGCCGCAGCACGCGGGTCCGTGCCCGATATCTCGATCTCACCGGCCAGGAGCATGTGGTGAGCGCGACGGGCGGCCTGGCTATCTGTCTTCAGCACGAGATCGATCACACCAATGGGATATTGTTCACCGACAGAGTCTCCCGCCTCAGACGTGATCGTGCTCGTTCATACTTCGCCAAGGTGCGTCGGCGCGCCTCGTCCTGATAGGAAAGTGGTGCGGCACGTCACTGAAGCTGCTACGCGTTTGGATCGCTCCCTCGGCCTACTAGGGGCATTGATCCGTCCCGCAAGCCTCGCCCGCTGTCAGGCGCTGTGGGACTCTGCGCCGGGCTATCCTTGCACCAGACAAAGCCGATGCGAGCACGGCACGCATAAAATAATCCCCGCACCCAAAACCTCCCTCATACTCCCACCCATCACTCCCGCGCGGACGGACTGCAGCGAACTTTTGCGGGGGGAGCCGGTTGGGTGCTGGGTCGCTCCAGGGCCTGCCTGCTCGTTGGGTCACCTTGCGACGAGCGATCAATAGGGGCCACGACAGCAGGAGAAACCCGGCGTCCCGAGGCGGCGACGTCTCTATTACTTAGTTTTACCGAGACGCACGCGCCTCGGGACACGTCCAGTTTGAACCTGAAGCCGCAAGGGCCGGCCGGAGTTTCAGCGCGCCCTTTTTGCAAAGGAGTTCAATAGGCCATGAGCGATCATGCCGCTATGCCAGCAGCAATTCGGCCGTCTGTTCGTCGGTGATGATGCCATTGGCAAGGCGCCGCGTGAGCGCGGCGCGAATGGCGGCGGCCTTGGCCGGGCCCATGGCCAGGGCAATGACGCGGCCATTTTCGCGGCTGGGGATGGGGGCGGAGGCGACCCGGTCATTGGTCTGGCCTTCGATCAGCCGGCCCTCGGCATCGAAGACCCAGCCGCAGATTTCGCCCACGGCGCCGGCCTTTTGCAGCGCCTTATGTTCGGTCTCGGAAATGAAGCCGTCGAGCAGCAGCGGGGCATCCGGGCCCAGATGGCCGATACCGACAAAGGTGATGTTGGCGCGGGCCGCCAGATCGAGCGTCGAGGCGATCATGGGCTGGGTGTGGAGCATGGCGCGCTCCTTGGCCGAAGAGGCGATGACGGGCAGGGGCATGGGAAAGCTGCGCGCCTTGACCGTATCGGCCACGTTGAAGATGACGTTGTAGAACGCGGCCGAGCCGTCCGGGGCGATATTGCCGGTCAGCGACACTACGGTGTGGTGCGGACAATCCATGGGCTGGAGTTGTTCGATGGCGGCCTTGAGCGTGCGGCCGGTACCGATGGCGATGATCACCGGGTCCGGACTGCGCAGGCACCGCTCGAGCTCGGCGGCCCCGGCCTCGGCGATGCCGATAATGGTCGAGGAACTGCCCGGATCGGAGGGCACGACTTCGCAATGGTCGAGCGCATAGCGGGTGCGCAGCCGTTCGGCCAGGTCCAGGCAATGGCCGATGGGATGGTCGAGCCTCACCTTGATCAGCCCCTCGCTGACCGAGAGCGAAACCAGCCGCTGCGCCGACTGGCGCGAAATGCCCATCTTGGACGCGATCTCCTCCTGCGTGTTGCCGGCGACATAATACAGCCAGCCCGCCCGCGCGGCATCGTCGAGCCGGGTCGCAGAAGTGTCGTTACGCGCAGCCATTTGCCCTCATCCCTTGTCGCTCACGCGATTATTCCGATGCAGCGATCCACCGCAAGGGGCAATGGCGGAAAGCGGGCAGGCCGATTCGGCAGCTTTGAACAGGTCTTGACCAATCGACTTTATTGTAACAATAAAAGTTACAGATAGAATTGGAGGTGACGATGTCCGATTTCGCCAATGTTGCACAGCGCTATGCGGAGGGGCCGCCCAGGCAGGTGCCGGGGCTCGATGGCCTGCATCGGATGACTGATCTGCTGCTTGCCGAGCGCGTGCCCGAGGCGGGCCGGGTGCTGGTGCTGGGCGCAGGTGGGGGCATGGAATTGCGCAATCTGGCGGACCGCCATGCGGGCTGGCAGTTCGACGGGGTCGATCCGTCGGCGCAGATGCTTGAGACCGCCCGGGCGGCGGCTGAGCCTTTCGCTGATCGAGTGCAATTGCATGAGGGGACCATTGATGCGGCGCCGGACGGGCCGTTCGATGGCGCCACGTGTCTCCTCACCTTTCATTTCATTCCGCTGGACGAGCGGCTCGAAACCCTTGCGCAATTGCGTCGCCGGCTGCGGCCGGGTGCGCCGCTGGTCCTGGCGCATATGAGCTTTCCGCAGGATCCGCAGAGCCGCGACATCTGGATGCGGCGGCATGCCGCCTTTGCGGTGTCCAATGGCGTCGATCCGGCCCATGCGGAAAATGGCCGGCAGGCGATGCTGGAGCGGCTGCATCTGCTGTCGCCCCAAGATGAGGAACGGATGATGGCGGAGGCGGGATTTTCCGGTGTGAGCCTGTTTTATGCCGGGTTCGATTTCCGTGGCTGGGTCGCCTATGCCTGAAAGCGTGTCAGCTTTCCACCTCGGCATCGTCGCGGGCGCCCCATTCGGCCCACGAGCCGTCATAGACGGCAACCTGCTTTGCCCCGGCCTGTTCGAGCGCCAAAGCCAGGGTTACGGCGGTGATGCCGGAGCCGCAGGAGGTGATGATGGGCTGGTCCAGGCGCACACCGCGTTCAGCAAAGATCGCCTGCAGCGTTTCCGGGGATTTGAGGCGGCCGTTTTCCGTAACAAGGCTCACCGGCACATTGGTGCTGTCCGGAATGTGGCCGGCCTTGAGCCCCTTGCGCGGTTCGGGCACTTCGCCATGAAAGCGCGGCGCAGGGCGCGCATCGACCACCTGTGCGGCGTGGCTGCGCAGATTGGCCGAGACGGCCTCGAAATCGACCGCCGCATCGGGGTCGAAATTGGCCTCGAAGCGCCGCTTCTCCCGGTGCTGCAGGCCGGTTTCGGTACCGCGCTTTTCGGCGCGCCATTTCGGTCCGCCCCCTTCGAGCATCACCACATTTTCCGCGCCAAAGCTGCGGAACGTCCACCAGGCGCGTGGGGCGCTGAACAGGCCGACCTCATCATAAACGACGATGGTCATGTCCTGGCTGATGCCCAATGCGCCGACGGCCCGCGCGAATTCCGCCGGGCTGGGCAGCATGTGGGGCAGGTCGCTCGACGTATCGGCAATGCCATCAATGTCGAAGAACACCGCGCCGGGAATGTGGCCGGCCAGGTATTCAGCCTGGGCGTTTCGCGACGCATTGGGCAGGTGCCAGCTCGCATCGACAACGACCACGTCAGGATCTTTCAGGTGCTGGGCCAGCCAGTCGGTGGTGACGAAAGGGGACGTCATGGGGAACTCCGTGCCGCGTGGTGCTGCTAGTGGTAACGCCGCGTGGTGATGCGCTTCAAGCGTCAATCGGGCGATGGGGCAGTGCAGTGGGTCAATGCGGCAGAATCAAGAGGACGCGCCGGCGCCTTGCCGTCAGCTCTTAGGCGCAGGTCCCGAGCTTTCGCGCAACACCAGTTCCACCGGCCAGAGTTCATGGACTTCGGCCAGCGGCTTGCCGGCCAGGATCTGCATAATCAGTTCGGCAATGCGAGTGCCGGCCTGGCGGATCGAGGAGCGCGTCGTCGACATGGTTGGGTACATGTTGTCAGCGTTGAGATAGGGGAACACGTCGTCATGCGCGATCATGGAGACGTCGGACCCCAATTGCAGGCCCGCCTGGCGAATAGCGCGAAAGACGCCCAGGGCGGTCATCATGGAGCCGGCCAGGAAGGCGGTGGGGCGCGGGCGCTGTTCGAGCATGGCCTGGGCCATGCGGAAGGCGATTTCGTCGGTAAAGGCCGAGTTGCCCACAAGAGCCGGATCGACCGGCAGGCCACGCGCGGTCAATGCGGCGCGGTAACCGATTTCCCGGTGCTGGGCAAAAGTGCGGCCCTTGACGCCATTGAGCAGGGCAATCCGGCGGTGCCCCAGATCGAGCAGGTGGCTGGTGGCACGTTCGAGCGCGCTGGTGTTATCGATGTCAAGCCAGGCCACGGGATGGCCGATATTGGTGCGGCCATGCAGCACAAAGGGGATTTTGAGGTCCATCAGCAATTCAGCCCGCTCATCGCTGATGGTGGGAGAATGCAGGATAACCGCATCCACCTTCTGGCTGGCGGCCAGGCGGCGATAGGCGGCCAGTTCCTCTTGATGGCTGGCAACGGTGGAGACCAGCATATCGATCTCCTGGCTGGCCATATAGCTGCCGACGCCGGAGAGAAATTCGGACATGTGCGGGCCCAGCTCGTCGGCGCCGCGCAGCACAAGGCCAACGGCGCCGGCCCGTCCGGTGGCCAGGCGCAAGGCGCTGGCATTGGGGCGATAGCCGAGCAGATTGGCAGCCTCGGCCACACGACGGCGGGTGGCCTCGTTGACTTCAGGATAGCCGTTGAGCGCACGGCTGACCGTGGTTTGCGACAGGCCGAGGTGCTCGGCGAGGTCTTTCAGTCTCATTGCGGCGTTACGGCCCATAGGGTTTTGAGCTCCGGTCGCTTGTCCGCATTGGTGCGAAAAATCCGGTCGCTACAGCCATTAGGGCAGGCGTGTCCCTTTGAACAGGGAACTTTGCCATTCTCCTCCCAAAGCCATTCAAAGCGATTTCAAATTTTGAAGCAAGCCCCGGAAACCGTTTCAGCAAAATGAGGTGCGTACATCAAGGTTTCAAAGCGTGATTTTTGCCGCTGGAAAGAGTTGTCTCTGTTAAGCTTATGAATTTAAATGGTATTTTTTGTCACCCATGGAAAAGTTCCAAAAATCGACCTGGGCGACGCTTGACAGTTTTTCGAGCCTCTGTTTCCTTAACTTCCAAAGCGCTTTCAAACTGAACGGCTAAAACGGTTCGGCGAGGTGCTTTTGAGGGGGAGGAGATTTGGCCCGGCGCTTTGACGCAGGGTCAGTTCAATGCGCCTCTCCCGTAAGTTGTTTTTTCGGGAGGATTTCCAATGAAGATGAATCTGATGCTCGCCGGCCTGCTGACGAGCGTGACCCTGGTGGGTGGTGCGGCCCAGGCCGCCGAGCTGTCCATCGTGTCGGGTGACACCGGCAATGGCCTGGCGTTCCTGCGCAGCCAGCTCGACCGTTTCGAAGCCGAAACCGGCCACACGGTTACTGTGGTGCCAATGCCGTCTTCCACCACTGACCAGTTCGGCCAGTATCGGCTTTGGCTTGCCGCCGGCAACACCGACATCGACGTCTACCAGACCGACGTGATCTGGGCGCCCCAGCTCGCCGACCAGTTCCTCGATCTGACCGAGGCTGCCGCCGACATTGTGGACGATCACTTCCCCTCGATCATCGAGTCGCAGACCGCCGACGGCAAGCTCGTCGCCCTGCCTGCCTTTACTGACGCTCCGGCGCTTTACTACCGTACTGACCTGCTGGAAAAGCACGGCAAGTCGGTCCCGGCCACCTGGACCGAGCTGGAAGCGACTGCCAAGGAAATCATGGATGCCGAACGTGCAGAGGGCAATTCGGAAATCTGGGGTTTCGTGTTCCAGGGCAATGCCTATGAAGGCCTGACCTGTGATGCGCTGGAATGGGTGATGTCCAATGGCGGCGGCCAGATTGTTGAGGCCGACGGCACTATTTCGATCAACAACGAGCAGGCTGCTGCTGCGATTGATCGTGCGGCCGGCTGGGTCGGCACCATCGCGCCGGAAGGCGTGCTGGCCTACATGGAAGAAGAAAGCCGTGGCGTCTGGCAGCTCGGCAATGCCGTGTTCATGCGCAACTGGCCCTATGCATACGCATTGAGCAACGGCGATGACTCGGCAGTGAAGGGCAAGTTTGACGTCGCTCCGCTGCCTGCCGGCGACGGCGAAGGTGCCCGATCGGCTGCGACGCTGGGTGGTTGGAACGTTGCGGTCTCCAAGTACTCGCCCGATCCGGAAGCTGCCATCGAGCTGGCCAAGTTCCTGGCTTCGGAGGAAGTCCAGAAGGAGCGCGCCATTCAGCAGTCCAACCTGCCCACCATTCCGTCGCTCTACGAAGACGCCGACGTGCTGGCCGCATCGCCCTTCATGGCCAATTGGAAGGCCATCTTCGAACAGGCTGTGCCACGCCCGTCCGCTCCGACCAAGACCAACTACAACGAGGTCTCCTCGCTGTTCTGGAGCGCAGTGCATGACACGCTTTCGGGCAATGGCTCGGCTGCGGAAAACCTCGAGATCCTCGAGGCTGATCTGCAGGACCTGAAGGGCGACGCCTGGTAAGTCCTCCCGGCGGCCTTAGCGGGGCGGGCGGTCGGGGTTCACCCGCCGCCCGCCCGGCACTTTCGAAGATAATGTGGGAGGAGAACGAGTATGGCGACCGACGCCATGGCCCCGGTAGGGACGGCGGCCACACCCAAGATCAGGTCGGAGCTTTTGCAGCAACGTGCGCGCGCGGCGCGCTGGTTCCTGGTGCCGATGCTGATCGCCTTGGCGATTGTGGCCGGATGGCCGCTGATGCGCTCGATCTGGTTCTCCTTTACCGATGCGACGCTGAACGATCTGTACGGTGCCGAGTGGATCGGCATCGGCAATTATCTGCGCTGGCAAGTGCTTGAAAGCGGTACGGTGCGCTATCGCGGCGTGCTGGCGGATCCGGACTGGTGGAATGCGGTTTGGAATACCGTGCGCTTTGCCTTTTGGTCCGTGCTCTGGGAAACCGTGCTGGGCATGATTGTGGCGCTGGTGCTCAACGCCGAGTTCCGCGGACGAGGCATCGTTCGCGCTGCCATTCTTATTCCCTGGGCCATTCCGACCATTGTTTCTGCCCGTATGTGGGGCTGGATGCTGAATGACCAGTTCGGCATCATCAACGATCTGGGCATGAAGCTGGGTTTGCTCTCTGCTCCTGTGGCCTGGACGGCCTCGGCGGATACCGCAATGACCGCGGTGCTGATTGTCGATATCTGGAAGACCACCCCGTTCATGGCGCTCCTGATCCTGGCCGGTCTGCAGATGATCCCCAAAGACATCTATGAAGCTGCCGAGATCGACGGGGTGCATCCGGTCAAGCAGTTTTTCAGGATCACGCTGCCGCTGGTGCGACCGGCGCTGATGGTGGCGATCATCTTCCGCGTGCTTGACGCGCTGCGCATCTTCGACCTGATTTATGTGCTGACACCCAACTCGCGCTCGACCAAGACCATGTCGGTGCTGGCGCAGGAGAACCTGTTCCAGTTCAACAATTTCGCTGAAGGGTCGACTCAGTCGACGCTGTTGTTCCTGCTGATCGCGATCTTCACCATCCTGTATATCTGGATCGGCAAGGTGAACTTCGAGGGGGGAGACCGCTAATGGGCGCGACCTTCGATTATTGGAAGCTGACCAAGACCGTGCTGTTCTATGCGCTGGTGTTGGTCATCGTGGTGGTCTCGGTTTTCCCGTTCTACTACGCGATCCTGACCAGCCTCAAATCGGGTACCGACCTGTTCCGCGTGACCTATTGGCCGACCTCGATCAGCTTCGAAAATTTCCGGCAGGTGTTCTCCCAAGGTGCGTTCCCACGCAACCTGCTCAATTCGGTCTTTGTCGCTTCGGTCACTGTGATCCTTGCCCTGTTCCTGGCTGTGACAGCGTCTTTCGCCTTGAGCCGGGTGCGGTTCCGGGGACGCAGCTTGCTGCTGATGACGATCCTGGCCGTTTCCATGTTCCCGCAGATTGCGGTGCTGGCTGGCCTGTTTGAGGTGATCCGGTTCCTGGGCATCTACAATACCCCGTGGGCGCTGATCTTTGCCTATACGATCTTTACGCTGCCATTCACCGTCTGGGTGCTGACCACCTTTATGCGTGACCTGCCGGTTGAGATTGAAGAGGCGGCCATTGTCGATGGGGCTACGCCATGGGTCATCATCACGCAGGTGTTCATGCCATTGATGTGGCCGGCATTGGTCACCACTGGCCTGTTGGCGTTCATAGCGGCCTGGAATGAGTTCCTGTTCGCGCTGACCTTCACGGTCTCAAACGACACCCGCACGGTACCGGTGGCCATCGCGCTGCTTTCGGGCGGCTCACAGTATGAAATTCCGTGGGGTATCATCATGGCTGCATCGGTCGTCGTGACCGTGCCACTGGTGGCCCTGGTGCTGGTGTTCCAGCGCAAGATCGTTTCCGGCCTCACAGCCGGCGGCGTCAAAGGATAAGGAGAAGCCAAAATGGCATCAATCGAACTTCGCAATATCCGTAAGTCCTTTGGCGCTGTGAACGTCATCAAGGGCGTTGACCTGGAAGTGCGCAAAGGCGAGTTCATGGTTTTTGTCGGCCCATCGGGTTGCGGCAAATCCACCTTGTTGCGCTTGATTTCCGGGCTTGAGGACATCACTTCGGGCGAAATGCTGTTCGACGGCAAGGTGGTTAATGCCCTGACGCCTTCCAAGCGCGGCATCGCCATGGTGTTTCAGTCCTATGCGCTCTATCCGCACATGACGGTCTACGAAAACATGGCGTTCGGGCTCAAGCTGGAGAAGGGTCATAGCAAGGAAGCCATCCGGGAGCGTGTGGAGAAAGCGGCGGATATGCTTCAGATCCGGCAGTATCTCGACCGCTTGCCCAAGCAGCTTTCGGGCGGTCAGCGGCAACGCGTCGCCATCGGTCGGGCCATTACCCGGGACCCGAAAGTTTTTCTGTTCGACGAGCCATTGTCAAACCTTGACGCAGCCCTGCGTGTGCAGACCCGCATCGAGATTGCCAAGCTGCATGAGGGCATGCACGATGTCACCATGATCTATGTGACCCATGATCAGGTGGAGGCGATGACGCTGGCCGACCGCATCTGTGTGTTGCGTGATGGTCTGGTCGAGCAGGTGGGAACGCCCATGGAGCTCTACGAGAAGCCCGACAGCATCTTTGTCGCCGGCTTTATCGGTTCGCCCAAGATGAATTTCCTGACCGGTGAGAAAGCCGAAGCCTTCAAGTGCACAACCTTGGGCGTGCGTGGCGAGCATATGCTGGTCAAGCCAGATGGCATCTGGGAAGGCGAAGTGATCCATACCGAAAATCTCGGCGCGGATACCTACGTCTATCTTGAAATGGGCCAGGAGGAGCCGATCGTGGTTCGCCTGGAAGGCGCCATGCAGCATCCGAGCGGCTCGAAGCTGCGCGTTTCCCCGATGGAAGATCGCGTACATCGCTTCGATGAAGCAGGAAAGCCGATTCGATAGGGACAAATTTCAATGCGTGACGGCCCCGTTGCCGTCACCATTTCCAAAAACCGTGTCCCTCCTGGCGGGAACCTCAGTTGAGAAAACAGGGGTTCCCGATTTTGCGGGAATGACGCAGAACCAAGAAACACCCGGCGCCTCCCTGCCGGGCTATTGATATTAGGAGACTGTCATGCCGATCCGTACCCTGGTGTGGGGCGAAAACGTTCACGAACAGAAGAACAAGGTTGTCGCCGAAAACTACCCAAATGGCATGCATAACCAGATTGCTGCGCTGCTGCGGCAGGATGCCAATCTTGAGGTCAAGACCACCACACTACAAGAACCCGAGCATGGCTGCACCGAAGAGGCGTTGGCCAATACCGATGTGTTGTTGTGGTGGGGCCATGCGGCCCATGACAAGGTCGATGACGCCGTGGTCAAGCGCGTCATGGAGCATGTCTGGCAGGGCATGGGGTTGATCGTGCTGCATTCGGGGCACCACTCCAAGGTGTTCAAGGGCCTGATGGGGGCGCCCGCGAATTTGCACTGGCGCGAAGCGGGCGAACGCGAACGCCTGTGGGTGGTCAATCCCGGTCACCCCATTGCCAAGGGACTGCCTGCCTATTTCGAGCTGGAATATGAAGAGATGTATGGTGAGCCCTTCACCGTGCCGGAGCCGCTTGAGACAGTATTCGTTTCCTGGTTCCAGGGTGGCGAAGTGTTCCGCTCGGGCCTGACCTATCGGCGTGGTGCGGGCAATATCTTCTATTTCCGCCCCGGTCATGAAACCTACCCGACCTATCACGACGCCAATGTGGGCCAGGTGCTGCGCAATGCTGTCAACTGGGCCTATCAGGGCGATCGTCACGCGCACCTGATGAAGGCGCCGAACACGCCGGTTGCCGAAGCGATCGAGAAGATCGAGGAACGCGGCGCAAAGCTGAGCGCCGCCGACCATGCGGGTGAAGTGAAGAGCTGACCGACCTGCGGCGCTATTCCGGCCAAGCCAGGATGCGTCGTTTTAGACCTACAGGCACTCCCGCACTGGGCGGGGGTGACCTGCACAGACAACAGACGAGCGGCCGTCGGCGACGGCCAAGGATTTGACATATGCGTATCCTCATCCTGGGTACCGGCGGCATGGCCAATACGCATGCCAAGAATTTTGCGAGCATCGAAGGGGTCACCCTGGCCGGCGGGGTTGATGTCGACCCCTCGCGGGTAGAGGCCTTCTGTGCTGCACACAATATCGAGCGCGGCTTTGGTTCGCTCGACGCGGCCCTGGGCTGGGGGCAGTTCGATGCCGTGGCCAATGTGACGCCCGACAGTGTGCACTATCCTACGACCATGGCTGCCCTGGCGGCGGGCAAGCACGTGTTCTGTGAAAAGCCCTTGGCGACAGATCACGCGAGGGCCATGGAAATGACCGAGACGGCCGAACGGCTGGGTCTGGTCAACATGGTCAACCTGACCTATCGCAATGTTGCCCAGCTTCAGAAGGCCCGTGAAATCGTAAAGTCGGGTCAGGTTGGCACGGTCAAGCATTTCGAGGCCAGCTATTTGCAGAGCTGGTTGGTGTCTCGCGCCTGGGGTGACTGGCGGACGGAGAGCCAGTGGCTCTGGCGCCTGTCCAAGAAGCACGGCTCAAATGGCGTACTCGGCGATATCGGGGTGCACATTCTCGACTTTGCCGCCTATGGCGCGGGAAGCGACTTTTCCAAAGTGTTCTGCCGCCTGGAAACCTTCGACAAGGCACCAGGCAACAAGATTGGCGAATATGACCTGGATGCCAATGACAGCTTCGCCATGACGGCGCAGCTCGAAAATGGTGCGCTCGGTGTGGTCCATGCCTCGCGTTGGGCGACGGGCCATTTCAACGAACTTCGCCTGAGGGTTTATGGCGAACTCGGCTCGATCGAGGTGCAGCATCGCCACGACTGGTCCAAGCTCTATACTTGCCTGGGGCAGGACGCTGAGACCGGGACGTGGACGGAGGTCGAGGTCGATCCGGTGCCCACCAATTACCAGCGCTTCATTGATGCGTGCCGACAGGGTCAGAACCTGGAGCCCAGCTTCCGGCATGCCACCAATATCCAGAAGGTGCTCGATATGGCCACGGTGACAGAGCGGGAACGGGCTGAGCATACCGTCTAGGCGCAAGAGACAGGGGCCCCGGCAATCTGCCGGGGCCCCGTCTTCATTTCGATGGGTTAAGCGCGATCGTCAACATAGACGATTACGGCGCCATCGGCCTTGGTCTTGAGGCTGACGACATCCTCGACAGCATAGCCTTCCGTTTCCAGTTCAGCGGTGATTGCCGCGTTGTCGGAGATGCGGGCATGCAGGCCGGCCTGCGCGTCGGCACTGGCGGTCAGCGCCTCATCGAGAGCGGCACTCTCGGTCTCCGCATTGCCCTGCAGCGATGAGAGCAGCACGATAGAGATATCCGTCTCTTCGGTCACGGCAGACAGATCCAGATTGGCCGAGGTCTGGATGGAAGCCATCACAGAACCATAGGTATCGTCGGCCATCCCGCCGGCTGCTTCGACGTTTGCGTCAGAGCTCACGCCAGCGTTTGCATCGAGGCTGTCTTCAGCGTCGACTTCGGCACCAGCGTCCGCGCCAGCATCGACACTGACGCCGTCTTCGGACGTGTCCACGCCAGCATCCACGCCGGCATCAACACCAGCATCGGTCTGGGCGGTCAGCACATCGCTGTCGAGCGAAATGCCCGCACCGGCGTCAAGGTCAAGAGACGAGTTGGCGGCCATGGCCGGAATGGCGCTGGTGGCCAGAAGGGCGGTAACTGCAGATGCAATAATGGTCTTTTTCATAATTGGCTCCTGTTCGTGGGTTGTGCCCCCCACTTGGACAGCCTCACAACGAGCCTCTCCGCTTTGAGTTGCGACCTCCTCGATCACAAACCGCGATCAAATTTGTCCTCGGCGTTGCAACCAGTTGAGGCGATACCAATTTCTATGGTCAGCAAAAGGAGCGTCGCATGGGTATTGTCTGGGCCATCATCATCGGTTTTCTCGCCGGTCTCATCGCCAAGTGGATCACGCCGGGGAACAACAAGCCCTCCGGGTTCATTCTCACCACCGTGCTGGGCATCGTCGGCTCGGTCCTTGCGACTTGGCTTGGCCAGCAGATCGGCTGGTACAATCAGGGCGATGGCGCGGGTTTCATCGCCTCCATAGTGGGGGCCGTAATCATCCTGCTCGCCTGGGGGCAATTGGCGCGGCGCGCCTGATGAAGACGGCACAAAAAAGGGCGCCCGGAGGCGCCCTTTCACTGTCTGGTCGTTCGAACCTACTCGATTACAGTGATGCGGCCATCGGTATAGGGGGTGTATTCACCACCAAGTTCGGCGATGTAGTCGGCCACGACCTGCTCCAGCGGAGGACCGAAGTCGTAGGCATTGTCGCCTTCCGCGAAGGTACCGTAGCCGTCACCGCCGCCGCGCATATAGTTGTTGGTGACCACGATGTAGGTGGCGTCTTCGTCGATCGGCACCCACTGGTCTCCTTCGCCGGGAACCATCACATCGGAGATGCGCTCACCGGCCGGGTTGGCGAGGGTGTAGCTGTATTTCAGACCAGCAACCTGCGGGAAGCGGCCAGCGCCATTCTCGATATCGGAGACGCCGTTTTCCAGTGCCTCGATAACGTCGGCCCCGGAAATTTCCACCGTTGCCAGCGTGTTCGAGAAGGGCAGGACGGTCAGGACTTCGCCCATAGTGATTTCGCCGGCATCAATGGACGCGCGCAGGCCACCACCGTTCTGAATGGCAATGACATTGCCCTGATCGGCGACGCGGCCGAGGATGGCATCTGCTACCAAGTTCCCCATGGAGCATTCGACGACGCGACAGACTTCGCGTGAGCCTTCAATCGCATCGGTTGCGGTGCCGATCACCTCTTCCATAAGAGCGTTAATCGGCTCCTGGAGTTCGGCAAGACGGGCAACATAGCCTTCGTCCGGCGTGACCGATGCGTCCATGATGATCGGGGCGCCTTCGGCAGAAATCACATTGCCGTCGTCATCCCAGGTAACCGTCAGGTCGCCGAGATATTTTGCATAAGCGCCGGCGGTGACGACAGGCACTTCGTTGCCAGCCGGCCCGTTGACCATTGTGGGGTAGGGGCCGGCAGCGTTCTCGTCCGTGTTGGATAGCAGAGTATGAGAGTGACCGCCGACGACAATGTCGACATTGGGCACGTTGGCAGCGACCTGCAGGTCCTGCGCGTAGCCAATGTGGGTGAGCGCGATGATCTTGTTCACGCCGGCCGAGGTCAGGGCTTCTGCCTGCGTGGTCAGGCTGGTGATGGTGTCTTCAAACTCGACATTGTCGCCGGGGGAAGAGGTTTCATCGGTGTCTTCAGCCAGAGCAGACACGAAACCGATCTGCTCACCGCCGATCTCAAGAACCACTGTACCGGGCACGCGGCCTGCTAACAGGGGTTCGTTTTCGACATTAGTGTTGCCCGAAATGATCGGGAAATTCACAGCGTCGAGCAGCTTGGCCAGTTCCTCTGGCCCATCGTCGAATTCGTGGTTGCCCACGGCCATCACTTCGATGCCCAGGTCGTTGGCGAACTCGGCAATGATCTCGCTGCGATATTGGGTGTAGAAAAGAGAGCCTTGGAACTGGTCGCCTGCATCGACGAGCACGACATTCTCGCCTTCGAGTTCGGCGCGCTTGGCGTCAATGGCTGTCTTCAGGCGCGCAATGCCGCCAAAACACTCGCCAGCGGCATCATCTTCGGCGCTGCAGTTGGAGTCCGTACCAGTGATCGGACCAAAGCGGGAGTGGAAGTCGTTAATGTGCAGAATGTTCAGCGTGAACTCTGCATATGCGGCTGTCGAGAAGCCGGCGCAGAGTGTGAGCGCCGTTGCGCCCAGAAGCAGTTTCTTCATCCCTGATGTCCCTTGTACCTGTTGCAGTCGTCAGTGCATCTGCCAATCAGCCCGACGCCTGAAGGGCTGCCAGCAGTGTCATAAAACAACTAATCAGCTAATTGTGACAGTGGAAAGTGGACCTTTTGGTCAAATTTCCGGTCACAGTTTTCCGGGTGGGGTTCGCGGCGGGCAGCGTAAACGCGGTTGCAAGGGTTTACGCATATTGCTGGGCAAGCAAGCTGCCTACCGAAAGTGCCACCAATGAATGTCGCCCTGGAAAGTCTGATGCACGCGCATCCCGAGCAGGGGGCAACGCGCCCGGTCGGTGGTGGGGTCATGATGTTCTTCGTGATCGGCGCCTGCGCTGCCGCCAGCTTTGTTGTGGTCAGCACGGCTTTGATCTGGGTGCTGCCCATGGTCGAAAGCTGGCTTGTCAGCACGTTTTGCTATGCAGCATTCATCGTCCCGGTCTACCTGCTGCACCGGCGTTTCAGCTTCGGCTCCCAAGCGCCGCATGGGCAGGCGCTCCCGCGATATGTGGCGGTGCAGATGATGGCTCTGGCGCTGGCCACCATGTTCAGTTTCCTGCTCCATGGGACGTTCGCCCTGCCCAGCCTGATGGCGGCAGTCCTGGTGATCGCGCTGACCTCAGGGCTCAACTACGTTGTGCTGCGGGCCTGGGCCTTCAACCGAGACCGGCGGCTTGAAGCCAAGCCGGCATGAGCATGCAGTCCTGGAGCAAGCGCCTGCTCAACACTGTCCACGGTGCTTTGATCTTCAGGCGGCGCGTCGAGTCGCTGGCGGATAGTTTGGCTATTGCCATTCCGAGCGATGCCATCCGGGTGTTGGACCTCGGGTGCGGTGACGGGCAGGTAGCCAAGGCCATTATGCGACGGCGCCCTGAACTTGTGATCGAAGGCGTCGATGTGCTGGTGCGACCGCTGACGCATATCCCTGTCACCGTTTATGACGGGGGCAGGTTGCCATTTGCGGACCGGCAGTTCGATTGCGTCACTATCGTCGATGTCCTGCACCACACTGACGCCCCCGGCCTCGTCCTTGCAGAGGCGGCGCGGGTGGCTTCCGGCAGCGTGGTGATCAAAGACCATGTGCGCGAGGGCATGTTAGCTGGACTTACGTTGCAATTGATGGATTGGGCCGGCAATCGTGGGCACGATGTGCGCCTCAACTACAATTATTTCGATGCCAATCAGTGGACCGAGCTTTTTGCGACGGCGGCGCTCAAAGAGACGTACAGGCAGGCAAAACTGGGACTCTATGGCCCGCCGGTGAGCTGGGCGTTCGAGCGGCGTCTGCACTTCGTGAACAGGCTTGACCACATCAATCGCGCCTGATGGGCTTTCAATACCAGCCCAGTCGGGTATTCTCCGCGCCGTTTGATTTGCAGGGGAAATGCTCATGCGCAGTGCTTTGATTGTCTATGGTGGCTGGGAAGGTCACGACCCGGAGGAATGCGCCACCATCTATCGCCGCTGGCTGCATGAGGACGGCTATTCGGTGCGGACCGCGACCGAGACCAGTGCCTTCGCCGATCCTTCGATCGCCGATCTGTCGCTGATCATTCCGATCTACACGATGAGCAAAATCGAGAAGGAGGAGGCCGAGAACCTTGCCAATGCCGTGCGCGGTGGCGTCGGCCTCGCCGGCCATCACGGGGGGATGTCCGATGCCTTTCGCGACTCCGTGGTCTACCAGTTCATGGTCGGTGGCCAGTGGGTGGCCCATCCGGGCGACATCATCGATTACACTGTCGACGTGACCAAGCCCGACGATCCGATCATGGCGGGGATCAAGCCAAGCTTTCCCTATACCTCCGAGCAGTACTACATGCATGTCGATCCGATGATTGAGGTACTCGCGACCACAACGTTCAGCGGCGAGCACGCGCCATGGATCGAAGGCGCCGTGGTTCCTGTGGTGTGGAAGCATCGATATGGCCAGGGGCGCGTTTTTCACTCGACCCTGGGGCACTCGGCCAAGGAATTCGAAAACCCCAACTTCGCCACCATCATGCGCCGTGGCATCAACTGGGCAGCGCGGGACGAATAGTCCGGCGCTACCAGCGCAACAGGTATCGCCCGATGATCGCGCCCAGGAGTGCAGTCAGGGCGATGCCCAGGGAATACCAGGTCGCCATGAACATCATGCTGGTTTCCCCGCAGTAGAAGGCATAGGCCGCGGCGCCGAAGCCTCCGGCCAGCAGCCCTGCAGCCAGACCCGCCATTGTTGGCGAAGCGGGCGCAAAACGGCGCATCATGCCGAGCAAAACCGCCAGTAGCGGGGCCGCCGTCACGATGATCAGCCAGGGGCAGACAAGGGCGGTTCCGCCCATCAACACCGACATGGCCCAATCTGAACGCATCCAGCCCAAGGTGCCGACAATAAGGGCCAGCACGGCCAGCGCACCGGCAAGCAGCAGCGGCCAGATGCGATATTGGTCGGGACGGGACAGGGCCGGCACAGCGATTAGTCCAAGGGTGCCCAGTCCAATGGTATAGGCCAGCTTTCCCCAGAACATGGAGTTGCCCCAGGCTCCGCCAAACGGGCGGCCGACCAAAACGTCGAGCACTAGCGGGCCAATCAGAATGGTGCCGACAAGGCCAATGGAAAGCGCCAGCCAAAGACGCTTTTCCAACGCCCTTTCTGGTGTTGGCTCAAGTTCTGCGGAAAGGCGATCGATCAGTTCATTGGTCATTTGCTGCCTCCCGCAAACCTGTTCATCAGGGATTTGAGGCCGCGATGGATCGACACCTTAGCAGCGGTTTCACTGATGCCGTGGCGAGCGGCCGCCTCGGCGATGCTGGCGCCCTCGATGCGGGTCTGGCGGATGAGATCGGCAGTTCGTTCGGGCACCTCGGTCAGCACGGCGTCGACATCGCGTCGGTCGGCAGCGTGGGCGCTGTCATCGAACGCAAAAATGGGTGCGTCGTCATCGAGATGGACAGTGGGGCGGATAGCGTGGCGACGGACATGGTCGACGAATTTGTGATGTGCAACAGCATGCAGCCAGGCGGTGAAGGGCCGGCTGCGGTCGTAAGTCGAACGTTTGGTGTGCAAGGCAAGTAGCGTTTCCTGCACAAGATCCTCCGCGTGCGAAGCATGGGACGGGCTCAGGCGTTTCGCGAACCAGGGTCGCAAATAGCGCGTGAGCTCGGCCAGCAGCCGGCGATAGGCGGCTGCGTCGCCGTCGAGTGCGGCGAGCATCAACTCGCGCATCCGTTTCTCGGTCGCATCCGCCTGCATTGGTTCTCCATTCGCGCCGCTTGTACAGGAGGTTACACAGCGGGAACAAAAAAGCGAGCGCCGAACACGGCTGCGTGAACAGGTAACCCGATCTGAGGCTGAAGCGAATATGGTGAAGTCGGCAGTGCTGGCCTACCAGACTGTGCTCGAGACAATAACATCGACGTGATGGCGACGCTTCGCCCGATGCGGTAGCGTTACTGAAGGCAGGAATGCATCATATCCGCCGAGGGGGAAACATGACTGAAGACAAGGGCCTGCCGCCCGCCAAAGGTCCGCTGGTCTATCGCCAGTCCATCTGGACGCGGCTGACCCATTGGGTCTGGGCGATATGCCTGTTCTTTCTGCTGCTGTCCGGTCTGCAGATCTTCAACGCCCATCCGACTCTTTATATCGGCGAGCAATCGGGCTTTGAATTCGACAATGCCGTGCTCAGCATCGGCGCCGTCAACACGCCGAGCGGGCCGCGCGGGCAGACCACCGTATTCGGGCAGACCTTCGACACGACAGGCGTTCTGGGCATGAGCGGACCGGCGGCCAATCCAAGCTTTGTCGGATTTCCTGGCGCGGTGACGATTCCGTCCTTCCGCGATTTGGCGACAGGTCGGGTCGTACATTTCTTCTTCGGCTGGATTTTTGTCGCTGCGTTGTTCATCTGGTTCCTGGCCAGTTTCGTCAATGGCCATTTGCGGCGGGACATCCTGCCCAAAGGCCGCGACATCATCGGATTGCCGCGGGATGCGATCGATCATGTGCGGCTGCGCCTGCACCACGGCCGCAGCTACTCGCCGCTGCAAAAGCTGAGCTATTTCGCGGTCTTCTTTGTGCTGTTTCCGCTGATCATCCTGACGGGTCTGACGATGAGTCCGGGCATGGATGCCGCCTGGCCTTGGCTGCTGGATATTTTCGGGGGGCGGCAGACGGCGCGCACCATCCATTTCGTTGTGATGGTGCTGCTGGTCCTGTTCTTTGTCGTTCACATCATCATGGTGCTGCTGGCAGGACCGCTTAACGAGCTCCGCTCCATGATTACCGGCTGGTATCGCACCAGCCCCGGCACACCGCGTGAACAGGGAGACAAGCCATGAGCCGCCTGATCGTCAATCGCCGCAAGTTTCTGGTCGGCTCGGCGGCGCTGGGGTCGTCTCTGGCCCTTTCGGGATGCAACCAGTTCGACTTTCTCGGCCAGCGCGGCAATCCGGTGCGTCAGGCCCTGGAACAAGCCAATGTGCTGACCTATCAGGCGCAGCGTGCCTTGATCGGCGACCAAGTGCTGGCGCGCGAATACGCCGCGAGCGAGATCCGCCAGGGCCAGCGCCCCAACGGTTCAACTGATCCCACGACCGCGGAATACGTCTCCCTGCGGGAGGCCAATTTCGAGCCTTACCGTCTGACCATCAAAGGCATGGTGGATCGGGAGATCAGCTTTTCGCTGGCCGAGTTGCGCAACATGCCTTCACGCACGCAAATCACCCGGCACGATTGTGTTGAAGGCTGGAGCTGCATTGCCAAGTGGACTGGCACACCCTTGGGGCCGGTGCTTGACCAGGCCGGAGTGAAGCAAGGCGCGCGCTATTGCGTCTATCACTGCTACGACAATATCCAGAGGAGCATTTCTGGCGACATTCTCTATTACACCAGCTCGGATTTGGTGGACGCCTATCACCCCCAGACGATCCTGTCCTACGGGCTCAATGACGAGGTCCTGCCGGTGAGCAATGGCGCACCGGTTCGTCTCAGGATCGAGCGGGCATTGGGCTACAAGCAGCCGAAATATCTGCACACGATCGAGCTGGTCGATGACCTGTCCTCAATCGGCCGCGGCAAGGGCGGCTATTGGGAAGACAATGGCTATGACTGGTATGGCGGGATTTGAGGCCAGCAGCGGCGCAGCACACCACCCATGCGCCCATCGCGCTTGCCTTTTTCCACCAATTCCCCCATATGAACGCGACGTCACGGCGAAATGGCCGTTGATGGACTTCCCTTCTTACTCATGCGGTGAGCGGCGAAGTCGACCCGGATACCCCAGAATGTGCGGTCCGGGTTTGAGCCAGCACCCGCGCGATAATCCCATCGCCCGATTGCAAAGTTGATAGAAGCGCCACCCGCATTGCGGTTTGGCGCATGCGCAGTTTTGCGCAAGTTGAAAGACAAGAGTTTGAACGATTTTACCTCGCTCGGCCTGCCGACACTGATCACTGACAGCCTGACTGCCGGCGGCTTTACCGAGCCCACCAAGATTCAGGCCCAGGCCATCCCCAAGCTGCTTGAGGGCCGGGACATGATGGGCATTGCCCAGACTGGTTCTGGCAAGACTGCGGCATTTGGCCTGCCGATCCTGGCCGGCCTTCTCGAGCTGACCGGTCGCCCCCGGCCGATGACGACGCGCGCGCTGATCTTGGCGCCGACGCGTGAACTGGCCGTGCAGATCGACGAGAATATCCGCAAGTTTGCCGGCTCGAAGATGAAGCTCGATACGGTTCTCGTGCTGGGTGGCGTGTCGCGCTACCATCAGGTGCAGAAGATTGCCAAGGGTGTCGACGTGGTCGTGGCCACACCAGGCCGTCTCAAAGATCTGCTGGACGACAACAAGATCCGCCTCAATGAAACGCGCTGGCTGGTGCTGGACGAGGCCGACCGCATGCTCGATATGGGCTTCATTGCCCCTGTGCGGGCCATTGCCAAGGCAATTGGGCTGCGCCGCCAGACCATGCTGTTCTCTGCCACCATGGCGGCAGAAGTCGAAGATCTGGCAAAATCGTTGCTGAAAGAGCCAATCAAGGTCGAGGCCGCGCCGCAGGGATCTACCGTAGTCAAAATCGACCAGCGGGTGATCATGTCCGGCTCCAAGGCCAAGCGCGGCGTGCTCAACGATCTGCTCGGCGACGAGGCCGAGGGCATGGAGCGGGTTATTGTCTTTGCCCGCACCAAGCATGGCGCCGACCGGGTGGCCAAGAACCTCGCCATCGATGGACATGACGCCGCTGCCATTCACGGCAACAAGAGCCAGAATGCCCGCCAGGCAGCGCTCAAGGGCTTTGCCAGCGGCGGGGTGCGCATTCTGGTGGCGACCGATATCGCGGCGCGCGGCATCGACGTCAAGGACATCACCCATGTGGTCAATTATGACCTGCCGGATGATCCCGAAAACTATGTGCACCGCATTGGCCGCACGGGCCGTAACGGCGCCTCGGGCATTGCCATTACGCTGTGTGATGGTACGGAAAAGTCCAAGCTACGCGATGTCGAACGGCTGATCCGCCGGACACTTCCGGTGTCGGGCGATCTGAACCTGGTCGAAGAAGCCGCCGCGCCACGCCAACAGCGGAGCAATGCGGGCGCACCGGGCGGAGCACGCACGGCCCGCAACCCGAAGTCTAAAAGCCCACGCAAGTTCAATACGCCGCGCCCGGGTGGCGAGCGCAGCAAGACGGGCGAAGGCATGCCACAGTCTGCCCGGCCAGCGGGCAATAAGCCGACTAGTGCCAAACCTGGCAAGCCGCGCTGGAACAAGGGTCAGCGCGATGCAGGCCGTGCCCGGCGCGCTTCAGCCAACGCCTGAATCACATTTTTGGGTTGGATAGATGGGCGGCCTTCGGGCCGCCCATTGCATTTTGAGGGATTGCCATGACTTCCATCGCCATTGTCGGGCCGGGTGCCATCGGGGGAACCCTTGCCGCCTGGCTGGCCCAGAACGCCGATTTTGATGTGTCGGTCTGCGTGCGCACGCCGATCACCGATCTGTTGGTGGAAACGCCGGCAGGTGTAATCACGGCCACGCCGAAAGTTCTGACGGCCCCCTCACAGGCCCGGCCGGTCGACTGGGTGCTGATCACGACCAAAGCCTATAGTGCAGACGCGACCGCGCCATGGCTTGAGGCCTTGTGCGGGCCGAAAACGCGGGTGGCGATCATCCAGAACGGGGTGGAGCATGTGAGCCTGTTTGCGCACTTGGTGTCGGCAGACAAGTTGGTGCCTGTGATGATTAACTTGCCGGCTTCGCGCAGCGCACCTGGTCGTATCGTCCAGAGCCGGCATGGCATCATCGCGGTGCCTGCAGGGCACAATGGCGAAGCGTTGGCGGAGTTATTCGTCGATACGGAGATCGAGGCTGCGGCGCATGGGGATTTTGTGTCCCAGCTCTGGGTCAAGCTAACCGGTAATTGTGCGGCTATTGTTCCGGCGCTGACTTTGCGGGCCACCGGGCCGGTCTGGTCCAATGACATGGAAGCGATCATTCGCGCTCTCGTTGAAGAATGCGCCGCCGTTGGACGGGCAGAGGGCGCAGAAGTGCCCCAATCGGTGGTTGAGGCTGCTGTCGAAAACATGCGCACCATGAAGGAGGGCGCGATAGCCGGGTCGATTCATGCCGACCGGATGGCGGGCAATCCCATGGAAATCGAAGCTCGCAACGGGGTCATCGTGCGGCTGGGCGAGAAACATGGCATTGCCACCCCGGCCAACCGCATGCTGGTTACGCTGCTGGGGGCGTCTGGGACCCCATGGCGTTCGGAGGCGTAGCCAATTCGCTGGCGGAGCCGAGATAAAGCACATCTCGGGTTGCGCTGGGCTTGTCCGGTCCACCCTGGGTCAGGTGGTTGAGGAAGCTCACAGCCCAATCATCGACATTGTGCTTCTGCGCTGACTTCATCAGAGCCGCCCAACGCTGCTTGCGCTCATCGAGTGGCATGTCCAGGGCCATGCGCAGGGCCTCGGAGGTTTCATCCGTATCAAACGGATTGACCAACAGACCCTCGGAGAAGATCTCGGCGGCACCGGCAAAGCGCGACAGGACCAGCACGCCGGGGTCTTCCGGGTTCTGGGACCCGACAAATTCATGCGCTACCAGGTTCATGCCGTCGCGTAGCGGCGTGACCAGGGCCACACGGGCCATGCGGTAAAGCCCGGCCAGGCTTGGCTGGCCATAAGCGCGCTTGACATAGGTCAGGGGCTGCCAGTCGGGTTCGGCGAAATGCCCCATGACCCGGCCGCACATGGCGTCCAACGTATCGCTGGTTTCTTGGTATTCCTTGATGCTGTCACGCGATGGCGGGGCCACCTGCAACATGTGCACAGAACGGCGCAGCCGGGCATTGTTGGCGAGCAGCTTTTCATAGGCCTCGACGCGTTGCGGCAGGCCCTTGGAGTAGTCCAACCGGTCGACCCCAAGGATCAACCGCTGATCGCCCAGAACCCGCTTCATGCGATTCACCATCTTGGTGGCGGCGGGGCTGACGGAGAGTTTGGCGAAGGCATCCGGGTCCGAACCGATGGGGAAGGCCTCTACCTCGGTGCGGCTGAAGTCGATCGCCTGCACCTTGTGGCCGCCAAAGGTGGAGGGCGCCTGGTGCTCGGCAAACTCAGTGAAGGCTGCGACGTCGCGCTTGGCCTGCATGCCGACCAGATCATAGCGCGACAGGTCGCGCATCAGTTCTTCATGGTGCGGGATGGCATAAAGCGCGTCGGTCGTGGGGAACGGAATATGCAGATAGAAGCCGATGCGGTTGCGCGCACCGAGCTGGCGCAACTCGGACGCAAGCGGGATCAGGTGATAATCATGTACCCAGACCACGTCGTCGGGCTTGAGCAGCGGCAACAGCGCCCTGGCAAATTGCTGGTTCACCCGGCGGTAGCCCTCGTACCAGTGGCTTTCAATCGTTGCCAGGTCGAGGCGCAGGTGGAAGCTTGGCCAGAGAATGGAATTAGAGAACCCTGCGTAATAGGCGTGATGATCCTCACGGCTGAGGTCGATCTGGGCGACCTCAAGGCCATCGATGTCTTCGATGCGGGCTTCGCGGGCGGGCTGATCCGTCAGCTTGCCAGACCAGCCGAACCAGAAGCCCTCCCTTTCGCTCAGTACCTTGCGCAGCGCGACGGCAAGCCCACCGGCGGCGGGACCCTTGCCGGGCGTGCGGTTCGATACAATGACGATGCGGCTCATGTGGCTGGTGCCCCCGTGTCTGGTTGAACATAAATGTGTGCCGGCAGGTCCGGCGGTCGTCAGTTCAGTGTGCAGTCGTCTCCGCCAGGATCGGCGTTTCGTCTGCGAGATTGCTGGTTGCCTGTGGCCCAGTAACGATCTGGGTCAGGCCTTCAAGCAGCGCATATACGGACGCAACGTCGGCGATGCGCATGCGCGCAATCGTCTTGCCCGGTCCGAGCTTGATACCGACGCCACCGAGCTCCTGTGCGGCGCGAAAGCCATCCTCATCGGTTGTGTCGTCGCCGATGAAGATCGGTGTGCGGCCGGCAAATGGCTCTTCCTGCATAAAGGCCTTGAGGGCGCTGCCCTTGTCGAAACCCGCAGGTCTCGCCTCGATGACCATCTTGCCTGGAACGAGCGTGAATTCGGGATGCTTGCCAATGGCGGCCTGCATGGCGAGAAGGCAGTCTTCTTCCAGCTCCGGTGCCTGACGATAATGCAGCGCAACGGCACCGTCCTTGGGCTCCAGGATCAGTTCGGAGTGTTCTTCGAGCAATGGCGCCATGGCGCTGGCAATGGATTGAGCGGCCCCTGTAATTTCGGCATCGAGTTCGAGCATCGTGCCATCCGCTTTGCGCCGTTGGGCGCCATGCGCGCCGGCGACCGGCAAATGCAGCGGAGCAAGGAAGCGATCAATATCGGCAATTTCGCGGCCGGTAATGACGGCGAATGCATGATTGAAGTCGCGGGCAGTCCGGTCCAACTGATCCGCCAGATGGGCGGGCACGTCGACGGCGTCAGGTGTTTCGGCGATTTCAACCAGCGTGCCGTCGAAATCGGTGAAGATGGCGAGCAACGGTGCCGCGCCGCCAGACTGTGCAATCAGTTCGGACATGGCTACCCCTTTGGTTGCGTTGATGGTCACAGGTTGCAACGCACGGGGGCGCAAAAAGTTCGGGCCTCATGGCTGGTATGCGCCCGGCGGGATTTATGAATGACACATTAATGGTGCATTGGTCCTGCGTTCAAAGCGACCTGCGTAGAAGGAACCGAGAGCGGAAAGGGGTGAGCCCGGACCGCCGCGAATAAGAATGAGGGTCCTTCACATCATGTCGCAGCTTTTGCTTACCGCGCTGTTTGCCCTGTCGATCAGCTTCCTGACCTTTGCCGCCTCATTCGCCGAGGCCCCGCGAAGCGAGTTCATGCCGGCAGCAGCCGTCAGCCTCGACTAAGCCAGCGGAATGCCTTTGCTGCCCTTGTCCTTCTGATAGTTTTCGGACAATTCGGCATAGAGGGCGTTGAGATCGTCGATGCGCGCCATGAGCGTTTCGCGATTGCTGCGGGCGAGCCCGGCGATCATGTCCTGCAGGCCATGGCTGGTCCAGAAATCGTTGCTGCGGTTGTAGAGGTCGCGCCCCGGCGACACTGTGCCGGTTTCAGGCTCGGGCACCGCATAGACGGATTTGAGAATCTGTATGTCATAGGGAATGGCGAAGCTGTCGCGGCTGTCCTGATGGCTGAACAGATAGTAGAAATTGTCAAAGCCTGACCAGGTTATGCCGGAAAGGCACAGTGAGCAGGGCTCGTGGGTCGCCAGAAACAAGCAGTCCTTGGTGGCCGGCCGCTGGTCCGCTGGCAGTTCGAAGAAGCGCTTGATGGCATGCATTTCACCATGCCAGAGCGGATTTTCGATCTCGTTATTGGTTTCGGCTACAACCACTGATAGATCGGACTTCTTCAGGATTGCTGCACCGAACAGCTTGTTGCCACGCGCAACACCCTTGGCGGTGACGGGGGCAATATCCTTCTCGATCACGTCGAGCAGGCGTGAAATCAGTTCCGCAGTCTCCAAACCAGTCTACTCCGTGGTGCGCACAAGCCCGATGAGCGGCACACCGGCCGCATCGAGCAGCCGCAGTCCCTGACCGTCGAGTTCATAGGATGCCACGGCGGACAGCGCCGTGAAATAGGCGGTCTCTTCATTCATCAAATCAGGTGCGCAGGCCATGCGGGTGGCGGCGGCTGGGCCAAAGGACAACGCCTGAGCTTCGATGCTGGCTTCGGTGAAGTAATTGTTGCACCCGCCGAACCCACCCGCGCGATGGTCGGGCGCAATCGAGAGGGTCGGTGCCCGCGGCGCGGAGACCGGCCGGCCGCCGATGCTGGTGACCGTCCAGAGCGTGTCGAAGAGTTCTGACGGGGTGGCGGGAATAGGCGGTTCCGGGCTGGGTGGCTGGGTTGGCGTGCGATAGACCAAGATTGGCGTCGGCGCGCTATCTCCGATGGAAACGGGCACGGGACTGGGCGTGCGAAAGAGCACCTGTCCGGCGCTGGAAATCTCGGCGAGCAATCCATAGGCGCCATTGGTCTTTTCAACCTGCGAATGCACATTGAGCGCGAAGCCGATCGGCACCTGGCCCTTGGCTGGAATGCCAGCCGAAGCACCCACGACCGGGGCCATCGTTGTCAGATCCACCAGCGTGACACGGAGCCAGGCGTCTGCCGGCAGTGCCATACGCTCGCGATAGGTCACGGTGCCATTGAGCGTGGTCGCGGCCATGGCCGGCGGCGACAGGACCATCAGTATCAGCGCCATGGCCTGGATGAGCCTTGAAAGGTGCATGTCTGCCTCCATCCCTTTGCTGCACAAACTACAGCATGCGCCTGACGGTTGCGAGACAAGGACGCTTTCAGGGTTACTCGGGGCGGTCTGCCACTATGGTCCAGGGATGCTTGAAGTGGTGTTCTTCCAGGTTATCGCCGTCGCCGCCGCGATCAACAACGAGGAATTCGCTGGTCTTCTCGAGAGGCGTAAGCACGCCATGCCAGACATTGATAGCGATATTGACGCCTTGCCCGGCGGCGGGACGAAAGGCACGAAGGCGCGTCGGCTCGCCGCGATTGTCTTGGGCCACGATCACCAGCCAGGGGTGGGCAGAAAGCGGGACAAACGCCTGGCTGCCGAGGGGATGCCGTTCCATCATCAGCAAATCGAGCGGCAATGCGTATGGGCGTCCGCGGAAAATCGAGATCAGGGGCCGGGCCCCCTGGCCTTCCAGTTCAATCCGGGCCAGGTCGTGAAAACGCTCTGTCATGCCCAGATTGATCGGATAGTGATCGGCGTTCTCGGTCTGGATGACCTGGCCGAAAGGCGCAAAGGCTTCTGCGGTCAGCGGCTCGGTGAAGATCGTATTGTCGGCTGGCATGGCTCAAAACGGCAGTTTGGCGTGGCGGTTGACGTCCTTGTAGAGCAGGTAGCGGAACCGCTCGGGACCGGCGTAGCAGGCTTGGGGGCAGAAGGCGCGCAGCCACATGAAATCGCCCGCTTCCACCTCCACCCAGTCGCGGTTGAGACGATAAACCGCCTTGCCTTCGAGCACATAGAGGCCGTGTTCCATGACATGGGTTTCCTCGAAGGGAATGACGGCGCCGGGTTCGAGCGTGACGATATTGACGTGCATGTCGTGGCGGACATCATCCGGTTCGACAAAACGCGTGGTGCCCCAGCGCTCATTGGTATCGGGCATCCAGCGGATCGGCTGGTCGTTGTCGCTGGAGACAAAAGCCTCTGGCGCGGCGAGGCCCTCGACCGCTTCGTAGCGCTTGCGCACCCAATGAAAACGCACAGTTTCGGTGGATTTGTTCACAAGGCTCCAGGCGCAGCCCGGGGGCAGGAATGCATAGCCGCCCACTTCGAGCAAATGGGTCTTGCCTTCGATGGTGACGGTCATCTGTCCTGAGACCACGAACAGGACACCTTCGGCCCCGGGATTGTCTTCTGGTCGCTCACTCCCGCCGCCGGGCGACACTTCCACAATGTACTGCGAGAACGTCTCGGCAAAGCCGCTCATGGGGCGGGCAATGACCCAGAGCCGGGTATCGCGCCAATGGGGCAGGCAGGAGGTGACAATGTCGCGCATCACTCCGCGTGGAATAAGGGCATAGGCCTCGGTGAAGGTGGCGCGGCCTGTGTGCAGGTCCATCTGACCAGGCAGGCCGGCACTGGGAGAGGCGTAGGAAGAGACCATGACTCGTTTCGAATTGTGTCGTGCTGGCTCGAGCTTAGAGGTTTGCGCAGGCCGAGGCTATGGGGTAACGCCTCAGGCGTCGACCCTGTGTTTGAGTTTGCTCAGCATGGCGGCGGCATAGGCCGCATAGGGCCCGATCCAACGCTCGTGAATGGCGTGGACGGGCAGGGCGTCGAGATGATTCCAGCGCTCGCGTCCCCGTTTTTCAGCGACAACCAGCCCAGCCTCTTCGAGGACGCGCAGATGTTGCATCACCGTGCAGCGGTCAATCTCGGGGATGAGATCGCACAGCATGCCGGTGGTGCGGGATTCCGCCTTGAGCAGATCGAGAATGCGCCGGCGGACCCGGTGCCCCAGGGCCTTGAAAACTAGGTCATCTGCATCGTCATTTGACATGTTATAAAATTATAACATAAGGTCTCAATGTCAAGCAGATGGAGGGTCTGATGGCGTATGAATTTACGGTTCGAGGGCGCATTTCACGCCCGGTGCGTGAGGTGTTCGAGGCGGTCGCCGATCCGGCGCAGCTCTCACATTATTTCACGACCGGCGGCGCCAGGGGGCGGCTGGAGACTGGCGCGACGGTAACTTGGGATTTCCACGATTTTCCCGGCGCCTTTCCGGTGAATGTCGTCGAGGTCGTGCCTGATGAGAAGATCGTGCTGACCTGGGATGCGCCGCCGGATGGTGATCCTGCTGGCATCTATCAAACCAAGGTCACGATGGGCTTTGAAGCGCTGGAGGACGGGCGAACCCTGGTCTCTATCCATGAAGCGGGTTGGCGTGAGAACGAGGCCGGGCAAAAAGCGTCCTATGGCAATTGCGAAGGCTGGACTGGCATGCTCTGCGCCATGCGCATGTGGGTGGAGCACGGCATCAATCTGCGCGAGGGCTTCTACAAGTGATCGCCACAAAGATGCCCTCGAAAACAGTACGACGGGGTTGTCGCTTGTAGGGCGGCAGCGCAGAAGATTGAGCATGCGGTTATTGTCCGCGACGACCCAAATGGGTCATTGTCGGAGGTCATGAGAGCCGGGCCATTCTTCGGTCCGGCCAGTATTGTGCATTTGCCGCGACAGGGCGCGACGCGTCAGGGCAGGATGGCCTGCAGACGCAGCAGCGCGATACGCTCGACCTGGGCGCAGGCGGTGGCGAATTCTTCGGCGGCCGTATTGGCGATACGCGTCTCGAAGTTCTCCAAAATGGACTGCTTGCTGTGGTCCCGGACGGCAATGATGAACGGGAAACCGAACTTTTCGACATAGGCGCTGTTGAGCGCTGTGAACCTGTTGCGTTCATCATCGGTCAGCGCGTCGAGGCCGGCCGAGGCCTGCTCGGCGGTCGACTCGGCGGTCAGGCGCTTGGCAGTGGCAAGCTTGCCGGCAAGGTCCGGGTGTGCCTTGAGAACAGCCAGGCGTTCTTCGGGCGTGGCCATCCGGAACTGGTTGCGTAAGACAAAGTGCAGGCCGATTGCGGTGTCATTGGCCGGCCCCATTTCGGCCTCCCAGGCGCGCTCTGCGATCCAGGAAGAATGCTCGAAGATTGAACCATAGCGGGCAACGAATTCGGCGCGCTCAAGTTGGCTGGGGGTCACTTCAGGCGCCCTATAGGGATGTTCCCTTGCCCAGTGCTGGGCAATCTGGAGTCGGGTGGGCACCCAGACCTTGTCGAAACCCTTGATATAGTCGATGAATTTCTTGAGGCCCTGATAGCGGCCGGGTTGACCGACCAGGCGGCAGTGCAGGCCAATCGACATCATCTTGGGTGACCCTGCCTGGCCCTCGGCGTAGAGGCAATCAAAGCTGTCCCTGAGGAAGGTAAAATATTCCTCGCCATTGTCGAAGCCGGGCGCCGTAACAAAGCGCATGTCGTTGGCGCTGAGCGTATAGGGAATGATCAACTGGGGCTTGCCGCCGATCACCTTCCAATAGGGCAGGTCGTCGTCATAGGTGTCCGAGATATAGGCAAAGCCGCCATAGTCAGCAACGAGGTCAACGGTGTTGAGGCTAGAGCGGCCGGTGTACCAGCCGAGCGGGCGTGAGCCGGTGGCGATGGTGTGCAGGCGCACCGCTTCGGCAATCTGGGCGCTTTCTTCGGCGGCCGGCATGTCCTTGTGCTGCACCCATTTCAGGCCATGGCTGGCAATTTCCCAGCCCGCTTCCTGCATGGCTGCAAGCTGAGCCGGCGCGCGCATCAGGGCAGTCGCAACGCCATAAATTGTCACGGGCAGGTTTGCCTCGGTGAAGAGACGGTGCAGCCGCCAGAAACCGGCGCGAGCGCCGTATTCATACATGGATTCTACATTGGCATGGCGCTGGTCCGGCCAGGGGGCCGCGCCCAGCACGTCGACCAGGAAAGCTTCCGACGCGTCGTCGCCATGCAGAATATTGTTCTCACCGCCTTCCTCGTAGTTGAGGACGAACTGCACCGCGATATGAGCGCCGCCGGGCCAGTTGGCATGGGGCGGGGTTTGGCCGTAGCCATGCATGTCGCGGGGATATCGGTTCATGGATGAGTCTCTTCTACGTCAGGCGGGAGACCCAATGGTAAGCAGAAGCGCCGCCCCTGCGCTAGACTGAAGCGGGGCTTGTGTCCATAGAAGGACGTCAGCCGCCGATCGCTGCAACCGTTTCCAGCTTCTCGAGGAATTGCTTCCAGCCGGCATGGGCACCGCCGAAGGCTTGCTTCTGCTCGGGACGGAATCCAGCCTGCTCCACGCGCAGATGCGTGCCGGTGTCGGTTGGAGTCAGGGTGTAGGTGACTACGCTTTTGAGTGCGTAAAGGGGATCCTGATTGTCGTGATCCCAGGCATAGGAAAGAGAGCGTTCCGGCTCGATTGAAAGCACCTCGCAGTCCAGCACGCCACCCCATTCACCGCGTAGCTTGAATTTATGACCAACCCTGAGATCGAAATCATTGGCCATCAGCCATTCCGAGATCAGATGTGACTGGGTCAACGCCTTCCAGATTTTGGCTGGCGGATGCGGGATTTCGCGCTCGACAACGACAGAGCGGGTCTGGGTGGCGATGGTCATTCGGGAGATCCTATTTCCGGGCGCGTTTGGTGGCAATTTCGCCATTGGCCGTCGCAGCGGCCAGGATCAGCGCTTTGAAAGCGGCTTCGTCGATGCTCTCGCCTTCAAAAAAATCGATGGCGCGGCGGACATTGCCTTCTAGGCTGGAATTGAACAGGTGATTGGGATCTTCCAGTGAGGCGCCCTTGGGGAAGGTGGATTTCACTGTGGCCCTGTAGACTTCGCCGGTGCACAGGATTCCGTTGTGGGACCAGACGGGCTTGCCCCACTTCCACTCTTCTTCCACATCGGGCAGGGCCTCATGGATCAGCTTGCGAATCTTGGCCAATTTGTCGCCCCGCCAATCTGGCAGGTCGGCAATGCGCTTGTCGATCAATTCACCCGGCGTTGCGCCGGAGGCAAGGTCTGCGGCGCTGTCCTTGGAAAATGTCACAATCCAACTCCCTACAACTTCTCGCCGGGCAGCTTGCTGGCCTGTCTCACCCAGTCGGCGAACTGGTCTTCGTCCAGAATGTCGTTCTCGTAGATATCGAGATACCGCACCTCGGCCTGTTTCGAAGTGCCTGGAGGCATTGGGCGCAGTTGGGCGCCATTGTGGAAGGCCACTTTCACGTATTTGGTCATGCAGTGGTAGCTGACAATGTAAATGCCCTGTTCTAATCCATAAAACGGCGTGTTCCATTTCACGGCCTTGTGGATACCGGGCACGGTCTTTTCGATGATGGCGTCCAATTTGCGGCCGACCTCGCTCTGCCAGCCGGGCATGGCGGCGATGTATTTCTGAACTACTTCGTTGCCATAGCCCTTGGCGATCTGGGGATTGCCGCCGGAGAGCCGGACAATGCCGTCAGGTCCGGGCTGGAGCGGCGGACGCTCGGGTTTCCCCTCAGACATGGTTGAGGCCCGTGCGGCGGCGCGCGTAGTGCTGGACGAACATGAACAAGCCTGAGAACAGCAGGAGGAAAAGAGGCAGGAGCGGCGAGAAGGTCACAAGCGGGGGTACGCCGGCCTGACCCAGAAAGCCAATTGTGACGAAATTGACGATCACCGTCAGGGTAAAGACGATCGAGGTCCAACGGTGAAAAGCACGAATGAAACGGGTCATTGATCTATCCTTGTGAGCAAATTTTCGAGGGCATCGAGCCGTGCCTCCCAGAAGTTCGTCATTTCCTTGGTCCAGTCCATCAGCGGCGCGAGCGCCTGAACCCGCGCGGAATAGTGGGTCTGCCGGCCTTCGTGGCGATCGCTTACGAGGCCAGCCTGCTTGAGCACGGCCAGATGTTTTGAAACGGTCGGCTGAGCGACACCGGCAAAGCCGGTCAGCGTGCCGACAGTCTGTTCGCCCTGTCTGCAGAGCTGTTCGAATATGGCGCGCCTGGTGGGGTCGGCGAGCGACCGGAACAAGGCATCTTGATGCGTGTTCATCTAGATCCATTCATGAATAGCTATGGATTAAATCAATAGCTCTTCGGCTATGAATGTCAACCCAGCTTGTGTTCAAACAGCGCCGGGAAGCGAAAGGCTCTCAAAAAAAGTCTTGGCGTGTTCAAAGAAGATCGCCGGGGCCAGGTGAAGGGCGCTGCCCGATCGCACCAGAATTCCGAAGCGGTTGGTCGGCAGTCCGCCATCCTGCAGGGGGCGGAAGACGAGGCGGCCTGCCGCGATCTCGTTTTGGGCGCCAATCGGGGTCATGATCGAGGCATAGTGGCCACCCAGCGCCAGTTCGACCAGCAGGCGGATGGAGTTCACCTCGACCAAGGGCGGGGTGATGTTTGCTGGGGAATGGAGGAAGGGTTCAATGACCTCACGGATCGATATTTCCGGCTTACCGACGGCGAGGGGATGCTCAAGGCACTGCGCCATTGTCAGGTTTCGGACGCCCGCCAAGGGATGATCGGGCGCCATCACGGCGCCGATGGAAACATCCCGGCGAAAGGCCACGTCGACCTGCCGGGGCGGTTTGGCGATGAAGCCAAAGCCGATATCGATACGCTCCTCGACCAGGCGCTGGACAACCTCGGCCGAAGAAATGATGGAGACGTCGAGATTGAGACGCGGATAGCGCTTGCCGAAATCGCTGATGAGCTGGGGCAGGAAGGACAGACCAACGCTTTCGGCTGTTGCGATGCGGACCGAGCCGGCCCTGACACCGCGCAGTAATTCGATCTCCGATACGGCCGCTTCCATTGGGGCGGCAAGGCGGCGCGAATGGCGGAACAGAATTTCGCCGGCGGGTGAGAGGCGCAGGCGGCGTTTTTCGCGCAGAAACAGTTCGATGCCCAGCGCATCCTCGAGTTGCGCGACCTGCCGCGTCACGGCCGATGAGGCGATGTTAAGCCGCCGCGCTGCCTCGCGGATGGACAGATGGGTGGCGACGGCGTTGAAGTAAATCAGCGAAGGCTGGTGGAACACCCGCGCCAGCAGGCCTGCCGACAAGGCATGCTCGCGCGGTCTTTCAGGTGGTGTGCGCGGGTCCATGTCATTGTCCTCTTGTTGCCAGATTGGCAGCATAATGCTCCCAATTTGAGAGTATCAAGAGCAAGTGCCCGTGCTATTGTGCCTTTCGGGGAACGAATACGGAGCAGCAAGATGGGCGGAGCCCTGACCACCCATGTCCTGGACACCATGCATGGTAAGCCGGCGCGCGGCATGCGGCTGGAACTGCACTATGTGCACGGGGATCATACGCACCACCTGCTCGACAGCCATACCAATGAAGATGGGCGCGTGGATCAGCCATTGCTGAGCGAGGAGTTCCAGCATGGCGAATATGAGATCCGCTTTCATGTGGGACAGTATTTTGAACGTGTCGGGGTAGAGATCGAAACCCCATTCCTGGATGTGGTGCCGATCCGCTTCACCATTTCCGAGGACAAGCACTATCACGTGCCGCTGCTGGTCAGCCCCTTCGCCTACTCTACCTATCGAGGGAGCTGAGCCATGGTCGAAGTCGCCAATGCCCTGAAATTCCTGCTCAACGGGGAAGAGGTGACGCTGACCGACGTGCCGCCGGACCTGACCCTGCTTGACTGGCTTCGGCTGGAGCGGCGGCTGCGCGGCTCCAAGGAAGGCTGTGCCGAGGGAGATTGCGGCGCCTGCACGGTGCTGGTTGGACGGCTGATGGATGATGAGGTCATCTATGACTCGGTGACTGCCTGCATCCGCTTTGTCGGTAGCCTGCATGGCACTCATGTAGTGACCATCGAGCATCTGCGCGGCGCGAACGGTACGCTCCATCCCGTGCAGCAGGCCATGGTCGATCATCATGGTTCGCAATGCGGCTTCTGCACGCCAGGCTTCGTGATGAGCCTTTACGGACTCTGGATGCGCAATCCCGATCCGTCGCGGGCGGCCATCGAGAAGGCATTGCAGGGTAATCTTTGCCGCTGCACCGGCTATGCACCGATCATCCGCGCTGGCGAAAAGATGGGCACCTACGGCCGGCCGCAGGGCGATCCGCTCTGGGCCGAACGCATTGTGGTCAAGAACAGGCTCAAGGCGATGCAGGATGGCCGTTGCGTCGAAATCGGCGAGGGCAGCAATCGCGTCATCATACCGGCTTCGCTCGATGATTTCGCGGCCGCGTACGAGGCCAATCCGGAAGCACGGATCGTTGCGGGCTCGACCGATGTGGGCTTGTGGGTCACCAAATTCATGCGCGCCATTGGGCCGGTGATCTTCATCGGGCATTTGCAGGAGCTGAAGCGCATCGCCGAGAATGACAGCGAAGTGCGGTTCTATGCCGGCGTATCCTACTCGGAGGCGCAGCCAGTCATCGCGTCAAGATTTCCCGAACTGATCGAATTGTGGGATCGTATTGCGGGCGAACAGATCCGCAATATGGGAACAATTGGTGGCAATATCGCCAATGGTTCACCCATCGGTGACACACCGCCGCCCTTCATTGCGCTGGGTGCCAAGCTGCATTTGCGCAAGGGCGTGCACCGGCGCGAGATTAAGCTCGAGGACTATTTCCTGGCCTATGGGAAACAGGATCGTCAGCCGGGTGAATTCGTCGAGAGCGTAACTTTGCCCTTGTTGCCTACCGGCGAGAAGTTCGCCACCTACAAGATTTCCAAGCGGCGCGAGGAAGATATTTCTGCCCTCTGCGGTGCGTTCCGGGTCTTTGTCAACGATGCTGGCACCGTGGGCATGGCACGCATTGCCTTTGGCGGCATGGCGGCGACGCCCAAGCGCGCCAAGGCGGTTGAGGCGGCGCTGATTGGCCAGCCCTGGTCGATGGAGACTGTCGAGGCGGCCATAGCTTTCATTGCCGAGGATTATCAGCCGATCAGCGACATGCGCGCATCGGCAGATTATCGCCTGCTTGCGGCACAGAACCTGCTCAAGCGTTTCTTCCTGTGGACACAGGAGCGGGGTGAGCGCCTGGCGAGGGAGGTGGCGTGATGAACAAGCAGAGCAATATTTCTCTCGCCACGCTCCATGCGCCCACGCAGCATGACAGCGGCCCCAAGCATGTGACCGGCACGGCCGAATATATCGACGATATGATCGAGCCGGTGGGCACGATGCATGCTTATCTTGGGCTTTCGACCAAGCCGCATGCCGAGATCCTCGGTATGGACTTCTCCGAGGTGTTGGCCGCGCCCGGTGTAATCGGTGTGCTGACCAATGAGGACGTGCCGGGCGAACTCGATATCAGCTCGGCGGATGTGCATGACGAGCCGTTATTTGCCAATGGCAAAGTGCATTTTTGGGGGCAGCCCATATTCGCGGTGATCGCCGAAACGCGTGATCAGGCGCGCCGTGCCGCGCAACTGGCCAAGGTCGACTACAAGGATTTGCCTTTTATTACTGACGTGCGTTCGGCCCAGGCGGCCGGTGGGCAGCAGGTGACCAAGCCGCTCAAACTCGAACGGGGTGATGTCGAGGCCGGCCTGGCCGGTGCGCCGCGCCGTGCCAAGGGTGCCATCACCATTGGCGGGCAGGATCACTTCTATCTGGAAGGCCAGATCGCGCTGGCAGTGCCGGGCGAGGATGAAGACGTTACGGTGCATTCCTCGACCCAGCATCCGAGCGAGGTGCAGTTGATCGTGGCCCATGCGCTGGGCATTCGACAGAACGCGGTGACCATTAATGTGCGCCGCATGGGCGGTGGCTTTGGTGGCAAGGAAACCCAGGGCAATCTGTTTGCCGTGGTGGCTGCATTGGCCGCCAAGAAGTGGAACCGGGCCTGCAAGATCCGTCCTGACCGCGACGACGATATGAGCGCGACCGGCAAGCGGCATGATTTCGTGGTCGACTATGATGTCGGCTATGATGAGGACGGCAAGATTGTTGCCGTCGACGCAGTCTATGGCGCGCGAGGCGGGTTCTCGGCCGATCTGACCGGCCCGGTGACCGATCGGGCGCTATTTCATTGCGACAATGCCTATTGGTATCCGGCGGTGCGGGCGCGCTCCGAGCCGCTTTACACCAACACGGTGTCCAACACCGCCTTTCGCGGCTTTGGCGGCCCGCAGGGCATGGTGGCCGCCGAGCGCTGGGTGGAAGACATCGCCTATGCGCTGGGCAAGGATCCGCTGGAAATCCGCAAGGCCAATTTCTACGGGACCGACAGCAATAATGTGACGCCCTATCATCAGGTGGTGGAGGACAATATTGTCCATCGGGTGGTGGATGAGCTGGAGGTGTCGTCAGACTATCAGGCGCGGCGCCAGGCTGTGCTGGACTTCAACACGTCGAGTGCCGTGCTCAGGAAAGGCATTGCGCTGACGCCGGTGAAGTTCGGGATCTCCTTTACGGCCACCTGGTACAATCAGGCGGGCGCGCTGGTGCATGTCTACAAGGATGGTTCGATCCATTTGAGCCATGGCGGCACCGAGATGGGGCAGGGGCTCTATATCAAGGTGGCGCAGGTGGTGGCCGAGGCCTTCGGGGTCAATCTTGATACCGTCAAGATCATGGCGACCTCGACCGGCAAGGTGCCCAATACGTCGGCCACGGCCGCCTCGTCCGGCTCGGATCTCAACGGCATGGCGGCCTGGGACGCCTGCGAGCAGATCAAGGCACGCATGCTGGCCCATGCGGCCAAGTTGCATGACGCGGATGAGGTCGATTGCCGCTGGGTGACCGGTGGCCTTGATGTCGGCAAAAAGCACATCCCCTTCGCCGAACTGGCCGCCTCGGCCTATATGAACCGGGTGCAGCTGTCGGCCGCCGGCTTTTACAAGACGCCAAAAATCCACTGGGATCGGGCAACCGGGCGCGGCCATCCGTTCTATTACTTTGCCTATGGCGCCTCTGTCAGCGAGGTGACCATCGATACGCTGACCGGCGAGTACACGGTGGACCGCGTCGATATTCTGCATGATGTGGGCAAGTCGCTGAACCCGGCCATCGATATCGGCCAGGTGGAAGGTGGCTTCATCCAGGGCATGGGATGGCTGACAACCGAAGAGCTGGTCTGGGACGACAAGGGCCAATTGCGTACCCATGCGCCCTCGACCTACAAAATCCCGCTGGCCTCCGATGTTCCCCCGATCTTCAATGTGCAACTGGCCGAATGGTCGGTGAATCGTGAGCCGACCATCGGCCGTTCCAAGGCCGTTGGAGAGCCGCCGTTCATGCTGGCGATCAGTGTCGTCGAGGCGTTGAGCATGGCGGTTGCAAGTGTTGCGGATTATGCCATAGCGCCCCAGCTCGATACGCCGGTGACGCCCGAACGGGTGCTGATGGGCGTTGAGCGCCTGAGAAAGGCCCGAATTAGCTGACATGAGTGCATCCGCCGCCTTCGAAGCCTTTTTCGCTGCCAATCCTGATGCGATTGCATGCGAACTGACTTCGGTGCGCGGATCATCTCCTCGGGAGCAGGGCACCTGCATGCTTGTGAGCATGGGGGCGATCTTCGGCACCATTGGCGGCGGTGCGCTCGAATATATGGTCATTGAGCATGCGCGGCGGCTGATCGCCGAAGGGCGTGCTGAGGAGGTCATGGATGTGCCGCTAGGGCCCGAGATTGGGCAATGTTGCGGCGGACGGGTCACGGTCACGCTTCGCTATGCGGACGATGTCGTCCGACGCGAGGTAATGGCCAGGGTGATGGCCGAAGACGGCTCTGCTGCCTCAGTCTATGTCTTCGGTGCCGGCCATGTCGGGCGAGTGCTGGCGCAAATCCTTTCGCTGCTGCCGGTCAAGGTCGAGGTAATCGACACGCGGCAGGAGGAGCTGGATAGGTTGCCGCCCGGCATTCCACATCGGCAGGTGGCCATGCCGGAGGCGGTAGTCCGGTCTGCACCAGTTGGCAGCGCCTATGTCATCCTGACCCATGATCACGCGCTGGATTTCCTAATTGCCAATGAGGCGATGGGTCGCTCCGACTGTCCCTATGTCGGCATGGTGGGGTCACGGACAAAACGGGCAAAGTTCGCGAGCTGGTATATGGAGCAGGGGGGCGACCGGGTTGATCTGGATCGTCTGATTTTACCTATTGGCGCGCAAGGGCTTGGGGATAAACGACCTTCGGTTATTGCGGCACTGGCGGCGGCTGAAATTATGGTCCACATTGGGGCAAGGGAAGTTTCTGTCGGGCAGGTGTCCACCCCCAAAGGATTGGGGGTGACGAGTGGATTTTAATATGCCCAACCGGCTCGAGTTGAGCGGCATCACCAAGCAGTTTCCCGGCGTTCTGGCCAATGACCATGTGTCGTTCGCGGTCAAGCCGGGTGAAATCCATGCGCTGCTGGGCGAGAATGGCGCAGGCAAATCCACCCTGGTCAAGATGATCTACGGCATCATGCAGCCCGATGGCGGGGAGATTCGCTGGAATGGCGAGCCGGTCGTGGTGCCGAACCCCAAGGCCGCCCGCCGGCTGGGTATCGGGATGGTGTTCCAGCATTTTTCGTTGTTCGAAGCGCTGACCGTACTGGAAAACATCGCTCTGGGGATGGACGCGAAAATCCCGTCTCGTGAGCTTGAAGCGCGCATTCGCGAGGTCATGCAGACCTATGGGTTGCTGCTCGATCCGCATCGGACCGTGGCCACGCTTTCAGTTGGGGAGCGGCAGCGCATCGAGATCGTGCGGGCGCTGCTATTGAATCCGAAATTGCTGATTATGGATGAGCCAACCTCGGTGCTCACGCCGCAGGAGGTGGACCAGTTGTTCACCGTGCTGCGCCAGCTCGCCAGCGAGGGCTGTTCAATCCTCTACATTTCCCACAAGCTACATGAAATCAAAGCCTTGTGCGATACGGCCACGATTTTGCGGGGCGGCAAGCTGGTTGATACGTGCGATCCAAAGGCTGAAACCAGCCGCTCCATGGCCGAAAAGATGATCGGCACGGGATTGAAGGATATCATCAAGCCCGAAGGGCGTCGTTTTGGCGAACCGAAACTGGTGGTGAATGGGCTTACCACCAGGAAGACCGGCGATTTCGATGTGCCGGTGGCCGACGTCAGCTTCACGGTGCGATCGGGCGAAATTCTTGGGATTGCCGGGGTGGCGGGCAATGGGCAGAACGCCCTGCTCGATGCGCTTTCGGGCGAGCTCAAGGGTGAGGAGCGTGAGGCCATTTCCATTGACGGGCGCGCCATTGGCCTGATGGACACCACGGAGCGCCGCCGGCACGGATTGTGTGCCGTGCCAGAGGAACGAAACGGTCATGCCGCTGTGGGCGATTTCTCCCTATCGGACAATTCTGTGCTGACCGCGCGTGATCGGCTCGGCATGGTGGTGCTGGGGTTGATCAATTCGGGCGCAGCTAAGACTTATACGGGCAAGGTCATTGCCGATTTTGCCGTCAAGGCGCTGGGGCCGGCGGCGACGGCCGGGTCGCTCTCGGGCGGCAATCTCCAGAAATACATCATGGGTCGGGAAATCCTGCAGAAACCGACCGTGCTGGTGGTCAGCCAGCCGACCTGGGGAGTCGATGCGGGCGCAGCCGCGGCCATCCACCAGGCGCTGGTTGATCTGGCCACGGCTGGTTCGGCCATCGTGGTGATCAGCCAGGACCTCGACGAATTGCGAGCGCTCAGCGACACTCTGGCAGTCATCAATATGGGGCGCCTGAGCGCAAGCCGGCCGATTGGCGACTTCAGCGTCGAGGAAATCGGCTTGCTGATGGGCGGTGTTCATGGCGAGGAGGCCGCATGATGCAATTCCGCCTGGAAAAACGCCGCGAGCCGTCACGCTTCATGCTCTATGCCACGCCGGTCGCGGCGGTGGCTTTGACGATGATTATCGGCGCCGTCATTTTTTCTGTGATTGGCTATGACGGGATTGGCGCGGTGCGGGAGATCTTCCTGACGCCGCTGACCAATTCGTTCAAATGGCAGGATCTGGGAGTCAAGGCCGCGCCATTGATCATCATCGGGGTCGGGCTATCGATTGCCTACCGCGCCAATGTCTGGAATATCGGCGCCGAGGGTCAGTACATCATGGGCGGACTGGCTGCGACCTGGGTGGCATTGGCCAGCCATGGTGCGGGCGGCTGGTGGACCTTGCCGGCAATGATGCTGGCCGGAATGGCCGGTGGCGCTGCCTATGGCGCCATTCCAGCACTGCTCAAGACCCGGCTTAATGTCAATGAAATCCTGACCTCGCTGATGCTCACCTACGCATCGGTGCAATTGATCTATTATCTCGTCCGGGCGCCCTGGAAGGACCCGATGGGCATGGGCTTTCCGCAGACGCGACGGTTCGCCAGCGAGGCGCTGCTGCCCAATATCTTCCCGGGAACCATTGTTCATGCCGGCGTGCCGATTGCCATCATCGTTGCGCTGATCGCCTGGTTCATCATGTCGCGCTCGGTGTTCGGCTATCAGATGCGCGTTGTCGGGGCGGCGCCCCATGCGGCCCGCTATGGCGGGTTTTCGGAGAACAAGACGATCTGGCTGGCGATGCTGGTCAGCGGCGGCCTGGCGGGGCTTGCCGGCATGCTTGAAGTGGCCGGGCCGTTCCAGCGCATGGTGCCGGGCTTTCCGACCAATTACGGCTTCACCGCAATCATCGTTGCGTTTCTGGGGCGGCTGAACCCACTCGGCGTGATCTTTGCCGGTATTGTCATGGCCATCACCTTTGTGGGCGGTGAAGTGGCGCAGACCACCATAGGGCTGTCGAACTCCGCGACGGGCGTGTTCCAGGCCATGATGCTGTTCTTCCTGCTCGCGGGGGACATTCTGGTGCGCTACCGGCTCAAGCGGGTTGTACCGCAGGTGGAGGCAGGCGCATGACACTGGAACTGGCCATTGCCATCATCGTCACCGTGGTGGGCGCATCGACCCCAATCCTGATTGCGGCCCTGGGTGAACTGGTGGTCGAAAAGTCTGGCGTGCTCAATCTGGGCGTCGAGGGCATGATGCTGGTTGGCGCCATTACCGGCTTTGTCGTGGTCTTCACCACCGGAAATCACTATCTGGCCATTCTGCTGGCGGCTGGGGCCGGGGTGGCGACCTCAATGATCTTCGGCTTTCTGACCCTGAGCCTGTCTGCGAACCAGACTGCAACCGGTCTCGCCCTGACCATATTCGGTACCGGTTTTTCGGCGCTGGCGGGGCAGGGGTATTCCGCGCGCCCGGTAACGTTGCTGGGGCCGCTATTTCCCTCGGAACTGGCAACACACCCGATCTGGCGGGTGCTGTTTGGCTATTCCGCGCTGGTCTATTTCTCGTTTGCCATGGTGCTCGCTGTCTGGTGGTTCCTGAAGAAGACCCGCGCCGGGCTGATCCTGCGTGCGGTGGGGGAAAATGATCACTCGGCCCATTCCATCGGCTATTCGGTGGTCGCGGTGCGCTATGGAGCTGTGGCCTTTGGCGGTGCGATGGCCGGCATTGCAGGCGCCTGTTTCCCCTTGCTGCTGACACCGCAATGGGCCGAACGCATGACCGCCGGGCGGGGCTGGATTGCAGTGGCGTTGGTGGTGTTTGCCAGCTGGAAACCGTTCCGACTGCTCGCCGGTGCCTATCTATTCGGACTGGTGATGACCATGGAGCTCTATGCCAAGGCGGGCGGAGGACCACTGTCCGCCATCCCGGCCGAGCTTTGGGCCGCGATGCCCTATCTTGCCACCGTCGTCGTGCTGGTGCTGATATCGATCCGGCGTGATGCTTCTTCCAATGCACCGGCCTGTCTCGGCAGGCCGTTCTTGCCCAGCAATTGAGACGGCGAAAAACGACCGTTTCGATGAATAAATGACGTCAATCAGGAGAGAACAGATGACCCTAAACCGTCGTAACCTGCTCAAGATCGGTGGTGCCGCTGCGGCCTTGCCGCTGCTGGGCACCAAGGCCTTTGCCCAGAGCGAGCCGCTCAAGGTCGGCTTCATGTATATCGGCACCATCAACGACAATGGCTGGAACTACGCCCATAACCAGGGCCGGCTCTATCTCGAAGAGCAGCTTGGCGATGCGGTGGAAACCACCTATGTCGAGAACGTACCGGAAGGTCCGGACAGCGAGCGCGTGCTGCGTGAACTGGCCCAGTCTGGCCACAAGCTGATCTTTGCGACCAGCTTTGGCTACGGTGACTATGTGATCAAGGTGGCCGAGCAGTTCCCCGATGTCACTTTCGAGCATGCCACCGGTTACATGCGTTCGGCCAATGTTGGCACCTACAATGCACGCTTCCATGAAGGTCGCGCTGTTTGCGGCACCATTGCGGGGCATATGTCGCAGACCGGCAAGGCCGGCTATATCGGTTCGTTCCCGATCCCCGAAGTGGTGATGGGCATCAATTCTTTCGTGCTCGCTGCGCGCAAGATCAATCCAGATTTCACCATCACGCCGGTCTATATCTCGACCTGGAACGACCCGGCCAAGGAAGCCGATGCGGCCCGCGCCATGATCGATCAGGGCATCGACATCATCGCCCAGCACACTGACGGCCCGGCCGCCCTGCAGGTCGCTGAAGAGCGCGGCATTGTCGGCGGTTTCGGCCAGGGCGCCGATATGAGCGCATTTGCACCGCAGGCGCAGCTCACCTCGATCATCGACAATTGGGGCCCGCACTACGTCAAGACCGCACAGGCCGTCATCGACGGCACCTGGGAAAGCAAGGATAGCTGGCCAGGGCTGGCCGAGGGCGAAGTGCAGATCGGGCCCTATGGTCCGAAGGTGCCCGAAGATGTGATTGCCGCCGCCGAGGCCGTGAAGAACGGCCAGATCGACGGATCGTTCAACATCTTCACCGGTCCGATTAACGACCATACCGGCGCCGAAAAGGTCGCCGCTGGCGTGACTCTCACCGACGCAGAACTGCTCAGCATGGACTGGTATGTCGAAGGCGTCATTCCGCCAGCGTGATCGCGTGCGTGATGCGAATTGAGGGGGCGGGCCTGCGCCCGCCCCTTTTGCATGTCTCCGGGATGGAGACAGATAGGGCATACGGAGACTCTGATGGGCGATCTGGCGATTTTCTACGAATGGGCGATGTTTGCGGCGCGCTGGCTGCATGTCGTGACGGCCATCGCCTGGATCGGATCGTCCTTCTATTTCATCGCGCTTGATCTGGGGCTACGCAAGACCCCGAGCCTGCCGCCACTGGCCCATGGCGAGGAGTGGCAGGTGCATGGCGGGGGCTTCTATCACATCCAGAAATACCTGGTGGCGCCCGAATTTCTGCCCGAGCACCTGACCTGGTTCAAATGGGAAAGCTACGCGACCTGGCTGTCGGGCGCGATGCTGATGGCTCTGCTCTACTATGTGGGCGCCGATCTGTTCCTTGTTGACCGCAACATTCTGGACGTTCCGAGCTGGATGGCGATCCTGCTTTCTGCCAGCTCGATTGTTCTGGGCTGGCTGCTCTATGACACGCTGTGCAAGTCGCCGATCGGGCGGTCGACCACCGGGCTCATGCTGGTGCTGTTCGCTATTCTGGTGGCGATGAGCTGGGGCTATACGCAGCTTTTCACCGGCCGGGCGGCCCTGCTGCATATGGGCGCGTTCACCGCGACCATCATGACGGCCAACGTTGCGATGATCATCATTCCAAATCAGAAAATCGTTGTGGGAGATCTGAAGGCAGGCCGGGTGCCCGACGCCAAATACGGCAAGATCGCCAAGCAGCGCAGCCTGCATAACAACTACCTGACGCTGCCGGTTATCTTCTTCATGCTTTCAAGCCACTACCCGCTGGCTTTTGCCACGCAGTGGAACTGGATCATTGCCTCGCTGATCTTTCTCGTTGGCGTCGTCATCCGGCACTATTTCAACACCCGCCATGCGCGCAAGGGCAATCCACACTGGACCTGGGCCATCGCGGTGGTGCTGATGCTGGTTATTGCCTGGTTGTCGACGTCGCCAAAGCTGCCGGGAGCCGATAGCGAAGTGCTGGTGACCGCGAGCGGCGAAAAGTTCATGGCCACCGAGCATTTCGCGTCCGCCAGCCTGGCGGTGCAGACGCGCTGCGCCATGTGCCATACCCCCGAGCCTGTTTGGGAGGGCATCTATGAGGCGCCCAAGAATGTCATTCTCGACAATGATGTCGCCATTGCCAACAACGCCCATCAGATCGCTATTCAGGCTGGCTGGAGCCATGCCATGCCGCCGGGCAATGCTACCGAGATGACCGAGGCGGAACGCGCCTTGCTGGTCGAATGGTATCGTGAGGGTTCGGGCTCATGACGCGCACCATTTTGCGCGGTCGTGTGCTGAGTTTTGTGCGGGCCCCGCAGGCCCTCGATGATGTCGAGAGCTATCTTTACCTGGAGGACGGTGCCGTCAGCATAGCGGACGGACTGGTCGTGGCCGTCGGGGATTTCTCAGAGGCCGAGACGGCAGGTGCTGTCATCATCGACCATCGCCCCAACCTGATCATGCCAGGCTTCATCGACCTGCATCTGCACTATGTGCAGAGCCAGATGATGGCGTCTTATGCTGGCTCCCTGCTCGAGTGGCTCAACAGCTACACCTTTGTCGAGGAGCAGAAATTTTCCCAGCAAGGCCATGCCGATGCTGTTGCCGTCGATTTTTACGATGCCCTGATCCGCCATGGTACGACGACTGCGGTGGCTTATTGTTCCAGCCACCCACGCTCTGTGGACGCGTTTTTCGCCGAAGCCCAGCGCCGCAATATGCTGATGGTGGGCGGCAAGGTGATGATGGATCGCAATGCGCCAGAGGGACTGTGTGATACGGCCCAGTCCGGTTATGACGACACCAAGGCATTGATCGCGCGCTGGCACGGACGGGGGCGGGCCCTCTACGCCATATCGCCGCGCTTTGCCATCACCTCGACGCCTGAGCAAATGGAGATGGCGCGCGCCCTCGTGCAGGAGCATCCCGAGTGCTACCTGCAAACACACCTCAGCGAAAACGACGCCGAAATCAGCCTTTCAATGGAGCTCTATCCCGGCTCGCCGGACTATACCGGCATTTACGAGGATTACGGGCTGCTCGGACCCAAGACCCTGTTGGGCCATAGCATCCATCTCAACCATCGAGAAACAGCGGTTCTGGCCGAAACGGGGTCGGTTGCGGTTTTCTGCCCGACGTCGAACCTGTTTCTGGGGTCGGGGCTGTTTGATCGCGAACGGCTGGTGACCCACGGCGTGCGCGTCGGCATTGCCACCGATATTGGCGGGGGCACCAGCATGTCCATGCTGCGCACGCTGGACGAGGGCTACAAGGTACTGCAATTGCGCGGTCAGCGGCTCGATCCGCTGGCCTCCTTCTATATGGCGACGCGTGGCAATGCCGAGGCGCTAGGGCTGGCCGATACCATCGGCTCGATTGCGCCGGGCCGGGCGGCAGACCTGATCGTGCTCGATGCCGGGGCAACGCCCACCATGCGGATGCGACACGCCACGATGACTACACTGGCCGAAGAGCTGTTCCTGCTCCAGACCATGGGCGACGATCGATCCATTGCCGAGGTCTATGTGGCTGGCGCAAGGGCGAAGTCCACTTTGGTCGGGTTGTGAAGCAGGGCCGCAATGGCCTACACCTTCATCACAATTGCGATTGGAGAGCCTGCCGCCATGAGTGACTACCTGACCAAATCCGGCCTGTCCGTTCATCCGCTTCTCGTTGACTTCGTCGAGAAAGAAGCGCTGGCGGGGCTGTCGGTAACGGCGGATCAGTTCTGGGAAGGGCTGGCAGGTCTGGTGCGCGAACATGCGCCGACCAATATCAAGCTTCTGGCCAAGCGCGACGATATTCAGGCCAAGATCGATGAGTGGCACCGCAAATACGGGCCGGTGATCAATAATGCGCAGGGCTATGAATTTTTCCTCAGGGAGATCGGCTACCTGGTCGACGAGCCCGCCGACTTTTCCATCCAGACCGAGGGACTGGATCCCGAGATTTCCAGCATTTGCGGGCCGCAGCTCGTGGTCCCGGTGTCCAATGCCCGCTATGCGCTCAACGCCGCCAATGCGCGCTGGGGCAGCCTATATGATGCACTCTATGGCACTGATGCCGTCAGTCGTGACGGTGAACTGGCGCCGGGCGGGGCCTACAACCCAGCGCGGGGTGCGGCCGTGGTGGCTCGGGCGGCGCAATTCCTGGATGAGGCCTTCCCGCTGACCACCGGCAGTCATGCCGATGTCACGTCCTATGTGGTGGCCGAGCAGGGCGGCCTGGCGAATCTTGTGATCGATACCAAGGCCGGTCCGGCGACCCTCAAGGATGGTTCGGCTTTTGTCGGGTATGCTGGTGAGGGCGAAACGGCCGAGATCGTGCTGCGGCACAATGGGCTGCATGCGGTGCTGGTGATCGACAAGACGAGCCCAATCGGCGGCGCCCATCCTGCGGGGCTCAGCGACGTTATCGTCGAATCGGCGCTGACTACCATTCAGGATTGCGAGGACTCTGTTGCGGCGGTTGATGCCGAGGACAAGGTGGGGGTCTACCGCAACTGGCTCGGGTTGATGCTCGGTAATCTTGAGGACACTTTCGAGAAAGGCGGCAAAACAGTCACCCGCAAGCTCAAGGCGGACCGGGTCTATCGGGGTGCCAATGGCAGTGAACTCGTGCTCAAAGGGCGGTCACTGCTGCTGGTGCGCAATGTCGGGCACCTGATGACCACCGATGCGGTACTGCTTGACGGCAAGCCGGTCGGCGAAGGGCTGATGGATGCGGCCGTCACCGCTCTTTGTGCCATGCACGACAAGGGCAATAATTCGCGCAATGGCTCGATCTATGTTGTCAAACCCAAGATGCACGGCCCGGAGGAAGTGGCATTCGCCTGCGCGATCTTTGCTTCGGTTGAGCAGTTCCTTGGCCTGAAGCCCAACACCATCAAGATCGGCATCATGGATGAGGAGCGGCGGACCTCGGCCAATCTCAAGGCCGCGATTTATGAGGCGCGGCAACGCGTGTTCTTCATCAATACCGGGTTCCTCGACCGCACAGGCGATGAAATCCACACTTCGATGGAAGCGGGCCCGGTGCTGCGCAAGGACGAGATCAAGTCCGAGAGGTGGATCAATTCCTATGAGGACCGCAATGTGCTGATCGGCCTGAGTTGCGGGTTCTCGGGCAAAGCGCAGATCGGCAAGGGCATGTGGGCGCGACCGGACGACATGGCCGCGATGATGGATGCCAAGATCGGCCACCCCAATGCGGGCGCTAATACGGCATGGGTACCCTCGCCGACGGCGGCAACGCTGCACGCGCTGCATTATCACCAGGTGGACGTGTTCGAGGCCCAGAAACGCCGGCATAACCAGGCTCTGCCGGGGCTGTCCGACCTGTTCTCGATGCCAGTGCAGGCCCCCTATTCATTGAGCCGCGAGGAAATCACGCGCGAGCTGGAGAACAACGCGCAGGGCATTCTGGGCTATGTGGTGCGCTGGGTGCAGCAGGGGGTTGGCTGTTCCAAAGTTCCGGACATCAACGATGTCGGGTTGATGGAAGACCGGGCGACCTGCCGCATTTCGAGCCAGGCGGTGGCCAATTGGCTGCGCCATGGCCTGGTCAGCCGCGATGAGGTGACCTCGGTGTTCGAACGCATGGCCAGTATCGTGGATGCCCAGAATGCAGGCGACCCGCTCTACCGTCCGATGGCCGAAAATTTCCAGTCGGTCGCCTTCCAGGCAGCTCTGGACCTGGCCTTGCATGGCGCGGATCAACCCAGCGGCTATACCGAACCGCTCTTGCATGCGGCGCGCCGCAAAGTGAAAGCGCGCGACGCGCATTAGGGCTTTGCTTGCGGCCGGTCTAGAGCCCGCCTTCCGGCGGGCTCTTTGCTTCTTATTCGCAGGCGAAGCTTTCGTGGCTGGCTTCGTCGCCACCCTGATAGCGCGCGATGGCGGGGTAAGGGCACAGTTTGCGGGTGACGCCGATCAACTCAGGCACATAGGGATTGTCCGGTGTTGCCGTCGCCACCAGATGGGTTGGCTGCTCACCGTTCTCGACCCATTCGACCAGCTCGGTAAAAGCGTCGAACTTGTCGGCGGCCGGGCTGCCGGTGCCGTGGGTCATGCCCGGTATGGGGTAGAGCAAAGCGAAATCCTCGGCGTTGCCGCCATTATTGGCGTCGAGCTCTTCATACCAGTCGATGGTGTCGAGCGCCGAGAAGACCGGGTCACTGATGCCGTGAAAGACAATCATCTTGCCACCGGCATCTCGGAACCCGGCGAGTTCGGGATTATCCACATCTGTCGGCGTCATGAACTCCATGGGGGACTCGGCAAAGGTCACGTCGGTTGCGTTCACGCTGATGTCGGCGTCGAAATCGAAGTCGAGAAGATATTGCTCCAGCGCGGCCGGCGTGCCTTCGATTTCCACCGGCGGGTTGGAGAAGATCTGCGCTAGGGACGCGGCGCCCATGGTGGCGATCAGGGGCATGCCATCCCAGGGCGGGATGCCACTTTCAAGCTTCCAGAAGCGCCAGTCGCCACTGGCAATGCCGCGGTCCCAGGCCCAATCACTGTAGAGCGGTTCACCTGCCGAATTGGTCGGGCCGGCATGGATACGCTGCAGCGCCTCTACCTGTGCCGGGACGAGACAGGCATTGGCACCTTCGACGTCGCAGGTTAGCGTGGTGACATCGAAAGCGTCCTGGCAGGCAGGGTAGTCGGCAATGATGCCGTCTTCCAGACCATCCAGTCCATCGCAGGCCGCCAGGACCGCATCGGCAACCAGTGTCAGGTCTTCCTGGCTGAATGCGGTGCGGACATCTCCCGTAATGGGTTTGAAGCTCTGCACATCCCAGGCGTGCTGAATGGCGGCCTTGGGCAGGTTGAAGCCGGGATAGGCGGCAAGGATGCCGTCGAAGGCCTCAGGGGAGCGCGTTGCCTGCACCAGGGCGTGGCGCCCGCCATTGGAGCCACCAACGCCATAGCTATAGGCGATGCCTTCGCCATAATAGGCTTCGACCAGCTCGGTCGCGACAGGATTGAGTTTGAGGACTGCGGCATAGCCGTAGTCGCTGCGGGCTTCAGGATCGAAGCCGAAGCGGGCACCCCCGGCAAGTCCGGCCTCCGGATTGGCGCCGCCATCATGGCCGGCGTCGCTGGAAACGACAGCGTAGTTGCGCGCCAGGGCTGTGTCTGCCGGGTCGGACGTGAAAATATTGCCCATTGCAGGTACAACCGAGCCGTCATTGCCGCCATTGAACTGGTGCACGAAGCGTCCATTCCAGTCGTCGGGAAGGCGCAACTCAAAGCTGACCTTGTAGGTCTGCCCGTCAATGCCGATGCGTTCGCCGACATGGCCACGAACCAGGCAGTGGGCAACGGGCGCCCCCTCGCCGACCGGTTCGGCCACCGCGGAGGCAATGACAAGGTCGTCAATGCCGAAATCATGGCTGGTCAGGTCTGCGCAATTCAGCGCTTGGGCATGAGCCGATCCAGCCCAGCCAGTCGCAATCACCACCGTGCCCATAGCCACGGCGCTCTTCCATTGCAGTCGCATCTCATCTCCTCCATTGAGCATCAAGCTGCACGGCAAATTGTTATGTAGAATAACTAAATATGCAATGGGCAATCTGGTCTATCCAGCATGACGAGAGGCGATCGCGGGTCGCCGCGTTATTCTCTTGCGTTTTCAGATTGTTAGTATGACCGGCGGGCCTTAGGGCGATGTTTGCCGGCCGCAAACTCAGTCCAGTTCATAACCGGGTAATGTAATGCTGAGCGAGGATCGGACGACTTCGATGGTATTGTCGACCATGGTGGTCGCCGTGTTGATCGGTTCATCCGACCCAAGATTGCGTGCGAAGCGCGGATGCGCGCCTGAGGCGATGAGCAAGCGTAGGCGGTGGCCTGCTCGGAAACTGTGTGCGGTAGCATGCAGGGGGATGGTCAGGCGCCAGCACCCATTGGATAGCTGCGGCGTATCAGGCGTTACCCGGATGAAGCCGTCACAGATGTTTCTGGAGATGCCGTTCGGGTCCACATCGTTGAGCCGCACGAAGAAGTCGGCATGTGGCACCCGCGCGCGGGCTTCGAGCGTGACTGTGCACTGACCGATAATGGTCAAAGCCCTTGTGAGGACACCGCTGGTATAGGTCAGAACATCTGGGCGGGCCTCAAGGGGTGCGTTGTCAACGGCTCCGGCACCGGTAAAGGCAAAGATTGCGCCGCCCAGATTGGGCGTCGGGTCCGCGGGATCATAGTGATAGCGGTCCATGCCCGTGGCGCGCTGGCTGGATTGACTGAGCTTTCCTTCGCCCGAGACATGCCAGTTGGAGGGGTGGGATTGACCCGGCGGGTAAGCATCGAATTCATGCCACTCGTCCAGCCCCGATATGTGAATGCGTACCGGTCGCTGTCGCAGATCCGAGCTGTCGCCCATCAGCCATGTTCGCATCCAGGTCAGCGTTTCACGCAGATTGTCGCGTTGCAGTTCCTCGGCCACGTGGAACCACGTGCCAATGGTCAAATAGGGTTTGTGGCCGAGGGAAACCAGCTTCTGATAGTCGGCCAGGAGGGGATCAAGCATGAAGTCGTACCACCCCGAGATGAAGTGCACCGGTGGCGTCTTCTCGGTCAGGCGGTGGCGGTGATCCAGTTCGGTCCAGAAAGCGTCGTTGCCGATGGCATGGTCGAACCAATAGCGCCAGAACGCCACCTTGTGGCGGACGGCGACTTTGTCGGCCTCGTTCAATGGCAAGGCGGCGGCGGCCTTATCCGTACGGCGCTCTATGTCGCCCGAAAACATGCGTGCCGCCGTGGCTAGCGGGTTGTTGCGCAGACCTTCGATCACCTGAAGCCAACTCAGCCAGAGACTGAGGTGGAAGGCGCCAGAGGGAAAGACAACAGGACGAAAGTCTGCGGTCGTCACCTTGGTGGCCATGGCAGCGGTGGGGGGCAATGCATCACTGATAGCCCATTGTGCGTAGCCCAGATAGCTGGGACCGGTCAGACCGATGCGACCATCGAACCAGTCTTGCTGCTTGATCCAGTTGAGCGTCGCCAGTCCGTCCGCGCGCTCATTGGCGAAAGGGTCGAAGTCGCCGCCCGATTTTTCCGTGCCACGGCAGGCCTGGATGACCACGTGAAAGCCGCGTTCGGCATAGGCTTCGGCAATGCCGCCAAAACCGCGCCGGCCATAAGGCAGCCGCATCAGGATTGTCGGGTGCAGCCCCGGGGTGTCGGGGGCATAGTGGTCGGTCTTGAGGATCACGCCATCATCCATGACGAGGGGAAGACCGCGCCGCTTGCGCACGCCATTGAGCCGTGGCGGCAGGTCTTCTACCCAGGCCAGGTAGAGGGATGAAAGGCTCACCGCATCAACTCACAAAGTCGAACTTGTCGACGTCGAAAAGCCCCCGATCGGTCATTTTGAGATGCGGGATCACCGGGAGGGCGAGAAAGGCAACTTGCAGGAAGGGCTCGGGTAGCACGCAGTCGAGCGCCTTGGCGGCGTTGCGCAGGAGATGCAAATCTTCGGCAACGTCCTCGAAGCTCTTGAGACTCATCAAGCCTGCGATGGGCAGCGCCAATTCCGCCGTCACCTTGCCGCCATCCGAGACAACGAAGCCGCCCCCCAGCTCGATCAGCCGGTTGACCGCAATGGCCATGTCCGCATCGGTGGCGCCGACCACAGTGATATTGTGGCTGTCATGCCCGACCGAAGAGGCAATGGCGCCGCGCTTGAGACCAAAGCCGGTAACGAAGGCGCGGCCGATATTGCCGTTCTTGCCGTGGCGCTCGATGACGGCAACCTTGATCACATCGGCATCGAGATCGGGCTGCAGTCCTTGATCGGTCGAGGCGAGGCTGGCCTCCTCCCGGAAGGTCAGAATGAGACCTGGGCGAACGCCAATGACCGGTACGCGGTTCTGGCCCGCCCGGGGTTCGGTGATGAAGGCGTCTGGCGTGACCGGCTTTGCCTTGACGGAGTGGAGCCCGACCGGCGCGACATCCCCCCGCGTTTCGAATAATTCGGGCGTCACCAGGCGGCCGGCCGCGATGACGTTGGAGACGCGACAGTCTTCAAGGCTGTCGAGAATGGCAATGTCGGCACGCCAACCCGGCGCCACCAGGCCGCGATCCTTCAGGCCAAAAATGCGGGCGGCAGAATGGCTGGCGGCGCGGTAAACATGGTGCAGCGGGCGTCCCATGGCGATGAGGCGACGGATCGAGCTGTCCAGATGGCCCTCTTCGGCAATATCGAGCGGATTGCGGTCATCTGTGCACAGGGCCACGAAGCTTGAGCTGTTTTCGTCGAGGATTTCGGCCAGCGCATTGAGGTCCTTCGACACTGACCCCTCGCGGATAAGAATGGCCATGCCCTTGGCAAGCTTTTCTCGTGCTTCAGCGGCGCTGGTGGCCTCGTGGTCAGTGCGAATGCCTGCGGCGAGATAGCCATTGAGCGCCTCGCCCAGCACCAGGGGTGCGTGGCCGTCAATATGGCCGTCCTGAAAGGCGACAAGCTTGGCGATGATGCTCGGATTGGCGTTAAGCACGCCGGGGAAATTCATCATCTCGGCCAGGCCCAAGACCTTGGGGTGATTGCGGAAGGGCAGGAGGTCGTCGGCTTCGAGCTGTGCGCCCGCCGTTTCGAACGGGGTTGCCGGCACGCAGGACGAGAGATTGACGCGGACATCCATGATGGTGCGCTCGGCGCTGTCGAGAAAATAGCGAATGCCCTCGGCGCCCAACACATTGGCGATTTCATGCGGGTCGCACAGCACCGTGGTCACGCCATGGGGCAGCACGCAGCGGTCGAATTCCAGCGGCGTCACGAGCGAGGATTCGATGTGCAGATGGGTGTCGATGAAGCCGGGCACGGCAAACCGTCCGGTGCCGTCGATTACTTGCTCGCCCTCGTAGGAGGCATGGGTGCCTACGATGCGGTCGGCGACGATCGCAATATCGGTTGTGGTTACCGCGCCGGTGATGACGTCGAGCAGGCCGATATTGCGGATGACCAGGTCCGCCGGCGCCTTGCCCTGTCCGGCCATGATCATATGGGTGAGCAGGGCGGGGCTGGTCATGGTCTTGTTCTCATTGTTGTTCATGCTGAAAAGTCGACCTCACGGCAGGCGCCGTCAAGTCCCTGTGAGGAGCGAGTAAGGAACCGCATTGGCCGGCGTTCGTTGGTCCAGATCGAACAAGCACAGGAGCGTCACATGGAAACCTATGATCCGGACAAGAACACCACCGAAGTGCGTCAGGCCAACCCCCGCAAGATGAACCTGCGCGTGCTGGTCGTCTCGCTGATCGGTATCGTTGTGCTATTCGCCATTGTCTACTTGGTACTGGGCATGATGCAGCCGGCGCCGACCCCGGCCAGCTAGAACGGCGTCATAGCTTCCACGCTTTTGTCTGGGAACCGCCGCACACTCAAGGTGTTGTGACACAAGCGTCACAAATCCGGACGGGGTCTCATGGATATCGGCACTTCAATTGGTTGGGTGGACAGCCATCTTCCTGCTCATATCATCGCGATCCGCTTGGTCATTGCAGCCATTCTCGGGGCGCTCATCGGTTTTGAGCGGGAGATCAATACGGCCGAGGCAGGTTTGCGAACGCATATCCTGGTTTCGGTCGCGGCGGCGCTTTTCACCATTCTGGCCTTCGAGATATTCCACACCATACAGGGCGCCAGCCAGACTAATCCCGATCCGATCCGTGCCGTGGAAGCGGTGACGGCCGGCATCGCTTTCCTCGGGGCAGGCGCGATTTTTCGCAGTGGCGCCGGAGTCCAGGGGCTCACGACCGGGGCCGGCATGTGGTTGGCCGGGGCAGTAGGGGTTGCAACCTCGCTTGGGTACTACCTGATCGCTGCTGGGGTGGCGTTGTTGGCTGTCATCGTCATGGCCGCACTGCGCGCCTTCGCGCATCATATCGTGCGGGGCAACGAACCCAAGCCGGATTGAGACTGAAGAGGGCCGCGGGGAGAAGCAACAGGCGAGCCGTCTGGCGCTGAGGGACATGCGCCTCGGGCTATTTGCTTCTCCCCCCGTACGGATGTGACCGGGAGGTGCCACATCCGCGCCCATGCGTCGGGTCCACAAAAGGCAGGGACCGCGCGTGAGGGTTAGCGGTGGTGCAGACCGCCAACCTTTGAGGTCGGCGGAGAGGATACTTGGGAATGCATGCCGGTCCAGGGACCCGCGCGCAGCATCACTCTCCGCCTATAGGCATGTAACCTGTGGACGCAGGAGTCACATGCCAACCGCATCCAGGCGCTGATTGCGCGCCCAGAAACTGACTATGGCGGCCGCCTCGCGCCGATAGGCTTCGAGTTCGGCTTGCCGAAAAAACACTGCCGCGGCGCCTGCTTCCTGCAGGGCCTGACGGCCGACCCGGTCGGTGGTCTGCATCATAACGGCAAGGGGAATACCCTTTTGCCGCAGCAGAGCCTGATGGCGGGTCACAAACTCCAGATTTGCCCCGCTATGAGCCTTAAGATCCACGATCACCAGGCCTGGCCATTCGCGATCGACGTCGGACAGGCACTCGATTAGGAACGTCTCCCCTGCCTCGGCCGAGCCGACATGCCGGACCTGCGGCGCCCCATGTGCCACGAGCATACGGGTCAGCAGATGCGCAGAATGTCCGTCATCATCAATCAACGCGATGAAAGGCATATCGTCGGATACAACGTTCAAAAGTCACCTCTTCCCCGCCGCAAAGTGGGTGTTACGCAACAAAGCGCCAACGCTGTCCGAGGGCCGCCAAGGAACTTCGGGCAGGTGGTTTATTCGATTTGTAGAACTGGTCTGGCGGGGCCTGACCGCCTGGTAAACATGTCGAGATAGTGACGTCGACGGAGGGGCGTATGCTTGATGTCGGCCATCTCAGGGAGGCAAAATCGGGTAAAACAGGGGTAAGCCGCCCTTGTGTTTTACATGTAAAGCGCGTCAAAATAACCGAGGTGGCACGGGAGGTTTTGTGCGTTGGCGGAGAATCCGGACCGGCAGGGGGTAAATCGGGCGCTGGCCCGCTTGCTTAACTGGCCCGAGATCGCGCGTTCGCCACAACTGGTCCGATTCCTGTCATATATCGTTGAACGGCAATTGGCCGGCGAGGGGCAAGCGATCAAGGCTTATGCCATAGCCGTTGACGTTTTTGGCCGCCCATCCGACTTCGACCCGCAGGCAGACCCGATTGTTCGGGTGCAGGCGAGACGTCTGCGATCCCTGCTCGACCAGTACTATCGCGGCCCTGGAGCCGATGACGAGATTCAGATCCAGTTGCCGATTGGTCGCTACGTCCCGGAATTTGTCACGGCAGAGAGGACAGTCTCGTTCGAGGCGGCGACTGAGGGCTCCGATGCGAGCTCGACAGCGCCGGCGAGAGAAGAAGATCCTACCCAAGCAGCCAAAGCGCCGGCACCGCGCGGGCATGTCACAGTATCATGGTTTGTTCTCCTTATGCTGGCCGTTGGCGCAGCGGCGCTGGCCTATTCCCTCTCCACGGTCGACACGCGGCGCGAGCAGACGGTTGTGGTCAGCGGCACCCTGCAGCCGCCGCGCCTACGGGTCATGGAATTTCAGAACCTGACCGGGGACAGCAGCATTACCCCGACCATTTCAGCTCTCGCCATTGAGTTGGTGACCGATTTCGAGCCCTTGCTGATCGTGGATGTTTCTCTGGGCAGCCGGTCTGGTGGCGGGGGTACGGAGGATTTCTCGCTGACTGGAATTGTGCGTGACGATCCCCTCTCGCCGCAGAACTATCAAGTCGGGGCGATACTGACCGAGCTGGCAACAAACTCGATTGTCTGGAACTGGTCGATTTCGGTTCCGCACGATCAATTGACGCGCAGGGGTGGTGTTGATGCGATCTCGCAGGAGTTGATCCTGCTGCTGGGTGGAACGCGTGGACCGCTGCATGATCGGGCCAGGGAATTGCTGAGCCAGGGCAGTATTGCGGGGCGGGAGAATTTCTATCTGTGCGGTGTGCTGTTCAGCATGTACCGCACATCGGGATCGGTTGGGCTGGCCGAACGGGTTCGCTCCTGTATTGCGGGGTTGCCGGAGAGTGAGCGCAACAATGGCAATGTGATCGCCGGGTTGGCCAGTCTGATTGCCGAGGGCGTGGGCGAAGGTGACAACGCCCTGCTGACGCTGGATGAGCGGCTGGCCGAAGCCGATGAACTTATGGACCGGGCGGTGCTTTCCGATCCGACCAGCAGCTTTGTCTGGGAGCAGCGGGCGCGGCTCGATGAGATGCTCGGCCTGCATGATATTGCGGAAGCGGCCTATGGCACTGCGCTGCAGATCAACCCGTCCAATATGGATGCCATGGCGGCCCATGCGCGGCATCTGGCGCTGATCGGGCGTCTGGATGCGGCGATTCCGGCAGCGAGACGGGCGATGGAATCGGTGCCGCAGACCCAGATCCCGGATTGGTACTTCTGCGTGCCATCAATGGCCGCGCTGTACGAGGCCGAGTATCGCCGGGCGTTGTCCTATGCCGAGCGGTGCGCGCGCAGCGATGTGGAGCTGGGGAGCGTTCTCGCATTGCTGGCGGCGCAGGGGACAGATGATGCGGGCCTGGTCGACCAGAAACTGCCGCGGGTTCTGGAAGTGCCGTCATTCCGCCAGGCCGGGATCCTGTCGCGGATGCGGGAGCGGGCCACCGATCTTGCGCTGATCGAGCGGATCGCGACGGGCCTGCGGCAGGCCGGAGTGCCGGAAAGCTCGCTAAATTCCCCCTATTGAGGCGGGCGCCAGCCGCCAGATGAGCCGGCATGGCCCAGCCGGGCGCGGCAGAGTTCGACGAAATGGGCGCCGCGTTCCTCGAAATTCCTGAACTGATTGTAGGAGGGCGCGCCGGGCGAGAGGATCAGCGTGTCAAAACGAAGCTTTTGGACGGCGAGAGCGCTGATCGCGTGATCGAGGTCCGGCGCCTCGATGACCAGAATGTCGGGGCTGACGGAGCGGGTGGCCTTGGCCAGGCGCGAGCCAGTCACCGGCAGGGTGACAAGCGTGGTGACACCGCGTGAGGCCAACAGGCCGGCCAGTTCGGTATAGTCCTGTTCCCGCTCGTGCCCGCCAGCAATCAGGGCAATGCGGTGGCCGGGATAGGCGGCGAGAGCGGCCTTGGTCGCCTCAGGCGTGGTGGAGATGGAGTCGTTGACGACGACATGATCGCCAATGCGATGCTCCTCGAGGCGATGGGGCAGGGGGCGAAAGGCCGCGATGCCCTGCATGATGCCATCGAGCGAGCCGCCAACGCCCAGGGTAATCTGGGCGGCGAGCAGGGCATTGTCGAGATTGTGCGCGCCGCGCAGGCGCGACCGGGCCACGGCGTTTTCGACGGCGATACTGACCTCGGCGGTGAGGTCGGGCAGGAGGCGGCGGTGATCGCGCACGGCGCGCGCCACAAGGGCATTGCCCTTGGCTGCGGTGCCCAGCGCCACGGCGAAGCCGCCATCGCGGTCGATCAGATGGAGCTTGTCGGCGTAATAGCGCTCCACCGAGCCGTGCCAATCGACATGTTCGGGATAAAGATTGGTCAGCGCCGCCACGTCGGGCATAAAATTCATGTCGGCGGTCTGGTAGCTCGAGAGTTCAAAGACCACGACGGCGTGGCGGTCGGCGATTTCGAGCGGGGCCAGGCCCACATTGCCCGCCAGGCCCGCATCGATGCCCGAGCGGGTGAGCATGAGATGGGTCAGCGTGGCGGTGGTCGACTTGCCCTTGGTGCCGGTAATGGCAATGACCGTGCGGTCATGCCGGAAACTGGCGCCCCAGAGATTGAGGTTGGAGGTGACCGGAATGGCCGCATTGCGCGCCGCCTCGAAGATGGGCTTGTAGCGCGACACGCCCGGGCTCTTGATGATGAGGCCAAAGCGGCGCGCGGCGATGGCGGCGGGCAAGTCGGCGGCGGCTATCAGCTCGGTATCGGGGATATCGGCGGTGCCGCTATCGACCGTGACATAGACCTTGAGTTGGGGTTGCCGTGCCTTGAGAAAAGCCCGCGAGGACAGCGCCTCGCGCCCGGCTCCATAGAGCAGGACGGGTTCGTCAAACCGCATAGGCGGCCACCTTGGCGGCGAGCGCCGGGGGAATGTGGTGGTCGTGGCTATCGGTCAGGCATTCGGCCATGGCCCTCTGCAGCTTTTCCTCGCCATATTGGGCAAACAGATCCGCCTTGATGGCGCGCACAATGGCGTCCTCATGCCAGTCGGCATGGCGGGTGAGGGTGTAGAAGCAGGCGGCGGCCTCAAGAATTTCACCGACGCATTCCCAGGGCTTCTGGCCGGTGAGGCCGGCCAGTTCGCGGAAGGATTGCTCATGGGCCGGATCGTCGAGCAGGTTGCGGCCGAAGATCCGCAGCATCCGGTCCTTGGCCATGAAGGGGGCGAAAATCAGGAACACGAAATGGCATTTAGGGCATTCGCCGCACCAGAGCGGGCCGTCATTGCCATTGAGCCGGAAATTGCGATTGCAGCTCGAAAAGACGGCATCGAACTTATGCTCCTTGGTGAAGAGCGAGGCGATGCGCGCTTCCGAATAGGGGCGCAGCAGCGAGAAATATTTCAACGCGCCCCCTGTGGCATTGGCCAGAGTATCGGCGATCAGCAGTTCGAAACCGAGCGACTTGGAATATTGGTGATTGGTCTCGCGCCCGTCGAACATGACATTGCCCTCGCTGGCGGAGCGCTCATTGGAAAGCACGATCTGGTCGTAGCCAAACAGCAGGGCGCAGAGGGATGCGATCATCGAATTGATGGCGGTGGAGGGCACGTGGCCATTGTAATAGCCGGTCTCCTGCCCGAGGCGGATCATTTCGGGGTCGAGGGTCCGGGTGACATAAAGCGGCGGCGTGCCGATGGCGTCGACCGAGGTGAGGATCGGCCCCTTGGGATTGACCGCAAAGGGCGTGAAGGCCTCATCGGTATGGGTCAGCAGATCAACGCTGACCAGGGAATCCTTGCCCCCGCCAATAGGCAGCAGGGTTCGGCTGGGCAGGTCCGGGGCGGGCTTGCGCTCTGTTGGGTCATGCGGGGCGGTCAGCTCGAGCTTACCGAAGCGGGCGAGTTCATTGCGGGCGTAGAATTCGCCCAGGCCATTTTCATAGACATCGATGACGAAGGCGCGCTCGGCGGCGGTCAGCGCAATATCGGGTGCCTGGATGGCGAAGGGCGCGCGCAGCTTGAAATAGGACACACCGAGTACGATCGCGGTGAGGCCGAGCAGCTTTTCGAAGGCGGGCGAGGCAGCCGCGCTCTCGCTGGCACCTGCGGGCAGGACCAGCTTTTCGGTGAAGGCAAGATCGTTCAGCCTATAGGCAAGAACGGCCTCGCCACTGGCCGGGTCGAAGGTGGGGCGCTCTATGCGGAAAAATTCAGTCACGGGCAACTCGCTGGCTTTGATCCGACATATAGGTGATTTGCGCGCGTGGTGGGAGTGTGGCGGTGAGGATGAAATGCTGCCGCCATCCGGGCCTTGTTCGCTCGCATCACCATTGGTGCGATGTGCGCGGCAGGCATGGCTCGAAGCCGGTTGGCCGCAGGGCCTCCGGTTGTGCAATGGACGTGTCCCGAGGCACGTGCGTCTCGGTAAAACTAAGTAATAGAGACGTCGCCGCCTCGGGACGCTGGGTTTCTCCTGCTGTCGTGGCCCCTATTGATCGCTCGTCGCAAGGTGGCCCAACGAGCAGGCAGGCCCTGGAGCGACCCAGCACCCAACCAGCTCCTCCCGCAAAGTTCGCTGCAGTCCGTCCGCGCGGGAGTGATGACAGGGATTATGCGGGAGGTTTTGGGTGCGGGGAGAAGATTGTGGATGGCTTGTCGTCTCAAGGCGCTCAGAGCCCGGAACCCCCAGCCTGCTCGATTCAACGGACTTAGCTGACGCTAAGTCCTATCTCGCTTCCCTCCCCTCAAGGGGGAGGGTGAAGAAGGGCCGATCTGCCGGTGTTCAATGCCTCCCTCCCCCTTGTGGGGAAGGATCAAGGGTGAGGGTGGCAGGTGCCGACCCCGTTGCGGTCGTTTCAAGGCCGATTGCTTAATCCTAATAGCTGCTGCTATTTCTGCGAGCCCAGTCTTAACGCGTAGCGGAGGGTCGATGTCTGAACTACGAGTAATCATCGGAGCTGGAGATCAAGCGTGGGATGGATGGATCGCCACGCATCGCGATCAGCTAGACCTACTACGCCGCTCCACTTGGGAACGTTGGTTTGGCCTCAATCGAGCAGACGCGCTTCTGTGCGAGCACGTATTTGAACATCTTTCGGAGCAAGAGGCGCGCGATGCAGCCAGTATTTGTTTCGACTTCATCAAGCCCGGCGGCTTTTTGCGCGTAGCCGTTCCTGACGGATATTTCCCGGATGAGGGCTATCAGATGACAGTCAAAATTGGTGGACCGGGTCCCAGCGACCACCCCGCTGCCGGTCACAAAATAGTCTTCAACTACCGGACGCTATCCGACGTATTGCTCTCGGCAGGGTTCTCTGTCGATCTGCTGGAATTTTGCGACGAGTCTGGGCGGTTTCACTACAATCAATGGGATAGGTCGACCGGCCCAATATACCGATCGCTGTTGAGCGATCATCGCAACTCTCCGGACAAAATTGGCTTTGTTTCGTTGATAGTAGATGCTGTGAAGCCTGTACATCTGGCGGAATAAGCTGCTCAACTCGCTGAAAGCCGACAATCCAATTTCCACCCCCAAGTCGCCTGACGGGGTGAGCGTCCGGGGCGAACAAGTGTCGGTTGTTTGACAATGGCATCCCGGTGCTGGCTGAAAGCCATCACTGTCTCGGTCTGTTGAGCCAGAAGTTCGAGCCGTCACTGGATATTGAGGCTCGGAAAGGCCTATTGTGGTCTTCATGCCTGCTGCGGATGTGAAGGTCGTCCAGCCTCGGCGTGTGCGGGCCTTCAAGCCAGCTTTGCGCGCCTATTTGGCCCCAATCAAGCATCCTTAGTGAACGCTGATATGCCTGACCTGGAGGAGGAAGAAATGGCTGAAGCGATGCGGTTTCAAGACGGTGAGAGCTACGAATCCATGATGGGAGTCTGGAGCGCGCTGGTGGGCGCTCCGTTCCTCGATTGGCTCAACATATCGACAGGCGCCAAATGGGCGGATGTTGGCTGCGGGAATGGCGCCTCGACTGAACTAATTGTCGGCAAGGCAAAGCCAGCTTTGGTCGAAGCGATCGATCCCTCTGACGCGCAACTGGCCTATGCCAGGAAGCGGCATCAGGCGGGCCTTGCCAATTACACCTTGGGTTCGGCGTTGGACCTTCCTTATCCTGATGGCGCCTTCGATGTTGCGATCATGGCGCTCGTCCTCTTCTTTGTTCCAGAACCTGCGCGCGGGGTTGCTGAAATGCGGCGCGTCGTTCGCGGTGGTGGCTCCGTTGCGGCTTACGCATGGGACCTCGAGGGTGGCGGCTTTCCCTATGAGGATGTCCATGTCGCCCTGATTGATGCCGGTGTTGGGCCCTTGCTGCCACCACACCCGGAGGTGGCACGGCTGGACGAACTCAAACGCCTGTGGACAGATGCCGGCCTTGTTGATGTGGAAACACGCGAAATCACGGCTAGCCGGGCGTTCCCTTCCTTCGATGCATATTGGCTGACAGCCGCATCATCGCCCGGCATTGGGCAGGTGCTTTCCAAGCTCGGCCCTGAACAGGTCGAACAGATCCGCAAGAGTGCCCAAGGGTCGCGCCGCTCCGGGGAATTGGTGGTGCAGGGCCGCGCCCATGCGGTGCGGGGACGCGTGGCGGGCTGATCGGCCGCTGTCCCTGATAAGCAGGATGTCGAGACTTGCTTTGATCGCTCGTCGCGCTGGGAGCAGCCGTTGCGGCGGGTCGTTCTGCTCTCATGCTGCGTGATCAAAGGAGGCGACGATGAGGCCGATCATGACTGCGTTTGAGAAATCGCCCGATGGCGGGCAGGGGCTGGCGCGGGATATGCGGGTGCGCTGGGCATTCGAGGAGGTGGGGCAGCCCTATGAGGTGCGGCTGGTGTCCTTCAAGGGGCTGAAGGCCGAAGCGCATCGGGAGCGTAATCCCTTCGGGCAGATACCGACCCTGGAAGAGGACGGGCTGGTGCTGTTCGAAACCGGGGCAATCGTCCTGCGTATCGCGGAGCAGCATCCGGGCCTGCTGCCAGCCGACCCCGCAGCGCGGGCGCGGGCGATCATGTGGATGTTTGCGGCGGTGAGCACGATGGAGCCACCCATTATCGAGCGGGAGCAGGCCGGCTACAGCGATCGGGGCAAGTCCTGGTACAGCACCGAGCGGTTTGCCTTTCTCGAAGAGCGGATCGGGGTTCGGCTGGGTGAACTTTCGGCGCGGCTGGGAGAGAATGACTGGCTCGATGGGGATTTCAGCGCCGGGGATTTGATGATGGTGATGGTGCTGCGGCGGGCCGATGCGCGGCTGCTGGAAGAATTCCCGAACCTTCACGCCTATGTCGAACGCGGCAAGGCGCGCCCGGCCTATCAGCGGGCCTTTGCGGCGCAATGGCGGGTCAATGGCGAGGGGCCGGTGCCGGTGTAGTCAGAACAGCGGCTCGAGCCGGCCCTTGCGTTTGACGATGTTCCTGTAGTCCCACTGGATGGTGCGGGCTTCTTCGAGCCAGTTGCCAAGCGCATTGGGATTGATCTGGCCGGGGGCGGTCAAGCGGAGTTCTGCGGCCTTGAAGCTGCCTTCGGGTTCCAGGCCCGGCGTCTCGAAGGACTGGCCGCTCCAGAACAGCAGGCGGACGCATGATTTGAGCTTGGAATAGCCGACAATGGGATTGCCGGCGAGGAACCAGACCGGGTGAGCATGCCAGATTTTGCTTTCGGCGTCCGGCAGGTGCTGGTCGATGATGGTGCGCAGCGCGTCGCAAATGGCGCGGTCGGTTTCGGCCTGGGCGGCGTGATAGGCGAGAATGGTGGGCGTTGCCTGGGTCATGTGGCCAGCCTTCCTTTGCAACAGGATCATAGCGGGACGACGGGCGAAGAGTGAAGCGTTTGACATGGGCGGCTCCGTATTGCGCACGTGATGCGCCCGTTGCCGCTCTGGCACGCCGGTCCGGCATGATGGGGTAGTCTTTACCCTATGCAGGCTGGCCAGCGGGTTCGTGTGAAGCGCTTGCACGGCTGTGCAATGTCACCGGTCTGTCGCAGAACCTTCAACCGAGCGACAAGCAAGCTCAATACAGGGGTGCAGGCAGGTCGCAGCCCGGAACGGGCCGGCGAGTTGTGCGCCCGATGTTTCGGATGAGTTCAGTTCCATCCCGGCGCTCACACACAGACAAGGTTTGGCTGGAGCCGGGCAGCTACGAAGGCATGTGCCGGCCCATTGGGAGACAAACATGACCAATCTGAAGAAATCGGCGGTTCTGGCCGCCCTCGCGCTGGGACTGTCCACCACGACAGCCTTTGCGCAGACCGAAATCAACTGGTGGCATGGCATGGGCGGTCACCTCGGTGATGTCGTCAACCAGATCGCGACCGACTTCAACGCGAGCCAGGATGACTATGTCATCACGCCGGTGTTCAAGGGCTCGTATGAAGAGACCCTGACGGCTGCCATTGCCGCTTTCCGTGCCGGCGAGCAGCCCAATGTGGTGCAGGTGTTCGACGCCGGTGCCGCTACCGTGATGGGCGCTGCTGGTGCGACCATCCCGGTGCAGGACCTGCTGCAGGACAATGGCGTCGATTTCAATATCGAGGACTACATCGCCGGCGTGCGTTACTTCTACGCCGACACCGAAGGCAAGATGATCGGCATGCCGTTCAACTCGTCCTCGCCGGTCCTCTACTACAATATGGACGCGCTGACCGCTGCTGGCTTCGATGCGCCTCCGGCGACCTATGAAGAATTCGAGGCCATGGCCCCGGCTCTCAAGGAAGCAGGCTATATCCCGCTGGTCCAGACCCATCTGCCCTGGGAGTTCGTCGAGAACTTCCATTCGCGCCACAACCTGCCGTTCGCCACCAATGACAATGGCTATGAAGGCGCCGATGGCACCGAGATCCTGATCAATTCGCCCGAAATGACCATGCACTTCACCAAGGTGAAGGAATGGCTTGATGCCGATCTGTTCGGCTTCTTCGGCACCGGCTGGGACGACAACCAGGCCCACTTCAACGACGGCGACGCGGCCATGTATATCGGCTCGTCGGGCGATTTCGGTGGTCTGACCGCTGCCGAACTGCCGTTCGAATGGGCCTCGACCTACCTGCCTTACTGGGAATCGATCACGGCCGAGGGCTACCAGACCTTTATCGGCGGCGCGTCGCTGTTCGCCATGGCTGGTCATTCCGACGAAGAGAATGCTGCTACTGCCGCGTTCTTTGAGTACCTGACCTCGCCGGACGTGCAGTATATGTGGCACCGCGAAACCGGCTATGTGCCGATCACCACCGCTGCCTACGAGCTGGCCAAGGAAGACGGCCACTACGAGCGTTCGCCTGCCGCCGAAACCGCCATCCAGCAGCTCTCGCTGCAGGCCGGCGAGAATACCCGCGGCTATCGCATGGGCTTTTATGTGCAGATCCGTGACGTCCAGAACCGTGAACTGGCCCGTTTCCTGAACGGCGAGACCACGATCGAGGACGCGCTGGCGACCATCGAGACAGAAGGCAACGAGCTGCTGTCCCGCTTCGCCCAGACCCAGCAGTAAGCCTTTCGCCAATCCCTCGGCGGCCCGCCTGCGTGGGCCGCCGGTCCCTTGCAAAGCGGGGTTACGATATTGAAGCGCGCCGGGTTCGATTCACGCTGGTTGCCGATCCTGCTGCTGCTGCCGCAGCTCTCGATTATTGCCATTTTCTTTTATTGGCCCGCCGTCCAGGCGCTTCGGTCCTCGTTTTATCTCGAAGACCCCTTCGGTTTCGGCGCGACTTTCGTGGGGCTGGAAAACTATCTGCGGCTGTTCCGCAGCTCGGAATATCTCAAGAATGCCTGGTTCACCGTGATCTTTTCGGTGTCGGTTACCTTCCTGTCGCTGGCGATTGCCCTGTTGCTCGCGGTCAAGGCCGACAAGGTCATTCGCGGCGCCAAGACATACCGGACGCTCTTGATGTGGGTCTATGCGGTGGCGCCGCCGGTCGCCGGGTTCATCACGCTGATCATGTTCAACCAGCGCTGGGGCCCGCTGACCAATTTCTTCGAGCTGTTCGGCTGGGATTTCCGGGTCAGGCTGAACTACAATGACACCGCGATCGCCATGATCATTGCCTCGGTCTGGAAGCAGATCCCGGTCAATTTCATTTTCTTCCTGTCCGGCCTGCAGTCGATCCCGCGCAATGTCGTGGAAGCATCGATGATCGACAACAGGTCCAGCGTGAGCCGGTTCTGGACCATCACCTTTCCGCTGCTGGCGCCGACCGGGTTTTTCCTGCTGATCACCAACATCACCTATTCGCTGTTCGACACCTTCGGCACGATCGACACCATCCTGCGCAACAATCCCGGCGATAACCCGGTGACCCTGGTCTACCGGGTCTATCTCGACGGGTTCCGCGGCCAGGATATCGGCGGCTCCTCGGCGCAGTCGGTGGTGTTGATGGTGCTCGTGCTGCTGCTGACGGTGTTTCAGTTCCGTCTCGTCGAGCGTCGCATTCACTACAATTGAAAGCTGATCATGGCCGATTTGTCCCAGCCCCGCAGCGTCGCCTCTGAAACGCCGGCCCCCCGCCTGCCCGTGGCGCGGGTCAACTGGGGCGCGGTGGGCGACCATCTGATCCTGATCGCCGGCGTCGTCTTCATGGTGGCGCCCCTGCTCATGCTGGTGCAGATGAGCTCGATGCCGGACATCGAGACGATCAAGTCGGGCCCATCATTGCAGTGGGGCGACCAGCTTTGGCCGAACCTGATGAAGGCCCTGTTCGAGTCGATGAGTTTTTCGGGCGACAATACGGGCCTGAACATGTTCTGGAATTCGACCGTGCTCGGCCTGGGCTTTGCCATTGGCAAGGTCATCATCTCGATGATGGCGGCTTATGCCATCGTCTATTTTCGCATGCGCTTTGCCATGATTGCCTTCTGGCTGATCTTTACCACACTGCTGCTGCCGCTCGAGGTGCGCATCGTGCCCTCATACGAAATCACCCAGAAGCTGGGCTTGCTCAACAGCTATACCGGCCTGATCGTGCCGCTGATCGCCTCGGCCACCGCGACGTTCTTCTTCCGGCAATTCTACCTCTCGGTGCCCGAAGAACTGCTGGAGGCTGCGCGTATCGACGGGGCCGGGCCGATCCGGTTTTTTATCGACATTCTGGTGCCGCTTTCCCAGACAATGATCGCGGCCATTTTCATCATCATGTTCGTCTATGGCTGGAACCAGTATTTGTGGCCCACCATGATCATCACGGACGAAAGCAAATACACCCTTGTCCAGGGCATCAAGCAGATCACCCAAGGGCTCGAAGGCAGCCAGCAAGTGCCGGAGTATGGGCGATCCAACCTCCTGGCGATCCTGGCCATCCTCCCGCCCGTTGCCGTGGTCATCTTCTTCCAGCGCTGGTTCGTCAAAGGCCTGACCGAAAGCGACAAATAGTCGGGTCTCGTCTGATCTGGGCAGGCTGTTCCATGGCTGAGGCCGTGCAAACCGGGGTGATCGTGCACCAGCGGGCTGATCGAGGTCAGTAAATCCGCATCTGCATGCGCATGACGATGTCGGCGCCCAGGCGCTGGAAGCCGTATTCGCGCATGGTGCAGCGCCATTCCTCGCCGGATTTCTCGATGCGGAAGAGGTTGTAGCGGGCCGGGTCATCCAGCGTGCCGCCCTGGGCGGCGCTGGCGGCGGCAACGCCGATCACCGGGACCTCGTGGTTCTTGCCGGGAATATGGTGGATCGAGGAGCGGTGGGTATGGCCATGCAGGACCAGCTCGGCGCCCTCTTCGGTGATGACGCGGCGGAAGATGCGGTGGCCCTTGAGGCCGAAGCTGGGATGCTGCAATTCGGCATTGGGCGGGTGATGGATCAGCACGACGCGGAAATAGCCGGCATCACCCAGGAGCTTGAGAATACGCGAGAGGCGCGCGGCCTGCTTTTCCTCGAACCGCCCGATGGCGAAAAACGGCGCGGTTGGCACGGCGCTGGAACAGGAAATGATCGCCACTTCGCCCACGCGGCGGACGAAGGGGAAAGCCTGGCCTTCCACGGTTTCGCCCTTGAGATAGTCGCCCCATTCGCTCTGGGCATATTCCAGCGCGCCGGGGACATAGGCATCATGATTGCCGGGGCAGACCACGGTCTTGTCGGCGCCGCCGAGTTCGCGCAGCCAGCGGCCGGCGCGTTCGACTTCGCTGTCGAGCGCCAGATTGGTGAGGTCGCCGGTGACGGCGGTGAAATCAGCCTGCTGGTCCTGCATATGGGCGACCAGGCGCGCCAGCGTCTCGGTGTTCATCTCGCCGTGGCGCTTGAGCTTCCAGTTGAGAAAGCCGGTCAGGCGTTTGCCCAGAAGATCGCGAAAACCCACCTCGGGCATGGGGGACAGGTGGATGTCGGAAATGTGGGCCAGGGTGATCATCGCGGTGGGTTGTGCCAGAACAGATGGGGCAAGAAAACGTTCAATCGACACAACGCACGATTTTGTCGCGGGCCAAGCTCTGATAGCCAAGAGGCAGAGATGGAGCCAAAACCATGATGAATCGCTTCCAGCGCGTGCGCGCGACCGCCTTTTTGACCCTCAAAGGGCTCTGGCACCGGATGACCGTGGGGTCCCGGGTGATGGTGGTGGATGGCGACAAGGTGCTGCTGATCCGCCATACCTATGTGCCGGGCTGGCAGTTTCCCGGCGGTGGCGTGGGGCCGGGCGAGACCTTCGAGGAAGCCGGGGCCCGCGAAACGCTGGAGGAAACCGGCTATCGGGTGACCGGGCCGATGGAACTGTTCGGGCTCTATCACAATACCAGCCCGGTGACGAACCGGGACCATGTGGCGTTCTATGTGGCCAAGAGCTTCAATTTCGAATTCGAGCGCAAGCCGGACTACGAAATCGCGGAAGTGGGCTGGTTTGACCGCCACAATCTGCCCGAAAAGGTGACCCCGGCGACCAGCCAGCGGATCGATGAATATTTCGATGGCGTGGAGAAGCGGTCGATCTGGGGCTATTGAGGTTTACCCCTGCCCCGCTTTGCCACGGCCCAGTGGGCCCAGCGACGCTACCTCCCCTGAAAAAGGGGAGGTGAACGCCGAGGGTAACCGAAGACCTCAATCCAGGAACGGCAGCTCGGGGCCGATCGGCACGATGCGGTGCGGATTGATGGTGGTGTGGCTCCAGTAATAGTGGGTGCGGATATGGTCGAGATCGACCGTTTCCTTGACGCCCGGAACCTCGTAGAGCGCCTTGAGGTAATGGCTGAGGTTGGGGTAATCGGCGATGCGCTTGCGGTTGGTCTTGAAGTGGCCGACATAGACCGCGTCGAAGCGCACCAGGGTGGTGAAGAGCCGCCAATCGGCCTCGGTGATGGTGTCACCGGTCAGGTAGGCGGTTTCGCCCAGCAGACCCTCAACCCAGTCAAGCGCGTCGAAGAGCTTGGTGACCGCCTCGTCATAGGCATCCTGGGTGGTGGCGAAGCCGGACTTGTAGACGCCATTGTTGATGTCGTCATAGACGCGCGCATTGATCTCGTCGATGCGGGGGCGCAGGGCCTCGGGATAGTAGTCGTCGGTATTGCCGGTCAATTCGTTGAAGGCCGAATTGAACATGCGGATGATTTCCGAGCTTTCGTTGGACACGATGGTGCCGGTCTCCTTGTCCCAGAGCAGCGGAACAGTGACGCGGCCCGTATAGTCCGGCGCAGCCTTGGTATAGACCTGCCAGAGCTTTTCCTTGCCGAACAGGGCATCGCCGGTCGAACCTTCGCTCTTGTCGAAATTCCAGCCGGTTTCGTCAGGCATCTTGTGCGCGACGACCGAGACCGAAATCAGGTCTTCCAGTTGCTTGAGCTTGCGGAAAATCAGGGTTCGATGCGCCCAGGGGCAGGCCAGGGATACATAGAGATGGTAGCGATCCGCCTCGGCCGCGAACCCGCCTTCGCCCGAGGGGCCGGGGCTGCCGTCGGCGGTAATCCAGTTGCGGAAGCCAGCCTGCGAGCGAACGAATTTGCCGCCGGTCTTGCTCGTGTCATACCACTGGGTCGACCATTTTCCGTCGATCAACTGTCCCATTGAAACTGCCTTTCGGTCATCTTGCTGTCGGCATTTGCGGATTGAATGACCCTGCCGGTTGGATCGGTTTTCGCCCCTTAGCTATGGACTGAAGCGGCAAGCAAAAAGGGTCCTGACGGCAACACACTGTTGCGCAATCGCGAAACGGTTGCGCCGGACGCCAAGGAATTCGGAAGCATGGCCCCAATATTCCCATTTACGACCAACCGCGTGGGTGCTAATCGGGTTCCAGACGTGGAGGCGTCCAGGATGGTGAAGGTTTTGCAGATGAACCGACGACCCTAGTTGGTCGTTCAGAGCGGAGGGCCGGTGGCCGATCCGCACGTTTTCCTGCACACTTTCCCTGGATCAGACCCATGACCACGCTCGTTGCGGCCGAGGCCGCCTCTTCCCCTGCAGCCGGCCAATTGACCGTTCGGGCCGCTACCGCGGCCGATGATGTGTTTGTCGATGAACTGCAGGCCATTGCCTTCGGCCCGGGCCGGTTTGCGCGCACGGCTTTTCGAGTGCGGGAAATGTTTCCCATAGACCCGAGCCTGAGCCTGATTGCGGAAGTGGATGGCACTGCCTGTGGCTCAGTCTGGATGACACCGATCAGCGTTGACGGGCACAAGGGCTATCTGCTGGGGCCGCTGGCGACCCACCCCAATTTCCGCAAGCGGGGCGCGGGCAAGCTGTTGGCAAGGGAAGTGGCCAAGCTGGCGCTGGCGCGCGGCGAGGGTGAGTTCGTGCTGCTGGTGGGCGACCAGGACTATTATTGCCCGCTGGGCTGGGACATCACCACGCCGGGCAATATCCAGTTTCCCGGCCCGGTCGACCCAACGCGCGTCCTGCTGCTGGCCGAGGACAAGAGCCTGGCCAAGTCGCTCAAGGGTGAAATTGCTGCGTTTGACCTTGAGCCGTGAGGCCAAAAGGGGGTGCAGGATGGGAGCGGGATGACTACATTCCTCTCATTGCTATGAAATCATCCCGGGTGCGCCTTGGCTCCAAGTTCCGAAATTGTCCGGCTATTGTCGCCCAGGCTGCTGGTTGACCCGCCAGACCCGCCGCCGGCGCGGGGGCTGGTGCCCGACTGGCAACCTCTCAAGCCGTTTGAACGGGCGCCCGTGCCGGCAGCAGTGCTGATCGCGCTGGTGCGGCGCCCGGAAGGGCATACCGTGCTCTATACCGAGCGATCCCCCGATCTGCGGGCGCATTCGGGCCAGGTGGCCTTTCCCGGTGGCAAAATCGACGGATCGGATGATGGTCCCGCTGCGGCGGCCCTGCGCGAGGCCAATGAAGAGGTGGGCATGATGGCGCGTGATGCGACCATTCTGGGCTATATGGAGACGTATTATACCGGCACCAATTACCTGATCACGCCGGTGGTGGCCGAGGTCGATCCGACCGGGCCTTTCGTGCCCAATCCGGGCGAAGTGCATTCGGTGTTCGAGGTGCCGCTGGAGCGCATTCTGGACGCCCGGAGCTATGGGCGGTTCCGCATCAGCCGCGGCGGGAAAGAGCATTCGACCTGGCAGATCGACCATGACGGGCATGTCATCTGGGGCATTACCGCCAATCTGACCCGGCAGTTCCGCGATCTGGTGGTGGGCGAGGTGGCTGCGTGATACCGGATCGGCTGGACGGCGCGGAATGGCTGGATCGGCCAGAGGTGCAGGCGATATTCGCGGCGCTTGATGGCTCAGCAGGCAAGACAAGGGCCGTGGGCGGGGTGGTGCGCGACAGCCTGATCGGGCGGATGCGCGAACACGCCGATATCGACATGGCGACCGAACTGCTGCCGGTTGCGGTGATGCAGCGGGCCAAGGCGGCAGGGATCAATGCCTATCCGACCGGCATCGAGCATGGCACGGTGACCTTGCGTCTGGATGAAACGAGCGTGGAAGTGACGACGCTGCGCCAGGATGTGGCGACTGATGGCCGGCACGCCGTGGTGGCCTTTGGCACGGACTGGGTGGCCGATGCGGCGCGGCGCGATTTTACGCTCAACGCGCTTTACTGCTTTGCCGACGGACGATTGTTCGATCCGCTCGGTGGCGCCGGAGACCTCATCAATGGGCGGGTGCGCTTTATCGGCGATGCAACGCAGCGGATCGCCGAGGATGGTCTGCGCGTCTATCGGTTCTTCCGGTTCTCGGCCAGTCATGGGGGCGAACAGTTCGATCCTGAGGGGTTGGCGGCGTGCCAGGGTGCGGCCGATGAGCTGGACCATATCTCGCGCGAGCGGGTGGGGGCCGAAATGCTGCGCATGCTGGCCTTGCCGCGTGTTGCAACCACGCTGGCCCTGATGGATCGGCTGGGCCTGGTGCGTCTGGCGCCGGGCGCGGTGCCAGCGCTACAGCGCTATGAGGCGCTGGGCGGGCAGAGCGCGGCGGCGCGACTGGCCATGCTGGGGCGCGATGACCTGGCCCAGCGGCAGGCGGACTGGCGGCTGAGCAAGGCCTTGGTCGGGCATGCCGAACGTATTGCGGAATCATCTGCGCTGTTGCGGCGCGGCGATATTGGCTGGGCCGCCTACCGGTTCGGCGAAGATGCCGTGGAGGGACTGGCGGTTGCGGCGGCCGAGGAGGGTTGGCCGCGCGAACAATTGGCAGAGCTGGCCCGCGATATGGGGCGGCTGCCGGTGGCTCCATTGCCGGTTGGTGGCGCAGATCTGGAAGCGCGGGGCATGAAGCCGGGACCTGACATGGGCGCGGCACTGGCCATCATGGAGCGGGCCTGGGTGGAAAGCGAATTTTCGGCCAGTCGGGACGCATTGCTGGAGCGGATTTTCCACTAGCGCGGCGCGGGCCAATGAAAAGCCCCGGAAAACCGGGGCTTGAATGATCAGTGCCTGGTCTGGCGGCCCATGTCGTCGACATCAACAATACGCTCCTTGATGCGTTCGACCATATCGGGCCGCACTTCGGATTCGCCGTTGAGATTTCGCATGTTTTCGACCGCACGCCGCACAACTTCGGCCTCAGTTTCGGCTTCGGCGCGCCAGGTAGACCCTGGAATGAGTGTGCCGGAATCAAAGCGCTTCATGGCTGAACCTCCTTGTGTCACTCCCTTTGGCGGGTCTGACGGAACGCAGCGATGTCCAAAAGGTTCCCGCTATTCGTCCGGGAAGATGCCGATGTCCGAGAGTCCCTCGATCCAGGTTGCGCCATCGCGGCGGATAACGGTGCGCGGGACAATGCCGGTCTGATCGGCGATGGCGTTGGCCAAGGGCACGGAATGCGTGACCACCCACACCTGGCTGCGGGTTGCGGCGTGGGCGATGGCACGCGCCAGGGCCGGCAGGAGATCCGGGTGAAGCGAGGTTTCCGGTTCGTTGAGCGCGATGAAGGGCGGCAGGCGGTAGGCGAGCAGCGCACCGAGCAAGGCCAGGAATTGCATTGTGCCATCGGACAGTTCGGCCGGGCCGAATGCGCGATGCGGTATTTCGGGAAAGCTCATGGAAAAACTGGCATCGCGTTCCGGCGGCGGAACGTTCAGCCGGGCGCCGGGAAAGGCCTGGTCGATGGCTTCGTCGAGATCGATTGTGTCCCCACGGATGTGCCGAAGCGTCGCCAGGACGGCGCCCAGATTGCCGCCATCGGCATCCAGCGTTGGGGCGGTGACGCCCAGGGATGGGCGGCGCAGGGGCGAATCCGGATCGGTCCGGAAGCCGTGATAAAAGCGCCAGGACGCGAGCAGGTGGCGGACAGCGTCGAGTTCGGGCAGGGCGCCGCGCAAGGCGGAGAGGGCGGTTTCGCTGGCGAGCAAGGGATGATCGAGCTGGCGCATGCGTCCGTCCTGATCACGATACCAGGCCGCCGGCCCCTTGCGCTCGAGCAGCGTGACAGTCCGCCGGCCGGGCAGGGTGAGGCTCTCGGCCTTGATCTTGGGCTCCTCGGAGAAGATAGCCTCATAGCGGCTGTCGCCATAGCCAATTTCCACCGAATAGCGCGGCAGGAAGGCGGCCTCGTCGTCTCCGGGCAGAATGGTGTCGAGACCCACATCCAGAGCCAGACGTGGCTTCTCATTGGCGCGGCGCTGACCGGCCCACATGGCGGAGGCAAGGCCACCCTCGCGAGCAAGGGACAACGCCAGGTCGCCGGTGGCGGAAGCATGCACCAGTTCGAGCGCACGATAGAGGTTGGTCTTGCCCACGCCATTGCCGCCGACCAGCACCGTAAGCCGCCTCAATGGAAAGCGGATCGAGCGGATCGAACGATAGCCGGTGATGTCGAGATCGCTGATGGACATGACCGAATCCTAATGTCGCCGACCCGGTCGTGCCAAGCTTGGGAAAAGTATCAGGGCCACTTCACCGCGGGCGGCATGGAGGAGAGGATCGAATTGACGTTGCCACCGGTCTTGAGCCCGAAGGTGGTGCCGCGATCGTAGAGCAGGTTGAACTCGACATAGCGGCCGCGGCGGACGAGCTGTTCGTCGCGCTCGGCTTCGGACCAGCGCTTTTCGAAATTGCGACGGACCAGCTTGGGGTAGATGCCAAGAAAGGCCTCGCCAACGGCCTGGGTGAAGTCGAAATCGGCGTCCCAGTCGCCGGAATTGAAGTGATCGTAGAAAATGCCGCCAATGCCGCGATGCTCATTGCGGTGCGGCAGGAAGAAATAGTCGTCGCACCAGGCCTTGAAGCGTTCATAATCCACCCCGGGGCGGCCTTCGCAGGCGGCCTGCATAGCGGCATGAAAGTCGATTGAGTCGGGGTCTGTCTGGGTCCGGCGATTGTCAAGCACCGGGGTGAGATCGGCGCCGCCGCCCCACCATTGCTGGCCGGTGACGATCATGCGGGTGTTCATGTGCACTGCTGGAACGTGGGGGTTCCAGGGGTGGATGATGAGCGAAATGCCCGAGCTCCAGAACGCCGTGCCGGCCTCGGTGCCCGGCATCTGCTTGGCAAAATCCTCGGAGAAGTTGCCGTACACGGTGGAGATATGCACGCCGGCCTTTTCGAAGACCCGGCCATGCAGCATCGACATTTCGCCGCCGCCACCGGCCGCACGGTCCCAGGGGGTGCGTTCGAAACGGCCCGGGGCCATTTCGGCATGGGGTCCGGTGACTTCGGCCTCGATGGTTTCGAGTTCGGCGCAGATTCGGTCGCGCAGCGTCCGGAACCAGGCGCTGGCGGCGGTCTTTTTCGTCTCGATATCGGCAGGGAGGGTGGGGGCTGGCGCAGTCATGGCGGGGAAATGGACCTTCAGCTCTGTTCTGTAAAGGGCGTCATGCCGGGCAGGGTGCCGGTCTGGCGCAATGCTTCGCCCAATATCATGGCGCCGGCGATGGCCACATTGATCGAGCGCAAGTTGGGGCGCATGGGGATGCGCAACCGCAGGTCCGCGGTTGCGGCGACGCTGTCGGGGACGCCGGCGCTTTCGCGGCCTAGCAGGAGTATGTCGTTGGGCAAATAGGCGGCTTCATAGGCAGACTGACTGGCCCTGGTGGTCAGGAGGACCAGGCGGCGGCCCTGTTCATGTCGCCAGTCCTGGAAGGCGGCGAAGCTGTCATGTTCGGCAAGCGCCGCCTTGTCCAGGTAGTCCATGCCGGCACGGGTCAGGTTGCGGTCGGTGAGGGCAAAACCGGCAGGATGGATGATGTGGACCTTTACCCCCAGACAGGCGCCAAGCCGGAGCAAGGTGCCGGTGTTGGCGGCGATGTCTGGCTGGTAAAGGGCCAGGTCAATGGACATGTCAGGCGGCCTCACGCGTGATGGAGCGCCCGGAAATCCGGGCTGGCTCGGGTATAGTGTCGCAGTTGTGCGCTGTCACGGCACCTGCACTGGACAAGCGACCATGACAGTGCAAAAAGGACGGACCTGACGGGCCGCTTGAGGGCGCACGGCAGTCGATTCTGCGTACGCGATCGACCAGTCCGGGGCCGGCCCCGTCAAATGTGCATGTTACGGGGATACGGACCTTGGCCACGCAAGCAGAACATTCATCCACCAACCGGCGGGACTTTCTTTATGTCGCCACCGGCGCCGTCGGCGCGGTCGGCGCTGCCGCCGTGGTCTGGCCGCTGATCAACCAGCTCAACCCCGACGCTTCGACCCTGGCCCTGGCCAGTATCGAGTTCGACGTTGGCGCGATTCCCGAAGGGCAGTCTGTGACCATCACCTGGCGTGGACTGCCGGTGTTCGTGCGGCACCGGACCGCTGCCGAAATCGAGGAAGCCCGTGCGGTTCCGCTGGCCGATCTCAAGGATCCGCAGACCGATGAAGAGCGCGTCAAGGAAGGTCACGAGCAGTGGCTGGTGATGATCGCGAACTGTACCCATCTGGGTTGCATCCCGGTTGGTGAATCGGGCGATTTCGACGGCTGGTTCTGCCCCTGCCACGGCTCGCACTATGACTCGGCCGGGCGCATTCGCCGTGGCCCCGCGCCCGCAAACCTGGTTGTTCCGCCCTATGAATTCGTCAGCGATACGCTGATCCAGATCGGTTAGTGGGGGCTTTTCCGATGTCCGAACATTCTACCTACACTCCCGGAAATTCCGTCGAGAAGTGGCTCGATGACCGCCTGCCGGTGGTCCGTTTCGCCAAAGAACACTTGATGGACTTCCCCACGCCCAAAAACCTCAACTACTGGTGGACCTTCGGGGCCATCCTGGTGATGTGCCTGGGTATCCAGATCGTGACTGGCATCATTCTCGCCATGCACTACACGCCCAATGTCGCCATGGCGTTCGACTCGGTCGAGCATATCCGCCGTGACGTGAATGGCGGCCGCATCATCCAGGCCGTCCACGCGGTGGGCGCCTCGATGTTCTTCGTGGCGCTTTATATCCACATGTTCCGCGGTCTCTATTACGGCTCCTACAAGGCGCCGCGCGAGATCATCTGGATCCTGGGCGTGCTGATCTTCATCCTGACCGTTGCCACTGCATTCATGGGCTACATCCTGCCCTGGGGCCAGATGTCGTTCTGGGGCGCCACGGTGATCTCGAACATCTTCTCGGCCATTCCGGTGGTCGGCGAGAATATCAAGCAGCTCGTGCTGGGCGGGTTTGCCGTGGGCAACCCGACGCTCAACCGCTTCTTCTCGCTGCATTACCTGCTGCCCTTCGTGATTGCGGCCATTGTCGGCCTGCATATCTGGGCGCTGCACGTGCCGGGCAACAACAACCCGATCGGCGTAGAAGTGAAGGAAAGCCGCGACACCGTCGCCTTCCATCCCTACTACACGATGAAGGACCTGTTCGCGATGGTGGTCTTCATGATCCCCTTCGCCTGGTTCGTGTTCTTTGCGCCGGATATCCTGGGTCACCCCGACAACTACATCATGGCCAATAGCCAGGTGACGCCGGCCCATATCGTGCCCGAATGGTATCTGCTGCCGTTCTACACGATCCTGCGCGCCATCGACTTCAACGTGCTGTTCATCGACTCCAAGCTTGGCGGCGTGATCGCCATGGGTGGTGCTCTGGTCATGCTGCTCATCTTGCCATGGCTCGACACTTCCAAGGTCCGCTCGGGAACGTTCCGCCCGATGTTCAAGTGGTTCTACTGGCTGTTCGCGATCAACTTCGTGGCCCTGACCTATCTGGGTGCGCAGCCGGCCGAGGGCATCTACACGGTGCTGGCCAAGGTCTGCACGGCCTACTACTTCATCTACTTCCTGGTGGTGCTGCCGGTGCTTTCGCGCATCGAGACGCCGAAGCCGCTGCCGACCAGCATTTCCGAGAGCGTTCTCGGCAAGGCACACGCGTGATCGGGGCGATAGACATGTTCAAGACCAAGTTCATCATCGCCGCTGTCGCCGCCATGGTTGGTTTGACCAGCGTGTCGGCCCAAGCCGCCGAAGCTGGCGCACCGATCGAGCGCCAGAACTGGAGCTTCGCGGGTATCTTCGGCACCTATGACGAAAATCAGCTTCAACGTGGCTTCCAGGTGTTTCGTGAAGTCTGTGCAAGCTGCCACGGCGCCAGCCTGATCGCCTTCCGCAATCTGAGCGAACCGGGCGGTCCGGGTTTTTCGGAGGAGCAGGTCAAGGCGCTCGCCGCAGAGTATGAGGTTGAGGATCCAACGGCCGAAGGTGGCCGCCGCCCGGGTATCCCTGCCGACCGCTGGCCGTCGCCATTTGCCAATGACCAGGAAGCGCGTGACGCCAATGGCGGTTCGCTGCCCCCGGATTTCTCGGTGCTGGCCAAGGCTCGCGGCGTGACCGACCCCTTCCCGACCTGGGTCTTCAATTACTTCACCGGCTACCAGGAAGGCGGCGCGGACTATATCCACGCCCTGCTCAATGGCTATCACGACGAAGTGCCAGAGACCGCGCCAGAAGGTTTCGAGCTGGCCGAAGGCAAGTATTACAACGACTACTTCCCCGGCCACGCCATCGGCATGGCACCGCCACTGTCTGATGGCCTGGTGACCTATGAGCCGGGTGAAGATGGCGTGACCGTTCCTGAGACTGTCGAGCAGTATTCGACCGACGTGGCTGCGTTCATGATGTGGATGGCCGAACCGCACCTGGTCAGCCGCAAGCAGACCGGTTTCGTGGTGTTGCTGTTCCTGGTGCTGTTTGCCGGCCTGATGTACGCGACCAAGCGCAAGCTCTGGGCCGGCATCGAGCACTGATCACGGCGGTGCGTCGCGCCGCCAAAACGCACTACCGGGGGCGTCTTTAGTGGACCAAGCCGGGAGGCCACGCTCCCGGGGGATGCACTGAAGCTTTGAAGGGGCCCGGAAGGGCCCCTTTGCTTTTTTGCCTCGTCGCAATGAATTGCTCTTGCCGCAGCGGTCCGCCCCTTGCCTTTGCCGGTCTCAGTCGCGATATTGCGTCCAGTCCGGGTTGTTAGAGGAAACCGCGATGTCCGCCGTTCGCCTTGCCGTCACAATGGTCAGCACTGCAATAGCCGTCAGCCGCCATCCGGCTGTCCGTGCTGGCGTGCAGGCCGTGGTCAACAATCCCAAGGCGCGTGAGACGGCGATCAGCACCACGCGCAACGTGGCCTATAATGCGGGCGTCATTGCCCGGCACGTCCTGGGCCGCAACAAGACCTGACTTTCCATTCCAACTGACAAGGCCATTGATGTCGCTCGACCTGAAGTCGCTCGTCCGTACGATTCCGGATTATCCCAAAAAGGGTATTCTGTTCCGCGATATCACCACGCTGATCGAGCACCCCGAAGGATTTCGGGAGAGCGTGGAGCGGATTGCCGCGACATATCGGGGCAAGGGCATTACCCATGTGGCCGGGATCGAAGCGCGCGGCTTCATTTTCGGCGCGGGCGTGGCGATCGCGCTGGGTGCTGGCTTCGTGCCAATTCGCAAAAAGGGCAAGCTGCCCGGTGAAACCATCGGGCAGAACTATGCGCTCGAATATGGGGTCGACACGATCGAGATTCATGCCGACGTGGTGGGGTCGGAGCACAAGGTGTTGCTGGTGGATGACCTGATCGCCACCGGGGGAACCGCTATTGCAGCGGTCGGCCTGCTGCGGCGCACCGGTACAGTATGCGATGACGCTGCATTCGTGATCGACCTGCCCGAAATCGGCGGTGCAGACAAGTTGCGCGCCGAAGGCATCGCAGTGTCGTCCCTGATGGCGTTCGAGGGGCACTAGGGGCGCGATGGCGCCGGGTCCCGTGCGGTCGTGACCCTGCTACCAACCGGTGCGTCCGTCCAGTTGCGTCACCTCGATCCTGGACCAGTCCAGATCGTCGACGAGGCGGAGGTTGATCGCCTGCTTGCGCGTGGCCGGAATGGCCTTGGGGTCGTCGCCCTTGGGCGTGCCGTCGTCATTGTAGAGTGATGACCAATCGGGGGATTCGCCCCAGGTCTGCATGCCGCAAGTGCCGCAGAAATAGTGCTGATGCATATCCGGGTTGGTCGAGTACAGGCGTTCGCCGGCGCGCGAGAGGAATGTGAGTTCTCCGGGCGCATAATAGGACCAGACGGCGCCCGTGCGCGCACAATAGGTGCAGTTGCATTGGCTGCCATGGGCGGGGTGCCCGGGCAGGGCGATGCGCGTGGCGCCGCAATGGCAAGACAGTGTAAGGGTCATAGGTGCGCTCCTTCCGGCGAATGCAAGAAGGATGGCGCCAGGCGCTGACAGGCTGTGTCAGCACTCAGGCGGCCTGCTCAACCTCTCCGGCCAAATGATGTTGGCGCTTGTCGATCAGGCAGAACTGATTGCCCTCGGGATCGCGCATGACCGTATAGGTGGGCAGAACGCGGTCAACGGAGGCTCCCGCCAATTTCAGGCGCTCGACCTCTGAGGCCCGGTCTTCGACCTCTACATCGAAATGGACCCGATTGTTATCCGGACGTTGCCCGTCGACATTCTGGAAGCAGATGGAGGGGCCGGGGCCATCAATCATCAGGATTGCGGGCGCGTTGGGATCGAGGCCCAGAACCTGACTTGCGGCCGGATCCGTTTCGGGCTCGCGCAGGGTATACCCCTCCAGCAAGCCGGCCCAGAACGGGGCCAGGACGGATGGTTCAACACAATCAAAGACGATTTCATGGATGGCGCCCATTTGGCCTGTCTCCCTGTCGTTTGACAATTCGTTAACGGGCAAATGCGGCAAGACTGGTGCAAGGGCCCAGGTGGCCTCTCGGGGTCCTTGCACCGGCTCGGGAAGATGTCGCGCTATTGGGCGGGTTGCGGCGACGGGGTGCCGCTCCTGGGCACTGTGCCGCCCAATTGACGCTGCCCCAGAAGCACGGTTGCCAGCGCCAGGAATCCGGCAATGATGGAGACCCAGAAGCCGTTTTGGGCGCCATAGGTGTCAACGACCCATCCGGCCACGAAGGCCCCGAGCGCCATGCCGATACCGATGCCGGTGATGACCCAGGTGATGCCTTCGGTGAGGAGGGCGGCCGGAACGCGCCGCTCGATCAGGCCGAAGGCGGTGATGAAGGTGGGCGAGATGGCGATGCCGCTGACAAAGACCGCGAAGGCGAGCAGAATAACGGTATCGGCAAAGAGCAGCGGAATGGTGGTGATGGCCACCGTGCCCACGGCGATGGCCAATTGACGCTGCATGGGCATGCGTATGGTCATGGCCCCCATGATGAGGCCGACGACGAAAGATCCGGCGGCATAGACGCCGATCACCAGGCTGGCCGCGCCCGGTTCGCCGAGGGCCTCGGTGATCGCGACGGCGCTGACTTCGGCGGTGGCGAAAATGGTGCCGACAAAAACGAGGGCCAGGGTGACGATCTGCACGGGGCGTTGGCGAATAGCCGAGCCGGTCGTGCTATCCGCCGATGTCGAGGGCGTCGGTTCGGTGCCGCGCTGGGCAATGAAGGAAAGGCCACCCATGGCCAGGGCGGCCGTGCTGGCCAGCATGCCGGCTTCGGGAAAGAGCGCAACGCTGAGGCCGACCGAGAGCGAGGCACCGGCAATATAGACCAGCTCGTCGGCGGCCGATTCGAAGGCGAAAGCCGTGTTGAGTTCGGGCTGGTCGCGGAACAATTCGCTCCAGCGGGCGCGAATCATGGCCGGGAAGCTGGGCATGAGCGCCGCCACGAAGGCGGTCACATAGAGCGTCCAGATCGGCCAATCCTGGTTGACGGCGAGCATGAGCAGGGAGAATGCAACAACGGCAATGAGCGTTGTGGGCAGCAGGACCCGGGTCTGACCGACGCGGTCCACGAGGCGTGAAATCTGCGGGGCCAGCAGGGCGTTGGTCAGGGCGTAGGTGGCCGAGACGGCCCCGGCAAGCCAGTATTCACCATGGGCCTGGGACAGCATGGCGACGATGCCGATGGGCGCCATGGCCATGGGCATGCGGGCCAGGAAACCAGCGGCGGCGAAACCCTTGGCGCCGGGCGCGCGAAAGATTTCCGAATAGGGGTTGGGCATGTCAAAATCCTCGACATTTGATAAGCCGCGACCTAGTGCATATTTATACGCGGCGTATGTGAGTGGGTAATATCATACGCGACGTATGTCAATTGGCATACGAGACGTATGCATTTGAGGTTTGAATGGCTGTCAGGACCAGAGGCGAGATGATCGCCGAGACACGCGCAAAGCTGCTGGCGGCGGGGCGCAAGGCATTTGGCGAGATCGGCTATGCCGATGCATCAATGGATGATTTTACCGGGAAAGTCGGGCTGACGCGCGGGGCGCTCTACCACCATTTCGGCGACAAGCGCGGCCTGTTCGAGGCGGTGATTGCCCAGATCGACGCAGAGATGACCGTGCGGCTCAAGGCGCGTGCGGCCAAAATGCGGACGCCTTGGGAAGGCTTCATCGAAGAGGGGATCGGCTATATCGAGATGGCGCTGGAGCCGGAAATCCGCCGAATCGTCCTGCGCGATGGCCCCGCGGTGCTCGGCGATCCGGCAAGCTGGCCGACAACCAATGGCTGCATGACGGCGATGAAGGAGTGCCTGGCGGAGCTGGCCGAGGATGGCGTGATCCGGGATGTGGACCTGGAAGCGACGGCCCGCATGCTCACCGGGGCGTCCTGCTATGCGGCGACCTGGATTGCCAATGCCGAGGATCCGCAGGCCATATCAGACCGCGCGACGGCTGCGTACCGCCGGCTAGTTGAGGGGCTACTGCGAGAGCCGCAGTGAGCGAGCAGAAGACAGACAAACAGGAAATAGGCCGGCGTCAACCGCCGGCCTTTGTCTCATATTGTGAACGACGTTGTCCTCAGGGTTCCAACTGACCGGTCTTGGGCTGGTCTTCGGCGCTGATGTCGGGCTCGTTGCGCGTCTTCCAGAGCGAGTAGAATACACCGCCAGCCAGGATCGCGATGGTGACGCCAAGCGAGAGCATAGTGTCGATCTTGATGCCCAGGGGCACGAGGAAGATCTTGATGCCGATGAGCACCAGGATGATTGCCAGCGAGATCTGCAAATAGCGGAAGCGGTTCATCGCCGCGGCGAGGGCGAAATAGAGCGCGCGCAGGCCAAGGATGGCGAAGATGTTGGAGGTGTAGACGATGAAGGTGTCCTGGGTCACCGCAAACACGGCCGGCACAGAGTCCACGGCAAAGATCAGGTCGACGATTTCGACCATGATAAGCGCCACGGCCAGGGGCGTCAGCCAGGTCACCAGCTTGCCGGTCTTGGGATCGGGTTCCTTGACCGCGAAGCTGCGGCCGCGCAACTCATTGGTGATGCGGAAATGGCGCCGCAGGAATTTGAGGATCTTGTTGTTCTCCATGTCCGGCTCTTCGTCGGAATGGGAGAACATGCGGATGCCGGTGAAGACCAGGAAAGCGCCGAACAGGAAGAGGATCGCTTCAAACTGGTGGACGAGGGCAGCGCCCACACCGATCAGCACGGCTCGGAACAGGATCACGCCCAGAATGCCCCAGAACAGCACGCGGTGCTGATAGAGCCGGGGTATGCCGAGGAAGCCGAAAATCGTGGCGATGACGAACATGTTGTCCATCGCCAGTGACTGTTCGATAAGATAGCCAGTGTAGAACTCGAGGCCGGATTGTGCCCCGCGGCTGAACCAGACCCAGGCGCCAAAGGCGATCGCAATCAGGACATAAAAGCCATAGAGCAGCAGGCTCTCCTTGGCTTCGATCTCGTGCTCATCGCGGTGCAGAATGCCGAGGTCAAAAACAAGCAGAGCTATGACGATCGCGATGAACGCGACCCAGAAATAGGTTGGTGTGCCGAGAAAATCGCCCGAAAGGGCGGCAAGAAGCGATTCCATCGCCGGACCTTCTCCATGTAATTGAGTGGAGCAGTTCCGACATCGCCATAGCAAGGAGCTATGACCAGAGGGGCCCGGCACTGCCGCCTCTAAATGCGGCAAAAGACGAAAAAGTTCAACCCCTGCTTTTGGGGGAGAGCGGGGACCGGCCTAACGCGGATTGCAGAGCATGACGATGGCGTCGGCGGTTTCGAGCTGCAAGGCTGTACCAAAATTGGCGTCATCGACCAGCCGGCCAGCCTGGATGGCTGCATTGGCACGCAGATTGCCGTCGTTGAAACCCACACCGTCCTGATAGGGCGTCAGGGTGCCTGTGCCGGAATTGGGATCGTTGGCGACGCGCGAGGCCCAGCCATAGACCTGGCCATAAATGGTCAGGATGCCGGCGCGATTGGTGGTGGCATCGCGGCAGCTCCAATTGCCCTGATAGGCTTGGGCAAGAGCCGGCGTGACGGACAGAACGGTGAGGGCGAGGCAAAGGGCGAATCGGCGCATGGCCAGAGCATGCCGATGCACCGTGACACGATCAAGAGGCGCGTCTGATCAGCTTTCCGAGAACGGGGATCTTGGTGATCCCGAGCAGGATGCGCAGCTTGAGTGGCATGACATAGTCCCGCAGCTTGGAAAAGCCGACCAGATGGGCCTCATAGACCAAGTCGCCGCGCTGGTTGACGGCCGTGAGCTGGTTAAACAGCAGACCCCAGCCGGGAATGGAATTGGATGGGCGCTTGTCGGTCACAACCAAGGTGTAGGTGACGGTGTCGCCGGGGCGCACGGGCGCCTTGAAATCCATGGCGTTGACGCCGGGGGAGGGGCCGGAGACGCCGGGCTCCTGGCCCAGGCCGCGCAGGCGTTCCTCTTCGGCAAATAGCGCATCAACCATCTTGCGGTGTCCGACGCTGACCGTGTGCCAACCTGAGGCGATCAGGCCGCCGAAATGGCTGTGCTTGGCCAGTTCGGGGTCGGTGTGAAAATATTGCGGGTCGTAGAGCGTGGCGAAGCGGATGATCTCCTCGGCGGTGAAGGTGTGATCGCCGAGCGGAAAGGCTTCGTTGAGCGTGATGTCCTCGAACCAGCGGGTCATGCTGCCGCCTCCGGCGTGCGGCACTCAACCAGATTGGCCAGCCGCATAGTCAGCACCGGCTTGTCCTTCTGGTTGCGGACGTCGAAGTCGAGCGTGACAATGCCCCATTGGGGGTGGCTTTCGGAGCGACGCAGCCCGGCAATGGTGACTTTGCCGCCAATTGTGTCGCCGACCATGACCGGGGTCTTCCATTTCAGGTCGCGAAAGCCCAGGCCCCCGCAGGAGGCGATGGTCGAGAGGAAGCTGTCGACCAGCATTCTGAGGCTCAGCGCCCCGGTTTGCCAGCCACTGGAGGCGAGGCCGCCGAGCAGGCTCGCCTTGGCCGCTTCCTCGTCGAGATGAAAAGGAAAGGGGTCGAACTCGCGCGCGAAGGTGATGATCATGTCCTTGGAGACGGCGGTGCGGCCCAGATCGATGACTTCGCCCATAGCGAGGTCCTCGAAGTGACGCCGATCTTTCGTGACAGGATTGGTCATTTTCTTGCCCTATACGTCAACGATGCTTTTGGCATGTTGCGGCGACGGGGGCAAGGGAGGTACCCCTCATCCGCCCTTCTGGCACCTTCTCCCACGAGGGGAGAAGGGGGGCAATGTGCCTGTCCGAACGCCGGCTCACCGCTCGCCCCTTGTGGGAGAGGATGGATCGCCCGGAGGCCGAGACGGGTGAGGGGTTCGTCAAACATTGACATCTCCCCCAATCCGACCCAAGTGGAGCGCAACATTTTCCCGGAGATACCCATGGGCTTCAAGATGGGCATTGTCGGCCTGCCGAATGTCGGCAAGTCGACGCTTTTCAACGCATTGACCCGTACTGCGGCTGCGCAGGCGGCCAATTTCCCGTTCTGTACGATCGAACCCAATGTGGGCGAGGTCTCGGTGCCCGATCCGCGGCTGGAAAAGCTGGCGGCCATTGGCAAATCGGCGCAGATTCTGCCGGCGCGCATGAGCTTTGTGGATATTGCCGGCCTGGTGAAGGGCGCTTCGCAGGGGGAAGGCCTGGGCAACCAGTTCCTGGCCAATATTCGTGAGACTGATGCCATTGCCTATGTGCTGCGCTGCTTTGAAGACAGCAATGTCATCCACGTTTCAAACAAGGTCGACCCGCTTGCCGATGCCGAGGTGGTCGAGACCGAGTTGATGCTGGCGGACCTGGAGAGCCTGGAAAAGCGCCGGCCTGGCGTGGAGAAAAAGGTCAAGCAGAACGACAAGGACGCCAAGGTCACGCTGGAGCTAATCGACCGCGCGCTGGCCGTGCTGCGCGAGGGCAAGTCGGCCCGTTTCGTCAAGCGCGATCCGGAAGAAGAAAAGGCATTCAACGAGCTGCAGCTTCTGACCAGCAAGCCGGTGCTCTATGTGTGCAATGTGGACGAAGGCTCTGCAGCGACAGGCAATGAATATTCCAAGAAGGTGGAAGACTATGCCGCAGCCAATGAGGCGGGCGTCGTCATCATCTCGGCGGAGATTGAGAGCCAGCTCGCCCAGCTTCCCGATGAGGAGCAGGCGGAATATCTGGAGTCGCTCGGACTGGAGCAGCCCGGCCTCGATCGCCTGATCCGCTCGGCCTATGATCTGCTGCACCTGCAGACCTATTTCACCGTCGGCCCCAAGGAAACGCGCGCCTGGACCATCCATCGCGGTGACAAGGCCCCGCAGGCGGCCGGCGTGATCCATACCGATTTCGAACGCGGTTTCATCCGCGCCCAGACCATTGGCTACGAGGATTTCGTGACCCTGGGTGGCGAAGTGCCGGCCAAGGAAGCGGGCAAGGCGCGCGACGAGGGCAAGGACTATGTCGTCAAGGATGGCGACGTGATGCTGTTCAAGTTTAACGTCTGACCCGGTTGGGCATTATCGCATTGAGAGGAAGCCGGCGGCTGCGCGAAACGCAGTGCCGGCTTTCCGTTTTTTCGCGTGACGCGGTAGTCGACCAGATCGCCCCAGTCGGCCTGCCAGTGCGCCGGTTCCTCCAATAGAACGAAAATTGCCGCAAGGTCCTGTTGCAGGCGCAACAGGGCGGCGCGGAAAAGCACCAGGTCCGGCGCGCTTTCGAGTTCATCTGCATCGCCCAGGATAGAGGCAAGCAGTGTGCCGCCGTCCTGCCGGATGCGTACCAACACAGCCTGGGATGGCAGGTCTGCCGCGTCCATCAAACGATAATATCTGTCGCGCATGGCACGCTCCAATTGCCATGCGAGTCTGATCCGGTGCGGTTACGAACGGCCTATTCCGGCCATACGGGAAAATCCGCTGGTGGCTAGTGGGGGCCGGTGGGGGCTGGCTGGGCGGTGCCGCAGGGACCACCATCCATGTTGATGGCGATATCCATCTTGTCTCCAGCGAAACTGATGGCCTCATACCAGTGGCTGATTTCGACGGTGCTGGCCGGCACATAGTGGAAGATCAGCGAACGGCGGAAGCGGTCTGCGCTGGTATTGGGTGTCGAGCCGTGGATGACGCTGCCATTGAAAAAAAGCACATCGCCGGCCTTGAGGTTCATCATGCGTGGCTCATGTCCGGGCGGGGGCTCGACATGATCGGAGGTGAAGAACAGCGCCGGATCGGACGGTTCGGGGCAGGCAATGCCGAGACTGTTGGTCCCGGGCACGCACATCATGCCGCCATTGCCTTCGTCGGCATCGTCGACGGCGATCCATGCGGCCAGGCAGGTGCCTGGCTTGACCCGCAGATAGAAATTGTCCTGATGCAGATCCTGTCCACGGGCGCCGGGCGGCTTGAAATAGAACATGGACTGGCAGGCATAGGGCGCTTCGCCAAAAAGTTCGGCCAGAATTGGCTCAAGGCGGGCGTCGAGCATGTAGCGGCGGGCAAGCGGGCCGACCGGCTTATCGTCATGCTTGTGCGGATGCATCATGCGCGGATAGCGCGCCAGCGGGTCGTTGCCCGTCGGACTGCCGCTGCGCATGTCGGAGAGGCCTGGAACAGGGCCTTCGCTGGCCTGAGCCATGAAGGTTTCGCGGATCAGGGCAATTTCGTCAGGGGCGATCAGGCCGCGCAGGGCCAGGAAGCCGTCTCGCGCATAGGCGGCACGCTGTTGGCTGGAAAGGGTCATGGGCAGTCCTCCTGTGCTCAAACATAATGGCCACACGGAGCGGCGCCATGGCCTGGCCTGCCGAAGACATGTATTATCCTGCTATGAAAGCAACCGATGAAACCCCGCATGATGACGTCCTGCGCCTGCTGACGGGTCATTTTGATCAGGCCGCGGGTTATCGGGCCTATCGGCCCAAAGGCGTCGGAGATTGGCTTCTGGTTCTGACGTTGTCCGGCGGTGGGCGGTTTGGGCATTTGGGCGGCAGCTTTCACACCGCCCCCGGGGACTGGGTGTTGCTGCCGCCCGGAACGCCGCATGACTATGGCGTTGCCGACGACGCTGAGCGGTGGGAACTGGTATGGGCGCATTTTCAGCCACGCGCTGACTGGCATGACTGGCTACGCTGGCCGCGCGTGGACGGCGGGCTGAGGGTGCTGCGGCCTGAGGGAGACCAAGGCCCCCTTGTTGCGCAATTCCTGCAGGTGCACGACCTGCTCGGCAGTGGCCAGCGCCGCGCGGAGGCGCTGGCGATGAATGCGCTGGAAGCGCTGCTGTTGCAATGCGATATGCATAATTCGCCTGAAACGGGCGATCTGGATAGGCGCGTGCGGCGGGCCATGGCATTCATGGAGGCCCATTTGTCCGAGCGTGTGAGCGTTGAGGATGTCAGCCGGGAGGCCGGGCTGTCGCCATCTCGATTGTCGCATCTGTTTCGTTCCGAAACCGGGCAGAGCGTGCAGGGCTATCTCGAGGGCGTGCGGTTGCGACGGGCCGGTGACCTGTTGCGGCGTACAAGCTTTCCGATCAAGCAGATCGCAGCAGAGGTGGGATTTGACAGCCCATTCTACTTTTCGCGCCGGTTTAGCCGCGCAACAGGATACAGTCCACAGGCCTTTCGGCGCTGGAGCGGGCAGTCCCGCGGTGTCGCCGAGCAGGATTCTTAGAAAACCGGAATAAAGGCATTCTATCCCGGATTGCATCATCGGCGATGAACGATAGCATTGGGAACAACGCGGCAGGAGGAGCCGCAGGCCGGTCCCGGCCCACTACGGAGCATCCCCAATGGCAAACCCCAAAATCACCTTTATCGGTGCTGGCTCGTCCGTGTTCATGAAGAACATTGTCGGCGACATTCTGCAACGTCCTGCCCTGACGGGTGCGGAAATCCGGCTGATGGACATCAATCCGACGCGCCTGGAAGAAAGCGCGATCATTGCCGGCAAGCTGGTCAAGACGCTTGGTGTGCCGGCTACGGTCAGCACCTATTCGAACCAGCGCGAGGCGCTGGATGGCACCAATTTCGTGGTCGTCTGCTTCCAAATCGGGGGCTACGACCCCTCCACGGTGGTCGATTTCGAGGTGCCCAAGAAATACAATCTGCGCCAGACGATTGCCGATACGCTTGGCGTGGGTGGCATCATGCGCGGCCTCAGGACGGTGCCGCATCTGTGGAGCATTTGCGAGGACATGATGCAGGTCGCGCCCGATGCCGTGATGCTGCAATATGTGAACCCGATGGCCATCAATACCTGGGCGATCGCGGAAAAATACCCATCGATCAAACAGGTTGGCCTGTGCCACTCGGTACAAGGCACGGCCATGGAGCTGGCGCACGACCTCGATATTCCCTACGAGGAAATCCGCTACCGCTCGGCGGGCATCAACCACATGGCGTTCTATCTCAAATTCGAGCATCGCCAGCCGGATGGGAGCTACAAGGATCTCTATCCCGAGCTGCATCGCGCCTATGCCGAAGGCCGGGCGCCCAAGCCGGGCTGGAACCCGCGCTGCCCCAACAAGGTGCGCTATGAGATGATGACGCGGCTGGGCTATTTCGTCACCGAAAGCTCGGAGCATTTTGCCGAGTACACGCCCTATTTCATCAAGGAAGGGCGCGAAGACATCATCGAGAAATTCGGCATTCCGCTTGATGAATATCCCAAGCGCTGCGTCGAGCAGATCGCGAAGTGGAAGCAGACCAGCGACGACTATAAGAAGGCCGACCGCATCGAGGTCAAGGAGAGCAAGGAATATGCCTCGTCCATCGTCAACTCGGTGTGGACCGGGGAGCCCTCGGTGATCTATGGCAATCTGCGCAATAACGGCGTCATCACCTCGCTGCCCAACAATGCTGCCGTGGAAGTGCCCTGCCTGGTCGACGATAACGGCCTGCAGCCGACCTATATCGGCGAATTGCCGCCTCAGCTCACGGCGCTGATGCGGACCAATATCAATGTGCAGGAACTGACCGTGCGGGCGCTGGTGGAACAAAAGCGCGAGCACATCTACCATGCCGCCATGATGGACCCGCATACGGCGGCTGAGCTGGATCTGGACCAGATCTGGAACGTGGTCGACGACCTCATAGAGGCGCATGGCGAATGGCTGCCCGAATGGGCGCGCGGCCCGCGCAAGGCGGCTGTGGCGTAGGCAAGGATTGCAGGAGTTCAGGCCCCGGTGTGAGCGCGCCGGGGCTTTTTTTTATTCATAGCGTGTCGTATTGGGCATGCGAGCCTGCTACTCGCCCTTGGTGCCGAACAGCTTGCTTAGCATATCAGCCATGGGCCCCGATTTCGGGACTTCGGCCTGTGGCTTTGCGGGGCGGGCCTGGCGGATATGGCTCTGTGCCCTGGGGGCGACGGGATTTTCGCTTTTGGCCGGCTCGTCGCCCTTCACTGCCAGGGCGAGCTTGTTCATAAAGCCGCTATCGTCGCCCCTGAGGAGGAGTGGCGCCTGACGCGCGATTTCGTCGAGCAGGGGCGTGAGCCAAGCCTGGTCGGCCTTGGCGAAATCGCCCAGAACATGGTGGGTGACGAATTCCTTGCCCGGATGGCCGATGCCGAGGCGGACGCGTTTGTAGTCGAGGCCGATCTGGGGATCGATGGAGCGCAGGCCGTTATGACCGCCATTGCCGCCGCCGATCTTTACCCGCACCTTGCCCGGGGCAAGATCGAGTTCGTCGTAGAAGACGATGATGTCGGCAGGGTCGATCTTGTAGAAGCGGGCGGTCTGCTGGACGCTATCGCCGGACTTGTTCATGAAAGTCTGGGGCTTGAGGAGCAGGGCGCGTTCGCCGCCGATGCCGGCTTCGGCGATGAGGCCGGCATGCTTGGATTTCCAATTGGACACGCCATTGGCGGCGGCGATGGCGTCAATGGCCATGAAGCCGATATTGTGGCGGTTGCCCGCATATTGGGCGCCGGGATTGCCCAGTCCAACAAGCAATTTCATCAAACCAGCCTTTGCAAATGAATGAGGCGGCCATGGGCCGCCTCACACGATTCGTTGCTGAAGACAGGATTACTCCTCTTCGGCAGCTTCCTCTTCGGCGCCGTCAGCAGCTTCGGCGGACTTGAGGCCCGACGGTGCAACAACGGTCGCAATGGTGAAGTCACGATCGGTGATCGTGGGCTTGACGCCCTTGGGCAGGGTGACAGCGGAAATGTGGATCGAGTCACCAATCTCGGTGCCGGAGAGGTCGACAGTGACGGCCTCGGGAATGGCATTGGCGGGAGCGATCAGTTCGACGGTGTGGCGCACAACGTTGAGGGTGCCGCCGCGCTTGAGGCCGGGGCTCTTTTCTTCGTTGATGAACTCGACATGCACTTCCACAGTGATGGTGGAGCTGCCCGAAACGCGCAGGAAGTCGATGTGGACCGGCTGATCCATGACGACGTCGAGCTGATAATCGCGCGGGATCACCTTGTGCACGGTGCCGTCGACATCGAGATCGAGAACGTGCGACTTGAAGCCGCCCGAGTAGATGGACTTCAGCGCATCCTTGAATGCGACGGAAACGGTGACGGGGGGCTTCTTGTCACCATAAATAACAGCGGGAACACGTCCCTGACGGCGCAGTTCACGAGCGGCCCCCTTGCCCACTCCCTCACGCGCCTGTGCCTTGAGCACCTTGTTGGCAGCCATGGAAATCATCCATTCTGGGTTGGTGTATGTCGTTCCTACAACAACATACGCGCCCGTCCTCCAGGGGTGACGAGCGCTTCATGGCGCTGGGCTATAGAGGATTCAGGGACGCTGGGCAATAGATTCCCGTGTGCCAATAGCCCTTATGCGCCCGGCACGGGCAGGCAGGGCATGATCTCCACGCCCGTTCCCGGAAAAATCGTGAAATGCGGATGGTTCCGGAACATCTGCGCCGCTTCCTCGTGCGTCGAAGCTTCTACGATGACATAGGCCGCGATGGCGTTGCGGGTGGGGCTTATGCCCTCGGGCGAGGCCAGCAGGGTCTTGCCCAGGGGCGCGCCCATATCGACGATGACATGGCTGTGCCGCTCGACCCATTGGCCCCATTCGGTCATGGCACGTTGACCGCGCTCGGCTTTTTCGACCTCGGGAAGGCTGTCCCAGGCCTTCTGCACTTCGGAATTCTGCGTGCCCATATAGAGTGCAAGAAAACGGGGCATGGTCGGCTCCTCCTGTGCTGGTGAGCACAGGATAACGCCAGATGGGTGCGGGGGGATAGGTTTTGGTGTTGTCGCGAACTGGCGGCTAGTCGAACAAGCTGGAGACGCTTTGTTCGCTGGCGGTGCGGGCGATGGCCTCGCCGATCAGGGCATCGATCGACATGCGGCGGATATTGGCAGCGGCCTTGGTGGCGTCTGTCTCGAGGATGGAGTCGGTGACGACCAGTTCCTTGAGTTTGGAGGCGGCGATGCGTTCGGCAGCGCCTTCGGAGAGCACACCGTGGGTGATATAGGCCGAGACTTCCTTGGCGCCGGCCTTGAGCAGGGCTTCGGCTGCGTTGACCAGAGTGCCGCCTGAATCGACAATGTCGTCGATCATGATGCAGGTCCGACCTTCGACGTCACCGATGATGTTCATCACTTCGGAAACGCCGGCGCGGGGGCGGCGCTTGTCGACGATGGCAAGGCTTGCGCCGATACGGCTGGCGACATTGCGGGCGCGGACCACGCCGCCGACGTCAGGCGAAACAACCATGACGTTCTTGACGTCATAATTGTCGCGGATATCGCGCACCATGACGGGGGCAGCGGTGAGGTTGTCGGTGGGGATATCGAAAAAGCCCTGAATCTGGGCAGCGTGCAGATCAAGGGTCAGGACGCGGTTGGCGCCGGCTTCGGTAATGAGGTTAGAAACCAGCTTGGCCGAAATGGGGGTGCGGGGGGCTGATTTGCGGTCCTGTCGGGCATAGCCGAAATAGGGCAGGACGGCCGTGATGCGGCGGGCAGAGGAGCGGCGCAGCGCATCGGCGATGATGAGCAGCTCCATCAGATTGTCATTGGCCGGATAGCTGGTCGACTGGAGGATGAAGACATCCTCGCCGCGGACATTTTCGTGCACCTCGACATAGACTTCCTTGTCGGCGAAGCGTTTCACCGTGCAGTCTGTCAGGGGCAGTTCGAGGTAGCTGGCGACGGCCTGGGCCAGAGGTCGGTTGGAATTGCCGGTCACCAGCTTCATGGACGCGATCCTGTCTCAACCGGTCCCTCGGGAGTGGGACCTTCCAGTTTCGCGGGCAGCTTTAGCGGCAAGTGTCCGGCGTGACAACGGCACTTTGGGCTTAGCGGTAAATAAACCTCATGTCATTGCGATGACAGCGATCTGGCGGCCAGTTTTGGTCTGCTGGTGGGTGGCATAGCGATGGGAGAAGTAGCGCTTGGGGGCGGCATAGGTGCAGATGCCAAGGTTCTCGACCGGGCCGATACCGGCGGCGCGCAATTGGGCTTGGACGAAGCCGGGCAGATCGAAATGCCGCTTACCGCCAGCGGGCGTGGTGAAGAACGGCGCCCCATCGGGGGTGATGGCGAGGAGATCGGTTCGGAACTGGTCGCCCACCTCGTAATTGGGGCCGGAAATGGTGGGGCCGATGGCGGCGCGGATGCGGAACGGGTCGGCGCCCAAGGCCACCATGGCGGCGATGGTGTTGAGGGCAATGCCTTCGGCTGCGCCACGCCAGCCGGCATGGGCCGCGCCGATGACGCGGGCCTGCGGATCGGCAAACAGGATCGGCGTGCAATCGGCGGTAAGAATACCAAGGGCCAGGCCCGGCGTGGCGGTGACCAGGGCGTCGGCATCAATGCTGCCCGGGGCGATGGGGCCGGTGAGGGTCTGGACGCGGGTGGAGTGGGTTTGCTTCAAAATATTGATCGGGCCGAGGCCGATGGTGTCGGCAACGATCTGGCGGTTGGCCTCGACATGGGCGGGATCATCACCCATGGCGAGAGAGACATTGAGCCCGGCATAGTCGCCGGTGGAGACGCCGCCGGCCCGGCCGAAAAAACCGTGGCGGAGCGTTGGGATGGCGGCGAGGGCCGGGGCCTGTTCGTGCGGGGCGGTCATGCGGCAAAGCCGGGTGGCTGCAATCCGGGGCTGTGGGCGCAGAACACCTTGAACAGGGTGCCCATCTGGTCGGGTCCCACCAGCCGGTCGTGGGCAGTGCGGATATCGTTGGCCGAGCCGGGATTGGCGCCGGAAAGGGCTGCGGCGCGTTCGCCAATGCCGAGACGGGTGAGGAAATCGCCCTGGGTGGCCAGAGGCTGGGTGGCGAGGCCAGCGGCGCGGGCAACATTGCCCAGGGCGCCGAAATCGACATGGGCGGAAATATCGGTTTCGCCGGGGGCCTCGAGCACATCGGCAAAGGCGTGGCGGCGGACGCCCTGGAGGGTGTCGCCGGTCTGGGTGGTGCCATAGCCATAGTCGATGGCGAGGAGGGCCCCGCCCTGCTGGCCGATCACCTTGCCCAGGCGGGTGAGCACTTCGGCACCGGCGAAGCAGACTTCGAGCATGGTATCGGGTGCGGCATTGGCCACTGCATCGGGCATGGAGGCAGGCGGAATGGGCGTGGGCGAAAGGCCGAAAACGCGCTTGCCGTCCTTGAGGCCGATCTGGCGCTCGTGCCAGCCTTTTTCCTTGCGGACGAACTGGCGGATGGGCAGGGCGTCGAAGAACTCGTTGGCGACGATGAGCACGGGGCCGTCGTCAAAGCTCTCGAAATCCTGCAGCCATTTGGGCTCATAGACCTCGAGCCTGGCCTTTTGCTCGGCCATCAGCACCGGGCTGGTTTCGAACAGGCGAAGCTGCAAGGCATCGCGGAAGCCGGGGGCGCGGCAGGCGACGCGCAGGATATCGGCCATCAGCGTGCCGCGGCCGGGGCCGAGTTCGAGCATGGTGAAGGCCTTGGGCTCATCCATCTGCTGCCAGAGATTGACCAGCCAGAAGCCGATCAGTTCGCCGAACATCTGGGATATTTCCGGCGCGGTGACGAAATCGCCCTTGGCGCCGAGCGGTTCGGCGGCGCGGTAATAGCCCTTGGACGGGTGGGTGAGGCAGAGGCCCATATAGGTGGCGACCGAGATCGGGCCGGAGGTGGCGATCTGCAAGTCGATCTGCTGTTCCAGCGTCAGGCTGTCGAGCTTGGTTTGGGTGGGCTTATCAATCATGGGCGCAACGGGTTTTCGCGGCGGGTGGCCGCATAGATGACAAGGATCAGGCCGCCCAGCAGGATGGGGAGGCTGAGCACCTGGCCCATGGTGAGCCAGCCGCCATAGAGATAGCCGAGCTGCACATCGGGCAGGCGGACGAATTCGACGGCGATGCGCGAGAGGGCGTAGCCGATGGCGAAGATGCCAGCGACGAGGCCGGGCTTCCTGAGCGCGTAGAACACATGGGTGGCGACGCGGATGACGAGGAAGAGCAACAGGCCCTCGAGCGCGGCTTCATAAAGCTGGCTGGGGTGGCGGGCGACCTGCAGCGGATCGGTGGGGAAGACGACGCCCCAGGGCGCATTGGTGGGCGCGCCATAGAGCTCGGCATTGATGAAATTGGCCAGGCGCCCGAGCAGAATGCCGATGGTGGCGACGGCGCCGAGCAGATCAAGGCTGGAGAGCCAGTTGCCGCCCTTGGAGCGGGTGAACAGGATCGCCGCCAGCATGAGGCCGAGCATGCCGCCATGATAGGACATGCCGCCATCGAGCGTGTTGATGATCTGGGCCGGATTTTCCAGGTAATAGGGCAGGTTGTAGAACAGCACATAGCCCACGCGCCCGCCAATGACGATGGCGAGCATGGCCCAGAAGGCGAAATCCCAGATTTCGCTGGCCTTGAAGGGCGGCGCGCCGCGATGCCAGAGGCGCTGATTGCGCAAGAGCAGATAGCCATAGCCGGCGCCCAGAATGACCCCGAACAGATAGGCCAGCGCATACCAGCGAATGGCGATGGGCCCGATGGCAATGGCAATGGGGTCGATATTGGGGAAGGGCAAGGCTCTGTCTCCGTGAGGCCGACCGGCATGCCGTTCGATTATGGCAGCACCGTGAGTGCCGTAACCCGATGCGGGCGGCGGTTCAAGGCGCGTCTGGGCGGAGGGGGTGCCACCGGCCACTCAAGCCCAGCTTTCGTGGCGTTCTTACCCCCAGTCCCGCCACTGGCGCGCCCGGCCCGGTGGGACATCTCGAAGTGTCAAAGAGCGTTCCGCGATGCGTGAAGGCATGCCGAAAGGCCGGTCGGCCAGAGGCCTCCGGTTTTGAAGTGGACGTATCCCGAGGCGCGTGCGTCTCAGTAAAACTAAGTAATAGAGACGTCGCCGCCTCGGGATACCGGGTTTCTCCTGCTGTCGTGGCCCCTATTGATCGCTCGTCGCAAGGTGACCCGACTAGCAGGCGAGCCCTGGAGCGAATCCAGTCTCACCGGCTCCCCCCGCAACTGTTCGCTGCAGTCCGCCCATCGCGGGAGAGATGGGGGAATTATGGGGGAGGATTTTGAGACGGGGATTACTTTTTTGCCCGATCCCAATCAAACCTGCCGACTGTCACCCCGGCCCCCGGGTCGCGGCGCGCCCGAGGATAAACTCCGGCCGGGACCCATCTTGAGGTCCGGCGCAGATCACTTCTGGTGGTAAGTTGGAAAGCATCTCAGGATGGGCCCCGAGTCAAGCCCGGGGTGACAGTCGGTGAGGTGGACAGAACCAGGCAAAGCGGATGGTCAGTTTCCGTGAAGATCCTATGGGGATGGAAAGCGGCGAGCGCTCTGCCAGAGTGAGGTCGCCAAACATCACCTGGAGGTCAGCATGCAAGCCAACAGCACCAAAGCCCCGGCCGCTATCCGCGTCGATCTTGCC
>NZ_PYVZ01000020.1 GCF_003056405.1 Devosia indica
CGCTCAATAACGCCATGTCGATCACTCCTGGATCCCCCGACCAACAGCCAGGGGACGATCAAAACATGGGTCATTTCTCAGTGAAAACTTCTGCCCCTAGAGGGTCAGATCTCAGTGACATTCAACAATCAGCGTCAACCCGCAGCTTAGGCTTGCCCATGAGCAGCTAGAGCGAGATCGCAAGCGCCATGCGCCGACACGGGCCGATATAGCCGCAAAGCAGGCAGCGGTTCACTCCATGCTCAGGAGGCACGCACATGGCTGACAGGCCCATTCTATTCTCCGGCGCCATGGTCCGCGCCCTGCTCAATGGCAGCAAGACCCAGACGCGGCGCACAATCAAAATGCCCGAGTGGGCGACCCACGTTGCCTATGACGCCTTCCATGGATGGCGGTTCAACAGTCTCGATCATTCGGAACCCCTCCTGCTCAGGATTGACGAGGGCGACCGCCTCTGGGTCCGAGAAAGCCTCAAGATCGAGAGCACTGATCAGGGTGTCCGCTATCCGACCTATGCGGCCGACGGCGCCAAACTCTGGCCGTTGTCGGAATGGACCCGCGAACGCAACGCTGTCCCATCTATTCACATGCCGCGCTGGGCCTCCCGCCTGACACTCACCGTCACCGATGTGCGGGTTGAGCGCTTGCAAGATTGCAGCGCGGCAGATGCCATCGCAGAAGGCATTCGCGGCAATGGGTTCGAGGGCTGGGTCGACTACAGCGAGGGCGACAAGCCTTGCGACTTCTTGGTTGACCCGCGTCAGAGCTACCGCACGCTTTGGAATAGCATCAACGGGCCCGGCGCATGGGAGGCCAATCCATGGGTCGCGGCCTACACCTTCACGGTCCAGCGCAGGAACATTGATCAACTGTCGGGCACGAAATGATGATCCGCAGCCAAAAGATACTGCGCAGCGCCAAGGGCCAGACATGCGCCTTCCGCTTCCCCGGCATCTGCAACGGCGGCACGGAAACGACCGTCTGGGCCCATCTCAACGGCGGTCGGTTCGGCAAGGGCATGGGCATGAAAGCCCATGACGTGCTGGGCGGGCATGCGTGCTTCTGGTGCCACCGCTACATCGATGGCGGGCACTTCACCGCGCCGCAGATGACCGATGGCGAGTTCTTCGAAGGCGTCCTTGGCGGCGTCACAGAGACCTATGTGCGGCTGATCGTGGCTGGGCTGGTCATTGTCCCGCTCGACCCCGAAAGGCCCGCCAGTGAGCGTGCCGCGAAGCCGCGCAAGCCGCCAGAGCAGCGGACCAAGATCAATTCACGGAATGACTGGCCGACCGGCCAGAAAATCCAAAGCAGAAACGATCTGCGAAAGAGAGAACGGACATGACCTCAATGCACTGTCCTGACCTTCCCAATCAGATCCCGCCACCGCTCCAAAAGTGCAGCGATCTTTTCGGCCTTCTCCGGATGATCAGTGGCAATGATCAGCAGTTGATCAATCTCTCGGCTCCACAGGGCAAGCGTGTCTGCATGTGGGATTACCCCGCTGTCCATCATTGCCCTGTATCGGTGCAGTGTCTGGCGGGAGAGGATGATGCGCTGATCGGCTTCTTCGGGGGTCATGGAGGCAACGTCGCTTCCTGCATCAATGCAGTCAAGGAGGTCCCGCAATGAGCCGCCTGGCTGCTCGCATCCGCCATGATGAGGTGACGCGCATGGTCAAGGCCGCAAAGGCCTGTGGCCTGCCCATCTATGGCATCCAGTTCGACGGCGCGACCGTCACTGTGATTACAGAGGAAAGCAGGGATAAGCCGACAGGCGGCCTTGACCGCGGCGCAGGCAGTGAGCCGGTTCAGGAGGTGGACACCCTCTGATGGATGAAATGCCGCGCAAGCTCCCGCCCTTTGTCACCCGCGACAGGTCCCGGCACGGTCGCGTCCGGTTCTATTTCCGGCGCGGCAAGGGGCCGCGAGTGCGGCTGCCAGACGATCTGCAGTCGGCGGAGTTCAAGGAAGCCTATGAGGCGGCATTGGCCGGCAAGGCCAACAGAGACCACCGGATAGCGCGAACGCCGTCTGACACGCTCCGCTGGCTCGTAGAGAGGTATATGGAGAGCGGCAAGTGGGCCAACTTCTCCGATGCCACCCGCAAGCAGCAAAGCCTGCTCTTTTCCGATGCCATCGAGCGGGGCAAGAACCCGCCCTATCGGGGCATCACGCGCCGGACCATGCAGAAGGCCATGGATGACCGCGCCAAAACACCTGCTCTGGCCAACAACTTCCTCAAGGCCATGAGAGGACTGTTCCGCTGGGCGATCACGATGGAATACGTCGATGTCGACCCCACGGCCGAGATCAATGGCTTCACCTACAAGACCGACGGCTTCAAGGCTTGGGACGATTCAGACATAGAGGCATTCTGCAAAAGGTGGCCAGTTGGCACCAAGCCTAGGCTGGCTCTGGCGCTCTATCTGGTGTCAGGCCTTCGCCGCAGCGACGTGCACAGGCTGGGCCCGCAGCACCTCAAGGACGGACTTATTGCCATCCGGGCGGCCAAGCCGCCGCACCACATGATCACCGTCACCGCACCGCAGTTCCTGCTGGACACGATAGCCAAGACGCCGACTGGGGGCATGGCCTTCATGACGAAGGACGACGGTCGCCCGTTCAAGTCGAAAGAGAGTTTTGGGAATTGGTTCGGCGCGCGTTGCCGAGATGCCGGGCTCGAAACCGGGAAGGCTGCTCATGGCCTTCGCAAATACTCTGCCACGGAAGCCGCAAATGGCGGCGCGACGACACACGAGCTCATGGCCAGGTTCGGGTGGAGCAATCCACAGCAGGCCGAAGTTTATACGCGCAAGGCCGACAGGAGGCGCCTGTCGATAGCCGCTTCGGCGCGGCTTGAAGAACGATTCAAGGACATGACGCCCCTCACCCAAGAGCCCGGTGCGGGGAAAACGTCTAAAAGCGGTTGAATATCAATAGCATAAAAGAGCGGTGGTGGGCCCACCAGGACTCGAACCTGGAACCAGACCGTTATGAGCGGTCGGCTCTAACCATTGAGCTATAGGCCCTTGCCCGCGTCATATCAGGGTCGCGGCCGCTGTCAAACTCTGTTTGTGCAGCCTATGCACACAAGCCCATAGCCACTTCCCCTCATGCTCTCGCTCGGCTAGTTTGTGCGCCACCCGAACAGATGACGGACAGCGCCCATGCGGGACGGGGATATCATTCATGGCCTGATGCGCGGGCTTTCGGTGATCGAGTGCTTCGATGAGGACCATGCCCGCATGTCAATCACCGATGTGGCCGAGCGCACCGGCCTTGAACGCGCCACCGCACGGCGCTGCCTGCTTACTTTGGTCCACCTGGGCTACGCCACCTATGACGGCAAGTTTTTCCAGTTGACGCCGCGCGTGCTCAATCTGGGCCATTCCTATCTCGCCGCCACGCCCCTGCCCCGGCTGATCCAGCCTTTCCTCGAAGAGCTCTCCCGCGCCACCGGCGAGAGCACCTCGGCAGCGGTGCTGGAAGGCACCGACATTCTCTATATCGCACGAGCCTCCACCCGTCGCGTCATGTCGATCAATCTGGGCGCGGGCGCGCGCCTGCCCGCCTATTGTACCTCCATGGGCCGGACCCTGTTGGCCGCGTTGCCGCCCGAAGAGGCCCAGGCGATTCTCGATCGCTCCGATCTTGTCGCCTATACCGCGCGCACCAAGGCCGACCCGGCCACCATCACCACGGAACTGGCCGTGATCGCCGCCCAGGGCTTCGCCGTTATCGACCAGGAACTCGAACTGGGCCTGTGTTCAATCGCCGTGCCGTTGCACAACGCCATCGGCCAGGTCGTGGCTGCCATCAATATCGGCGCCCATGTCGCCCGCGCACCGACCTCGCGCATGATCGCCCATTTCCTGCCCCTGATGCGCAAGGTCCAGGCCGAGGTCCGTCCACTGCTGCGCTAGGGTTTTGCACAGCCCGAAACAATGTCCGGAAACTGTCACACAGCGCCGCTAGTTTGACCTGCAAAGGCCCGGAAAAGGCGTGGTTAACAACCGTTGACGCCTTCTCCGCACCAATCGGCAAGAGACAGGTGCTTTTTTCTCACTGCTGATTTTCACCTTTATTTTCAACAGATTAAATTGTCACAAACCAGTCATTGAACTGCAATAAAACTGTCGCTGCGCACTCCTATGGTCTGCCGCGTCACAGGGCGGCCCAACGAATGGCTGGCCATGTTTGCAAACGAATTCCGGAAGGGACATTCCATGAAGACCGCACTCTACGCCAGTGCCGCCGTTATCGCTCTCGCAGCGTTCGGCACCAATGCTGCCTACGCCCAGTCGCGCGACACCATCCAGATCGCCGGCTCCTCGACTGTGCTGCCGTTCTCCTCGATCGTCGCCGAAGAATTCGCCAACGCCTTCCCTGACTACAACGCACCCAACGTTGCTGGTGGCGGTTCGGGCGGCGGCAAGCGTCAGCTCTGCGAAGGCGTGGGTGAAGCCACTCTCGATATCGGCAACTCCTCTTCCAAGATGAGCGCCAGCGAGCTGGAAAACTGCCAGGCTAATGGCGTGACCGACGTCCGCGAAGTCGTGTTCGGCTTTGACGGCATCGTCTTCGCCACCGGCATCGAACAGGGTGACTTCGCTCTCGAGCCCGTTCACCTCTACAAGGCCATCGCTGCTCAGGTTCCTGTTGACGGCGAAATGGTCGACAATCCCTACACCAACTGGTCCGAGATCGACGCTTCGCTGCCCGACCAGGCCATCTTCGTTGCTATCCCGGGCACCAATCACGGCACCCGCGAAGTGTTCGACGTCCGCGTTCTGGAAGTCGGCTGTGAAGCTGCCGAACTGCCCGAAATGGACGAAGACGCCATGGAAGCTGCTTGCCTGACCCCGCGTCAGGACGTCGTGGTGGAAATCGCCGGCGACTACACCGAAACCCTGGCTCGCCTGCAGTCGAACCCCGAAGCCATCGGCGTGTTCGGTCTCTCCTTCTACGACCAGAACCGCGACACCCTCAAGGTTGCCACTGTCTCCGGCGTCGAGCCGAGCCTGGAAACCATTGCCTCGGGTGACTATCCGGTCTCGCGTCCGCTCCAGTTCTACGTCAAGGGTGCCCATATCGGCGTGATCCCGGGCCTGGAAGACTTCGTTGCCTTCTTCCTGTCCGAGCAGATGGCCGGTGCCGGTGGCACTCTGGAAGCTGCTGGTCTGGTTCCGGCCTCCAGCGAATTCCTCGCTGCCCAGCTCGAAGCCTTCAACAACGCCGAACAGTACCAGCCGTAAGCGGTCCTGTTACACCTTGGAGAATCCCGGCTCTGCCGGGGTTCTCCTGTCTCTTGCATGACAAGCGCCAGGCCCTTTGGGCTGGCCCGCCAGGAAGGATCGCTTCGCCGTGAACGCCCTCGTTATCGCAGCCCTTCTGCTGGTTCTACTCACGGTTTCCTATCAGGTGGGCTGGTCGCGTAGCCGCAAACTTGCCGACGGCAAGGACACCCGCCTCCATTCCCGCCCGATTTATCATGGCGTCCTGGCCGCACTGTTCGCCGTCCTCCCCGCCATCGTCATTATTGGCCTGTGGGCGCTGTTCAGCCAGTCGGTCACCAATAGCTTCATACTGGCGCAACTGCCCGCAGAGGTCGCGCAGCAGGAGCCGTTTGCCGTGCAGTCCGCCATTGCCCGCGTGCAGGCGATTGCCTCCGGCTATGGCGTCATTGGCGAACCGACCGCCGCGGAAACGGCCGCCGCGAGCGCCTATGCCTCGTTCCAGCAACTCTCCTTTCTTGGTGTGATTGCCGCCGCTGCCGCCCTGGGCGCAGGCGGCCTGTTCTGGGCCCAGCGCCGCATCGCGCCGCGTCTGCGCGCACGCACCGAAGTGGAAATTTTCGTCCGCCTGGCGCTGATCGCCTGTTCTACCGTGGCGATCCTGACCACGTTGGGCATCGTGCTATCCCTCCTCGCCGACGCGCTGCGCTTCTTCAGTTTCATCAATCCGCTGGACTTCTTCTTCGGCACCACCTGGAACCCGCGCTTCCAGAGCGCCGGCACCGGATCGGCCGGCGAATATGGTCTGCTGCCGCTGCTCTGGGGCACGGTGATGATCAGTATCATCGCCATGCTGGTCGCTGTTCCTATCGGGCTGATGTCAGCAATCTATCTGTCTCAATATGCCCATGAGCGCGTGCGCAGCGTCGTTAAGCCGATCATCGAAATTCTCGCCGGCATTCCCACCATCGTCTATGGCTTCTTCGCCCTGGTCACAGTCGGCCCGTTCCTGTCCGGCCTGGGCGAAGCCATCGGCATCGACATCCGCGCCACCAGCGCCCTCACCGCCGGCGTGGTGATGGGCATCATGATTATCCCCTTCATTTCCTCGCTCAGCGACGACATTCTGGGCCAGGTGCCGCGCACCATGCGCGACGGATCGCTCGGCCTGGGTGCCACCCAGTCAGAGACCATCCGCAAGGTGCTGCTGCCTGCCGCCCTGCCCGGCGTGGTCGGCGCTGTGCTGCTCGCCGTCAGTCGCGCCATCGGCGAAACAATGATCGTGGTGCTGGCCGCCGGCAACAGCCCTGTGCTGCGCGCCAACCCGGCCGAGCCGACCTCCACCGTGACCGTCAGCATCGTCAACCAGCTCACCGGTGACGCCGATTTCACCAGCCCGCAATCGCTGGTCGCCTTCGCCCTTGGCCTCACCCTTTTCGCCATGACATTGCTGCTCAACGTCCTGGCGCTCTACATCGTCCGCAAATTCAGGGAGCAATACGAATAGCCATGACCGATACCGTGCTCCCTGGCGCCGCCGCAGGCGCGCAAAATCGCGAACGGGTCCGCAAGAGCCTGAGCCGTCGCCACCGCAACGAGATATTGTTCCGCTGGGCCGGCATTCTCTCCATTGCCGCCGCGCTTGGTTTCGTCGCCATTCTGTTCGGCATGATCCTGTCCAAGGGCCTGCCATCCTTCTGGCAGTCCACCGTTCACGTCGAAGCCTTCTTCGACCCCGAACTGATCGAAGGCGGCCCACGCCCGGTGCTCGCCGACTTCCCGTCGCCCGCCGACCACCAGCAGGCGGTGAATGAGTGGCAGCGCGCCGTGACGCTGTCGAACTGGAACCGCATTGTCGAGACTGCACTGCGGGCCGAAGCGCCGGATTTCGAAATTGAAACCCGCGACCTGCTCGAACTGGTCACATCCTCCGCCCGCTTCCAACTACGCGACATGTATTTCGCCAATCCGGACGTGCTGGGCCAGACCATGCCGGTCTCCATTCTTGCCTCGGCCAATACCGACAACTGGCTCAAGGGCACCATCGACCGCTCCCAGCCCGATGAGCGTCAGCAACTTGCAGCCACGACCCGGACACTGGCCGACCAGTTCGAAGAAAACGGCACCATCAGCTTCGATTTCGCCTGGCACATCTTCACCAATGTCGACAGCCGTTCGGCCCCCGCCACCGCAGGTCTGGCCGGCGCCTTCATGGGCTCGCTCTACATGATGATCGTGGTGATCGTGCTGGCCGTGCCAATTGGCGTCGCAAGTGCGGTCTATCTTGAGGAATTCGCGCCCAAGAACCGCCTGACCGACCTGATCGAGGTCAACATCAACAATCTGGCGGCCGTGCCGTCCATCGTCTTCGGCCTGCTCGGCGCCGCCGTGTTCATCAACTATTTCGGCCTGCCGCGCTCAGCGCCTCTGGTTGGTGGCCTGGTGCTGACGCTGATGACGCTGCCAACAATCATCATCGCCACCCGCGCTGCGCTGCGTGCAGTTCCACCATCGCTGCGCCAGGCCGCCCTCGGGCTTGGTGCCTCGCGCAACCAGACCGTGTTCCACCACGTCCTGCCCATGACCTATCCGGGCGTGCTGACGGCGACGATCATCGGCGTCGCACAGGCGCTGGGTGAAACGGCTCCGCTGCTGCTGATCGGCATGAGCGCCTTCATTGCCAATATTCCGGCCGGTCCGCTGGACTCGGCCACCGCCCTTCCGGTGCAGATCTATCTCTGGCAGGGTAACGAAAACCGCAACTTCTTCGAGGCGCGGACGTCTGCAGCCATCATCGTTCTGCTCGGATTGATGCTCCTGCTCAATGCCATCGCCATCTTCCTGCGCTCGCGCCTCGAAAAGCGCGCTTAAGGAGACACCAAAATGGACGTTCTCGCCGGCAAGGTTAAAGTGACCTCAAAGACTCTGGATCAGACCATGAAACCCGCTGAACTGATGGATCATCCCATCCGCCTCTCCGCACGTGACGTCACCGTCCATTATGGTGAGAAGCAGGCGCTGCATGGTATCTCCATCGACATTCCCGATCGCGCCGTCACCTCCTTCATCGGTCCCTCGGGCTGCGGCAAGTCGACCTTCCTGCGCTGCATCAACCGCATGAACGACACCATTGAAGGCGCCAAGGTTGGCGGCAAGATCGAGCTGGACGGGGAGGATATCTACTCGCCAGACCTGGACGTTGTCGAGTTGCGCGCGCGCGTCGGCATGGTGTTCCAGAAGCCGAACCCCTTCCCCAAGTCGATCTATGACAATGTGGCCTATGGCCCGCGCATTCACGGCCTCGCCAAGTCCAAGGCCGATCTCGATGAGATCGTCGTATCCTCTCTCCGCAAGGCGGGCCTGTTCGAAGAAGTAAAGGATCGCCTCTCCGAACCCGGCACAGGCCTCTCCGGCGGCCAGCAGCAGCGCCTCTGCATCGCCCGCGCCATTGCCGTTGGCCCCGAAGTCATCCTGATGGACGAGCCCTGCTCGGCCCTTGACCCTATCGCCACCGCCATCATCGAAGAACTGATCGACGAACTGCGCGAGAACTACACCATCGTGATCGTCACCCACTCGATGCAGCAGGCCGCCCGCGTCAGCCAGAAAACCGCCTTCTTCCACCTCGGCAACCTGATCGAGCATGGCGACACCGAAGACATCTTCACCAATCCGGTGAACAAGCAGACCCAGGACTACATCATGGGCCGTATTGGCTAAAGGCCGCGGGAAGAGGATAAACCATGCCCAATACCGGCACCGACCACATCGTTACGTCTTACAATGAAGAACTGCTCTCGCTCGCCCAGGCCATCGCGGAAATGGGCGGCCAGGTCGAAGTGGCCATCGAGAATGGCACCCGCGCCCTGCTCAAGCTGGATCGCGAACTGGCCGACCTGACCATCATTGCCGATCAGCGCATCGACGACATGCAGCGCGAAATCGATGACATGGCCGTCTCGATGATTGCCCGTCGCCAGCCCATGGCCAGCGATCTTCGCGCCATCATCACCGCAATCCACGTCGCTTCGGACCTTGAACGCATTGGCGACATGGCCAAGCAATTGGCCCGCCGCTCGCTCAAGCTCGAAGGGCTCAATCTGCAGCCAACCTTCTACAATGGCGTCAAGAACATGACGGCACTGGTGATGCGGCAGGTCAAAGATGCGCTGGATGCATACGGCAATCGCGAGGAAGCCGCCTCCATCGAGGTCTGCAATCGCGATGACGAGGTGGACGCCATGTACACCTCCCTGTTCCGCGAACTGCTGACCTATATGCTCGAAGATCCGCGCAACATCACAGCCTGCACCCATTTGCTGTTCTGCGCCAAGAGCCTGGAACGCGTCGGTGACCACGCCACCAATATCGCCGAGCGGGCCTATTATCTGGCCACTGGCAAGCAACTCACCAGCGACGTCCAGGACCTGCAGCGCCAGCAGATCAAGGCTTAGCAGGCGGTCTGCACAGCAGATGAAAGGCTCCGCTGGAGCCTTTCAAGCCAACAAGGCCATGAGACCGGCGGTCGAATGGCGGGAAGGTGGGACAACCACCATATCCGAACTCAATGCCCGGCCCCGTTCTCGGGTGCCGACCGATGGAGCACGTCCATGCCCGCGACGATACTTGTTGTCGAAGATGAAGGCGATATCGCCATTCTGTTGCGCTACAATCTGGAGGCCGAAGGCTTCCGCGTGGTCACCGCCGAAAGTGGCGACGAGGCGCAGCAAGCCCTTGCCGAAAAACTGCCCGACCTGATCCTGCTCGACTGGATGCTGCCTGAGATTTCCGGCATCGAACTGTGTCGGCGCCTGCGCGCCCGCGACGAAACCTCTCGCATCCCGATCATCATGCTCACCGCGCGCGGCGAGGAAGAAGAACGCGTCCGCGGACTCTCGACCGGTGCTGATGATTATGTGGTCAAACCCTTCTCGGTGCCCGAACTGGTGGCGCGCATTCATGCCCTCTTGCGCCGCGCCAACCCCAATCTGGTCACCACAGCGCTGAAGGTCGGCGATCTCGAACTTGATCGCACCACCCACCGCGTGCGCCGTGCCAGCCGCGACGTTCATCTTGGCCCCACGGAATACCGCCTGCTCGAATATCTCATGCGCCATCCCGGCCGCGTCTATTCGCGCGAACAGCTTCTCGACGGCGTCTGGGGCAATGATGTCTATGTCGACGAACGCACCGTCGACGTCCATATTGGGCGGCTTCGCCGCGCCATCAATCGCGGCCGCGAAGCGGACCCCATCCGCACGGTCCGCGGCGCCGGCTACGCCTTCGACGAGCGCTTCGCCGCCAACGCCTGAAGCCAAAAGCTTCAACAAGACGACAAACGGGGCCGCGAGGGCCCCGTTCTGGTTTCCTGTGTCCGATGCAATCAGCCAGCAGCAGTGTAGGCGGTCTTCACCACGGTGAAGAACTCGGCGGCGTATTTGCCCTGCTCGCGCGGGCCGTAGGACGACCCCTTGCGCCCGCCGAAGGGAACGTGAAAATCGACGCCCGCCGTCGGCACGTTGACCATCACCATGCCGGCTTCCGCATTGCGCTTGAAGTGCGTGGCATATTTCAGCGAAGTCGTGACGATACCGGCGCTGAGACCAAATTCGGTGTCATTGGCAGTGGCCAGCGCTTCCTCATAGTCCTTGACCTTGATGACCGCAGCGACCGGCCCGAAGATCTCCTCACGGGCAATACGCATCTGGTTGGTCGCCCCGACAAACAGCGCCGGCTGCAGGAAGTGGCCTTCGGTGGGCGCATTGACACGATTGCCGCCAGCACGCAGTTCGGCGCCCTCATTCCGCCCGATCTCGATATAGTCCATGTCCTGCTTGAGCTGGCTGGGATCGACCACCGGACCGATTTCGGTGTCTTTGGCCAGCGCATCGCCCACGCGCAGATTCTTGGTCCGCTCACACAGCGCATCGACGAATTTGTCGTGAATGCCCTCTGTGACGATCACCCGGCTCGACGCTGTGCAACGCTGGCCGGTGGAGAAGAAGGCCGATTGCGCCACGGTTTCCACGGCCACCTTGAGGTCGGCATCGTCCAGCACGATGGTCGGGTTCTTGCCGCCCATTTCAAGCTGGAACTTGCGGCCATGCTCGATCGAGGCCGCCGCCACGCGCTTGCCAGTGCCCACCGAGCCGGTAAAGCTGACGGCGCTGACATCAGGGCTGTCCAGCATGGTCTGGCCGACAACCGACCCCTTGCCCATGACCAGGTTCAGAACCCCCTTGGGCAGGCCGGCGCGCACCAGAATGTCCACGATCGCCCAGGTCGAGCCCGGCACCAGATCGGCCGGCTTGACCACGACCGTATTTCCATAGGCAAGGGCTGGCGCAATCTTCCAGGCCGGAATGGCGATCGGGAAATTCCATGGCGTGATGATGCCGATCACCCCGATCGGCTCGCGCGTGATTTCCACGCCCACGCCGGGCCGCACGGAGGGCAGCACTTCGCCGGCCAGGCGCAGCACTTCACCGGCGAAGAAATCGAAGATCTGCGCAGCGCGGGTCACCTCGCCAATGCCCTCGGGCAGGGTCTTGCCCTCTTCGCGGCTGAGCAGCTCGCCCAGCTCCTGCTTGCGTGCGGTGATTTCATCAGCAGTCTTGCGCAGGATCGCATGGCGCTCGAGAATTCCCGAACGTGACCAGGCGGGAAATGCAGCCTTGGCAGCGGCAATCGCCTGCTTGGTTTCCTCGGCCGTGGCGCGGGCATAAACACCCACAACTTCCTTGAGATTGGACGGGTTGATGTTCTCGACGCCATCCGAGCCGACCCATTCGCCGTCGATCAGGTTCTTGTGCAGTTCGGTCATCGTGAGGCCTTTCGGTTAATACGCTCGGGGAGAAGAAGCGTGAAATTAGAGAAGGTTGGCCTGCGCGAGGTCGCGCAGCAAATGGCTGGTGCCATAGGTCCAGGGCGGACATTTGGTGGACAGGTTGACCCGATTGGTCAGGGTACCAAGGCTGGGTGTCGAAATGGAGACGACGTCGCCCAGCTTGTGGGTAAAGCCCTTGCCTTCGCCGTCGCGATCCTTGACCGGGGCAAACATGGTGCCGAGGTAGAGCACGAGCCCATCGGGATATTGATGATGCGCGCCCACGGTTGCGGCGACCAGCGATTCCGGCGTACGCGAAATCTGCGCCATGTTGGACTGGCCTTCGAGCACGAAGCCATCCGTGCCCTCGACCCGCAGCGCAATTTCCGCCTGCTTGATGGTCTCAAGCGAAAAATCACCGTCAAACAGCCGCACGAACGGTCCCAGCGAAGCTGATGCATTATTGTCCTTGGCCTTGCCCAGCAGCAGCGCCGAACGGCCCTCGACATCGCGTAGATTGACGTCATTGCCCAGCGTCGCACCGATGATGTCGCCCTTGCTGGTCACCAGCAGCGCCACTTCCGGCTCGGGATTGTTCCAGTTCGAAATCGGGTGCAGCCCGACTTCGGCACCATGGCCCACCGAACTCATCGGCTGGCCCTTGGTAAAAATTTCGGCGTCCGGTCCGATGCCCACTTCCAGATACTGGCTCCAGACGCCCTTTTCGATCAGCGCCGCCTTGACCTTCATGGCCGCATCAGAGCCGGGCACCAATTGGCTGAGGTCGGTGCCGATCAGATCCAGGATTTCGGTCCGCAGCGCATCGGCCCGCGAATTGTCGCCCCGCGCCTGTTCTTCGATCACGCGCTCGAGCAGCGACACCACGAAGGTCACGCCGGAGGCCTTGAGTGCCTGCAGATCAACCGGCGTCAGCAATTGCGGCCGGTCCGGCCTGCCGGCGATTGCATTGGCCATCACCGCTTCAATATCGCCAACCACGCGACCAGGAGCGGTTTTAACATGCTCGGCGGCCCGCCCGCTTTCGGCAATATCACGCACAGTGGCCATGCCCCGTGCGGTGATATCGACCAACTGGCCGTCCCGCACCGTCACGATCCGGGGATATTCGAACCCGTCAATTCTGGCCCGGCCGACCAGAACACCATTGGGAATACCGTTCACGCTCATTCACGCCCCCTGACATGTTAGCCACGTGACTAGCCCATGGGATCGCCGCGGGGCAAGTGCAGAACGGCATAAGTCATACTTAATTGCAAGGCAATGGCGGGTTTTCCGTTCAACTCCGGTTCATCTGCGCCGCAATACTGACGCATTGGGTCGGGACATCTCGGCCCAGCATAGATTCAAGGAGTTTTCCATGCGTGCCCTGAGCGTCCTCGTGCCTTTCGCCCTGATCGCAACCGCCCTGCCCGCCTATGCAGGCACAATCGCCATTGAGGGACGCGGCGAAGTACGCGCCGCACCGGACATGGCCACAATCAATTCCGGCGTCACCACCCAGGGCGCCACCGCCCGCGAGGCGCTCGACGCCAATACGGCGGCCATGAGCGAGCTCATCGCCGCTCTCAAGGAAGCCGGCATCGAAGCGCGGGATATCCAGACCTCCGGCTTCTCGGTCAATCCGAACTATGTCTATTCCGACGCCCGCGATGAGCTGGGCTATACCATGCCGCCCAAGATCAATGGTTACCAGGTGTCCAATTCGGTCACCGTGGTCGTGCGCGATCTCGAAGAACTGGGGAGCATTCTCGACCGCTCGGTGACCGTGGGTGCCAACACGGTCAACGGTGTCAGCTTCTCGGTGGCGGATCCTTCCGAACTGCTCGATGAGGCGCGCAAGCTGGCTTTTGCCGACGCCCGCGACAAGGCCGAACTCTATGCCGGTGTCGCCGATGCAACACTGGGCGATCTGGAACAGATTTCCGAGCGTCAGGACTTCAATGCGCCCCAGCCCTACCCCATGTATGCCCGGGCCGAGATGGCGGGGTCTGCTCCCGTCCCCGTTGAGGCAGGCGAAATGAGCTTTGCCATCACGGTCAATGTGACGTGGGATTTGAACAACAGCGCCGAGTAATCGGTGCACAACTGGCAGCGCCGCCATGTTTTGGCCAAACCCGAACGGCCAAACGCGCGTTGTCCATTTTCATGGGCGGGTCCGGGTCTCCGGCTTGCCCTTGAGTTCCCGGATCCCCTCTTTGAGGGGGCTTGGGCGGTGGGGACGGTTCCACCGTAGTCACTCCGTCCCCACCAACCCCAAACCGGGCGGCTTTGCCGCAAAATCGCTCCAGTGGAGCGATTTTAGGTTTGGGGGCCATGAGAGCTACGCTCGAATGGCATGCTCCGGTGGAGCCAGACGAGACAAGGAGGCCACGAAGGCTATGCCTGAGTGGCTAGGCGGCTTTGCCGCAAAATCGCTCCAGTGGAGCGATTTTAGGTTTGGAGGCCATGAGACTTCGAACCGGCGCACCGCGCAAAATCCCTCCGATGGAGGGATTTTAGGTAAGAAGGCCACGAGACCTACGGTCGAGTGGCTGCTCGAATGGCATGCTCCGGTGGAGCCATTTTCAGGGTGAGAAGGCCACAAGATCTACGGTCGAGTGGCAGCGCGAATGGCGTCCCTACCCCATCACCACTTCCCACAACATGTTCAGCCCCACCGCCACCAGGAACAGGGCAAACACGTATTTCAGCGTCTTCTGGTCCAGCCGATGCGCCAGGGCGGCGCCCCAGGGCGCGCAGAAGGCGGCGAGCACGCCGACCAGCGCCAGCGCAAGCAAGTTTACGTAGCCGATGCTGAGCGGCGGCAGTCCGTCCACACCCCAGCCCGAGATCAGAAATCCGGCCGTGCCTGAAACGGCAATCGCCACGCCAATGGCCGCCGACGTGCCAACCGCCTTGTGCATGGTCTCCCCGAAGGCCACCAGGGTCGGCACGGTCAGCGAGCCGCCGCCAATCCCCATCAGGGACGACACATAGCCCACCACCAGCGCCGAAATGCGATGCGTGATGCTTGATCCCTTCAGATGCCCCATCAGCTTCGTCTGGAAGGCGAAAATGATATTGGCCGCGATCACGAAGGCCATGACAGCAAACACGATGCGCAGCACATCACCCGAATAGAGCCCCGCCATCAGCCCGCCGACAAAGGTGCCCAGGACGATGAACGGCGCCCAGAGCTTGAGCACGTCGAGATCGAGCGCCCCGCGCTTGTGGTGCGCCCGCGCGCTCATGATCCCGGTCGGAATGATGATGGCCAGCGAAGTGCCCACGGCCACATGCTGCACCACCTCGGCGTCAAAGCCCATCAGCAGCAGGGCATTGCTCAGCGCTGGGACAATCACCGCACCGCCGCCAATGCCCAGCAATCCCGCGGCGATCCCAGAGATCACCCCGGTCACCATCAGCCCCACGACGAAGGGCCAGTAACCGGCCAGAGCGCCCCAATCCATATTCATTCCCCGATGATATGAAACACCAGCTCGCGCCGATGCGGGCGCCGCCGGTGTTCAAAAAGATAAAGTCCCTGCCAGGTCCCCAGCACCGGCCGCCCGCCGCTGACCGGAATGCCGATCGAGGTCTGGGTCAGCGCGGCCTTGATATGGGCGGGCATGTCGTCCGGGCCTTCGGTGGTGTGCACCAGCCAGTCCATGCCCTCGGGCACCAGTCGGCCGAAAAAACCCGTCATGTCGGTCTGCACATCCGGATCGGCATTCTCCTGAATCAGCAGCGAGCAGGACGTGTGCCGCACATAGGCCGTCACCAGCCCGGTCTCGATCCGGGTATTGGCAACAAAACTGCGCAGGGTGCGGGTTACTTCAAAGAGCCCCTGCCCCCGCGTCTCGACAATGTGGCTATCGATGGCCTGCTGCATCCTCGTGGCCTAGCACGGGGGCATGCGGTCCGGAAGGCCAGTACCGGCTCGAACCGTCCAGCAGGCCGTCCGCCATGCCGCATTGAGGCCGCAATGCACCTATCCTTCTGCGATAACGTCCACGGCGGAACCCATGGCACAGCCCCGCGTTCTGGCCATTGCGGGGCCTGTCGGACACATCTGTGATCAATCAGACCTGTTCATACAGCGTTCAGGTACGCCCCACGATGCTCGACAGGAAGTGTTTGAAACACAAAAGGATAAGAACAATGCGCCTCAAAAACTGGCTCCTTGCCGGAACCAGCATCGGCCTTTTGGCCTTTGCGCCCATCTCGGCCCATGCCCAGGACGCCGAATTGCAGACGGCCTACCAGGCCTATATTGAAGCCCAGGCCTCCGGCGACGCTGCTGCCCTGGAAGCAGCGCAGACCGCTCTGACTGAGCTGTGCATCGTTGGCGGTTACGCAAGCCTGGAAGAATGTATCGCCGCGATTGAAGCAGGCGGCGCGCAACCGGCTGCCGAAGAACCCGTGGTTGAAGAAGAAGCCCCCGCTGAAGAACCTGTCGCCGAGGAACCGGCACCTGTTGAGGAGGCCGCCCCTGTTGAGGAGCCCGCTGCCGAAGAGCCCGCGCCCGAACAGCCGCCTGCCGAAGAACCTGTGGCTGAGGAGCCTGCCGTTGAGGAACCCGTAGTCGAAGAGCCGGTTGCTGAAGAACCGGTCGTCGAAGAACCCGTCGCTGAACAGCCTGCCGCCGAGGAACCGGCTGCCGAACCTGCCCCGGCTCAGGAAGAGCCTGCGGCCGAAGAACCCGTCGCCGAAGAACCCGTGACGGAAGAAGCACCGGCGGAAGAAACCCCTGTCGTTGAAGACGCGCCCCCGGCCGAAGAGCAGCCCGTTGAAGACGCCGCTGTCGAAGAAGAGGCCAGCATCGAAGCGCAATTGAGCGCTCAGGTCGACGCCCATAATGCTGCTGTCGCCGATCTGGCGGCCGGCGCTGACGCCACTGAAGCGCAGTCCCGCATTGATGCGGCCCTGGCCGAGATCACCGCGATCTGCGGCGTGCTGGGCTATGGCGATATCGACGCCTGCCTCGCCGAATTCGGCCTGGAGCTCGCCCCGCTTCCCGAAGCGGTCCCCACCGAAGAGCAGCCTGCCGCCCCGGGCGACGAGCAGCCCGAACCTGTGGAAGAAACCACATCCGAGGGCGAGCCTGCCGAGATGGTCGAAGATCTGCCCGAAGGCGTGACCGAAGATCAGATCGCCCCGGTACTCGATAGCGCCAAGGATCAAGAAGCCGCTCCTTCGGAAAGTGCCCAGCCGATTGAAGGCGAGGGCAATGCCGAGGCTGAAACCAATGCGGACGCCGAGGCAGAAGCACAGGCTGAAGCACCTGCCGAGGAACCAGCCGCTCCAGCCCCCGCCAATGACGAGGAAGCCGAGTCCGAGGAAACGCGTGCGCTTGCCGCCGAGCCCATCGCCGCAGTGAACGCAGAAGAAGGTGAGGCCGTCACCGCTGAGGAAAATACTACCGTCAACCAGACGGTTGTGAACAATTACATTACCAACATCACGACCAATGTGACCGGCGACAACAATACGGTCGCCACCGGATCGCAGCAGACCCCGGTGACCGTGGTGGAATCGCCTGAGGTCCAGACCGGTGGTGGCGACGCCTTTGCCCAGTTGATCCTGCAGGTTGGCACCCAGCTCATCGTCAACTCGGTCGGTCTCGACACGGATCGCTTCTATGATCCGCAGGAAGACGAGATCTACTATGAGCGCCTGAGCAATGACCGCGTTCGCGAAGTGATTACCCGTCCTGATGGCACCCAGATTATCACCGTGCGCAATCGCAATGGCGACATCCTGCGCCGCTCGCGCATCACCCCGGATGGCCGCGAATATGTCTTGGCCTATTTCGATGACGACTATTACGACGACCTCGAACATTGGCGCGATCCGGCAGAAAACCTGCCCCCGCTTCGCCTCAACATTCCGGTGCGCGAATATGTGCTCGACTCCCGCTATGCTGACGAGGAAGAACTGGAAGTTTTCTTCAGCCAGCCGCCGGTCGAGCAGGTCGCCCGCCTCTATTCCATCGATGAGGTGAAGCGTTCGGCTCGCCTGCGCGACAGCGTCCGTCGTCTCGAAGTGGGTAATCTGACCTTCGATACCGGCGCCGCCACGATCGAGCGGAGCCAGGTGCAGGCATTGTCCGGCGTGGCCAATGCCATGTTGTCCCTGCTTGAGCGCAATCCGAACGAGACCTTCCTGATCGAGGGTCACACCGACGCCATCGGTTCGGATATCGCAAACCTGCGCCTGTCGGACCTGCGGGCGGCCACCGTTGCCCGCGTGCTGACCGATTTCTATGGCGTGCCGCCCGAAAACCTGGCGACCCAGGGCTATGGCGAACGCTATCTCAAGATCCGCACCGAGGCGGCCGAACGTGAAAACCGTCGCGTCACCATCCGCCGGATCACGCCGCTGATCACCGTCGCCGCACGCTGATTGTAGCCACAAAACACAATGAAAGGCCGGGCCTCGTGCCCGGCCTTTCTTTTGGCCTATCAGCCAATGACGAATTCTTGAAAAAGCCACAATGAGTCACGGCGGACTCATGCCCAACCAGATCAATAACACATTGAATCAAAAGGGATTACTTGCCAAATCCTAGTAAAGAGCACCCTCTTCACAATTCTGGGAACTCTCCATTCAGGGCCGCGTTTATTAGCCAGCGTTGAAACATAGGAGCAAATGATGGCTACCCCCGAACGCGATACTGTTTACACCCGTGACGGCAACCGTACCGTCTACACCCGCGAGAGCAATGGTACCGGCTGGTTCGTCGGTATCATCGTTGCCCTGGCCCTGCTGGCCATTGGCTATCTCGTCTTCTCGGCCAACTCCGGTCCTGCGACGACCGTTGATGTGAACGGCGTCCCGGCCACCGAGGCCCCGATGACCGACCCGGCCATGGCTCCGGCCCCGATGACCGAGGCCCCCGCCGTTGAAACCGCCCCCGCTCCGTCGACGGAAGCCCCCGCCGCGGAAACGGCCCCGATGACTGAGACCGCTCCGGTTGCCGAGCCTGCCGCTCCGGCCGAAACGGCTCCGGCCACCGACGCCGAGGTCGCACCGCCGGCCGAGCCCACCCAGTAACACCTGAACCGGGCCTGGCCCCTCCCTCCAGGACCGCAAAAGACCCCGGCACCCCACCGGGGTCTTTCTTTGTGCGTATTACATCTGGGCAACAAAGCTTGCAGCCAGCGCGCCAGGCCCCCATTTAGGGCGCAACGCCAACAAGGGAGCACCCATGTTCAATATCGACCAGATCCTGAAGTCCTTACAGACCGACCAGAACACCCAACGCACCGCCATGACCGGCGCGGCCGGCCTTGCTGCGGGCATGCTCCTGTCTGGTGGCAAGCCCGGAAAGCTCCTGGGCAATGCGGTAAAGGTGGGCGCCATCGCCGCCGTCGGCGGTCTCGCCTACAAGGCCTGGCAGAACCATCAGCAGGGCCAGTCCGCACCCGCCGGCACCCAGCCTCCGCGCGAAGACGCCTTCATCCCCGCCCCGACCGACACGGCAGCGCAGGAAGAACTGGGCAAGACCCTGGTGCGCGCCATGATTGCCGCCGCCAAGGCCGATGGCCGCATCGACGCTGAGGAAAAGGAAGCAATCTTCGAAAAGCTCAAGACCATGCCGCTATCCGCTGAGGAAAAGGCCTGGGTCTTCGACGAGCTCTCGACCCCGCTCGACATCAATGCCGTTGTCGCCCGCGCCGATACGCCCGAACACGCCGCCGAAATCTACGCTGCCTCGCTTGTCGCCATCAGCGCCGATACGGCGGCCGAGCAGGCTTATCTTGAGGCACTGGCCATCAAGCTCAAGCTTGACCCGGCCCTGGTAACCGAAATTCACCGCCAGGCCGATGAGAGGGCCCCTCAGCCTGCCGCCACGCCACCATCGCCTTGGGCCTATACGCCCAATACCAGCAACGTGTGAAATTGGCGGGCTGCGCGGAAAAAATCTGCGCAGCCCGTATGCATGGTGCCGATCAGTTCCAGTTATCGATACTGACGTCTTTAGGATGCGGCGAGCCCTGCCCCGTTTCCAGCAACGATTTCAGGCTCATCAGGAACATCGCCCATTTGGTACTGCAATGGTGCATGGATTCGCTCGGCTCGGACCAGCCGGAATGCCTGAACATCACCAGCGTGTAGTCGTCCGCCTGGCTGATATCGAAGCTGATGCGTGTGCCGATCCAGTCTTCCGGCCCATTCATCACCTGCCATTCGACGCGCTTGCCGGGAACCTGCTCCAGCACCTTCATCACAAAGAAGCCTGTTTCGCCAAAGGTGAACCGGATCAGCTTGCCCGCAGCATCGTCCCGCTTCACGTCATTGGTCCACCATGCGCCCAGCCCCTCAAGCTGGGTCAGGGCCAGAAAGGCATCCTGCGGGCTCGACGACTTGGCGCCAATTTTGTGTAGGATATCGTGCATTGCTACTCTCCTGCATATCTAAGCGATGAAGCTGGCCGCCCTGGGCGGCTCGAGGGCAAACTAGGGGGTGCCGGCACCATGGCGGGAGTGACACTTGTGTCGGGATTGGCATGGACGCCGTAATCACCGCTGCGGGGCATGCGCTGGCGCATGGCGACATCCTCGGCGCTCTCAAGCGTGTGGCCCTGCGTGAAGATCCTGCGGCACTCGCCCTGCGGGGCATTGCCATGGCGCAATTGGGTGATCTTGAGCGCGCCCGTACGCTGCTGAAGATGGCGGCCCGCAAGTTTGGACCAAAGGAAGTAGCGGCACGGGCGCGTTGCCGCCTGGCCGAGGCCGAAATCGCCCTGGTATCGCGCGATCTCAATGCGCCTGCGCTCAAGCTGGCCCAGGTTCGGACGGATTTGGCAACCCATGGCGACCTGGCCAACGCCGCCCATGCCACCCATCTCGAGGCGAGACGCCTGTTGCTGCTCGGCCGCGCCGATGCGGCTCAGGCCCTGCTCGACGAATCCAGCGCTCCACGAGCCAAGCCCAGTCTCGTCGCCGGGCGCCAGCTCCTCATCGCCGACATCGCCGCGCGCCACATGCGCATCGCCAGGGCGCGCCAGGCGCTCGCCGACGCAGCCGACAGCGCTGCGCTGTCCGGCATTGCCGCCCTTTCCGCCGAGATTGAGAGCTTTCGCCAGAACCTGGATGCCCAGTCGGTCCGCCTGACGCGCAATGGGGCCAGCGCACTGGTGTCGATCGACAGCGTTGAGGCCATTTTCGGTTCGGAGGCCCTGGTGGTTGATGCCTGCCGCAATCTCCTGCGCCAGGCCGGTGTTACCGTGCCCTTGGCCAGCCGTCCGGTATTGTTCGCGCTACTGCGCAGCCTGGCCACGCGATGGCCCACAGAAGTCAGCCGCGCCACCCTCCTCGCCGAAGGATTCGGCGCCAAATTCACTGATGATTCGCATCGCGCCCGCCTGCGCGTCGAGATTGGCCGGCTTCGGACACTGATCGGCGGCCTGGCGGAGATCGAGTCCACCTCGCTTGGCTATCGGCTGCTCACCCCGCCGAGCCGAGACGTCGTCGTTCTGGCCCCGCCTGATGAAACTCGCCATGCGGTCCTTCTGGCCCTGATGGCCGACGGGGAAGCCTGGTCGAGTTCGGCACTGGCGCTGGTCGCCGGCACCAGCCCAAGGACCGTGCAACGTGCCCTGGAGGCGTTATCGGCTGCCGGCCGCGTTCAAAGCTTCGGCAAAGGCCCGGCCCAACGCTGGATCACCAGGCCTCTATTGGGCTTCCCGACAATACTGTTACTCCCAGGCCCGCTGCCCGGACGTTAGGCTAGTGCCAGTTCATCGTTTCCAGGGAGCATCCAATGAAGACCAGCCAGGCCCAGATCATCGAAGAATATGGCCCTTTCCCCGGCGTGACGGATGTTCATGGTGTCACCTATGACGGCCAATATGTCTGGTTCGCCTCGGGCGAACAGCTCAATGCCATCAACCCTGCAAACGGCGCGCAAATCCGAACGCTTGCCACACCAGCCTATGCGGGCACCGCTTTTGACGGGACGCACCTGTTCCAGATTGCCGAGGACAGGATCAACCGCCTCGATCCTGCTACAGGCGCCATATTGAGCTCCATCCCCACGCCCGGCGATGGCGCATCGGGTCTCGCCTGGGCCGAAGGCTCGCTCTGGGTAGGCGAGTTTCGCGCCCGGCGCATCCATCAGATCGACCCGCAAACCGGCGACATCCTGCGCAGCATCGAATCCAACCGCTTCGTGACCGGGGTGACCTGGGTGGATGGCGAGCTCTGGCACGGTACGTGGCAGAACGAGCGTAGCGATCTCCGCCACATCGATCCTGCTTCCGGCAATGTTATTGAACTGGTCGAAATGCCCGAGGGCACGGGTGTATCGGGGCTGGAATCCGATGGCGCAGACCGTTTCTTCTGCGGCGGGGGCAGCAGCGGCAAGCTGCGCGCCGCACGCCGTCCGGGCCCGGCCGCCTGACTATTTGCCGCTGCGCTTGATCGACTTGATTTCCAGCGGCGGCATGCCGGACTTTTCCGAGATCACCCTGTCCTGCTCCATGATCGCGGCACGCGCCGGCTCATCGCCATCGAGGCCTCCAAGCAGGCTCGCATCCACCTTGCGGTTGGACCGCTGCGAGCCGTCCTCATAAACGATATCGAACATCACGAATTCCGTGCGGGCGGTCGGTTTCCTGGCCATTCTGGCTTCCTTTCAAAACAGAAACCGCGAGCCGGCATGGCTCGCGGTCGTCAGTGACTTTGTGGTGGCGCGTCTTAGCGGTAAATCTGGTCGCCCTGCTCGTCGATGATCTGGCGTCCCTTGCTCAGCGCCAAGGCCACCAGATCTTCGCGCGAACTCATCTTGTCGGCGCGGATAAAGCGATAGGTCTTGAGTTCATCTCCAACCTGCTTCTCGATCAGGCCCGCAAGCTGCAGCTCGCTGCCAGCCTTCATCTCGATGGCCTTAATCTGATAACCCTTGTAACCCTCTTCGCCCAGAACCTTGTCGCCTTCCGGTTCCGAGGCGGCGCCACCGCCGAAGAGCTTTTTGAAGAACGACATTACGGGCCTCCTATCTGTCCTGTTCTGCGCACTGGCCGGGGTCTTTGCAGCTCACCGCGCTTGTCCATCTCCTCCTGCAACCAAAGCGGCGAGATGTCAAAATAGTTCGGCCAGATCGGCTTGCCATTCACCAGATCGACCCTGGCGAAATAGCGCCGGTCGCGCAACGCCTCGGTGCCTTCACCCCGCTCGGCAAGCATCGGGGCCGCGTTGAACGTGCCGAACGTGCCGTCCGAAAACGTCACCACCAGCTTGAACGGAATGGCGGTACGCAGCGAAGTGAGTTTGAGGGCGGTTGGTGGGTTCGATCCTGGCAACTGTGCTCACTCCGCAGCGACGGGCCGATCCTTCAATGTCCCAGCACTTCGCATCTGTATATAGAGATTGGTCGAGTCCATATCGAAGTGATTGGGCCAGACAGGCACTCCCTCCTCTACGAAAACTCGCTCAAAAAACGCTTGGTCCTTCAAAGGCGCCACCATCGGCCCACCTGACTGGACATAATCGCTAAGATCGAGCGTGCCTTCGCATCCGTCAGAAAATCGCGCCCAGATCACGTGGTTAGGCAATCCACGCACTTTCAGAACGTCAACCCATGGAAATTCACTCTCGTCCATCTGGCCCTACAATCTTTTCGGGTTGAACTCCGGCAGCCGCCAACATCCAGTTCGCCTCCAGATCATCCCTATGCTGTAGCATCCACTCGGTTACAAGTTTGGTGGCAACTGGCGGTAGCTCTCCTCGAAGCAACTGCGCGTCGCTCAGACGAAACATTGCTTTCGCCCGACCATAACGCGCGTGCAGATGCGGCGGATTATGATCGAAAAAATACATGAAGATCGTGATGCCGTAAAACCTTGCGATCTCCGGCATCATGCGACCTTCCTAATTGTCCAGGAAGCTCCGCAACTTCCGGCTCCGGCTCGGGTGCTTGAGCTTGCGCAGCGCCTTGGCCTCGATCTGGCGAATACGTTCGCGGGTCACCGAGAACTGCTGGCCCACTTCTTCAAGCGTATGGTCGGTGTTCATGCCGATACCAAAGCGCATGCGCAGCACACGCTCTTCACGCGGCGTCAACGAGGCCAGCACGCGGGTCGTGGTTTCGCGCAGGTTCGACTGGATCGCCGCATCGATCGGCTGCACAGCATTCGCGTCCTGGATGAAATCGCCCAGGTTCGAATCTTCCTCATCACCAATCGGGGTTTCGAGCGAAATCGGCTCCTTGGCGATCTTGAGGACCTTGCGCACCTTGTCCAGAGGCATCTGCAGCTTTTCGCTGAGCTCTTCCGGCGTCGGCTCACGGCCGATCTCATGCAGCATCTGGCGGCTGGTCCGGACGATCTTGTTGATCGTCTCGATCATGTGCACCGGGATACGAATAGTGCGCGCCTGATCGGCAATCGAACGGGTGATTGCCTGGCGGATCCACCAGGTGGCATAGGTCGAGAACTTGTAGCCCCGGCGATACTCGAATTTGTCCACGGCCTTCATCAGGCCGATATTGCCCTCCTGGATCAGATCCAGGAACTGCAGGCCGCGATTCGTGTACTTCTTGGCAATCGAGATCACCAGGCGAAGGTTGGCCTCCACCATTTCCTTCTTGGCGATGGCAGCTTCACGTTCGCCTTTCTGCACCTTGTGCACGATGCGGCGATATTCACCGATATCGAGCCCGGCCTCGGTGGCCAGCGTCGCAATGTCATTGCGAATATCGGCAATGGTATCGGTTTCGCGACGCGCGAACTCGGCCCAGCCCTTGCCTTCGAAAGTCTCCAGCGACCATTCCCAGCTCGGGTCCAGTTCGCGGCCATAATAGTTCTCGAGGAAGGACTCGCGCTTGACGCCATAACTTTCGGCCAGGCGCAGCAGGCGGCCTTCAAGACGCACCAGACGCTTGTTGATGTCGTAGAGCTGCTCGACCAGGCTTTCGATACGGCCATTGTTGAGCGATAGCGACTTCACATCGGCAATCACCTTGGCGCGAAGGGCGCTAAGCCGGCTGTTTTCGGCATCCGAAATGGCCGCCGTGCGGTCTTCGGCGTGCCGGTCCTGCATTTCGCGCATCTGCCCATAGGCATCGGCGATGCGATCGAACGTCTCCACCACCTGCGGCTTGAGCTCGGCTTCCATGGCCGAGAGCGACAGGGCGTTGTCGAATTCGTCGTCGTCGTCGTCCTGCGGGTCCTGCGGAGCCTCTGGTTCCTCGGGCACGTAATCGTCATCGCTGCCGGACGCGCGCTTGGGCGCGGCTTTCGGCTTTTCCTTGACCGGTTCAGGTTCCGGCTTGGGCGCAACCTGCACCTCGGGCGCCGCCTGCTTGGCGTCGGGTCCGGCATAGGTGGCTTCCAGGTCGATGATGTCGCGCAGCAGGATCTCGCCCTGACCGAGCTGTTCGCGCCAGATGATGATGGCCTGGAAGGTCAGCGGGCTTTCGCAAAGCCCCTCGATCATGGTTTCGCGGCCGGCCTCGATGCGCTTGGCGATAGCGATTTCGCCTTCGCGGCTGAGCAGTTCCACCGAGCCCATTTCGCGCAGATACATGCGCACGGGATCGTCTGTGCGGTCAGAACCGGACTTGGCATTGGACGTGTTGGCAACTGCCGTGCCTGTCGAGGTGGCGACTTCGGTGCCGCTATCGTCCTCGTCCTTTTCGACTTCGGTCTCTTCGACCTCGTCCTCGTCGACCACGTTGATGCCCATTTCGGAGAACATCGACATGAAGTCTTCGATCTGCTCGGAACTGACCTCGTCAGAAGGCAAGACGGCGTTCAGTTCTTCATAGGTGACGTAGCCACGCTTCTTGGCGACCTTGATCAGCTTTTTGACGGCTGCATCATTCTGATCGATCAAGGGAGAATCGTTGGAGGATTCCGGGGCGCCGCTTTCCGGCTTTTCGGTTTCCTTCGAGGCTTTGTTCGCTGCCTTGGTGGCCATCTGGTACTCCTCGGGACCCACGGGCGAGTGGTCCCGGCTGTGTCTTAGGTGGTGACAACTCAAGACAAGGTAAAGGTTCCATCACCGGAGCGTTAACACGCTCGTGTGACATGGCTCGCTTTCGGGGATTGTGGCAGTGATTCGCCACAACGCAAAATCGCGCAGCGTCGCCAGTCTCTCGGGTTTCCCCTCAAAAACTGCGAGTTGCGCGTCCCGATAGCGAACCAAATCCTTCGATCAATGCCTCTGTGCCATCGACAGTGGTAATCTGGTTCTTGATGTCCCGCAGCCTTTCAAAGGTTTCTTCGCTCGGGTCTTCGCCCAGCGCGGCTTCGGCTGCCTTCAGTTCCCTATTTAGCTGAACTTTCTTGTTATGCAAGGCCAGCGCGTGACTTAATCCGGTCTCGGCGTCCACCAGGGCCGTCTCTGCGCTCACTTGCCACACACCTTGCCGCGTCAGTGATTCGGTCATTCGCTGCAGCGCCGGACCATGTCCGCGCACCCCAAGCGCCGCGCGCAAGTCATCGGCCGAGATATCGTGATGCCGGACCACCAGCGCCAGGATATCACCCAGCACCTTCTGCGCCACCGGCGTTTCGCAATCAAGGGCCGCCAGCGCCTCGAACTGGTCCTCGACAAGCGCCGGGTGATTGACCAGTGTCAGAATGATCGTTGCCTCACGCGGGCTGGCATCCGCTACCGTTCCTGTCCTGAGCAGGCGCGAATTGCGCAGCGTGTCCGAAACCACCAGGCGCGGTGTGCCGCGACCCGGATAACCATAGGCCCCGCTCTGCCCATAGGCCGGCTTGCCGCCACCCCGCCAGTTTTCGCGCCCGCCACCCTGGCGCAGCGGCGCAAAGAACGCCTTCAGCTTCTCGTCAAAGGCCTGCGCATAGTGGAAGCGCACTGTGGAATCCTGAATGCCATTGGCCCGCTCGCGCAAACGCGCCTGGAGCGCAGCGCGCTCTTCGGGCGCCTCTGGCACCAGCCCGCCGGTCTCAAAACTCCACACCATGTCCGAAAGGCTGCGCGCCTTCTCGATCACTTCGGCAAAGGCACCCCGCCCCTGCGCCTTGATCAGGTCGTCCGGATCCTGCCCCTCCGGCAGGGTGGCAATCTTGACGCTCTTGCCCGGCTTGAGATGCGGCAGGATCAGGTCCGCGGCCCGCTCGGCGGCCTTGAGGCCGGCCTTGTCGCCGTCAAAACACAGGATCGGCGTGTCGCTCATCCGCCAGAGCAGTTGGATATGCTCCTCGGTCAGCGCCGTACCCAGCGGCGCCACCGTCCCCTCAAAACCGGCCGCCACCGCCGCAATGACATCGAGATAGCCCTCTACGACAATGACGCTTGCCCCGTCCCGCGCAGCCGTACGCGCCGACTGGCCATTGTAGAGCGTCTGCCGCTTGGAAAAGAGCTGTGTTTCCGGCGAGTTAAGATATTTCGCCGGCACGTCGGGGCTCATCGCCCGCCCGCCAAAGGCAATCACCCGGCCACGGAAATCGGTGATCGGGAACATCACCCGGTTGCGGAACCGGTCATAGGTCAGCGGATCATCGTCGCGGCTGGTCACCAGCCCGGCATCGATCATCGCCTGTCCCGATACGCCATTGGCCGCCAGGTGCTCCTTGAGCCCGTTGCGGCTGTCCGGCGCAAAGCCGATCCTGAACCGGGCCTGGCTGGCCGGCGTCACTCCGCGTTCAAACAGATAGCCCCGCGCCTGCGCCCCGATATTGTGCGACAGCGCCGCTTCGAAATATTTCGTCGCCAGTTCCATCACGTCGGCCAGCCCACGCTGCGCCGCTTCACGCTTTTCGGTGCGCTCGTCCCGCGCCGGCATCTGCACGCCCGCCATGCCGGCCAGTTTTTCCACCGCCTCGGGAAAGCTCATCCCGGCCTTTTCGGTCAGAAAACGGAAATGGTCGCCCGTGGCCCCGCAGCCAAAGCAGTGATAGATGCCGCGCCGGTCATCGGCATGAAAGCTCGGGCTTTTCTCGGCGTGAAACGGGCAGCAGGCCCACATATCACCTTTGCCCGGCTGACTCTTGCGCTTGTCCCAAAGCACGTGTTCGCCCACCACCTGCGTAATCGGCAGGCGCTGGCGGATTTCGTCCAGGAACGTATCGGTAAAGCGCATATGTGTTATCTAGGCGCTCACAGCGCCCAAGTCATCAGCAGAGAGTTTTCCACAGCCATGCCCAAAGCCAAGATGCCCGTCGCCGTCCTGATCGCCCTCACTGCAGGGCCGGCGCTGGCTATTGGCATGACGCTTTGGGTGGTCAACGACATGGTGCCGGCCTGTGTCGTCACCGAGGCCCAGCGCCTCACCGCTCCCGATGGCGAGTATGATCTGGTCACCTTCTCCCGGGCCTGCGGCGAGACGCCGCCCAATATCCAGGCGGCCCTCGTCCCGCCGGGTGAAGCGGTGCCGTTCGACGCGGCCAGCTTTGTGTCGGTCGCCGAGGCCACCGAACTCACCCCGCGCTGGACTGCCGAGGGCCAGATCGAGATCACCCTGCCCCAGACCGGTGAAGTGCTGCGTCAGGACGAGGCAGTGGCAGGCATCACCATCGACTACCGCTGAACCAGCGTGCCAATCACGCCTTGCTCGCCTGGTACAGTCGCCAGGCCCAGCCGAACAGGCCGATGGCAAAGATGATCAGCAGGATGCCGCCGATGATCATCCCCACCCATGCGCTGAGCAGCGGGAACAGCAGCAGGACCAGCCCCAGCAGCACATAGGATGCGCCCGACAGCACCACCGGCCAGATCCGCGCATAGCTCTCGCGCTCCCGCACGATCACCACGATCTGCATCACGCCGACGACAATCGCCGCCAGTCCCACCAGGGTGGAAATGAAGGTCACGGTGAAAATGGTGGCCAGCAATGGACTGATCAGGATCACCACGCCCAGCACCAGCGAGGCGGCATTGGCCACCACGTCGAACCAGTAATTCCCGCTCTTGCCACCACCAAAGGTCAGGCTCCAAAGCCCCAGCGCGCCGTCGATCAACAGCAAGATGCCGCCGAACACCAGCAGCACCGCAAGCGCCTCCAGCGGCCAGATCACCGCATAGAGTCCTGCCACCAGCATCAGTAGGCCACGCAATGCCGTTGCCAATGCAAACCGTTTTCTGGTCTCAGACGAAACAGGCATTTCACCCTCCTTGCGGCAAGCCGCATCCCATTCACAAGCCGCAGATTAGCCCTACTTGCAGAGTCGCCCAAGCTTTTGCCGACTATAGATTTTCTACAGCAGTCAGGCCAAATTGTGTATTGCGCCTGTTTCTGGTCCGTGGAATGTGGCGCCATACCCTCCTCCCGCTGCGGCCCTGACCATGACCCTGCCCCTGCTTGCCCTGTTTCTGGCGGCCTTTGCCTTCGGCACAGCCGAATTCGTCATTGCCGGGGTGCTGCCCGACGTCGCCCTGGGGCTCGGCGTATCCATTCCCGTGGCTGGCTATTTGGTCTCCGGCTACGCTATCGGCATTGCCATTGGTGGCCCGGCCCTGGCCGTCCTGTCCAAGAAGATGAACCGCAAGCTGCTCGTCATCCTGCTTGGCCTCGGCTTCACCATGGGCCAGGCGCTCTGCGCTATCGCGCCCAATTTCGAGCTGCTGCTTATTGCCCGCATTTTCGTGTCGGTGCTTCACGGCGCCTATTTCGGCATCGCCTTTGTTCTGGCCACCAGCATTGTGCCGCCAGAGCGGCGTGGCTTTGCCATGGCGCTGATCCTCTCGGGCCTCACCGTATCCAACGTTCTGGGCGTGCCGGGCGGCACGGCGATCGGGACGATGCTGGGTTGGCGCGCCACCTTCTGGGCCGTAGGCCTGCTCGGCCTCGCAGCAACCCTGGTCATTGCCGCCGTGCTCCCCGCCCGGGCCGGTTCAGGCGCGGCCCAGGGCAGCTTTCGGCGCGAATTCGCCGCCCTTGGTCGCCAGCAGGTCTTCCTTGGTTTTCTCATCGCCATCCTGGTGATGATCGGGCAATACAGTCTCTTTACCTATATCGCCCCGCTGCTGCTGACAGTCACCAATCTGGGCGTCGAGGCGGTTCCCGTCATTCTGCTGCTTTACGGCACCGGCGCGACCATTGGCGTGTTCATCGGAGGCCGGTTGGCCGACTGGCGGCTCCTGCCCTCCCTGCTTTTTATTTTGATCACGCAGACATTCCTTTTTATCGGCCTCTACTTCGCCGCGCCCTATGCCATCCCAATGTCGGTTGGGGTCATTCTCTGGGGCGGCGCCACCTTCGCCTTTGGATCGCCGTTGCAGTCACGCATGCTGATCTGGGCCGCTGACGGCCCGAACCTGACATCAGCGCTGATCCCCGCCGGGTTCAATATCGGTATCGCCATCGGCGCCGTCCTGGGCGCAGCACTGATCGAAGCGGGGCTGGGCTATCAATCCCTGCCGCTGATCGGCGCCGTCTCACTTGCCTTCGCCGTGGTGATTGCTGCCCTCTCGGCCATTCTGGAGCGCCGCAGCAGCACCGTCCCGCCGCTCCCGGAAGGCGTTCCCGCGCAATAGAAACAATGCGTTAAGCTTTCGCTCACCAGACCAGCACTATCCCGCAATCCGTAACCTTCCATTGCGGGATTCCGCGCTAAGAGGACGTCTTTGCGGGCCAGACTTGGCCTGTCTGGTGAACCAAGATGATCGACAACGCCACATTGCTGATCGGCATTGCCTTTTCAGGCGCCGCCTTGGTGCTGGCGCTGGTCATCGGCTGGCTGAATTCACGGGCCGAAATCTACCTCATCCATGGCGCCACCGGCATTGGCCTTGTTGTACTGGCCCTGGGCGCACTTGGCGTGCGCGGCGACACCTATTCGGTGTTGAGCCTGCTCATTCCCTTTCCCACCCTCCTGGCCGGCATTGCCTATGTCTATTCCGGGTCACGCCTGTTCAATCACAAGCCGGCACGTCCCGCCCTGTTCGTCGGCGCAGCGGCGATCATTACGACCGCCATCCCGCTCTTGCTGGGCCTGTCCGGGCTCGGCACGCTCATGCTCAACCTCTGTGCTGCGATCATCCTGGCACTGTGCGGCGTCGAGTTCTGGCGTGGCCGCGAAGATGCCCGGACGGCCATGGCGGCCAATGCCATCATCTATGGCCTGGTCGCGGCTTCATTCCTCGCCTGCGCAATTGTGCTGCTTGTAGAAGGACAATGGGTTCTCGACGCCCCGCCCGATAATCTGGCCGAAGACATCAACTCCATCATGTCCCTGGTGGGCCTGACCGGCATTGGCGCGATCACTCTCACCCTGCACCATGCCCGCGCCGCCCGGCGGCATCGCATGGAGGCGAACACGGACGCCCTGACCGGCGTGCTCAATCGGCGTGCCTTGTTCCGGCGCTTCAGTGAAGACGCACCGGCAACCGGGCTGGCCGTCATCATGTTCGATCTCGATCACTTCAAGCAGATCAACGACCATCTCGGCCACGCCCATGGTGATATGGTGCTCATGCGCTTTGCCGATATCCTGCGCGATGAATTGCGCCATAGCGACATCATCGCCCGCCTCGGCGGCGAAGAATTCTGCGCCATCCTGCCCGGCCGCGACCGCGATTCTGCCGGCCAGGTGGCCGAGAGGATCAGGCGGGCCTTCGACGATCTGGCTTTGCCGATTGGCAGTGAAAAGAAAACCGCCACTGTCAGCGCGGGTCTGGCGACCGCTGGCAAGGACGAAACCTTCTCCTCGGTCCTCAGCCGCGCCGACGCCGCGCTCTACAAGGCCAAGCAGGCCGGCCGCAACCAGGTGCACATCGCCCCGTTCCGCCTGGTGGCCTGATCCGGGTCAGGCGCTCAGCGCTGCCCGCACCAAGCCACTCGCCTTGCCGAAATCGATACGTCCCGGATAGTCCGCCTTGAGCTGGGCAATGACCTTGCCCATGTCCTTGGGGCCCTCGGCGCCGGTCGCCGCAATGGCAGCGGTGATGGCGGCGGCAACGTCCTCGTCGCTCAGAGCCTTGGGCAGGAACTCGTTGAGAATGTCGATCTCTTCCTTTTCCACCGTGGCCAGATCGCTGCGCCCGGCCTGCGCATAAATGGCAAAGCTCTCTTCGCGCTGCTTCACCATTTTCTGGATCATGGCCAGAATCTCGTCATTGGTGGCCGGGCCCTTGCCCTCGCCGCGATTGGCAATATCGCGGTCCTTGATCGCCGAATTGATCGAACGCAATGTCGCTGTGCGCCGCTGATCCCGGGCCTTGAGCGCCAGTTTGAGCCCTTCGCTGATGTCTTCGCGCATGTGTCGTCTGGCTCCTTGCCATGCAATTTGTCGCTCCCATATAGGCAACAAACGCAGCCTTCGCCACTTGCGCTGTCTGCCATGGCCTTCTAAGAGGAGGCCTCAACCGACATCATTGCCGCGGCTGTGGGCAGGCCTCCCCGCCACCACTCATGCCGCGCGCCCCGATAAACCGAGCTTGGAGATCCAAAGTGACCGGCTGGCAGCAGACCCCCGCGACCGCAGTTCTGATTCTGGCAGACGGCACCCGCTTGGAAGGTTTCGGCCTCGGCGCTGTCGGCCATGCGGCCGGTGAAGTGTGTTTCAACACCGCCATGACCGGTTATCAGGAGGTCCTCACCGACCCATCCTATGCCGGCCAGATCATCACCTTCACCTTCCCCCATATCGGCAATGTCGGCACCAATGACGAAGATATCGAGACGGTGAACATGGCCGCTCTTTCGGGCGTGCGCGGCGTCGTGCTCAAGGCGGACATCACCAACCCGTCCAACTACCGCGCTGCCGAAAAGCTCGACGCCTGGCTCAAGAAGCGCAACATTATCGGCATCGCCGGTATCGACACCCGCGCCCTGACTGCCCTGATCCGCGAAAAGGGCATGCCCAATGGCGTCATTGCCCATGAGCCGACCGGCCAGTTCGACGAAGGCTCGATTGCCGCCGAACTCAAGGCCTTCCCCGGTCTCGAAGGTCTCGACCTCGCCAAGGAAGTCACCACCGCCCAGACCTATCACTGGGACCAGACCGGCTGGCAGTGGAATGTCGGCTACGGCACGCTTGAAAATCCCGAATTCCGCGTCGTGGCCATCGATTACGGCGCCAAGCGCAACATCCTGCGCTGTCTCGCCGATCAGGGTGCCAAGGTCACCGTCGTGCCTGCCACCGCAAGCGCGGCCGACATTCTTGCCCACAATCCCGATGCGGTCTTCCTCTCCAATGGCCCCGGCGATCCGGCCGAGACCGGCAAATATGCCGTCCCCACCATCCAGAAGCTGATGGAAACCGGCAAGCCCATGTTCGGCATCTGCCTTGGCCACCAGCTCATGGGTCTGGCCCTGGGCGGCAAGACCTCCAAGATGCATCAGGGCCATCATGGCGCCAATCACCCGGTCAAGGACCTGACCACCGGCAAGGTCGAGATCACCTCGATGAACCACGGTTTCGCCGTGGATGCCGACAGCCTGCCCGCCGGCGTCACCCAGACCCATGTTTCCCTGTTCGACGGCTCCAATGCGGGCCTGGCCGTGGATGGCAAGCCGATCTTCTCGGTGCAGTACCACCCCGAAGCCAGCCCCGGCCCCAAGGACAGCCACTATCTGTTTACGCGCTTCCTCAACCAGGTCCGCAAGCAGAAGGGCCTGCCCGAAAAGGCGGAATATGTTGCGCCGGGCGCTGCGGCCTGATCCACTCGAGGTCTCTCCACGAGTCTGTCCCGCAGCACGTCCATGAACAAAGATATTGTTGAAGGCCTCAAGGGCGGCGCCATCATCGCGCTGTCCGCCTCCCCCTTTGCGGTCCTGTTCGGCGCCGTCGCGGTCGACAATGGCCTGACCGTTCTCGATGCGGCCCTGATGAGCGCCACCATCTATGCCGGTGCCAGCCAGCTTGTCGGCATCGAGCTGTTCGGCCAGCACGTCGCCCCCTGGCTCATCGTGCTCTCCATCTTCGCCGTCAATTTCCGGCATATTCTCTATTCGGCAGCTATCGCCCGGCATATCCGCGGCTATAGCTTCCTGCAGAAGGCCATTGCCTTCTTCTTCCTCATCGACCCGCAATTTGCCGAAGCAATCCGCCGCGCCGAACAGGGCAGAGCGCTGACCTTTACCTGGTATATGGCCTTCGCCCTGGTCATCTATTTCCCCTGGCTGTTCTTTTCGACACTCGGCGCCTGGTTCGGCTCCATGCTGGGCGATCCCAGGGTCTGGGCCATCGATGTGCTGCTGCCCGTCTATTTTCTGGGGCTGGTCCTGGGTTTTCGACGCAAGCCTGGGTTCTATCCGGTCGTCGCGGCCAGCATGGCTGGCTCGGTCGCCGGCTATTACCTTGTCGGCTCGCCCTGGCATGTGAGCATCGGCGCCATTTGCGGCGTCCTGGTTGCTGCCCTCCTGCCCCTGCCAGCCCAGCCGGTCGCAACACAAGTCAGCGAAGAGGCCACCTCCTGATGGACGATCTCTCCACGCTCTGGCTGATCCTGGCCGCCGCGCTCGCCACCTACGCAACCCGCGTCGGCGGCTATGTGCTCATCACCCGCATGCGCACCCTGCCGCCCCGGCTCGAACAGGCGCTCAATGCCGTCCCGGCGGCCGTGCTGACCACCCTCTGGGCACCGGCCTTCTTCACCAATGGCTGGGATGTGCGCCTGGCCCTGATTGCTGCGGCGCTGGTCAGCCTGCGCTATCCTGGACTCATCATGCTCGCCGCCGGCTGGGCCGCCGCCATGCTGGCGCGCCACGCCTTCGGGCTCTGATCCGACCGGCTACACATTCCCCGAGAACGTGTCGCAATCCCCCGGATTGCCGGACTGATAGCCCCGCGCAAACCACTCCTGCCGCTGCGCCGACGTGCCGTGGTTGAAGGTCTTGGGCACGGCAAATCCCTGCATGCGCTTTTGCAGCGTATCATCGCCGATCTGGTTGGCCGCGTTCAGCGCTTCCTCGATATCACCGCTATCGAGCAGGTTTTCCTGCCCGGCGTAATTGGCCCAGACGCCAGCATAGCAGTCAGCCTGCAATTCCACCCGCACTGACCAGGCATTGGACTCCTCCTGGCTCATCGACTGCCGTGCCCGGTTGAGTTCGGGCAATACCCCGGTCAGGTTCTGGATGTGGTGTCCCACTTCATGGGCCAGCACATAGGCCTGGGCGAAATCGCCCGGCGCCCCGAACTGGCGGTGCAACTGGTCATAGAAGGAAAGGTCGATATAGACCTTGCTGTCCCCCGGACAGTAGAACGGCCCAACCGAGCTGTCCGCCGCCCCGCAGGCTGTATTGACCGCGTCAGTAAACAGCACCACGACCGGCTCGGGATAGTCTTCCCCGATGGCCGCGAACTGTTCATTCCACAAATCCTCGGTTTCCTTGACCACCACGCCGACGAAGTCGGCCAGCTCGTCCTGTCCCTCCGCCGGAAGCTGCCGCGACGTCGCACTGGACGCCGGCCCCATGCTCGACCCGCCGGTCAGCATGTCGAGCGGATTCTGACCCGTGGCAAACCAGATGATCCCCAGCACCACCACGATCCCGATCAGCCCCGAAATCCCGCCACGCGACCCACGCCCCGTGGGAATGCGAATGCCCCCGCTGCGCCCCAAGCCGCCCAGCCCACCAAGGCCGCCGCTGCGCTGTCCGCGCCGATCCTCGATATTGGAGCTGCGCTCCCGACCCCGCCACTTCATCGCCCGACGCCTTTCAAGATTTTGATGACGCTAGCAGTAAGCATCGCACGGGGGAACCGGTTCCACGCAGGCGGCTTGAATGAACGCAGAGCCTCACCGCCCCCTACCAGGGGCTTCGATCCGTCCCGTAGGGGCGTGTGCGCCGGTGGCGCACTCGGAGGTGAGAAGGCCATGAGCGCTATGCGCGAATGGCTAACGGCGGCGCTTGGCCCAAAGGGCCATAGCAAAGCTAGGAGGGGGTCACCCCGCCACCTTCTTCACTGTCGTCCGCGCACCCTCGTCGAACAGGCTTTCCAGATGCCCCACGACCACAGCGCGGAAATCCGCATGCCCCGCCAGGTCGGCCCCGAACACTTCTCTGAGCCCCACCAGCCCATCGAACAGTGCCTCAGCGTCATCCCCCGCATCGGCCGCAATCGCATGCATCTTGAGCGCCAGTGGATCGCGCACATCGATCTCGCTGCCATCCTCGGCGACGCCGGTGACGTAACGCATCCATGCCGCCACCCCGAGCGCCAGCCGCTCGAAACCCCGCCCGGCCTTCAGGCGGTCGCGGATCGTGCCCAGCAGGCGCTGCGGCAGTTTCTGGCTGCCATCCATGGCGATCTGCCAGGTCCGGTGCTTCAGCGCCGGATTGCGGAACCGCTCCAGCAACTGGTCGCGATAGGCGCCCAGATCGACGCCCGGCATATCCAGCGTCGGCATCGCCTCCTCGGTCATCAACCCGTGGATCAGCTTCACATAGGCCGGATCGCCCATCACCTCGGCAATGTATTCATAGCCGCCCAGATAGCCCGCATAGGCCATGGTCGAATGAGAACCATTGAGCATCCTGAGCTTCATCAACTCGAACGGCTCCACATCCTCGACCAATTGCGCCCCGACGGTCTCAAAGGCCGGTCGGCCCGAGGGAAAATGATCCTCGATCACCCATTGGGTGAACGGCTCGGTCATGATCGGCCAGGCATCCTTCGCCCCGATCAATCCGGCAACTTCGTCCCGGTCCGCGTCGGTCGTTGAAGGCACGATGCGGTCCACCATGGTCGAGGGGAAGGCAACAGATTTCACCCATTCGCCCAGTTCGGCATCGCGCAGCGCCGCAAATGCCGTCACGATCCGCTTGGCCGTTTCGCCATTGCTCGGCAGATTATCGCAACTCATCACCGTGAAGGGGGCCACACCCGACGCCTTGCGCCGCGCCAGTGCCTCCACCAGCATGCCCGGCGCCGATTTCGGCGCGGTCGGGTTGCTGAGGTCATGCACGATGTCGGCATGCTTCTGGTCCAGCTCCCCGGTTGCCGGGTCATGGCAATAGCCCTTTTCCGTCACCGTCAGCGACACGATGCGGATCGATGGGTCAGCCATCAGCGTCAGCAATTCCTCGCGTTGTGTGTTCGCGTCCATCACCGAAAGGATCGAACCGATCACGCGCGGATGCGTGCCCTTGGCATCGCGCACGGCAATCGTATAGAGCCCGTCTTGCGGCTCCAGCGCCTCCTTGGTGTCCGGCCGCCTCAGGCTCGCGCCGACAATGCCCCAGCTCGGATCCTTGCCCAGCAGATCGTCGACATAGACCGCCATATGCGCCCGGTGAAACGCACCAATCCCCAGATGCACGATCCCTGGCGTCACCTTGGCGCGGTCATAGCCGGGCACGTTTATCCCCTTGGCGAGTGTGGCAAGGCTGGCTGAACTGAGGCGCGGGCTGGACACGGAAAATCTCCTCGAGGCATGCGGCTTCCATCTTGTATGGAAGTTTTGAGCAGGATAGAGCCTCTTTAGTTGGAACCCCTTGCCGGAGCAAGCCCGCACCGGCATAACCCGCTTGAAGTTCAGGAGGACATTCGTGACCAGGCGCATCGTCTCAATCGGGGAATGCATGATCGAGATGAGCGGCGGCGAAGACCGCACCTATCGCCTCGGCTATGCCGGCGACACGCTCAACACCGCCTGGTACCTGCGCGCCCTGCTCGATAAGAACTGGTCGGTGGACTATGTCACCGCATTGGGCCAGGACCGCTACTCGGCCGACATCCGCGCCTTCCTCGACGACAACGGCATCGGCACCGGCCACATCCAGACCATTCATGATCGCCGTCCTGGCCTCTACATGATCCACCAGGAAAAGGGCGACCGCCACTTCACCTATTGGCGCGACACCTCCGCTGCCAAGCTTCTGGCCGACGACAAGTCTGCGCTTGCTAATGCCGTGGAAGGCGCCGAATTGGTCTATTTCTCCGGCATTACCCTGGCCATTCTCGCCCCCCGCGCCCGCGGCCGCCTCCTCGGCGCCATCGTCAAGGCCCGCGACAATGGCGCAAAGATCGCCTTCGACACCAACCTGCGCCCCGCCCTCTGGTCCTCCCCCCGCGTCATGGCCGGCGTCCTCACCGCCGCCGCCAGCCTCTGCGATATCGTCCTGCCCACCCATACCGACGAGGCCCCGCTCTTTGGCGACAAGACCATCGACGACACCGCTGACCGTTATCTCGAACTCGGCGTCGAGGAGGTCGTGGTCAAGGACGGCAGCAGGGAAGCCCTCATCGCCACCGCCCATGAGCGTGTCCGCATCGCTCCGCCCGCCAACTCCAATGTCGTTGACGCCACCGGCGCCGGCGACAGCTTCAACGGCGCCTATCTCTCGGCCCGCCTCACCGGCAAGAGCTTGCGCGAAGCCGCCGAGGCGGCCCACGGCACCGCCGGCATCGTCATCGGCCACAAGGGCGCGCTGGTGGATCCGAAACTGGTTCAGTAAGGCACTGATCTTCCTCCCCCGCGGGCGGGGCTTCGAAACCGTCCCGTTAGGGCAAATCGCTCCAGTGGAGCGATTTGAGACGAGAAGGCCATGAGCGCTACGCGCGAATGGCATGAGCGCAACTGGCTCGATGGACCCTCCCCTCCTCCGGTGGGAGGCTGGATGGGGCTATCCCCATCAAAATACGTTCCAATCCAAAAGTAATCCCCGCCCCAAAATCCTCCCCCATACTCTTCCCATCTCTCCCGCGATGGGCGGACTGCAGCGAACAGTTGCGGGAGGAGCCGGTGAGACTGGATTCGCTCCAGGGCTCGCCTGCTAGTCGGGCCACCTTGCGACGAGCGATCAATAGGGGCCACGAACAGCAGTAGAAACCCGGCGTTCCGAGTCGGCGACGTCTCTATTATTTAGTTTTACTGAGACGCACGCGCCTCGGGACACGTCCATTTCAGAACCGGAGGTCGAACAGGCCGACCGGCATTCCGTCACGTCCACTGTAATCAAACTGTCATAAATTGACCAACCGGTAAAAACTTCATAGCGTCTCTATCCAGCCGTCATGCGCGCGTCATTTGCGCAGGGCATGAGCGGTCTGCTCCCCGTGGACGGGGAAGCGCCACAAGCCGGTCGAAAACCGGCAGCCCGGGAGCACGCCCCCGGCAGAGCGGCACTTCATTGGAGACGATCAAATGAACTTCTTCCCAGCCATATCCCGGCGCAGCTTCCTGGCCGGATCGGCCAGTGTGGGCGCCATGGTCGCCATGCACCCTTTCGCGGCCATGGCCCAGGCCAACCAGGCGCATCTGCGCATCATCGAGACGACCGATATTCACGTCGCCATCCTGCCCTACGACTATTATGCCGACGCCCCCAACGACACCATGGGTCTGGCGCGCACCGCAGCCATCATCGAACAGATCCGCGCCGAGGCCGGCAATGCCGTGCTGTTCGACAATGGCGACCTGATTCAGGGCAACCCGATGGGCGACTACATGGCCTATGAAAAGGGCCTCAACCAGGGGGACATCCACCCCGCCGTCGCTGCGCTCAATACGCTGGGCTACGACGCCGCCACCCTGGGCAACCACGAGTTCAACTACGGCCTCGAATTTCTCGACCGCGCCCTTGAAGGCGCCAACTTCCCCCTGGTCTCGGCCAATCTGGTACGCGGTACCGAGCTGGGCGACAATCCGCTCGAGGACGACACCTATCTCGACCCCTACCGCATCTTCGAAAAAGAGCTGACCGACGGTTCGGGCGCGACCCATACCATCAGGATCGGAGTCATCGGCTTCCTGCCCCCGCAGATCCTCACCTGGGATGCCACCCACCTCACCGGCAAGGTCGTGGTGCGTGACATCGTCGAGGCAGCCCAGGCCTGGGTGCCCAGAATGCGCGAAGAAGGCGCCGACATCGTCGTTGCCCTCTCCCACTCCGGCATCGATGGCAGCGAATATGTCCCGGGCATGGAAAATGCCTCGCTCCATCTGGGCGCTGTCGACGGCATTGATGCCGTTCTGACCGGTCACCATCACCTGGTTTTCCCCGGCCCGAACTATGCCGACGTTCCCGGCGCCGATATCGAAGCCGGCACTCTCAATGGCACGCCGGCCGTCATGCCCGGCTTCTGGGGCTCGCATATGGGCCTGATCGACCTGCTGCTCGAAGTCGATGCCGATGGCAAATGGGCCGTTGTCTCGCACACCTCCGAGGCCCGTCCTATCGTCGAGCGCATCGACAATGCCAATGTGCCCACCGTCGAATCTCTGCCCGTCGTCGCGGAATCCGTCGCTGCCGAGCACCAGGAAACGCTCGACTATATCCGTCGCCCGGTCGGTGAAACCGCCGCCCCGCTGCACTCTTATTTCGCGCTCGTTGCCGACGATCCCTCCGTGCAGATCGTCTCCCAGGCTCAGTCCTGGTATATCGAGCAGATGATGAAGGGCACTGAATGGGAAGGCCTGCCGATCCTTTCGGCCGCTGCCCCCTTCAAGGCCGGTGGCCGTGGCGGCCCGGAATACTACACCGACGTCCCTGTCGGTCCGGTCGCCATCAAGAACGTGGCCGACCTCTATCTTTACCCCAACACCATCCAGGCCCTGGTCGTCACCGGTGCCGATGTGAAGAACTGGCTTGAACGCTCGGCCGGCATCTTCAACCAGGTCGAGGCGGGCGCCACAGACGCCGAACTCATCAATCCCGAGTTTCCGTCCTATAATTTCGACGTCATCGACGGCGTCACCTACAAGATCGACCTCACCCAGCCCTCCAAATACTCTTCGGACGGCAAGGAAGAGATCAACCCCGACGCCAATCGTATTGTCGACCTGATGTTTGACGGGGCACCGATCGATCCGGAAGCCAGGTTCGTCATCGCCTCGAACAACTATCGTGCCGGCGGTGGCGGCTCCTTCCCGGGCACCGGTGCCGAGAACATCATCTTCATCGGTCCCGATACCAATCGCGACATCATCGTCCGCTTCATCATCGAAAACGGCACCATCAACCCCAAGGCCGACAGCAACTGGTCGCTCGCCCCGATTGGCGACACCACCGTGCTCTTTGCCACCGGCCCGAAAGCTGCCGACAAGGTGGCCGATGTCACCGCCGTCAGCATCGAGGCGACAGGGGAAACCGACGAAGCCGGATTTGGCATCTACCGCATCACACTCTGAGCGGTCCCGTTTTTGCAATCCTGTGGGGGAGCCTTTATGGCTCCCTCATTCATTTCGGGAGGCCACATGCTGCGCAATTTTCTCGTCCTGGCCCTGACGCTGCTGGTCCTTCCTGCAAGGGCCGAAGTCGCCCTTTCCGGCACATTCACCGCGCAAGAAACCTGCCCCGCCTACCAGTCGATCAGTCGACAGACCAATCCGGGCGACATCAGTATCCGTCCCGGCGCCACCTACGAACTCGTCGCCGCCAACACCAGGCCAGCCACCCATCTCCTGCTCGTCATGCCCGAGGCCCAGCCCAATCGCCGATGGGTGGAAGTCGGTTGCGGCACCACCGATATTCCTCTGCCACAGGCGTCAACACCACCATCGTCCTCCGGCTATCGCGGCACGCAATACGTGCTTGCCGTCAATTGGCAGCCCGCCTTCTGCGAAACCGCGTCCCGCGCCACCGAATGCCGCAACCAGCGCGAGAACAGTTTCGAAGCCACCCATTTCACACTGCATGGCCTCTGGCCACAGCCGCGCAGCAAGGAGTATTGCGGCGTCCCCGAGCGTGACATCTGGGCCAGCCGCGATGGCCGCTGGCGCGACCTGCCAATGCTCGACCTCACCATCGCCCAGCGGCGCGATCTGGATGAAGTCATGCCCGGCAGCCAGTCCGGCCTTGATCGCCACGAATGGACTAAGCACGGCACCTGCTACGGCACCGACCAGCGCGACTATTTTGGCGACTCGCTGGACCTGATGCTGGCGCTCAACACCTCCCAGGTCGCCGCGCTCTTCGCCAGCAATATCGGCAAGCGCATCACCCTGGACCAAATTCGCGATGCCTTTGATGCCTCGTTTGGTACGGGAAGCGGCGAACGCGTTGCCATGAGCTGCGTCCGCGACGGCAATCGCACACTCATCACCGAATTGCAGATCAACCTGACCGGCGAAATCACCGGCCCCGATGATTTCGGTGCCTTACTACAGGCGGCCGACCCGGCCGATTCCGATTGCCGCTCGGGCCAGGTTGATGCAGTTGGGCTGCGGTAATGGCGGCGTTACCGCTCCTCCACCCCATCCAGCCGCGCCCGCAGCGCCAGCAATTCCCGCCGCAGCGCCTCGGCGCCTTCCAGCGACAACCCGGTTCCCTCCACCACCGCCAGGGGAATGGCCAGGGCTTTGGCTTCCAGCGCCCTACCCTCGGACGTCAGGCGAATGCGGACCTGCCGTTCATCATCCTCGTCCCGCCGCCGCTGCACCAGGCCACGTGCCTCAAGCCGCTTGATCAACGGCGTGATTGTTCCTGAATCAAGGAACAATTTATCCCCCAGCGCTTTGACCGTAATATCGTCCCGCTCCCAGAGCACCAGGAACACCAGATATTGCGGATAGGTCAGGTCCAGCGCATCGAGCCGCGGCTTGTAGAACCGCGTGAAGGCGTGCCCCGCCGCATAGACGGCAAAGCACAGCATCTGGTCTATATGCGGCATCGGCTGGTCAGCCATGGCAACCTCTCTCGTTCGGTCACAAAACTAGCACACAAAATTCTATTGCACACAATTTAATTGTGCGCTATATATCCTTCACCCAACCAAGGAGCAAGACCCATGAGCATCAAGTCAGCCGTCTATACTGCCCACGCCCACACCACCGGCGGCCGCGCCGGCGGCACCAGCAAGACCGATGACGGTCGCCTGGAAGTCACGCTCGACACGCCCAAGGCAATGGGCGGCAATGATGGTCCCGGCACCAATCCCGAGCAGCTTTTTGCCGCCGGCTATTCTGCCTGCTTCCTGGGCGCCCTCAAGGCTGTGGCCCGCGGCGAGAAGGTCAAGATTCCCGACGAAACCACCATCGACGCTGCCGTCTCCTTCGGCGAAAACGCCAAGGGCCCCGGCTTTGCCATCGCCGTAGAACTCAAGATTACCGTTCCCGGCTTCGAGAAGGCTGAGGCCGAAGCGCTGGTGGAAAAAGCCCACCAGATCTGCCCCTATTCCAATGCCACGCGCGGCAATGTCGACGTGACCCTCACTGTCGCCTGATTCAATCCGTTAACGATTGCCATTCACTTGACCGAAAGGGCGGCCAGGCTAGCGTTTCCAGACCAACAGGAGCCGCCATGCCCGCCGCCCTTTCCATTTCCGGCCTCACCAAAGCCTTCGACCGCCCGGTCGTAAAGGGTGTCGATCTGACGGTCGGAGCCGGCGAATTCTACGCCCTGCTCGGCCCCAATGGCGCCGGCAAGACCACCATCCTGCGCATGGTGGCAGGCCTGCTCAAACCCGATAGCGGATCGATTTCAATCCTGGGTATTGACGCCCTGGCCGATCCGGTCTCCGCCAAGCGCCGCATGGCCTGGGTGTCCGATGAGCCCATGGTCTATGACCGCCTCACCCCGCTCGAATATCTCGATTTCGTCGCCGGGCTCTGGCAGGTCGGTCCGGCCCGCGCCCGCCAATCGGCACACGACCTGATCGACTGGCTCGGTCTCTCGCCCCATGCCAATGAACTGTGCGGCGGCTTCTCCAAGGGCATGCTGCAAAAGGTCGCCCTGGCAGGTGCCCTCGTGCATGACCCCGATCTCATCATTCTCGACGAGCCGCTGACCGGCCTGGACGCAGGTTCCGCCCGCCAGGTCAAGGATGTCCTGCGCAGCAAGACGGCAGCAGGCGTCACCGTCATCATGACCACCCATATTCTCGAAGTCGCCGAGCGCATGGCCGAACGTATTGGTGTCATTGCCGAAGGCCGCCTGATCGCCGAAGGTACGCTCGAGGAGTTGCGGACCCGCATCGGCCGCGAAACTACGCTCGAGGAAATCTTTCTCGATCTGGTTGCCCAGGGCGCGGCCGAAAACGGCCTGTCAAAACAGGACGCCGCGTGACCTTCGCCCCCGCATCGCTGCCCTGGCTCGCAGCACATGAATTTCGCCTCGCCTGGCGTGACACGCTGGCCATTATGACCGGCGGCCGACGCGTCCGCCTCTTTGGCTGGGCCGCAGGAGGCGGCACGGTCTTCGGTATCATGCTTCTCATCGCCTGGTTCGCGGTCCGGCCCTGGGTCGAGGCGGGCATAGTCATCGACAAGCAGGCGCTGGTGATGATCTCAGGCATGGGCCTGCTGTTCTGGACGGTCACCCTGTCCCAGGCGCTCGAAGCGGTCACCAGGGTCTATTATGGACGGTCCGATCTCGACCTGATCCTGTCTTCGCCGGCCTCAAGTGCCCGGCTATTTGCCGTCCGCGCCGGCACGGTCTTTGTCTCAACGACCGCCCTCGGGCTTGTTCTCGTCAGCCCCCTGGTCATGGCCCTCGTTCTGCAAGACGGTCTGCGCTGGTTCTCAGCCTTCCTGGTCATCATTGCCCTGGCTGCACTCTCTGTCGCCATCGCCATGGCTGTCACTCGCCTGCTATTCCGCCTCACCGGCCCCCGCCGTACGCGCCTGATTGCCCAGATCGTGGCCGGTATTGTCGGCGCCGGCTTTGTCATCGGTATCCAGGCCGCCGCCATTCTCTCCCACGAAGGCTTTTCGCGGCTCGCTTTCTTCCAGTCCGATGCCATCGTCGCCGCCGCGCCGGCTTCCGACAGCCTGCTCTGGCTCCCCGCGCGCGCGGCTTTGGGCGAACCCATGCCGGCCCTACTGATGATAGCCTTGTCACTCATTGCATTTGCGGCAACAGCGGCCCTCATCGCCCCCAGCTATGGCCGCCTGGCCACCGCCGCCGCCGGGCTCAATCATGTCCGCGGCCAGCGCCGACCGCAAAAACGGGCCTTCCGCCCGGCCAGCCAGCGCCAGGCCCTGCGCCGCAAGGAATTCCTGCTGCTCCAGCGCGACCCCTGGCTACTCTCGCAAACCCTGATGCAATTGCTCTATCTGGTGCCACCCGCCCTGCTGCTCTGGATCAATTACGGCGCATCATCCGGCGATGGCACTTTCATTGTCATTGTGCCGGTGCTGGTCATGGCCTGCGGCCAACTGGCCGGTGGCCTTGCCTGGCTCGCCATCTCAGGCGAGGACGCACATGATCTGGTCGCAACCGCGCCCCTTACTCCGTCCACGATATTGCGCGCCAAGATCGAGGCCGTGCTGACCATCATTGCCCTGGTCATGGCGCCGCTTCTGCTCATGATCGGCCTTGCCGCCTGGCCCATGGCGCTCGTCACCGCAGCTTGCGCTGCCGCAGCAGCAGCCGCGTCAACCACCATTCAGCTCTGGTTTCGCGTCACCGCCAAGCGTTCAATGTTCCGCCGTCGTCAGGTCGCCTCGCGGGCGGCAACCCTCTGCGAGGCCTTTTCATCCATCCTCTGGGCTGGTACTGGCGCGCTCTGGGCCGCAGGCCTGTCCCTTGCCATCGGCCCGGCAATTCTGGCCTTGCTGGTTCTGGCAATTGCCCGCCTCCTGGCGCCCCGTCAGGGCTAGTCCGTGCGCCGGATCTCAATCGTGCTTTTCGCCGAGCAGGTCCGATATCAGCCGCACTAGCTGATGTTGCCGGTGCGTGTGGGTCTTGGCAAAAGTGGTCCGGAGCTGGTTGCGGACCGTATGCACACTCAGGCCCTTGCGCGCGGCGATCACGCCAAGCGTCTCTCCGCCATAAAGCGCAAGCGCCAGAGCGGTTTCCGCCGGGGACAGGCCAAACCGCTTGCCGAGTTCGTCAGCCAGTCTTTGTTTGATTTGCCCTGCGCTTGCTTCCATGAACAGGAAGGCCACGGGACGCATCTGGTCATCCAGGGCAAAGCGCTTTTCACCGGCCGCCAGAGGGCTGGGCACCAGGCTCATGCGCCAGCTCGCACTGCCCTTTCCCAGTTTGAGCGATACGCGATGTGGCAGCAGGCGCATGGTGCCAAAGGCAATTGCCTGAATACCCTTTGCAAGCAGGTCTTCGGCCTGCGGGTCAGCAAAGACCAGCGCCCCATTGCTGCTGATCTGCGGTTCGGCCCAGTCATCGATGAACTGCTGCGCCAGTGCGTTCATGTAGCACAGATGGCCCTTCGAATTGAGCGCCACCGCAGCGATCGGTAGCCGTGCGACAAATTCTCGAGGTCCTCCGCATTGCCTGGCTTGGGCATGCGTCTGGCCGCATCGAAAGCGCGCGACAGATGCGGGGCAATGCGCGTCATCATCGTCTTCAACTCCGGATTGCGCTGCTCCTCATCCTTGAGGCGCACATTTGCGGTCAGGCCGAAGAAGCGGTTGGCATCGGAAAAGAAGGTGATGCCGACCCCGGTCGCGATGTCTTCCTGTGGACGCACCCAGTCATGGTAGTATTCGGTCGTCAGGAGCGACTGTCGGTCCAGCAATTGCTCTGCCGTTTGCGCCACCCCGACCGGTGCCTGCGCAAGACCCGGTGCCCAGGCGTTTACCCTGGAATAATAATCGATCCATTGCTGCATATAGTCCTTGTCATAGCCGCTATGGACCATGCCAAGATGGCTGTTTGCCTTCAGGTCATGCCCCCAAAGTGCAAACTTCACCCCATCGAACCGGGCATTCAGCCCATCGATCCAGTTCTGCCAGGATAATGTGCCGTGCATCGCCTGGTAGATCTGATCCACCAGATCATCATTGTCGGCAGCCATCCCCCCTCCTGGTTGCGACTAGCACATGCTGTCTCGGGCCTGACCCGATCAATAATGCTTGCGAAGAATACCAAATTACATAGCACATTTGCACTATGTGAAAGGCGTAATATTTGACGCTTAACGCAAAACTGGTGATTTCCAGTCGCACCACGCACGCACCAACCCCTCCAATTCCACCTGCTTGCCAGCAAGGTCTGCGGCGTCATGCACCTTCATGGTTCGCGCTTCCTCGCCCGTCCCCTCCAGACTTGGAAACTGTCCCGGAATACGCGCGCCATTGTGCACCAGAAGGCTGACATGTTTCTTGGAGCGGGGATTGAAGCTGGCCAGATTGCCATTGCAGACAAAGGTCGGCGTCTTCCATTTGATGGTTTCGCCCAGCCGCGCATCGGCACCCAGCATTACGGCGCGAACCGCCTGCATCAGCGTCTTCTGCGGCGAGTCATACTCGGCAAACCAGGCATCCACCTCTTGCTTGCACATCGTCCTCCCCTTCCGAACAGGCAGCGCAAGATCAAAAACTAACGCTGCCTGCGACGGAGAACAATCGGCTTCGAGGACCTAGAACAGGATCGCCAGGCCCATCATCGCCATGATCAGGATGATGACGATGCCGATGAGCATGATGCCGGCAACGATCTTGGCGAGGGTTGCCGCCGCCCCGGCCAGTCCGGAAAACCCCAACATGCCGGCAACAAGCGCGACGACGACGAGAATGAGCAAGAGTTGCAGCATTGGATATCTTTGCCTTTTGTCTGGTTCATCTTGCAAACGTCGCCGCTCTTGCTCCGTTCCAGCATGAATGCACGAAATATCCGGTCTTAACCGGATGTGAGGGGCGGTCACGCTAATATACGCTCTGGCCGGGGAGATTGTTGTTGCGGCACCTGCTGAGATGGACCGCTGCCATTGTGGCAATACTGGTGCTGCTGGGTTTGACCCAGTCCGGCATGCTGGCCTCGCTCGACCGCCGCCTGGACGATTGGCGATTGGCCGCCACGTCCCGACCGGTGAGCGAGACGACCGTCGTCGTTGAGATCGACAGCCAAAGTCTGGCGGAAATGGGCATCTGGCCCTGGCCGCGCAGCCTGCACGCCGCCCTGCTAGACCGTCTCATGGCCGCAGGCGCTGACGAAGTGGTCTTCGACATCGACTTTTCAAGCAGCCGCGATCCCTTCGACGACGCCCAGTTCACTGCGGCCCTGGAACGGGCAGGCGGCTATGCATGGCTCGCGGCATTTGCCCAGACGGGGGCTGATGGCCAATTCCATTTTTCCCGACCCCTGCCTGAATTCGCAGCCAGTGCCGGCTCGGTTCTGGTCAATGTGCTGTTGGACCCGCTGACTGCAACGGCACGCAGCCTGCCCGTTTCCGCCACGGATGAACATGGCACTATTCCCGCTCTGGCGGTTCAGCTTGCCCGCAATCAGTCCGCCTTGCCTGAAATCCTCGAGATCGACTTCAGCCTGAACCTGGCCGATCTGCCGCGCCTGAGCTTCACAGATGTTCTCTACGGTCGCGTAGACCCGGCCCTGCTCGCGGGCAAGCAGGTCATCGTCGGGGCCAGCGCCATCGAGTTGCGCGACTTCTTCACTGTTCCTCGCTATGGCGTGATACCAGGGCCGGTCCTTCAGGCTTTGGCTCTGGAGACCCTAAAGACTGGGCGGATCCTGACCAATTGGGGTCACCTGCCCGGCGTTCTGATTGTCTCCGCCCTCGCGCTTCTGCTGCTCTTCCGCCCACGCCGGGCCAATGTGCCGACCATTTTCGCCACCCTGGCAATGACGTCTTTTCTCGGCGAGGCCATGGCGCTCTTAGCCTACGCCCAACTCAACCTGCTGGTCAGCACCGCCAGCCTGCATGTTGGCCTGGTCATCCTGTTTGGCCTGGCCCTGGCAGACAATGGCTACAATCATCTCCTTGCCCGCCGTGCCGCGCAGGACCGTTTGCGTTTTCTGGCCACCCACGACGCGGCGACCGGCCTGCTCTCCCAGCAGGGATTGATGGAACTGCCCCGCACGCTGGTGCCGCAAGTGCTTCTGCTGCTGCAGGTTCAGGCCACTGACGAACTGCGGGTCACGCTGGGCCACGATGTGGTCGAAGCTGTGCTGTACCAGTTTGCCCACCGCTTGGGGCATGCCGGGTTCACCGAGGTTGCGCGCACCGCCCCCGCGACATTCGCCTTGCTGCGCGGCGATGATGGCGATGCGGACGGATTGGCCCGCACAGCCACCCAGCTCAGAACGAGCCTTTCGGGCGAATATCATGCTGACGGCCACCACCTGCATATCGAAGTCGTCGTCGGGTATGCCAGCGGCGCGCACACACGCGCCGAACTGCTCAATCAGGCAGAGATCGCGTTGATCCAGGCCCGTGCCGATCGGCTTCAAACCCGAAGCTTCAGCCCTGCGGACCAGTCGATCCTGGACCGTCACCGCCGGCTTGATCGCGATCTGCGCCGGGCTCTGGGCCGCAATCAGCTTCGATTGAACTTCCAGCCCCAGGTCGATCTCAAATCTCGCAACATCATCGGCGCCGAAGCCCTGATGCGTTGGGACCACCCCGAATTGGGCCCGGTCTCTCCCGCCGAGTTCATTCCGCTTGCCGAGGAAACCGGCCTCATCGTCGAGCTGGGGCGTTGGATCCTCTTCGAGGCCTGCCAGCAGGCAGCCGCGTGGCCAAGCCCGATTACGGTGGCCGTCAACGTATCGCCGATCCAGTTCCAGCATGTCGATCTGGCCGCAACCGTGGCGAACGCCCTGCGCAGTTCGGGCCTGCCGGCCTCACGTCTCGAACTGGAAATTACCGAGAGCAGCCGGGTCACAGATCCCGGTCGCGTCCACGCGGTGATGTGGCAATTGCGCGATCTGGGCGTACGCCTCGCCATCGACGATTTCGGCACCGGCTATTCGTCGCTCAGCTATTTCCGCGACCTGCCCTTCGACCTGGTCAAGATCGACCAAAGCTTCGTGCGCGACCGCACGTCCGCTTCAGACCGCAATCTGCTGGCGGCCATCGTCGACCTTGCGGCCAGGATGGACAAGCTCACCATTGCCGAAGGCGTCGAGGATGAGGCGACGGCCTGCCTGTTGGGCGCACTCGGTTGCAATTACGGCCAGGGCTATTATTTCAGCCGCCCGATTTCAGACACCGACATGCACGCAATCCTTGCGGCCCCGGCCCGGAACCCTCCGGGCCTAATTGCCCAATAGGCCCAGCCCCAGACCCAGCCCATTGCCGCCACCGACGCTCACCTCGACATCGACAATGCCCAGGTCGACATCAACGCTGGCGCTCCCACCATTGCCATTGCCGTTGTTGCCGTCGCCACCCTGACCTTGGGCATTGCCGCTATTGCCAACACCGACATTGACGGAAACACCATTGCCGCCGCCAACGGAGGCGCTGGCATTGGCATTGCCAGCACCAACCGCGGCATTTGCGCTACCATTGCCAACGTCGGCCGACGCGGTCACGCCGTTCCGGCCATTGCCGTTGCCATTGCCGTTGTTTCCCTGCCCGAGGCGAACGTTCGCACTCACCCCATTGCCCTGACCACCGGCATTTACACGCGCATTGATATTGGGAACGCCACCAGTCCTGACCGCTTCGAGTGCCGCTTCGGCAGGCAGGTTACCGTCCAGCACTGCGGCCCGGGCCGCAGCAGGCACCGGCTCGCCATCGATAAGGAAAACGGCCTTGTCCGCCCCCGGCCCGCTGATATCCAGGGGCGACGCTTGGCTGGCAGCGGCCGACTGCCCGCGGGTCACATCGACCACCATGTCATGCACGTTGTCCTGCACCTGCACCACGCCGCTCCCGACATCCACCCGGGCCTGTCCATTGCTGTAGGTGACTGTGAACTGTGTACCCTTGACCACGGCGGCCAGCACCGGCGTCTGCACGGAGAAATGCTGCACATTGCGTTTCTCGGCTTCAATGGTCACAACGCCGCTGCTCTGAATGACGCTGGTCATCTTCTGGCCCGCCGCATCCCGAACGGCTATCTGGGTGTTCGGACCCAGTGCAATGCTCTCCTGGCCGCGCACCAGCTCCAGCCGCCCATTTGAGGCCGTGCGCACCTTGCCGCCATCGGGCACCACATCGCCCCGCTCAAGAGCCACCCAGGTATTGCGCTCGAACTGCATGACAGTGCCCCGCAGGCGTTCGGCAATCCATTCATCGGCCAGCGCGACCGAGCTGAAGGACATCAGAGTAAGAGCTGCAAGCACTGAACGAGCGATACGCATGGGTTTCTACCTCCAAGGCGGACTACTGCCCGCGCATTGGAAACAACTTCGCGCTTTACCTGCTTAATCGAGGCTTAATTCGGGTCTCGCCGCCCCCGGAACCCCGCTCACTTCATTGGCGAGGGTTAATGCGTTCCTGCGCAATACTGCCGACTTGTCAGAATTCCAATCCAGCCGGCACTGGTGGCGGTGTATGCACCACGGTAATCCGCACCCGCTCATTGGCAGCCATATAGGGGTCATTGGGGAAGAACGGCTCGCCCGTCGCCCGCCCGGTCACCGCCTTGAAGCGATCATCGCTCATGCCGAATTCGCCCAGGATCGAGCGCACCACATTGGCGCGATCCGCCGACAACTCCCACGGACCATAGCGGGGATTGTCGTAGCGCCCGCCCGCCGCTGTGTGACCCGATATCGTCACCTGCGCATTGAGCTGCTGCAGGATCGGGCCAATCGCGGCGATCGCTGCACGCGTCGGCTCCAGCGGATATTTCGACCCCTCTGGAAACATCGGTCGGCCCTGCTGGTCCACGATCTGGATATCCAGCCCTTCCTCGGTCTGCTCGACAAGCAGATTGTCCATGAACGGCGTTACCTCGGGCAGTGACTGCCAGGCCTGCTTGATGCTCGCCGCCGCACTGTGGAAGGCCTGCGCTTCGAGCGATTGCAGGTTGAATTCACTGTCGCTGCTGGCGCGTTGCTCGCTGCCTTGCTGGCGCGCGGCTCCGCCGATATGGGTATCCGTCGTGCCCTGGTCCGAGCTCTGCGGCGAGGCAGGGCGATCCTCGATCACGTCGGCCGAGGAGCCTGACATCTGATTGCCCGAATTGTCCATCGCATTGCCGCCCATGACGCCGCCAGCGCCACTGGTCGTGGTGCTCAGGGATGCCGGCGCGAAGTAGTTGGCCAGCCCCTCCTTCTGCTCGGGCGTCGTCATGCTGATCAGCCACATCAACAGGAAGAACGCCATCATCGCCGTCACAAAGTCGGCATAGGCGATCTTCCAGGCACCGCCATGGTGGGCGTGCCCTTTCTTCTTGATCTTCTTGATGATGATCGGCTGATCGTAATTCGCCATTCTGGCTGACCCCTGTTCTGGCTATCAGGTGGTGGCCGGCAGGGCGGCGGTCGCAGCTTCCACTTCGGCAAAGCTCGGGCGAACCTCGCTCATCAGTGCCTTGCGCGCGAATTCAATCGCCATCACCGGCGGCTGGCCGCCGATATGGGCCAGCAGGCCCACCTTGAGCGAGAGGAAATATTTGGACTCGGCCTCAAACGTGCTCTTGAGCGACTGCGCCATCGGCCCGAAAAAGCCATAGGCGACGAACACGCCGAAGAACGTGCCGACCAGTGCGCCGCCGATCAGATGCCCCAGCACTTCAGGTGGCTCCGAGATCGCGCCCATGGTCTTGATCACGCCCAGCACCGCCGCCACGATGCCCAGCGCCGGCGTGCCGTCCGCGACCGCCTGCATGGCAGACACGATCCGTTCCTGCTCCTGGTGGTGCGTTTCCAGCTCCTCGTCCATCAGCGCATCCATTTCATGCACATTGTTGGACCCCATGGTCACCATGCGCATGTAGTCGCACACGAACTCCACCGCGTGGTGGTTCTTGGCAAATGTCGGGAAGGCGTTGAACAGGGTGGAATTATGCGGGTCTTCGATATGCGGCTCGATCCCCAGAATCCCCTTCTGCTGGATCAGCTTGTACATCGAGAACTGCAGGCCCAGCAGCTCGACATAGGCGGCCTTGTTGTATTTCGGTCCCTTGAACAAAGTCCCGAACATCGAGGGCACCGCCTTGAGCACCGGTGCGCCATTGGCGATGATGAAAGCACCGATCGCCGCACCCAGAATGATCACGAATTCAAAGGGTTGCCAAAGCACCTCAACATGGCCACCCATCGCCGAATAGCCACCAAACACGCAGGCAAAGACGACGACGATACCGATAATCAGACGCATTGGGCTTACTCGAAACGCGGATACAAAACGGGCATGAGAAGCAGGAAACGCCGCTTCCGTGGCTCACATAATGGTCCGCTCAGGCTTAACAGGGGGTGTATGTCCCCTCCCCCGATGATCGCGATCAGCCTCCCCCCGGCGCAATTTCGGGCCGCCTCTGGCCCGTTTGGCTGTGGCTATCCTCCACCAGCGGCCGGATTTCCATCCGCCCGTATTGAAGGATCGGATCGTCGGCAAACAATGGCGTCAGCGCATCTAGGCTCTCCGCCTCAAGCAATACGAAGCCGGCGACAACCTCCTTGGCCTCCGCATAGGGGCCATCGAGATGGATCAACTCGCCATTCTCGAAGCGCAGCACCCGCCCCGCATTGGCGTCGGCCAGCGGCGACGCATAGATCAGATGGCCGCTGGCCCGCAATTTATGGTCATGCTCGATAGTGGCGTCGTCCAGACGCTGGAAATCATCCGCACTCATCCCGTCCATCGCACCGGGCTCGATATAGACAAGAGCCATAAACCGCATTGCCGTCCTCCAATCAGGTTCTGACCATGCGACGATCCAATAGGTCGAATTTCGACAACGCCACGAAAAAGGGCCGTTCCCCATGGCAGAAACGGCCCTTCCAGTGCTGTTGCTAAATGGCTTGTCGCGTGCGCCCTAGACTGTCCCGCGCTCCTTGCGCAGCGCCACCACCTTGTCGACATCGGCCGCCGAATGACGCTCGTAAAGGTGCTCGTCTTCCGGACCACCCGCAGCGTTGACAGTGCGCCCGCGCTTGACCGGTTCACGCGCATCGATCTGCTCGGCCCAGCGAATGACGTTTTTATAGGTACCGACATCGAGGAATTCGGCCGCATTATAGGCCCGGCCCAGCACCATTCCGCCATACCAGGGGAAGATCGCCATATCGGCGATGGAATAGTCACTGCCTGCAATGAATTCCTTGTTCGCCAGTTCGCGGTCCAGCACATCGAGCTGACGCTTGGTCTCCATCGCATAGCGATTGATCGGATATTCCAGCTTGACGGGCGCATAGGCATAGAAATGCCCGAAGCCACCGCCGACAAAAGGCGCGCTGCCCATCTGCCAGAACAGCCAGTTCATCGTCTCGGCCCGCTTGGCCGCATCCTTGGACAGGAACGCGTCGAATTTCTCCGCCAGATAGACCATCATTGACCCGCTCTCGAACAGCCGGACCGGCTCTTTCGGGCCGTAATCCATCATCGCGGGGATCTTCGAATTCGGGTTCACCGATACAAAGCCCGACCCGAACTGGTCTCCCTTGCCAATATTGATCAGATACGCGTCATATTCGGCGTCATGCCCGGCCGCCAGCAGCTCCTCGAGCATGATGGTGACCTTCTGCCCATTGGGGGTTGCCAATGAGTAGAGCTGGATGGGATGCTCGCCTCGCGGCAACTCCTGATCATGGGTTGGCCCGGCGATCGGCCTATTGGTGCTGGCAAAGGCACCCCCGTTTTCCTTGTCCCAGGTCCAGACTTTGGGCGGCACATATTCGGTCATCGCAGCAGCTCTTTCGACAGTGTCCTGAAATCACGGCGAATGATTCATCGCCTTTCGCCGATATAAGCACAGATCACGCCGAGCGTAACCCTTCCTATCAGCAAACTTGCCAGCCCCCGCGCCCGGGGCTACTGCTCGCCCATGAACACGCCCCCTTTCGATATCTTTCTGGTCGCCACCCCCGGCCTTGAAGCCCCGCTGGCCGATGAAGCGCGCGCCGCCGGCTTCAGCCTTGCGACAATCACCGATGGCGGTGTCACTTTTCCCGGCACCTGGCCCGATGTCTGGCGTGCCAATCTGGTGCTGCGCGGCGCCACCCGCGTCCTGGCGCGCATCGCCTCCTTCCGCGCCCTGCATCTGGCCCAGCTCGACAAGCGCGCGCGAAAGCTGCCCTGGGCCGAACTCCTCCGTCCCGACGTGCCCGTCCACGTCGAGGCCAGTTGCAAGCGCTCGCGCATCTATCACGCCGGTGCTGCTGCCCAGCGTGTCGCCACCGCCATCAGTGAGGAACTGGGCGCGCCCATCGCCGAGGATGCCGTGCTCCGCATCATGGTCCGCATCGAGGACGATCTGGTCACCATCAGCATCGACACATCCGGCGAGTCCCTGCACAAGCGCGGCTTCAAGGAAGGCGTTGCCAAGGCCCCGATGCGCGAAACTATGGCGGCGATGTTCCTGACCCAATGTGGCTATACCGGCACCGAACCAGTGCTCGACCCCATGTGCGGCTCGGGCACCTTCGTCATCGAGGCCGCCGAAATCGCCCTCGGCCTGCATCCTGGCCGCACGCGAACCTTCGCCTTCGAGCAGCTTCCCTGTTTCAACGCCAAGGCCTGGGCAGAACTCCGCGAACCTGCCGCCCCAGCCCCGACAACAATGCGCTTTCTTGGCTTCGACCGCGATCCCGGCGCCATCCGCATGGCATCGGAAAACGCCACCCGCGCAGGCGTTTCGGACTGCACCGGCTTTGCCCAGCAATCCATCGAAGACCTGACCCCGCCCGAAGGCGCGCCGGGCCTTGTGATCGTCAATCCACCCTATGGTACCCGCGTGGGCGAAAAGGGCCCACTCATCGGTCTGCACCGTACCCTGGGCACAGTTCTCAAAACGCGCTTCTCCGGCTGGCGCGTCGGCATCATCACGGCAGACCGGCAACTGGCTCAGTCGACCGGCCTCGGCTTCGAACCGCCACTGCCACCAGTCCTGCACGGCGGCATCCGCGTCGGGCTCTATCGGTCCAGGCTTTAGGTTTTCAGACGAACGCGTAGCGCCCCTCCCCTATCAGGGGGAGGCTAGGTGGGGCGTTCCTCCCCCTAAGCCGCGCGTTCCCCCTCTGAACCCGCCACGTCTTCAAGCCGCATAAAGCCACGCCGCAGAGCGGCAAACACATCCGGGTCGAGCCCCGACCCGACTTCCTTTTCCATGATTTCGAACGCCGCAGACACCGGCATCGCCTTGCGATAAGGCCGGTCTGCCGTCAGCGCGTCGAAAATATCGGCCACGGTGACAATCCGCGTATCGAGGTCGATTGCGTCCGCCTTGATGCCATGCGGATAGCCCCGGCCATTGAGCTTTTCGTGGTGGTCCCCGGCAATCCGCGCCATGTCCTGAAATGCTGCGATCTTGGACAGGATCACCCGCCCCAGCTCCGGGTGCCGTTTGATTTCGGCCCACTCGTCATCATCCGGCTTGCCGTTCTTGTCGAGCACGCTGTTGGAGACGCCCAGCTTGCCGATATCGTGCAGCAGGGCCGCGCGCTTGAGCCAGCGCCGCCGCTCGGGCGCATAGCCCATTTCCTCGGCAATCAGGTCGGTGAACAGCGCCACCCGGTCGCTGTGACCGGCCGTAAACGGACTTTTGGCGTCGACCACCTGCGCAAAGCCGGCCGCGATATCGTCCAGATAGTCCTCATCCACCGCCCGCGTCAGCGCCCGCGGCTCCAGCCCCATCACGCGCTCATGCAGGTCATTGCTCAGCATGGCCTGCCAGAACCCGGCATCGTCTATCATCCCGGCCAGCAGGGCCACCAGTTGCGGATCGAACCAGCGCCCGGACCGCTCGGTTACCTCGGCCAGTGCCGCCTTGGCTCCGCCGCGCATGAAGAATACGTCCACCACCTGCGCCAGCAGCGCAATGCGCGCAAACAGCGAAATTGCTTCGCCTTCCAGCTCCACTGGCTGCCCGCTTCCGTCCCAATGCTCGTCGAGATCGAGAATGCCCTGCGCCACGGCTTCGGAAAACCGCATGGACCGGGCGATCACCGCACCCCGCTGGCATCGCGTCTCGATCAGTTCCTTGGAGATTTCCCCGCCATTGCGCGCAATATGCACCAGCGTCTGCAGCCGCTCAACAAAGCCCGACCGGCGGCCGGTATTGGCAATCAGAAAACGCAGGATCTCGGGCAGCTTGGTGTCGACCACCTTGTAATTGCTTTTGAAGCTCAGATCGTCGGCCAGATAGAGCTGGCAGATCCGCGCGGCATTGGAGCTGCATCCGATATCCTTGAGCAGCAGCGTATAGTAGAGATCCGAAAGCTCGGCCTGGCTCAGTCCCAACCTCATGCCCAGATGCATGCCGATCCAGCAGCACCGCAGGCTGTGTCCAACGGGTTGTCCCTCGGTAATGTCGAGCGCAAAGCTGAGCGCCCCCACCACTTCGGACAGATACACCACTTCGCGTTCGGCCACGGCACTCCCCTTTCGTGCCGCCCAGCCTATGGCAAAATCCTTAAGGCAATACCCAGATCCGGTGTCGGCCGCCCCCCGCCGATCCATCCAATTTGAACCAAATCCTAACCATGTGATCAGCCATGCGTCCTCCGCATGCAACGATCCGCCACGCCAGCGCTTCCTCTTCCAAGCTTTCCCCGTAACCGCGTATGGAGGCCAACCAAATGTCCAACGCTTTGCGCATTCTGGCCGTTGAAGATCAGCCGCTCCTGCTGCTCGATCTGGCCGATCAATTGACCCAATGCGGCCACGACGTCCTGACGGCCGGCAGCGCCCGAACGGCTGCGCGCCTGCTCGACGCCCGCATCGACGCTCTGATTACCGATATCGAACTCGGCGACGGCCCCGATGGCCTTGCCTTGGCACGCCTCGCCGCTCAGGGCCGGCCTGGTCTGCCCATCATCGTCGTCTCCGGCGGCGTGCGGCCCATGCCTGCCGATCTGCCGCCCGGGGCCGTGTTCATCCCCAAACCCTATGCGGTCAACGCCATCCTGTCCGCGCTGCAACGGAATTCCTTATCGCGCGCTGCATGAAAAAAGCCCCGGCATGAACCGGGGCTCCTACTGATGGATTGGACGCCTATTGGCTGGCGGGGGCATCGGTTGCGGGCGCCTCTGTCGTTGAGCCGGCCGCATCGGCTGGTGGTGGGGCGTCACCGCAGGCAGCAAGTATCAGGCCGGTTGCAACGGCAATCGCGGCAAGTCGCAGATTCTTCATTTCAACCTCTGTGTTCGTCTCCGATCCGATTTGGATCACGGCAATGTGAGGCCAAGAACAGGGCGGACCTATGGCCGCTCTTGGGCCTTTTGGCGGCGAGTGGCTCGAGCGGCGGGAACGAGCCCGAAGCCTGAGTTGATGACGTCCCGTTGCCAGAGATGGCCCGCCTGCGTCCTGTCACACGCCCGTTGCCGCCTGCCGCTATCCTGCCGGCCGTCTCAACTGCCGGACCGACATGGACATTCTCAACGATATCGTCCTGCCCCTTGCAACCTCCCCCTGGGTCTATCTGGTCGCCCTGTTGCTGGTCGTGCTCGACGGGGTCTTTCCTGTCTTTCCTAGTGAAGTGGTCGTGGTCGGCCTGGCGGCGCTTGCCGCTTCCAATGCTGTCCCGGACATTATCCTGTTGCTGCTGACCGCCTCGCTCGGCGCCATGCTGGGCGACAGCCTGACCTATGCACTGGGCCGTCTTGTCGGCGTTCGCCGCCTTCAAGCCACCCGCTTTCGCCCCCTGGCCCGCCTGCTGCGCTGGGCCAGCCGGCGCCTGGGGCCGCGTGCCGGCATGGTGGTGCTCACTGCCCGCTTCATTCCCTTTGCCCGCCTGGCCGTCAATCTCACCGCCGGCAGCACCGGCTTTGCCTATGCACGCTTCGCTCCATTCTGCTTCATCGCCGGTGTGGTCTGGGCCGCCTATAACGTCACCATGGGCTATCTCGCCGGACAATGGTTCCACGACCAGCCGCTGCTGGGCATGGCTCTGGCCATCCTGCTCGCGGTGCTAATCGGGCTTCTGCTCGATCGCTTCGGCGCCCGTCGCCGCCGTTCTGCAGCCTGAACCGATCGCTTTGTGGGAACGGTCACGGGCGTCAGACGTTTATCTCTCACACCACCAAGGAGATGAAAATGGACTGGAATCGCATTGAAGGCAGTTGGAAGCAGTTCACGGGCAAGGCCAAGGAACAGTGGGGCAAGCTGACCGATGACGATATCGCCCAGATCAACGGCAACCGCGAGCAGCTCGAAGGCAAGCTTCAGGAGCGCTACGGCAAGACCAAGGACGAGGTCCGCAAGGAAGTCGATGATTGGTCGAGCCGCGTGAACTAGGCGGCCAGCCGCCCTCTCAAAAGCCCGGTCATTGACCGGGCTTTTTTGTGCCTCCATCCATGCTAGCTTCGGCCCATCGGCACCAATCGATCTGGACACAGCCATGGCCGGACACCGCATCTTTTCCACCAGCGTCGCCAGCGTCTATCCGCTCTATATCGCCAAGGCGGAGAAGAAGGGGCGCTCCAAGGCCGAGGTCGATGAAATCTTCCGCTGGCTCACCGGCCACGATCAGGCCTCGCTCGAAGCCGAACTGGCCAGCAAGACCACCTTCGAAGACTTCTTCGCCAACGCCCCAGAGCTCAACCCCAACCGCGCCCTCATCACCGGCGTCGTCTGCGGCATCCGCGTTGAAACCATCGAAGACCCCCTGATGCGCGAACTGCGCTATCTCGACAAGCTGGTGGACGAACTGGCGAAGGGAAAGAAGATGGAAAAGATATTGCGCCGGCCCGCGCCATAGTCGGGGCTGCCTCACTGGCCGTTTCACTTCGCCACGAGCATGCCTACATATTGGCAAAGCCAGGCTGCGTCGGGCAGCGGCCTTCATGTCGTCGTCAGCAGGAGAGTGTTCAGTGAGCGTAGCCTTTACCAAGGAAGACAGCGCCGAGACGGCCGCCGAAACCATGCTGCCGGAAAAACCCGTTCCCCCGGGCCCCAATCTCGTGACCGCCAATGGGCTGGCCGAACTGCAGCGTCAACTGGCCAAGGCCAGTGCCGCCTATGAAACCGCCCTCGCCATCGAAGACATCAACGAACGCCGCCGCCATTCCGCCAATCCATACCGCGACCTGCGTTACCTCAACGAACGCCTCCGCACCGCCCAACTCGTGCCGCCGCCTGAAAGCAACGACATCGTCGCCTTCGGCTCCCGCGTCACCATCGAACGCGACGACGGCCGCACCCAGACCTACACCATCGTCGGCGAAGACGAAGCCGACCCCAAATCCGGCACGCTCTCCTTCGCCTCGCCCCTGGCGCGGGCGCTGATGGGTAAGGGCGTGGGTGACGTGGCGGTGTTGGGCGAGGCAGAGGTGGAGATTGTCGGGATTGGGTGAGTGGAATGGCCACCACATCTACCACCCCACTGCGCGTCACCCTCGGGCTTGACCCGAGGGCTCTTCACTTGGCGCGTCAGCGCACGCGCCAACAACATCATTTGGGCGTCCATGATTGCGGCCCCCTAGATGCCATCTGAAGTACAGAGCCCTCGGGTCAAGCCCGAGGGTGACGACCAGTGTGCGGGGCGACATAGAGACAAGACGAATCCCCCTCTTCACCTCCCCCTGAACAGGGGGAGGTAGCGACGCTAGGCCCAAAGGGCCGTAGCAGAGCTAGGTGGGGGTGTTTCGCACACGACCTGCCTCGCGAGAAGTGTCCAAGCCATGCCGCTGGCGCTGCCTCTCTAGGGCATCCCGAATGTCAGGACGGGGAAGTTCCACCCTACTGCCTTTGTGCGGTACTTTACTGCATGCACATATTCATCGACGAGTCGGGCACGTTTGCGCTTTCCACGAAACCAGCAAGCATTTCAGCGGTCGGTAGCCTGACAATTCCCGATCATAGTATGCGTGGATTCGAGAAACTGTATGGGCGTATCCGACGTACGCTGCCTAAATCCGATGGTCAGGTGAAAGGGCGATTGCTGGGCGAAAAAGAAGTTGGCGAAGTTGTGGAAGTGCTGCGCAAGATTGGAGGCATCTTCGAGGTCGTCTTGATCGACCTCGCGATGCATTCCCTCGAACAACTTGAAGCCCATCGCGCTAGACAGGCCGTCGCAATCACCGCCCATCTGACTGATGAACACCACCCAGACTTCAAGCACACGGTATGGAACCTGCGTAGCGACTTAGAGCGGATGCCGATTCAACTATATGTGCAAGCGGTCGCGATGGAAAATCTAGTATATCACACAATTAATAACGCGCAGACGTACTACGCTTTTAGAAGTCCGGCGGAACTAAAAAACTACCACTGGATCGTTGACGCGAAGCACAATGGGAGCAAAATTACCCCGTGGGAAGACTGGTGGCGCACAGCCACACTACCTATGCTGGCGTCGCACACATTCCGGGCGCCTTTCATGCAGGTAGAGGGAGGTGACTATAGTGGCCTCGCTCGGTTCAGAACGACTGTGAGCGATTGGAAGCGACAGTTCGCTCCCACTTCAACCCCAGGCGAGTTTTTTGACCTTCGTCTCTTGATGGATGAGAGTTTTCGATTCTCGGATGAGAGCGAGTTCGGACTTGAAGCGGTCGACATACTCGTCAACGCAATGCGACGGTCCCTGGCCGGGAACTTTACTCGCGAAGGCTGGCTGAAGTTAAGCCAACTGATGATCAATCGTGTTCCACACTGTTTTCAGTTCATTCGACTAAATGAAGGCCCCCTGCCCCAGTCACCTGCCTACGTATCTGTGCTCAAAGATTTTAAGCGTGGTGGACGATCTATGCTGCCTCCTCGCCACTATCTTGAGTGAGGTCCGCCCACCCCCTTCCCTTTCCCCTCCTCTTCCGCTAAACCGCCCGCTTAACCACCATGTTCGGTCTTTTCCCCTGCGGCGCAGTGCTCAACTGCAGCGCGGGTTTCGTGCGGACGGGTGTGTCCGGGCGATTCTCTCCCTCGTCCGGCAGTCAAGTTGAACGAGCCAGAGCGAGCCCCGAATGCCAAAGCGTACCGACATCAAATCGATCCTCATCATCGGTGCGGGCCCGATCATTATCGGGCAGGCCTGCGAGTTCGACTATTCGGGCACCCAGGCCTGCAAGGCACTCAGGGAAGAGGGGTACCGGATCATTCTGGTGAACTCCAATCCGGCGACGATCATGACCGATCCGGACCTGGCCGACGCCACCTATATGGAGCCGATCACCCCCGAGGTCGTCGCCAAGATCATCGAGAAGGAGCGCCCCGACGCGCTGCTCCCCACCATGGGCGGCCAGACCGCGCTCAACTGTGCCCTCTCGCTGCGCAAGATGGGCGTGCTCGAAAAATACAATGTCGAGATGATCGGCGCCACTGCCGAGGCCATCGACAAGGCCGAAGATCGCGAGCTGTTCCGCGATGCCATGAAGAAGATCGGGCTCGAAACCCCGCGCTCCATGCTTGCCCACAACACCATCGAAGCCCTGCAGGCGCTCGAAGTGATCGGCCTGCCCGCCATCATTCGCCCAAGTTTCACCCTGGGCGGCACCGGCGGCGGCATCGCCTATAACCGCGAGGAATACCTCGCCATCTGCGAAAGCGGCATCGACGCCTCGCCCACCAATGAAGTGCTGGTCGAGGAAAGCGTGCTCGGCTGGAAGGAATACGAGATGGAGGTTGTCCGTGACAAAAAGGACAACTGCATCATCGTCTGCTCGATCGAGAATATCGACCCGATGGGCGTCCATACCGGCGACTCCATCACCGTCGCTCCGGCCCTGACGCTGACCGACAAGGAATACCAGATCATGCGCGACGCCTCTTTGGCAGTGCTGCGCGAGATCGGGGTGGAAACCGGCGGCTCCAACGTCCAGTTCGGCATCAACCCCAAGGACGGCCGCATGGTCGTTATCGAGATGAACCCGCGCGTCTCGCGCTCCTCGGCGCTGGCCTCCAAGGCCACCGGCTTCCCCATCGCCAAGGTCGCCGCACGTCTTGCCGTCGGCTACACCCTCGATGAACTCGAAAACGACATCACCGGCGGCGCCACCCCGGCCAGCTTCGAGCCGACCATCGATTATGTCGTCACCAAGATCCCGCGCTTTGCCTTTGAAAAATTCCCCGGCTCGGACAATCGCCTGACCACTTCCATGAAGTCGGTGGGCGAAGCCATGGCCATTGGCCGCACCTTCCAGGAATCGCTGCAAAAGGCCCTGCGCAGCCTCGAAACCGGCCTCACCGGACTGAACGAAGTCGGCATTCCCGGCCTGGGCGAAGGCGAGGACAAGAACGCCATCAAGGCGGCCCTGGGCACCGGCACACCGCAACGCCTGCTGCACGTGGCCGAGGCCATGCGCCTGGGCGTCTCCAACGAAGACATTTACGACGCCTGCAAGATCGACCCCTGGTTCATCGAGCAGATGCGCGGCATCGTCGACATGGAAGCCAAGGTCAAGGAATTCGGCCTGCCCCAGGACGCAGCCAGCCTGCGCATGCTCAAATCCATGGGCTTCTCGGACGCGCGCCTGGCACAGTTGGCCAATCTCAAGGTCTCCGACGTGCGTAAGCTTCGCCACAGCCTCGATGTACGCCCGGCCTACAAGCGCATCGACACCTCCGCAGCCGAATTCGCTTCTCCGACCGCCTATATGTATTCGACCTATGAAACGCCCTTTGCCGGCAAGGTTGCGGACGAGTCCCGCCCCACCGACCGCAAGAAGGTCGTCATTCTCGGCGGCGGCCCTAACCGTATCGGCCAGGGCATCGAGTTCGACTATTGCTGCTGCCACGCCGCCTTCGCGCTGGCCGAGGCCGGCTATGAGACCATCATGGTCAACTGCAATCCCGAAACCGTCTCGACCGACTACGACACCTCGGACCGCCTCTATTTCGAGCCGCTGACCGAGGAAGACGTCATCGAAATCCTGCTCACCGAAAAGCAGAACGGGACGTTGCATGGTGTCATCGTGCAGTTCGGTGGCCAGACCCCGCTGAACCTGGCCGAGGCTGTGGCCAAGGCCGGCGTGCCGATTCTGGGCACCCAGCCCGAAGCCATCGACCTGGCCGAGGACCGCGACTTGTTCATGAAGCTCCTGAACAAGCTCGAACTGACCCAGCCCAAGAACGGTATTGCCTACTCACTCGAACAGGCCCGTCTCGTCGCCGAGCGCCTCGGCTACCCGCTGGTCATCCGCCCGTCCTACGTGCTGGGCGGCCGCGCCATGGCCATCGTTCATTCCGCCAGCGAATTCGAGCGTTATGTGCAGGACACGCTGACCGGCCTCGTCCCGCCCGATATTCTCCAGCGCTATCCCAACGACAAGACCGGCCAGATCAACTCGGTCCTGTCGGACAACCCGCTGCTGTTCGACGCCTATCTCTCCGGCGCCACCGAAATCGACGTCGATTGCCTGTGCGATGGCAAGGACGTGTTCGTGGCCGGCATCATGGAGCATATCGAGGAAGCCGGCATTCACTCAGGTGACTCGGCCTGTTCCCTGCCCCCGCGCACCCTGCCGCCCGCCATCATCGACGAGCTCAAGCGCCAGACCCGTGAACTGGCCTTCGCCCTCAAGGTCGGTGGCCTGATGAACGTGCAGTTCGCCTATAAGGACGACACGATCTACCTCATCGAGGTCAATCCGCGCGCCTCGCGCACCGTGCCTTTCGTGGCCAAGGTCATCGGCGAACCCATCGCCAAGATCGCCAGCCGCGTCATGGCCGGCGAGAGCCTGGCCAGCTTCAATCTGGTGGAAAAGCAACTCAAGCACATCGCCGTCAAGGAAGCCGTCTTCCCGTTCAACCGCTTCCCCGGCGTCGACACCGTACTCGGCCCGGAAATGAAGTCGACCGGCGAAGTCATTGGCCTCGACACCGATTTCGCCATGGCCTTCGCGAAGTCGCAGATGGGCGCCGGCCAGAAGGTTCCGACCTCGGGCAAGGCGTTCATCTCGGTGCGCGACAGCGACAAGCCCGATATTGTCGATATGGCCCGCCATCTCGTCGAAGCCGGTTTCGAAATCCTCGCCACCGGCGGCACTCAGCGCTATCTGGTCGATAACAACGTCGCGGCCACCAAGATCAACAAGGTGCTCGAGGGCCGTCCGCACATCGTCGACTCGATGAAAAATGGCGGCGTGCAGCTGGTCATCAACACCACCGATGGTCTCAAATCGATCTCCGACAGCCGCGACATCCGCCGCACCGCACTCCTGTCCAAGATCCCCTACTACACCACTATCGACGGCGCCCTCGCGGCCGTCGAAGGGATCATCGCCCTCAAGCAGGGCAGCCTCCAGGTCCGCGCCCTGCAGGACTATTTCGCGGCCTAGAGCCGACCCTCGACCTGTCTCCTCCCCTTCTTCAGGGGGAGGAGACGTCGCTGGGCCCGAAGGGCCGCAGCAAAGCTGGGTGGGGTGTGCCCAAAGGCTCGACACGCCCAATCAGCTCACCTAAAACCACTCCACCATGAAGTCCGCAGACCGAACCAGCGCATAGCGCTTCTGCCCGCAAATCAAGCGGGAGGAAGCGCCCTTACACCGGCCGCCGCGCCGGCGATGGCTGCTGCGCATTCGGCTCTGTGCATTTCCGCCCGCAATGGGCGCCACTTCATGGAACAATCATGTCCAACTATTTTGATAGCCCTTTTCTGGGTATTCCGCTCGACCGCCAGGTCACCAATCCCAATATCGTGGTGGGCCGATACAGCTACTACTCGGGCTACTATCACGGCCATTCCTTTGACGACTGCGCCCGCTACCTGATGACCGAGCCCGGCGTCGACCGGTTGATCGTCGGCGCCTTTTGCTCCATCGGCTCGGGCGCCGCCTTCATTATGGCCGGCAATCAGGGTCATCGGAACGATTGGGTCTCGACCTTTCCCTTCGCGTTCGTCCCCGACGCGCCAGAATTCGCCTCGGCGAACAATGCCTTTCGGCCCGCTGGTGACACCATCATCGGCAGTGATGTCTGGATCGGTTCGGAAGCCATCATCATGCCCGGCGTCACCATCGGCCACGGCGCCGTCATCGGCACCCGAGCCCTGGTGACCAAGGACGTCGAACCATACGCCATTGTCGGCGGCAATCCTGCCAAGCCGATCCGCAAACGGTTTGGCGACGCCGAGATTGCCATGCTGCTCGAATCGGCTTGGTGGGACTGGCCGATCGAACGCCTGAGCGCAGCAATACCCTTGCTGACCTCCGCGGACATCGCGGGCCTCTACGCCTTCTGGCAGAAAAACTAACGCTACGGCGCCGGGCGGACACGAAATCCGCCCGGCGCACCACCGCACCTCTTCCCCCTCCGCTCATCTGCCGTTCAGACTGGTCCTGCTACCAAGCCGCATCACCACTGAGGGGGACGCCATGATCCGCACACTTGCCACCACTGCCCTGCTGCTCGCCAGCACCGGCATCGCTACCGCCAACGACCTCGAAACCGCGATCGATCAGTTCCTTGCCCCGCCCGGCTATGAGCGGGTTGATATCGAGGCACTGGAACAGTCCTTGCAGGACTATTGGCTCGACACCACCACCATCAGCCCCGGCGGCGCAGTCGGGCCCATCGAGAAGGCCCTGCTGATTGCCACTGGCGCTATCCCGTCCGAGCGGACCCGGACTGCCCTTGCCTATGGCGAATTGTACGACGAACAGCACGGCAGGCTCAGCTTCATCGAGCTTCGCCACTACAATATGGGGCCGGCAATCCGCGACATGGCAATTGAGGCCTATGGCGCGGACAACACGGCAGACGCTTCGGAATTTGGCGAGGGCGAGCATCTCGGCTGGCGCTTTGTCTTCATGCCGCTCATGGGCAACACCGCCGTTCTGGTCGATGCAGCCCGAACCGTCATCGACCCCGATATCGCTTACGATCAGGACTGTACGGGCCGGCCCTGCATGGACCTCGATTATCCCTTCGACGCCATCGCCGACTGGGCAGAAACCGACATGTCTGCCCCCCATTGGCCGCGCCAATACTCCGAAAGCGATGGGCTGATCGCCACGCCCGCCCATGCCGCCGCCGAACTGGCAGTCATAAGCTGGTCGGCCAATGTGGAATCAGGCGCCTATCAATGGACCGGCGGAGAGCGCCCGGAATCGGCTGACTATTTCCACCCCTGGCGCTTCATCGGCATCGACCGCAATCTGGGGCAGGAAGCGGCCATCGACGCGGTCTGGCAGGAAACCCAGCTCATGGACGATTCCCTGTCGGCCATGGCCTTCCGTCGGCTTGAGCTGCCCGGCGCGACCTATTGGTTCGGCGCCGCCACACCGCGCTAGACGCGGTCCCTTTTAGCCTGCGAAAAACCGGTCCACCAATGCCAGCGCCTGGGTGACATCCTCATCAGCAACGTCAAGATGTGTCACCCAGCGCTGCTGGCCATAGCGGCCCGTAACGCCGACGCCATGCTCACCCAGATAGGCGGTGAAGCGCTCGCCCAGATCGGCCGCCATATCGACCCACAATATATTGGTGTCGGGCATGGTGACCCGCAGTGCCTCATGCCGCGCCAGCCCCTCGGCCAGCGCTTTGGCCCGCCGGTGGTCCTCGGCCAGCCGGCCAACATTGTGTTCCAGGGCATAGAGCCCCGCTGCCGCCAGGATGCCCGACTGCCGCAGCCCGCCGCCCAGCATCTTGCGATGGCGTCGCGCTGTCTCGATCAGATCCTGCCGCCCGACCAGCACCGACCCGACCGGCGTGCCCAATCCCTTCGACAGGCAGATCGAAACCGTGTCGAACGGCGCCACGAAATCCTTGATATCAAGATCGAGCGCCACGCACGCATTGAACGCCCGCGCGCCATCCAGATGCAGGCCCAGCCCATGCCGCGCCGCGATTTCCGCTACGGCCGTCATATAGTCCACCGGCAGCACGCGACCACCAAACGTGTTTTCCAGTGCAATCACCCGCGTCGTGGCAAAATGGTTGTCGCCGCTCTTGATGGCGGCCTCGATCTCGCCCAGCGCCATGGTGCCATCGGCCTGATGCGCAATCGGCTGCGGCTGTATCGAGCCCAGAACGGCCGCCCCGCCCGCCTCATATTTGTAGCAATGCGCATTCTGCCCGGCGATGAATTCATCGCCCCGGCCGCAATGGCTCATCAGCGCCAGCAGGTTCGACATCGTCCCCGAGGGCACGAACAGTGCCGCATTCTTGCCCAGCATCCCGGCCATGCGCTGTTCGAGCAGATTGACTGTCGGATCGTCGCCGAACACGTCATCGCCCACCTCGGCGGCGGCCATGGCCGCTCGCATCCCGGCACTGGGCCTGGTGACCGTGTCGGATCGGAAGTCGTGACGAATGGCATTCATGGCAGGCTCCTTTTAGGAGTGCCCTTCTGCCAAGCCCGAGGACAAAAAGCTAGGCCGCGACGTCGCCGCCCTCGGCTTCATCATTGGCCGCCGTCAGATCCACGGCAGGCTTGCGTGCCACCACCAGAATGCCGGTAATCGGCGCCCCGCGATCGAACCGCAGCACCGCGGTTTCGAAGCGCAGCACCTCAAGCCCGGCGACGACCAGCGCATCGCGCGTCGCCTGAACGCCATGCGCATAGCGCAGGCTGGGCCGCAGAAACAGGGCCTCTTCGCCCTCATGCGCCTCCAGCGAGAAAGCTACCAGCCCGCCCGGGCGCATGGCCGGCATCAGCGCTGAAAGCACCGGCTGCAAAGCCCCGCAATAAATCAGCACATCCGCCGCCGTGACCAGGTCCACATCGGCCCGGCGCGCATTGAGCGTCGCCACCAGTTCGGCCTTGGCAAGACTGTCATAAATTCCCTTGCGCGCGGTCTCGGCAATCATCGCTGCGGAAATGTCCACCCCCTCGATATGCCCGACCTTTCCCCGCAGCCGCTCGCCCATCAGCCCGGTGCCACAGCCCAGATCCAGCGCCCGCTCAAAGCTGGAAAGCCCCAGCCGCGCCATTTCCTCGGCCACCAGCGCATCGAGCAGGTCCGGCACGCGATAGCCCAGTCTGCCCACCAGCGATTCTTCGAACTGCGGCGCATATTGGTCAAACAGCGCCTCGACATAGCCGACCGCCGTCCCCTCGCCCGCCGGGCCGGCGTCATGCGCAGCCAGCTTGAGCCGCGCGCCGAACACGCCGGCATCGTCCAGCGCCTCCAGCCGACGCCAGGCCGCTATGGCCTTTGCAACATTGCCCGACTTCTCGTGAAAAATGCCTGCCAGATCCCACCCGGCGGCCCAGTCCGGCACCATTTCCAGCGCCTGATCCATCAGTTCAGCCGCCGCCGCGCAGTCACCCTGCTCGTCCAGCATGCGGGCATAATCCGCGCGCCGGTCGGCGATCACATCGCCGGAAGAAAAGAACGCCTTGGTCAAGACGAAATGCTTTCGAGAAAACCGGCCCCATCTGGCGCGGCGCGCGGGATTTGCCGCAAAGCGCGGCCAAAGGCAAGCGATTTGACACCGGATGCGTGCCGGCCCTGGTCTGCTGTGACCAAATGTTCACTTTCCAATCGCCACGACTCGACTAGAATAGCGTCCAACCAATGGTGATCGACCCCAGTCGCCCTTGCCAATTGGTGGCGGCGCAGCGTGCGCCAGCCTGTCCGGCCATCATCCAGATGCCGGATATTTTTGAGACCAAACCGTTGATTTCCTGACAGAACCTGCCGTTCTGCCGGGCGTTTTCGCTTGGCCACACGGCATATTGATGCCTCCCGAATTTCAGGCTAGGCTTCGCACCATCGAATATTGCGGCCGACTGATCTGAAGACGCGAATTCCATTCGCAATTGCTGACGTCATCTTCCGATATTTCGATATCAACTAGGTTCTGGCCGGGTGCACGGCCGGGACCGCACCAGCAGCGAATGCACGAGGGAACGCGCAACATGGCAACTGGCACCGTTAAATGGTTCAACGGCCAAAAAGGTTATGGCTTCATTCAGCCCGATGAAGGCGGGGCGGACGTCTTTGTCCATATTTCCGCTGTTCAGCGCTCGGGCCTGAATGGCCTGGATGAAGGCCAGAAGGTGAGCTACGAGATCGTCAAGGACAAGCGGACCGGCAAATCCGCCGCCGACAATCTGACGCCCTCCTGATCCTCGGATCAGGGACGGAATTGGGGCGCGTCCGAAACCGGGCGCGCCCTTTTTTTGTCTATGACCCTTCCGGGGCCACCCGGACCAACCGCCCATTGCCCGCATCGGTAATCAGGTAAAGCGCACCATCCGGCCCAGCTTTCACATCCCGAATGCGCCCCAGCACACCGTCGAACAGCCGCTCCTCGTCCACCACGGCATCGCCATCCATGTCGAGGCGCACCAATACGGTCCCGCTCAATCCACCGAGCAGCAGATCGCCTTCCCACTCCGGGAACAGCGACCCTTCATAGAAGTCCAGCCCCGATGGCGAAATCGAAGGGTCCCAGTAATGCAATGGCTGCTCCAGCCCCGGCTGCGTCTCGCCCACGCCGATCGGGCTGCCGTCATAATTGGTGCCATAGGCGATTTCCGGCCAGCCATAATTCTTGCCGGCCTCGACCAGATTGACCTCGTCACCCCCACGCGCACCATGCTCGACAGCGAACAGCGCACCATCGCTCTCGCGCAGCGTCGCGCCCTGCGGATTGCGGTGCCCGATGCTCCAGAATTCCGGCGCCCAGCCATCAATCTGCGGGTTATCCTCAGGCACCGACCCGTCCGGGGCGATGCGCACCACCCCGCCGGCCAGGTCTGCCGGGTCTTGCGCACGGTTTTCACTGCCACGCTCGCCCAGCGTCACAAACAGGTTCCCGTCATTGCCAACAACGATGCGCGAACCGAAATGCCGCGTCGAGCCGTCGAAATTATTCATCCGGAAGATCACGGTCTGGTCGACCAGACGGCCGCTATTGCCTTCCAGCTCCAGCCGCGCCGACATCACCGCCGTACCGGTGCCGCCCTCGCCCGGCTCGGCATAGCTGAGAAAAAGCTGTCCGGTTTCGGCGAAATCAGGGGCCAGCGTCACGTCGAGCAATCCGCCCTGCCCGCGCGCCACCACCTCGGGCACGCCCGCAATGGGTTCACCAGCCACCCCATCGGCAATCACCCGCAACCGCCCCGGCCGCTCGGTCACCAGAAAGCGCCCATCGGGCAGCACGGACAGCGCCCAGGGATGTTCGAGCCCGTCGGCAATCGTTGTGGCCGTCAGCGTCCCGGCGCTGCTCTGGCTGGTTTCCTGCGCCATCACCGGCACTCCGGCGACCACGCTGGCCAGCACTACGCCTAAGAGAAGTCTGATCCGGTCCCGCATAAACGATCTCCTTGCATCAAAATTGATTGGTCCGCGCCCGAAGGCATCACTGCCTTGGACACGGCGCACTGCCCCAAATGCACCAGGCCGGCTTTCTTTGGTCACAGCCCTTGCCAGCTTGTGCACACGCACTATCTGCTTGGAGCACACTGGCTTGACCGGAACGCGGCGGTTGGGCAAGCTGGTGTGATCTCCCACTTAAACTTGTCGTGAAGCATTGGCCGAACGGAGTTTGGCAGGGGGAGACCATGCCGGGTGGCCACAACGCCCCGGGCAGGGCCAACATCAATTGATAGCCTGTCGCGGACCGGGAATCCGGTCACGCGGCGGCATTTGTTATGCCGAGCCGATTGGAGGCAGCACGATTATGGACAAGGTTCCGATGACGGTTCAGGGCCACAAGGCCCTTTCTGCTGAGTTCGAGCACCGCACCAGCAATGAACGCCGTCGTATCATCGACGCCATTGCTGAAGCCCGCGCCCACGGCGATCTGTCTGAAAACGCAGAATATTCTGCTGCCAAGGAGCAGCAGAGCCTCAATGAAGGCCGCATCAAGGAGCTCGAGACGCTCCTGGCGCTGGCCGACATCATCGATGTCACCAAGCTGAGCGGCGCCACCGTCAAGTTCGGCGCGACGGTCACCTTCATTGACGAGGACACCGAGGAAGAAAAGACCTATCAGGTCGTGGGCGATCCCGAGGCCGACGCCTCGGCCGGACGCATCTCGATTTCCTCGCCCCTCTCCCGCGCCATGATTGGCAAGGAAGAGGGCGATTCGTTCGAGGTTGCCGCCCCGGGCGGCTCTAAGAGCTATGAGATCGTCAAGATCCGCTATATCTAGCGCCTAAACTTTAGGCACCAGCCGAAATTCCTGTGTCTTTCCTGTCCACTCCCGCGGGCATCTCGCCTGCGGGAGTGAGTTTGCCTTGAAACCATCTGCCTTCGCCTCTTAAGTAAGGGCGAGGGAGTTTTCCTGACCTATTGGAGAGGCGTCGCGATGCACGCGAAAGTCATCATCATTGGCTCCGGCCCGGCCGGCTATTCTGCCGCGATCTATGCGGCCCGTGCCATGCTCGAACCCGTGATGATCCAGGGCCTGCAACCAGGCGGCCAGCTCACCATCACCACCGATGTAGAGAATTATCCCGGCTTTGCCGATGTCATCCAGGGCCCCTGGCTGATGGACCAGATGAAGGCGCAGGCCGAACATGTCGGCACTCGCATGGTCAATGACATCATCACCTCCGTCGACCTGGACAAGCGTCCCTTTGTGCTGCACGGCGATAGTGGCGACACCTATACCGCCGATAGCCTGATCATTGCCACAGGCGCCCAGGCCAAATGGCTCGGCCTGCCCTCCGAACAGCAGTTCCAGGGCTTTGGCGTCTCCGCCTGCGCCACCTGCGATGGCTTTTTCTATCGCGGCAAGCAGGTGCTGGTCGTCGGCGGCGGCAATACCGCCGTTGAAGAGGCCTTGTTCCTCACCAATTTCGCCGAAAAGGTCATCGTCGTGCATCGCCGCGACGAATTCCGCGCCGAACGCATCCTGCAGGACCGCCTGTTCAAGAACCCCAAGATCGAAGTGCGCTGGAACACCGAGGTCGCCGAAGTCGGTGGCACGCCCATGCCTCCCTCGGTCAATGCGGTCACCCTGCGCAACACCACCACCGGCGAAACCTATGAACAGCCGATTGATGGTGTCTTTGTCGCCATCGGCCACGCCCCCGCCACCGCTATTTTCGCCGGCAAGCTCGATATGAAGCCCGGCGGCTATCTGCAGGTAAAGCCAGGCACCACCGAAACCAATGTGCCCGGCGTCTTTGCCGCGGGCGATGTCACCGACGATGTCTATCGCCAGGCCGTCACCGCCGCCGGCATGGGCTGCATGGCTGCGCTCGATGCCGAGCGGTACCTGGCGGCGCATGAACTGGCCGAGGCAGCGGAATAGTGGTGCAAACCTCGCGCATAAGTCACGCTGCTGTCACAATTTTTGCGCCTCCCTCGCCGCTGGTGAGGGTCGCGGTCCGACCTGGCTGAGAACACACAAAAGAAAGCGTCGCCAACATGCTCGACTGGGACAAGCTACGGATTTTCCACACCGCCGCCGAGTCGGGCAGTTTCACCCATGCCGCCGAAAAGCTGGGCATGAGCCAGTCGGCCGTCAGCCGGCAGATTTCCGCGCTTGAAGACGACCTGGGCCTCAAGCTGTTCATCCGCCACGCCCGCGGTCTGGTGCTCACCGAAGTGGGCGAGCAACTTTTCCGCACCGCCCATCGCATGCATTGGGAATTGCAGCAGGTCGAAACCCAGATGTCCGAAAGCCAGGACGTCCCCACCGGCCCGCTGATCGTCACCACCACCGTGGGTATCGGTTCCACCTGGCTCTCCTCGCGGCTCGACGAATTCCTAAAACTCTATCCGCTGATCCAGCTCGAAATCCGCCTCAATGACGCCGAACTGGATCTGGCCATGCGCGAGGCCGACGTGGCCATCCGCCTGCACCGCCCCAACCAGTCCGAGATGATCCAGCGCAAGCTGTTCACGGTGCACAATCACTTCTACGCCGCCAACACCTATATCGACGAACACGGCATGCCGCATAAGTCCGAGGATCTGGATGACCACCGGATCATCAGCTTCGGTGAGCCGGTGCCCTCCTATCTGGGCGATATCAACTATCTCGAGCGCATGGGTCGCGCCGATTCAAGCCCGCGCCGCGCCGCGCTGCGCGTCAATGCCATTTACGGCATGATGCAGGCCTGCCGCGCCGGCATCGGCATCGCCATGCTACCCGACTATGTCACGGAAAAGGAAGATGGCCTGGTCCAGATCCTGCCCGAGATCGAATTGCCGGCCTATGAGGCCTATTTCGTCTATCCGCCGGCTCTCAAGAACTCCAAGCGCGTCGGCGTCTTCCGCGACTTCCTGGTGTCCAAGGCCCGCGAGTGGTCGTTCTAGACCAACGTCAATCCCGGGCGCGGGGGACACCACACCCTCATTCCCTCCCCATCAAGGGGGAGGCGCAGGACCGAGCCGCCACTGTTCATCGCCTCCCTCCCCCCTGTGGGGAGGGTAGCGTCGCTAGACCCAAAGGGTCGTAGCAGAGCTGGGTGGGGGTACTCACTCCGAAAGCCTTTCGAGGACTGCCCATGCCCCGCATCACCACCATCGCCCTCGATGCCGATGACACTCTCTGGCAGAATGAGCAGTTCTTCCGCCTGACCGAGCAGCGCTTTGCCGATCTGCTGCGCGACTACACCGACGCGCCGGACCTCACCGAGCGCCTCATTTCGGCAACCGCCCGCAACCTGCAATTCTACGGCTTCGGCGCCAAGAGCTTCACGCTCTCCATGCTCGAAACGGCGCTTGAAATCACCGAGCACCGCGTTCCCGGCACCGTCATTGCCGAAATCCTCGCCGCTGGCCGCGAGCTTCTCGATTACCCGCTCGAAACCCTGCCCTATGTCGATGCGGCCCTTGAGCACCTGCAGCACAAATATCGCCTGATCCTGATCACCAAGGGCGATCTGCTCGACCAGGAGCGCAAGCTCGCCGCATCCGGTCTCGCCGAATACTTCGCGGCTGTCGAAGTGGTCTCCGACAAGACCGAGCCGGTCTATCGCCGCATATTCGAGCGCCACACTGAAGGTGCCCAACACACCATCATGGCCGGCAATTCGCTCAAATCCGACATTCTGCCCGCTTTGGCGGCCGGCGCTTTCGCCGCCTATGTCCCGCATGACCTGACCTGGTCCTACGAGCACGCTGACGAGCCCGCCAATGAGCCGCGCTACGCCCGCATCGGCCATCTGGGCGAACTGCAACAGGCCATCAACCGCTTCGAATCCAGCGAAACCAGCCGCCGGGAATCGTAAGTCCAGGCCCCTGCCGGCTCGATTCTACGCCTAAAAAAAGTTCAGCAGCTGCTCCAAATTCCGGCATGGCGCCCGAATTTCAGTCTGAAAATCACGCTCCCGGCCGCGACAGGCGGCCGCACCCCCGCCCCCGACCGTTGATTTTATTGGCTTTTTTCCAACCTTATGCAAGATTTGCATGGCTGGCATAACCATTGGTGGATTGGCGCGCCGCGCCGGCACCCCTATATGCCCAGTCATCACAGCGGGTGTTTCTCCTCCCTCCCTTGCGCCCGCTGCGTTCCCTCCTGACAGGTTCCTGACCTGTCCTCCTTAGGGCCCTGCTCTCCCCTCGAGCGGGGCCTTTCTTTTTTGTTCTGATGCATATCGATCCCTCGCAAAAACGCATGGCTGACATGTCAGTTTCGGGATTGTCTATCAGATCAGTAGAGTTCATATAGGAGCCATCGCTGAGGCGCGCTCCGATCTCCTCCTCCCTTCGGACCCCGCATCGCGATACCGGACTAAGGATCATTTCCTCCTCCCTTGATCCAAGGTCCATGGCAGAGCGGCATACTCCTCCTCCCTTGCTCTCTGCCCCACTTTCGATTTGGCTTCGGCCCTATCATCAGGCCCCGTCTTCGGATGGGGCCTTTTTTTCTGCACCCACGCAACCTGTCACCAAGCTGTCAATCTGCCTATTTGTTGGACAGATTGTCGCTGTGCCTAATGCATGGCTGTTATGTCACCAAATGCATTGCTGACCAAAAGGTCAAAACCTATATTGGCTTTGTCGCTGGTGAAGCCGCTCCGTATCCTCCTCCCTCGGACCCGCTTCTTGCGACACCGGATCGAAACCGCATCCTCCTCCCGCGGCGACGGTCCACCGGTCTGGTGCAAATCCTCCTCCCTTGCATCCGGGCCATCACTTGCGATTTGGCTTCGGCCCTATCATCAGGCTCCAACTTCGGTTGGAGCCTCTTTTTTGCGCCATTGCTCCGTCCGGCCAGCCATCCATCTCCATGCGAATCTGCATGGCAGCACTTCCGATTGTGCGTTTGTGCCGCAGCCGCCCATATCGGATATTGCGATCAACGGCGGGCTTCGTGGTGAACCCGCCTCCTCCAAGGTCAGCGGCTCCGGCCAAAGACCGAACGGCCCCGCCCATCCCCTCGGGCGGGGCCTTTTTGTTCCGCAGGACCTTCGAGCCAACGGCACTTCCTGCCCGGCACATTTTTCCCCTGACACCCACAGTTCCAAAAAGTCCATTGAAAACAATGGCCTTTCTCCGGCACGCCATTTGCAACCCCGCACCCGAAGACCGGGAGACAGCCATGGTTGCCATCACCTCGACATCCGCCTACGCCGCCTATCAGGGCTATGGCACGGCCAATAGCACTGTGAGCACCGCCAAGGCGGCGACGGCGACAACGTCAATCGGCGCTGCCAATCCCGCGGCCACCGATGTCACCCTCTCCGATGCCGCCCGGGCCGCCTTGGCAGAACGCGATCTGGCGACCGTTCTGGTCGACGCGCGCAGCAAGCTAACCCGATTGCTCGAAGACGCCGGCCGCACCAGCCCGCTCAGCGGAGGCCAACTGGCCCTGGACCTGTCCAGTCTCGACCAGCGCGAACTCTACGCCATGTCCAGCGATGACAGCTTCACCGCCGATGAGCGGGAGGCTGCGAGCCTGGAAATGCAGCGCCGCTTCGAGGCTGCACTGGCCGGCCCTGCTGCTATCACCAACGTCACCGGCGACTTCACCGGTCTCTACAAGGCCGCCGCGGCCTATCTGGATTCCCTGGGGACCGAAGAGCGCGCCAGCGCCGACTGGCAGGCCGGCCGCGCTGCCGTCACCGAGGGCTTGAAACAACTCAAGGACAACCCAGCCGAACTGCCGGATGCCGGTCCCAGCGACCCGGTGGCGCTCTACCGGGTCCTGAGCGAGGCCGGCGACACCGCCGAGCCGCCCTCAATGACAGACCTGGCCAGCAATGCCCGTACCACGCTCGACAAGATGTATGCCGAGGCCGTGGCCAATGGGCGCGTGCCCACCTTCAATCGCGCCACCACCGTCGGCACCTATATCGACATTTCCGGCTTCTCCAGCCGCGCCCTGTCAGCAATGGTGCTCGATAGCGAAGGCAATTTCACCGGAGAGGAAGTCCGGGCGGCCCAGTCGGTGCTGCAGGCCAAGAGCGGCGCCACCCTGCTCGCCGGCTTCCAGTCCGCCAACAAGTCGGGCGACCCCACCGCCTTCAGCCAGAACATCATCTCCGCCTATTCCTCTCTCAGCCCCGAAGAGCGCCAGGCCGTGGGTTGGTCCGACCAGCTCTACCAGGCCGCCATGGAAAGCTATGCAAGCACCTCCAAGCTGATGGAAATGTTCGGCCAGGCCACCAGCGGCAGTGCCGGCGGCGACAGTCTCGCGGCCCTGTTAGGCGGTCAGTAAGATCAATCCGGCAGTTCGGGACCGCTCAACGGATCCCCGCACAGAACCCCTGGATGCGCTTCACCGCCTCTTCCAGCTCCGCATTGCTCGCCGCATAGCTGAGCCGGAAGTGCCCCGGCAGGCCGAACGCCGTGCCATGCACCAGCGCCACCCCGGTTTCCTCCAGCAGCGCCATGACGAAATCCTCGTCGGTCACCAGCTTCGCGCCGCCCGCACTGGTCTTGCCCAGCAGCCTCTGGCACGACGGAAACACATAGAACGCCCCCTCCGGCGTCAGGCAGTCGAGCCCGGTATTGGCATTGAGCCCGGCCACCACCATGTCGCGCCGAGCCTGGAATACGTCGCGCCATTCGGCCAGAAATCCCTGTGGCCCGTTCAGCGCTTCCACTGCCGCCCATTGCGAGATCGAGCTGGCATTGGTGGTCGACTGGCTCTGCAGCTTGGTCATTGCCGCCAGCAAGGGCTTCGGTCCCGTGCAATAGCCGATGCGCCAACCGGTCATGGCGTGCGACTTGCTCACCCCGTTCATCGTCAGGGTCCTGGCCTGCAATTCCGGCTCCACCTGGGCGATGGTGGCGAAGGTCTTGCCGTCATAGACCAGCACTTCATAGATGTCGTCGGTCAGGATGTGCACATGCGGATGCCGCATCAGCACAGCCGCCAGCCCCTTCAATTCCTCGGCCGAATAGGCCGCCCCCGTCGGATTGGACGGCGTATTGAGGATCAGCCACTTGGTCTTTTCCGAAATCGCCGCTTCCAGCGCTTCGGGCGTCAGCTTGAACCCCGTCGAGGCATCGGCCACGGCGAACACCGGCTCGGCGCCGCATAGCCGCACGATTTCGGGATAGCTCACCCAATAGGGCACCGGCACCACCACCTCGTCGCCCGGATTGAGCGTCGCCATCAGCGCATTGAAGATGATCTGCTTGCCGCCCGAACCGACGAAGCAATCCGCTGCCGTGACGTCCAGCCCGTTGTCGCGGCGGAACTTGGCTGCCACCGCTTCCTTGAGCTCGGCAATGCCATCCACATTGGTATAGCGCGTCTTGCCCTCGTCCATCGCGCGCTTGGCCGCCTCGCGCACATGTTCGGGCGTGTTGAAGTCCGGCTCACCGGCCGACAGCGCGATGATATCCTTGCCCTCGGCCGCCATCACCCGCGCCTTCTGGCTGATCGCCACGGTCGCGGACGGCGCCACGCGCCCCAAAGCCTCGGACAGAAAACCCATCATCGCCTCCCTTGCTGGACGGCAATGGGTTTAGTGCAAGCCCCAGGGCGCGAAAAGCCCTATGCTGCCTATTTGCTAGATGCCGAGCCCTGGGGTGCTGCGCAGCACCACGCCCTGCACACGCCAGCCCTCGTCGCGCTCATCGGCAAGCTGATAGACCGCTTCCCAGACCCGGCCATCGGCATCGATAAGCTCGACCTCCTGCAGCACTACGCCGGGAGAAAGTTCGCGGAAGGTCCCGAAGCTGTGCGAGCGTGATTCTCCGATCGGACCATAGCCCGACCGCGCCACGTCTTCGGCAAAGCGCTGCGGATTGCTTTGATAACTGGCACGAAAGGCCGCCCCGGCGAAGGACAGCGCCGTTTCGCCATCGGCACTGCGCAGCGCCTCGATCTGGCCGGTCACGCTGTCGCGCCAGGGTTGCTCCATCGCATCCTGCGCCGTGCCCGGCATCATCAGAAAAACACTCAAGACAAGAACCCAGAGAACACGCATCGTCTCTCTCCCATTTCGGACAGGCCCAGCCCGCCACAGTTCTGCCCTCAAATGGTCCCGAGCCGACCCCCATTGGTTCATAGTCGAACCGCTTTTCGGTGCTTTTCTGTCAGCATCGGAAGCGAGGACAAGACGTCGATCCCATGCACATATCTACGTCCCCCAGGCGCAAAAGTTTCAGGCTCGTGGCTGTTTTTGGCGCCATTGGCACCGCCCTGAGCGCAGCGGCACTGATGATTGGTGTCACCCCCGCCCAGGCGGCCAGTTTCGCCGCCCAGCCGGATACCCAGATTGCGGTGTTCATGGTGCCGCTCACGCTTTTGGTCCTGGCCCTGCTTTTCGAGGTTGCGCGCTTTGCCTGGCGCGCGCCCCTGCCGGTTCAAGCCCCTGCCCGCCCAAGACGTCGACCCGATTGGTCGGCCGCGGACAAAGGCGCGACGAGCCCCTGACAATGTTTCCCCCTGACGACCAACTGGCTGGCCCTACGCCGGCCATTTTTTTTGACTTTCGGCCTATTGCCGAGCGCCCGGGGCAGGTTCAAACTCATGGTCTCTCACAGGAGGACTGACCTATGCATGTCGATACCATCCTGCAGACCAAGGGCGTCGTGGTCCACACCCTGCCCAAGACCGGCACGTTGGCCGACGCCGTCACCCTGCTCAACACCCATAATATCGGCGCCGTCGTCATCACCGACGACAAGCAGCACATTGTCGGCATTCTTTCCGAACGTGATATCGTCCGCCAGCTTGGCAAGAACCCGACCGGTGCCCTCAAGCTTTCCATTGCCGATTGCATGACCAAGGGCGTTGTTACCGCCGAGCGCACCACCACCATCGACGATGTCATGGAGTCCATGACCAAGCGGCGCATCCGCCACATGCCGATTGCCGAGAACGGCAAGCTGGTGGGCATTATTTCCATCGGCGATGTGGTCAAGCTCAAGATCGCCGAAGTCGAGCATGAGGCCGAAGCTCTGCGCGAATATATCTCGAGCTGAGATCAGGGCGACAGCCGCATCAGCCCGGCCGCCGTCGGCCCAAAGCCGCACGCGCGGTAAAACCCCTCCAGATGCGGCTCGAAGTCCACATGCAACCATGTGGCGCCGCGCTCCCGCGCCAGCTCTGCGGCGCGCCGCACCAGCTCGCTCGCAGTGCCGCGCCGCCGATAGGCCGCATCGACTGCCGTATCGAGAATGAAGGCATGCACCCCGCCATCCCAGGCGATGTTGACAAAGCCGATCATCCGGTCCCCGTCCATGGCTCCCAGATGAGCCAGGCTTCGGCCAAGAACCTGGCCATAATTGGCTGGCTGCGGCCCGCCCCAGGCACGGCGCCAGAAATCATCCAGCGCCCCCGCATCCGGAAACGGATTGGTGACATACTCAATCAAGCCAGCCCCTCCACCTTACCAACCTCTCCAACTCTTCATCCATCCGCAAGGTCGTGAAGAGATGGCCCTCCCTATGGTCTCACCTGTGCCGGTTACCGGCGATATCCCATGCAAAGGATGAACGACCATGAAGACGTTTTCCACCACCGCCATCGTGGCCCTGATGACCACCGCCATCGGTCTGGGCGCTATTGCCCCCGCGGCGGCCCAGGCTACCACCGCACCGGCCGCCCCCCAGTCCCAGCCCGCAGAGCCCCTCGCAGGCGCTGAACGCGGCTTCCGCAACGGCCCGGGCATGCGCCAGGGCGGCGGTGCAGGTGGCCTGCTCAACATCGAGCGCGGCGCCGAAGCCATCGAGATTGCCATTGTGCGCCTCAGCCACGCCATCGAGCTGACCGATGAGCAGACCGTCCTGCTCGAAGCGCTCAAGACCGATGCACTGGCCGCCGCGGCAACCTTCGAAGCCGCAACCGACGGCCTGCGCCCGAACCCGCCGGCCGAAGGCGAAACCGCCGAGCGCCCGGACATTTCCGAGCGTTTCAACAACCGTATCGCCATGGAGACGGCCCGCCTTGATGCTCTCGAAGCCGTGCAGCCCGCCTTCACCGCTTTTTTCGATAGCCTGACCGACGAACAGAAGGCCGACCTTGTCCCCCAGCGCGGCGACCGCATGGCCGGCATGGGCAAGCAGCACGGCGGCCCTGGCCAGCATGGCGGCCAGCGCCCCATGGGGCCGGGCAACCGCTAAGGCCGGCCGGACACCAGACCTCCAGACCCGAGCTGCCGCGCTCCTTCGTCGGCAGGTCGCCCCAGCGGTGTCTGCCTCTCGCCCCCAGACCTTGGCAGGCGCCGCCGACCCCGGCTCTCAACAGCCGGGGTTTGCTTTTGCCGACGGCTCGATTACCAGTGTGATCGTAATCTGTTGCGGGCAAACCATGACCATTCTTCCTCTCGACCCGGCGCGCATTCGCGCCCTGTTCCCGGCCTTTGCCGAGCCGAGCCTCAACGGCCAGGCCTTTTTCGAGAATGCGGGGGGATCCTACACCGCCCAGGCGACGCTCGACATTCTGGACCACTATTACCGCGCCACCAAGGTGCAGCCTTATGGTGTCTATGCCGCCTCCGAGGCCGCCGGTCAGGCCATGGACCGCGCCTATGAACGTCTCGCCCAGGCCCTCAATGTTTCCACCGACTGGATCCATATTGGCCCCTCAAGCTCCGCTAATACCTATGTGCTGGGCAAGGCCTTCGCCGATTGGCTGAAGCCCGGTGACGCCATCATCGTCACCAATCAGGACCACGAGGCCAATACCGGCAATTGGCGCCGCCTGGCCGAGCGCGGCATCGAAGTGCGCGAATGGCAGGTCGATATAGAAACCGCCCGCCTCTCGCTCGATAGCCTCGACGCCCTGCTCGACGACAAGGTCAGGCTCGTCGCGGCGCCGCATTGCTCAAACATTGTCGGGGACATCAACCCGGTAGCCGAGATTGCCGCCCGGGCCCATGCCGTTGGCGCCGTCGTGGCTATAGACGGCGTCAGCTACGCGCCTCATGGCCTGCCCGATCTTGCTGAGCTGGGCGCCGACATCTATTTCTTTTCCGCCTACAAGACCTATGGCCCGCACCAGGGCGTCATGGCCATCCGGCCCGACCTGGCCCGCGCTCTCCCCAATCAGGGGCATTTCTTCAACGACACCAAGCTGCGCTACCGCCTGACCCCGGCCGGCCCCGACCACGCCCAGATCGCCGCCACTGCCGGCATTGTCGACTATCTCGAACAAATCGCCGCGCTGGCGCCCGCCTCGATCGAGGGCGCCGAGCCATTCCGCCGCGCCCATGCCGCCATGCGCGCCCAGGAAGTGGCGCTGGCCGCCCCCCTGCTCGACTATCTGCGCAGCCGCAATGACCTCCGCCTCATCGGACCCGCCGACGCCACCACCCGCGCGCCCACCATTGCCGTGCTGGCAAAAGAACCGGGCATCGACATCGCCCGACGCCTCGCCCGCCACGGCGTCATGGCCTCGGGCGGCAATTTCTACGCCGTGCGCCTCCTCGAAGCATTGGGCATCGACCCGCACAATCACGGCGTCCTCCGCCTCTCTTTCGTGCACTACACGACCCCTGACGAAATCCAGCAACTCATCACAGCGCTCGACGCCGAATTGTAAAATCCGATGCGCCTCCCTTCCCTTCTCCCCTTGTGGGAGAAGGTGCCCGAAGGGCGGATGAGGGGTACTTTCTAGAAAATTCGAGTTACCCCCAATGTCCCGTCCCCTCGCCTCCCTCCTGCTTCTGCTCTGCACCATGTTCTGGGGCTTTGCCTTCATCGCGCAGAAATCCGCGATGGACGCCATGGGGCCGCTGACCTTTGCCGGCGTCCGCTTTCTCATCGGCGGCCTGCTCATCCTGCCGCTGGCCCTGCATGAACTGCGGCGCAAGGCCGTCAGGCTCACTGGTACCCACTGGTTCTTCATCATGGCCATGAGCACGGTGTTCTTCCTCGGCTCATGGATGCAGCAGGTTGGCCTGCTCACCACCACCGCCACCAATGGCGGCTTCCTCACCGGCCTCTACGTCTTCTTTGTGCCGCTGCTCGGCTTCGCACTGTTCAGGATGCGCCCCCACCCGATCGTCTTTGCCGGCGTGCCACTGGCTCTGGTCGGCATCTATTTCCTCAATGGCGGGGGCCTCGACAGTTTCAACTTCGGCGACTGGATCATCATCGGCAGTGCCGTGTTCTGGGCCCTGCATGTGCTGCTGCTCGGCCATGTCGCAAAAATGACTGGCCTGCCCATCTTTGTGTCTTCGGTAAGCTTCCTGTTCGCCGGGATCGCGGCCAGCGCCATTGCCCTGCCGACCGAAGCCCCGACCCTGGCAGCCATTTCTGCCGGCTGGGTAGAAATCGCCTATGCCGCAGTTCTCTCCACGGCTGTCGGCTTCACCCTGCAGGCTGTCGGCCAGCAGCACGTGCCGGCGGCCAACGCCGCCATTATCCTCTCGGCAGAAAGCCTGTTCGCGGCCCTGGGGGCCGCCGTGGTGCTGGGCGAGCGCCTGCCGCTGATCGGTTACGCCGGCGCGACGCTGATCTTTGCGGCCATCCTGCTCGTCGAAGCCATTCCGCCGCTCTGGGCCCGCCGCAAGGTGCATGTGCCGCGAACCGTGAACTAGCGGTCCTTACCCGCCATAACGGAACATTTGGTAGCTCCTGCAAATCACCAGCGCCACGCAGCCCGTCAGCGTGATCTGGTCGGCACTGACCTGGGTGATTGTGCCGGCCGCGCTCTGCCCGTAAATGTGCAGTTCGCCCTTCCACTCGCCCGGCCGGGTCTGCACCGCATGGTCGATCAGCAAGGTGTTAAGATAGGGCAGGTTTTCCGCGCTGTCTGCGCCATTGCCCAGCCAGATCAGCTCGGCGCAAAGCTGGGTGCCGTCGCCACACAGGCTCACGTCATAGCGCGAATCCCGCGTTTCGATTTCCCACACCCCGACCGGCGAGGCAAAGGCCGGCGCCACCGCCACCAGCCCGGACATCAGGGCCAGGACCGCCCGCATCACGGCGTGTGCCGGTACATCTGATAGGTCTTGCAGACCACCAGGAAGGCACAGCCGGACAGCGTCATATGGTTCTCGCTATGCTGGGTGATCGTCCCGCTCATCCGGTGACCGAACAGATGCAACGTCCCTTTCCATTTTCCCGGTCCGGTGGGCGCCAGCGCCTGCGCCATGGGCCGATTGAGATAGGGCTTGTACTGATCGTTGTAGTCGGCGTCGGACAGCCAGACCAACTCGCCACAAAGCTGCGTGCCGTCACCGCACAGGTCCAGCGCAAACCGGGTGTCGCGCGTTTCCAGCTCCCACACGCCGGCGGGCGAGGCCACTGCCGGCATGGCCGCCGCACAGGACAAAACAAGGGCGGCGATCAAACGGGAAAATCTCGGCATGGTAATCCTCTGCAAGTTCTGTGCTTTCAAATCTTGTCTCCACCACCTGAACCCAAGCTGAACAAGCCGGGGCAAGACAATAAATCAGGCACTGCAATAGTGTCGTCACTGCCCTGTCATCTTGGCTTAATAGGGTCCGCCTATCCCGGCTCCCCCCATTGGCCAGGATTGCCGGCCCCGCGTCCCCAACGCCGCGCCGGCATCGGAGGGCCCGGACCGCCAACCCCCGGCCTTCCCGACCGACAAGATCGGTCCTGGCCGCCTCAGGGCGGCCTTTTTTTGTGGACCGCGCCGCATTTTGCCTCGCACCTGGCTCGTCCCTGCGCCACAACAAAAGCCCCGTTTCAGGCGCGACCATGGCCAAGCTCTATTTTTCCTATGCGGCAATGAATGCCGGCAAGTCCACCTTGCTGCTGCAGGCAGCCCATAACTACCGCGAGAGCGGCATGCGCGTCCTGTTGTTCACCTGCGCGGCCTATGCCGGCGGAAAACCCGGCATTATCAGCTCGCGACTGGGGATTTCCGAACCCGCAGAACTCTACGACGACGACGTCGATCTATATGTGCGCATCCACGATTATGCCCTCGAATCCAAGGTCGACTGCGTTTTCCTCGACGAGGTACAATGCCTGACCCACGAGCATGTCTGGCAATTGGCGCGTGTCGCGGATCGCCTGGACATCCCGGTCATGTGCTATGGCCTGCGTACAGACTTTCTGGGCCGTCCCTTCCCGGGTTCCGTGGAACTGCTGGCCATCGCCGATACGCTTCGCGAGATTCGGACAATCTGCTGGTGCGGGTCAAAAGCCACCATGGTGGTTCGGCGAGATGCCAATGGACGTGTACAAACCGACGGCAATACCATTGCCCCGGAGAAGGCCGACTACGTCTCGCTTTGCCGCAAGCACTGGGAAGAGGCCTTTGGCCGCTGGCCTGTGAAAGGCCCAGAACAAGGACGATAGACATGCAGTCCGACGCAACTGAACCCACCGGCGCTCTCATCATCCGTACCCTGGCCATGCCGGCCGATACCAATCCGGCCGGCGACATTTTTGGTGGCTGGGTAATGAGCCAGATGGATATTGCCGGCGCCATCGCCGCCGTCGAACGGGTCAAGGGTCGCGTGGTCACCGTGGCGGTGGAAGCCATGACCTTCATTGCCCCGGTCAAGGTCGGCGACGTGCTCTGCGTTTATGCCGATATCGAACGCATCGGCAATACCTCGATCACGGTGGGCCTTGAGGCCTGGGTGCGCCGCAACCGGCTCGACGAGCGCACCAAGGTCACCGAGGCACGCTTCGTCTATGTCTCCCTGGACGAAAACGGCCAGAAGCGCCCGATCCCGCCGCAGTAACCCGGCCCAACCCCGTTCAGACTGCGTTCAGACAGCATTTGCATTACTCACCCCGGCGCAGCGACCCGGCCCGGGACTATTCACCATTCGAATGCTCTCCCCGACAAGGCCGGAACTCTTTGCGCTAAGACTTCGTTTCTGAAGTCATAAACAAATGGCGCGATCGCCGAAGTGCGTCGCCCCGGATGTCCGGGGCCGGAAAGATCGAGCCGGAGGGAGCATATCATGCATCGTCAGACCCGCAGAAATCTTCTGAATCTGGCCACCGGCATCGCCGTGGCCGCCGCTGCCGTGGTGGTCTTCCTGCCCGCAGCACAAGCCGCGCCCGGCACCGCCACCAGCAATGTCAATGTGCGCTCTGGTCCAGGCACCGGCTATGCCGTGGTCGACACCTTGCGCCGCGGCGAACAGGTTGATGTGCAGCGCTGCCAGTCGTCCTGGTGCTATGTGGTCAAGCCCGGTCCCGATGGTTGGGTCTCGGCAAACTATCTCAGCGCCGGCGGCCGCCCGGTCAATCCGTCCAATCCCGGCATATCCTTCGGTTTCACCATTGGTGGCCCCGATGGCCCGCAGATCAGCATTGGCGTGGGCAATGGCAACAATCCTCAGCCCCGTCCCCCGCGCCCGCCAGTCATCCAGCCCGTCTATGACGAAGTCTGCTTCTATGACCGCACCCGCTTCCGTGGTGACAGCTTCTGCATGGAAGAAGGCGAATCCGTCCGGGATCTGCGCGACTGGACCGACCGCATCTCCTCCTTTGACAATCCGGCCGGCCTGACCGTTCAGGTTTGTTCGCAGGAGAACTTCCGCTTCTGCCGCACCTACACCACCGGCGCCTCGTCGCTGGGAGACTACGACGACTACATCGCCTCGGTTCGCGTCCGCTAGGACCACTCGTCTGGTGTTTTTCGCGCCGCCCGGAAACTGGGCGACGCTTTGCTTTGCAACATCTGCCAAGGCAGGTTAACCTCCTGCCGCACACACAGATGGAAACCGCCATGCGCTCGCTTTTCGCCCTCGCACTCGCCCTCGCCGTCTCGCTTCTCCCCAGCCTTCCTGCATTTGCCGCCACTGCCTCGGGCAGCCATGGCTGGAGCCGTACCGCTCTGATCCTGCGCGCCGGCCCGGGGGATGCCTACGCCATCACCGGCGAGATTGCCGGCGAACAGGCCATCAAGATCCTCCGCTGCCAGAAGCTCTGGTGCAATGTCGACGGCCCCGGTGGCCGCGGCTGGACCGGCAAGGCCGCTATCGACTTCGGCAAGGATCCGCACTGGCCGATCCTGGACCCCGACAATAACTGGCCCGACCTGGCCGGTGGCGAAATGTGCTTCTTCGAAGGCACGCATTACACGGGCCGCTCGTTCTGCGCCGATTCTGGCGACGTCTTCCAGGATCTGGCCACCTGGGGCTGGGACAACGCCATTTCCTCGATCCAGGTGACGACACCAACCAGCGCCGCCATCTGCCGCGACCGCTTCTTCCAGTCCTATTGCGAACGCATCGCCGAGAGCCAGCCCGTGCTTCACCTATATCTGCGCGACAATCTCTCCTCAATCCGCATGTACTGACCATCGGGCCCCTTCGGCGCCTCAGACCGAATGAGTTCCTCCCGCAGATTGCGGGCGGAACACGGTACAAGTACACACCGCATTGTCCGGGCCCGTTCAGGTTCAGCGCATGGTATCGCCTGGAATCCGGGCGTCCCGCCCTTGCTGCCTAAACGCCGCATTCAGCGCCGGTTCAGCGCGAATAGCGCCTAATCCCCTCACAAAGCGGACCGCAAAAGCGCCTCCGCACCGCAACAGATGAGGGAAATCCCATGTCCAGCAATCGCAAGCTCTTCGGCGCCAGCCTGGCTGCCATCACTCTCCTGACCACCCTGGCCGCTTCGGCCGCCCCCGGTGTCGCCACCGGCAATGTCAATGTCCGCACCGGCCCCGGCACCGGCTATGCCAAGGTCGGCGTCCTGCCCGCCGGCGAATATGTCGACGTCAAGCAGTGCCAGGGGTCCTGGTGCTTTGTCGACCGCGCCTCGGGCACCGATGGCTGGGTCTCCAAGAACTACCTCGCACCTGCTGAAGGCGGTGGCGGTGGTGGTGGCGGGGAAGCCGAGGAGGACATTCCGTTCAATTTCGGCGTCACCGTCGGCCCGGGTGGCCCCAGCTTTTCCTTTGGCATCGGCGATGCCCCGCCGCCTCCGCCCGCGCCGCCCGCCCCGGCCAAGGCGTGCTTCTTCAAGGGCAACAACTTTACCGGCGCCCAGTTCTGCGTTGCCGTCGGTACTGACGACCCGCACCTGCCAGGCGGATGGAACAATTCCATCTCCTCCATCCGTCTGCAGGGCGGCGCCAAGGTCACCGTATGCAAGAACAATTGGTATGCCGGCGCCTGCACCACCTATGGTGCCGACAAGCCCCTGATGGGCAGCTACAACAACACGGTATCAAGCTATCAGGTCTTCTGATCGCCAATCGCAACCAAGGCCGGCGCGACCCTGAGGTGGTGGCGCCGGTTCTCCTGGCTACCGTACGAATGGAAACACCGCCCGCACCTTGTCTTCGCGCAGCCATAGCGCCACCCACACCGCCACCCCGAGATAAATCGAGAACAAGGTGTGGCTGAACAGCGGATTGTCGACCCGCAGATTCGCCGCCAGCGCCGCCCCCAGCAGTCCGGTCGTCAGCACGGCCCCGAGCAAAGCGGTGCGCGGTGTGAGAAACAACACCGCGCACCCCACCTCGATCGCCCCGATCAGTACCAGGTATTTCACCGGCCAACCCACCACCTGCATGGGCTCCAGCGCCGCTTCCAGCCCCAGCAACTTCGGCGCCGCCGACGCAATCGCCAGGAACAGCCCGATCAGGGCACTCAAGACCCAACCCGCAATTCTCATGTTTCGTACTCCTCGACACACCAACAGCGTCCTGCTGTCCCAATGTCGGCGACGAAGGTGACGCGAGAAATTCGACAAGGCTACGCAAACCACTTGCATTACCTATTGCCTCTAGGCATCATACCTAGAGACAATAGGTAATGAATCAATGCCCACCACCACTTCTCAGTTTCTCAATGGCGTGCCCGAATTGCTTGTCCTGCGCTTGCTGCGCGATAGGGAAATGTACGGCTACGAACTGGTCGAAGCCATCCGCGCCGCCAGCAACGACAAACTGACCTTTGCCGAAGGCGTCATTTACCCCGTCCTGCACGCCCTTGAGCGCGACGGTGCATTGTCCACCCGGCGGCAGACCGTCAATGGCCGAAGCCGCGTGTACTATTCGGTCACCCCCACCGGCAAAGACCGGTTCGACGCCTTGCTGGCCCATTGGCAGCGTGTCCACAGCACCATCGCAACGATCGTTGAGACGCCCCGCCATGCCTGATCGTCTGGAAGTCATGCGCGAAGATCTGCTCAAGGCAGGCCTGTCACCGGCCCATGTCCATCGCTACCTGCGCGAATTGACAGAGCATCGGGACGACATCGTGGCGCATTTGATCGCAAAAGGCGCAGAACCACATCTGGCCTGGGCGGAAGCGGATCGCCGCTTGGGGAGCAACGACGCTCTCTTGCTGCCGATGCTGGCCGATCGCCGCTTCAGAAGCCTGGCGGCCCGCTGGCCGGCGCTCTTCTATCTCGCGCTTCCCCTGCTTTGCCAGTTGATCCTGGTGGCGGTCGGATTAGGCGTGCTTCTCGCGGCGACCGAAACGCCGCTTCGCGCGGTTATCATCGATCTTGGCCATGGCTTGAGGCTCCTCACCTACACCGCCCCGATCGTCCTCGCCATAGCGCTGTTCACCTTCTCGCACCGGCGCCGCGCGTCGCAGTCATGGCCTGTCGCCGGCGCTCTTGCGAGCGCTGTCCTGGCCGCCATGATCACCATCAATGTGCTGCCCTCCCTGCCCGATCAGCCTGGTGAAATCAGTGTCGCCATCGGGTTCCCGGCGCTGCTGCCCTTGCTGGTAATAGGCACGCTCGTCCTGCTCCCAACCTCCATTCGCCGCTAACGGAAACAATCAATGCTTAACCGATACAACGCGCTCGCCGCGCTGACTCTGCTCGCCCTGCCGCAAGCCTACGCCATCGACTATTCTGAAATCCCAAGGTCAGACGGCACGCCCATCCACTATACGCTGGATCAGCCCGAAGGCCCGGTCACCGGCCTTGTAGTGCTCAGCCAGGGTTCCGGCTGCGCCCGCGCCGCCGAAAGCGTCAATCTGGCCACCGTCCGCGCGGCCTTTCCCACCTACGCCGCCCTGATCGTCGAAAAGGTCGGCATTGCGCCGGATGTCGAAATCACCGATCCGATTACCGGCTGTCCAGCCCAGTACCTCGACAACTACACCGTCAGCCAGCGCGTCGCCGACTACCAGATCGTCCTGGCGGCCCTTACCGCCGACCCGCAAGTGTCCACCGACAAGATCGTGCTGTTCGGTGGCTCCGAAGGTGGCCTGGCTATGGCCCTTCTGGCCGAACGTCTGCCCGTCACCGCCGCCATTCTACTCTCCACCGCTACCGGAGAAACCTTTGGCGACATGGTCCTCTCCACCGTGCCGGAAGAAGCTCAGGGCCCCGTCCGTGCCGGCTTCGATGCCGCCCGCGCCAGCCCGGAAAGCACCGAGCTGCATGGCGGCTCCACCTATCGCTTTTGGGCCGATAGCCTCGATCTGCGCCCGCTGGACCATATGCGATCCAACGCAACACCCTTCCTGCTGATCCAGGGCGGTCGCGACACCTCGGCCCCCGAAGTCGCGTCTCGCCCCACCCTCAAGACCTTTGCCGAAGAGGGTCTCTGTCACTTGACCTACTGGGAGTTTCCGGCGCTCGACCACGGCCTCGCAGATCCGGCCGGCACCTCGCATCTGCCCGCAGTCGCAACGATGGCCGCGGCCTGGGCGAGCAACCCAATTCCCGCCTGCTAGTTTGTTCCCGGACTCGGCAGCCACGGTAAGGGCCGGCGAAACACCGCTGGCCCTTGCTGGTTCCGCGCGCTTCCGCTACGGCACTGCCACGCCATCGCCCACAGGACCCCCAATGATCCCCTGGCAGAAACTCGACGAGACCATCATGCCCGGCGGCGGCGTGCTCAAGCTTATGCAGCGCGGCACCGAGTTCTCCATCATGTCGAACAATATCGGCCTGATGAACAGCCGCATGAGTGGCTCTGAGGAACAATTGGCCACCCATTCGGCCGCCCGCATCGGCAAGCGGCCCAAGGCCCGCATTCTCATTGGCGGGCTGGGCATGGGCTTTACGCTCCGCGCCGCCCTCTCCGCCTTCGGCCCCGATTGTCAGATCGTTATTGCCGAACTGGTCCCCGCCGTCATCGCCTGGGCCCGTGGCCCGCTTGCACCGATCCATGGTACCAGTCTTGATGATCCGCGGGTGACCATCCACCAGGGCGACGTGGCCACCGCCATCACCTCAGGCAAACCCTTCGACGCCATCCTGCTCGACGTCGACAATGGCCCCGATGGCCTGTTCCGCCCCGAAAACGACCGTCTCTACAGCGCCTCCGGACTGGGCGCGGCCAAGGCCGCCCTGACCCCTGGCGGTCATCTGGCCGTCTGGTCCGCCTATACCGACGCTCCCTTCACCAAGCGCCTCCGCCAGTCCGGCATGACCATCGAGGAAATCCCCGTGCGCGAACGCAGCAATGGCAAGGGCGGACGGCATCTCATCTGGTTCGCAACCAAACCCGGCCGTTGAACTGAACCACCCGCACAACAGCCCTGGCCACGTGCGGCAAGCCATCTCCCGACACAAGACACGGTGACGCCGCAGCCGGCCTGCGCCATAGTCAATGCCATGCGCTCCGTTCTTGGTATTGACGCCGCCTGGACTATCCGCAATCCCAGCGGTGTTGCCGTCGCTGCAGATTGCGGCGATGGCTGGCATCTGGTCGCGGCGGCCCCCGCCTATGCTGCCTTTCATGCCCTGGCGGGGAGTGATCCGACCGATAAGTTCGATGCCGAACGCCTGCTCCAGGACACGACCCGCCTCGCTGGCACGCCGCCTGGCCTGGTGGCGCTCGACATGCCGATCATGGGCGAGCTGATCACCGCCCGCCGGGTCAGCGATAACGCCATTTCCGCCGTCTATGGCGCCAGGGCCGCCGGAACGCACAGCCCCAGCGCATTGCGGCCCGGTCCCCTGGCCGTCGACATGCTCACGGCCCTCACCCGCGCCGGCTTTCCCCTGCTCTGCGACAACCCGGTCACCGGCCCCGGCACTATCGAGGTCTATCCGCACCCGGCATTGATTGAACTGACCGGCGCCGCGCGCCGCCTGCCCTACAAGGTGCACAATCGCGGCAAATACTGGCCGCTGCATTCGGCAGCCGAGCGCCGCCAGGCTCTCCTTGCGCAATGGTCCGCCATCGTTGCGGCCCTCGAAACCGTGCTCAAAGGCAGCGCCGAACACCTGCCGCTGCCGCCGGTCGACGCGCCCTTGCGCGCCCTCAAGGCATTCGAGGACACGCTGGACGCCGTTGTCTGCGCCTGGGTCGCCACCACGGTTATCGACGGCGCCGCTCACCCCTTTGGCGATGCGGCCAGCGCCATCTGGGTGCCCCGGCCGCTGATCACCCATTGCTGACGCCCGCTGTCAGCAGCCCCCGTTCCCTCTCCGTTCAGGCTTTGCTAATGTGCGACGGAACATTGCATCTGCGCGCCTCGTTTCCCATCTGAGTCGCTTCCCCAGCCCCCGAGATCAGCGCCATGGCCCCCAAATCCACACGTCCGGGAAAAGCCGAATTCTCCATCGATGACTTCTTCGCCGAGATCGAGAAGGCCGAGGACATTCAGGCATCCAAGCCGCTTTATGCCGAGCGCATGAAGAACAAGCGCGCCCTCGACCGCGCCGAGGCTGCCGAAAAAGCCGCGAAAGAGCCCAAATCCGCCCTCGAAAAGCGCCGCACCACCAAGTCGAGCCACGACACGGCCACCGGCATGGCGAAAAAGTCCGGCAAGACCAAGATCAATTCGGTCGACCGCGTCGATTTCGATGGCATGGGGGAAGCCCCGCAGGCCGGCTTCGGCCATGTGCCATCGTCGTCGCGTAGCGCGACCAGCGGTGACCGGCAGCTCACCGCCCGCGAGATCTCCCGCACCGCCGCCGCCGATCCCGAAACCCAGGCCAAGCTCCGCGAAGCGCTTGATGCCTCGGTGAAAAAGAACAAGGCTCGCAAGAACGAATCCCTCGAAAACGCCTCCACTGTCGGCGTCACCGCCACCGTCAAGGCGCTCGAACAGATCATCCTGCATGGCCGCAAGGAGGTGGAAGGCTCCGCCCCCTGGGTGCCGCACCGCCCCGAGCACCCCGCCAAATCCGCCGAGAGCCGCCCCTTCCGCCTCAACACCGAATATGAGCCCGCCGGCGACCAGCCCACCGCCATTGCCGAATTGGTGGAAGGCATTGAGAACGGCGAAACCGACCAGGTCCTGCTCGGCGTCACCGGCTCGGGCAAGACCTACACTGCCGCCCAGGTCATCGCCCGCACCCAGCGCCCGGCATTGATCCTGGCGCCCAACAAGACCCTCGCCGCCCAGCTCTATTCCGAGTTCAAGGGCTTCTTCCCCGACAATGCGGTCGAATATTTCGTCTCCTACTACGACTACTACCAGCCCGAGGCCTACGTCCCGCGCACCGATACCTATATCGAGAAGGAATCCACCATCAACGAGCAGATCGACCGCATGCGCCACTCGGCCACGCGCGCGATCCTCGAACGCAACGACGTCATCATCGTCGCCTCGGTCTCCTGCATTTACGGCATCGGCTCGGTGGAAGACTACACCGCCATGACCATCGACGTGCAGAAGGGCCAGCAGATCGACCAGCGCCAGCTCCTCGCCAAGCTCGTTGCCCTGCAATACAAGCGCGGCGACACCGGCTTTGTCCGCGGCACCTTCCGGGTGCGCGGCGATACCGTCGAAATCTTCCCGGCCCACTATGAGGCCGCCGCCTGGCGCGTCACCCTGTTCGGCAACGAGATCGAGTCGATCACCGAATTCGATCCCCTCACCGGCAAGAAATCCGCCGACCTCACCTTCATCCGCGTCTACGCCAACTCGCACCACGTGACGCCGCGCACCACCATGAACCAGGCGATCAAGCTGATCCGCTCCGAGCTGGCCGCGCGCCTGCAGGAGCTCAACGGTGCCGGCCGGTTCCTGGAAGCCCAACGCCTCGAACAGCGCACCCTGTTTGACCTGGAAATGATGGAAGCCACCGGCTCCTGCGCCGGCATCGAGAACTATTCGCGCTATTTCTCCGGCCGCAAGCCCGGCGAGCCGCCCCCGACCCTGTTCGAATATCTCCCCGACAATGCCCTGGTCTTTGTCGACGAAAGCCACGTCACCATCGGCCAGCTCGGCGCCATGTATCGCGGCGACCTCCGCCGCAAGGCCACGCTCGCCGAATACGGCTTCCGCCTGCCGAGCTGCATGGACAACCGCCCCCTCCGCTTTGAGGAGTGGAACGCCATGCGCCCGCAATCGGTCTATGTCTCGGCCACCCCCGGCAGTTGGGAAATGGACCAGACCGGCGGCGTCTTTGCCGAACAGGTCATCCGCCCCACCGGGCTGATCGATCCCCCCGTGGAAATCCGCCCGGCCACCCATCAGGTCGACGACGTCATCGACGAGATCCGCACCACCATCAAGGCCGGCTACCGGACCCTGTGCACCGTCCTCACCAAGAAGATGGCCGAGGACCTCACCGAATATATGCACGAACAGGGCATCCGCGTGCGCTACATGCATTCGGACGTCGACACCATCGAGCGCATTGAAATCATCCGCGATTTGCGCCTGGGCGCCTTCGACGTGCTGGTGGGCATCAACCTCCTCCGCGAAGGCCTCGACATCCCCGAATGCGGCCTCGTCGCCATTCTCGACGCCGACAAGGAAGGGTTCCTCCGCTCCGAAACCTCTCTGATCCAGACCATCGGCCGCGCCGCGCGAAACGTCGACGGCAAGGTCATCCTCTATGCCGACCGCACCACCGGCTCCATGGAACGCGCCCTGGCCGAAACCAACCGCCGCCGCGAAAAACAGATCGCCTACAACACCGAACACGGCATCACGCCCCAGAGCGTCAAGGCCCGCATCAACGACATCGTCGACAGCGTCTACGAAAAAGACCACGTCACCGTCAGCATCGGCAAAGGCAAAGGCAAGGACGGCAAGGAAAAGACGGTTACTGGCGACAATCTCGCGACTGTCATCAAGGACCTCGAACGCGAAATGCGCGAGGCGGCCACGAACCTGGAGTTTGAAAAGGCGGCGCGGCTCAGGGACGAAGTCAGGCGGTTGCGGGAGATGGAACTGGATACGCTGGAAGGCGAAGTTTCCTAGCCCACTGTCTCCTGCAGCCCTCATGGTGAGGTGCGAAGCCTCGAACCACGAGGGCGAGAGCCGCAGCGCTCGTCCCATCCGAGGTCGTCACCCTCGGGCTTGACCCGAGGGCTCTGCACTGCCTGTCGCGCGACCCAAAACAACCCCCACCCGGCCTCCCCCTGATAGGGGGAGGAGAAGTGGCGTATCACCAACAGCGCAGCGCACTGGATCGGTCCCTCCCCCTATCAGGGGGAGGTTAGGTGTAAGCGCGTAGCCGAGGCCGTTACTGCCTGAAGTTCCAAGGCATGAGGTCAGCTATCTGGCCGTTTGGCCAGCCGCCGGCGATGCGCTGCAGGGTCCGGGTCAGCCAGGCATGCGGATCGACGCCG
>NZ_PYVZ01000021.1 GCF_003056405.1 Devosia indica
TCAGAAAACGTGCACCCATCGAAGTCTTTTACAACCAGTCAGGAATTGCTTCCAAACCAGTTCGCAAGAACCTCGCCGTCCACGTTTCTCTTTCTTCTATTCTTCACAATGTCAAAGAGCTGACCCATCGCCGTCACCGGCTGACACGTCGATTGGAAGCAATGCTTCCTGAATTCCTTCAGAGAACACGATCTCAGCTCCGGTTGCCCGGCAGATCGTCTGCCCTGTCAGATTGCGCCGAACTGTGGGAGCAACAAGTGCTCGCGTCGTCAGCGCTGGCGGGTTGTATTCGAGACGCTTTAGTCTGTCAACAACCTATTTTCGTATTTCGTCAGAAGCCGAAACTTGAAAATCTGAAACCTAAATTGCTTTTGATTTCAGAGGCTTGCTTCCGTGCCCGCCGCCGTATGGCGCCGCGCTCTTCAGCGATGGGCGGGTTATAGGGATCGGTTTTGCACTTGGGAAGCCCCCAAATGACAAAACTGACATTTTTCAGCCTGCCCATCCTCGCCGCATGTGGAAAACTCGACCAAACGACCAGTGATTTCCGGCCTTTCCGGCGCCAGTTGCAAAGTGGGAGCTTTTCCCGCCGATTTCAAGTCCGGATCGGGACGGGCCTTGTCCCCCAGTTTTGCCGCATTTTTCGGTGATAGGGCAGAACCATTGCTAACGTGCGCGCGTGACTCTAGGTTTGTGCACGGCGCCTTGGCGTCCAAGCCGGCCAACCGGCGGGGCAAGACAGTACCACCAGCCTAATGAAGGATGGAGCGTTGAACGCGACGCAGAGACGACGCCATGCGGCCATGCTGCAGGCGACCGGCTATGAAGACGGTCCGGCGCTGACCGTGCAGTCCACCGATGGCGAAATCCCGCAGGGACGGGAGCTGAGCTTTGCCTGGCTCAGCGGCACCGTGCTGACAGGCCTGACCAGTGTTCTGTTGATGGGCGCCGCTCTCTATGTCTCATTTCAGGGGCAGGACACCTTCTCGACCGCCTATGCCGCACTCAATCTTGCGGCCCCTCGGGTCGAGCAGCCATTGGCGACCGATCTGACCTCCAAGACCTCGCGTCTTCGTCCCGTGGCGGCCACCCGCTCGGACCGTGAAATCATTGAGGCTGCCACCCGCCAGATCGTTGACGGCCGCGAGATCATCCGCAATCAGCCTTTCGTCCGCATCAGTGCGACCCTGGCCACCACGGCCACCTCGCTGTCGGCCGATGTGCCGGCATATGATCCGGTTGCCATACTCAACAAAGCCCAGCCTTTGACCAGCGCGGCGCTCGACATCGCCACCGATGTCTATGGCACCGACGTCGATGGCGAGGTCGCCGTCAATCAGTCGGCCATGCCGGACGATTTCGTGCCGAACCGCACGATTTCGGATCAGGGCGCCGCCGATTTTGTCCGCGCCATGGTCGGCGCGCCCTTCACCATTGATGGCGGCGGGCCGGCTCTGGCCTATGCCGCCCTGGCCCCGACCCTGCAGGATCTGGCAGCGTCGCAAGCCGATGCTGTGGCCGGGGTGGCCGAGAACGTCACGGTCGTCCCCAAGACGACATTGGCGTCTGGCGAAACACTGGGCCGCACCGAGCGCTTTCTGACGGTCCGCGAAATCGGCCCTCTGTCCGATACGCTGGTGCGCAATGGCTTCACACCGGCCCAGGTCGGGATGATTGAACGAACCCTCGCCAATCTGATGCCGGCGGCAGGCCTGCCGGCTGGCATTCGGTTGCGCATTCTCTATGGTCCCCATAGCACCGGCGCGGCCAGTCTTGTTCCCTATCGCATGTCGATCTACCGCCCTGAAGGTGCACCGGGGGATCGGCACATTGCCACCGTGGCGCTGAGCGACAACGGACAATATGTCGTTGGCCTGCAGCCGGACTGGGTGGATTTTCCGGCCGAAGATGTCGAGCAGATCAGTGTGGGCAATCTGCCCAGCATCTATCGCTCCATCTGGGAGACCGGCCGCAAGCACGATCTGAGCGATGCCACCATCGAGCGCATCATCGCCATGTTTGCCTATGATATCGACATGACCAAGCGCGTTGCCGCAGGCGACACCATCGAAATCCTTGAAGCCGGCGATACCGGGGACGGCGCCGAAGAGGAACTACTTTATGTGGGCCTGACATTGTCGGGCACCACGCGCCAGCTCTATCGCTTCACCACTGATGATGGGGTGGTCGATTTTTACGACCCCGACGGGGAAACCGGAAAGCGCTTCCTCAATCGCCGTCCGCTCGAAGGCGGTGGCACGCTGCGCTCGCGCTTTGGTTATCGCATCCACCCGATCTTCAAAACCCGCAGGCTCCATACCGGCGTCGACCTGGCCGCAAGGACCGGTACCCCGATCTATGCCTCGGGCGATGGTGTGATCAGCTATTACAAGTGGCAGTCCGGCTATGGCAACAAGGTCGAGATCCAGCACGTCAATGGCTATGAGACCGCCTATGGCCACATGTCCAGATTTGCCGAAGGTCTTGGTGTTGGCTCCCGCGTCCGGCAGGGCCAGGTCGTCGGCTATGTCGGCTCGACCGGCCAATCGACCGGCCCGCACTTGCATTTCGAAATCAAGATCAACGGCAACCTGGTCGACCCGCTCAGCGTCAAGTTGCCCAAGGACAATGTACTGGCCGCGCAATATCGAGACGAGTTCGACCAGACCATCGCCCAGATCAACGATCTGATGGCCCGCGACCCCGCACCGGTTTCAGTCGCCGAGGCGAACTAGAGCGCTTTCAGCAGAGCCGCGCCAAGGCGCGCGCTACTCCGGCCGCGCTACATAGACGGCCAGTTCATTGCCACCCGGCTCGCGGAAGTGGAATCGTCTCCCGCCGGGAAAATCGAACTGGGCACGAGTAATGACGCCACCGGCTCTGACAACCCGCCGCTCGGCGTCGTCCAGATCATCGGTGCGGACAACCGCCATGCTGGCCTGGACGCGTTCGGCCGCCTGATCGACGCCCCCGTCTATGCCCGCCCCGTCCAGCCCATCATAGTCGGGTCCATAGCTGACAATACCCCAACCGAAAGCGGCGCGGAAAAAACCGCTCGTGGCCCGCCTGTCGGTCGAAGGAAACTCGATATAGTCGATACGATCGTTCATTTTCCACTCCGGCACTCAGGCCATTTGTTCACTTTATGTTCTATTACGCACCTCGCGAATTTGCAAGGCTTATATGGAAGGGGCCGGTCCTCGGACCGGCCCCTTTTCGTTAGCCCAGCAGACGGCTAGGCCGCTGCCCCGGCCTCCGGCAATTCGCCTGGGCGAAGCACGATTCCGCTCTCATCGGCATCCACCACGACCCGATCTCCGTCGCTGACCTTGCCCGAGAGAATTTCCTCGGCCAGTTCATCCTGCACTTCACGCTGGATGACGCGCTTCAGCGGGCGGGCGCCATAGGCCGGATCATAGCCCTCATTGGCTAGCCATTCGCGGGCCTTCGGTGTCAGCTCGAGCGCAATGTCGCGATCCTTGAGCAGCCCTTCGAGCCGCCCGAACTGGATATCGACGATATTGCCCATATGTTCGCGCCCGAGGCGGTGGAACAGCAGGATCTCGTCGATCCGGTTGAGGAACTCGGGCCGGAACGCCGCCTTGACAGCGTCGAGGACCTTGCCACGAGCCAGGTCCACCGGCTCATCATCCTTGAGTTCCACCAGATATTCGGCACCCAGATTCGAGGTGAGGATCACCACCGTATTGCGGAAGTCCACCGTGCGACCCTGGCCATCGGTCAACCGGCCATCATCGAGCACCTGCAGCAGCACGTTGAAGACGTCCGGATGAGCCTTTTCGATCTCGTCGAACAGGATCACCTGGTAAGGCCGACGCCGCACGGCTTCGGTCAACACCCCGCCTTCATCGTAACCGACATAGCCTGGAGGCGCGCCGATCAACCTGGCCACCGAGTGCTTCTCCATGAATTCGGACATATCGAGCCGCACCATGGCGGTTTCGTCGTCGAACAGGAATTGCGCCAGGGCCTTGGTCAGCTCGGTCTTGCCCACGCCGGTGGGTCCCAGGAACATGAACGAACCAATCGGCCGGTTCGGGTCCTGCAAGCCGGCACGCGAACGCCGCACCGCCTTGGCGACCGCCGCCACCGCCTCGGTTTGCCCGATCACCCGGGCGCCCAGCGAGGTTTCCATATGCAACAGCTTTTCGCGCTCGCCTTCCATCATCCGGTCGACCGGAATGCCGGTCCAGCGCGACACCACCTGGGCAATGTCCGTGGGTTCAACGGTCTCCTTTGCCATCACCGGATCGGGCTGGCCGTCGCCATCTGCATCATCCGCACTGGCAAGCCGCTTTTCCAGATCCGGGATGACGCCATAGGCCAGCTCGCCGGCCTTGGCCAGATCACCCTGGCGCTGTGCAATCTCAAGCTGGCTGCGAGCGGCATCGAGCTCTTCTTTGATCCTGGTGGAACCCTGCAGCCGCTCCTTCTCGGCCAGCCATTTGGCCGAGAGAGTCTGTGCCTGCTCTTCGAGCCCCGCAAGATCGTGTTCAAGCCGCTCGAGCCGGGCCTTGGACCCCTCATCTGTCTCTTTCTTGAGCGCCTCGCGTTCGATCTTGAGCTGCATGATCTTGCGATCCAGCTCGTCCAGAGCTTCGGGCTTGCTGTCGACCGCCATGCGCAGCCGCGCAGCCGCCTCGTCCATCAGATCGATGGCCTTGTCGGGCAGGAAGCGGTCAGTGATATAGCGGTTCGACAGCGTCGCTGCACTGACCAGCGCCGAGTCGGCAATGCGAATGCCGTGATGCAGCTCATATTTTTCCTTAAGGCCTCGCAGGATCGAAATGGTGTCTTCCACCGTGGGCTCGGACACGAAGACCGGCTGGAAGCGCCGGGCCAGAGCCGGGTCCTTTTCGACATGCTTGCGATATTCATCCAGCGTGGTCGCACCGACGCAGTGCAGCTCACCGCGCGCCAAAGCTGGCTTGAGCAGGTTGGACGCATCCATGGCACCCTCGCTCTTGCCCGCGCCGACCAGCGTATGCATCTCGTCAATGAACAGGATGATCTGCCCCTCAGCGGCCTGAACCTCCGATAGCACGGATTTCAGCCGTTCTTCGAACTCACCGCGATATTTGGCGCCGGCGATCAGCGCGCCCATGTCGAGCGCGAGCAGGCTCTTGTTCTTGAGCGATTCCGGGACGTCGCCATTGACGATGCGGATCGCCAGGCCTTCGGCAATCGCCGTCTTGCCCACGCCCGGTTCGCCAATCAGTACCGGATTGTTCTTGGTCCGGCGGCTCAGCACCTGAATGGTGCGGCGGATTTCCTCGTCGCGCCCGATCACCGGGTCGAGCCGGCCTTCGCGCACGTCCTCGGTGAGGTCGCGCGCATATTTCTTGAGCGCGTCATATGTGTTTTCCGCCGACGCACTGTCTGCGGTCCGGCCCTTGCGGATTTCCTCAATGGCCGTGTTAAGTCCCTGCGCGGTCACCCCGGCCGAACTCAGCACCTTGCCGGCATCGCTATCCTTCTCGATCACCAGCGCCAGCAGCAGCCGCTCAACCGTGACAAAGCTGTCCCCGGCCTTCTGTGCCGCCTGTTCGGCGGTGTCGAAGACCTTGGCCAACTCGCGGCTGAGATAAAGCTGCCCGGCATCGCCGGAAACCTTGGGAATCTTGTTCAGTGCCGCCTCGACACCCGCCCGCGCTGCCTTGGGATCTCCCCCGGCGCGCCCGATCAGCCCATTGGCCATGCCCTGGTCGTCATCAAGCAGAACCTTGAGCAGGTGGATCGGCGAAAACTGCTGGTGGCCCTTGCCCAGGGCCGCGGTCTGCGCGCTCTGAATGAAGCCGCGCGCCCGCTCGGTGTATTTTTCGATATTCAATGCAACTCTCCTTGTCTCGCCCGCCACCCGGCCCAGCAAAGGCACCGGCATGACGTCGGAAGCGTCGTTCGAACCATGCCCATATTGGCGCATCGTCCGACCTAGATGTAGGTCATTCAAGCGCGAACAAAAGGGGCTCGAGAGGAGAATCTCCACCCAGCAGGGTGGGGTCGTTGATTGCCAACAAAAATGCCGGGCATCGGGCCCGGCATTTGATGGTTTTCAACGCGCCTTATTCGGCAGCATTGCCTGTCAGGAAGGCCGGCAGTTCCGGCGTCGGCTCAGGCTGCGCGCCGCTGGCATCAGCCGGTGCAGCACCCGCCTCACCGCCAGCATTGCGGCGACGGCGCGGGCGGCGTTCACGCGGCTTGCGGGCAGGCTGATCGCTCTCACCCTCGGCCGACGCTGCCGCGGCATCCTCACCGGGCTTGTCGCCCGCCTCGGCTGCGGCCGGAGCCTGCTCGCTTTCGCCGTCATTGTTCTGCTGAGCCGGCTGGGGCGGCTGCGGCGACGAGAAACGCGAATTGACGTCATTGCCGTCATCTTCGAACTCGTTCTCGTCCTGGCTCTGTCCGTCGCGCGGACCATTCATGGCCTGCTGGGCGGAGGAAACAATACGGAAATAATGCTCGGCATGCTGCAGATAATTCTCGGCCATCACCGAATCGCCCGAGGATTGGGCGTCGCGGGCGAGCTGCATATATTTCTCGGCAACGTGGGAGGCATTGCCGCGAACCTTAACGTCAGGTCCGTTGCTCTCATAATTGCGCGACAGCGGATTGACATGTTTGCGTCCGCCGTTCCGGCCACGCTGCCGGTTCTTGTTCTGATTAGGTCTCATCGGGTCGCTTTGTCTAACTCTAAAAAGCTAAGCGTCACATCAATGGGCGGACCGGCGCAAAAGGCCCGATCTGGCCCTGACTCCGTCGGCGGTAAGTGCGCACCGGGCGGAATCTCGTCTGGCTTCATGAAGACCGAATGCGGTCGGCAGCGACCCTGGACAAGTCCATCCCGTCCCCCGCGTCGTCCCGGTCTTCCGGAACCGCGCTGCACCAGCAGCTCACTGCATTTTGGATCGGGTGTGATCGCCGCGGCGCCCATGATGCGCCATTGACAGCAGTCATAAACTAACCGCTTCGGCCCGGTTTGACTAGCACAAACTGCGCCTTGTCCAAATCGGACGCTCTATTTGTCCTTCAGGTGGTGCCCTGAAATCACACGATCAAGGCCATTGAGGTCCTTGTGAACGACAATATCGGCAAAACCGTGTTCGGCGAAAAGGGCGCTGACACTGCTGCCCTGATCATAGCCGATTTCCACCAGCACCTGGCCGCCCGGCACCAGGAACGCCTGCGCCAGTGCCGCAATGACTCGATAGGGGGCCAACCCGTCCGGCCCGCCATCCAGCGCCAGCCGAGGGTCGAAATCCTTCACCTCGGGCGCCAGCGTCTCGACAACAGCGCTGGTGATATAGGGGGGATTGGAGACGATGAGATCGAATTTTCTCACGCTTTCCTCATTGCCAGCCAGCGCCTCGAACCAGCTCCCCCGCGCAAAACCCAATCGATCCACCACGCCATGCCGCGTCGCATTACCCCGCGCCATCTCCAGCGCCTCTGGGCTGATATCGGTCGCCAACCCAGTGGCATCGGAACGGTTGGCCAGCACGGCAACAGGAATGCAACCGGTGCCTGTCCCCAGATCAAGCAGGCTTCCGCCTTCCGGCAGCGTCTTGATCGCCAGCTCCACCAGGAGCTCGGTATCGGACCGGGGCTCCAGCGTCGCGGCATTGAGGGCAAAGGCGAGGCCGAAAAATTCCCGCTCGCCGATAATGCGCGCCACCGATTCCCCGCCCATCCGCCGCTGTAGAAGCGCGGCGACCCGTGCGGCATCCGCGTCGGCGACAGGGTCCCGCTCACGCGTCGCAAGCGCCAGCGCGTCCAGTCCCAGTGCATGACCAGTGAGCAGCTTGGCGTCGAGTGCGGCGGTTTCAAAACCGAGCCGGCCCAGCACGTCGCGCCAGCCGCGCCAGAGCGCGCCAATACTGAGATTTTCGCTCAGTTGCCCTGCTCCATGGTGGCAAGCTGGGCCGCCTGGTGTTCCGTGATCAGCGCTTCGATCAGCTCATCCAGCGCCTCGCCGGTGATGACCTTGTCGAGCTTGTAGAGCGTGAGATTGATACGGTGATCGGTGACACGGCCCTGTGGGAAGTTATAGGTGCGGATGCGCTCGGAGCGATCACCCGACCCAACCTGTCCCTTGCGCTCGGCCGAACGGGCGCTGTCGCGTTCTTCGCGCTGCATCTCATAGAGCCTTGAGCGCAGCACGATCATCGCCTGGGCCCGGTTCTGATGCTGAGATTTCATCGCCGAGGTGACCACAAGCCCGGTCGGGATGTGGGTGATGCGCACCGCCGAATCGGTGGTGTTGACATGCTGCCCGCCGGCGCCCGAGGCGCGCATCGTATCGATGCGGATATCCTCGTTGCGGATTTCGATGTCGATATCTTCGACTTCGGGCAGCACCGCCACTGTCGCGGCAGAGGTGTGAATACGGCCCGAACCCTCGGTCGCCGGAACACGCTGCACCCGGTGCACGCCGCTTTCATATTTCATCCGGGCATAGACGCCCTTGCCCGACACATTGGCAATGATTTCCTTAAAGCCCCCCATCTCGCCGGGGCTCTCTTCCATCACCGTCACTTTCCAGCCATGTGAGGCCGCATAGCGCTCATACATGCGGAACAGATCACCGGCGAACAGCGCCGCCTCATCGCCACCCGTGCCGCCACGGATTTCCAGGATAATGGATTTCTCGTCCGCCTCGTCCTTGGGCAGCAGCATGATACGGATCGATTGTTCGAGCTGCTCGATCCTCTCGTCCAGCGCCTCGATTTCCATTTCGGCCATTTCGGCCATTTCCTTGTCGCCGCTTTTCAGCAGCGCCTCGGCCTCGGCATGGTCCTTGAGGGCCTTCTTGTAGGCGGTGATTTCGCCCACGATCTCGCTGAGATCTGAATGCTCCTTGGAGAGCTTGGCCAGCTCATCCGGGCTCGCGCCACCACTGAGCGCGGCTTCAATATATTGAAACCGCGTTTCGAGGGCGTCGAGCTTGTCCTGGGGCAGGTTGGGCATTCTTGGTCTTTCAGCGAAATTACGCTCCGGGGTGTAATGACCCCGGCGCGCAACATCAAGCGGCCAATGCCGCTTGCTACCCCATGGGGAGGTTCTGCTTTTCCGCCCATTCGGTCAGCAAATTGCGCACCGAATTGCCATTGGACCCGACGCTGAGCGCCTCGGAGATGGCGGCCTTGACCGGCTCCAGTTCGAGATTGAGGATCATTTCCTTGATCGGACCGATCGAAGCCGGCCCCATGGATAGCCGCGTCATGCCGATGGCCATCAGCGCCAGCGCTTCCATCGGCTTGCCGGCCAGCTCGCCACACATGGTGACCAGCTTGTTGTGGCGGGCGGCGGCATCCACCACCAGGCGAATGGCCCGCAGCCGCGGCAGGGCGATGGGATCATACGCCTTGGAGACGCGCGGATTGGCGCGGTCGGCCGCTGTCAGGAACTGCACCAGATCGTTCGATCCGATCGAGACAAAGTCGCTTTCGGGCATTATCTGGTCCAGCTCGAACAGCAGCGAGGGCACTTCCACCATCGCCCCGATCTCGACCTTTTCCGGCACAGCCTGTCCCGCCCGCCTGAGCCGGTCCATTTCCTTGCAGAGCACCTGTTTGGTTTGCCGAAACTCGAAGGTCTCGGTGACCATGGGCACCAGGATCTTGAGCGGACGACCCCGCGCTGCCAGCAGCAGCGCCCGGATCTGGGTGCGCAACAGGCCCGGCCGGTCCAGCCCGAGTCGGATTGAGCGATAGCCCATGGCCGGATTTTCCTCGGCCGCCGAGCGCAGATAGGGCACCACCTTGTCGCCGCCAATATCGAGCAGGCGGAACACCACCGGCCGGTCCCCGGCGATTTCCATCGCCTCGGCATAAAGCTCGACCTGCTCCTGCAGACGCGGCAAGCGGCTGGCGATCATGAACTGTAGCTCGGTGCGGAACAGCCCGACCCCGGCCGCGCCGGTATCGTCGAGCATGGGCAGATCCGCCACCAGCCCCGAATTGTGCAGCAGCGTGATCTCGACGCCGTCCTTGGTGACGCTCGGCCTGTCCTTGAGCGCGGCATAATGGGCGCGCCGACGCGCCGAAATCCGCACCTTGTCGATATAGGTCTGCTCGACATCGGGCGTGGGGCGCAGATGCACCTGACCCAGCGGGCCATCGAGAATAATGTCGTCGCCGCCTTCGCACATCGAAACGATCGACTGCGCCTGCCCCACCGCGACAATGCCCAGCGAGCGCGCGACAATGGCCACATGCGCCGTCGCCCCGCCTTCTTCGAGCACCACGCCGCGCAGCTTCTTGCGGTCATATTCGAGCAGTTCGGCGGGCCCCATATTGCGGGCCACCAGAATGGCGTTCTCCGGCAGGTCGCGATGCGCCGGCTGGTTGGTATTGGTCAGAACACGCAGCAGCCGGTTGGCCAGATCGTCAAGATCGTGCAGCCGGTCGCGAATATAGGGGTCGGTCTGGCGCTGCATGCGCGCGCGGGTATCGTTCTGCACCCGCTCGACCGCCGCTTCGGCCGAAAGCCCATTGTCGATCGCCTCGGTTAGCCGGTTCACCCAGCCCCGGTCATTGGCGAACATGCGATAGGTCTCGAGAATTTCCCGGTGATCCGAGGTCGGCTGCATATCGCCATGGTCGAGCATGGCGTCGATCGACACGCGCATCGAGGCCAGCGCCGCATCAAGCCGCTGCTTTTCCGCATCGGTGTCTTCGGCAATGAAATTGGTCACCACGACGCGCGGATCGTGCAGCACCACTTTGCCGAGCGCGATGCCATCGGTGAAGCTGACGCCGTTGAACATGCGAGGCCGCCTGAGATCGATATCCGATCCTGGCTTGATCAGATTGTCGAAATCGCTGGTAGCGATCATCTCGGCCAGGATTGTGGCCGTGGTCAGCATCGCCTCGGTTTCGTCCTCGCCATAGTGGCGCCGGTCGGCATTCTGTACCACCAGCACGCCCAGCGTCTGGCCGGCCCGCAGCACCGGCACGCCGAGGAAGGAGTTGTATTTTTCCTCGCCCGTCTCTGGCCGGTAGGCAAAGGCAGGGTGGCTTGTGGCGTCGTCCAGGCTGAGCGGCTCGGCCTCGGCAGCAATCAGGCCCACCAGGCCTTCGCCCAGGCGCAACGTCGTCAAATGGACCGATTCGGTGTTCAGGCCGCGCGTGGCGAACAGTTCAAGCGCGCCATCATCGCGCAGCACATAGAACGAGCACACATCGGCCCGCATGTTCTCGGCGATCAGGCCCACGATTTTGTCGAGACGTTCCTGCGAAGCCAGGGGCTCCGCCATCGTCTCGCGCAACTGCCGCAGCAGCACCCTTGGGCCGCCTATGGTCGTGACCATGCCTCTCCAAGGCGGCCCGCAAAGCCGCCCCCCTATTTGAAGGACGCGGCCCTTGTCCCCTCGACTGGGTCAGGCGTCCTGTCTGTCCAGACCGTAATAGGTGTGCAAGGCGCGAACCGCAAGCTCGGCATATTCTTCATCGATCAACACCGAGGTCTTGATTTCCGAAGTGGTGATGAGCTGGATATTGATGCCCTTGTCGGCCAGCGCCTTGAACATCGAGGACGCAACACCGGCGTGAGAGCGCATGCCCACGCCCACTACCGAGACCTTGGCACCGCCCTTGGAGCCGGAAAGACGGGCATATTCGAACCGTCCGCCATTGTCTTCCAGCGCCTTGACCGCCTTGTCATATTCGCTGTCGGGCACCGTAAAGGTGATGTCGGTCGTCGCACCATCATCGGCAATATTCTGCACGATCATGTCCACGATAATGCCCTTGTCGGCCAGCGTGCCGAAAATGGCGGCGGCGACGCCGGGGCTGTCCTTGACCTTGCGCAGGGTGATCTTGGCTTCGGCCTTGGCGAGCGTCACGCCCGAAACGATCTGCTGTTCCATGATCTCATCCTCATCGCAGACAAGCGTGCCGGGCACACCCGGCGTCCCATCGGGCGCGATCTGCGGCGCGTCCGGGTCATCGAAACTGGAGCGGACGGTCAGGCGCACCTTGTGCGCCATGGCCATTTCCACCGAGCGGATCATCAGCACCTTGGCGCCGAGCGAGGCCATTTCCAGCATTTCCTCGAAGGAAATCTTGGTCATGCGCTGCGCCTTGGGCACGATGCGCGGGTCGGTGGTATAGACGCCATCGACGTCCGTGTAGATGTCACACCGATCCGCCTTGACCGCTGCTGCGACCGCGACCGCCGAGGTATCCGAGCCGCCCCGGCCGAGCGTCGTGACGCGGCCATGCGGTGAAATGCCCTGAAAGCCGGTGATCACCGGCACCCAGCCTTCGCGCATGCGCTTGTCGAGCTCGGTCGGATCGATATCGGTGATGCGCGCCGCGCCATGGGAATCGTCTGTGTGGATGGGCACCTGCCAGCCGGCGAAACTGCGCGACTGAATGCCCATTTCCGAGAGAACGATCGCCATCAGCCCAGCCGTGACCTGCTCGCCCGAGGCAACCACCGCGTCATACTCACGCGCGTCGTGAAACTTGGAGGCTTCGTTGACCCAGCCGACCAGCTCATTGGTCTTGCCGCTCATGGCCGAAACTACAACGGCAACTTCGTTGCCCGCCTCGACCTCGCGCTTGATATGGCGCGCCGCATTGCGGATGCGCTCGACATTGGCCACCGAAGTGCCACCGAACTTGACGACGATACGGGCCAAGACAGTTTCCCCGCTGATCCGCCGAACCCGGCGTTACGCTTTAGTGTTGGGCGCGACATGCCACAAAGCCGTTGCGCAATCAATGGGCATCACAATCCTGCCAGTTCTCCCCCATTGAGGGGATAGTCCAATACCGGCACGGCGCTAAATTGCCCCAATCATCGGGAGCACCCTAGTATGCGGCATCTGTCGGTTTGCCTTGCGCTTTGTGCCAGCCTTATGCTTGGCCCCATCCTCGCAGCAGAGCCTGATGAGCAGAATTTTCTCAAACTCAAGGCCGGCGAGGCGTTCGACGCCCAATGCAATCTGTTCAAGCAGTTCGAGCGAAATTTCATCTCCATTCTGGAAACCGACTACAAGGCAGAAACTGCCATATATGCCGACTGGCAATCCGGCATGGTCGATGAAGTGGCCTACCAGACGCACCTTGATGGGCTGATTGCCGAAGCCAACGCCATCGCCGACGAGATCGGCTGCCGTCCGCCCGCCGCCCCACATGTGGACTGGCTCCGCAGCCAGATCGTGCCACTGCTCTATACTGATCTTGTCATCGCATTCGACACAGGTGGCCTCTCGGATGAGGAGAAGGCGGCCGGGCTGACCTATGAAAACATGATGGCCTCCCACTACGGGGAGAACTGGCCGCCAGCAGCGGAATATTTCCAGGCAGATGCCGCGCGACAGCTTCGCGAAGCGCAGGAGCAGGACAGCGCATTCGATGTCCTTCCCGATTTCTCATTTTTGGACGACACAGAGTATGATTTTGCCGAAAGCGCGCTACGCAGCAAAGCGGCCCGGACACTCAACAGTATTCTGTTCGAAATCGCGGTGGAGCGGCAGGACTTGCACCTTCGCCCTGGTTTTGGAGAGCGCGGCGGTATCGTCGAAATACAGGGGGCGTATAACATTGCTGTGGCCGACATTTGGCGTTCAGGGGAAACCTTCGCCCTGCTCGAAGACGGAACCAGAATTCACGCTGCGCTGACCGTTCTACCATTCGGCTCTATCCGGGTCATGGTCTTCGGACCCGAAGCCGAGAGGCTGGCAGGAGGCGGCGTCAGTTATTTGCTGCCGGAGGGGCCACTGCCCGAAGGCTTCTCCAGCGAGACGGAGTTCTATGCCGACCCGGCCTGGCGTCAGTCGGCCTCGCGCTTTGAAGCCACGCTGATCGACGATCCCTGCCTTGGCGGCCCCTGCTTCGAGCTCCCATATGACACAATGACCGCCATAATGCGCGCTGGCGAAGGGCGCTTGGCGCAATTGGTATTCCGCGAGAACCTTTCCACGCCCCTGCCGCCGCCCGGTGAGCCAAACGCGGCCCTGACCCCCATACGGCCAACGGCGCTGTTCCGCCGCGCCGAAATCCTGGCCGCGCTAGACTAGGCCCCTGCGACGCCGCCGCGCCTTGCCCCTGCCCCGGCCTGCAGGTCATATGGCGGCATAAGGAGCCGTGCGATGAACAACACCACCGTCAATGATGCCGAAATCGCCAAATTCACGGCCATGGCCGAACAATGGTGGGACCCCAAGGGCAAGTTCAAGCCGCTGCACAAGTTCAACCCGGTGCGGATGCGCTATATCCGCGACCACCTGATCCGGCATTTTGATCGCGATCCGTCCGTACTGCGCCCCTTCGAGGGGCTGCGCATTCTCGATGTCGGCTGCGGTGGCGGCCTGTTGTGCGAACCGCTGACCCGCTTGGGCGCCACGGTAACCGGCATCGACGCAGCCGAGCGCAATATCGCCATCGCGAAAATTCACGCCGAGCGGTCCGGGCTTGAGATCGACTATCGCGCCACTACCAGCGAGGCCCTGGTCGCGGCGGGGGAAAGCTTCGATGTGGTGCTCAACATGGAAGTGGTCGAGCATGTCGATAATGTCCCGCTCTACATGAAGAGCTGCGCCGACCTGGTGGCCCCGGGCGGGCTGATGTTCACCGCCACGCTCAACCGCACCGCCCGCTCCTGGGCCCTGGCGATCATCGGGGCCGAATATGTGCTGCGCTGGCTGCCGCGCGGCACCCATGACTGGAAGAAGTTCCTCACCCCTGAGGAAATCATCGCCCAGTTGCAGCGCAACGGCCTCAACGTGATCGACCAGACCGGCGTGACCTTCAATCCGCTGGCCGATGAATGGCGCGCCTCCCCCGACATGGCGGTCAACTACATGGTGCTGGCCGCCCGCCCGGCCTGAACCGCCGCGAGGCCGGCCGCCTGGGGGAGACGACCGGCCCGCTACGCCCTGACTGGAGGCAGAGTCAGAACACGTAGACCATCAGCGTCGCGCCCTGCTTGTGCACGCCCAGCACATGGCCCGGGCGATACTGGGTGCGGCTGAGGGCGGCGTTGATCAGGGGATCCTGCGCCACCGCGCCAATCATGCGGTGGTAGTCGCCGTTGGCGGCGAGCCAATTGGCCATCTGGCGTCGCAGATCGGCGCAGACCTTGATCGGAATGAGCTGAATGCCGCTGGCCCGGTTCCAGCCGCGGGTCGAGCTTTTCTGGAACAGCGCCATCAACTGGCTCGGATTGGCATTGTTGGCGCAGACCGCCGTGATGCCGGCCGCAGACGGCGAAGACGAATTTCCGCGATTGCCGAAATTGAACCAGCCGCCGTTGGAGCCACTATTGCCATTGGAGCCGTTCGCGCCATTGGAGCCGCTGCCTCCGCCCCCGCCAGAGCCACCGTTCCCGCCGTTACCACCATTGCCGCCGCTTGAACCGGTACCGACATCGACACTGATAAGGCTGTCGGAGCCACCAACATTCACATTGGCTTCGACACCGCCCAGATTGGCATTGACATCGGCAATGCCTTCCGACCCCAGTACCGAGGCATCCACCACCGGCGAGGAGCCGCCACCGACATTGGCGGTCACGGCGCCGCCGCTGCCACCAACGCCGACATTGACCAGCCCGCTATCCCCGGCATTGCCCGAATTGATGGTGACCAGCGCGCCGCTGTCACCGTCCCCGATAATGCCGAGCACGCTGTCGCCGCCCGAACCGCCGCCACCCAACACACCGCCGAGCAGCCCATCGGCCGAGGCCATTGATGGCATCAACACAACCGACACCATGACGGCTGCAATCATACGCTTGTACAACATGATCATCTCCCAATAAGCGATGGCTAGAGCCACCATGGGGGCGATCATCACGGGCACAAGCGGCGCCGTAATCCGCAGTTCTACCAAGTCCGGCCGGCAAGTTTGCCGGAGTGGTAAACTGCCGTGGTTAAACAGAGCGGCAGAAAAAGCGCCAAACACATCTCGCCGCCGCCCCCAGAAACACCCCCTGCAGATGGGTTTTGTCTGCATGACCGGAAAGCGAATTCATCAGCGTGAGAATGGACGGGCATAAATATTTGCCCTCCACTCCGCGGGGGAATGGAGGGCAGGTATTTGGACCTTTCGTCCGCTCAGGCCTTGAGCAGATCCTTGCGCCCGACTGACAGCACCAGCCGGTCTGCTTCTACCCTGTCGATATGCTCGGGGAAGATATAGCGGTCCGAGGCGAGAAATCCGTCGGCGTCGAGCCGCACGAACCCCTCGCGCAGGGCCTTCTCCTGCATTTCGCGGGGCAGGCCATCATCGGGGTGGAACAGATCGGCCAACAGGCCGGCCAAGTCGTTGCGCTGCCGCTCCAGCACCGGGCTGACACCGGCCGCGTCCACATCGGGCGCCTCAGGCGCTTCATCAGTGCTGCGAAAGGCCTCGACCGTGCCGATCGGCTGCATGGCATTGTCCACGACCCGCATGCCTTCGTGGATAGAGACGGGAATAGCGTCCATGGTTTCCTCCTTTGGTGGTTGACAAACCAACGCGGCACGCGCGGCCCCGTTCCACCGGTCCAATCCGGAGTGGCCGGTGCAAATGTGAACACGCGAGCGTGAACCTCTTCTGTCGGTTGACGTTTTCGTTTTCCAAACAGGAACGACAGACCGATGAGCAAATTTGCCCGCGCCATTCTGGCGCTCGGGGCCATGAGCCTTTTTGTGCCTTTTGCAGCCCCAATTGCCGCCCAGAACGTGACCGATAAGGACCTGCCCGCCAATCGTGACGAATCCGTCTTCGTCTTCGGCGGACCGATGAGCAGCGGCTATTTCGGCGATGCCCTGACCTTCTGGAGCAGCGGCTATGAGACCAATAGCTTTGCCGGGCTGGGCTATCAGCGGTTCTTCTACGAGTATGAAAGCTTCGCCCTGGGGCTGGAGGCAGGGCTGGGCCTGCGCATGGGCACCGGCGAAACCACTTCTGCCGAAGCCTGGGCAGGCCTTGTCGGGCGGCTGACCGAAGTCGAGTTGGGCCCGGTCAATATCACGCCGTCGATCACCGGCGGATTCTCGGTGGTCACCGACACCATTGGCGTCGAGACCACCCGCACCGCAGCCTCGGGCGACAGCGCGACCGTGCTCTATTACCTGGCCCCGGAAATTGCGGTTTCGCATGACGATCACCCGCAATGGGAAGCTTTCGGTCGCATCCAGCACCGCTCCGGCGGCTTCGGCACCATTGCCCATATCGACGGCTCCAACGCTGTGACGGCCGGACTGCGCTACAAGTTCTGACCGAGAGATGAGCCAATTCGCCGCCCGGCCTTGCGGCTTACGGTTGCACGGTGAAAAGCGGCTTTCGCCCCTGACTAAATATGGAAGGGGCGAAAGCCGCTTCCCACGAACAGGATTTCGGACGCTTGCCTCGAGCGGCCCCTTGCGGGTTGTTGCGTGGATCATCAGGTTGGACCCGACCGGTAGCGAGCTACCGGCGGGACCCGGCCATGACGTGAGAATCCCGATCCGATGTTGCACCAGCACAGGATGGGCCCCGGCCTGCGCCGGGGTGACAGCCGGCGGGCTGGGTCCATCGTTGCGGCAGGTGTCGTGCAGTTGCAGCGCGGACTGTGTCGCCCAACCTGGCTTCGGATAACCGCGCAATGAGTCTCCCCGGGACGGTGCCCCAGGGAGAATGGCGGGAGGATGCCAAGTGCGGCAGCCACTCAGTAATTGGCCCCGCCGGCGATTTCGCGCAGTTCTAGCACCAGGCCAGGAATACCGTTTTCGATGTGCATCTGCATGAATTCGCGGGCCAGGGCGGTGGCGACCTCGAGGTCGGGCGCCTCGAGCACGGCATAGCCGCCCAGCACCTCCTTGGCCTCGGCAAACGGGCCATCGGTGACGATGATGGTGCCGGTGGCCCCCTTGAGGCGGCGGCCCTGTTCAGCGTCCTTGAGGCCGCCAGTGGAAATCAGCGTGCCGGCGGCCATGTGCCGCTCCATCCAGGGGCCCATGGCGTCCATCAGCCCCTGGGACACGTCTTCGGGCTTGAGGTCGGCGGGCGGCAAGATGCTCATGAAGTAACGCATGGAAAATCTCCTGTTTGCTGCGTTTGCCATAATGACACCAGAGCAACGGACGGTCTGCCCGGCTTTCGACAACAACCGAACCGTACGGTACGGTACGGAAAATTCTTGAAGCCTGGTGCCAATGGGTCTAAACAGGAGACAAGAGAACACAACCGGCCCCACCGGTATCTTTAAGACCGAGGAATTCCGCCATGCCCGCCTATCGTTCCCGCACCACCACCCATGGCCGCAACATGGCCGGCGCGCGCGGCCTGTGGCGCGCCACCGGCATGAAGGACGGCGATTTCGGCAAGCCCATCATTGCCGTGGTGAACTCGTTCACCCAGTTCGTGCCCGGCCATGTGCACCTGAAGGATCTGGGGCAACTCGTGGCCCGCGAAATCGAGGCAGCCGGCGGCGTCGCCAAGGAATTCAACACCATCGCGGTCGATGACGGCATCGCCATGGGCCATGACGGCATGCTCTATTCCTTGCCCAGCCGCGACATCATCGCGGACTCGGTGGAATACATGGTCAACGCGCATTGTGCTGACGCCATGGTCTGCATCTCCAACTGCGACAAGATCACCCCCGGCATGCTCAATGCCGCGATGCGCCTCAACATCCCGGTGGTCTTCGTGTCGGGCGGTCCAATGGAAGCGGGCAAGGCCCTGGTCAAGGGCAAGCTGCAGGCGCTCGACCTGGTCGACGCCATGGTGATGGCCGCCGACGATGCCTATACCGACGAGGAAGTGCAGGCCGTCGAAGAAGCCGCTTGCCCCACCTGCGGATCCTGCTCGGGCATGTTCACCGCCAATTCGATGAACTGCCTGACCGAGGCTTTGGGCCTGTCGCTGCCGGGCAATGGCTCGACCCTGGCCACCCATTCGGACCGCAAGCGCCTGTTCCAGGAAGCCGGGCACCTGATCGTCGACCTTGCCCGCCGCTATTACGAACAGGACGACGAAAGCGTCCTGCCGCGCAAGATCGCCACCAAGGCGGCCTTCGAAAACGCCATGAGCCTCGACATCGCCATGGGCGGCTCGACCAATACGGTTCTTCACATCCTGGCAGCGGCCCATGAGGGCGGCATCGACTTCACCATGGACGATATCGATGCGCTCAGCCGCAAGGTGCCAGTGCTCTCCAAGGTCGCCCCTGCCAAGAACGATGTGCATATGGAAGACGTTCACCGCGCCGGCGGCATCTTTGCCATTCTCGGCCAGCTTGACCGCGCCGGCCTGATCAATCGCAATGAACCCACGGTGCATGCCGCGACCATGGGCGATGCCATCGACAAATGGGATATTTCGCGCACCAATTCGGAAAGCGTGCGCCAGTTCTACATGGCCGCGCCCGGCGGCGTGCGCACCACCCAGGCCTTCTCCCAATCCAATCGCTGGAAGGAGCTGGACACCGACCGCACCAATGGCGCCATCCGCTCGCCCGACAATCCCTTCTCCAAGGATGGGGGCCTGGCCGTGCTCAAGGGCAATATCGCGCTTGACGGCTGCATCGTGAAGACGGCGGGCGTGGATGAATCCATCCTCAAATTCACCGGCCCGGCCCGCGTCTTCGAGAGCCAGGACATGACCGTCAAGGCAATCCTGAGCAATGAGATCAAGGAAGGCGATGTCGTCGTCATCCGCTATGAAGGCCCCAAGGGCGGCCCCGGCATGCAGGAAATGCTCTATCCCACGAGCTATCTCAAATCCAAGGGCCTCGGGAAAGCCTGTGCGTTGCTCACCGACGGGCGCTTTTCGGGCGGCACCTCGGGGCTGTCCATCGGCCACGCTTCGCCTGAAGCCGCCGAAGGTGGCGCCATTGGCCTGGTGCGCGAGGGCGACATCATCGAGATCGACATCCCCAACCGCACCGTCAACGTGCTGGTGAGCGATGCCGAACTGGCCGCCCGCCGCGTCGAGCAGGACAAGCTCGGCTGGAAGCCGGCCCAGCCGCGCAAGCGCAAGATCACCACGGCGTTGAAGGCCTATGCCTCGCTGGTCACGTCGGCCGCCACCGGTGCCGTGCGCGATGTGAGCAAGCTGGACTTCTAGCGCCGCAATGCGGATTTTCTATATCAATCTGGACCGGCGGACCGACCGCCGGACCCAGATGGAAGAGCGGCTGGCCAACCTTGGCCTTGCCGCGAGCCGGCTATCGGCAATCACCCCTGACCAGCTCTCCGATGCCGACCGGGCTTTCTCCTGCAATCCGCAGAAATTCTACTGGATGACGCCTGAGGAATGCGCCTGCACCCAGAGCCATCTCAAGGCGTTGCGGGCCTTTCTCGACAGCGGTGACAGCCACGGGCTGATCCTGGAAGACGATGCGGTGCTCTCGCCCCGGCTGCCCGGCTTCCTCAACACCTTCCAGCATGCGCCCCCGCCAATCGACATTGTCCGGCTAGAGACCTTTCTCGACGTCCAGAGACTGGCACCGGCAGCCGATTATGTTGTCGATGGTGTCGAACTCAAGCGCTCCTGGACCTGGGCCGCCGGAGCCGCGGCCTACATCGTCAACCGCAGGGCGGCCGCCCATGTGCTGGACAGCATCTGGCCGCGGCTGGACGTTATCGATCGTCCCCTGTTCAACCCATATGAACCGGTGGGGCGGGCCCTGCGCGTCCGCCATTGCTTGCCGGGCCTGGCCATCCAGATGGACCGGCTGCAGCCCGGAAAAAGCGACAGCGACCTGCAAGCGTCGCGACTTGCCCGCGACAGCATGCGCCAGCTCAGCCCGGCGACTCGATTGTGGTATCACCTGCGCAAAGTGTTTCAGAACGAGGTCATTATCGGTCCGCAGCGCACCATCCGTGGCTGGCTTGGCGCCAGGAAAACCGTTGTTCCTTTCGCCGATAGCTGAAATGTGCATGACTTTTTCGTGACAAGCCCTGCGCCCGGTGCTAACACGCGCTCAGCCAACCAGCGGCCTGCCAAGGCCTGCTGGCCTGGTCAGGCTCGATAGCGGGGATTCCACCCTCCCTATCGGGCCGACCCAATCACCCAAAACCTCAGAATATGCCCAGTTCGGCGCGCAGCTTTCTGGTCAGACCCTCGGCCACCAAGGCGTATGAGCGGGCGGCATAGGCACGCAGATCATCCTCACCCAGCGCCGAGCCGGCTTCGGCACTGACCCATTTGCGTTTTGCGAAGTATCGGGCCTGCGTGACGCCATCCACGCTGGTCAGGATATCGAAGCTCTCTTCGCTGCATTTGAAGACGATGCAGCGAGGCTCGTAATCGGTCAGCAGGCAAAACACCTTGCCACCGACCTTGGCGACGCGCGCGTCCCACTGGTCAACGAATGTGACGCCCGGCATTTGCGAAAGTGCTGCGTCGAACCCGTCGCGGTGGAACAGGCTCAATTATCTTCTCCCACATCGGGCAAGGGCAGGAAATCGACACCATCCTCGATCAGCTCGGCCACTTCGTCCCGCGTCGCCTCGCCATAAATGCCGCGCGCCTCGGCCTCTTCGAAATGGATCTTGCGCGCTTCCTCGGCAAAACGGTCACCGACATTTTCAGCTTCCGCCAGCACCTTCTGCCGATAAGCCCGCAGCATCTCGCGGATTTTGGCCGCCTCGGGGTGATGCGCGGAAACCGGCATACGGTCCTGGTCGGTGCGCGCCAGATTGGGAGCCATCGGCGCCTTTTCGACCATGGCGTCGCCACACTGGGCACAGCTCACCAGGCCGCGGCCATGCTGTTCCTCATAGGCGGCTGCATTTTTGAACCAGGCATCGAAGCGATGCCCGTTCGAACATTGAAGCGAATACTGAATCACTGCACTTGTCGTTTCATTGCGGCGCCGGGCGCCTGTCTGCCGACCATATAGGGCCTTGGCTCAGCGGTGCAAACCCGGGGCCGCAAAGTCCCGCGCATTGGCCAGCGCCGGAACGCGTCTGCGCGCCTCGGTGACCGCGATCGGATCGATCTCGGCCACCAGCACACCGGGCCGGTCATGGTCGAGCTCGGCAATCACCTTGCCCCAGGGGTCGATGATCAGCGAATGGCCATAGGTCGCGCGCCCATTGGCATGGCTGCCGCCCTGGGCCGCGGCAATGACATAAGAGCCGGTCTCGATCGCCCGGGCCCGCAGCAGCACATGCCAATGCGCCTGTCCGGTGGGCACCGTAAAGGCCGCCGGCACCGCCATCAGGCTCGCCCCGGCATTGGCCAGGGCGTTGTAGAGCCGGGGAAAGCGCATGTCGTAACAGATCGAAAAGCCGAGGGTGAACTCATCGAGCGGTGCGATCACTGCATTGTCGCCGCCCTTATAGGTGGCGCTTTCGCGATAGGCGTTGAGCCCGGCAATATCGGCATCGAACAGATGGATTTTGTCATAGGTGGCGCGCTGCGCCCCATCCGGCCCGAACAGCACCGAGCGGTTGGCAAAGCGCCCATCTTCGAGCGGGATCGGCAGCGAGCCGATATGGACATGCATGGCGTGCTGCCTGGCCAATGCGCCCACCGCCGCCAATTGCGGATGCCCTTCGAAAGGCGCCGCCACCGATTTGAGCTGATCCCGGTTCTCGGGAAAGATCATGGTGACTTCCGGGGTCAGCGCATAGCGCGCCCCTTGCCCGGCGGCCTCGGCCAGCAGCGGCTTGAGCGCGGCAAGATTGGCGGCCGGGTCAAGCCCCGAGCACATTTGGATAGCGGCGATTTTCATGGGGTTCTATTGCGCCAGCAAGGGGTCCAGCCCGCCGCGCCGGTCGAGCGCCGCCATGTCGTCATAGCCACCCACATGGGTGTCGCCGACGAAAATCTGCGGCACGGTGCGGCGGCCATGGGCGCGCTGGGTCATTTTTTCGCGCAGGTCGGGATCGAGCACGGTGATCTCGGAATAGTCCACGCCCTTTTCATTGAGCAGCGCCTTGGCGGCGTGACAATAGGGGCAGGTGGGAGTGGTGTAGATTTCAACCTTGGCCATATCGCTCCAGGCTCCGGAAAATCGTGAACTTGCCTCTTTATATGGGGAGATCCTCGCCAATGACAACGCGGGCAAAAGTGAGCACATTCACCTCTGCGGCACCGGCCCGCTTGAGCACGCGCGTTGCGGCCTTGACCGTGGCGCCGGTGGTATAGACATCGTCGACCAGCACCACCGGCCGGCCGGCCAGGCGTTCGAGCGCATGCGGATGGGCTGAAAACGCCCCTCGCACATTGCGCAGCCGGCCATCACCGGACAGCCCCACCTGTTGCCGGGTCTTTCTGTGCCGCCCGATCAGATGCGGATCCACGCTCAGTCCCGTCAGCCGGCCCAGCTCTCGCGCCAGCAGCATGGACTGGTTATAGCGCCGGAACCGCAACCGGCTGGCATGCAACGGCACCGGCACGATAACCGGGCCAGCGGCCCAATAGTCCTGTCCGGCCACCGCCATCAGCCGCGCGCAGAACCGGGCCACCTCCGGCCTGTCGCCATATTTAAGCCGGCTGACCAGCGTCCCTGCCACCGCGCTATAGACCACCGCCGCCCGCGCCCGCGCAAAGGGGGGTGGATCGGCCAGCGCCTCGGCCGAGCGCATATCCGGGCCCAGATCGGTCTCGAAGGGAATGCCCAGCACCGGGCAGAACGGCGCCCGGATCTGCCGCAAACCGGCAAAGCAGGACGCGCACAGCCCCTGCGCCCCGGTCAGCGGCGCGTTGCAGGCAGGGCATCCCGGCGGATAGACCAGGTCAAGCAGCGCGCGCCGCAGCCCGGCTAGGCCCTGCCGCAGCCGCACCCCGCGCCCGATCTCTTTGACTTCCCCGGCCCCCGTCTCCATAACAGCCATATTGCTCCCGACCCGGCCCCGGCGAAAGCCTTTTTGATGACCACCCCTCCGCGCCTGTTCGACACCACCCTGATCGCCCGCAACCTTCAGCGCCGCCCGGCCAGCGACAATTTCGTGCGCGATCTGGTGCTTGAGGACCTGGCCGATCGGCTAAGCGCCTATAGGCGCGATTTCGGCCGTGCCATATTGATCGGCCCCGATGCCGAGACCCTGCCCGACACCCTGTTCACCGCCAATGGGCCGGTCAAGACGCAGCGCGTCGAGGCCTTCTCGGGCGACGAGTTTCCCCTTCTGCCCGAGGGCGAGCAGGACCTGATTGTCTCGCTACTGCATCTGCAGGCAGTCAATGATGTGCCCGGCCATCTGGCGCGGCTGCGCCGCCTGCTCAAGCCTGACGGATTGCTGATGGCCGCCTTTGTTGGTGGCGAGAGCCTGACAGAATTGCGCGAGGCCTTTCTGGCCGCCGATCTGCAGGTCTCAGGCGGCGCTTCGGCCCGGGTTGCCCCAATGGCGCAGGTGCGCGATGCCGGCGCCCTGTTGCAGCGGGCCGGCTTTGCCCTGCCGGTGGCCGATGTCGAAACCCATCGCGTGCGCTACGCCACCCCCTTTGCCCTGATGGCCGAACTCAAGGCCCTGGGCGCCGCCAATCCGCTCGCCGATCGCCCCCGCCGCTTTGCTACCCGCGCCCTGCTCGCAACCGCCGCCCAGGCCTATGCCGAACGCGACGCCGACCCCGATGGCCGGGTGCGCGCGACACTGGAAATCATCTGGCTGGCCGGCTGGGTGCCGCATGAAAGCCAGCAAAAACCCTTGCGGCCCGGCAGCGCCACGGTCAGCATGAAAGATGTGCTGGGTGGGCCAAAACCATGACGCTGACCGTTTGGGGCCGCAAGACCTCCTCCAACGTACAGGCGCTGATGTGGTGCATTGGCGAGCTTGGCCTGGACCATGTGCGTCACGACATTGGCCATATCCATGGCGGCAATGACACACCCGAATTCCTGGCCATGAACCCCAATGGCACTGTGCCGGTGCTGCGGGACGGTGATGGCCCAGCATTGTGGGAGACGGGCGCCATTCTGCGCTATCTCGCCGGCCGTTATGGCCCGGACAGCTTCTGGCCTGCCGACCCGCTCCGTCGCGCCGAAATCGACAAATGGGCCGAATGGGCCAAGATCAACATCACGCTCAATTTTACCGGCCCGGTCTTCTGGCGCGTGGTGCGCACCGCCCCCTCAATGCAGGACCCGGTGGCGATCACCGCAGCCCTCGAAGCGCTCATCCGCTTCCTGCGCATCGCCAATGCGCGGCTGGAACGGCAGGCGTTCCTCGGCGGAGAGGACTTCACCCTGGCCGATATCCAGTTCGGCCATGTGCTCTATCGCTACTTCGATATCGATATCGCCCGGCCCGACCTGCCCCATATCGACCGCTATTATGCGGCCCTTTCCGAGCGTCCCGCCTTCGCAGACCACGTCATGGTCTCCTATGACGCGTTGCGCGCAACGGATTGACCCATGGACCTGCCGGCCGGCCATATCCTCATCCTTTCCGGCCATCCGGGCTCGGGCAAGACCACTTGTGCCGAGGCGCTGGCCTACCTGCCGGGCGGGCCCAAGGTGCATCTGCACTCGGACGATTTCTGGGGCTATATCAAGACTGGCAAGATCGATCCCTGGCTGCCGGAATCTCACACCCAGAATCAGATGATCATGCAGATCGCCGCGAGCGTGGCGGGCGCCTATGCCAGCAATGGCTATTTCGTCGCCCTGGACGGCGTGATCCGCCCCTGGGCCCTGCCCGGTTTCGCCGAGTTGGGCCTGCCACTGCACTATGTCGTCCTGCGCACCGGTGTCGAAGAGGCCGTGGCCCGGTGTCAGGCCCGCGGTGGCGACAGCCTGACCGACCCCGCTGTGGTGGCGGCCCTCCATGCCGAATTTGCCGATCTCGGCGCCCATGAGAACCATGCCCTCACTGTGGGCGGTCTCAACCGGGCGGACACCATGGATGTCCTGCAGGCCGCCCTCGCTTCGGGCCGCTATCGGCTCAATGCGCCGTCGACTTCGACAACAGGTTCAGGACCAGCACGCCGGACATGATCAGGCCAATGCCCAGAACGGCCCAGGGGTCGAGCTTCTGGCCATAGACCAGCCAGCCCAGCAAGGACACCAGGACAATGCCGGCGCCCGACCATACGGCATAGGCAATCCCGACCGGCAACGTGCGCAGGGTCATCGACAGGCAGTAAAATGCCACCCCATAGCCCACCACCACCAGAACAGACGGCAACAGGTTGGAGAACCCCTCCGACGCCTTGAGCGCGGTCGTTGCGATTACTTCGGCAACAATGGCAATGGCAAGAAAGGCATAGCTGGGCATGGGATCACCGGAAGGTTTGCGTTCAACGGCTTTGACCAGATCGGAGTGCGCAAGTCACCCCGAGGGCGCCCTTTGTTTGCTCCGACACAAAAAAGGCCGGTGTCTCCACCGGCCTTTTCCATTCAATCTGCCGCAAGAGCTTACGCAGCAGCTTCCTCGTCGCTATCGGCTTCAGCCGCATCGGTCTTGGTGCGCTTGGGGCTCTTGGCGAGCTGCTTTTCGATAAGCTGCACGGCCTCGGTAAGGGTGAGCTTGCGCACGGCGCCGATTTCCCGGCTCATGCGATCCATGGCCTGCTCGAACAGCTGGCGTTCCGAATAGGACTGCTCGGGCTGCTCTTCAGAGCGGTACAGATCGCGGACCACTTCGGAAATCGCGATCAGATCGCCCGAATTGATCTTGGCTTCGTATTCCTGGGCGCGGCGCGACCACATGGTGCGCTTGACGCGGGCACGGCCGGTGACGGTATCGAGCGCGCGCTTGACCTCTTCGTCTTCGGCCAGCTTGCGCATGCCGACGGACTTGACCTTGGCAACGGGAACGCGCAGGGTCAGCTTGTCCTGTTCAAAGCTGATGACGAACAGCTCTAGGGTCAGCCCAGCGACTTCCTGCTCTTCAATGGCGACGACAATGCCGACGCCGTGGGACGGATAGACGACATGCTCGCCTGTCTTGAACCCAAGCCGCTGCTGCTGCTTCTTGGCTACCATATGCTGGAACTCCTTGTTGACGCCCCAATGGCTGGTTCCTTGCGGCAAGGTCAGCCATCCTACTTGTTTGGCGCCCGCCAATCCGGACGCATATGCGCAGTCAATCCCCACGTCGCTCCGGATCCGCTTGCCGGAACGCCATGTATCAGCTTTGTGTGGTGTCAAAAAAATCGTGCCTTGCGGCACGGCTGGGTGATGGGCTCAACTGCATATGGTCACACCATAGCACAATTTTTCAGCAGAATCAAAAGGAACGAATCACCAGCGCGCTTCCGCACCATCCGGGGATCGGCCGGATGTGACGAAACCATGACAAACCCTTGCCACGCCTCAGGGATTTGATGCTTGCATTGAGCCCGCGAAGCGCCTAGTCGCCTTCGCCCGGCGCGTCCGAGAAGTATTTGGCAAGCTTGCCATCCTCCCCATCACGCTCTTTTGCCTCGGGCAGCGGATCGCGGCGCTCGGTCAGGTTCGGCCAGCTATTGGAGAATTTTCGGTTGAGTTCGAGCCACTCATCCAGCCCGCTCTCGGTATCGGGCTTGATGGCTTCGGCCGGGCATTCGGGCTCGCACACGCCGCAGTCGATGCACTCGTCCGGATGGATCACCAGCATGTTCTCGCCTTCATAAAAGCAGTCCACCGGACACACTTCCACGCAGTCGGTATATTTGCAGGCAATGCAATTATCGGTGACGATATAAGTCATCTAGGAGGCGATCCCATCTCGTTGCGGCCCGACCCCTTGGGGCAGGTCAGCCCGCCTGTCTCAACCGGTTCGGTGCTAAACCGTTTTCTTGCGTATCGCAAGGCCGTCAGGGGGGACGGTTTGGCGCATCAGGCAGGTGCAGAGAAAGACTTGCCTAATCAGCGTCGCCACCGCGCAACCGGTCCGTTTCACGCCGCTCTTTCTTGGTCGGGCGCCCCGCTCCGGCCGGTCTTTCAGCAATGGCCGCCTCATAGGGCGACAGCTCTGCGCGGGGCACGGGGGGAGGCGAAATATCCTCGTAGAGCCCCTGCGCCTCGCTGGCCGGACCGCGCCGCGTGCCGCAATCGAGAATGCGCCAGACCACGATGCGGTTGTGCAATGACATGGTCAGCACGTCGCCCGCACCGACCTTGAGATCGGTGCGCTCGGTCTTTTCCGAATTGACGCGAATAGCGCCACTCTCGATGATTTTCTGGGCCAGGGTGCGCGATTTGACGGCGCGCGCAAAAAACAGGAACCGGTCGAGCCGCTCCTTGCGGAGCGGCGTCTGCTCCGGCCCTGCCAATTGCTATTCCGACTTGCCGCGCAGCGCCGCCAGCGCCGCGAAGGGGCTGTCCGGATCGAATACCGGCTTGCGCTCCTCGCGCGGCGGACGGCGATCCTTGCGGTCGCCCCGCTCCGCCTTGTCGGGTCGGCCCTTGCCATTGGGACGTGCCTGCTGGCCTTCGCCCTCGGGGCGGCGCGGCCCCTTGCCAGGGCGCGGACGATTGTTCTGCCTTGGGCCATCCTCGCCCTCGCGGCGATTGCGGCCTTCGTGACGCCGGTTTTCATTGTGGCGGCGCCCGCCGGGGAACCACACCTCGTCAAATTCCGGCTCGGACGGCGCGGCCGGTTCTGCAGCGGTCTCGGCCTCGGCAGGGGCCGCATCCGGTACGGCGCCTTTGTCCGGCTCTGCCACGACAGGCGCTTCGGCACTTTCGGGCGCAGCGGCCTCATTGTTCGCCTCGGCACTGGCCGCATTGTCCTCCAGCACCTGTTCGAGCGCCGGGGTTTCGGCCGAAGCCTCAGCCGGTGCCGGCGTCTCGGCCACCTTTGGCGTACGCCGGACCCGATAGCCCAGCGATGACAGGATGGAGGAGAAATCATCGCCCGAGCAGCCCAACAGGCTGGTCATTTCCACGGTGACGCGGAACCCATTGCCCTCAGCGGCGCCGGCAGGCAGTTCACCCTGATAGGGGCGGCTGGTATCCAGCGCCACCAGCGGCCGGATGATATCGGCCAGGCGCTCGAGAATATCGACCCGCACCGCCCGGCTTCCGGCCACCTTGAAGCCGGCGATCTCGTAAAGCCGCGTATCGACTTCCGGATCGACCACAAAGGAGGTCCGGCCCGAGAGCACGATATGGGGAATATCGGTGACGCCGGGCTGGCGCACACCACCATTTTTCAGCGCAAACAGGATCAGTGCCAGCTCACGCGGTGCGGGCTTGAGGGAAAGCGGCAGGTAGATGTGATAGGCGCCGAACTTGATGCCCAGCTTGCGCAGTTTGCCGCGCACATCCTGATCCAGCCCCTTGACCTCATCGGCCACCTGGGACCGTGGCAACAGGCCGATATGTTCAAACAGCTGATAGGCCAGCCCCCGTGCAGTGCCTTCGAGATCGGCCGGCGCTTCGAGCGCCATGACCTGTTCGAGCACTGTGTTGATATGGTGGCGCAGCCACAGCGAAAGACGATCCTGCACCTTTTCCAGGTCCGGACCGGTCAGCGTCTCATCGGCCAGCAGCAGGATGCGGGGACGATAAAGGCTGTCGCCTTCCGCCAACTCTGCCACCACTTCGCCGCGCCAGCGCAGGCGCCCATCGGTGGCCAACACGAATTCTTCATTTGGCGAACCGGCCAATCTCTCGGCACGATTATGGATCTCCGGGGCGACAACCGAGTCGGCTGCGCCGCGCAATCCTTTGGCGTCTGTGTCGCCATCATTGCGGGCCAGGGTGAAACGGAAGCCTTCGAGCGTGCCGATGAGGTGGCCTTCCAGCCGCACTTCGCCGCGCTCATTGATTTCGGGAGATACCATACGTTTGTCTTTCAGATGGCGGAGCAACACGCTGGTGCGCCGGTCCACGAAGCGCTGGGTAAGCCGCTCGTGCAGAGCGTCACTCAGGCGGTCCTCAATGTCTCGCGTCTTTTCGCGCCAATAGGTAGGGTCTTCAAGCCAGTTTTTTCGATTGGCGACAAAGGTCCAGGTCCGGATCTGCTTGATCCGATTACTGAGTGTGTCAATGTCGCCCTCCGCATTGTCGCAAAACCGGACCTGCTCGGCAATCCAGTCTGCCCGAACCGATCCAATTCGTCTCAAATCCGAATAGATACGGGTGATGATCTCGCCATGCGCGGCCGGCGAGATCCCCTGATAATCCGGAATCTGGCAACATTCCCAGAGCAGTTTGACCGCATCGTGGCCGCGCGCCAAGGCCCCGGCCTCATTGCGCATGAGAAACTCAAGCGCGTGTTGATCGGTTGCAATCGGCACGCGGGTCAGCGTTTTGTCCTGCGGCGCCACTTCAAGCGAGTTGCGCAGCGCCTCGACCGAGCTGAACTTGAGATCGGAATTGCGCCATTGCACTTGGCGGATCGGCTGGAAATCATGGGTTTCCAGCGCCACGACCATGTCTTCGTCAAACCCTTCGGTGCCCCCGGTCACCCCGAAGGTTCCGTTGTGCTTGTGCCGCCCGGCGCGGCCGGCGATCTGGCCCAGCTCGGAGGGGGTCAGCGGCCGGCTCTGGTGCCCGTCGAACTTGGTATCGTCGGCAAAGGCCACATGGTGGATGTCCAGGTTCAGCCCCATGCCGATGGCATCAGTGGCCACCAGAAAATCCACATCGCCATTCTGATAGAGTTCGACCTGGGCATTGCGCGTCCGGGGGCTGAGGGCTCCCATCACCACCGCCGCGCCGCCCCGTTCACGCCGAATCAGCTCGGCAATCGCATAGACTTGCCGCGCCGAGAACGCGACAATGGCCGAACGCGCCGGCTGGCGCGACAATTTCTTCGACCCCGCATAGGTGAGTTGGGAAAATCGCGGCCGGTCGATGATCTCGGCATGCGGGATCAGTTTCTTCACCACCCCCGCCATGGTTGCCGAGCCCAGCAGCAGCGTCTCGTGCAGACCGCGCGCCTTGAGGATCCGGTCGGTAAACACATGGCCGCGGTCAAAGTCGATGGCGGTCTGGATTTCGTCCACCGCCACGCAATCGACATGGATGTCCATGGGCATGGCTTCGACCGTCGCCACCCAATAGCGCGGCTTGGCCGGCACGATGCGCTCTTCGCCGGTGATCAGCGCTACGGCCTGCTCACCCACCCGCTCGACGACCCGCTGATAGACCTCGCGCGCCAGCAGCCGCAAGGGCAGGCCGATCATCCCCGTGGGATGGGCCAGCATGCGCTCGATGGCGAAATAGGTCTTGCCGGTATTGGTCGGGCCAAGGATCGCCTTGACCGAGTGGGAAGGGGAAAAGCTCATCGCCCCCTATGTAAGCGGTCCCCGCGCCGCTTGCGAGAGGCTTGGGGCACTTGTCCCAGCAAAGGACAGAATTGTCATGGATTTGTCACGCCTGTTAAGCCAGGGAACGGATGAAGAACGAAACAGAACCGAATCGGCGCGACTCAGTGAGTCTGGCTTTGTTCACGGCTAGATGTGGTGGTGCGGTTGTGCGAGTCCGCACTAAAACTGGATCCGCAGGGCGCTTCGGACCTCGAACCGGGCCCATCCGGCTCGGAAACCGTTCAACTTGCTTAGCAGGCGGTTAATTCACGCGAGAATCGGCCATTCCTGAACACAGCGTAAACGCTTGTTCTTCCAATATTTTCTTTGTATTCACGACGTCACACCCATGAGTCCTGGGGTTTTCAGGGCAGGCTTGAGAAAAAGCCGAGTTGACGTGCCGGGATGGGACAACGGCCACTGACACACTCTGTCAGAACACTGGCGCATTGATGGGTGCAGCGCCCACCCCGGAGTTCCATCAGATGTCCGCATTTGATCCCGCCACCCTTCCCCATCCACTCTGGCAATATTTCGAACGCACTGACCCTCTCGATGCGGCGGCCCTGTTTGCACCCAACGCTTCGGTTCGGGACGAAGGAGAGTGGCATCGGGGGCAGGCCGCCATCGCGCTCTGGCTGCGCAGCTTCGAAGAGCGCTACAGCCCGCGCTATCAACTGCGCCAGGTCGAGGCCGACAAGGATCGTACCATCGTCACCTTCCAGGTCTCGGGCACCTTCCCCGGCAGCCCCGCCGTGCTGCGCCAGGCCTTCACCTTCGATTCCCAGCAGCGTATCGCCAGCCTCGAAACGCTTTGATTGTCTCACCCCGGCACAAGGCCGCCCGGTGCATCCGGCCGGCCTTAAGATCTGGTCCAAACCCGGAACGAACAGGGACAGAATCGGGCCGGAATCACCGCTGCCCCTTTGTTCTCCACCAGATCTGGTGGGCCTGGGCAAGCCAAGCCACAAGACTCACTAACCCATTGCAGAAAAAGCAAGAATACTGTTCACAAGGATGAATTGCGGGTTAATTTCGGTCGGCTTGGACCGTTTCCTGACAGGGTCTTAGCGTGTCGGATGACGCGGCACGACTGGCCATTAACCAGCATGCCCCGCATTGGCAGGCCGCAGTCGTCGCAAAATTGTCAAAAAAGCCTTTGACCGTCCGAAAATGGGACGGCAGCCTCAGCTCTCGGCGCGGGTGAGTACCATGGAGAGATCGCCCATCGAGGTGCCGATTATCACGCGATAGGGGATAAAGTAGCCGGTCTGGCCGAGCGGCGCATACCACAGGATCATCCGGCTGGTCTGGGCCAGGTAATTGGTCATTTCCGAACTCTCGAAATGCCCCGAGATCGGCCGATAGTCGAGCGAGCAGGCCACCAGCGGCCCCTGATAGCCAGTGCGCGGCGAGGTTGCCTCGTCATTGTCCAGAAAGCCCAGCGCGATGTCGAAGCGCTCGACCCCGGTAAAGATCTTGAGCGTACGCTGGCACAGGCCCGGCTCCAGCCCGTCACCCTTGAGGATGAACGCCGAAAGGAAATCACCCACCCCCGTCAGATGCGCGCGCTCCAGCGGCACACGGTCATAGGAGTCGGTCACCGGCGGCTGCACCTGGAAGGCGCTGACATTGCGCCCCTCATAACCAACACTGGCGGTGAACACGTCGCCATTGGCACGGGTCTCCAGTGCAAAGCTCTGCGATTGCAGGCTCGCGCCCGTGGATGTGCCGGAAACCCGGGCACTGGCCGAGCCGCTGGCCACCACGCTCCCCAGCCCCGCTACCCGCGCCGAAAGCTCCAGTCCATAGCGCGCGCCATCGTCATCAAGGTCAATATCGACCATGGCCACATTGATCCCCCCCACCGTCACCACATAGCTGGCGCGCGCATCGACCGGTGCGGCCTGGGCGGCAGAAAGACTGAGCGGGGCGAGGGCGGCAACTAGAGCAAAGGCAGTGCGGATCACGTGTGGTCTTCTCGGCTGCAAATGCCCGCGCGAGACGCTGGCCGGGCGAAACGAATCACTGATTAGCTTCAAACTGCCGTCCATACCGGGCACAAGCAAGGCGCTCGCGCTGCTTTGTCGGGCCTCTTTGCTTGACGGATGCCCCCCAATTCTCTAAAGACCCGCGAGATTTCATCACAATCGAGGCCCGTAGCGGGACGTCCCCGCCACGCAGGACCTTTACACAAACAGGATCGAACCAATGGCACGTCGCTGCGAACTGACCGGCAAGGGTGTTATGGTGGGCAACAATGTTTCGCACGCCCTCAACCGTACCCGCCGCCGCTTTCTCCCCAATCTGGTGAACGTCACCCTGCTTTCGGACGCCCTCAATCGTCCGGTGAAGCTGCGTATCGCCACCTCCGCTCTGCGCACCGTCGAGCATCGCGGTGGTCTGGACGCGTTCCTGCTCAAGCAGGACGACGCCGACCTGTCCCCGCTGGCTCTGGGCCTGAAGAAGGAAATCCGCGCCACCCTCGCTGGCTAAGCGATTTCCGCCTGAGATTTTCGGCCGCGTGGTGGGCAACTGCCACGCGGTCTTGTTTTTTTAGGAAGCCTGGCTTCCCCTGCCGCCCCAATCGGGCATGGCAAAAAAATCCGGTGTGCCGCCCGTCGGCCCACCAGCAACGCCCGCCCCGGTCTGATGCCGGTTTGCGGAACATGATGAAGGTAGTCCAATGCTGTCTCGTTTCCTGGTGGCCATTGCCGCCATGGTGGCCGTCGTCGCCGCCTCCAATTTCCTGGTCCAGTTCCCCGTCGACGCCATGCTCGGTGGCGTCAACCTCGGTGACATCCTCACCTGGGGCGCATTCACCTATCCCGTGGCATTCCTGGTCACAGACCTCTCCAATCGCGCCTTCGGCCCGCAGCGTGCGCGGCTCGTCGTGGTGGCCGGCTTTGCCGTGGCGGTGATCCTCTCGATCTGGCTGGCCACCCCGCGCATCGCCGTCGCCTCGGGTTCGGCATTCCTGGTCGCCCAATTGCTCGATATCTCGATCTTCCACCGCCTGCGCAACAGCGCCTGGTGGCATGCCCCGATGTTCTCCTCGCTGGTCTCCTCGGCGCTCGACACGGCGCTGTTCTTCAGCCTCGCCATGGCCCCGGCCTTTGCCGGCATCGATGCGCTGTTCGGCATGGAAGATTCCTCGCTCGCCTTCCCCGCCCCGCTGCTCGGCATCGGCCCGGAAGTCGAACTCTGGCAGTCTCTGGCTTTGGGCGATTTCCTGGTCAAGCTGGTGATGGCGGTGCTGATGCTGGCGCCCTACAAGACCATTCGCGACCTGGTGCTGCGCAAGATGCCCGTGTCGGCCTGATAGCTGACCGAAGGCCGAGCTAGTCCTGTGGCAGCGCGAACTCCAGGATGAGATTGCGCTGCCAATCATTGAAATTATTGTCCGAGCCGATCAGGATACGCATCTCGCCGCCGGCCGTTTCGTGCACCATCAGGCTTTCCATATTGTCGATCTCGCCGCCTTGCGCCGAAAGGAGCAAGTCGCCGCGCATCACATTGCCCGGGCGCACCTGATCGGCCGGCACCAGCCGCAGGTTCATCACGAAGGCAAACAGCGACACGCCCCGCTCGAGCACCAGAAGATCGCCATTGGGCAGGAACTTGCAGTCCGTCGGATTGACGATCGGGCTGTTGGCATAGCCGATTGGCCCCTTGTCATTGACCCCGAGCAGTTCGCCGCGATGATTGCCATCACCGTCCAGCGCCTCTTCTGTCAGCAGCAGGGTTGAGCCGGCAATGGGCGATGCCTCCGGGGCAATGCAGACCGATTCCAGGCTTTCATTGGTGCGCAGATCGGTTAGCCATTGCGGAATACCGATCTCGCGTGCCGCGCCATCCGGCCGGCCATCGGTAATGACAAAATCGGCCACCCGCGTCAGATGCTCGAACCCCACACGCACCGCATAAGGCTCGCCGTCGCGCCAGACTGTGTCCATGCCTTCGGCATCACGGGCAAACTGGCGCGGCAGGACAGTGCCGCCCGAATTCTGCATCGGCTCGATCGTCACCCCGATCAATCCGATCAGCCGGTCCGCCTCGTCATAGGCCAATTGCCCGGAAACGAAATTGCCCCGGTCGGACACGAAGGCGATGCGCTGGTCCGGTCCGGTGACGGTCACGCTCGACAAGCCGCCAAATGTATCGACCGGGCTTTGCAGCGTGAGGCCACCGCGAAAGATCAGCCGGTCGACCGGCTGGTCCAGCTCGACGCCCTTGAACCGGGTGACGGGCGCGGCACTGACCATCAACTCCACCGCACTGGCCGGACCGGCCAGCAACAGCAGCGCCACGGCAGTTGCGGCCCGCAACATCATCCCCGGACCCGCCGTCGCGTCTGGGCCGGCATTTCCTCGTCGAACAGCGCCGCCAGCTCATCGGTCAGCGCCCCGGCCAGTTCCTCGGCATCGAGCAGGGTGACGGCGCGCCGGTAATAGCGGGTCACGTCATGCCCGATGCCCACCGCCACAAGCTGGATCGGCGAGCGGGTCTCGATATCCTCGATCACCTGGCGCAGATGGGCCTCGAGATAATTGCCGGCATTGACCGACTGGGTCGAGTCATCCACCGGCGCGCCATCGGAAATCACCATCATGATGCGGCGCTGCTCGGGCCGCGCCATCAAGCGCTTGCGCGCCCATTCGAGCGCTTCGCCGTCGATGTTTTCCTTCAAGAGCCCCTCGCGCATCATCAGCCCCAGATTGCGCCGCGCATGGCGCCAGGGCTCGTCGGCGGCCTTGTAGATGATGTGGCGAATGTCGTTGACGCGGCCCGGATTGGGCGGGCGATTGGCTTCCAGCCAAGCCTCACGGCTCTTGCCGCCCTTCCAGGCCCTTGTGGTAAAGCCCAGGATCTCGACCTTCACGCCGCAACGTTCCAGCGTGCGCGCGAGAATATCGCCGCAGATCGCCGCAATGGTGATCGGTCGGCCGCGCATCGAGCCTGAATTGTCGATCAGCAGCGTCACCACGGTATCGCGGAAATCGGTGTCGTTCTCGACCTTGAAGCTGAGCGCCTGCATCGGATCGGTGACCACGCGGGTGAGGCGCGCCGTATCGAGCAGCCCCTCCTCGAGGTCGAATTGCCAGCTCCGGTTCTGCTTGGCCATCAGCCGCCGCTGCAGCTTGTTGGCCAGTCGCGCCACGGCGCCGGCAAGGTTTTCGAGCTGTTTGTCCAAGAGGGCGCGCAACTGATCGAGCTCGTCGGGCGGGCACAGCTCGGCCGCCTTGACGATCTCGTCATATTTCTGCGTGAAGACCTTGTAGTTGAACTGGTTGGACAGCCGCTCGCCGCCATCCTTGGCCGGCGGGGGCATGGGCGCATCCTCGCCCGCCTCGGCCTCGGCGTCCTCGTCGCTGTCGGCCATGTCGGCTTCCATGCCCTCGACATCGCCGCTCTCTTCGCTCTCGCCCGCCTGCTGGTCATCCTCGCTGTCGGACTGTTCGTTCTCGCCCTCGCCCTGCTCCTGGTCCTTTTCCGAACCCTGCGCCTGCTCGGGCTGATTATCCTCGGCCGCGTCCTCATCGCTGTCGGACGGGTCTTCCATATCGCTCTCGGCGATCAGGTTCAGGTCGCGCAGCACCGCCCGCGCTGCCCGCGAGAAATCCTCCTGGCTCTCATAGGTCTCGAGCAGCTTTTCAATCGAGGAACCGGCCTTGGCCTCGATCTCCTTGCGCCACAGATCCACCAGCGCATGGCCCGAGGGCGGCACCTCGACCCCGGCCAGCCTCTCGCGCAGCATCAGCCCCAGCGCCTCGGCCAAAGGCGCATCGCCCTTGTCGTCGACCTCGGCGAAATTGGCGCGGAACAGCCGGTCTTCCAGCATTTCGTGGATATTGCCCACCATGCCCGGCATGCGGATGCAGCCCAGCGACTCCACCCGCGCCTGTTCGAGCGCATCAAAGGCCGCCCGCGCCTGCGGGTCCATCGGCGCCCGCTTGCGATGGGAATCCGGATCATGGCTGGCCAGGCGCATCGCCATGGCATCGCCCTGCCCGCGGGCAATGGCGATATCGCGCCTGGTCGGCAGGCGCGGCAGATTGGCCAGCCGCGCCTTGTCCGAGGTCAAAAGCGGCCGGTCGGCGGTAAAGCTCACCTCAAGCTCCGGCTTGGCCCCGATGGCGCGCACTGTCGCGCCCATGGCGCTCTTGAACGCCTGGGTCTGGTCGGGCTTGTTGGCTTTGCTGCGCGGTGGGTTTGCCATGGATCAGTTGCCTTGGTGGCCGCGACCTCGTGGTTCGACAAGCTCACCATGAGGTCTACGAGACGACGCAGAATTCACAGTAGACCTCACCCTGAGCCTGTCGAAGGGCGAGGTCGTGCGCGCTGGACTAAGCCATCACCGCCAGATTGGCGGAGCTTTCCGGCAGGTCTTCGCCAAACACGCGCTGGTAGAACTCGGCAACCACCGGGCGTTCGAGCTCGTCGCACTTGTTCAGGAACGTCAGCCGGAAGGCAAAGCCGATGTCGCCACCGAAAATGACCGCATTCTCGGCCCAGGTGATGACACCGCGCGGCGACATGACCGTTGAGATATCGCCATTGATGAAGGCCGAACGGGTCAGATCCGCCAGGCGGACCATGTTGGCAATCTGCTTCTTGCCCTTTTCGGTCTCGCCATAGCTCTTGTTCTTGGCGAGCACGATGCCGACTTCCTTGTCGTGCGGCAGATAGTTGAGCGTGGTCACGATGCTCCAGCGGTCCATCTGCCCCTGATTGATCTGCTGCGTGCCGTGATAGAGGCCCGACGTATCGCCCAGACCAATCGTATTGGTGGTCGAGAACAGGCGGAAAGCCGGATGCGGCACGATCACGCGGTTCTGGTCGAGCAGGGTCAGCCGGCCCGACTGCTCGAGCACGCGCTGGATCACGAACATCACGTCCGGGCGGCCCGCATCATATTCGTCGAACACCAGCGCAATATTGTTCTGCACCGCCCAGGGCAGGATGCCGTCGCGGAATTCGGTGATCTGCTTGCCGTCCTTGAGGACAATGGCGTCCTTGCCGACCAGGTCGATGCGGCTCACATGGCTGTCCAGGTTGACGCGCACCAATGGCCAGTTCAGCCGGGCAGCGACCTGTTCGATATGGGTGGATTTGCCAGTGCCGTGATAGCCCTGCACCATGACGCGGCGGTTATAGGCAAAGCCGGCCAGGATCGCGAGCGTGGTATTGCGGTCGAACAGATAGTCCGGATCGATCGGCGGCACATGGTCGCTGCGTTCCTTGTAGCCCTTGACCACCATGTCGGTATCGATCCCGAACAGATCCCGCGCCTGGTATTCGGTATCGGGCAAATTGGTGAATTCAGTCATGGTCGGGCTCTTGGAAATGCAAGGAAAAATTCTGCGAAGGCGGTGGCTCTATAGCAGCAATGTGACGACGCGGGTAGCCTCGGGATGGTGAGGCGGGCGTGACGATTGGGCAGCCATTGGCAGGTCTGACGACAGGACGTCTGGCCCATGGCCGGGACGGGATGGCACTAGCGCACCACAAACCCCTGTTTCTTCAGATGGGTATAGGCCGCGATCACCGAGCGCAGACGCTCCTCTGACGATGCATCGCCCCCATTGACGTCCGGATGGTGCTTTTTGACCAGGTCCTTGTACGCCCGCTTGATCTCGTCGGATTTGGCATGGGCGGTAAAGCCAAGCACTTCGAGCGCCCGACGGTCCGGCTCGTTCAGCGGTTTCACCCGCTCGGTCGCCGGGCGCTTGGACTGCTGATAGCGATAGCGCGCGAAAACGCCGAACGGATCGCCATATTTGTCGCCCGGCTTGGCCGCATTGCGCCCGGCTGCACGGGCCGCACCGGGACTGCCGGTGGCAAAGCTTGATCGTGATTCGGCCTTGGGCGGGGTATGCAGTGCCTCGTCCAGCTCATCGGGGCTCATGCCGGCGAAATAGTTGAACGCCTTGTTGTAGTGCCGCACATGTTCGAGGCAGAAATTGTGATACTGCCCCTCATAGCCCGCACCCTTGGGCGCCCTGAACTCGCCGGCCGCTTCACAGCCCTCCCAGTCGCACTGCACCTCGATCGGTTCGGGCTTTTCTTCCCGCCGCGGTCGAATGCGAATGTTATCGAAGAGCTTGGATTGCTGTTTCATTGTGCCTAGTTGTGTCTTCAGTCAGATATCGGAGCCGACACCATGTCCATGACGGACACGATCCACGCCAAGCTCACCGAAAAATTCGCTCCCCTCCATCTGGAGGTGATCGATGAATCCCAGTCTCACCACGGTCATGCCGGTTGGCGCGAGGGCGGTGAAACCCATTTTCGTGTCAGAATCGCGACCCGCAATTTTGACGGGCTAAGCCGCGTAGCGCAACACCGTGCGGTGAACGAAGCGCTTGACGATGAATTGAAGTCCAGCGTGCATGCCCTCGCCATCGAGGTGCTGCCGACGTCTTCCATATAGTCAATCCGCCGGCGCGTCGCCACCCTCCATTCGGGGGGTGATCCGCACTTTGGACACCCGCTGCCGGTCCCGCTCCAGCACCAGGAAGGCAAAGCCATGCGCTTCGACCTGGTGCCCCGGCTCGGGAATGAGCTTTGCTGCGTTGATCACAATACCGGCCACGGTGTTGGCGTGCTCGTCCGGCAGGTCCCAGTCCAGCAGGCGATTGATGTCGCGAATGGCGATACTGGCATCGACGATAAAGCTGCCATCGTCCTGCTTGTCGATGCCGAACACGGCTTCGTCGTCCGGCTCGTCATGCTCGTCGGAAATGTCACCGACGATTTCCTCGATGATGTCCTCAAGCGTTACCAGGCCTTCGAGCACACCATATTCGTCCAGCACCAGCGCCATATGCGAATGGCGCTTCAAGAACGCCGAGAGCTGCACCTGCACGGCGGTGGATTGGGGAATGAACCAGGGCTTGGTCATGATCTGCCGGATATCGACGCGCGAGGCGTCCCCATCCACCGCCATCAGCGCACGCAGCACGTCCTTGGCGTGGATGATGCCGACAATATCGTCGGTTTCCCCCTGATAGAGAGGAATGCGGGTATAGGCGCTTTCCAGCACCGCCTTGACCAGCTCGTCGGCGCTCATGGTGGCGTCCAGCGCCAGCATCTGGGTGCGGTGCACCATCACATCGTTGACCACCAGGTCGCGCAGGTCCAGAAGGCCGCCCAGCATGTCGCGGTCATCCTTGACCACCTCGCCTTCCGAATGCAGCAGGTCCAGCGTGCCGCGGATTTCGTCATGCCCCGAGATCGCGCTGACATTGCTCGCATCAAGCCCGAAGAGCCGCAGGATCGCATTGACGATGGCCTGAACCGCCAGGGTCACCGGCGCAAACACGATCACCACCACGCGGATCACCGGCGAGACAGTGAGCGCAAAGCCATCCGGCCGCATCAGCGCCAGTGTCTTGGGCAGCACCTCGGAAAACACCACCACGGCCGCTGTCATGGCGATGGTGGCATAGGCAATGCCGGCCTCGCCAAACAGGGCGATCAGCACGCTGGCGGCCAGGGTCGAGGCCAGAATATTGACGATGTTGTTGCCCAGAAGGATCGCCCCGATCAGCCGCTCCTTCTGGCTCGAGAGGTTCTCCACCAGCGCTGCGCGCTTGTCGCCCGCGCGCGCAAGCTGATGCATCCGCGCCCGCGAGGCGGCGGTCAGCGCGGTTTCCGAGCCGGAAAAGAAAAAGCTCATGGCCAGCAGCAGCAGGATGCCGGCCGACGTCAGCCAAAGGGTAAGGCTCATTTTGCGCGCATCTCCTCCAGAAAGGCCCGGACGGCCTGCGGATCGACATTTTTCTCGATAAAGGCCTGGCCAATGCCTCGGGTCAGGATAAAGGTCAGCGCGCCGCGCGATACCTTCTTGTCCTGGGCAATGGCCGCCATCAGCACATCACTGGACCCCAGCTCACCCGGAATATCGCCCAGCCGCGTTGGCAGGCCGGCCGCCTGCAAATGCGCCGCCACCCGGCCGCTATCCTGCCCCGGCGCCAGACCCAGCCTGTTGGAAAAGCCATGCGCCAGCACCATGCCAATGGCCACGCCTTCACCATGCAGAAGGCGGCTCGAATAGCCGGTATCCTTTTCCAGCGCATGGCCGAAAGTGTGCCCCAGATTGAGCAGCGCACGGACCCCGGTTTCCTTCTCATCGGCAATCACCACCCGCGCCTTGTGGGCGCAGCAGCGGGCAATTGCCTCGCCCCGCGCCGGCCCGCCGGCAAAGATCTCAGCGCGATTGGCTTCGAGCCATTCGAAAAAGTCCGGATCGTCGATAAGCCCATATTTGACCACTTCGGCATAACCCGCCGCGAACTGGCGCGGATCAAGCGTATCGAGCGCGGAAAGATCAGCCAGCACCAGCCTGGGTTGATGGAACGCCCCGACCAGGTTCTTGCCATGCGGCGAATTGATGCCCGTCTTGCCGCCCACCGAGGAATCCACCTGCGCCAGCAGCGAGGTCGGGATCTGCACGAAATCCATGCCGCGCCGCGTCACCGAAGCGGCAAATCCGGCCAAATCGCCGATCACCCCGCCGCCCAGCGCGATCACCAGATCACCGCGCTCCAGCTTGGCCGCCAGCAGCCCCTCGACCACTTTTTCGAGCATGGCATAGCTCTTGGTGCTCTCCCCGGCCGGCAGCACTATGGTGTCATAGGACAGCCCTGCGGCTTCGAGCGAAGCAGTCAGGCGCGGCAATTGCGCTGCGGCAACCATCGCGTCGGTGACGATGCCATAGCGCCGGCCCGGGAATTTTTCCCTAAGGATCGCCCCCGCCTCATCGATCAGCTTCGGGCCGATCAGGATGTCATAGGCGCGCTCACCCAGGGCAACATGAACTGTGTGGTCGATCTGGGCCATGGGATCAGGCTTGCTCTTTCTTGAAGTGGTCGAGCAGGGCCGTAATGACGTCCCCTGCTACATTGTCCTGCGGCACATCGCGGCTGACCACGGTCAGATCCGCCTCGGCATAGATCGGATAGCGGTCCGCAATCAGTTTTTCGAGTGTTCCCTTGGGGTCGGCTGTCTTGAGCAAAGGCCGGTTGGCGCGGCGCGACACCCTTTCGAACAACAGGTCCAGATCGGCCTTGAGCCAGACCGACACGGCACCGGCCTTGACCAGCGCCCTGGTGTCGGAATTGACGAAGGCGCCGCCCCCGGTGGCCAGGACTATGTCCTTTTCCTTGAGCAACCGGGCAATCACCCGCATTTCCCCGGCACGAAACTCGCCCTCGCCGCGCTGCTCGAAGATTTCGGGAATGCTCATTTGCGCGGCGCGTTCGATTTCCTCGTCGCTGTCGATGAACTGGCGGCCCAGACGAGCGGCAAGGCGCCGGCCCACAGTGGTCTTGCCGGCCCCCATCATGCCCACGAGCACCAGTGGTCGGCCATTCAGCCGGCTGGCCAATGCCCGGGCCCGGCCCTGCCGTCCGCCGCCATCCGTTCTGCTCAACTGCCGCGCCCTCCGATCATGGCCGCTATCAACCGGTCCCGGCCCGGCCTGTCAAGCATACCGCCCCCCTGTTGATCGCAAGGCCCTGTTTCGGCGAAACTGGAAGGACAAGACAACCGCAACCTTTTGCTCATAGTGTTCAGGCCGTTCCGGCACGCAAGGACCCTTTATGCCTTCCCTGATCCGCCTTCTCATCACTCTGATCTTCCTGGGCGGCCTGGTCTATGCAGGCATGTTCGCCCTGGTTGCCTTTGTCGAGCCTACCCCCAAGGAAGTCAGCCAGCGCATTCCGACCCGTGAACTGCTGGGCGAGACCGAGACCAACCGCCCCGGCGGCAATCTGCCCCAGCCCAATGTCACCTCCGAGCCCGGCACCGGCCAATGAGTGGCGGGCATCTGATCGGCAGCTTCCTTGAGATGATGAGCGCCGAGCGCGGCGCCGCGGCCAACACCATTGATGCCTATCGGCGCGACCTGACCCACTACGCCGCCTTCGTCTCGGCACGGCACCAGACCCTGCTGAACGCCACGCGCGACACCGTGACCGCATGGCTCGATGATCTCAAGACCGAAGGGCTTTCGGCCGCCTCCAGCGCCCGGCGCCTTTCGGCCATTCGCCAGTTTCACAAGTTTCTCTGCGCCGACGGCATCCGCAGCGACGATCCCACCCGCATCGTTGCCAGCCCGAAATCCCGCCGCGCCCTGCCCAAGGTATTGTCCCTTGCCGAGGTCGACCGCCTGTTGACCCTGGCCGAAACCGAAGCCAACACACCCGCCAGCCCGCAAAAGCAGATCGCGGCGCAGCGCCTCTACGTGCTGCTCGAAATGCTTTATGCCACGGGCCTGCGCGTCTCCGAGCTCGTCAGCCTGAAACGCGCCGCCGTGATGCGCGACGCCGCCTTCATCACCATCACCGGCAAGGGCAACAAGGACCGCGTGGTGCCCATGAACGATCGCGCCCGCGACGCCGTGCGCCACTGGATCGGCACGCTTGAGCCCGGCCTTTTCCTGTTTCCCGCCAAGGGGGAAGATGGTCATCTCACCCGCCAGGTCTTTGCGCGCGACCTGAAAGCCCTGGCCGCCCGCGCCGGCATTTCCACTGCGCGCGTCGCCCCGCATGTGCTGCGCCATGCCTTTGCCAGCCATTTGCTGGCCGGTGGCGCCGATCTGCGCGTGGTGCAGATGCTGCTCGGCCATGCCGATATTTCCACAACCCAGATCTACACCCATGTGCTGGACGAGAAACTGCGCAATCTGGTGGAAAGCCACCATCCGCTGGCCAATGGCTGAGTTCTGCTCACCAAATCCCAACCATTTCGCGCCCAGAGCTTGACTCGGCATTGCTCCGTCGCCACTTTCCGGCCACTTTAAGGCGCAAGAGCAGCGGGCCATGATGCATGGGCCGCAAAAGAGCCTTGTGCCAGAACAATGACCCTTTTGGGCGGTGGGATGCAGTCTTATCTCGATTTTGAAAAACCGGTCGCCGATCTCGAAGCCAAGATCGCCGAACTGAAGTCGATGGCCCAGAGCGATCAGGCCGTATCGATCGATGAGGAAGTGAACCGGCTTTCCGCCCGCGCCGACGAGGCGCTGGTCGAGATTTATCGCAAGCTGACGCCCTGGCAGAAGACCCAGGTGGCGCGCCATCCGCAACGCCCGCATTTTTCCGACTATGTGCGCGCGCTGATCACCGAATGGACGCCGCTCGCCGGAGACCGCAAATTCGGGGAAGACGCCGCGCTCCAGGCCGGCTTTGGCCGTTTCAACGGCACCCCGGTTGCCGTGCTGGGCCAGGAAAAGGGCAATTCCACCGAAACGCGCCTCAAGCACAATTTCGGCATGGCCAATCCCGAAGGCTACCGCAAGGCTGTGCGCATCATGGACATGGCCGACCGCTTCTCGGTTCCGGTGATTTCCTTTGTCGACACCTCCGGCGCCTATCCCGGCATCGGCGCCGAGGAACGCGGCCAGGCCGAGGCCATTGCCCGCTCCACCGAGAAAAGCCTCGAACTGGGCGTACCCAATATTGCCATCATCATTGGTGAAGGCGGCTCGGGCGGCGCTATCGCCATCGCCACCGCCAATCGCGTGCTGATGCTCGAAAACGCCATCTACTCGGTGATTTCCCCCGAGGCCGGCGCCTCGATCCTGTTCCGCGACGCCGCCAAGGCCCAGGACATGGCCACGGCCCAGAAGATCACTGCTCAGGACCTGCTCGGCTTTGGCGTCATTGACGCCATCATCCCAGAGCCGGCCGGCGGCGCCCACCGTCACCACGGCACCATCATGGATTCCACCCGTGCCGCCCTGGCCGCCTTCCTCAAGGATTTTGCCGGCAAATCGCGCCTCGAAACCCGCGAACATCGCCGCGAGAAATTCCTGGCGATCGGGACGAACCTCTAGGATTGGTAGCAGTCGGCGCGACTTCGGTCGCGTCCACACATCCGCGTGATCGCCGCCCGCTTCCGCCTTCCACCTGCCCATGGTAAAGGCTTCGTTCACCGCATCGGGTCATACTGCGCTAACCATTGGCCCGGTTGCGGGCTGTTCTCGTGACGGGCTGGATATCCTTGACTGCCACCTTCTTTCACCGCCTCGGCGCCATCGTCATCCTTGTTTGGCTGAGCCTGGGCCTCGCCGCCTGCTCCAATTTCGTCAAGGGCGGCGACAACCGCCACAATGTGCCGCTTGCCGGCAGCGTGGTTCAGGGTCTGCGCAATATGGGGTCCGCCCCCAACCAGGGCATGGTGGTGCGCATCTTCAAGGAAGAATCAGTGCTCGAAGTCTGGAAAAAGACCGGTACGGGCAGCTACAGACTCTTCAAGACCTATGAGATCTGCGCCTATTCGGGCGATCTCGGCCCCAAGTTCAAGGAAGGCGACCGGCAGAGCCCTGAGGGTTTCTACACCATCACGCCGGGCCTGATGAATCCGCGCTCGAACTACTATCTCGCCTTCAACACCGGCTTTCCCAACAAGTTCGACCGCGCCCATGGTCGCACCGGCTCGGACCTGATGGTGCATGGCGATTGCTCCTCACGCGGGTGCTATGCCATGACCGATGCCGGCATTGCCGAGATCTATGCCCTGGCACGCGAAACCTTCAAGGGCGGCAATCCCAGCTTCCAGCTCCAGATCTTCCCCTTCCGCATGACCACCGCCAACATGGCCAGGCATGCCACCAGCCCGCATATGGAGTTCTGGAAGGATATCAAGGAAGGCCACGATTATTTCGAGCTAACCAAGACCCCGCCTGTCTGGGACGTCTGTGAAAAGCAGTATATCTTCAACCCGGCCGGATCCGGCCCGCTCAACGCCACGGGCGCCTGCCCCGCTTCGGTGCAGAACCCTGCCCTGACCGCCAAGCTCAAGGCCGACGAGGCCGATTTGGCAGCCAAGGCGGAAGCCGCCCGGCTCGCTGCCGAACGCAAGGCTGCAGAAGAGGCAGCGCTCGAAGCACGGGGCGAGGCGGTGAACAGTTTCTTCTCCGGGATCGGTGAGAATATCGGCGGATTGTTCGGCGCCCAGCCCGGTGCCGAGGCAACCACCGGCATGCCGACCCCGGCCACCCAGCGCCCTTGATCCACAAGGCCGGTCGCGTCAGGATCGCCTGGCGGTCAAAGTTCTGCCCCAGTTGAGGCCGACTGCGGGGCCGCTAGAGCATGGAAGGCTCTGATGGATCAGCCGGATAGCGCCAAAGCTGGCAGTGCCCCCGAGGCCGTGGTCATCGATGAAGTGCGCCCGGCTGCGCCATCCAGGCCGGCTGGCCGCTCAGCCCGCACTCAACAGCCTGTGGCGCCGCACCACGCACCACGCCTGCCGGGCCTGCTTGCTTTTGGCGCCGTGCTGTTCGGTATTGCCGCCTTTGCCTTCTCCGGCTGGATCTACAGCCAGAACCGGCAGGAGATCCTGCGCCTCTCCACTGAAATAGCCGAGCTGCGCGTGAGCCTGGATCTCTATACCCGCAATGGGGGGCAAGAGGGCAGCCTTGCTGCGCTGGAAGAGCGGCTCTCCGAACTGGAGGGCACCATGGCCGGAGCCAATGTGCCCATGCCCGCAAATGCAACCGCCACCCCTGCGGCAAGCCCAACCAGCGCCAACCAGGACCAGGATTGCCTCCCCGTCGGCATGCGCCTGCTGGTGGCCTCGGGGGACAACTATGCCGTGTGTGATCAGCCCGGCACGGTCGAGGTCAGCGTCGTGGACAATGGCTATATCACCCTTTCCGACGGTACCTCCGTGCCCTCGGGCGGCTCCATGCCTCTGCCGGGCAGCCCCTGCATGATCGCGGTCACCTCGGGCGGCGATGAGGGGGTCACCGGCTACGCCGAAATCCGCGTGAGCTGCTAGCCCCCGAAAATCAGCAATGAACTGTGCTGCACCCCCGGCCCGGCCGGCCAGCCGGATGTGTTGATCCGCACCACTTCACGCTCGAGCCGGAAAACCCTGCCGATTGTCTCGGCCATCTGTCCCACCAAAAGACGATAACCGTCCTCGGTCAGGATATTGGACACTTCCACGACGAGTCTGCCGCCCGGCGCCATATGGGGCGCAATACTGGCAAAGATCGCCTGCATATCCTCAAAGTAGCTTGGCCCCCAAGGGTCGTCTTCCAGGTTCACCATGGGATAGGGCGGACTGGTATAGACCAGCGCAAAACGGGAAACATCGTGTACGCCAAGCGCCTCGATCGGGGCCTGGATAATCCGGTTGGGCGGCCAGAGCCGTTCGCGCACCCAATCGGCTCGCGCGGCATTGGGTTCAAAGCCGATGCAATGCCGGCCCATGGCCTGTGCGGTAATCAGGCCCGTGCCCAGACCCGCAAACGGGTCCAGCATCCAGTCGCCGGGCCGCGAATAGGCGTTCAATACCTGCCGCGCCAGCTCAGCCGGTGAGCGATCATCGGCGAAACCATCGAAATCGATGGCGTCCAGCGTTCCGTCAATGGCGATCCAATCACTATCGAGCAGATTGGTCACCGCCCTCGCCTCAGGCGAAGGCGCCGTGGCAATGCTTGAACTTCTTGCCAGATCCACAAGGGCAAGGCGCATTGCGCGATACGCCGACCAGCAGCTTGGGATCGACCGGCGGCAGGCCATCCCGGCTTGCCGCAGCATCCCCCGCCGCATCGTTCTCCCCGGTCAGCGGATCGATATGGGTCTGGGTCAGCTTGGCCGGATCGGGTGCCTGCGGCGTTTCCGGTTGGCGGATCTGCAATTCGACATGGCTGATCTGGGTGGTCACCAGCTCGCGCAGATTGCCCAGCAGCGCCTGAAACAGTTCATAGGCTTCCTGCTTGTATTCGTTGAGCGGATCACGCTGGGCGATACCGCGCCAGCCCACCACCTTGGACAGGTGATCGAGCATCACCAGATGCTCGCGCCAGAGCCCGTCGACCGATTGCAGCAGGATCGACTTTTCCACCTGCCGCATGATGGAGGGCGAATATTTCTCGGTCTTGGCGGCAATATGCGCATCGGCCGCTTCACGAATGCGCTGTTCCATGGTCTCGGCATCAATGCCTTCCTCGGCGGCCCATTCGGCGGCGGGAACATCGATATTGAGATAGGTCTTGGCGGCAGTCGCAAGCTGCTCGGTGTTCCACTGTTCCGGGAATGAGCGCGGCGGCATGGCCTTGGCCGAAATATTCTCCACCACATCGTGGCGCATCTCGGTGATGGTCTCGCTGACGTCCTCGGCATCCATGAATTCGAGACGCTGTTCGAAGATCACCTTGCGCTGATCGTTCATCACGTCGTCGTATTTCAGGATGTTCTTGCGGATGTCGAAATTGCGTGCTTCGACCTTGCCCTGGGCGCGCTCGATGGCCTTGGTCACCCATGGATGGGTGATGCTCTCGCCCTGTTCGAGCCCCAGCTTGCCCAGCATGGAATCCATCGAATCCACCGGGAAGATCCGCATCAGGTCGTCCTGCAGGCTGAGGAAGAACTTCGAATGCCCCGGGTCGCCCTGGCGGCCCGAGCGGCCGCGGAGCTGATTGTCGATGCGGCGGCTTTCATGCCGCTCGGTGCCGATCACCATCAGGCCGCCGGCGGCCAGCGCCTTGGCCTTGTCCTCGGCGATTTTGGCCTTGATCTGCTCGATTTTCTTCTCGCGCGCCTCACCCTCGAGTTCGCTGGCCTCGCGCTGGATGCGCATTTCCAGATTGCCGCCAAGCTGAATATCGGTACCGCGACCGGCCATGTTGGTGGCAATGGTAATGGCGCCCGGCAGGCCCGCATCGGCCACGATAAAGGCCTCCTGCTCATGATGACGGGCATTGAGCACGTTCATCTGGCCCACATTCTTCTTGCGCAGGATTTCGGCCAGCATCTCGCTCTTTTCGATCGAGGTGGTGCCCACCAGCACGGGCTGGCCGCGGTCCTGGCATTCCTTGATCAGTTCGGCGATGGCCTCGAACTTCTCTTCGGCGGTGCGATAGATCGCATCATCCTCGTCGATCCGCTGGATCGGCAGGTTGGTCGGCACCGTGGTCACGCCCAGGCTATAGATATCGGCAAATTCCTCGGCCTCGGTCGCTGCCGTACCGGTCATGCCGGCCAGCTTGGTGTAGAGGCGGAAATAGTTCTGGAAGGTGATCGAGGCCAGCGTCTGGTTTTCAGCCTGGATCTTGACCTGTTCCTTGGCTTCCAGGGCCTGATGCAGGCCTTCCGAATAGCGGCGGCCCGGCATCATGCGGCCCGAGAATTCGTCGATGATCACCACCTCGCCGCCTTCGGGGGTCTGGCGGACGATGTAATCCTTGTCCTTGCGGAACAGCTTGTGGGCGCGCAGAGCCGAATTGGCATGGTGCACCAACGCCACATTTTCCACGTCATACATGGACTCGCCGCGCAGCAGTCCCGCTTCGCGCAGCGCCGCCTCGAGCTTTTCCACGCCCTGATCGGTAAAGGTCGCGGCGCGATGCTTTTCGTCCAGCTCGTAATCGCCCTCGCCGATCACCTCGATCAGCTTGTCGATCTTCACATAGAGCTCGGAGCGGTCTTCGGACGGGCCCGAAATGATCAGCGGCGTGCGCGCCTCGTCGATCAGGATCGAGTCCACTTCGTCGACAATGGCGAATTCATGCCCGCGCTGTACCATCTGGGCACGGGTATATTTCATGTTGTCGCGCAGATAATCGAAGCCGAGCTCGTTATTGGTGCCATAGGTGATGTCGGCGGCATAGGCGGCCTTGCGCTCGGCATCGGTCAGCCCATGCACGATCACGCCATAGCTGAGGCCGAGGAAATTATAGATCTGGCCCATCCAGGCCGCGTCACGCCGCACCAGGTAGTCATTGACCGTCACCAGATGCGCGCCCTTGCCGGTCAGCGCATTGAGATAGAGCGGCAATGTGGCCACCAGTGTCTTGCCTTCACCGGTCCGCATCTCGGCAATCGAGCGGTCATTCATCACCATGCCGCCGATGAGCTGCACGTCGAAATGCCGCATGCCCAAAACGCGCTTGGACGCCTCGCGCACCGTGGCAAAGGCCGGCACGATCAAATCCTCGAGCTTGGCGCCCTGTTCGAGCTGGGCCTTGAACTCCGCCGTACGCGCCTTGAGCTGATCGTCGCTGAGCTTGGCCAGCTCCGGCTCCAGCGCATTGATCGCCGCGACCTTCCCCTGGTACCGCTTGACCTGCCTGTCCGAGGTTGACCCGAAGAATTTTCGGGCAAGCGCAGCAAGTGCCATTGTTTTAAGGTCCTTTGTTCGTGAGCGGCGGGGCTGGTGGAGCGGGCGGCCTGCAATAGATGCGGGCGCTAGCGGGCCCCGTTTCGCCTCGTCACAACTTGGGGAACCCTTCTCGGTTCCCTCCTGCGGATTACGCGCATGGTTCCAGCCTCGCTTTTCGGGCGCTTCTGGCAGACCCATGCTCAATGAAAGCGGCTGAGATGTAAGAGTGGGGGTCAGGCTTGTCAACGTATCGGAAATGGGCCACACCTTCGGCACCCGTGCGGCCAGGCGGGCGACAAGCGCCCCACCGATGACACTTGGGTGATCGCGCCCCCGTCCGGCACATTTTGGCCCCCTTGCCATGCGAGCGGGGAGCCGAAAAATTCTGACCATGCTGGCCATGCCCCCTGCAGGCCCGCCAAGGAGACACGAGATTCCCATGTCCTTTATCCCCCAGCGCCTGCTGCGCGCCGCCAGCCTCGCCGTCCTCTTGACTGCCGCCCCGGCCCTTGGCGCCCTGGCCCAGGACGCCGCCACACCCGTCGATCCCACAGCAATTGTCGCCACCGTCGGCGATGAAACCATCACCGAGGGCGATCTGGGTTTTGCCGCCGAGGACATGGCCCAGGAGCTCTCGCAAATGCCACCCGAGGAGCGCCGCGCTTTCCTCGTGCGCATTCTGATCGACATGAAGGTCATGTCCGCTGCCGCCCGCGAGGCGGGCATGGACCAGACCGAGATCTTCGCCCAGCGCCGTGACTATCTCGAAGAACGCGCTCTGCGCCGCGCCTATTTCGCCGAGGCTATCGCCGCTTCGGTGACTGACGAGGCAATCCAGGCCGAATATGACGCCTTTGTCGAGCAGTTCGAGCCGGTCGATGAAGTTCGCGCCAGTCACATCCTGGTGGAGAGCGAGGAAGAGGCCAACAGCCTCAAGGCCGAACTCGATGGCGGCGCCGACTTTGCCACCCTGGCTCGCGAGCACTCGATCGACCCCGGCGCGGCCAATGGGGGCGATCTGGGCTTTTTCGGCCGCGGCATGATGGTGCAGCCATTCGAAGAGGCGGCCTTCGCCCTGGAGGAAGGCGCGGTTTCCGCGCCGGTCCAGTCCCAGTTCGGCTGGCACATCATCCGGCTCGATGAAAAGCGCCAGTCCGCCCCGCCGGCCTTTGAGCAAGTGGCCCCGCAGATCCAGAACCAGCTCCTGATGCGCACCTTCACCGAACAGGTCGACGAATTGATGGCTGGCGTCGAGGTGACCATCGAGGATGCCGAGCTCAAGGCCAGGTTCGACGCCCAGGAAGCCGCCGAAAACGCAGCCGCCGGCCAGTAGTCCTGCCCGTCCAAGACAACCAAGGCCCGGCGACCGCGCCGGGCTTTTTTTATGCCTTCGGCCGCCACGCTGCCCGGCGCTGGCCTATTCCCGATAGCCCCGCACGCCGCCAAGGATCGTATCGATCACCGCCGGCACACGGCCCATGGCCTCGTCGATCTGGCCCAGCAGCAATTGATGCCAGGCATAGGACACCACCAGATCAACGATCATCTCGCCATCGGTCTCGGCCGGGACTTCGCCCCGCGCCTTGGCGCGATCCACCATCTGGGCCGAATAGGCCATGCGCTCGGCCTGATAGGTCTTGAGCACTTTGGCCGCTTCCGGATCGGTCTGGGCTTCCGCCACCACTGCCCGATAGACCGTGCCGCACAGGCTCCCCTGCCAGAACCCCAACAGGTGGTCTTCCAGAAAGCTGATGAGATCGGCCCTCAGGCTCCCGCTATCAGGAAACGACCGGGCATTCTTGAAACGCTTGTAGACGTCCAGCATCAGCGCCGTGCGATGCGGCCACCAGCGGTAGATAGTGGGCTTGCCGGCCCGCGCCCGCCGGGCCACCGCCTCGATGGAAAAACCGGCAATACCGCCTTCCTGCATGACGGCCTGCGCCGCATCCAGGATCGCCTCCTGGCTGGCCGGATTGCGCCGTGCACCAATGGACCGCCGTGCGGTCTCGTCATTGTCGGCGCTGATATCGGGCTCGATGCTCATGGCTCTTTATATGGCGCAAAACAGGGCAGGAGAAAAGACTTGAACGGAACGGCTCGTTTCGATATATAACGAAACGTAGCGTTTCGATTGGAGTCTATCCATGTCCCTCCCCGCCCGTCTCCGCCTCACCCTGTTGATGACCCTGGCCGTCTATCCGGTGGTGACCCTTTATCTCTATGTGCTGATGCCCCTGACCAATGGCTGGGACATCTGGCAGCGCAGCCTGATCCTGGTTCCGATGATGTCGGCCACCATCGTCCTCGCCGTCGTGCCCTTCATCAACAAGCGCTTTTCCGCCTTTATCGCCGGGCGCAAGACTGCAACGGCCTGACCCTGCCGCTGGGGACGCCCGCCCGGGCGCCCCCCGGATGCCCATTTGAACCCTGGCGCCCAATCATGCTTTAGTTGTTCATGCACGGGACAACAAAAAAAGGGGGCAGCCATGTTCAAGAGCTTCGTGATCAATCCACCGGTGTTTTTCGGATCGGTGATTATCATCGGAATTTTTCTCGCCATCGGCGTGATCTTCCCCGCCAGCGCCGGCTCTTTCTTCAGCGCCCTGCAATCATCCATCCTCACCAGCTTCGGCTGGCTCTATCTGCTCTCGGTGGGCATATTCCTGGTCGCCGTCCTCTTGTTCTGCCTGGGCCGCTATGGCCGCCTCAAGCTCGGCCCGGATGATTCCACCCCCGATTTCAAGTTCACCTCGTGGATCGCCATGCTCTTTGCCGCCGGCATGGGCATCGGCCTGATGTTCTATGCGGTGGGCGAACCCATGACCCATTTCATGGCCCCGCCCACGGCTGAACCGCGCACCATCGAGGCGATGCGCGAAGCCATGAGCGTCACCTTCTTCCATTGGGGCATCCATGCCTGGGCCATCTATGCCGTGGTCGGCCTGTCGCTGGCCTATTTCGGCTATCGCTATAATCTGCCCCTGACCATCCGCTCGGGCCTCTATCCGCTGCTCAAGGAGCGCATCAACGGCCCCATCGGCCACGCCGTCGACATTTTCGCCATTGTTGGCACCATGTTCGGCATCGCCACCTCGCTGGGCCTGGGCGTCTCCCAGATCAATGCGGGCCTGAATTACCTGCTCGGCGTGCCGATTGGCCCCATGGTGCAATTGCCGCTGATTGCCGTCATCACCGCGCTCGCCACCGTCTCGGTGATCACCGGGCTCGACAAGGGCGTGCGCATTCTCTCCGAGACCAATCTGGTCGTCGCAATCCTGTTGATGTTCTTCGTGCTGTTTGTCGGCCCCACCGCCGATCTGTTCCGCGACTTCGTGCAGAACCTCGGGCTCTATCTCGACACCCTGGTGCTGCGCACCTTCAACATCTACGCCTATGAGCCCACCCCCTGGGTCGATGGCTGGACCCTGTTTTACTGGGCCTGGTGGATTTCCTGGTCGCCCTTTGTCGGCATGTTCATTGCCCGCATCTCGCGTGGCCGTACCGTGCGCGAATTCATCACCGCCGTGCTGTTCATCCCCGCCGGTTTCACCTTTTTCTGGATGACTGTATTCGGCAATACCGGCATCTTCATCGATACCGGCGTCGCGGCCGGCGAACTGGGCACGGCCATTGCCAATGATGTGTCGGTGGGCCTGTTCCAGTTCTTCACCTATCTGCCCTTCCCCGCGGTCACCTCGACTTTGGCAATCCTGCTGGTGGCGATCTTCTTCATCACCTCCTCGGACTCCGGCTCGCTGGTGGTCGATTCCATTGCCGCGGGCGGGGAAACCGCCACCACCACCGGCCAGCGCGTCTTCTGGTGCGTCATGGAAGGCGTGGTCGCCTCCAGCCTCTTGCTGGCGGGGGGGCTGGGCGCCCTGCAGTCCGCCACCATTGCCAGCGCCCTGCCCTTCACCTTCGTCATGCTGGCCCTGGTCTGGGCGCTGTTCATCGGCATGCGCGCCGACCTGGCCCAGCAGGATGCCCACACCACGCCCGCCTTCGCTCCGGCCCAGCCGGCCTCCGGCGTCACCTGGCAGCGGCGCCTGGGACTCATGCTGCGCGCGCCCTCAGAGCGGGAAGTCACGCAGTTCCTGGAAAAGGAAGTCCGCCCGGCCATGACCCAGGTTGCCGCCGAACTCACCCAGCGCAGCCGTCCCGCCGAAGTGGTCGATGAAGAGGGCGGCGCCATCGCCCTGCGCGCACCCGCCGAAGGCATGCGCGACTTCGTCTATGGCGTGAGCCTGGCCAGCCAGCCCATGCCGATCCTTGCTCCGCTTGGCGGCGCGGGCAAGCCCGACCAGCGCTACGAAGCCCGCACCTATTTCTCCAGCGGCGGCAAGGGCTACGACATCATGGGCATGCATCGCGACCAGATCATCGCCGACATCCTCGTGCAGTTCGAACGCTATCTGCACCTGACCCATTCGACCGAGTCGCAGATCCTGCATGCCGCGCCGGAGCATCCCAGCGGGACATAACCGGCCCGCGGGACTTGCTGCCCCACCTGTTTCAAACGCGATGCACTCCTCCCCCTATCAGGGGGAGGCTCGGTAGGGGTATCCACCAATCGAGGACCATCTGTCCTGTGGCTCTGCGTGCCTTGCGCCTGCCGCGGCTTTGAGGCACACCCTTGTCAGCTCATTGCCCCGCTTAAGGTTTCTGTCCATGGCTGCCCATCCGGTTTCTCCCCTCGCCCCCAAATCTTATCCGGACCTGCCTGCAATCGCAGGCGTGCGCTTTGCCACCGCCGAAGCGGGCATCAAATACAAGAACCGCACTGACGTGCTGCTGATGGCCTTTGACGAAGGCACTGTCGCCGCCGGCGTGCTTACCCGCTCCAAATGCTCTTCGGCCGCTGTCGACTGGTGCCGCGCCAATCTGCCAGGCGGCAAGGCGCGTGGCCTGGTGGTCAATTCGGGCAATGCCAATGCCTTTACCGGGACCAAGGGCAAGGACTCCGTGCAGCAGACCGCCGAAATTGCCGCCAAGGCGCTGGGCTGTTCGACCGGCGAGATTTTCCTCGCCTCCACCGGCGTCATCGGCGAACCGCTCGACGCCTCCAAATTTGCCGGCGTGCTGGACGAAACCGCCACGCGCATGGCCGCCACCCCCTGGATCGATCCGGCCAAGGCGATCATGACCACCGACACCTATCCCAAGCTTTCGGGCGCCGTGCTCGAGATCGACGGGGTCGAGGTCAAAATCAACGGCATCGCCAAGGGCTCGGGCATGATCGCGCCGGACATGGCCACCATGCTCAGCTTCGTGGTCACCGACATGCCCATTGCTGCCGAAGTGCTCCAGGCCCTGCTGGTCAGGCACAACCAGACCAGCTTCAATGCCATCACCGTCGACAGCGACACCTCGACCTCCGACACGTTGCTGGCCTTCGCCACCGGCAAGGCCGGTGTCGAACCCATATTGAGCCTCGAAGATCCGCGTGCCGAGATCTTCGGTCAGGCCCTGTCCGACGTCCTGTTCGAGCTCGCCATCCATGTGGTCCGCGACGGCGAAGGCGCCACCAAGCAGGTCTCGGTGCATGTTGAAGGCGCGGTTTCCGATGAAAGCGCCTTCCGCATCGCCAAATCCATTGCGGATTCGCCTCTGGTTAAGACCGCCATCGCCGGTGAGGATGCCAATTGGGGGCGCGTGGTCATGGCCGTGGGCAAGGCAGGCGAACCGGCCGACCGCGACAAGCTCGCCATCCGCTTCGGCGACCTGGTCGTGGCCCGCAATGGCGAGCGCGCCACCGGCTATGACGAGGCCGCCACCAGCGCCTATATGAAGGGCGAAGAGCTTGAGCTGACCGTGTCCCTCGGCCTCGGCGCAGGTGCAGCCACGGTCTATACCTGCGACCTCACCCACGGCTACATCACCATCAATGGCGACTACCGGAGCTAATTCTTCTCCCTCTCGGGGGGAAGGTGGCGCGCAGCGACGGATGAGGGGCGCTTGAACAATGGCCCAAATACCGAGTGTTGAAACTTTCGAACGGGCCGGCCTGCTGGCCTGGCCCGGCATTGATGTGGAATGGGACGGCGCATGGGTGCGCCGCGCCGCCAATGGCTACACCAGGCGCGCCAATTCCCTGCAGTGCTTCGATCCGGCAGATAGCAGCGAAGCCGATAGACGCCTGGCAGAGGCCGTTGACTGGTTCACCCGGCGCAACCTGCCCCCGGTCGTCCGCACCACCCCGCTCGAAAGCCCAGCGCTGACCGCGGCCCTTGATGCCGCCAACTGGCACCGCATCGACCTCAGCCACCTCTACGCCATGCCGCTCACCCCCCAGCAGCCCGACCCTGCCGGCACCATTCTCGATCTCGCCGATCCGTTGTTTCTCGCCGCGCAACGCAATCTGCAGCACTACCAGCCGGACCAGATGCACAAGCTGCAGGCGCTCCTTGCCAGCATGACCGTCCCGGCCTGCGGCATTGTCATCGAGCGGGACGGCGCCGTCGTCGCCTCGGGCCTGATGGCCATTGCGAACGGCATCGTCATAACCGGCAATGTCATCACCGACCCGGCGCGCCGCCGCCAGGGCCTGGCCGCCGCCATGATGCGCACTGGCCTGGCCTGGGCGCACGACCAGGGCGCCACCATCGCCGCCCTCAATGTGCAGGCCGACAATCCCCCCGCCAAGGCGCTCTATGCGTCCCTCGGCTTTGCCCACCAATACGATTATTCATACCGCATTCCCGGAGGCCCCGCGTGACCGACAAACCCCTGCTGCTCGTGGTCGCCTGTGCCCTGGTGGATGCTGACCGCCGGGTGCTGATCGCCCAGCGCCCCGAGGGCAAGTCCATGGCAGGTCTGTGGGAATTTCCCGGCGGCAAGGTCGAGCCGGGCGAAACCCCGGAGGCCGCGCTGATCCGCGAACTGGCCGAAGAACTGGAGATCGAAACCCAACAGGCGTGCCTGGCGCCGCTCTCCTTTGCCAGCCATTCCTACGAGAAGATGCATCTGCTCATGCCGCTCTATGTCTGCCGCAAATGGCAGGGCACGCCGCGCACCGCCGAGCACAAGGCACTCAAATGGGTCCGCCCGCAGGCACTGCGCGATTATCCCATGCCCCCGGCCGACGAGCCCCTGATCGCCGCCCTGTGCGATCTGCTCTAGCTGCGCGCGGCCAGGAGATGGATTGCCCGACGTTCAGCGATCAGGGCCGCGCCACCACCTTGTAGCGCTGCCCCGGCACCAGCGGATCGCCGGGATAGAGATCATTGATGATGTAGAACAGCTCGCGCGCATTGCCGATATTGGCCATCTGCCCGGCCAGCCGGTCTGCCGTGTCGCCTGCCCGGGCGGTGACCAGCTTGATCGCTAGCCGCCGGATCTGGCTGAGATCGGATGCGGTGGTGCGCCGGAAGCTTTCCAGCGTGGCCTGCGCTCCCTGGGCAAAGCGCTGGCTGTCGCTCTTGGCGGCAAAGATGAAGCGATAGACCTCGCCATCGAGCCGCATCACCGCCACGCGGAAGAACCATTGATCGGTCTGGGCCAGCCCCGAGGCCATTTCAATGCCATTATGCTCGCTGGCCGTCACCGTCTCGGCCTTCAGTCCGGCAATCCAGCCCGACTTCAGATAATCGGTCAGCGACATGCTCGGCTGCACCTGCGCGCTGTCAAAGCGCACCGCTTCGCCATCTCCCGCCACCCCGACCACGGCACTCTGCGACGTCTGCAGGCTGTAGCCCTGCGGCACTGTGAAGGTGAACTTGTTGGCCGGATGGATGAAGCGCTGCCCAACGATCGACCCCTGCGCCGGACTGTCCCCGAAGCTGAGCCCGGAAATGGCCGAGAGATAGCCCTCGCGGTCGGATTCCCCGACCCCGGTGGCGCCGAACATCGCGCGGGCGGTGTTCATCGCCGTCTCGATCCGGGCCGGGGTCGAAGGATGTGAGGACAGGAACCCGTCGCTGCCACTGGCTGCGCCAGCGGAGAACGCCGCAAACCGGCTCATCACCCCCAGGAAGCGGGCCGCCGCCTGCGGGTCATATCCTGCCTTGCCGGCAAATTTGATGCCTTCCTTGTCCGCATCCAGTTCCTGGCTCCGGCTAAAGGCCGCAAGCTCTTCGCGAGTGCGATTGGCGCTGGCGTCGGTCGAGGTGTCGCCCCCGAAAATGCCGGTAATCACCCGATCGACAATCTGGGTCTGGCGCGTCCGGTCGGTTCGTGCCCGCGCATGGCGCAGGGTCACATGGGCAATTTCATGCGCCAGCACAGCCGCAAGTTCGCTGGTGTCGGACGCCAGCGCCAGAATGCCGCGCGTCACATAGATATAGCCGCCAGGCAGGGCGAAGGCATTGACCTCGGAGGTGTCGAGAATGGTCACCTGATACTTGGCATCGGGTTGATTGGCCGCAGCCAGCAGCCGGCCGACAATGCGGGCCACCATGATCTCGGCCGGCCGGTCCTCATAGACCCCGCCATAGGCCGAAACGATGCGCGGATGCTCGCGCAGGCCCAGCACCGAATCGTCCGGATCGGTGCCCTCGGGCACCACGGTCGGCGCCGGATTGTCGCCCGTGCGGGCCACATTGACGCCCGAACCAACCAGCGACGAACAGGCCGTCAGCGCCACAAGGCTGATGGCCAGCACCCCCATTCGCACAAACTTGCTACCCATTCGCGCGGACTTCACCTCGCCAGAACCTCGATCTGCTCGGGATGGGTGACCTCGATGCGTGGACCATCCCGGGTGTCCACCCATCCGCGCACGCGAATTAACGTCCCATCCAGGCTCAGCGGATCCAGACCGTCGCGTTCGAACAGTCTGATCGCCGGCGCCTCGATGACAATGGTGAAGTCTTCCTTCCAGATCCGGCCAAAATTGAGATAGATCCGGGAGCCGCTGCGGTCCGCCAGCAAGACCCGGCCTTCCACCAATTCATAATTGCCCGCCAGTTTCGCCAGTTCGGCCGGACGATCAGCCATCCGCACGCTGTAATAGGGATCGGCCCAGATGCCAAGCCGCTCGGCCCGGGCCCGGGCCTCACCCGCAAAGAGTTGATCGAGGCATTCCCGGTTGTCCGGAAAGGAATAGACCCGCGCCAGCCCGGCTCTGACCATGTGAAGCTGGGCCCAGACCGGCTCCTCCGTTCCATCAGCCAGGAACAGATGCGCCAGGGCGCGCTCATAGCGGTCCACCTCTTCGCCGCCATAGCCAAGCTGCACCGGCCGGTTCAGCACCAAGGCCTCGAGCGCGCTCTTGGCTTCCGGCGCCAGCGGCCAGGTGGGAAACCCTTCGCGCCCCAGGGGCAGTTTGGGCGCCTGCGTGCCGATCAGACGCACGACCAGCCCCGAATCAAGCACCACCGTATCCCCGTCGGTCACCGCGGCCACGACCCCGCCATTGACCACACGCAAAGCCTCGCAGGCCTGCGCGGAGGCCGGTCCCAGGCCGGCCAGCATGGCGGCAGTCACGGATAAAATAGCGGTGCGGCGCAAGCAGACGGCCCCCTGAAACTTCACGTTCACCATGCACCTAAATGCGGCAAAAAAAGATTAGCCGGTCCCGACATGCTTCGACCAGTGCGCAATCTGCTGGTCCCCATTGCCATTCTGTGCACCCAGCGCCAATCTGGGCGCCATGGGAGGCCGCAATGAACGCGACTGGGACAATTCGAACAGGCACGGCAGGATGGGTCTTCGCGCCATGGCGCGGCACCTTTTTTCCCAAGGGGCTGGTGCAGAAAAAAGAGCTGGCCTACGCCGCCGATCGCCTCACCAGCATCGAAATCAATGCCACTTTTCGCGCCAACCAGAGACCGGCCAGCTTTGCCCGCTGGGCCAGCGAAACACCCCAGGGCTTCCAGTTCTCGGTCAAGGGTCCGCAATTGGTGACCCATATCAAGCGCCTGAAGAACTGCGCCGAACCGCTCGCCAATTTCTTTGCCTCCGGACCACTGGCGCTGGGCGACCGGCTCGGCCCCTTTGTCTGGCAATTGCCTCCTAATCTCGCCTTTGACGCTGAGAGCTTTGCGGCCTTTCTGCAGATTTTGCCCAAAGACATCGAAAGCTATCTGGCCCTGGCGGAAAAAGCTGATCCCGCGCGGGTCGAACCCTTTCTCGACACGGCCGGCATTGGCCCCATTCGCCATGCCATCGAACCACGGCACCAAAGCTTTGATGCGCCCGAGGCCAACGCCCTTTTGGCGCAGCACAATATCGCCCGCGTGATCGCCGACACCACGGAAAGTCCTGCACGCGCGCTGACGGCTGATTTCGCCTATTGCCGCCTGCAGGGCCCGGCGCGTCCCGACGCCACCGGCTACACCGATGCCGACATCGCCGATTGGGCCGGCACCATGGGGCAGTGGCGCGATGCCGGCCGGGACGTCTATGCCTATTTTGTCCACGAAGACAAACTGCATGCCCCTGCCAATGCCATCGCGCTGCGCCGGGCGCTCGGCATTTCCCGGCCCGGCGATTGATCACGAGCCCGTTTGGCTCTGGCCAAGGCCACAATCGCCCTCTATTGGCCTAGCCAACACAGCGTCACATCGAGTTTCTTGCCATGACTTTTTCGCGCCCCCTCGACAAGATTGCCGCCGGCCTTGCCTTCGTCCTGGGCCTCGTCACCATTCTGGGGGCGCTGGGTTCACAGTACATTGGTGGCTTGCAGCCTTGTGAACTCTGCCTTGAACAGCGCCTGCCCTATTATTGGGGCCTGCCGCTCCTGGCGCTGGTGCTCATCCTGTGGAACCGCCTGCCCCTGACGGCCTGGTATGTCGCCATGACCATCGTTGCGGCGCTATTTGCCTGGGGCGCCTATTTGGGCGGCTTCCATTCCGGCGTGGAATGGGGCTTCTGGCCTGGCCCGACCGCCTGCACCGGCGTCGGCAATGACCTGTCGATGGACATGCTCAATGATCTGCAGCCGGTCATTGGCTGCGACGTGGTGCAGTTCCGTTTCCTGGGCATTTCGCTGGCCGGCTATAATGCGCTGATCTCGGCGGCAATCACTTTGTTGCTGGGGTTGTCGATCCTGTTTCAGACCCGAAACAAGTCCTAATTTTCAGGACCATTCTCAAGCAGCCGTGCGAGATTTTGGGCCGCATGCAACACCCGCACGACCGTGACAGCCTGCTCCCCTACGGTGTAGATGATGAGATAGTTCCCCAACGGACGCCGGCGATAGCCTTTATGCTCATAGCCTTCGAGGTGTGCGTAACGCATTGCGTTGTTACGTAGGGCAAGACACGCGGCCCGCAATTCCTGGATGAACGTGAGACTTCAACTGCGGCTGTCGAGCGCGATGAAATCGCCGATGTTTGTCAGGTCGAGCGTGGCTCTCTCTGACAAGACGACCTTCATTCGGCGGCCTTCCCGGGCTCGTCGGCGTAACGCGCCAACAACTCGTCAAAAACGTCCTCGGCATCGCGGACGCGCCCCGCATCAATATCGGCCTGTCCTTCCGCCAACATCGCGTCCAGTTCCCGCAGCCGCGCTTCGCGCTCCTGCACCAGCCGCACGCCTTCGCGCAAAACCTCGCTCTTGGAATTGTAGCGCCCGTTCTCGACCAGATCGGTCACGACCTGTTCGAGCACTTCACCCAGATCTGCACTGATTGCCATCTCGAACCTCATTCGCAGCACGAACCAATAATAGTTATTGGACGCCGCGACAGCAAGGCAGGGAATACGGGCCTTTGCCTCCCCCCTTAGGGCTCCAGTTCGATATCCCAGTACAGATAGTCCAGCCAGCTCTGGTGCAGATGGTTGGGCGGGAAGGCCCGGCCATTATTGTGCAGGTCATGCACCGTCGGCGCATAGGGCGCCTGATGCGGGAACATCTTGATCTCGCTGGGCAGCCGATTGGCCTTGCGCAGATTGCACGGGGCACAGGCGGCAACCACATTCTCCCAGGTCGTCAGTCCGCCCTTGGAGCGCGGAATGACATGGTCGAAGGTCAGGTCATGCGTGCTGCCGCAATATTGGCACTGGAAGCGGTCCCGCAGGAACACATTGAAACGGGTGAACGCAGGGTGCCGCGCCGGCTTGATATAATCGCGCAGCGAAACGACGCTGGGCAGCCGCATTTCGAAGCTGGGGGAATGAATGACGGTGTCGTAGTGGGACACGATATTCACGCGATCCAGGCACACTGCCTTGATCGCATCCTGCCAGGACCACAAAGACAGTGGATAGTAGCTGAGCGGCCGGAAGTCGGCGTTCAGTACAAGGGCGGGACAAGCCTCAGGCGACACATGGATAGTCACTTGAGTCTCCCGAAGCGGGAATCGCGTAAGTCCATAGCCCTCTTATACTAAGCCCTTTGTGTCGGGCGTGTGAAGCGGGAACACGAAGCTTATTTTTTGCTGACACGCTCGATGAAATCTGTCGCAAACCCCAGGCCATCCGGGGCAATGCCGTGCCCCACGCCCCGGCTGACATGATAGCTGACATCAAATCCAGCATCGGCGAGCATTGCCTTGGCCTCGGCGCTGAGATTGGGATCAACCACGTCATCACAATCGCCATGCACCAGGCACACCGGCGGCTGGGCCAATGTGCCAGTACCGAAGGCCTCGGGCGGCAGATAGGCGCCGGAAAAGCCGACGATCCCCATCAATTGCTGGCTCCTGGGCAAGGCCGTGCCCACATGCAGCGCCATCATGGCGCCCTGGCTGAACCCGCCCAGAAGCGTGCGCTCCGGCGCAATACCCGTCTGGGTCCACAGATCGGTGAGAAATTCCTCCACCACCGGCCGGGCCGCAAGCACCCCGGATTGCCGGCTGGCGACCCGGTCCCCGGTCCAGTCGATGGCAAACCACTGAAAGCCGCCCATTTCGGTGCCGACCGGTGCATGCGGCGCCACGAACATCGCTCCTGGCAGCACGCTTTGCCAATGCGGCGCCAGCCCGATCAGGTCATTGCCGTCGCTGCCATAGCCATGCAGCAGCACCACGGCACTATCGGGAGCTCCGCCATTGGCGGGTGCGAGCATGGGGCCGGACAGCTTGATCATAAAAGGCTAGAATCCCTGTTCTTGAGCGCGGCAAAATAACGCCAGAACAACAGCGCCGCCGCCGAGCGGTGCGGCGCATAGTCCTGCGCCAGCCCGATCATCTCCTTGATGGTTGGCCGGGCGTCAAGCCCAAGACCGTGGTGGGCCGCCTTGAGCAGGGCCAGATCACCGGCCGGAAAAATATCGGGATGCGCCGCGCAGAACAGCAGATAGACTTCCGCCGTCCAGGGCCCGATCCCCTTAAGCGCCACCAGCCGCGCCGTCGCCTCCTCGGCTGGCAGCGCATCGATATGGGCGAGATCCAGTTCGCCACCGACAATGGCCTCGGCCACCACCCGCAGCGCCACATATTTACCGCGCGAGAAACCTGTCGCCCGCACCGCCTCTTCGCTCAGCCCCAGATAGCTGTCCGGCGCCAGCGCACCGGGCAGGCATTCATAGCGCCCCCAGATCGCCGCCGCGCTTGCCACCGACAATTGCTGGCCGCAGATCACCTTGGCCATGCCGGCAAAGCCCTTGGGATTGACCCGCGGCATCACCACCCCGACCGCTTCGCGCATCGGCTGCAGCGCCGGCACGCGCGCCGTCAGGGCATCGAGATGCCAGGCGACGCCCTCGGGCGTATCAATTCTCGGTTGCGCAATCGGGCTCACCAATGTCCTGCCTTTCAGTCAGACGTCCAAAGAAGGACCGGCAGAGATGGGCATTTCGGTTCACACCGCAACCCGGTTTTCCCCGGCACTCACGCCAGCACGAGGGCCAGGATCGCCAGCACGGCCGGGAGGGTCTGGATGAACAGGATTTTCCGGCTCGCCGTCGCTGCGCCATAAAGCCCCGCCACCGCCACGCAGGCGAGGAAGAACAGCTTGATTTGCCAGGCCACCGCCGGGTCGGGATGCACCAGCCCCCACACCAGCCCGGCAACCAGAAAGCCATTATAGAGCCCCTGATTGGCTGCCAGCACCTTCGTCTCGCGGGCAAATTCAGGCGTCAGCCCGAATGCCTTCTGTCCCCGCGGCGCGGTCCACCAGACCATTTCGAGCAGCACGATATAGACATGGATCAGGGCCACGAGCCCGACCAGCACCATGGCCACGATTGCCATTTGCCCCAACTCCTATCCGTTGAGCTTTGCCAGCAGCTTTTCCATGCGTGCGCGCTTGGCGCGTTGCGTTATGCCGCTCAGCCGGTTGCGAATGATGTCGATCAGCCCTGGCTTTTCGGCTGGTGTCACGACCTCTGCGGTTTGCTCGGCATAAGTTGGAAACTGGTTGGGCGCCGCGTCCTTGAGCCGCTCGACCAGGATCGGCACCGCCTTTTCGGCATAGCCCGACCGCGCCAGCTTGGTCAGCAGCGAGGTGCAGCGATCCTTGGCGATCACCGAGCCCCGGTCTGCCGCCGCAATGATGTTGGGCAACTCGGCCGCAATCTCGTCCGCCCTGAGTTCGGCCACGCTGTCCAGCGCCTGCATGGCGCCCCAGACCTGCCGATTGGTGCGGCTGCCCAGCGCCTCGAGAAACACCGGGCAATGCCCGCCGATCAGCGCCGGATCGCGCGCGCCGATTTCATAGAGCACCTTCATCGCGTCATTGCGCTGCCGTGTCGTGCCGTGCTGCACCAATTGCACCAGTTCTGACACTGCCGCCTTGTTCTTGCTGGCGGCAATCTCCTCGGCCAGGGCGACATTGGGCGCCTCGTCGCGGCGCTCCATGGCCCCCGAAAGGCGTTCGGCAATACTGGGTTGATTGGCCATCACGCCTCCACAGCCACGTCGAGCGCCAGCTCGACCATGTCCTTCAATGACGTCTGGCGCGCTTCGGCGTCGATTTCCTCATGGGTGATCAGGCAGTCGGTCATGGTGCAGATGGTCAGCGCCTTGACCCCGAACCGGGCAGCCAGCGTATAGAGCGCCGCCGCTTCCATCTCGACCCCGATCACCCCATGCTCGGGCAGCGTGTCATACCCGGCAAAGCCGTCAGCGTGATAGAAGATGTCCGAGGACAGCATATTGCCCGCGTGGTAGCGCAGCCCTTTGGCATCGGCCTTGTCGGCCGCCGAGCGCAACAGGCCGAAATCGGCGATCGGCGCATAATTGTAAGGCCCGAACCGGCCCTTGACGATCGAACTATCCGTCGAAGCCCCCTGCGCCAGGATCACGTCGCGCACCTTCACTTTCGCATTCAGCCCCCCGCAGGTGCCCACCCGGATCAGCGACTTGACGCCATAGACATTGATCAGCTCATGCACATAGATCGCCAGCGACGGCTGGCCCATGCCGCTGGCCTGCACCGAAACCGGCTTGCCCTTCCAGGTGCCGGTATAGCCAAGGCAATTGCGCACCGAATTGACCTGCTTCGGCGCCTCGAAAAACGTCTCGGCGATCCATTTGGCGCGCAGGGGATCGCCCGGCAGCAGCACCGCTTCGGCATAGTCGCCCGGCTTGGCATGATTGTGCGGTGTGGTCATGGCGCTCGTCCCGTCTTGTCCATTTGGTCAAAACCATTGCCACCCCCCGCCCCGCTTGACAACTCCCCATCCCCGCGCTTCATTCACCCTAAAGGATGAATATCATGCCAACGCAGCCGGCCACCGCACTCGACCATACATTGATCGCCCTGGCCGATCCCACGCGCCGGGCCATTCTGCGGCGCCTGGCGCAGGGCGAGGCGCGCGTGACCGAGCTGGCGGAACCCTTCGCCATCTCCCTCAATTCCGTCTCCAAGCATATCCGCTTGCTGGAGCGCGCCGAATTGGTGGTGCGGGAGCGGCGCGGGCGCGAACACATCCTGCGCTTCCGCCCTGAACCGCTGATCGGTGCCCGCGATTGGATCGATCGCCAGCAGAAATTCTGGAAGCAGGGCCTCGAGGCGCTCGACGCTGTCCTCGCCGCCGAAACAGACAAGGAAACCCGCAATGACCGACAAGATTGAAGCCAAGGTCACCCATCGCTTCGCCGCCAGCCCCGAGCGGGTCTATGACGCCTTCATCGATCCCGAAATGGTGCGGAAATGGCAGGAGAGCTGGGCCCGTCTCTCCGGCACCCGCGGCGAGATTACCGCCTGCGAGATCGATCCGCGTGTCGGCGGAAAATTCCTTTTCGCCGACCGGCGCGACGGCGAGGAAGCCCGCCATTGGGGCACGTTCCTGGCGCTGGAGCGCCCCAGAAAGGTCAGCTTCACCTGGATCGTCGATCCCTCCGAGGAAGAGGACCCCTCGGTGGTAACGATTATCATCGAGCCGGAGCCGGATGGTACCGGCAGTATCGTCACCCTCTACAACACCATGGATGCCGAATGGGCCGAATACGTTCCGCAGACCGAAAAAGCCTGGCGCAGCATGCTCATGGGCATAGAAGAAACCCTGTCCGGCCGCTGACCGGCTTGACGCCGGGGCCATCCGGGCCCATTTAGCCCGCGTCCCAAAAGGAGCATGACCATGGTCGCAAAGATCTTCATCGATGGCGAAGCCGGCACCACCGGCCTGCAGATCCGCGAGCGCCTGGCCAGCCGGCGCGACCTCGAAGTCATCTCCATTGCCCATGACAAGCGCAAGGACCTCGAGGAGCGCAAGCGCCTGCTCAACGCGGCGGACGTCGCCATCCTCTGCCTGCCCGATGATGCGGCAAAGGAAAGCGTGGCGCTGATCGAAAACGACACCACCCGCGTCATCGACGCCTCGACCGCCCATCGCGTGGCCGAGGGCTGGGCCTATGGCTTTGCAGAAATGGCCCCCGGCCAGACCGAAGAGATCGCCAAGGCGCGCTTTGTCGCCAACCCCGGCTGCTGGCCGCAGGGCCTGATTGCCGCAGCCCGCCCGCTGGTCGAGGCGCGGCTGCTGCCGGCCGATTTTCCGCTCACCTATCACGGCGTGTCGGGCTATTCCGGCGGCGGGCGGCAGATGATCGAGGACTATGAGGCCCAGGGCGCCGGCGCCAGCCAGTACATGCCCTATGCCCTGACCTTCCAGCACAAGCACCTGCCCGAAATGGCCCACTATGCCAAGCTCGGCCGCGCGCCCCTGTTCGAGCCGGTCGTCGGCAATTTCGCGCAGGGCATGTCGACATCGCTGCCCATTCACACCGACATGTCGGCCGAAATTCCCACTGGCAAGGATCTGCACGCAGCCCTGAGCGATTACTACGCCGCCATCCCCGACAGCTTCGTCCAGGTCGCGCCCTATGACCCGGCCCTGGGCAAGACCCCCGCGCTCGACCCCCAGGCCCATAACGGCACCAACACGCTCACCCTCTTTGTCTTTGCCAATGATGCGCTCAATCAGGCCGTGATCTGCGCCGTCTATGACAATCTGGGCAAAGGCGCCTCCGGCGCGGCCGTCCAGAACCTCAACATCATGCTCGGCGTCGGCGCCCGCGAAAGCCTGGCGGCCTGATCCGAGGAACAGCCGGACCGGACATCCGGTCTGGCCGCTGCCCCGAATCCAGGCCCCGAGCGTTCACGATGGCAACTTTGGTTTCGCCAATGCAACTGCTAGGCTTTGCCCCGTGTTGAAGCTCATGCATGCAATTTCGAGGAGAGCACGATGAAGCGCACCGCCACCGCCAACTGGACGAAGTCACTGACCGAGGGGTCGGGCACTCTGGATACCCTGAGCGGCGCGCTCCAGGCGCTGCCCTATACCCATAAGGGGCGCTTCGTCGATGAAAGCGGCCAGTCAGGCACCAACCCGGAAGAACTGATCGCGGCGGCCCATTCGGGCTGCTTTGCCATGCAACTGGCCCATTTTCTCGCCGAAAACGGCACCCCCGCCACCAATCTCAAGGTCGAGGCGGCAGTCACCCTCGTCCCCGGCACCGGCATCACCGGCAGCGCGCTGACCCTGGTCGGCACCGTGCCGGATATTGACGAGGCCAAATTCCAGGAACTGGCCGAAAAGGCCAAGGTCAATTGCCCCGTCTCCAAAGCCCTGGGCGCCATCGACATCACCCTCGAGGCGAAACTGGACTAAGGGCGCAGGACACTTGCGGGCCGCAAAAACCATAGCATCGCCACCTCAAAGCCTGTCTCGCGGGGGTTACGAACGCCTGCTCGCTGGCGGATTTCAGCAATGCGGACGTTATGCTGTGCACCGGCACCGCCCGCCCCACCCACCAGCCGTCACCCTCGGCCTTGAGCCGAGGGCTCTGCACTTCATTGGCGGCTATGGGGTGGAGGCTGTGTGAAAACCCCTGAATATGTTATGATTTGGCACTGCTTCGGAGGTGCCATATGGGACGTTTCGTTGAAGGTGCAGACCGTGACCAGGCGAGTTTTTTGCCAGCGCGTCTTGAAGACTAT
>NZ_PYVZ01000022.1 GCF_003056405.1 Devosia indica
ACAGCGGCAACCATGAGCACGGCATCATGGCCTTCACCGAAGATGGCATTGATCATCTACGCCATCTCATTGAAGAGAAACAATCAGCCACGAACTGACAGCGCCGTGGCCCTCAGCGGAGGCTTACCCATTGATCCGATACAGCCCTTCTGCAAACGAGAGGGCATATGGCGCGCCCGACAGCCGATCGCCGACGCGGCCTGCCTGGCCCAGCGAGAGACCAATCATTACGACAGCCCCACGATATCGGTCGCTGTCGTGCCGGTAGCACGCACCCGCTGAAGGCGCAGGGGCAACAGGCTTCCCGCTGGAACGTTGGGCAGGACCAGCTCGGCGCCCGATACGAATGTCACCGCCAGGGCACCGGACGACCCGACATAGATCGCGCGCGTAATCTCGCTGAGATCCGTCGCGTCATTAGGGGTGATGGCAAAGCCATGCGTGGCCGGGGCATCCAGCGCCTGCGTATGAGTAGAGTAACGATCGTTTGGCATCCATGTGCTCCTGGTTTCCTGCGCGGGCCTGCGAGCCCGTGATCTCATGGTCCCTGTAGACAATAAGACTGCGCTGAACAGCGGGGATAACTCGCCAAACAAAAACCCCGGCCGAGACCGGCCGGGGCTGCAATATTTAGCTGAGGCGAGAAGCGTCAGGCGATGAACAGGTCGTCGTCGACGCGCGTGCCATTCCCGAAGTCGAGCACTTCGTCCAGCATCAGGTCGGTGACCGTCTGCTGCTGCGACACAAGGCCAGATGGCAGGACACTGATCGAGTCATCGCCATTGAGCAGGAAGATGTCGTCGGTGGCGTCACCGTCGTAGTTGCCCACGGCCAGCACCGCACCGGCACCCAGCATGCCCACACCCACATTGGCACCGCCGCCGCTGAGATACGATGTGTAGCCGATCGTGCCGCCATTGCTGTTGTCAACGGTCTGGAACAGCAGATCGTCATTGCCGTCGCCATTGAAGTCACCAACGCCAATCAGGTCACGGCCAATCTGGAAGCCGATATTGGTGTAGCTGTTGTTGGCAAGATCATAGGCGGCAACCCAACCACTTGCGGACTTGAAGATGACGTCCTGGCTGTTGTCACCATTCAGATCGGCCAGCCCGATGACTTCACGGCCATTGATACCGCCAAGACCCATGTAGGTCGTGCCGCCATTGACCTGGGCAGACAGATATCCATTGCCCTTGTTCATCATCAGGATGTCGTCCTTGCCGTCACCGTCAAGGTCTCCGACAGCCAGGATTTCATGGTTTGGCAGCGAACGCAGACCAACCCCGCCGACACCCGGCTTGATATAGCCAAGCCAGCCGCTGGAGCTATAGGTCAGGACATCGTCCTTGCCGTCGCCATTGAAATCGCCGACCGCAGCAACACTCTGGAAGCCAACGCCCACAAGGGCATCGCCATCTGTCACATAATGCCAGCCATTCGGGTTCTTGATGAGCTGGTCCTGGGTGCCGTCGCCATCAAAGTCGCCGATACCAACCTTGTAATCCCAATCAAAGGCAAAGCCGTTGAACTCGAGATTCTCGACCCCGTCGAGCACCGTGGTGCCGTCACTGCCAATGATGGTCTTGGTGGCCGTATCGATGCGATAGGACCCAATGCCACCGTCGAACACCGCCGTGTCGATGCCGTCGCCGCCGAAGATGAAGTCATCCCCGCCATAGCCGGCAAGACGGTCATTTCCGAGGCCGCCATGCAGCTCGTTGGCGCTCGAATTGCCTTCCAGGACGTCGTCGAAGTCCGAACCCTTCAGGTTTTCCACATGGCGCAGCGACGTCGAGTTGCTACCCCAGCTGGCCGAGCCCCAGGCAGAACCTTCATTGAGGAAGGCAATGACCGCAGCACTTGCACTGGAAGCGTCGAAGGTATCAAGGCCACCGCCAGCACTGATGAAGTCCGTGCCGTTGGACGCCAGGAACACGTTGTTCCCTGTGGTACCCACGATCGAGTCGTTCCCGGTCGAACCGCGAACATTCTCGAAGCCTGACAGGGTGTGGCTGACCCCGCTCCCCGACACCGTCCCGTTCAGGATGATGTTAAGGCCGTTGGACAGGCCGCTATAGTCGACCAGATCGTTCTCACCATCACCGCCGTTCAGCGTGTGGCCAAGGCCCGCTGCTGCCCGATAGATGTCGTCACCGCCGCCCATGTTCAACGTAAGCTGATCGAAGGCGCTGCCGCTGGCGTCAACCTCGTGGTTGCCGGCACCCAACGTGATGTCGAACCGCTCGACGCTGTTGTAGTTCACCGTCAGGCTACCCACGGACAGGCTGCTCGAACCGATCGTGACAGTGCCGTCCCCGGCCACCGAGGAGGCATCGATCTTGAGCGTGTCGCTGCCCGCTCCACCGTCGAAGGTGTCGCTACCCTGGCCGATCTCATAGATGAACGTGTCATTGCCCGAACCGGCAAACACGCCATCGGAGTGCTCAGTGCCCGAAATCGACTGGCCACCGCTGTTGAGCCCGTAGAGCCCGACTTCGCGCACGCTGGCGTCGAACGTGTTGGGACCAACGATCGAACCGGCGTCGACCACAGCATCGAACAGACCCACGCCAACATGCTCGAACCCGCTATTGGCAAACGCGTTGCCCGACACGGAGATGTTGCTGCTGCCCGGATAGGCATCGACCGAGACACCGACATTGTTGCCGTCAAACAGGTTGTCGCCAACGGCGATATTCTCGCCACCATTGACATAAATGCCTGTCGCCCAGCCGTGGAAAGCGCTGCCCGACACGTCAAGCCCGCTACCCGCACCGCCGATATTGGTTTCAATACCTATGCCCGAGTAAGCCACCGCATCCTGCACGAAGAGGCTGTTGACCACGACCAGACCCGTTGCGGCCGCGGTCAGTGCCGCACCCGCCCCGTCCTTCGAGAACTTGACGCCCTCGATACGCACGCCTTCCGCCTGAACCAGCAGGTTGCCGTCGATCACGCTTTCCGAGCCGGTGCGACCGGCGGCATCATCCTCGGCACGGATACCGATAATGGTCAGCCCGGCCTTGGAAGCGCCGATAACGCCACCACCGAAGGCACCTTCGGACAACAGGATCGTGTCGAGCCCAGTAGCCGCGTCAATCGCGTCCTGCAGCGTGGCAAAGCCATTCGCTCCCACGATCAGCACGCGGCCTTCCGAGGCCGAGTCGGCGAACTCGAGAATTTCGACACCGGAGACGGTTTCGACACCATCGTCCGAGGTGATCTCGCCGGACGAGACCAGATCGCTCAGATCGACATTTTCACGGTTGAAGCCGAGCTTGACCGTGTCGACACCATCGCCACCCACATAGGTGTCGAGCCCTGCGCCACCGTCCAGTACGTCATTGCCGGCGCCGCCGTCCATGATGTCGTTGCCCTCACCGCCATAAAGGGTGTCGTTGCCGCCACCGCCATAGATGACGTCATCGCCACCAAGACCGTAGAAGGTGTGCTCGGCATTGTTGCTGGCGCTGAGATCACCGAAGAACTTGTCGACAAGCTCGGTGCCGGTGACCTCCTGATCGGAGTTCGCGGCATAGATGCTGACGTTCTTGTCCGCGGTGTCGAAGGTGTTCGTATCGCTTATGAACGTGCTCAGATCCACATTTGCGGCATTCACGGCCACCGCGATATGGGCGCCGGCGCTGCTCTGGAAGTCGTTGCCCGAGACGTCGGACAGTGCCGGATCATCGATATTGATGGCATTGCCGTTGCCAACGAAGGTGTTGCCAGTAACGATCGCACCGGGACCATCGTTGAAGTAGATGCCGGACCGCAGTTCGACGATCATGTTGTCCGTGACCGTCAGATTGTCTGCGTTGCCGGTCGTGATGATGCCGCGTGTGCTGCCATCCGTCGGATAGTCACCGTCGAGAACCGAGTTAGTAATCGCGATGCCATCGGCGTCCACATAGATCAGGCGGCCGACAGTTGCCGCGCCGTCTTCAAAGCGTACACCATCGAGCGTGCTGTTGTCGGAACCGGTACCAAAGCTGATCGAGCCGGAGATGATCGTCTCGTCGCCGCGCAGAACATCCGTGCCCCCAAGCCCGGAATTGGCACCCAGGAAAGTCAGGCTCTTGGTGACGGAGAGGACTTCCGCGAAGGTGCCGGCACCGATGACGATCGTGTCGCCGGACGCGGCTCCATTGATGGCCGCCTGGATCGACATGCCGTTCAGGACGACATACGTGTTCGATCCCGGAGTATCGCCGATACGGATCAGCTCAACGCCGGTGATGTCGTCGGCCTTGGCCATGACATCGGCTGCCTCCGTGCCGTCGGCGAACACCAGAAGGTCTGTGCCTTCGCCGCCAGCCAGAGACGTGTCGGCAAGCTCGCCATAGAGCGTGTCGTCGCCCTCGCCGCCGTCGAGGCTGTCGGCCCCAGCGCCGCCGTACAGCACGTCATTGCCGGCGCCACCTTCGATGGTGTCGTTGCCCTCACCGCCATAAAGGGTGTCGTTGCCGCCACCGCCATAGATGACGTCATCGCCACCAAGACCGTAGAAGGTGTGCTCGGCATTGTTGCTGGCGCTGAGATCACCGAAGAACTTGTCGACAAGCTCGGTGCCGGTGACCTCCTGATCGGAGTTCGCGGCATAGATGCTGACGTTCTTGTCCGCGGTGTCGAAGGTGTTCGTATCGCTTATGAACGTGCTCAGATCCACATTTGCGGCATTCACGGCCACCGCGATATGGGCGCCGGCGCTGCTCTGGAAGTCGTTGCCCGAGACGTCGGACAGTGCCGGATCATCGATATTGATGGCATTGCCGTTGCCAACGAAGGTGTTGCCAGTAACGATCGCACCGGGACCATCGTTGAAGTAGATGCCGGACCGCAGTTCGACGATCATGTTGTCCGTGACCGTCAGATTGTCTGCGTTGCCGGTCGTGATGATGCCGCGTGTGCTGCCATCCGTCGGATAGTCACCGTCGAGAACCGAGTTAGTAATCGCGATGCCATCGGCGTCCACATAGATCAGGCGGCCGACAGTTGCCGCGCCGTCTTCAAAGCGTACACCATCGAGCGTGCTGTTGTCGGAACCGGTACCAAAGCTGATCGAGCCGGAGATGATCGTCTCGTCGCCGCGCAGAACATCCGTGCCCCCAAGCCCGGAATTGGCACCCAGGAAAGTCAGGCTCTTGGTGACGGAGAGGACTTCCGCGAAGGTGCCGGCACCGATGACGATCGTGTCGCCGGACGCGGCTCCATTGATGGCCGCCTGGATCGACATGCCGTTCAGGACGACATACGTGTTCGATCCCGGAGTATCGCCGATACGGATCAGCTCAACGCCGGTGATGTCGTCGGCCTTGGCCATGACATCGGCTGCCTCCGTGCCGTCGGCGAACACCAGAAGGTCTGTGCCTTCGCCGCCAGCCAGAGACGTGTCGGCAAGCTCGCCATAGAGCGTGTCGTCGCCCTCGCCGCCGTCGAGGCTGTCGGCCCCAGCGCCGCCGTACAGTACGTCATTGCCGGCGCCACCTTCGATGGTGTCGGCGCCCTCATCGCCATACAGGGTGTCGTTGCCACCACCGCCGTTGAGAACGTTGTCGCCACTGTTGCCAGTGATGTCGTTATTTTCATCATTGCCGGTAACGTTGACGTTGGCGCCCAGGCCTTCGGCATAGTCGGCCAGCTCGATGCTGGTCACGCCGTTGCCGAGTTCCAGCGTCAGGTCGGTGTCGGCATTGAGTTCCTTCACGATCAGGCCGTCGGTCACGATGGTCTGCGTGCCGGCCTCATCCGCGCTTTTCGAAACCAGAACGGCATTGCCTTCTTCCGCATCAGCGGAAGCCGAACCGACGTCCTTATGCAGCGTGAATCCGTTGGAGTGGGCAATATTGCCGCCACCAAGGTCGGTCTGCGCGTCGTGATACTGCAGGCTGTCGCCGTCATTGGTCACAAAGGCATAGGTCTCGATGGTGTTGTCGGCGATGAAATCGTCGACAAACGCGCGATCCGGCATGAAGTTCAGATCGTCCGAACGAGCGTACAGATAGCTCTGGTTCGGATCATTGAACGTGTTGCCTTCAACGACCGGCATGGCCACCTCGGCATTGCGCCAGGCCACTTGGTCATCATTGCCCGTGATGATGATGCCACCGCGATAGGCGGGATCGGCATTGTTGTTCACGAACTGATTGTTGACCACAAGGATCAGTTCCGACGGCGCATTGGCGCCATTCAGGCCCACACCATTGGCCACTACAACACTGCCCTCGACGATGTTGCCGTCAATGGTCAGCGTCTGGATCTGTGACACCCAGTTGCTGCCGGTACCAACCGGCACGGAACGATCGTTCACATAGACGGAAGAGGCGACGTCCACTTCACCAGGAGCCCCGACGGTGCTGCCGGTCAGGACAAAGTTGTCACCAACAACCTCGACGACCTTGTTGATCACCGACAAAGGTGAGCCATTCCAGGCCGTTGGGGTGGCTTCCAGCGTCAGACCATTGATGCTCACATCATCAGCGGTGACAAAGAAGTGCGTGCCCCAGCCGCTCTGCCGTTCGGACTGAATGACCGGCGCGTCTTCGCTTGCGGCATTCACAAGATTGCCGGCGCTATCCACGCCCTGCAGCGTCACGGACTTGTTGATCAGCAGGCCCAGCGGGTTGTTGCCGGAATTGGTGCCCGGCAGACCCTGAGCGTGCTCAGCGGTCGGCGAAGCAGTGAAATCCGCCGATTCGACATAGGGGTTCTCGCCGGCCGCGACCAGGATGGTCTCACCACCCGCTGCAGCATCAATCGCCGCCTGGACCGAGGTGAACCCGCCGTCAGCGAGCTGGTCGACCAGCAGGTACACATCCGAGCCGATTTCGACACGCTCGATACCGCTCAGGGTGTCCGCAACTTCACCGTCCTTCCAGATCACCCATTGACCATCGACAATCCGGAGTTCGCCGGCATCCGCCCCGAACTGGACAGTGTCGATACCGCCCTCACCGTCATATTCGTCGACGCCTGGGCTATCGACAAAGGTGTCAGAGCCCTCGCCACCGGCCAGATCGTCGTCAACCAGGCCGCCTTCAATGACGTTCGGCTGTGCGCCACCCTGCCAGTCGACTGGAGTATTGAGTGCATCGACGCCAACATATGTACCGTTGCCGATGATGCTGACACCGTCTTCCAACGTGTTGCCCTCGCCGAACTCGGCGTAGCTCGTGTCATTTTCGTCATAACCGACCGCGACGGCGCTACCATTGCCGGTAATATTGCTGTTTGTGATGACGACCGAAGTACCATCACCGTAATAGGTCGTTGCCAGAATGCCCGCAGACCCCGAACCGTCACCGGCGCCGCCAGTATTGCCGGTAATCGTGACATGGTCGACTGTGATCTGGCCGCCGGCACCTGCTTCGATGCCGTAGTCCAGATGCGCGCCATCGCCCTTGCCCGTGAAGGTGCTGTGGCTCACGCTACCGGTGGTATCATCGCGGAAATGGGCGCCGATACGCTGGATGTTATAGAAATCGGAGTTGCTGATATCGGCATGGCCGAACTGAACCGCCACACCCGTACCGACATACTGCGCATAATAAACGTCATAGACGGCGACATTGTCGATCGTGGCGTTGCCCACGACACGAATGGCCTGTGACACCAATTGGCCCGTACCGTTTACCGCAAGGTCCGAAATAGTGGCATTGACCCCATCGGCAACAAAGATCGCCCCGCGGGCATCCCCGCTATTGGTGGTGTTGTAGTCGATATGCAGCGTGGTGTCGCTCTTGCCCTGACCTTTGATGGTAACGTCGCGGTCAATGACGACCTGAGCTCCACCAAGATTGAACGTGCCGTCAGCGAGCAGGACGGTATCGCCACCATTGACGTCTGCAGACGCAACGGCGCCGGCGAAACCCAGTTCGCTACCGCCACCTACCAGCCAGGTCGAGGTCGCATCGTTGAACTGCACTTCTTCAATGCCGGTGAGGATGACGGTTTGGGCCGCTTCACCCTCTCCCGTCGTCACGGTCCATGCACCATTGACGAAGGCGATCGTTGCATCGCCCGAGGCGACGTCTAGAACCAGCTTGTCGGTACCCTCTCCGCCCTGAACAATGTCGTTGCCACCAAGGGTCTCGATGGTGTCATTGCCGGCGCCACCAACCAAAATATTGTCGCCGACGGTACCAACCAGGGTGTCGTTCCCCTGGCCGCCAATGGCGCGCTCGACACTCACAAGGGTCGTGTCGATACCTGCGCCGGTCGCCGTCCCCGCTGACAGGTTAATCTCGACATCGCCAGTGGCCGAGCTGGCATTGAACGCATCATTGCCACCGCGCCCATCGATCTGGTCTTCGCCAGCCGATGCGAAAAAGACATTGTCGCCGGAATTGCCGTAAATGACATCATTGCCGTCGCCGCCGGCGACGTTTTCGATGCTCTGCAGATTATCAAAGCCGGTTTCAGCACCACCGAACGCAATGCCGGAGCTCAGATCAACGAACGCGCCACCGTCATTGTTTTCGGCAACGCTATAGGTATCACTGCCCTCGCCACCCTCAATAGTCTGGTTGCCGGCCTCAGCCACGAACCAGTCATTGCCAGCCGTGCCAGTGGCATCGGTCTGGATTGTGGTCACCAGCGCGTCTTCGGTGTTGACGAAAGTGCTGTCCGCGCTGGCGGCAGCCGCGGCGCGGGCAGAAGCTTCATCGGGATAGCCCGTGACTACACCCGACGTTGTGACCACGAAGAAGCGGTCGCCGACGATGTCGCCCTGGCGACCGTCCAGATCGATCTGCGCAGGCGAGAGGCCGGCGGCGAGGTCGAAGGCGATCGTTTTTCCCAGCAGAGCATTGTCGCCCACCGTACCGGTACCCGAATAGATCGGACGTGTACCAAAGGCTTCGGCGGCTTCAGTGCGCACACCGGAATTGAAGTCAACGATGACATCTTCGGTCAGTTCGTATCCATCACCATAGGCTGTGGGGAAACGTGCATTCGTCGCGCCATCAGTGACATTGCCAAGGATATTGTCGTGGAACGACTGACCGGGGCCATTCGGGCGCAGCTTGGCAATGTCGAGAATGGCCGGATGGCCTTCGCTCAGGTAGGCAACATAGGCATTGCCCAGCTCCATGAACGCCAGATTGACGGCGAGGGCCGCGTCTCCGCGAACGGCGCCCGGATCGCTCAGGATTGCGGCAAGGTCGTCGAACGGCGCGCCAAGACCGGCGACGGCATCGATCGAAGACGCGAGCGTGAATGGGTCGATATTGGTGTCATAGCCGACACCGGAGAGCACGGCGCCACCAGCGCCTGGCGACGGTGAGTTCAGAATCTGCACATAGATGGCGTCGAGCTGAACCCAAGCAGCCTTGAACTGCTCGGCAGTGATGGAAATGGCCATTTAAAGTACCCCAAATTACTGACAATGCAGTTGGGATACCGGCACCCCCGTCCCCTACTGCCGACCGCCACCATATGTGCCAGTATGAAACAGAGCAAGATGAGATGATTACTTTTCGTTAATTTCGCAATTGTAAAACTTGTGTAACAGTGCGGGCATAGCGCAAAGTCGCTGATTTCGTGGGACCTTGAGACTGTAACCTTGGAGCTCTGCCTCTCGATAAATAGCTGCAACACAAAATGAGGATTGTGCCGTCAAGTCCAAAGAAGGCGCGGTACAAGAATTGCAATAGTCAAAATACGCTAACCGGCGTGGGCGGCACACATATCGCCACGAGGACGACCAGCATGTCAGCCCCGCATTGGCCAAGACGGCGGCGTCCCATAGTGGCCCAACCATCAGGTCAGTCATGGACGAACGCACGGCGAACCGAACGAACGAATGGATCCACGAGGTACTGAAGCATGGTCCGCTCACCGGTCACGATCGTGACGTCGGCCGGCATGCCGGGTGACATATACATGTCCGCATGCTTGGCCAGCTCCTCCGAGGGCACACGCACGCGCACTTCGTAATAGGCCTGCCCCGTACGCTCGTCCGTAATGCTGTCGGCCCCAACCTGCATGACTTCGCCGTTGAGCGGCAGTTCGTTTCTGCTGGCAAAGGGCACCAGCGTAACATGCGACTTGAGGCCAACCGAAACGGAGTCGATGTCCTGCGGATTGAGTTTGGCCAGGATAACCATGTCGTCGTTCAAAGGAACGATATCCATGATGGTTGCACCAGGAGCGACGACGCCGCCTGCCCGCTCATGGCGCATGTTGAGCACCACGCCATCAACCGGGCTGCGCACCTCGGTGCGACTGACCTGGTCGGTGGCCGCGACCAGTTCCTGCTCGATTTGCGCCAGGCTGTTGTTCACGTCGGCAGCCTCGCGCGTCGCCGCGTCGAGTTGCGCTTCATATTCCTGGAGCTTGGCCAGCCGCACCTCTTCTATGCTCTGGTTCACCCTGGCGATTTGCGACTGGTTCGAAGCTATGGCGGCAGCGATGGAAGCCTGTTGGCGCTGCAATGTCAGCACTTCCGAGCGCGCGATCAATTGCTGGTCCAGCAGTCTCTGCTTGTCCTGTATCTCCAGGTCGATGAACCCGATCTGCGCCTCGAGACCCTTGATCTCTGCCTGCAACGCACTGATTTCACTATTGAACTGCTCAATCTGGCGATCATAGATACTGATTTGCTGCCGATAGCTCGTGCGCTGGCTCTCGAATAGCTTGCTTTCGCTCGTCCAGTATTCCTGCATCCCTGCGGAGGCATACTGTTCGAGCTCTGGCGGAACGACAATGGAATCTGCCCCATCGACCAATGCCGTCAGTCGCGCACGCCGCACCAGCAGGCGCAACCATTCCTCGCGCTGCGCGGACAGGCCGGCCTCGGCTCTGGTCGAAATCAGGCTCACCAACAGATCACCGGCGCTCACCTGCTGCCCTTCCCGGACATAGACGGCCCCCACGATGCCACCTTCCAGGTGCTGAATTGCCGGATTGGCGCCATCAGCGCTGACCTGGCCACTCGCCACCGCCCCGCTCGACAAAGGCGCCGTGGCTGCCCACAGTCCGCCCGCGACGAAGAACAGGCCGGCAACGACAAGGCCGAACAGGATCGGGCCCTTGAGCAATTGCCGCATGCTGGCCGACGCTTCTGGCTTCTCTCCGCCCGTGGAGCCGGCAAGCGCCAATGCTCGAGCATTATTGCCCGTTTGCCCGTCCGCAAGGCTTGTCATATCGAAACCCCTCCACTCCGGGCCGACTGTTGCTCATTTGGCACCAGCGTCGGACGCGGCGGCGTTGGTTGCGGCGACATTTCGCGTAACACCTCGTCGCGGTTACCGAACTTCTCGAGTATGCCATCTCGCAGGACGCCGACCTTATCAACTGGACGCAGCAACGAAGCCCGATGGCTGACCAGAACAACGGCCGCGCCGCGCCGCTTAAGGTGGAAAATGGCTTCGATCAGCGCCGCCTCCCCTTCCTGGTCCAAATTCGAGTTCGGCTCGTCGAGCACCACCAGTTTCGGTTCGCCATAAATGGCACGCGCCAGCCCTATGCGTTGCCGCTGCCCGCCACTGAGGAAGATACCCCTCGGCCCCAGTTCGGTCTCATATCCATTCTCAAGCCGCAGGATCATGTCATGGCAACCAGCGGCCTTGGCTGCCGCCATGACCGCCGCGTCGTCCACCCTGCCCAACCGAGCAATGTTCTCCTTGACGGTACCACTGAACAATTCCACCGCCTGCGGCAGATAGCCAATGGTCGTTGCCGCATCTTCCGGCCGAAGCGAGGTGACGTCGGCACCATCCAGGCGCACCACGCCAGCGGCGGGGCTGATCGCCCCAACAATCAGACGGCACATTGTGCTCTTGCCCGAAGCAGAAGGTCCAACAAGCGCCATGACGGTGCCAGGATCGATCTGGAATGCAACGCGGTTCAGGGTCAGTCGCGCATGTCCGAGAATTGCATAGCTCACACCCTCCACCGTGAGACGGCCATTAAGATTGGGATTGGCGATCCGAGCGCGATCGCCCGGTACAGCGGAGAGAAAGCCACGCACATTCCTGTAGGCATCAAGTGCCAGCAGGGACTGCTTCCAGGAGCCGATGGTCTGCTCGATGGGGGCCAGCGCCCGCCCCAGCACAATCGAGGATGCGATCATGCCGCCCGGCGTAAGCTCCGCGCGAATGACCAAATAGGCGCCAAGCCCAAGGATCATGCTCTGCACCAGCAGCCGGATCGCCTTTGAGATCGCCGTAATGGTCGATCCAGCGTCGGATGATTGCTGAACTGCCGCACCCATATCCGCCACTTGGCGCCGATAGCGGCCGATAATGGCATCCTGCATGCCCATTGCCTGAATGACCTCGGCGTTCTGCATCGCGCCGAGAGCCTGCTCCTGCACGATGGACTGCCGGGCATTCGCCTCGCGCAGCGCCTTCCGTGTCAGCAAGTCGTTTGCCAAGGCAAGCCCGAACAGCACAACAGCGGCTGCCGTGGCCAGCAATCCGAGCCATGGATGCATAAGGGCAATGATGATCAGGAACAGCGGGACCCAGGGCGCGTCCATGAATGGGAGAATGGCGGGGCTGCCAAGATAATTCCGGATGACTCCAAAATCTTCCAGCACGCGGCGCTTGGCATCTCCCTCAACACGGGATTGCTCAATGACTTGCGACAATACGGCGTCACGCAGTTTCAGATCAAGATAGCGCCCGACCCGTGTCATCATGAAACTGCGCATGCCTTCCAGCATGCCGAGCACGACAAGGGCGACCAGCGCGATAAGGCTGACAAAGACCAGAGTTTCGACCTGGCCGGATACCAGTACCCGATCATAAACCTGCATCATGTAAAGAGACGGTGCCAGCACCAGCAAATTGACCAGAAGGCTGAAGGCGAGAACGGCGCCAAGCGCGCCAAAAATGGCCCTCTCGACGTTCAGTTGCCCCCAGTAAGTTTGGCCTGGCTTGTTCATGAAAGACTTGCCTCTCCCTACCGTCAAAATGCAGCATCGACGGTAATTTGCTGTTGCCCCGAGGTCTCAGGACATTTGCCCTCAGATATCCTCGGAATAGTCATGGAGAACAAGCATCTCTCCTGCCAATGGTAAACCTAACCGCCGCAACGAAAAATCCTTGTCAAAGCCGATATGACCATCGGATCATCATCTGCCGCAGCGCTTGTTCGGATGCTTTGCTTGAGAAAACATGCGTTGACCCAATCGAAGGTCCGGGCCCCGCAATGGTGCTCTTTGGAGCACGAACCAAGCCGCCCGCGTCTCAATGCCCGGTGCCGGTGATGAATTCGCGTACCGCTGTCTTCACCAGGATCTTGGCATCAAGCCACAGCGAAAAGTTCTGCACATAGGCAATGTCGTGGTCGATGCGGGCCTTGGCCTTTTGCGCATCGTCCGTGGGGCCACGCAATCCGTTCGCCTGTGCCCAGCCTGTCAGACCAGGCAACATTTCCAGCCGTGCATCATAATAGGGCACCAGTTCACGATAGTCGCGTTTGGCGGCTCGCATGCCAGGAACATGCGGGCGCGGCCCGACCAGCGACATGTCGCCCTTGAGCACGTTGAGCAATTGCGGCAATTCATCAATGCTGGTGCGACGCAGGAAGCGACCAAGGGGCGTAACACGGCTATCCCCCTGCAGCGTTTGCGACACGCCGGAAGGATCGGCCATGTCCATCCACATGGTGCGAAACTTGTAGGCCACGAACCGCTGGCCCCGGTAGCCTTCCCGCACTTGCCGGAACAAGACCGGACCGTCGCTGGTGATGCGGATACACATCGCCACAATAATCAGCAATGGAAGCAGGAATAGCAGTGCGCTGACGGTCAAGGTAACATCAAGAGCGCGTTTCAACACCAGTTGGAAGCGCCGGCCAGTCGTTGCCTCAGCAGGTCTTGGCATGCCATTCGACCACAGGATCGGCAATCCATTCTGTCGCCCCACGACTGGGACCCCATGTGAAGGCACGCGCCCATGAGTGGCATCAATTCCTATGGACGAGCGCATGGACAGGCCCCTGCCGCTCGACACTTTCGTCACCCCGTCTACGCTCATCGTTGTCCCACCGCTTTGCGTAACTGACTGAACAATTAACCAGACGCCGCTGCCTCTTCGCATCAGCGCCAGAACGACCAAAGGTTAATTGCCCGTTAATTTCAAATATAGCCACAATATTCCTGAAACACCAAGCACATAAATCGTGATAAAGAGTGTTTCGGTTAATCAGGAGCGGAGCGCTTGGAAATGGCCGAGACGTGCGCGGTCAGCGACCTCTGAAAAGTCCTGGAAGGGCCAAGGTCCTGACAAAAACACTGTATGACAGTACTTTGAATAGACCAACACTATCTGGATTTCGCCCACGCCACGGAGAAATGAGCACATCGCGACCGACCAGGGCAGGCAAACTCACACAACCAGCCGCGCCACTTTCAAATGAAAGCACCAGCACAAAGACTGTTTATGCACGCATTTCCGACATATGTGCCAAAAAGTATTCTTAAATAGATGAAAATCTACTGACGCCGCTCAATATTGTTGAGCGACGCCAACAGACTGCAATAACAAGGTTACGCCACAGGGCTTGCTGCGGCCGGCCCAATTGCTCCGGATTCCGGCAGCAGCTCTTCAAACACCGCATCGATCGGCAGGCCACCATCGGCTACGGCCACTTCGCCACGCAGCGCGGCAAAGGACTGCAGGGCGGCCTCTTCCGAAACGCCGCCGGCAATCAGAGCGCTCGAGTAGGCATTGATTGCGTCCGTGCAGACTGCCACGACAGGCGCTACACCCGCGTCAGGTGTGCAAGCCAGGAATACAGCCTCATACAAAGCTTCGTAACCTGGGACAGGAGCAGCCTGTGCGGACGACATTGCTGCCAGACCTGCAAATCCAGTTGCACCAAGTACAGTGATAAGCTTACGCATTCGCCACCCTCGCTTGTTCGTCGCGCCCGTTCAATCAACGCTCAGAAATGAACACTGCCCGCTGTTTAGACTTTGTTTACTCTTTTGACAATGACGATTGACCCGTATTGGTAAACATCTTGATTGATGTATGTTCCGTGACACTCGGCAAAGCATTATAAACCAACGGTTTTTTAGACAGAATCGGCGCGTATGGCGGCCTCGGACCAAACGATCGCAAGGCCGCCTTGCGCTGACCGCATGGGTTCACGATGATATGCAGAAAAGGCACCGCCCCGAAGCGATGCCTTTTCTGTTTCGATAGATTGGCTGTCTTTAGCCGGCAGTCCACCGGGTGGGGTTGGCCGATGACATGGAGCGGATCTGGTATCCCGAGGCACGCAGCGTCTTGACCGAGTTGTTCAGGTTATCGAGGACATAATCACCCTGGCTGGTGCGGACAACCAGAACGGCATGCGGCTCTCCCTGGCGGGTCTTCGTGTAGGCAATGCGCAGCGAACCGGAAGATACCCCGTGACGGATCAGCATGCTGCGCTTGCTCAGCACGTAATCCTCACAATCCCCAGCTTCGGGGTTGAGCGACCAGACATCGGCTGTGTCAGTCTCGGGCCGAATGGACCTGTTTACATGCACATTGACCTGCTTGAGCATCGTCATAAGATTGGGGGTCATGGCCACTTGTGCGCTGCCGCCGCTCCGGCACTCACTGCGGTTCTTTGCGCAGAAGAATTGCATCGACAACGGGGTCACCGCTGCCAGGCGCATTGCCGGGTCGAAACCGTCTATGCCGGTGTAATTCGTGTAGGCGGCAGCACCGCCGATGCTCGACATGGTGATTGCAAGTGCGACGCCTGCGATCTTCATGGAAAACTTGGTGTTCATTTGCGCCATCCCTGATGCGTTGATGACGGCAAGATGCACGCAACAGATTGCGCCCGGCTTTGCAGGATAGATACAATTTTATTCAATTTGGCGCGGTTCCGGCCGCTCCTGGAAAGTCTCCTAATCTTCCCCGAAGAAGGCGATCTTGCTTCCCGCGGCGCAATTTGAGACGAGCTGTCGGCAAACTTTATTCAAATGCGACACACCCTTCCCGCCACGCATCAAGCTGGCGGGTCCCAGCTACCCGTGATAGTCAGACGCCCGAGTAATTTGCCGTAAGGACCCCGGTGCATGAGCAAAATCTGCGTCGTGACCAGCGAGACCGCAGCCGCTGAAGTGGCGGCCAAGCGTCTTCGACAACGCTATGGCGAGGTCGCAATGGAAGATGCCGATATTGTCGTGGCCTTGGGCGGTGACGGCCTGATGCTTCAGACCTTGCACAGGGTCATGGGTACTGATCGGCCCGTGTACGGTATGAATTTCGGGTCCGTTGGCTTCATGATGAACACCTTCAGTGAAGATGGCCTCATTGAGCGGCTCCAGGCCAGCCAAAGGACCTGCATTTACCCGCTCTCCATGACCGTACTGGACATATCGGGACAGACGCGCTCAGCGCTGGCGCTCAACGAAGTTTCGCTTTTTCGCTCAACCTACCAGGCCGCCAAGCTTCAGATATTGGTGGACGATGAAGTCCGCCTCGATGAGTTGATCTGCGATGGCGCCTTGCTGGCGACCCCAGCCGGCTCGACGGCTTACAATCTTTCGGCCCACGGCCCGATCTTGCCCATCGAAGCACCGCTTTTGGCCCTGACGCCTATTTCACCTTTCCGACCGCGGCGTTGGAGAGGCGCCATCCTCTCAAACAGGGCGGTCGTGAAATTTGTGACCCGGGAAGCCAATAAGCGCCCCGTCAGCGCGGTCGCTGACAATGTGGAATTTCAGAACGTACTCGAAGTCACGGTGCGCGAAGATCGCACACACGGAGTGACGCTGCTGTTCGACCCGGGAACAAGCTTGGAAGAACGCGTTTTGAGCGAACAGTTCCGCTTCTGAACGGCGTGGAGACTCGCGTTTGCGGTACCTCTAGGCGGCGGGCAATTGCATCAGCACAGGTTCTGCGCTTGGAGGCAGAGACATCGCGCCTTGGGTCGATCGTGCAAACGCGGCCATAACACCGCGCGCAGCCTTGCGGGCGAGGATGATGTTCTGCTCGTTGAGGTAACAGAACACTTCTTCGAGCTCGGACGGGATTTCTCCCTCATACTCGCTGATCAGTTCCTCGGTAAGCGCTGTGATCACATAGTGGCGCGCCGCTGCATCGTCGGCGAGATCGGTAGAACGCGCATGCATAACCAGCCGGACCAGCAGCCCGCCGATTGCACCGGAAAGCCCGCAGCGGGCGAACAACGCCATGAGGGCAGCGCGACTGCCGCTTTCAAGCAAGGTAAACACTTTGTCCGCGCTGGTATTGGCCAGCCCGCCGATGCAGGCCGCAAAAAACAACACCCGCCCTGTCACAACGGCATGCAGCAGCAATCGCGCATTGATCTGGTCTGCACCCAGCAAATCATCGACAAACGCCGATCGGCCCGCCTCGGCGACACGCTCGCCAATAACCGCCACTGCTGTATCGGTGCCGTTGCGCAGCACCCGACCCAGACGGTCGGCATTGAGGGCACCCTTGACGATACGGCATCCGCGCAGGCTCTCGGCAACCTGGTGCACCAGGGCCAGCCGCGCCTTTCCCGGCAGATCCTTTCGGGCAAGCAATGCGCCACGGTATTCAGCATCGGCGCCAAAGCTCTCTGCCAAATGGTCTAGCGTGGCCGCCTCGATGCATACGTCGTCGCGGCGAAGCAGGCGCAATGTAATGCGCTGGTCATTTCGGCCGATTAGCGCCGACGAGAGCCTCGGGCTGACCCGGGTACGCTGTGCAATCGCCAGCAAGGCACCGTGATCGCCTCTTGCCACGATGGACAACAGATCCGCATCGACCAGAACGGGCGAATACTGCAAAACGGCGCGAGATATCACCGCGCTGTCCTGCAGCAGCGAGAGGATAATCGGTCGAGGTGCCTGACACGAATGCAAGAGCCCATAGGCCAGAGCTGCCCGCACCTTGACCGAGCTGTCATCGAGAAAACCGATCAATGCGGCGTAGAGCGCTGCATGCTCATCGGCGGGCCCGCTGTGATCAAGATAGGCCAAGGCCGCAAGATGTGCCGCATGCCCTCGCTCATCACTGTCCTTGGACTGTGACAGTTCTGCAAACGCCTCGTAACCGACCATTACGCACCCCACTCCGATGGAGTGAAGCTAGCGATCAAACTTTAAGGAACGGTTCACCATAAACGGATGCACTTGGCGCAGCATGGGCCAAGGCCGAACCGCGCAATCAACCGCCTGCCAACGCGGCAAAAATCCGGGAGAACGTCTCCCAGGATGCAAACACGATCACCCAGGACAACAGGGCCAGGACAAGAACAATCACGCCCCTGGGCAAAGGAACCTCAGACCCCGCGCTCGCCTCGCGCAATGGATGCGCCATCATCTTACTCCACAACACGTCGGCAGGCGACACGACAGCAATGGCGCCATCCCAGCACCAGAGCGGGTTCTGCAATGTTCGCCAACCCGCACATTTGATCTAGATCGCTTCCCATCGGCCTACTGAGCGTACAGTTGAGTAAAGAATGCAGAGCTCTCCTGGCCAGCCTCCTGCTCTTCTTCGATCTCGTTCTTGAACAGACCGGTGAAGGACATGTTCGCGGGCGAGAACCTTGAAGGCAGCGGCGGTTCGGAGACTTGTGGGGCGCCTTGATCGCTTCCGCTGGTCATCTGCTGGACTGCAAATCCGGCGTTGTCAGGAGCTTCGTGCTTGGCCACCAGCACCTGATAGACTTGTCGAATGGTTCGTGCCTGCCCACTGCCATCGAAGAAGATGGCCCGGTTGGCGGCCGCTTGGCGCGGAAAGAGCTGGACGGCAATCTGCTCCGGATTCTCAAGGCCGGCCTTGAACATCCGCTCCGCGCCCTGAGCACCCAGGAAATGCGCGATGTAGAGTTCACCCGCGCTAGGCATCCGGCCAAACTGGCTGCGCAGATAATCCCCGTTGGATCGGGTGAATGCCGCTGCCAGATCTGCGGCAATCTGCGGATTTTCACGCAATTGCAGAATTTGCTCCCGCTTGGCAGCATCGGCCACGACATAGTCGCCATTCGATGTGCGGGCGATTGCATCAGCATAGGATTGATAGCCCAGTCGCGGGCCCTCTTCCTTCATCACCTGCAACCACGTCCCCTCGAGAAACTGGAACAACCCGACCGCCGAAGAGGTACTGGCCCGGGCCTGTGGATTGAGGCTGCTTTCCCGCATTGCCGTTTGCAGCAGATAGTCAAAATCCACCCCGCTGCGATTGCCCGCAGCGTTCAGAGCATTGGCCAGGCTCTGCGAAATGGAAATGGACTGCACACCCATGGCAGCTTGTCTCAACAGGAATCACCGACCCCACACTAGCACCCAATCTCGTTAACACCCTGTTAACCACCCTGCGCCCGTGTCACCGCGAAACGACACACAAAGGCGTCTCTGGCGGCTCGGTGTCGATCAGCAGTGTGCGCAACCGACCAGTAGGTGATGTAAAAATCCCGTCAGCAGTCATTGGGCGGTTTATAATCGCATTCGATTGTGACACAGCTTTTCCCCAATTGGGGTCTAGGCGAAAGCCGGATTCGGACCCGCAACGGTGCCGCAAGCTGGAGAGCACATGCATTCGGCAAGACTATTGGCAACCCTGATCGTAGTGCTTTTGGCGCCTGGTCCACTGGCGGCGCCCCAGCCGGCCATGGCCCAGCAATCGGCAGAAATCCCTCCCCTCCCACGCCCCCGTCCCGACCGCGACGCGGCACTCGTAACCACCACGCCAGACGACACCACAGCGGCCGAAGCCATCGCCGCGGTGTCAAACGTGCCGCAGCCAGTCACACTCACCGCCCGCATCACCGCTGATGGCGCGCCCATACCTGAAGGGCTGGTCTGGCGCATTTTCGAGGGAAGCCCGGGGGAAGATGGCGAAATGGCACTGATTGCCAAGGCCGACACTGGCAGTGCGCAACTTGATCTGCCCCCTGGAGACTACGTCGTCCATGTCGCCTATGGCCAGGCCCAGCTCAGCGAACCATTCACCGTGATGCCTGGTACGAATAGCCACGACATCAACCTTGAAGCCGGCGCCTTGCGGCTGAATTCTGCTGTAACGGGGGACATTCCAATCTCCCCGGCCCTGCTGCATTTTGACATCTTCACCGCCAGCGACGACGCCAGCCGGGCACTTGTCGTGGATGATCTCCCACCCAATGAGATTGTCACCCTCAATGCCGGCACCTACGAGATCGTTTCTCGCTTCGGTGCAATCAACGCCGTGGTCCGCGCCGATCTGAGGGTAGAGCCCGGTCAGTTGACAGATGCCACGCTCTATCATCATGCCGCCGAAATATCATTCAAACTTGTCTCCGAAGAGGCCGGTGAAGCCATCGCGGACGTTGAATGGACGGTCAAGACCGCTGAGGGCGCAACCATATTCAGCGAGCGCGGTGCCTTCCCGTCCGCGGTTCTGTCTGAGGGCGAGTATCTGGTGCTCGCCAAGCTCGGGGATCAGGTCTACAACCGCCAAATTCAGGTTCAGGCCGGCGGTCCGAGAGAGATCGAAGTGCTGACGACCGTCTACTAGGGGGCCATTACCTCCAGCGAAATACCTCTTCGTGGGCGGGATCTGTCTCAATTGCGCAACACGTTGCGGGCAGATGGTACTTCGACTTGAATGGCGCTGGGATGCGGCCCAGATGCATAAGACCAACGGGAGAAGACCATGTCGATGAACGTGACTATTCGCGGCCGCCTGCCGGCCATTGCCGCTGCTTGCCTTCTCAGCGTGGCTTTGCCCGCAACAGTCGGCATGGCAAAGGAAAAAGTGAAATCTGGCGGTGACAGTGCTGCTGCGCTGGAGATGGACTATTCGGTATCCATCCCGACAGTTGACGCCACCGGGTCAAATCTCGACAACGCAGTCCTTACCGAAATCCTGAGCGGCAACATCGTCGATAACGCCGAGGCGCTCGCCAATCTTGATGCCACCAGCATCGCCGTGCCCGAGATCACGCTCAGCGTCTCTTCGCAGTCGGATGACAATGCGCATGACGCGACGGTGACAGTGACCGACCTGCTGCTCGAAAATGTGGTGGACGGGAAGGCGGCAAGCATCAGCCTCGCCGGCATTAGCCTGATCGCCGATGATGCAAATTTCGCCTTCGGAGCCATGTCGGCAGCAAACCTCGACATCGCCGGCATTCTGGGCATTTACGGCTTGGTCGAGACTGCGGAACAGACCAGCCTCGAAACCATCTACACCGACCTCGTGTCGGAAGGCGGTACGCTTGAAGCCGAAGACGTTTCGTGCAGCTTTGGCGGCGTCACCGGGGCCGAGTTCAAGGCGCGTCCGTTGGAAACATCGTTTGTTGAGATGATGGCCATCGGCCAGGCCATGGAAGACCAGGGTGACGATGTAGACCCGGCAACCATGGGCCGGTTCCTCAAGATGTATGCGGATATCCTGACAGCTTTCGAAACCTCCGAAGTGAGCTTTGAAGGCTTTGACTGCAGCGGGCTCGACGAGGATGGCCGCCCCATGACCTTCTCTGTCGCTGGCATGACCATGGGCGGCATGTCGCCGGGCATCTACCCCTCCATCGACATGGACGGCTTTGATATCGTGGTGGAAGGCGACGGCTCCTTTGCCTTGGACAACCTGACCATAAAGCCAATGGACCTGACCTCGACCATCGCCGCACTGGAAGCGGCACCCGCCGAGGTTGACGAGGCCTGGCTCGAAGAGAATGCGCGCGCCTTGATACCGGCCATGGAAGGACTTTCGCTTTCCGAGCTCGACATCGACATCCCGGATCCTGAGACCGAGGGCGCCCGTATTCAGGCAAAGGTGGGCGCGTTCGACGTGTCGCTGGCCAAATACGTCAATGGCATCCCGACCGATCTTGATGTCTCGGCGACAAACATCCAGGCGGCCGTTCCCGAGGGAACCGGCGAAGATGCACTGGAGCAAATGCTTGAGCTGGGTATCACCGAAGTCGACGCCAGCTTCCGCATCGCTGCCGCCTGGGATGCAGCGAGTCAGTCCATCGCAATCGAGGAGATGTCTCTGACCGGCGCCGATCTCGCTACCGTCCTGATTGCCGGTACCATCGCCAACGCGACCGAAGACCTTTTCGCCCTCGACATGAATGCCTCAATGGCGGCCAGCATGGCCGTTGCCGTCAAGAATCTCGATCTGACGGTAACCGATGCTGGTCTTTCCGATGTGATTCTGGCCGTGGTCGCCGCCGAACAAGGCGCTGACCCAGCGACCCTTCGCCCGGTTTTTGCCGGACTGGCCCAGGGCAGTGTCATTGGCATGATGGCCGGGGCTGCTGACGCGGCAAAGCTGGGCGAGGCGATCAACAGCTTTGTTGCCGGCAACGCCAAGACACTGATGATCGGTCTCGATGCAAAATCTGAACCCGGACTTGGCATGTTGGATTTCATGCAGGCCGAAGATGATCCCACATCGCTGATCGGCAAAGTCAATATCAGCGCCGAAGCGAAATAGTCGTCCGACCGGAGCAATCATTCCTGGCCGTCGCAGACAAGCGTCGGCCGGGAATGAACCGGACTGGTCCTTGCCTGGGGACGTACCCGCAAGGCGCCCATAGCCATAGGGCAGCTCGCCCAACACCACTCAGGCTCGGCCGCAAGTCGCAAGGCCGCGCCCTGCCCTACTTGTTTTTCTGATAGTCTCGAAACCAGGCCACGAACTTCTCGATCCCGACATCGATCGGCGTAGCAGGCAATTCGCCAACCAGTGCCTGAAGCAGCGCCGTATCGGCCTCCGTCGCAACAACATCTCCAGGCTGCATCGGCAGCATATTGAGCTGTGCCTTGGTACCCATCGCGCGCTCCAGCGCGCCGATGAAGTCCATCAGTTGCACGGGGCGTCCACCACCGACATTGAGCAGGCGGAACGGCGCCACTGCCGAAAGACTGTCACCCTCGACCGGTTGGTCAGCAACCGGGACCCGCGACATGATGGCAATGAGCGACGCCACCAGATCCTCGACATAGGTGAAGTCGCGCCGCATCTCACCTTGGCCATACACATCGATCGGCTTGCCCGCATCAATGGCAGTGGCGAATTTGAGCAAAGCCATATCAGGGCGCCCGTACGGACCATAGACCGTGAAGAAGCGTACACAGGTCGATGGGATCGACCAAAGATGCGCGTAGGAATGGACCAGCGCCTCGCCCGATTTCTTCGTGGCGGCATAAAGCGAGAGAGGAGAATCGGCCCTGTGCGTCTCCCCATAAGGAATTTCTGCATTGCCGCCATAAACCGAGCTGGTCGAGGCAAAGATCAGGTGCTTGGGCGAATAGCGACGTAAGGCTTCGAGCAGGTTTGCGGTACCGACAATATTGGACTGGATATAGCTCTGCGGGTTTTCAATGCTGTAGCGCACGCCCGGCTGGGCACCGAGGTGATAAACGATATCGGCCCCTGCCGCCCCGACGAAGTCCTCGAGTGCATCTGCATCCGTCAGGTCAATCTTGCCAAAGCGGAACCCCGGCTGTTCCACCAGGATATCGAGCCGGGTCTGCTTGAGAGCCGGGTCATAATAGCTCGTCAGGGCATCAAGACCGACGACCTCGTGTCCAAGGGCAAGCAATTTCTGGCTCAAATGAAAGCCAATGAACCCGGCCGCACCGGTAACCAGAATTTTCACGCGACGAGACCCTTGGTGTTATTCTGCTGCGTCCGAGACATGCTCGCCGATATCCTCGCCAGACCTGCCGATGCTGACATAAGCAAACCCATGGCGGGCCATTTCGTGCGGGCGATAGACATTGCGCAGATCAACGAAGACCGGCGTCTTCATCATTGACTTGAGCCGCTCAAGGTCAAGGGACCGGAACTCGTTCCATTCCGTCACCAGAACCACCGCGTCAGCGCCTTGGGCGACGTCATAGGCACTTTCGGCAAAACCAACATCTTCCAACAGCAGCCTGGCTGCCTTCATGCCTTGCGGGTCGAAGGCAACGACCCTGGCGCCACGATCCTGCAAACCACGAATAATGTCGAGCGAAGGCGCTTCGCGCATGTCGTCCGTATTGGGCTTGAAGGTCAGGCCCAATACGCCAATGGTCTTGCCGCGCACCTCCCCACCACAGGCCGCGATCACTTTGCGCGACATGGCGCGCTTGCGTTGGTCGTTGATCGAGACCGTGGTTTCCACCAGCCTCATGGGGCTGCCGAAATCCTGGCCGATCTTGACCAGAGCCGTGGTGTCCTTGGGGAAACACGAACCGCCATAGCCGGGACCGGCATGAAGGAACTTGGCACCAATACGATTATCGAGGCCAATACCGCGCGCCACTTCCTGCACATTGGCCCCGGCCGCCTCACAAAGATCGGCAACCTCATTGATGAAGGTGATCTTCATGGCAAGGAAGGCGTTGGCGGCATACTTGATGAGTTCCGATGTGCGACGATCGGTAAAGAGCAGCGGTGCCTGGTTCAGATAGAGCGGGCGATAGACTTCCGTCATCACCTCCCGCGCCCGCTCGTCGTCAAGGCCCACCACGATGCGGTCAGGCCGCTTGAAGTCCTCGATGGCCGCCCCTTCACGCAGGAATTCGGGATTTGAGACAACCGCAACATCCGCCTCTGGATTGACCGTTCCGATGATATGCGCGACCTCGTCACCGGTACCGACCGGAACCGTGGACTTTGTCACCACCACGGTAAAGCCGGTCACAGCCTGTGCCACTTCACGCGCGACGGCATAGACATAGCTCAGGTCAGCATGACCATCTCCGCGCCGGCTAGGGGTGCCCACAGCGATGAAGACCACTTCTGCCTGTCCAACGGCGCTCGGCAGGTCGGTCGTGAAGCTCAGCCGTCCGGCCGCCACATTGGCATTGACCAGTTCGGACAGGCCGGGCTCGTAGATTGGCACCACACCGCGCTCAAGATCCGAGATCTTGCCCTGGTCCTTGTCGATGCAGGTCACATCATGCCCGAAATCAGCAAGGCACACACCCGTAACCAGGCCGACATAGCCAGATCCAACGATTGCGATCTTCACCGGGCCATTCTCCTTGCGGCAATTTTCACCTGATATCCCGGGACCAGAAAGAGCACCCGCGCATGGTCTCAGAAAAGCACTATACTCAAATCAAATCCATGACAGTGAACGCAAATCTGCATTTCAATTACAGTAAACGCCACTATTCGCTATCGCTCGGCCGAGAGCGCATACGTTTGACGGCGCTTCGATTGGTCTTCTTGTCCAGCCGACGCTTCTTGGACGCCAGCGTCGGGCGCGTGGCGACACGAGGCTTGGGCACAAAAACGCCTGCGCGCAGGAGCGCCACCAGGCGTTCGAGAGCATCCGCCCGGTTGAGGGGCTGGTCCCGATGACTGTTTGCCGTGATGACAATGACGCCATCCTTGGTGAGACGGCTCCCGGCCAGGCCGGCAACTCGACGCTTTACCGGCTCTGGCAGGCTGGTATTGGCTGCAAGATTGAAGCGCAGCTGTACCGCGCTCGCGACCTTGTTGACGTTTTGCCCGCCCGGTCCTGAAGCACGAACGAAACTCTCCTCGATCTCTGACGGATCGATACTGAGGGAACGGGTGATGTGAATTGGCTCAGCCATGCCTCACCCAATCTTTGTTCTGTTCAGCGTTTGGAGCGGCCCGCGAACCAGACTTCCTCATCATGGATGACACGGCCCTTCTCGGTGGTGCGGAACTTACCCGGCTCCACCTCTTCGACCCATTTCTTCTTCAGCATCCCGGTGAAGACCTTTTCGCCAATATCCTTGAAGTCATCTGGACCAAGCACATTGGCCTCGCCCAGATGATAGAGCGCCTTCATCTCGCGGTTGGACGGACGCTGCGGCATCAGGCGGTCTTTTCCGCCGTTTCCTTGAGATCAGGCGGAGTGGCTTCAGCCATCAGCGCCACCAGCGCGTCCATGAACGGTTCGACCTTCTGGCCTTCCGTGCCCAGGCGGCGCACCGACACGGTTCCCTCCTCGGCCTCACGCCGCCCCACAACGAACATCAACGGCACCTTCTGCACCGAGTGCTCGCGCACCTTATAGTTGATTTTCTCGTTGCGAGTATCGATCTCGGCCCGAATGCCGGCGTCGCGCAGCTGACGCACCAGCTTTTCGGCATAATCGTCCGCTTCCGAAACGATCGTAGCCACGACCACCTGGGTCGGGGCCAGCCACATCGGCATCTTGCCTGCATAGTTCTCGATCAGGATGCCGATGAACCGCTCTAGCGACCCCAGGATGGCCCGGTGCAGCATGACCGCATATTGGCGCGAGCCATCCTCGGCCACATAGGTCGCATCCAACCGCTCGGGCAGCACATAGTCGAGCTGAAGTGTGCCCACTTGCCAGGACCGACCGATGGCATCCTTGAGATGAAACTCGAGCTTGGGTGCATAGAACGCCCCCTCGCCTTCCGCGATCTCGAAGTCATAGCCGGTGGCGCGCAGCGCATCGCCAAGCGCTTTTTCGGCCGCATCCCAGCGCTCGATCGTGCCACCGAACTTTTCGGGACGCGTGGCGAGCTTGATCACGACATTGTCGAAGCCCATATGGCCATAGACCGAATAGAGCAGATGCACGAAATGCTCGGTCTCGGACTGGATCTGGTCCTCACGGCAGAAAATATGCGCGTCGTCCTGCGTCATCTGCCGCACACGCATCAACCCATGCAGCGCCCCATGCGCCTCATTGCGATGGCAACAGCCAAATTCCGCCATGCGCAGAGGTAGATCGCGGTAGGACTTGATGCCCTGGTTGAAGATCTGCACGTGGGCAGGGCAATTCATCGGTTTGAGGGCGAGATAATCGACATCGCCTGAAACGACCGGACCGTCTTCTTCGGTATTGGGGATTTCGTCCGGCACCACGAACATGTTTTCGCGGTACTTGCCCCAGTGCCCCGACTGCTCCCAGAACTTGGCGTGCATCAGTTGAGGGGTCTTTACCTCCTGATAGCCCGATTTGTTGAGGCGCCGACGAATATAGGCTTCCATCTGGTTGTAGATAACAAAGCCGCGCGGATGCCAGAACACCGAACCCTGGGCTTCCTCCTGCAGGTGGAACAGGTCGAGGTCGCGGCCGATTTTGCGATGGTCGCGTTTCTCGGCCTCCTCCATCATCGTGAGATAGGCTTCGAGCTCATCCCTGGTTGCGAATGCCGTGCCATAGATGCGGCTGAGCACTTCGCGATTGCTGTCGCCGCGCCAATAGGCCCCGGCCACCTTGGTCAGTTTGAAGGCCTGGCCGACATCCTTGACCGTACGCATATGCGGCCCACGGCACAGGTCCTTCCACTGCCCCTGGGCATACATCTTGATCGACTGGTCCGCCGGAATGGCGTCGACCAGTTCCACCTTGAAAGCTTCGCCCTTGGTCTCGAACCAATCCTTGGCCTGGTCGCGGCTCCACACTTCCTTGGTGAACGCAGCGCCGCGATCGATGATCTCGCCCATCTTCTTTTCGATGACGCGCAGTTCGTCTTCGGTAAATGGGCCGGCCGGGCGATAGAAATCGTAATAAAAGCCGTTTTCGATCACTGGCCCGATCGTTACCTGCGTCTCGGGCCAAAGCTCCTGCACGGCCTCGGCCAGCACGTGCGCAGCATCGTGCCGGATCAGCTCCAGCACATCCTGCGAACCACTATCGCGCGTGACAAATTCGATCTTGCCGTCGCTTTCCAACGCGTCGGAAAGATCAGAGAGTACACCGTTCCAGCGCATTGCGACCGTCTTCTTGGCCAGCGACTTGGAAATCCCCTCCACGATCTCGGTGCCGGTAGTGCCGCGCGAATAGTCGCGAGCAGCACCATCGGGAAAAGTCACCTTGATCGACATCTGAAGTCTCCATGAAATTGGGTTGTCACGCATTCCACAATACGTGCGGTCGCTGCCTTAGCATGAAAAGAGCCGAATGCCAGCCTCAAGCTGGCGTTCAACCCGGCAATCCCTCGAACTGCGGCAGGTTGTCGGTGATCTCGTACCAAGGTGCCTTGGAGCCGACAAACATATGAAACGATGGTCGAACCTTGGGGTCATCGACCAGCGTGCCCATGGCAACATGCGTGTTTCCGTTCTCGGCGATCACCGAGTAGAGAAACGAACCACACTGCCCGCAATGCACATCATGTGTGCCCGCAGGGTTACCATAGCTGAGAACGCTTGCCTCGCCCTGTGTTAGCCGCAAACTGCCAGTCTTGATCGAAGCCATGGGCTTGAACGCCGATCCCGTCGCGCGCCGGCATCGGGAACAGTGGCAATAAAAGGCCGCCTCGAAGGCGTCCTCGACTTCATAGGTCACCGCCCCGCACAGGCAGCTACCTTTGAGCATGGTCATGCTTGTTTCCCCGCCAACGCCCATACCGCCAGGGCAAATACCATCGCCCCTCTGCCGGCAGTGTCTCCGGCACCGGATCATATCCATGCGTCCCGCCGGGGCGGCAGCGCCAGAAACGCGCCAGCCCCATCCAGCCGCCGGGCCAGAATCCGAACGTCCAGATGGCAGTGCTGGTGAACTCCGAGCATGTCGGCAGATGTCGACACGTGCGTCCGACAAAGGCCGAAAGCGTATAGCGATAGAGCGTAATCAGAAAGACGGCCGCAACCTTGAACGGCATGTCGATGACCTGCCACATCAATGCGATGAATCGATCCATCAGCCACTCACTGCAACCGATTGGTTCGACTCAAGCTTTTCCAGCGCCGCAGCGACGGCATCGAACACCAGAAGGGTTGACATATGGCGGGCTGGATACCCCCGGACCGGCTCAAGATATTTGAGATCCTCCCACCTCCCCGAGGGCGGCGCCCCATCCGCCTTGAGCATGTCGTGCATGGTCTGTCGCAGGTCCAGAAAAGCGCCCGTCGATGTTCCGACGATTTCCCGCGCCACCACGGCCGCTGAGGTCTGGCCCAGTGCGCAAGCCGAAATCTCGTGGCCGTAGCCGACGATCACCCCATCGCGCACGACCAGGTCGACCTCGATCACCGAGCCGCAGACGCGGCTGACCTTGCGCGCCGAAACGTCCGCAGCGGCCAGCCGGCCTGGCTGAGGGGCGTTCCCCGCAAGGTCGAGTATCTTTTCGGAATAGAGATCGCTCAGCTCCATAATCCCGACAATTCTGTTTCTTGTTCCGGTCTCGTTCCGCTTCTATATAGGGGTTCTCCATCCAACTGTCAGGGGATTGTGCTCCTGTCGAAATCCGACGCGTCGTTCGTCGCGTAGTGAGCATCGGTCGCAACGCAAGGAGCCGGACCCCATGGACGCCCAAGTAAAGCCGCTCAAGCCCGTTACCCCTGACACGCCCGTTTCGCGTCCCAGCCGCGATGAAGCGGAGGCTGCCGTGCGCACGCTCATCGCCTGGGCCGGTGACGACCCCAATCGCGAGGGTCTGCTGGACACGCCCGCACGTGTGGCCAAGGCCTATGGCGAACTGTTTGCCGGCTACGACCAGAACCCCGGCGAAGTGCTGTCCAAGACCTTCAAGGAAGTCGGCGGCTACGACGACCTGGTGCTGGTCAAGGGCATCCCCTTCTATGCCCATTGCGAACATCACATGGTGCCTTTCTACGGACAGGCCCACATTGCCTATCTCCCCCATGATGGGGTTGTCGGCCTCTCCAAGCTGGCCAGGCTCGTTGAAGTCTTTGCCCGGCGCCTGCAGACGCAGGAAACCATGACGGCGCAGATCATCGACGCCATCAACGAAAACCTTGGCCCGCGCGGTGCCGCCGTGATGCTGGAAGCTGAGCACATGTGCATGACCATGCGCGGCGTGAAGGCCCATGACGTCAGCACGGTCACCCACCGCTTCACCGGTGTTTTCGCCGAGGACCGGCAGGAACAGGACCGGTTTTTCGCCATGGTCGGGCATCGCTGAACGCCCGCCTCGTTCAAATGACAAGCGCGATCAAATGCGCTTGTCCTGATTATGTCATAGACTGCCTGTCTCAAACGGGTCTGTGCCATGTCAGTTGTTTCCAAAATGCTCTGGGTCCTGGAAAGCCGTTCGCGTGAACCGCTAGGCTTGGACGAGTTGGCGTCTGTCACTGGCAAGTCGAGAAGCTATCTCTCGCGCGTATTTCCCCTGGTAACCGGGTACTCCGTAACCGCCTATCTCAGGGCGAGGCGCCTGAGTGACGCCGCTCGTCAACTGGCCGACGGCGCGCCCGACATCCTGTCGGTCGCTCTTGAAGCCGGCTACGGCTCGCATGAGGCATTCACCCGCGCATTTCGCGACCAGTTCGGCATCACGCCGCAACATGTCCGCCAGCAGCGCAATCTCAACGGGATTACCCTAGTGGAGCCTCTTAGAATGGATATTGCAGCCCCCGTCAGCATCGCACCGCCCCGGTTCGAAAATCGCCCCGAAATGATCTTCGCCGGTATTGCCGAGCGCCATCCCATGAACAATCCAGCGGGCCTGCCCGCGCAGTGGCAACGGTTCCAGCCCCATATCGGCAATATCGACGGTGCCATTGCCGGGGTGGCCTACGGCCTTGTCGGTGAGATCGCCGACAATCGCTTTGAATATATGGTCGCCATGGAAATGCGTCCCGGCGCGGAAATACAACCCGATCTCGAAAGCGTCACCGTTCCTGCACTGAAGTGGGCCAGGTTCACCCATGGCGGCGATCTCTCCACCATTCGCCAGAGCATCGCCGCCGCCGAACAGTGGCTAAGCGATAACGGGCACGAACCGAGCGAAGCCAGCTATAGCTTCCTCGAATATTATGGCCCTGACTTTGATGCCCGCAGTGGTAGCGGCGACATCGAAATCTGGTTCGGCCTTCAGGCCTGAACCCTTCCAATCCGCTGTGATGCGCGCTAGAGGCTCGGCATCCGCACGAGCAATGGCGCGCATCATGACCATTTCCTTCACCGACCCCAAGACCCTCGATCATGCCGCGCTGGAAGAAGGCACAACCTTCGCCCCACGCTTTGACGCCCATGGCCTGCTGTCCGTGGTCACCATCGAAGACGGCACCAAGGATATCTTGATGGTCGCACACATGAATGCCGAGACCCTGTCGCTGACCCTGGAGACCGGTATCGCCCATTATTGGTCGCGTTCACGCAAGGCCATATGGAAGAAGGGCGAAACTTCGGGCGAACTGCAGGAAGTGGTCGAGCTGCGCACCGATTGCGATCAGGACTGCATGGTCATGGTGGTGCGCCAAACCGGACGGGGCGCTGCCTGCCACACAGGTCGCAAATCCTGCTTTTATCGGCGCGTAACAACCGATCAGGGGGAGACCCGGCTTGAAGACACCGGCCTGCCTCGCCTGTTCAACCCGAAGGATGTGTACGGGGGTTAGGTTTTCCGCTCAAACAGCGGCACCAGCAGGAAACCGGCAGCGAATCCGCCCAGATGGGCCTGCCAGGCGATGGATAGCGCGCTACCCGTCAATAACGGCACCAGCGGTACTGCCGCATTGAGCGCCAGCCAGATCAACGTGAAAAAGCGCGAGCGGGGGTTGGCGAACACCTCGCGCAGGCTCGCCAGCTGGCGCCCAAGCACCACCGCTTCGCCGGTTTCAGGATTGCGGGCCATCAACACCGGTTGGAACATGAAGCGAATGGCAGCACCCGTCAGACCCGCAACACCTCCCGATGCGCCGATCAGGTAAACCTGACTATAGAGCGTGGTTGCCGCGAACAGAGCCGCACCGCCAAAGGCCGATATCAGGAACAGGGACACCATCGGCCCTGCCCCATAGCGGCGCACCACGGGTGTTGCGAAAATCACCAGCCAGGCAACATTGATGAGCAGATGGTCCCATCCGGCATGGAGGAACGCATGAGTGAACGGCGTCCAGATCAGTGGAATGGCGATGCTCGGTTCAAAGGGCGCCACCACGATTCGATAGGGCTGAAATGCGAACCACAGCAGCAGCTCCACCTGGCCGTCAAGGTTAAGAACCAGGGTTGATGCGAGATGAACGGCAATCAATATGCTCGCAAGGGCCGTAATGGACACCGGCAATAGAAACACCGGTTCACGCCCTTCAGGCCCCTGGGACACCGGTGCCCGCTCTTGTTCATTCATTGGCAACACCCCAAGGCACCGGCGGGCCGTCGCCCCGCTCGCGCTTTTCCACATTTGGCCACAGACGTTAACCTTAACTAACCTTTAAGCGCGCCACGAGCGCGGCATTTTGCGATTGTCCGGGAAGCGCGGCGGCCTCCTCTTGGAGAATGCCTCGACGCCACACATTGCGGGTCCGAACGATGCAGATGCAGAGCACCAAAACACTCTATACCTATTGGAACACGATTCGGGGTTCCCGCAGCGCGCCAGACCGTCGCGACATTGACCCGACACGTATTCGTGAGGCGCTTGCCAATACCTTTATTCTTGAGCTCGATAGCGCCGACAAGTTCTCTTTCCGCCTTGCCGGCTCACATCTGTGCACCAGCTATTGCCGGGAACTGAAGGGGCGCTCCTTTTCTGCGCTCTGGCATGACCGCGACGGTGACGCCATGGACACGTTGATCCGCGCTGTTACCGAAGACCATGCCGTGGCTCTGGTCACCTTTCAGGGCACCACGGCCCTGCACACCAAGGTGAGCTTTGAAACCATTCTCATGCCTTTGCGCCACAACGGCTCGACGCATACCCGCATTCTGGGTGCCATGTCGGCGGTTGAAGTACCTTACTGGCTCGGCGTGCAACCTATCCTCGAACAGCGCATCACTGGTCTCCGGCTGATCTGGCCTGACGAGGTTCCTGCCGAAGAATCCGCGCGCGAAGTCATGGCCAGTGTTGTCAACGACGCCGAATATGGTTCGTCGGCACAGCCCGCAGCCATGCCGACCACGGTCTATGGCCGTAGCGCGCGCCGCTATGCCCATCTTGCCGTGATCGATGGCGGCCGGAACTGATTGGTTCGCTTTTGAGCGACCAATTCGGACCAATTCTCATCAAGCGTTAACCAAGCCCAGCTAAGTTTGCTGTGGTTTTCCCCAGTGCGTGGAACAGGTTGACGTATGCTCAGTGACGACATTTCTGCTCCACAGCCCATTACCAGCCTGCACGCCGGTGCGGGAGATCGCCGCTTCCAGCGCGTCAAAGTGTCGATCCTGGGCCGCTACATGCTGGCGGACCGTCGTGAATTTCCGTGTCAGGTCCTGTCCATGTCCCCCGGCGATGCCGTGGTGATTGCCCCGGTCCCTGGCATTGTTGGCGAGCGGATCATCGCCTATCTCGATCATCTGGGACGTGTTGAAGGGACCATTCTTTCCCAGGTGGATGGCGGCTTCATCATGGATATCGCCGCATCCCCGCGTAAGCGCGACAAGATGGCGGCCCAGCTCACCTGGCTGGCCAACAAGGATATTCTCAATCTCCCCGAGGACCGCCGCCACGAGCGCGTTGTCCCCGACATCCGCCATTCGACCGTCGTGCTCGACGATGGACGCCGCTACAACTGCAAGATCATCGACATCTCACTTTCCGGCGCTGCCGTCGAACTCGACGTGCGTCCGGCCATGGGTACGCCCATCACGCTGGGCCGCATGCGCGCCCGCGTCGTCCGTCATTTCCAGAATGGTGTCGCCGTCGAGTTCGTGGCCGCCCAGGAAATGCTGACCGTGGTGCAGCAGAACCTGCGCATGAACTGACCCCGACAGGGCAAGCACCAACGCGCCCCCTGCCGCGCAGGAGCAGAGGCGCGTGTCCGAATGCACCGGTGCATTGCCCGGCGCCGTCATGGTCAACAAATCCCTATAAGCATCGATAAAACACGCATAAAAACTGCGTGGCACTTTTCGGATCGGGGCAATCGGCCGTCCCTAGTGTGGTCTCCATCAGGGAGACGACACCATGACTTTGATCAAGAAGGGCCTGCTGGCGGGGCTACTCACCGCCCTCTTTGCAATCGCCCCGGCCGCCCCAAGCGCAGCACTCGACCTCACCAACATTGCCTATGTCCAGACCAGTTCCGGCACGACCTCGATCCCGGTCGGACATCTGGAGTTCTGCAAGTCCAACCCGACGGAATGTCGCGGCTACGACCGCGTTGAGCCGGCAACCGTGCTGGACGATCGAAATTGGCAGCAGCTTGTTTCCGTGAACGCTTACTACAATCGGAACGTTGTCCCGGTCACTGACCAGGATCTCTACAAAGTCGCCGAGTTCTGGACTTACCCCAACGGCTATGGCGACTGCGAGGACTTTGCCCTGGCCAAGCGCCGTGACCTGATCAATTCAGGCTGGCACCCCTCTACGCTGATGATCGCGGTGGTCAAGGAAGCCAATGGCAACGGCCATGCCGTGCTGATCGCCCGCACAGATCGCGGTGACCTCGTCCTCGACAATCAGGTCGGCACGATCGAGCTCTGGAGCGACACGCCCTACAAGTTCATCAAGCGCCAGTCGCAGGCTCATGCCGGGCAGTGGGTCGACATGATCGACAACCGCGTGCTGGTCGTCGCTGCCGCCAACTGACAAGTTTCCGGACCCCGCCCAAAGCCTATCCCTGATAGGGGTCTGAAGAGCCAGGCCGGTCACGCGCAAGCGTGGCCGGCCTGGCTGCGTCCAGAAATGGGCTTGAGATTATGGCCGAAGCGCCACGTAGATACTCATGAAAAAGAGCCCGGTTATGAAGGCCCAGCCAAAGGCCACCAGGGCCGAGATTAGAACAGACGGCGTCGAGATCGTGCCATCCTCATCATGGCTCCAGCCCACCTGGAGAAGAATGTAGGGACCGCACACGAAACTCATCGCCAGATTGCCCAGCGAGGCCAGGTAAGACCGACCGTCCCAGCGCAGCATGGCCTGCTGCCGCGTAACCCACTGGTAGAGGTGGGTCCCAGCCCCCGCCATGCAAAGCCCCACGCCCATGATGAATGCCGCAAGCAAAAGTTCCCTGGTCATGCCCATCCCCGTGCCATCTGCCCATGCTGCGAGACTGTTTACTGTTTGTTAAGCATATTGCGCCCCCTAATGGTTGTCACCCCGAAGCGAGAATTCTGGTTAATTTCCACCATGGCGGCCTCAGGCATCAATGCGAACGCTGTGGAAGGTGGCAAAGGCCAGCTCGCCTACAACCTTGCCGGAATTGCCTTGATCATCCTGCTGTTGGCGGTGGGTGTGGCTTATCTGGTCGACCAGACGGCCCGAAACATGCAGCGGCCCATGCCCAGCCTGCTTGATGAAGACCCGATAACGCAGACTGTCGCAGGGCGTGAATTGCACATTCCCACGACCTGGTTCCGCTTTGGCGAAACCATCAAGCCTGGTTTCGTCAGCCAGATCGATCTGACCTTCGCTCTGCCGCTGGCTGCCGGCCAGCAGCCAACGACGGTCGATGTGACGCTGATTTCACGCAGCGCAGCGCGCGCCAGCGGTGCGTTGCTCGACGCGGTCTACTTGCACCAATTTGCCGATGGTTCGGTCAGTGGCATCCCCGGACTGGTGGGCAAGCCGCTTCTCGCGGCCGATGGGTATGCAGACGAAACGGTCTGGTATGACCCACTCTCGCCTGCCCCATTTGTTGCCAAATGCGCCGCAGCGCCCGATCCGAGCCGCTCGGATCGCTGTCTGAGGACCATTCACCTGCCCAACGGGCTGGCAGCCATCCTCAGCTTTGACGCGGAGGCGCTGGTCGCCTGGCGTCAGTTCGACGCCGAGCTCGCCCAGTGGCTGGGCAAGATCGGCGCATTGGACAATTAGTCGATATCGTCCAGGTCGATGTCCAGGATCGACATGGAGAACATGTAGGACTTGTCGCCATCCTCATCGTCGAGGTGGATCAGGCCGATCGACTCCTCGCCAATGAACACTTCAACGGAATCGTTTAGCTTCGGCCGCGGGCGGACATCGATATTGCGATTGTTGAAGGTGCGTTGCAGAAATTTCTGCAGCTTGATGATCTCGGGGTGGTTCACGGGAACATGTCCTGCTGGTTGCGTTGAGGCGGCAATCTAGTGTCTCGACAAACCCTGACAACCCCTGCACGGACCAATTTACCGGTAACAACTGGCCCGAGTGGCTTGCCCGGCGCTATTTCGCTCCGTCGTGCACCAGCACCATCTGGTCCATGACCAGGGCCGGCTGAGCGCATCCGGCCTCGCCGATCACCTTGGCCGGCACACCAGCCACGGTCGTGCGTGGCGGCACCTCCTTGAGCACTACGGACCCGGCGCCCACCCGGCTGCAATCACCAACCTTGATGTTTCCCAACACCTTGGCCCCGGCGCCGATCAGCACCCCATTGCCGATCTTGGGATGCCGATCCTGATCCGCCTTGCCGGTGCCGCCAAGCGTGACATTCTGGAGGATCGAGACATTGTCCCCCACAATGGCGGTCTCGCCGATGACCAGCCCGGTGCCATGATCGAGCATGACACCCTTGCCCATGGGCACGGCCGGATTGATATCGACCTGGAACACCTGGCTCGAACGGCTCTGCAGATACAGCGCAAAGTCGCGGCGCCCCGACTTGTGCATGGCGTGGGCGAAGCGATGGGTCTGGATCGCCTGATAGCCCTTGAAATAGAGCAGCGGCTCGATGGCCCGGTGGCAAGCCGGATCGCGCTCCAGCGTCGCGGCCAGATCGACCCGGGCGGCCTGACCGATTTCGGGATGATCGCGCAGGGTTTCCGCGAAAGCCTGGCGGATCATGTCCGCTGACACGTCTTCATGGTCGAGGCGCGTCGCCAGTCGGTGCGCCAGCGCCTCTTCCAGGGTCTCATGATTGAGAATGGTGGAGAGAACCAGATTGGCCAGGAACGGCTCATTGTCGAGCACCTGCCGGGCCCCGGCACGAACAGCCTCCCAAACCGGGTCGACGGCCTGTATCTGGGGCGAAATCTTGGCATTGCCGCTCATGTCGCGAGTCTCCGCTTCATCGATAGATGCCGATATAAGCTACATCATTTCGCTGTTCAAAGCCAAAGCTGCTCCTTTGGTTCACGAAACCGGCACGCTGGAGCAATGCTTGCTCAGAAACTCCAGTGCCGCTGCCTTGAACACCTTGTCCCCGGTCGCCCGCATATGGTCGCGCCGGGGAATGACAAGGGCCTCACCCTGCGGCAGCAACTCAGCCAGCGCCTCGGGCCCGCCGGCCATCTCGTCCTCTTCCCCAACCGCCACCAGTGCCGGCACTTCAATTCGCCGCACATCGGCGCGTGCCATGGGCTGGCGCGAGGTCTCCATGCAAGCCGCCAGCGCTTCACGATCCGAACCGGTGTGGTCGGCAAAGATGCGGAACTGCCGCGCGGTGGGATGAGTCAGGTCGGATAGGTCCGGTGCCCGCAACCCGGCAATGATGTCATTGCCGTCGCTCAGCCCGTTGATCAGGTTCATGGCCATGCCCCCGAAAATCGCTGCAACGACCCGCTCGGGGTGGTGGAAGGCCAGAAAAGCGGCAATCCGGGCGCCCATGGAATAGCCCATCACCGCCGCCCTTTCGACTCCCAGATGATCGAGCAGCGCCAGCGCGTCCTCGGCCATCTGGGTCGGATAATAGAGCTCGGGATCATGCGGCCTGTCCGATTGGCCATGACCACGGTTATCAATCGTGATGGCCTGATACCCGGCTTCGACCAGCGTCTCCACCCAGCCGGTGTCGACCCAATTGACCTTGCCGCTTGAGGCAAAGCCGTGGATGAGCAGGACCGGCGGCCCCTCTCCGGTAACCTCATAAGCGATCGACAGGCCGGACGTGGTGAAGCTGGGCATGGGGCATCCTCTTTTCAGTCCCTCGGGTGTTGCGGCTTCAGGACGCAAAATCAAGCGCCCTTTGCCCTTTTCTTGGTTGAGGCCTTTGGCTATGGTCGCGCCAAATCAAACACACTCCAGGTTCCCGACCATGGCACACGGCTCGACCCCGCATTTCCACAATACCGAAGGCCTGCGCAGCATCGAGATCGGGTCCAAGGAGTTTCAGTGCGTCGGCGCCCTGCCCCCGTTTGACCATCCCCATGTCTTCCTCGACATGGGCAAGGACGACGAAATCGTGTGCCCCTATTGCTCGACACTCTATGTCTTCAAGGCTGAACTGGGCGAGGGTCACGCCAACCCCGCCTCGGCCATCTTCAAGGCCCACGCCGCCTGATCAGCCCCATGCCCAGTTCGGGCCGCAGCTATATCATTGCAGGTGCGGGCATTGCCGGCATGACCCTGGCGCTCGCGCTTGCGAAGTTCGGCGCCACGGTGGTGGTGCTCGAACGCAGCCCAACGATCCAGGAGTTTGGCGCAGGGCTGCAGATCAGCCCCAATGCCCGCCGCATACTCGATCGGCTTGGGCTGGGCGACGCCATCGACCAAGCCAGCCTTGAGCCTGCCGCGCTCGATGTCTATGCGCAGGGCGGTCAGCACCCGCTGGTCAGCATGGAGCTGGGTGCGATCATGCGCGAACGCTTTGGCACCCCCTATGCCGTGATGCACCGGGGTGACCTGGCGAACCTTCTCTACAAGGCCTGCAGGCGCTTTGCCAATATCGACATCCTGTTCGGCGTGCGCGGCTGGGACGTGGTGTCCCACGCCCGCGGCGTGACAGTTGCTATCGACGAAGCCAATGGGCAAAGCCGAACGGCACGCGCCGATGGGTTCATCGGGGCAGATGGTGTGCATTCCCAGACCCGCATTGGTGTGCTGGATGGCCCGACCGCCCAATATCGCAACCGCATTGCCTGGCGCGCGCTGGTGCCGGCCGCTTCGCTTGGCGGACCGATCGCCATGGATCGGGTGTCGGTGTTTTTCGGCAGCGGCTTTCACCTGGTTTGCTACCCCCTGCCCCATCGCGGCCAAGTAAACCTGGCCCTGTTCATGCCCGGCGCAATTCCCTCCGATGGCGTTCAGCCTAAGCCAAGGCGACCCGGCCCAAAGGTCGAGCAACTGCTGGCGGCGGCGGCGGGCAACTGGACAGCCTGGCCCATGTACACGGTGGATACCCCGCTCTGGCATCGAGGCAATATCGGCATCATAGGGGATGCTGCCCACGCCATGGTGCCGTTTCAGGCGCAGGGTGCGGCCATGGGCATCGAGGACGCGGCGACCCTGGCGCCGCTGCTGATGGGAACTGAATCGGCCGAAACTGCCTTGTCCCGATATGCCGTCATCCGGCAGCCGCGCGCCCGTCGTGTTGCCGCACTTTCGGCAGAGAATGGGCGCATATTTCATATGGCCTGGCCGTTCAGCCTGGCGCGGAACGTTGTCATGCGGTTGCAGGGGCCAAGAGCCCACCTCAAGCGACTTGCATGGGTCTATTCTCACGACGTGGGCGACAGCCCCGCGCCGTGATCGGCTCCGGCCTTGCCTTGTCGGCTTCTGCCGTGTCAATTGCGTCGCACCATTCCGGTGGAACAAAGAAAAGGTAACAACCACCGCATGCAAGCTGCGATTCGCTCTCGCCTGACCCTGACCTGCATCCTGATCACCATTCTGATCGACATGATCGGCGTGGGGATTATCGTGCCGGTGCTGCCCGAGCTGCTCGAGGACCTGACTGGCGGCAGCGTAGCCCAGGCGGCCGTGATCGGCGGCTATCTGGTGTTTGCCTATGCCTTCATGCAGTTCGTTTTCTCCCCGGTGCTGGGCAATCTCTCGGACCGCTTTGGGCGTCGACCGGTGCTGCTGCTCTCGCTGCTGGGGCTGACCTTCGATTATCTGATGATGTCGATCGCCCCCTTCGTCTGGTACCTCTTCATTGGCCGCATCATTGCCGGCATTGCCGGGGCGGCACTGGCGACCGCTACCGCCTATATGGCCGACATCACCCCGCCTCATAAGCGCACCCACCGCTTTGGCCTGATCGGCGCCGCCTTCGGGCTGGGCTTCATCATCGGCCCGGTGATCGGCGGCGAACTGGGCGAGTTCGGGCCGCGCGTGCCCTTCTTTGCGGCGGCGGGCCTGGCCTTTGCCAATTTCCTCTTTGGCCTTTTCGTCCTGCCCGAAAGCCTGCCTAAATCCTCGCGCCGCAAATTCGACATTCGCCGCGCCAACCCGCTCGGGGCCGTGCTGGCCCTCAAGAAATACCCTTCCGTCCTCTGGCTGCTGACCGTGCTGTTCTTCTTCCAGCTTTCGGCCCAGGCCTTGCCAACGGTGTTCAGCTATTTCACCGTCGAGGTGTTCAATTTCACTTCCTCGATCATTGGCCGCACGCTGGGCGCGTTCGGGCTTGGCTTTGCCATCAGCCAGGCCGTGCTGGCCGGTCCCATGTCGCGTGGGATTGGCGAACCGGCGGTCGCCATGATTGGGCTTCTGGCGGCGATTGCGGCCTTTGCCGGCGTCGCCTTTTCGACTGAAGAATACATGCTCTATCTCGCCATTTTGGTGGGCACGATCAGTGGCCTTGCCCCGCCCGCGATCAACGGTGTGCTGTCGCGCCAGGTGCCGGACAACAGCCAGGGCGAATTGCAGGGCGCGGTCAATGCCGCCAGCTCGCTGGCCACGATCATCGGCCCGCTCGCGGCCACGCAGATCTTCTCCTATTATACCACCACCCCCGGCACCCATGGCTATTTCCCCGGCGCCCCCTTTATCGCCGCCAGCGCCAGCGTGGCGGTTGCGCTGATCGTCTTTGCAATTGCCGCCTGGCGCTTCGAACTGGGCAGCCGCCCGAGTATCGCCGACCACCCGCACGCGCCTGAAATGCCACCGCCCGGCCAGGTGCGCGTGGCGCCGCTGGAAGATGATGATGACAATAGTGATCCGTCCCGCCGCTGAGGCCGACTGGCCGGCCATGCTGCGCATCGTCAAGCCGGTGCTCGACGCGGGCGAGACTTACGCCATCGACACCAGTCTGGGCGAAGACGGCGTCCGCGCCTATTGGCTGATGCCGGCTCATGAGGTCTTCGTGGCCGAAATCGGGGGGAAGATCGTCGGCACCTACTACCTGATGGCCAATCAGGCCGGAGGCGGCGCGCATGTGGCCAATTGCGGCTACATGACCGCCCCGGAGGCGCGCGGCAAGGGCGTGGCCCGGACCATGTGCCTGCACTCGCTCGAGCGGGCCCGTGAACGCGGGTTCCGCGCCATGCAGTTCAACCATGTCGTCTCCACCAATACCGGCGCCGTCGCACTGTGGCAGAAGCTGGGCTTTGAAATTGTCGGGACGCTGCCAGAGGCCTTCAAGCATCCGGCGCATGGCTATGTAGACAGCTATGTGATGTTCCGGGCGCTCTAGCACGGACCCATTTCTCCAGCACAGGCATCCGCACGGCCCCTGGACCTGCGGGTTTGAAAAATAGAGCGGAATCCCGAGACGGTCGCCGTCCCTGAAACTAAAAACTGAGACGAAAACCGTCTCGGGATGCCGGGTTTTCTCGTTAGCAGGTAACTTGGCAGGCCTATCCTGGGGACGACATCGCAATGTGCCGCCCATGGTGCCCAGGCTCTCAACCGCCGACCCGCAGACCGTGAGGGCAAGCGACTGCCCCACGCCCGGCTGTCCCTCCCGCCACTGGTCGCTGCAGGCCGCCCTGACGCGAGAGAGATGGACGGATTATGCGGGGAGAATTGGGTGCGGGGATAACAATCGTTCAGACAAAATATCCACCGGCGCCAAATGACTCAATGATGACGTCACGAGCAGGCGCAAAACCCGCAGTACAGGATTGGACCCGAGGCATCGCGATTTGTTGAATGGCTGGCTCGGATCAAGAGGAGGACACTACCGTTCCAGGGGAACAACCCGGAGGACAGCCACCATGAACTTTCATCATCTCGGCCGCCGCAGCATCTTGAGCGCAGGTCTCGCGCTGGCCTTTGCCGGTCTGGCCGGTTCCGCCATGGCGCATCACGGCTGGAGCTGGGCGGAAGCCGGCATGATCGAATTGACCGGCACCATATCCAGCATCACCATTGCCCCGCCCCACCCTGTGATAGAAGTCGACGCCGATGGCGAGATCTGGACCGTGGAACTGGGCAATCCCTCGGCCACCCAGCGGGCCGGCTTCGTTGAGGGCGCCGCCGAAATCGGCCAGGAAATCGTGGCGCTGGGCAATCGGGATGCCGATGGGACGACTCGCATGAAGGCGGTCCGCATTACCATCGATGGCACGGCTTACGACATCTATCCCGAGCGCATCCCCTCCTAGCGCATGTGGGACGCCCTGCAGAGCTGGCCGGGCGCGGTCGCCCTGCGGGGTTCCCCGGTCCTTTACCTGCTGGTCAATGCCGCCCACATCCTGGGGATCGGGCTGATTGTCGGTCCGATCCTGGCGCTGGATGCGCGCTTGCTCGGCCTGGTCCGCCATATCCCTATTGGTGTCGTGGGGCCGTTCCTGGCGGCCGTCGCCAAGCTCGGCGTCGGGCTCGCCATTGTGACCGGCCTGGGCCTGTTCAGCGTGCAGCCGGCCAACTATGCTGGCAACCCGGCCTTTCTTCTCAAGCTTCTCATCCTGGTGCTGGCCATCGCCAACGCGGTGAGCGTCGATCGCGGCCGGGCTTGGAAGCAGGCCATCGAGACCAATGAAATCGCCGCCGTCCTGCGTTGGCAGGCGGCAGCATCTTCCATGCTTTGGATCACGGTACTGGTTGCCGGTCGCTGGATCGGGTTTGTCTAGCGATTGTGCCTGAATGCTGAACCGGGCCGTGGCGCGATGCGTAGTGCAGTCATGGCAAAACTGCGCTTCATCCTGGGTGACCATCTTTCCCGCAACCTTGCGAGCCTCAGGGACATCGACAAGGACCACGACATCGTCCTGATGGCCGAGGTGGGAGGCGAATCCACCATTGTCGGCTTTCACAAGCAGAAGCTGGTGCTGATCTACTCAGCCATGCGCCACTTCGCCGAAGCGCTGCGCGCCGAAGGCATCACGGTCGACTATGTTAGCCTGGATTGCCCCAACAACACGCAAAGTCTGGATGGCGAACTCAAGCGCGCCCTCAACCGCCATGACGTGGAGGCCGTGGTGGTGACCGAGCCGGGGGCATGGCGCGTTCGTGCCCTCATGGACAAGTGGGAACAAAACCTTGGGGTACCCGTAGAGATCCGCGAGGATGATCGCTTCATTTGCAGTCACGAGCGCTTTTCAGCCTGGGCGAAGGGCAGAAAATCGCTCCGCATGGAGTTCTTTTACAGGGAGATGCGCCGGGAGACGGGCCTACTGATGAAGGACAGCCGGCCGGAGGGCGGCCAGTGGAACCTTGACGCAGAGAACCGGAGTCCGCTGCCGCCCGGTCATCGCGCACCTGAGCGCCTGCGGTTCAGCCCGGATGCCGAAACAAGGCGGGTGATTGGCCTGGTGCGTGAGCGCTTTCCGGACAATTTTGGAGAGATTGAGCCGTTCTCCTGGGCAGTCACCCGCCACGATGCTCTCAGGGCCCTGGACCACTTCATTGCCGCGGCCCTGCCCGGCTTCGGCACCTATCAAGATGCCATGAAAAGCGGGGAGCCCTTTCTGCATCACGGCCTGTTGTCGGCCTATCTCAATATCGGCCTGCTGGGGGCCGAAGAAGTCTGCGCGGCGGCGCAAAGGGCGTATTACGCCGGCGACGCACCGCTCAACGCCGCCGAGGGCTTTATCCGGCAAGTTCTAGGGTGGCGGGAATATGTGCGGGGCATCTACTGGTGGAAAATGCCCGACTATGCGCAGACCAACTTTCTGGGCGCGCAGCGCGACCTGCCGTGGTTCTACTGGTCCGGCGAGACGGACATGAACTGCATGGCCAATGCGATTGACGACACGCGGCGGCATGCCTACGCCCACCATATCCAGCGCCTGATGGTCACCGGGAACTTTGCGCTCCTCGCCAGCATCGAACCACGCCAGATCGAGGCATGGTATCTGGCGGTCTATATTGACGCCTTCGACTGGGTCGAACTGCCAAACGTGCACGGCATGGTCATGTTTGCCGATGGTGGCTTGCTCGCGTCCAAGCCCTATGCGGCCTCGGGCGCCTATATCAACCGGATGTCCGACTACTGCGCCGGCTGCCGCTACAGCCCCAAGGTCAAAGACAGCGAGAACGCCTGCCCCATCACTCTGCTCTACTGGAACTTTCTCATTGAAAACCGCAGGGTCCTTCAGGCCAATCCGCGCATGGCAATGGCCTATCGCAATCTGGACAGAATGGATGCTTCCGCTGTTCAGGGCATGCAGCAGAGGGCGACGCGCTTTCTGGATGGACTCAATGCCGGAGTGACGACAACCAATCCGCCGCTACAGGGTGAGCTCGACCTGTGAAAAAGGCCGGGCAAACTGCCCGGCCTCAATTGGCGCGATTTGCAAGGGTTTTAGTTGCCCAAGGTGCTCGGCCAAGTGCCGTGCAGGTCGGAACCGCGGCCTTCGATCTCGAAGCCGTGGGCGCCGAAGAAGTCGCGCTGGCCCTGAATGAGATTGGCGGTGCCCTGAGCCTGGCGATAGCTGTCGAAATAGCTCAGCGCGGCCGAAAGGCAGATCATCGGGAATTCACCAATGGCGGCAGCGGCCACGACCTTGCGCAGGCTCGGATGGCTGTCCTTCATGATCTCGACGAAATCTGGCACGACGAGCAGGTTGACCGCCTCGCCCTTGTCATAGGCGGACGCCATCTGGTCGAGGAAGCGCGAACGGATGATGCAGCCGGCGCGCCAGATCTTGGCGATGGTTGCGAGCGGCAGGGCCCAGCCATTCTCTTCCGAAGCCTTGGCGATGACGGCAAAACCCTGGGCATAGGAAACGATCTTGCCGGCGAGCAGCGCCTTTTCGAGATCGGCCAGGGTCACATCGGTCTTGGCGCGGTTTGGCTTGCCATAGATGCCTTCAGCGGCAACGCGCTCGGATTTGCGTGAGGAGATCGAGCGGGCCGCAACGGCGCCTTCGATGGCTGTGGCCGGCACGCCCATTTGCTGGGCGGCAATGGCAGACCACACCCCGGTGCCCTTCTGGCCGGCCTTGTCCAGGATCAATTCGACCAGCGGCTTGCCGGTCTGGTCATCAATGGCATCCAGCACGTGACCGGTGATTTCGATGAGGTAGGAATTGAGCGGCCCCTTGTTCCACTCCTTGAAGACGTCGGCGCATTCCTTGGGCGACATCCCGAGGCCATCGCGCATCACGCCGTAGACTTCGGCGATCATCTGCATGTCGCCGTATTCGATGCCGTTGTGGATGGTCTTGACGAAGTGCCCGGCGCCACCTTCACCGAGATAGGCGCAGCAGCTTTCACCGTTGAACTTGGCGGCAATGGCGGTCAGCACGGCCTCGGCATTGTGCCACTGCTCCTTGGAGCCGCCGACCATGATCGAGGGTCCGTGCCGGGCCCCCTCTTCGCCGCCGGAAACGCCGACGCCGAGATAGCCGATATTCTTGGGCTTGAGATAGTCGAAGCGACGCTGGGTATCGGAGAACAGCGAATTGCCGCATTCGATGATGGCGTCACCGGCTGCCAGATGAGGCAGAAGCTGCTCGATCATGTCATCGACCGGCTGGCCGGCCTTGACCATGATGATGATCGAGCGTGGCGCCTTCACCGTCTGCACGAATTCGGCCAGGTCATATTTGGGGATGGTGTTGCCATCCAGGCCCTGGGCTTTAGCGTCGGCCATATGCTCGTCAATACGGCCCGCCGACCGGTTGTGAACGGCAACAGTGTAGCCCTTCTCGGCAATGTTCAGGGCCAGATTGGATCCCATGACCGCCAGGCCGATAAGGCCGATATCTGCTGTCGACATACAAACAGTCCTTCTAAATCGCTTCCGTGTTCATTCCATGCGCTCAAGGGCACGGCACGCGGGCGGGAAATGACCACAATCCGCGCCTTGAAGGAAGTGCGGATTACACAATTTCCGGCCAGATCGCACAACTTGTATGGAAGATCAAGCCGAACTGCCCTCGCGCACATCCACGCCGCGCTCAGCGAAAGCCTTGAAGGCCTCGGCATATTGCTGGCTCTGCTTCTTGAACATGCCCGGCATCAGAAAGCCCATGATCTTCATGAAAGGGCTCTTCATTTCAAAGACATTGTGGCTTTCCCAGAGGGTGCGGTCCGGTCCCAGTTCAGTGAAGCGATTCTGTACAACATTGTGCACGCCCTCCACATCATAGGTACCATCAAAGGCATCGGGCAGGTCCCGGCGGGTGATGGTCTCGATCATTTCCATGCGCCGGCTGCCCATGAGAAAGACCAGTTTCGACGTCGCGCCAACCTGCCCCGGTTCTCCAGAGAGAGGCTCGAAACTGAGAAGGCCCTTCTGCCATCTGGGCAGATTGTCCGGGTTGTCGAACAGTTCAATGACCTTGTCGCGCGGCAGGTCGATGACAATTGACGTGTCGTATTCCAGCGCCATGGGGTCCCTCCTCCACCTTGCATCGCATCGGGGCGTCCTCTAACACCCGATGAGGACGGTGCCATACTGGGAGGATAAGGCCAACAATGAAGCGGGGCATAGCGCAATTCGACCTGACGGGCCGGCGAGCCCTGGTGACCGGCTCCAGCCGCGGCCTGGGACTGGCCATGGCAACGGCCCTGGCCGGGGCCGGCGCAGAACTGGTCCTCAACGGCCGGGACGCAGTAGCCCTGGGCAAAGCGGCCGCCGATCTGTCCGAAAGCGGGGCCACGGTTTCGGCCCTGGCCTTCGATGTGACCAGCCCCGACAGCGTGGCCGACGCCATCGGCCATTGCGAAGAACAGATTGGTCCAATCGACATTCTGGTCAACAATGCCGGCATGCAGATAAGGGGATCATTGGAGACCTTTAGCCACGAGAATTTCGAGGCCATGCTGAGCGCCCATGTGGTCTCCACCTTTTCGGTCAGCAAGGCTGTTGCCCAGCACATGCTGGCGCGCGGCAGGGGCAAGATCATCAATATCTGTTCGATCCTGACCAATCATGCCCGCCCGACCGCCGCGCCCTACGGCGCTGCCAAGGCAGCCATTGCCAACCTCACGCGCGGAATGGCAGCCGACTGGGCCCCGCGTGGGCTGAACATCAACGCCATTGCGCCGGGCTATTTCAAGACCGATCTCAACACGGCTCTGATCGCCGACCCGGCCTTCGATGGCTGGGTAAAGCAGCGCACGCCCATGGGGCGCTGGGGCGAGGTCGAGGAACTTGGCCCTGCCGCAATCTTTCTTGCATCTGACGCTTCCAGTTTCGTGAACGGACACATTCTCTATGTCGACGGCGCCTTCACAGCCACGGTCTGAACCGGCTCGCATCATCATTGTCATGGGCGTCAGCTCTTCGGGAAAATCCACCGTAGGGGCGGCCCTCGCGCGCGCCCTGCATGCCCCCTTCCTTGATGGGGACCAGTATCACCCCGAGTCCAATGTCGAGAAAATGCGCGCCGGCACGCCGCTGACCGACGCGGATCGCTGGCCCTGGCTGGAGGCCCTGAGTACGGCCCTCATACAGGCGGCACAGAAGAAGGACGTTGCCATCGGTGCCTGTTCGGCCCTCAAGCGCAGCTATCGGGACTTTATTACTGAAAAGGCCGGCGAGCCGGTGCTGTTCGTCTACCTGGACGGCTCCAAGGAGGTGATTGGCGAGCGCATGGCCAAGCGCAGCCACGAATATATGCCAACGAGCCTCCTCGGCAGCCAGTTCGCCACGCTCGAAGTGCCCGACCCGGCCACGGAAAACACGTTGCATGTGCCCGTGACCGACAGCGTCGACAAGATCGTACGCACCGTCACTGGCGCGCTCGATCACCTCAAGAGCTTCAAGCGCTGGCAATAGCCCGCTGAACGCAGCGCGCCCTATTGCGCCACATAGCCGCCATCCACCAGATGGTAGGATCCGGTGATGTTGGACGCTGCGTCGGAAAGCAGGAACAGGGTCAGGGCAGCGACTTCGTCGGACTTGCCCAGGCGACCGATCGGATGTGCGGAGGCCAGCGCATCGTAATTGTCCTTGGGCAGAGCAGCCAGAAGCGGGGTATCGATGAAGCCGGGGCCAACGGCCGTGACCCGGATGCCCTGCTTGGCATAGTCCATCGCCGCCGATTTGGTCATGCCCACCACACCATGCTTTGCCGCGACATAGGCCGGTGCGTTGGGGAAAGCGACCGATCCGAGAATGGAGGCCATGTTGACGATGGCGCCACCGCCGGACTTCAGCATGGCGGCAATTTCGTACTTCATTGAATAGAAGACAGAGTTCAGATTGACGTCGATGACCTTGTGCCAGTCCTCCAGCGTGTAATCGCCCAACGGCGCCGCCGCGCCGCCAATGCCGGCATTGTTCACACCAAGATCAAGCTTGCCGAAGGTATCGACGGCAAACTGAACAGCCTTCTCGACCTGATCGGCCTGTGCCACATCAACGGCCACCGCCGCCGCCTCTCCGCCATCGCTTTTGATCGCCTCAACGACTTTCTCGGCCGCATCAAGCTTGAGATCGGCTACGACGACCTTGGCTCCGCGCGTTGCCAGCTGGCGCGCCACGGCTTCGCCAATGCCGGAAGCGGCGCCTGTTACCAGCGCAACCTTGCCTGCAAAATCATTGGTCATTTCAATCTCCTTGTTGTCTCCCCTTCATATGGGGCTGCCCGAAGGGTGCTGCCATGCGCTGGATCAAGTTTGGGATCGAACACAATGTTCATGTCGGGCGGCAAGGTAACCGGCAGCGGAGCGACGGACGAAGTGACGATCATCTCGATTGCTGCCGCTCGGAGACTTCCCTGGCTGTCTGTTGCCAGGGCCAGCGCCCGCTGACCTCCACTTCCAGCGACAGGCTGAGGAAGGTCCGGATTGCCACGATGCCGGCCAGTACCGCCAGGCTGTCCAGCGTTGGCTCTATGGCAACAGTGGCAATGATGTCGGCAGCAACCAGCACCTCGAGCCCAAGCAGGATACCCCGGCCGATATCGGCCCGGTAAGCGCGGAACCGGTCATGGGCCTCCTGGATGCGCAACTGCATGGCGAACCGGACCGTACTCACGATCAGGCCCAGGACAATGATGGCGATGCCGAACCATTCGACACTGCGCACGATGATATGGAGCAATTGATCGGTCATGGTTTCCCCCGTCCCTGCCTTCCGGGCTAACGCGGCGAACCACCCAAGCGATCCACCGCGCCTGCCATTGCATGGGGGCGAGGACTAATCCTGGCGCCTGGCCCAAGACCGCATGGCGGCGATCAGGTAGTCGGCAAAGCCGGTTTCAATCGCCTCGTAGCGGGCCCGAAAGTCGGGATGCTCGTAGACGTCGGCCAGGCCCGCATAGGCCTCGGGAGGGCATTCGCGGCCCCAACTGACCCCGACCCATTGCCGGTGACGCTCGATCAGCGGATCAAGGGCGCTGGCCTGAGGCGGCAGGCCACGGCGGAGAGCTTCGGCCAGCCCGTCCTCGATGTCCTTGAGTTCGGCCATCATCGCGGCCTGTTCGTCCTTGGACATCCCGGCCATTTTCGCGCGGCTGCGGATGATGTCCTGTTCAATCTGCTCGCCATAATGCTCGACCAGCCAGGCTTCGTATTCGGCCTGTTTTTTCGGATCCACCAGGCCCGAATAGAGTTCTTCGTGCGTCATTGCGCCTTCTCCTTTGAGATGGGCGATCGTGCGGTCAATCGTCCTGACCATACCGGCGTAACGCTTCGCCTGAGCATCCAGCCGTTCGCGTTGCTGCTGCAGCGTGCCGAGCCGGTCGAAGCCGGGCGCATCCAGGATGGCGCCGATCTCGGCCAGGGGCATATCCAGCTCCCGGAGGATCAGAATTTGCTGCAGGCGCAGCAATTCCTCCTCGCAATAATAGCGATAGCGGTTCTCGCCGGTGAATGCGGGTTTGAGCAGACCGATATCATCATAGTGGTGCAGCGTGCGCACCGTTACGCCGGCAAGCCGGGCGAGCTGATTGACGGTATAGGTCTTGGTCATGGTCCCGCATCCTCCGCGAGACGAGGTAATAGTCCCTTACGCCGCGTCAGGGTCAACAGGCGGCACGCCAGGCACTCGCGCCAGGCTCGCATTGGCGTAGCGGTCATCATGGCTGACCTCCCGGCCCGCCCAGCCCGGCATGTCGATCGCCTGATCGACAGCCTCAAGCTCGACTTCGGCCACAATCAGGCCGGCATGGGCACCGGCAAAGACATCGACCTCCCAGGTCAATCCGCCATGCGGCACCAGATATCGGGTCTTTTCGACAACGTTTGGCTGCGCCAGGGCGAGCATTTCCCGGGCATCGTCCAGTGGAACGTCATATTCGAACTCGGCGCGGCTGATCCCCTCGGCGGGGCCCTTGAGGGTCAGCACCGCCCTTTGCTCGTCCGCAATACGGATGCGTACAGTGGCCTTGGCATTGCTGGACAGATACCCCTGCACCAAGCGCTTCTGTCCCGTGACAGCCTGTCGCCAGCCGTCCCCGGCAACCAGAAATTTACGTTCGATTTCTTCGGCCATTTCGCCCTATCTCAGAAGCTGCCAATAGGCATCGAACCGCCTGGCCGCACCGCTGGGAGGCTCCGCCGCCAACTGCCGGCCGAGAACGAAAGCCTTCTCGCTGAGCGCTGCCTGTTGCTCGGCAATGATCGCCAGCAATGCGTCGACAGAGCTGTCACCCGGCGCACGCGTGGAAACGATCCAGTCGGACAGCACCATCAGGTTGTGGTGGTCACCCAGGGTCTCGCCCAATTCATCGAGCCGGGCACAAAGATTTTCCATGATCGCGGGCGCGGTGCGCTCGTAAAGGCGCATGTGATACCACCAAACCTTCGCAGCCTTGCGCCAATCATGCACCACCTCGCCTTCGGGCGCCTTGCGCGCCTTGGCCAGACGCTTGCGAAAACGGCGATACCCCGCCCTAAGACCGGGCTGCACAATAGCTGTGCCCGTGGCGTCAAACTGCCAACTCGGCACCCGCGCACGCGCTTCAGTGAAATCGGCGGCCGCCAGCGCCAGCAATTCCTCTTCGCCCATTTGCTGGCGCAGATGCCTGGCGCGCTCCCGCAGCCGATCGAGCAGGGTTACCGATCCCACCCCATCGACACCGAGCCGCGCGCCGGAATGTTCGACCAGGACCGTCATGGTCTGGACCATCACGGCAGCGTCACGGGCTACCGAGAACCGGTCGGCAATGGCCCGAAAGGCGGCATTTTCCGCATCATTTTCGGCAAAGACCGGCCGCACGAGCTTGAGCAGGGCACGCAGCTTCTTGCACGATTTGCGCAGCGTATGGACGGTCTGGTCAAAATCCTCACTGGCCGCAATCGCTTCCAATGCCTTGTCGATCTGCTCGGCGGCGATAGCGCGCACCTGACCGGCAACACCAGTGGACTGCTTGAAGGCATAGGCCATGACTTGAACCCGAAAACTAGAACCCGAAACTCATCTGGCCGGCCGGTGTGCCGACATTGACACCTTCCATCGCCAGCATCTTGACCTTGGTGACCGTTCCGCCCGGCGCCGAGAACCCGCCCGGTTTGCCATTGCTGGCCAGCACCCGGTGGCAGGGTATGACCAGCGGAATGGGATTGGCGCCCATGGCCTGACCCACCGCGCGCGACAGGCCGGGATCACCCAGCTCACGCGCCAGCGCCCCATAGGTGATGGTCTGTCCCCAGGGCACCTGCACCAGGCGCTCATAGGCCCTGCGGTGAAAGCCCGAGACCCCGGACAGGTCGAGCGGGACGTCGCCGAAATGCACCTCCAGACCTTCCGCATAATCTTCGATCCGGCTTATCAACCCGGCAATCAGCCGCGTCGGCTCGCCCGGCTGCGCCCCGTCCCGCCCGAGACGTTCCAGCATCGCCTTTTGCGACGTATCGGGCAGCAAGACCCTGGCCAGACCCCGCTCGGTCCAGCCAAGGCCGAACAATCCCAATGCTGTCTCGAAAGTTACCGTTTCCATGGCCAAAGCATAAGCGCCCGCTCAGGCGGACGCCAGATGGGGCATGCGCCCTGCCCTGACCTTTGCTGACAATTTCTGTCGCGCGTTCAGGCCAAACCGGCGCAGACCACCAAACGAGGACCGTATGGCACGCATTCTGGGATATATCGCCGCCAGCCTGGATGGCTTCATTGTCGATGCAAAGGGCAGCCTGGACTGGCTGTTCAAATATGACGACATGGATCTGGGCAAGCACGACTACCGCACATTTATCAAGTCGATCCGCACTGTTGTCATGGGTCGCGCTACCTATGACTGGCTGGCCGATCAGGAAGCACCCTGGGCCTATGCTGACCAGCGCTGCATCGTAGTGACCTCGCGCCCGATCGAAGACCCAAAGGGACCGCTCGAGACCCGGTCCGATATTGACGCGCTGATCGCCGAATTGCGCGGGCTCGATGATGGTGATGTCTGGATGCTTGGCGGCGGTCGCTTGCAGATGGCATTCATGGAGCGCGGTGCGCTGGATGAACTGGAAATCTATGTGATGCCCGAAATCCTGGGCGGCGGGGCGCCGCTGTTTCCTGCCACCGGGTACCGGGCCTCGCCCGAACTGGTTTCGGCAAAGCCGGTGAGCAAGGGGTGCGTGCGGCTGTATTATCGCTTCTGAGACGAGAATGCCGGCCGCTCGGCGGCCGGCATGTTCAGTGCTTCGCCGTCGGTCCAGTGTCCGTTGCCCTGCGGACGGGAGTGTCAGGATTTCCGTGTGTGGTCGGGCATAGTGGGTAAACAAGGAGTCCCCTATGTCTCGACGCAAAGAGCCTGCAATCCCCAATGAGCTTCTCGACCAACTGCTGGCAGGCGGCGCTGCCA
>NZ_PYVZ01000023.1 GCF_003056405.1 Devosia indica
GGCGCCGCCGCCCCGTGTCCACAATCTCAAGCCGCTCAACACGGCTTCTGTCTGTAAGGATATCCATAGCGACAGTCAGCTATCAGACTGACCGCTCAAGCCAAGACGGCCACCAACGGAGGCTTACATCAATGGCACCTATGTGCCCGCCGCGTCGGCTTTCTCGGTCGCGCGCAGTTCGACCAAGCTGGCGCAGGATGCTTCTGGACATTGGTGGAGCTTTGCCAATGACGTTGCCGCGCTCACCAATCGCGGGCTGCTGATCGAACCGGCGGCCACCAATGTCTTGCGCAATGCGTCAGGGCAGGGTGCCGTCGCGGGCAGTCCGGGCACGTTTCCCACGCATTGGGCCCGGTTCGCCGGAGGCGGACCTGTTCTTTCCGTGGTGGGAACGGGCACCGAGCTCGGCCTGCCCTATGTCGATATCCGCCTGCATGGCGAGGCTGCAACCAGCAGTGGCGCTGCCATTCACTTCGAACAAACGACAAGCGCCGCGGCCGCCGCCGGCCAAGAATGGACCAGCTCGGTCTTCGTGCGACTGATTGCGGGTTCACTTGGCAATCTGTCCAATTTGCGGCTGAATATTCAGGAGTTCAATGGTTCGGGCGCAGGCACATACCTCCACTACGGGGCTGATGTGCGGGAGCAGGTGTCTCAAATCCCTATCAGAGTGGTTGAGACCAAAACACTACTTACAGGTGGTACCGAATTTCTCAGGTGCAGCCTTGAATTCACGTACTTGGAAGGAAAATCACTAGATTTGATACTCCGGCTATTCTGCCCGCAGCTAGAAGAAGCCTCGTTTTCTACCTCCCCCATTTTGACTAGCGGGGTCTCTTCAACTCGTGAGGCGGATGTACTGGACCTGCCTTTGGCAGAAGGGTCTCATGATGTGACGATTTATCGTGCCGAGGGATCGCAAGTGCAACTTTTGGGTGTTCTGGGAGGGGGATGGACTAGCATTCCGATGGAAGGTTCAAACCTCATTAAGAGGATCCTGTCAGAGGCGGAGGGCTGACCATTGCACTTAGGGGCCGCGCCGGATTTCCGGCAACTGTCGAGTTCGCAAGGACGCTCTTATTTACAACTGAGTTGGCGCCAATGGTGCAGTTGTCTCCAATCTCTATCCCACCAAATATTGTCACTCCCGCGTAAATCGTGACGTTGCATCCAATCTTCGGGTATTGGCCTGTATTGCCGGACTGGCCAATTGTGACGTTCTGGAAGATGCGAGCGTTCGGACCAATTTCGACGCCATCGCCAATCACAATTCCTGTTGGATGGGGCAATTCAAGCCCATCACCTAGGCGGCTCTTGGGGCTTATGTGGCAACTGGATACTAAGATACTGAATCGCCAGGTTAGCTTTGATGCTGCTTTAAGAACAAACGACCTCTTGTCGGCCCAAGAATAAAACCGATAGAGCTTTGCGCTCATGTACCCAGGGTTCACTAGGAAATATAGAAGCGCATTCAATGCTCCGGACTTTCCGGAATTGGCTTCGAGGTCGCTACGGATCTTCATTGCTTGTGCTTCTAAGTGAGTTGCGAAAGTCCCGAAGTTTGAAAGTGTGGGCCGCGGAACGAATGCCACTAGATGTCAGGCATCTTCGGCTGGCATGGATGTTCCAGCAGATGGTTGCCACTAGCGTCGAAACCGCGGCGCCCAGCACGCCAAAGCTTGTTGCGGCGAAGTAGCTGGCGGACACTCCTATAGTGCCCCAAATGGCCCAGATAGCAGTGAGTTGATTTTGGCCCCCCGTCATAAGCAGGGTCACGACATTCGACCCGGCATAGGTATTGGCCAATTGCGCGGCGGCAAGTACGAGCAGAACCGGATAGGCGCTGGTGTATTCCTGACCGAAGAGCCCAAGCAATTGGGTGCCGAGGAGGCCGTAGACCACCAGGCCGGCAAACGTCACCAGGGTGGCCATGGCGCTGGTTGCTGACGCAATCGTCTGAGCGCGACCCAGGTCACCGCCATGGTAGCTCCTCGCCAGAAGGGGGGCGGAAATCTGTTCGGTGCTGATCAAAGCCATTGCCAGGAGCTTTGCCAGACGATCGGCGGCAAAGTAGGCTGCGGCCGCGGCGGGGCCAAGGGCGAAGGCCACCACGATGGTCGCGGCATAGTCGACAATGGGCTTGATGCTCGTGCTGACCCAGAACTGGCCCACCTCTCTTAAGTAGGCCCCGGAAAACGTGTCGAAAAGTCCACCGGATCTGATGGAACGCACAAAGCCGACAAGCAGGGTAAGTAGTTGCGGAGCGATGGCCAGTGCGAGTGCGAGTGTCGTCAAGGCGGTCGCAATGGTCGCGTCGATTGGCCAGCTATTGCTGGCGAAATAGGCAATAAGGATCATGGCGATTACCCGCCAGGCGATATCTCGGGGTGCCAGCGCGAAAACGATCCGGCCACGTGCACGCAGAACGCTAGCGCAGTATTCGGCGATAGCCAGGGCCACCATGAGCTGCGCCGACAACACCCATGTGTTCTGGCCTGAGACAGTGTTGATTTCGGGAAGCCAGCTGGTCTGGCTGCTCACCAGAATGATTGTCCCCAGCAACAAGCTGCTACATAGGAGAACAACAGCCAGTCCGCGAGACACCACATCGCGTTCTGCCCCGACACCATGGCTTGCGTGGGTGGCGGGAGAGGCCTTGAGTATCGCCACATGCTGCCCCGCATTTGCGACGTAGCCTAGTATGGTGGCTATCGAATAGACGGTCGAAAAAGCGCCGAAGGCCTCCGGGCTTGTATTGCGCGCCAGCAACAGGAAGAAAAGGAAGGTCAGTCCGGCACCTGCGACGCGCAGTCCGCCTGCGATCGCGGCCCCGCCCAGCAAGTTTCCAATGAGGGATCGTGTCCCGCCCGTGCTGTCGTGAATGTCATTCATTGGCAAGCGACTTTCCCGGGGTCCGTGCTTGCTGCACAGTCAGGGCAATCAGAACCCAGCCAATCCAGTATTGAGCAATTCGGATCGTTTCGATCGAGAAGGCAATTGCGAGAAATTGCGAGGCCATTAGTGCAGCAACGAGAAAAAGCCTTTGCGTGAGCGGATCAGTTGATCGGCGAGCACGACCGAACAGCGCTGCCAGGCTCAGGCTGAAGCTGATCCCCAGCGCAATGAAGCCGAGTACCCCAAACTCCCCAATGGTCCGCGCATACCAGGAAAAGATCGGCGGTAATTCGCCGTGTCGGCTGCCTGCGAAGAAGTCGACAAGCTCCCAGCTGTATTGAACGGCCGATGATGTGTTCTGCACCATATAAAAGCCAACCTGTCCGAAACCCTGGCCCCAGAGCTGGCTCCAGCCCGCGTCGATGGCGCCCATCATCAAAAAGCTTCGCGTAATGTTGGAAATGCTTTCGCCCGGACCAATCTGGTTGAAAGCATAGATTGGAACAATGATGCCCAGGGCAAAGGCCGAGACCACCATGAGCCCTCCATCCCAGCCCTTGGGAAGGGCGGACCGCAGCATGCCACGCCAAAGCAGATAGCCTGCGGCCATGGCGGCCAGTCCCACATAGGCGGTACGGGCGCCCGAGAGCAGGCAGAGCAGCACCAGCAGAACAAGCAGCAGATGGCGCATGCGTCTTGCCCTGTTTCCCCCATTGTCCAGCGCCAGCCAGGGGATGCAGGCGAGCAAGGCGAAGGCATTGAAGGACGGCTCAAGAGAGACGCCATCGAGCCGTCCAATCACGGATGTCGCATCGGCGGCGACGATGCGGCGCATGGTTTCCCAGGCGGGCCGGATGGTCGTTACAGACCACGAAATGACTTCCACCACGCCAAGGGCCGCAAGGCCGGTGGCGAGGGCGGTAAAGGCGCGCGTGAGCCAGGCGAGGAAGCGATCGACCCCTGAATTTCGGGCATGGGCATAAAGGGCGACGGCGAGCAGGAAATAATAGGCGAACACCATGACGCTGAGGGCATAGCGTTCCATGCCGGTGCGCGTCCCGTAACTATTGGCGAGGATCGAGGGCAGGTTGATGAGCAGGGACAAGACGATCAGGATGATATAGACGCCCTGGCTGCGCAGCAGCGGGCCGAAGATATCGAGGCGAGGGCGCTGCAGCCAGGCGAGCACCTGCAAGGCGAGGTAGGGTAGCGAGGCATAGAAGAAACCATCGCGCGACAATTCACCAATCTGCAGGGGCGCAGGAATCCCATTGAACGGAATGGACAGGATCAACAGGTAGAGGGCCCAGCGCCGAAGTGTCTCCATCAGCTCGTCCGACCGGCTTGCTGTGCTCCCCAGCTGGCCAGCGAAATACGCTTGGCCAGGCTGTGGGGGGTTATCATGGTTGCCAAAGTGCGCAGCACACCGGCATACCATCGTGGCTTCAGCGGAGCAGGGTGGGCCAGCATGGCCTTGAGGCGCATGCGCAACTGGGCATTGCGCTTTCGGGTGGAAAGACCTGCAGGATCATCGACATAGTCGATCAGGACGTCGTCCAGGCAATCGACCACACCACCCAAGCGCACGATACGCAGGGCGAGCTCATAGTCCTGTGCAACGGGCCAGTCGGCGCTGTAATTGCCGAACCGGCGCAATGAGTCCAACCGGACAAAGAAGGTCGAGTGCTTGAACGCGGCGTTCTTGCATAGATAGTTCCGCACGCTTTCGGGGCCACCCGAGGTGCCATGGATGAACAGCAGCTTTCCGGCAGGATCGATGACCCTGGAATGCGCTCCAAGCAGATCGGTCTGCGGGTGCCGGTGCATGTGCCGGAGCTGTCTGGATACCCGGCTGGGATAGGCATTGTCGCCAACATCAAGCCGGCAGACATATTCGTAGCCATTGGCCAGGGCATGATCGACACCGGCGCGCAGGGCGGCGGTAATGCCGCCATTGGGGGTCAGGCGCAATATTGTCAGCCCGGGCCTTGGGGGCAGGATCTCGCTTACGGGCGTGGGACTGCCATCGTCGATCACGCAAATATCGACCGGGCTGTCCTGGGCCTCCAAAGACGCAATGGTGGCCTGCAGTGCTGCCGTGTCTGGTGCATAGGCGGGGACAAGGGCGAGAACCGGAGTGGTCATGAGCGGGTGTCCATCAATTTGCGATAGACCTGATCTGTTCGGGAGAACATCAGGTCTGCGGTGTACAGCTCTTCGTAGCGTCTGCGGCCGTTCAGGCCCATTTCGCGCAGGTCCATGCCGGCCAGTCGGTCAACGCCGTTCAGCAAGGCGGCTGGGCTTTCGGGGGGCACCAATATGCCGGTGTCACCATCAATTATGGCTTCGGGGAGGCTGCTCACGCTGGCCGCAATGACGGGGCGGGCGGCGCGCATCGCCTCCAGGGCAACCAGGCTGAATCCCTCCCAGCGGGACGGCATGATGATGGCGTCGGCTTCGTTCATGGCCGCTGCGACGGCGTCGGGTGGTTGCCAGCCGCGATGATCGACATCTTCCGGGATGGTGGCGACCGCGGGTTTGCCGATCACCGCTCCTCCGATCATCGTTAGGGTAATGCCGCGCTCGCGCAGAGACGGAGCGATGCCGACCAGCAAGTCTGCGCCTTTTTGGCGGTCGTAGCGCCCGACAAACAGCAGCCGCTTGAGTTTGGTGCCCGCCGGAAGCGGGGTGAACGGTGCGTCGCTGATGCCATTGTGCACCAGGTGGCATTTGTCCAATGCGACCCGGGCCGCGCGAGCGTGACGTTCTTCGCTATGCGAAATGTTGATGATCGCATCGGTTCGTCGTGACAGCACGTTTTCGACCATGCCATAGGCGGCCCGCGCGGGGGCGGAGGTTCGCATTCCCTGGGCCCAGCCATGCGGGCAATAGACTATGGCTGCGCCCCTCGAGCGGATCGAGCGGCCTATGGCGCCAGCGAACGAGCTATGCAGGTGCACGATGTCATAGCGATTGGACTGGAGGTGCCGTTGCAGGTGGCTACGGACCCCCAACAGGGAACTCAGGCGACGACGTGAGGGCGGGTAGGTGTGAATTTTCAGCCGATCATGCGGCCTGATCAGCGTGTCCTGCTGTTCCGGCACCAGCACAGATATGCTGTCATAGGCCGTCCCCTGGCGGGGGAGCAGCTCATTGAGGTAGCTGGCGATGCCGCCATGATAGCTCTCGGCGAAATGCAATACACGCATGTCCTGACCTTTCCGGAAGGCTTCGACCTAGTCGGAGGTGTAGGAGTAGTAGCTGCCGTAGCGCCTGTAGTAGGCGGAGCGCGTTTCGTCCTGTTGATTGAGGACGGCCAGCACCTGAGTATCGGGCTGGCGCGCTGCCATCAATCCGGTCACGGCCTTGCGCACATCGGACTGCGAGGTCGTTGCCCAGCGGGTCACGAAGACAATGGCGTCCGCATGGGGGGCCACGTAGTGCCCGTCAATGACCGGGCCGACCGGTGGGGTATCGAGCACGATGACTTCGAAGCTGTTGCGCGCTGCTCTTATCAATCTGGCGAATGAAACGGCGCTGAGCAATTGGTCGGTCGGGAGATTGCTGCGGCGCGCGCCAAGAATGGTGGTGACTGAGGTCAGCGGATCGCTGGAAATGATCGATTGCAGTGCAACGCCGTCGCCATCTGAACTGAGATAGTCCAACAGGCCGGTGGAGGACTCGATGTTAAGATGGCGGTGCAGGCTCGGCTTTCTCAGGTCGCAATCGATGATCAGGGTCCGCTGACCGGTCAGGGCATAGGAGCGGGCAAGCGACAGCGAGAGAGTGGTCTTGCCTTCATTGGGCGCGGTGGAGGTGACCATGATCACCTTTGTTGCCGGGGGCTTGTCGGGGCTGGCATGGCGGACCGACTGGTCGACATTGGCGCGGATGCGCCGGATAGATTCCGAGAATCCCGACAGGGGAGCGGTGACCACCGTATTGGCGAGGCTCTCCTTTTCCGACTTGGCGCGCTGCCGGGGCACCGTTGCCGCCACTGGCAGCTTGAGAACCTGGGCGAGTTGCTCGTCACCAGTAAAGCCACCAATCAGGTTCTCATAGAGGAAGGCGAGGGCGAGGCCGAGCAGAATTGCACAGAACCCGGCCAGAGCTAGGATCAGGGTTTTGTTCGGAAAGGCTGCATATTGCGGCGCGAGAGCTGGAGAGACAACACGGCTATCGGCAATCTGCAGATCAGCCTGGGCTTCGACGTCCTGAATGCGCGAGAGCAGTGTTTCATATTGGCGCCGAGCGATTTCCGAGCCGCGCTGGAGTTCATAGAGCTCAGTCAGGACATCGGCTGACAAGGACTGGTCCAACACCAGGGATCTGAGTGATTGGCGCAGCGTATCCTCAGTGTCCTGGCTTTCCTGGATCTGGTCGGCCAGGCTGGTCGTTGCAATCCGCGCTTCCTCCAGCATGCGCTGCTCGATGGCAGCGAGTTCGTCCCTGAGATTGATGGCGGTTGGCGTGCCATCCGCTGTGCTTTCCAGATTGGCGAGCAGATCGGCGCGTTGCTGGTCCAGTTCAGCAATCGCATCGGACTGCAGGTCGCTGACAATTGTTTCGAGGTCCTGTGTACGCAGGGCCATCTGCATAGAGTTCACCAGCGAGCTGTTCTGCGTGCGCGACGAACGCAGTTCATCGATCTGGCGCTGCAGGGCGATCAGATCGGTGCGTCCACTATCCTGGCTGATCCTTGCAATATTACTTTCGACGAAGTCATCGAAGCTATTCTCCGAGGCCACAATGGCCTGGCGGGCTTGCTCGGCTCGCGCCTGCAGGATGTCGCGGGAGGCCAGAATGCCCTCGATCTTGGCGTCGACCTGGTCAGCAATGTAGGTCTGGGCGACAGCGTTTGCCAAATCCGCCGCGAGTGCACGATTTTCCGCGCTTGCCTGGATGGAAATGAGATAGGTCAGGGCGCGCCGCTGGACATGGATCGCGCCGCGCAGCTTGGACAGGGTCTGATTGACAGCATCTTCGCCCGAGGGCAGCGTCGGTTCCGCCAGGCGCAGGAAGCTCAGGATCCGGGCCCAAGTCCCCAGCGAAACCCCGAACTCGGGATCGGCAATTAGATTTTTCTCCTGGATAACCTTGAGCAAGACGCTGTCTGACCGGGCCAGTTCGACTTCGGAGTCAATTCTGGCACTGTCCGCACTGGCGCTGTTGATCTGGTTCTGCGGGTCGAGCAGATCCTTGTTGCTCGGATCCACCATGATCAGCGCCGAAGAGGTGTAAACCGGGGTCAGCGAGAAGGCGACGACTGCAGCCAGGCTCATCACAGCGACGATTGTCGTCAGGATCAAACGGAACTGTCTTCGCAGAAGTCCGAAGATGCTACGAAGTTCAAATTCACTGTGGTCCATTGAAGAAAACCTTCTTCCGCAAGTCTGGGGTCACGCTTGCAGGCTGATGCCTGAGGTCGTGTTGTGGGTGCGATAATAGAGTGAGGTTACAAAGAGGATGCTAACCTTGTGGTCCCGACGTCGGGGAAATTGAGGACTGAAGGATATTTATGGCGCCATCCGGTGTCAGTCTTACGGCACTGAGGATGCCAGTGGCAAAAGCCCCGGTATCGACGCAAATGCGTCCTTCGGCCTGAACAACGGCAGGGCCAGGAGTATGACCATGAACGACCCGGAGCCCGGGCGTGGGAGGAGCGTCAAAGAAGTCGCTTCTGATCCAGAGCAGGTCCGACTCTGACTGCTGGTCAGGCGCAATGCCGGGCCTGAGCCCCGCATGCACGAAGACGTTGCCCGGTACGGACAAGGTCAGGTGCAGGTCACGCAGGAAATCGAGATGTTCGCGTGGAATGTGGCTCCTGACGATGTCTCCGAGGGCGCGGGCAGATGCTCCGGACCATGCGGATTGCTGGATACCGTAGGAAGCGAGCGTCGTGTCACCGCCAAATTGCAGCCAATGGGCATTGGCGCGCGGTGCATTGAAGAATTCGAGGGCCATGGCCTCGTGGTTTCCGGCCAGGCAGATGCGCCGGATACCGGCCGGAGGTGGATCGATCAAGCGGTCGAGTACGGCGGCTGAGTCAGGGCCGCGATCCAGAAAGTCGCCGAGATAGACAATCCAGCAATCACCCTCATATGACGCGGCGTCAGCACATATTTTGGCTTCAAGATCGGTGAGCTGGTCGATGCAGCCATGAATGTCGCCGATGGCATAGATAGCCGGCGGCCAGTTCGGCTCGACCAGATGCTGCCAGTTGCGCGGTGATTGTCCATCGCCGCCCCCGATCAGCCCAAGCAGTCTACTCAAAACCATGACATCCCGGCCTTTCAGTCAGAAGTCGTTGCTGCGGATATGCCTAATGCCAGTAAAGCTACAAACAAAACGGTAACAGCGGGTATCTCCAGGCTGAAATCGACCAGAGCGTGTGTGCTGCAAACAGTAATTGCGCCAATAGAAGTGGCCTTGGTTGCCCATCCTTTCAGGGTCCCCCCTAAAGAACGTAGAATTTTCCAGGCGAGATACCCGATCCCCAGCATTGGCAGCGTTCCAACCAAGAGACCCATCTCAGTCCACAGGGTGAGGTAGGTGCTATGGGCGTAAGCCCATACGTATTCAGGACTGAGTGGCAGGGTGTGAACGAGCTGGAAGGCCTGTTCGAAACTGCCGCCGCCAAAACCTGTTAATGGACGAAGGCGGAGCAGATCCAATGCCTGCTGGTAGATGAGCAACCGGTTGCTGGTGGACAATTGATCATCGCCAATCCGGCTGAGCAGCCCGTCTCCGTAGAGAATGAGGGCGATGGCGATCGGCACGATCATCGCCGGCACTAACCAGGTGAGCTGGCGCAATTTGCGCGTGGTCGCCAGCGTGAGAACCAGAATCGCGATGGAGCCGGCAATTGTGGCGACGAGCCCCATGCGGGATTGGGTGGCAACCAGAACCGTGAGGAGGAACAGGTAGGCCACGATATGCAGGATCAGTTCGCTGACGAGGTGCTTGATCAGCCCATCGCTCTTGTGGCGCTGGGACTGCCGGACCACGAGGGCGCAAGCGCGACCCAGCGCAATCATAGCGCCCATGCCAAGAAATGTTGCGAACGCGTTGCGATTTACAAAGGTGGAGGTGGCAGAGCCCAGATAGGCCCATTTGGGCATGCCCAATATCGTGTCGCCCGATTGCAGACCAACAATGCCATAAAGAGCATAGCCTAGGACGATTGCGAGCAGAGCATAAGATATCAATTGGCGTCGCCGACTGTTTGCCGACACCTGCATGAACAGCAGAAAGAGCAAGCCATAGGTGAGCTGCTTGAGCAGCGTCAGCAGTGTCATGTTCGGTGACACCGATATCTGGGCGGTGCCGAGTGAAACACCATCCCGGACGGGCAGCGGGAAGCTGCCAAGCGGGACGAGCTGGATGGCCAGATAGGCGTAGGTTGCCAGGAACAACAGCGCTGCTGGCCAGATGACATTGGGCGGAACACGCCATTGGTGTTTCCCGGCCAACATGACCACGGCATATGTCAGCGCGACGAGACCGAGATAGACAGACCAGATCGCCCAATAGAGCGGACGGGCACTGGCAAAGGGCAGTGGAACTGCTGCCACCATGAGCACCAGTGCAATGGAGGTGAACAAGTGCAGCCTGGCCGGGCCGCCGCGCCGGGATACTGGGCCCGTGAGAGAAGGAGCGGTTCGCTTTTGGGTCATGGGTTATTGTCCAGCCCGCGCAACGGTGCTGACGAACCGTCGCTGTATCAAGGGCGGCTCGGTCTCCAGACGGGATTCAATGAAATCGCGCGCAGGGGGCAGCGACACATAGTGTTCCGCCAATAGACGTGCGCCCGGCTCAGTGCCGGCAAGCATGCCGACATCCATCTCCAGGGCCTCGATTGCGGTCGGACCAAGCTGATCGAGATGCGAGAGGCCCAGTTCGAGCCGTATGGTGGCCAGCCAATTCTGCGTCGGGGCGGCTGCCTGAGAGGCGCTCAGATCAGCATCCACGCGCTGCCATGATCCTGTTTTCGCCGCGGCCATTGCCCCAACCAGCCACGCATGTGCGTCAAGGGGCGACGCCGCGGTCAGCGCCGCGGCCAGATCGGCGCATTTCTGATCCAATTGCAATTTCTGCTGTTCATCGAGAAACCGCAGGCTCAGCGCGTTCGGATGGCGCAGGGCTTCGAGGCAGAGCGTCAGTCCGCCCTGGTGCGCGGAATAGGACACACCTGCGATTGCCGTGGGGTTGGTGGCCTCAGTCAGCGCGGCGAGGCTCTGTGCGCTCAATTTGGGGGGTACTGCGGCCAATTCCCTGATGGCAACGAGAGAGCCGCCGATAATGCAGACCAGGGCAAGGACCAAAGCCAGAGAAAGCTCGGTCAATCTAAGCATTTTTCACCGACGCCCCCGACAGTCAATTCCTGCAAAGGACTTTATCTTTTGAACGCGGTCAAGGGGTTGGCACTTTTCTAGGTTAAGTTGCGTCCGGCAGAGACAACAACGAAATATTCTGGCGGGTTAACTTGGCTGTTCTGACGGCCTGCTTATTTTGCAGGGTGTTGAGACACTGGACGCCTATAAGTGAGCGCCGGAGGTGGCGTTCGCCGATTGCGTTACCCCGGCTGGAACAGGGGCTGTTCGGTTCACATCAGGCGCAAGGTGGCAGCGATGTCAGGGCTTCGGTGTCGTTCGGCATCGACGAACTCCTGCATGCTGCGAACGAAGTGCTGCTCAAGGGAGGGGCGTGGTCCGCGTGGATGAATTGTGGCGTAGGTGACCCAGCGCTCTTGCGCCAGGGGCCGAAGCACCAGCGGTTCGCCCTCCAGGATGCGCCCACAGACCCGGTCGACGATGGTCAGTCCCAGCCCGTCGCGCACCAACTGAGTGACTACTGGCGTTGAGGTGGTTTCGTATGGAATGGGTGGCGACAGGCCCGCCCCGGAAAACACCTCGTCCATTCGGGCCCGCCAACGTTGCCCCTTGCGCAGGGCAACCAGCGGCTGGTCGACAATATCTTCGGGGCTGATCGTACTCCGGTCAGCCAGCGGATGATCCGCCCGCATCAGTACGCCGATCCGCGCCTCCAGGAAGGGTTCAACCGTCAGCTCAACAATGGCATTTTCAAGGGGTACGGAGATGATGCCGAAATTATAGGCTCGTGCAGCAACCTTGCTCTCGATGCCGAAGCGTGTTTCGACATTGATATCGCACTCGAAGGCCATGCCCTGCTGGCGCATCAGTGCCAGGGTCGGCGCGATAACCCCCATGGCCAGCGGTGCCGCTGTGACCAGGCGCAACCGATTGTTGGTCTGTTGCCGGATGTCCTGGGAAACCGCGCCCATTTCGTCCAGTCCGCGCAGAATATGCTCGGTCTCCCGATAAAAACGGTCTCCCTCCTCGGTCAGTTCAAGACGGCGCTTGTGACGGGCGAACAGGGTCAGGTTCAGCTCGGATTCGAGCAGGGAAATCAGCCGGCTGGCGGCCGAGGGCGAAATATTGAGCTCACGGGATGCCTGAGCCAGCGAGCCCAGGGTGACGATGCGGCGGAAGATGCGCAGCGATCTCAGATTCAAGACGATGTCCCCGGTCGTGCGCGGAGCAGGCCTAATCCAGCCTGGGGCGCAGCATTTCGAAGGTTTCGGTCACCGCAACATAGTCGCCGCGATAGCCGCAGCGTGCAATGGTGCCGGCCCGGACGATATCGAACATGCCATCGACAAGCAGGTCCTGACGAATATGGACACGCACGACCTGGCCGATGACCAGGTGGCTTGAAACCGGCTGGCCATCGATATCGAGCAACTGGCGGATTTCGAGCAGCTTGCATTCCATGGAAGCGGCTGCACCGGCCACGCGCGGGGCGGCAACCACCGCGCTGGGTACTGGCGTCAGCCCGGCCTTGTCGAATTCATCGACCTCGGGTGGATAGGCGCCGGACGACTGGTTCATCCGCTCGGCAAGATCGCGTGTCGCAAGGTTGAAGACGAATTCGCGCGTCTCCTCGATATTGGAGACAGAGTCCTTGCGGCCCTCGCTGCCGAAAATCAGGATCGGCGGCTTGTGGCTGAAGATGTTGAAATAGCTGTAGGGCGCCAGATTGACGTGCCCGGCAGCACCGACCGATGAGATCCAGCCGATGGGCCGTGGCGCAATGATGGCCTTGATCGGATCATGCGGCAGGCCGTGGCCCTTTGCGGGATCAAAGCTGTGATACTGGCTCACGCGGCGCACTCCCCGTTCTGCGCGGCAGCACTCAACTGGCCGAGCGCCGCCGTAGCTCCATAGACAGTTCTGCCGCAAGCGCGGCCGACTGTCTGGCGATGGTCGCGCTTTCCCCCAGATAATTGGCCGGGTCGAGCGCGCGCTCAAGCGCATCCCGGCTGATCTGATCTGCAACCTCTGGAAGGTCGAGCAGCAAATCGACCAGTGGGCGGTTGCTGGCGGTAGCGTCGGCGACAGTGTGGTGCACCACGTCATGCGCCCGCGTGCGGCCAATCTTTGGCGCCAGCACCATCATCAGGTTCTCTGAAGCAATGACATTGGCGCTCAATGCCAGATTGTCCGACATGGATTGGGGGCGGATCTCGATCCGGGCCAGGGTGGACTCCAGTCTTTGCGCCAGCTCCCAGCCCAACATGCAGGCGCTTTCGAGGGTCCGCGACATCAACTGGTTGCTTGGTGCATCGCCCTCATGGCCGGGAAGGCCTGCCTCAAGAGCCGGCGCCACCCGGGAGCGCAGTTGTGCGGCCGTGGAAATCAGATGCACAACATGCTTGGGATTAATCTTGTGCGGCATGGTGGAGCTGCCGATCACCCCTTCAGCCAGCAGTTCAGCCACTTCGTCCAACTCATTGGCCATGAGTCTATAAAGCTCATTGCCGATGCGGCCGGCGGCCATAGCGAACAGCCCCAGCGCGGCCACATATTCGGCCTGGCTGTCGATCGAGGCGCGCGAGGGCACAAGGACAGTATCAAGCGCCAGCCGGCGGCCAAGCGCCCGTGCCAAATCGGTGCCGCGCCCGTCAAAGGAATGCATGGCGCCGATGGCTCCTCCAAAATAGAGCGAGAACACGCGCTTTTCGCATTCCGCGAAGCGCTGGTTCTGGCGCGAGAGTTCTTCGATCCAGCCCGCCACCTTGAAGCCAAAACTGATCGGCAGAGCGTGCCGGTTATTGGTCCGCCCGGCCATGAGAGTTTCAGCGTGTTCTTCTGCCCAGATGCCCAATGTGTCGATGGCGCCGGCCAGGTGACCGAGCATCTGACTATGGCCCCGCCGTACCAGCAGAATGAGGCCGGTAGACATGATGTTCTGCGTGGTGCCGCCCCAATGGACATAGCGTCCGGCGTCTCCGCAAACGTCAGTCAAAGCGCGTACGAGCGAAACGATTGGCGCCATGGTTTTGGCAACCGACCGCTCCAGCGCCTCCAGATCGAAGAGCTCGAGCCGTGCCTTGCTGGCAATTTCGTCTGCCGCCCATTGCGGGATCATGCCAATTTCGGCCTGGGCCTGGGCCATGGCCGCTTCGACATCGAGCCAAGCCTGCCAAAGATTTGTGCGGGAGAACAGGGTTTGCGGCGTCAGGCCAGCATCATGAAAGGTCATGGGTGACCACCTCGTCGCGAATACAGCGGGTCAATTGCGGACCGGCATGAGCCGGACGCAGTTCGGGCATCTGAGCCCGACAGGCATCGACAACATAGGCGCAGCGTTCCGAGAAACGGCAGCCTGGCGGCAGGTCGAGCGGATTGGAGACGATGGCCGAGCCGGGCCGCCGCGGCTTGCTGATGCCATCGAGTTCGGGAACCGATGAGAGCAGCAATTGCGTATAGGGATGCCGGGGGGCCGCGAGCACATCGGTGGCATCACCCATTTCAACGATCTGGCCCAGATACATCACCGCGATGCGTGAGGCGACCTGATGCACCACGCCGATATCGTGGGTGATGAGCAGATAGGTCAGCCCCAGATCGCGCTGCAGATCCGAAAGCAGGTTGAGGATCTGCGCCTGAACCGAGACATCGAGCGCCGATGTCGGTTCATCGCAGACCAACAGGGCCGGCTTCATCACGAGGGCGCGGGCGATGGCCACGCGCTGGCGTTGCCCGCCCGACATCTGGTTGGGATAGTTGTGCATGACCCGGCTGGGCAGGCCCACCCGTTCCATCACCTCGACGACAGCGGCCTCGCGACTCTGCGCATCGCCAATACCGTGGATTTCGAGCGGCCGGCCGATCAGGCGGGCGATGGTGTGGCGCGGATTGAGGGAAGAGTAGGGGTCCTGGAAGATCGGCTGCATCAGCCTGGCGCGCTTGAGCCGGTCCATGGCGGCGATGGGTTCGCCCTCGAGCAGGACTTGGCCATTGGTCGCCGGGTTGAGGCCAAGCAGGATCTTGGCAAGTGTCGTCTTGCCTGACCCGCTTTCGCCGACCAGCGCAAAGGTCTCACCGCGGCGAATGTCGATCGAGACATCCTCCAGCGCATGCAATTGTCGCGTGCGGGCAAAGATCGAGCGCTTGATGTCAAAGACTTTTTCGATGCCGCGCCCCTGCATGAGCACGGCATCAGGCGCCGCCTTGAGCGGGGGCATCTCGATTTCCGGCTGCGCAGGAGGTAGGGCAGCGACCTCTTCGGGGGTCAGCACGCAGGCATAGTTGCGCGCACCAAGCTCGCGCAAAGGTGGGCGCTGTGACCGGCATTCGGCCCGTGCCTGGGGGCACCGGGAAGCGAAGACGCAATAGGTCACGTCGCCGATCAGCGAGGGCACAATGCCGGGTATCGCTCCGAGCCGCCGCGGTACGTCCGAGATTTTGGGCGCACTGGCGAGAAGCCCGCGCGTATAGGGATGGAGCGGGTGGTGCAGGACCTCGTCGCAGCTGCCCTGTTCGACGATCTCCCCGCCATACATCACCGCTACCTTGTCGACCGTGGAGGCGACCACGGCCAGGTCATGGGTGATCAGGATCATCGCCATGCCGAATTCGCGGCGGAGATCGGCAAGCAGGTCCATGATCTGAGCCTGCACGGTCACATCAAGCGCGGTCGTTGGCTCATCTGCGATAATCAGGTCCGGCTCGTTCATCAGCGCCATGGCGATCATCACGCGCTGGCGTTGTCCGCCCGAAAGCTGGTGCGGGAATTGTTGCAGGCGCCCGGCGGGATCGGGAATGCCGACCTTGGCGAGTAGTTCTATGGCCCTATCGTGGGCGGCGGCCTGGCTGAGCCGGCCAATGCGCGTTGCCGCCTCGGTCATCTGCCGGCCAATGGAATAGACCGGATTGAGTGACGTCATGGGCTCCTGGAAGATCATGGAGACCTTCTGCCCGGCAACCTCATTGGCAAATTGCCGATCACTCATGGTGCCCAGCCGGTCGCCGCAAAGGGTGATGGCTTCGGCCTTGACCTGGGCATTGCGTGGCAATAGCCGCATCAGCGCCAGGGCGGTCATCGACTTGCCAGACCCGGATTCCCCCACAATTCCAATGGCTTCGCCGGCCTTGAGGTCGAGGCTGGTGCTGCGCACTGCTCTAAGTGGCCCCGCAGGCGTCGGCAGAACGACCTCGAGGTCGCGTACGGAGAGAATTGTGCGATTGTCGAGCATGGTCAGTTCCTCCCCTGCGGTGAGGTGACGTCGCGCAGCCCGTCACCGAGCAGATTGGCGCCAATGACCAGCAAGAACAGCATCAGGCCGGGAAACAGGACGAGGCTGGGGCGGAAGAACAGCGCCTGCTTGCCCTCTGCGATCATCAGGCCCCAGGAGGGGATCGGAGGCTGAATGCCAACGCCGAGGAAGGAGAGCGAGGATTCTGCCAGGATGGCGATGCCCAGCTCGAAGGTGAAGATGACGATGATCTGGCTTGATACATTGGGCAGGATTTCGCTGCGCAGCACCTGCCAGCGGCTGGCGCCCATGGCATTGGCGGCGGCCACGAAGTCCTGCGATTTGAGACGCTGCGTCGCCGAACGCGTCACAACCAGATAATAGGTCCAGTGCAGGACGCCGATGATGCCGATAACCACCCAGACCGACGGGCCGATGATGAAGACCAGAGCCATGGCGAGCAGCAGGCCGGGCAGGGCAAGCTGTGCGGTGAGTACAAATGAAACCACCGTATCGATCCAGCCGCCGAAATAACCGGCGCAAACGCCCAGAGTGACGCCTATCACCAGGCCAACAGAGGCGGCGCCGAAGCCGATGATGAGCGAAACCTGTGTGCCGTAGATCAATCGGCTGAGATAGTCGCGGCCGACCTGATCGGTTCCCAGAATGTGATCCCAGGTGCCGCCTGCTTCCCAGGCTGGCGGCAGGAGCCGTTTGGCAAGGGATTGTGCATATGGGTCGTGCGGTGCCAACAGGGGCGCAAACAGCGCCACAAGGATCAGCGTACCGACAATGAAGCCGCCGATGAGCAGGCCCTTGTGGGACAGGGCGCGGTGCAGGAGCTGGCTGCGCGGGGAGGGGGCGAGCACGTCCTCGGGAAGCAGTTGGGGGTCTGTCTCGACACTCATCCGATGCGGATCCTTGGGTCCAGGGCAGCATTGAGAAGGTCCGCCAGCAGGTTCATCAGAACGAAGGTGATGGCGAAAATGAAAATCAGCATCTGCACGGTGGGGATGTCCGACCCGAGGATCGACTGCAGTGCAAGCCGCCCCAGGCCGTTGATGGCAAATACGGATTCGGTGATTACCGAGCCACCGAATTTCTGCCCGAGCTGGACTGCGAGGACGCTCACCACGGGCAGCAAGGCATTGCGCATGGCATGGCGGGTGAGGAGCGAGAGGCCGCGATAGCCCTTGGAACGGGCCGTTCGGATATAGTCGGATTCCATCACCTCGATCAGGCCGGTACGGGTCAGGCGCATGACCGCAGGCACCGAGCTTGAGCCGAGCACAAAGGCGGGCAGCACGAAATGCTGCCAGGTGCTGTCGCCCGAAATGGGCAGGATGGGCACCATGACGCCAAACAGGATGATCAGCAGCAGGCCGAGCCAGAAATTGGGCATGGCCTGCGCTGAGACGGCGAAGGTCAATGCGAAGCGATCAGCCCAGCTATTGGGATTGAGCGCAGCCATCGCGCCGAGTGGAATGGCGATGACGATGGTGACGAAAAGTGCCGACAGGGCCAATGTGATCGTGACCGGTGCCCGTTCCAGCACGAGCTGCCCCACAGCCTTATTCCAATAATAGCTTTCGCCAAAATTGCCCTGGGCGACCCCGCCGAGCCACTCGAAATAGCGGACCAGAACCGGCCGATCAAAGCCATAGGCCTGGCGAATACGCTCGACCACTTCCTGGGTTGCGTCTTCACCAGCGATGGCGGAGGCCGGGTCACTGGCGAAATTGAGCAGCATGAAGGTGGCAAAGGACACCACCAAGGCGACGGCCAAAGCCAAAGCCCCGCGCTGGAGAATGTATCTGAACATGGCTGTAATCCGATCTTCGACCGGCGCGGCTAAGCCCGCGCCGGTCCCTGGGCCCTGGGCCGGTTACTTCCAGCTTGCCTGATAAAGCCGGGGCAGGCCATCGGCGCTGAGCGGGAAGTCGAGATCAGGGCTCACCAGATAGTTGACCGAGTAGCTGGTGATCGGCACCCAATAGGCCTGATCCGCAATCAGGTTGACGGCCTCGGTATAGATGGCGAGGCGCTCGTCCTGATCGCTGGTTTCCTCGGCCGCCTGTACGAGGCGCGAAAGTTCGGCGTCGCCCGACAGGTTGCGGTCGGTGGTCTCGTTGAAGTGGATCGAGGCAATGGCCGCCGTGTCGGCGGTGCCACCGGAACCCCAGGTGCCGATATAGGCCGGAATATCGCGGTTGGCGCGCGCCTGATTGAGCGATTCAAGCTGTACGTAGCGCAGGTTGACATCGACACCGGCCAGTTCGAGATCAGCCGCAATTGCCTCGGCCATGGGGCGTTCACGATAGGCCCAGAGGTCGAGCGGGAAGCCGTCGGGGTAGCCCGCTTCGGCGAACAGCTCCTTTGCGCGCTCCGGATTGTATTCGTAGTTGGCGATGTCGGTGACGCAGCCAAATTGGGCCGGGTGACAGGGCGTATGGATCGCCTCTGCCGAACCGCCGACGAGGTATTGGGCGATATCGGCCTTGTTGATCGCGTGATTCATGCCCTGGCGGACCAGCTGATTGGTCAACGGGCCTTCGGGATCTGTGTAGCCAGCAGCATCGAGGACGATGAAAGCCACGCGCAGGTCGGGGCCGGAGAGATGTTCGGCGACCGGAGTCGCCCCCATGCTCTGGGCCACGTCCAGCGGCACATTATACATCCAGTCGACGCCACCACTCATCAGCTCGGCCTGCTGCGTGCCGATATCGGGGATGGTGCGGATGACAATCCTTTCAATGGCAGGATCGCCCTTGGGGCTGTCGGCATAATAGCCCTCATAGCGCTCCAGGATCAGCTCCTGGCCGGGCTCGAAGGAAGCCACCTTGTAGGGGCCAAGGCCAACGGGCTCCAGCGCGGCAGCATTGCGGACCACTTCTCCGTTTACGTGATAGGTGTTTTCGGGGCGGATGCGCACGCGGCTAGCAAGATCGCGAATGGCCAGCGGGTAATCATTGAGCAGGTGGAAACGCACGGTCAGTTCATCGACAGCTTCCACGCTTTCCAGCCAGCTCTCATGGGTGGCGCCGGCATTGGATTCGCTTTCCGGGTCGATCATCCAGTTATAGGTGTAAGCGACGTCCGCGGCGGTCAGCTTCTGGCCATTGTGGAAGGTGATATCGTCGCGCAGAGTCACTTCGATCGTGCGGTCGTCGATATATTCGTAGCCCGAAGCCAGGGCCGGCAGATACTCATTGGTCTCAGGATCGACGCTGAACAGCGTGTCGTCGATCAGGTCAGAAATGATGATGTATTCCCGCTTGGTCGTGTAGTTGTAGTCGAGTTCGAGAATTTCTTCGCTGAAGCTGACATTCAAGGTGTTGTCCGCCTTGCCGGCGAGGGCCGTGCTCATCGGCGCAACACTCATCAGGGCCGCAAGCGCGATGGCGCGAAATGGATAAGCTTTGGTCATGTTTTCCTCCCTTATGGGAAGCAACATGGCAGACGGCGTTGCCTGCCAAAAGCGCAATTGATCCAACGATAGTTGCATAAATTGGAACAGACGAGGCCTCTCTTTCCAACTTTGCTCGAACGGACGATCTTGCCGCTATTGTACGAAATGATCCGATACGCGCGGGCCAAAGGCGTTGCTTCGCGATGGCCCAGCCGCGTTGTCTGGTCCATCATTCTGCCCAAGTCTGCGGCGCGCTATTGAGAGTAATATGAGGAAGTGTGGTGCCGGCAGCAGGGTTCGAACCCGCGACCCCCTGATTACAAATCAGGTGCTCTACCAACTGAGCTATACCGGCATTGCGGTGCCGTTTATCACCGAGTGGGGCGATCGCACAACAGATAAAAATGCGCATCTCCGAGCTCTGTGCCGGCCGAACGCCGGTGAACTTTTTTTTCGCCAATCGCGGGACGCGCGCATCGTGCGATGCGGCGGCCAAGGCGCTTGGGGTGGGCTTTCATACGCGCCGCCCCGTTGGTGCACAAATTTGCCTCAAGACCCTGTAGTGCCAGCGATTCAGGCATATTTCGGGTTGCTGGACGAGGGTGCAGGAGGGTACGAAACCTGGTCAAATCTCCGCCGCCAGGCCCCAGTTCCGGATAAGAGTGTTGGACCAGAATCGACTGACGCATTTGCAGACCCTTGAGGCTGAGAGCATCGAGATCCTGCGCGAGGTTGCCGCAAGCTTTGAGCGGCCGGTGATGATGTATTCGATCGGCAAGGATTCGAGCGTCTTGCTGCACCTGGCGCGCAAGGCGTTCTTTCCGAGCAAGATTCCGTTCCCGCTTTTGCATGTCGATACGACGTTCAAATTCCGTGAGATGATCGCTTTCCGCGACAGGACCGCGGAGGAATACGGGTTCGATCTGATCACCCACACCAATCAGGATGGCGTGCGCGATGGCATCAATCCGTTCGATCACGGGTCGTCGCGCTACACAGACATCATGAAGACGGCGGCCCTGCGCCAGGCCCTGACGGCGGGGCGCTACGATGCGGCCATTGGCGGGGCGCGGCGTGACGAGGAAAAGTCACGCGCCAAGGAGCGCGTTTTCTCACATCGCAATGCCAGCCATGCCTGGGATCCCAAGAACCAGCGGCCGGAGCTGTGGCGGACGTTCAATACACGGCTTAATCCAGGCGAGAGCATGCGGGTTTTCCCGATTTCGAACTGGACCGAGCTGGACGTGTGGACATACATCTATTCCGAGCAAATCCCCATTGTGCCGCTCTATTTCGCTCGTCCGCGTCCGGTGGTCGAGCGTTCCGGCACGCTGATTATGGTCGACGACGAGCGCCTGCCGCTCAATCCGGGCGAAACGCCCAAGCAAGAAGTGGTGCGGTTCCGCACACTGGGCTGCTACCCGCTGACGGGCGCCATCCGCTCTGACGCCGCTGATCTGCCCTCCATCATCATGGAAATGCAGGCAAGCCGTACTTCGGAACGCGAGGGGCGCCTGATCGACAGCGATAGCGTTGGTTCGATGGAGAAGAAGAAGCAGGAAGGGTATTTCTAGCCATGTCCGCAATTCCTGCCACTGCCGATAACAGCCTGGATCTCTGGCTCGCCCAGCAGACAGAAAAATCGCTCTTGCGGTTTCTCACCTGCGGCAGCGTCGATGACGGCAAGTCCACTCTGATCGGGCGGTTGCTCTACGATAGTCAGCTTGTCCTTGATGACCAGTTGGCGAGCCTCAAGAAGGAAAGTCACAATCGCACGGTGGGCGATGAGGGTATCGATTTCTCGCTGCTGGTAGATGGCCTGGTCGCCGAACGGGAGCAGGGCATCACGATCGATGTGGCCTACCGGTTCTTCTCGACCGACAAGCGCAAGTTCATTGTGGCCGACACGCCAGGCCATGAGCAGTATACGCGCAACATGGCGACGGGCGCCTCCAATGCCGAGCTGGCCCTGGTGCTGATCGATGCGCGCAAGGGTGTGCTGACCCAGACCCGGCGGCACAGTTTCATTCTCTCGCTGATCGGGGTGAAGCATGTGGTGCTGGTGGTCAACAAGATTGACCTGGTGGATTACGACCAGGAAACGTTTGATCGCATCGTGGCTGAGTATCGTGCCTTCGCAGAGCCTTTGGGATTCAAGACGCTGGCCGCCGTTCCGGTGTCTGCCTTGCGGGGGGACAATATCCTGCGCCTTAGCGAGAATACGCCCTGGTATGAGGGCGAGGCGCTGGTGCCCTATCTCGAAGCCATCGACGTTTCCGAGGATCGTACGAGGGAGAAATTCCGCTTTCCGGTGCAGTGGGTTAACCGGCCGAATCTTGACTTCCGCGGGTTCTCCGGAACGGTTGCATCGGGGACGATAGCAGTGGGCGACGAGGTGCTGATTGCTGCATCGCGCAAACCGGCCGTCGTCAGCCGTATTGTCACCATGGATGGGGATCTGGACCACGCCGTTGCCGGGCAGGCGGTGACGCTGGTGCTTGATCGCGAAGTGGATATCTCGCGTGGCGACGTGCTGTCGCGGCCGGGTGAGACTCTGGACTATTCCAACCAGTTTCAGGCCAGGGTGGTCTGGATGAACGAGGAGCCGGCCTATCCGGGGCGCTCTTATCTGCTCAAGATCGGCACACAGACGGTGCCGGCGACGATCACCGACCTCAAGTTCCGAACCAATGTGAATACGCTGGAACAGACGGCGGCAACCAAGGTCGATCTGAATGAGGTTGCCACGGTCACGCTCAACACCGACAAGCCGATTGCTTTCGATCCCTATGCCAGCAATGCGCGCACTGGCGGCTTCATCCTGGTTGACCGGATCTCCAATGCCACGCTTGGGGCAGGGACCATCGAATTCGGCCTGCGGCGCGCCCAGAACCTGACCTACCAGTCCTTTGACGTGAACCGTGAGGTGCGTGCACAGATGAAGGGGCAGTCGCCCCGTATCATCTGGTTCACGGGACTTTCGGGCTCAGGCAAGTCCTCGGTCGCCAACCTGCTCGAGAAGCGGCTGACTGCCGAAGGGCGGCACGCCTATATCCTGGACGGCGACAATGTCCGGCACGGACTGAACAAGGACCTGGGGTTCACAGAAGCAGCGCGAATAGAAAATATTCGTCGCGTGGCGGAAGTGGCGCGGCTGATGGCCGATGCCGGATTGATCGTGCTGGTGTCCTTCATCTCACCGTTCGAGAAAGAGCGTCGGCTGGCGCGCGAGATTGCCGGGGATACTGATTTCACCGAGGTCTATGTGGATACCCCGCTTGAGGTCTGCGAGGCGCGTGACCCAAAGGGGCTCTACAAGAGGGCGCGTGCTGGCGAGATCAAGAATTTCACCGGCATCGACTCGCCCTTCGAACCGCCTGAAAATGCCGAGCTGGTATTGCATGGCGCCGAAGCGGGCCCCGAGGTCCTGGCAGATCAGCTCCACGCCTTCCTCAAGCTCTGAAACGGCGCGGAGTGTGGCCGGTGCCAATTGTACCGGTCAGCCTGGCGCGCAGGGTCAGACGCGGCCGAATTCATCTTCGATGCGAATGATGTCATCCTCACCGAGGTAGGAACCGGTCTGGACCTCGATCAGCTCCAGGTCGATTTTGCCGGGATTGGCGAGGCGATGCACGCAGCCGGGCGGCAGGTAGATCGACTGGTTTTCGGTCACTACGCTGACCGCGCCATCAATGGTCACCTCCGCCGTGCCACGCACGACCACCCAATGTTCAGCGCGGTGGTGATGCTTTTGCAGGCTGAGTTTCCTGCCGGGCTTAACGAACAGGCGCTTGACCTGGAAGCGGTCACCACTGAGCACCGATGAATAGCCACCCCATGGCCGATATGCGGTGCGATGCACTTCGGTCAGGCCGGTGGTTGCGGCGTCGGCGCGCATGCGCCGAACCATGTCGCCAACCTTTTGCGCGTCCGAGAGCCGACCGACATAGACCGCATCGTTGGTCGCGATTACGGCAATATCCTCTACGCCGTTGACCGCCACATGGGCGTGGTCGGTCACGACCAAGGAATCGGATACGCCATCCAGGGTAACGGCGCCCTGCGTGACATTGCCGGACGGATCGCGCTGAGCCGACTTCCACACGGCGTCCCAACTGCCCAGGTCCGACCAGGGAAAGTCGACGGCTACGACCGCGGCCTTGTCCGTCTTCTCGAATATTGCATAGTCGACCGAAATATCCGGCGCGTCCGCAAATGAGGGTGCGTCGAGCCGTATGAAGTCGAGGTCCTCGCGGGCGCCAGCCACCGCGGCTTGTGCTGCCTCAAAGGTCTGCGGCGCCAGCCTCCGGCACTCACTGAGAAAGGCGCCGGCGTCCAGGACGAACATGCCCGAGTTCCAGAAATGTCCCCTGGCGGAGAGCATCTCAATGGCCCTCTGCATGTTGGGTTTCTCAACAAAACGTTGCACGGCGCAAGGGCCCGCGCCAACCCTGGCATCCGCCTGGATGTATCCAAATGCTGTTTCCGGATGGGTCGGTACCAGTCCGAAGGTGACCAGCTTGCCTGCCTCGGCGGCCATTATGGCCTGGTTGACTGCCAGCCAATATCCCTCAGTGATTTCAACCGCATGGTCCGAAGGCACGACATGGAGGATGGCGTCGCCGTGGCATTGCACGATGTGAGCCGCGGCAGCAGCCATGGCAAGGGCCGTATTTCTCCCTACGGGCTCCAGCAGAATGCTTGAGGTCGCTATTTCGACCTCGGCTGCCTGCTCGGCAACAAGGAAGCGGTACTCCGCATTGGTGACGACGACGGGCGGGGCAGAATACAACGGACTGTTCACACGCTGCAGCGTCTTCTGGAAGAGGCTGAGGGGGCCTGTGAGGGGCAAGAACTGCTTTGGACGCGCCACGCGCGACATCGGCCAGAGCCGCGTGCCCTGGCCACCGGCCAGAATGACAGGAATTACCTTCTTGGCCATAGTTTCTGCTCCGATCGTCCAGGCGTTATCGGATAAATACTGCGCGTCAGATTTGTAGTGGCAGTGTCACAATTTCAAAACCGCTAGCTCGCGCCAGTTGATGTTTGATACTGGCGTGATGAGGATCAGACTTTACTGCAGCGCCAGGTGTCAACTCCAGAATAGTCATTGAATTGCAGACAGCGTGAACGTGTTAGACCCGGCTGCCTGTTTCGAGGGCAGCGAAGTCGGTCTGGTCGAGTGCCGACAGGGTCTTCATCATCAGGCCCCTGAAGATGGGCTCTCGCTCGTCGGGGTGAGCGAGAATCTTGGGCAGGCCATTGATCTTGCAGACCAGGGAGGCGGCCAGCGCGGCCTCGACTTCGGGCCTAAGCAAGTCCAGTGCACGCGCACCGGGTCCGACAATAAGGATGTGACTGGGGTCGAACATGGCCATCATGCGGCTCAGCCCATAGCCGATGGCACGGCCGGCCAGATTGAAGCCATGGGTTGCGTCTCGGTCGCCGGCCTCTGCGCGCTGGATCAGTGCATCGAACTGCTGCGCAGGGACAGCGGGGGCAGGGGGCGTCGTGTCGGGCACCGAGTAGCTGGTGCGCAAAATGCCATAGTCGGCCGCATAGGCCTCGATGCAGCCGCGCATGCCGCAACGGCAAAGGGCGCCGTTGGGCATATGGTTCATATGTCCGAACTCGGTGGCGCCGCCTTCGCTGCGACCGGTGATATGGCCGTGGAGGCTAAGGCCCATGGCGACCGTCGAGCCGACAAAGACCGTGGCGACGCTGGATTGAAGCAGGCCGGGGTCGAGCCAGCGCGTGCCTTCGGCCAGCAGACGGCCACGCTTGTAGAGGGCGACCGGCAACCCCGAGTCCCGGGCAAGGTCATGCGCGAAGGAAGACCCGGCCAGGCTGGCAATGGGCGACCATTTGAGGCCACTATTGTCCGGGTTGAGAATGCCTTGAACACTGATGGCGATGCGGCGGAGTGTCCGGGCGGCCTGTGGGGTACGGCCGCGAAGGCTATCCAGATGCGCGGCGAAGAAGTCGCCAGGCGGTGTTTCGACAAAGGTCGATGGTGATACGGCTATTTCGATCCGGTCCACCAGCACACCTGAATAGTCGACAAGCGACGCGCGCAGGCGATTCACGTCGATCTCGAAAAGGGCCACATAGGCGGCTGCGCGCTGGAAGCCAACCAGGGTGGCCGGCCTGCCGCGCATGCGCCCGTCGGTGCGCTCGGGGCTGGTGAGCTCTTCAACTATCCGCTGCGCAAGCAGGTCCTGCATGATGGCTGTGACGCTGGCATGGCTAAGGCCCGTAATACCTGCCAAAGCAGTGCGCGACTGAGGGCCGCCCGAGCGCAGGGCACCCAGGATCAGTCCGCGATTTTGCCGCCGGACGCTATCACTATCGCTGACGTTTCGCGTCAAGCGGCCTTCTCCCCCAACCCCAATTTCCAAAACAGCATTGTGCACGCCATATCGCAACACGCGAATTTCTTCGAGGCCCGAAAATGACGTTGACATGTCGCGGCGGCGCGTGCGAGACCTTTTTTCGAGCAGTAAAAATAATGCTCAGGGCGCAGGGAGGCGGCGCCCGGTTGGGGACAAGCCGCCAACTTGCATTGCGGGCAGCAAATCTGCCCATGGGAGGACAGATATGAAAAAGTTTGCAGCAGTCCTGCTGGCGTCGACCGTGCTTATCGGCTCGGCTGTCGCGCAGGACCAGATTGTCGTCGGTGTATCCTGGAACAATTTCCAGGAAGAACGCTGGAAAACTGATGAAGCCGCTATCAGGGCTGCGCTCGATGCTGCCGGCGCCGAATACATCTCGGCAGACGCCCAGTCGTCCGCGTCCAAGCAGTTGACCGACATCGAGAGCCTGATCAGCCAGGGTGCAGATGCGCTGATCGTTCTTGCGCAGGATAGCGATGCCATCGGCCCCGCCGTGGCTGCGGCTGTCGCAGAAGGTATCCCGGTGGTTGGCTATGACCGTTTGATCGAGAACCCAGACGCCTTCTACCTGACTTTCGACAACAAGGAAGTGGGCCGCATGCAGGCTCGCGGTGTGTTCGAAGTGCAGCCTGAGGGCAACTACGTCTTCATCAAGGGCAACTCGGCTGATCCGAACGCCGACTTCCTGTTTGCCGGACAGATGGAAGTGCTCCAGGAAGCCGTGGATTCCGGCGCCATCGTCAATGTCGGCGAAGCCTATACAGACAACTGGAACCCCGAAGTTGCCCAGGCAAACATGGAGCAGTTCCTGACCGCGAACAATAACGAGGTGGACGCGGTTGTGGCGTCCAATGACGGTACTGCCGGTGGTGCCATCGCGGCGCTGAGTGCGCAGGGACTGGCCGGTGCCGTGCCGGTTTCCGGGCAGGATGGCGATCATGCCGCCCTCAACCGTATCGCGCTGGGCACCCAGACGGTGTCGGTGTGGAAGGATGCGCGCGAGCTGGGCAAAAAGGCCGCAGAAATTGCGGTTGAACTGGCCGGCGGTGCAGCCCTGGACGAAGTCACCGGTGCAACCAAATTCTCCGATGGCCCCAATGGCGTCGAGATGAATGCAGTGCTGCTTGCTCCGGTCCCGGTGACCCAGGACAACCTCGACGTCGTGATCGACGCTGGCTGGGTGTCCAAGGACGTCGTCTGCCAGGGCGTTGCGGCTGGATCCGTCGCTGCGTGTGACTGAGGTCATCTTGTACTAGACTGACCAGCAAGTGCCGCGGCGTGACGCGCTGCGGCACTTGCTTGATCAGACTGCGCCCCGGCTCGCCGGAGCGCTTCTTCCATGGGGGAATTAGATGGCCGAACCGCGCGCCATGACAAGCACCACGCATCCAAGCCAGACGGTGCAGAATCCGCTTCAGCGGTTCCTGATCGCGACCGAGATCGACACGCGCCTGTTGGGCATGATCGGTGCGCTGGCCATCATCTGGGTCGGGTTCAACTTCTTTTCGGGCGGGCTGTTTCTGACACCGCGCAACCTCTGGAACCTGTCGGTGCAAACCGCATCGGTGGCGGTGATGGTCACCGGCATGGTGCTGGTCATCGTGACCCGCAATATCGACCTGTCCGTCGGCTCGATCCTGGGCGTGGTGGGCATGGTGATGGGCGTGATGCAGACCCAGATCCTGCCGACCCAGTTCGGGTTGGGGCTCGGACATCCATTGATCTGGGTGTTGTCCCTGGCGACGGGTCTGGCCGTTGGTGTGGGTATTGGCGGATTGCAGGGGGCGATCATTGCCTATTTGCGGGTGCCGGCCTTCATCGTGACCTTGGGTGGGTATCTGGTTTGGCGCGGAGCGGCCTGGTGGGTCACGGCCGGTCGAACTGTGGCGCCCATGGATTCAACGTTCCAGCTCATGGGGGGGGGTCCGGATGGATCGATCGGTGCCCTGTGGAGTTGGGTGATCGCGGGTGTGGCCTGTGCGGCCATCGTCGTCGGGCTGTACTTTGGGCGTCGCCAGCGCCAGCGGTTCAATTTTCCGCAGCGACCGGTCTGGGCGGAAGTCTCCCTCGCCGTAATCGGCTGCGGTGCGACAATTGCCGCTGTATGGGTCGCCAATGCCTATCCCTGGCCGATACGCATTGCCGAGCGGTTCGCGGAGACCAATGGCATCGCGGTACCCGAAGGCGGGCTGTTCATCTCGCATGGCATTGCCATTCCCGTGTTGATCGCGGTCGGCGTCGGCGTGGTCATGACGTTCCTGGCCACCCGGACGCGCTTTGGCCGCTATGTCTATGCCATGGGCGGCAATCCCGAGGCGGCGGAACTGGCTGGCATCAATACGCGCTGGGTGACCGTCAAGATTTTCATGCTGATGGGGGCGCTCTGCGCCATCGCAGCCGCCATTTCGACGGCCCGTCTCAACGCGGCGACCAACGCCCTGGGGACGCTCGACGAGCTTTATGTCATCGCCGCAGCGGTGATTGGGGGTACCTCCCTGGCCGGTGGCGTGGGCACGATTGCCGGGGCGCTGCTGGGGGCTCTGGTGATGCAGTCGCTGCAGTCGGGCATGGTGCTGATGGGTATCGACAGTCCGCTGCAGTCAATCGTGGTTGGCGTGGTTCTGGTCTTTGCGGTGTGGCTCGACACGCTCTACCGCCGGAACAAGCATTAGGAGTTGCGTTATGCTGGATACCGGCAAGCCTCTGGTCGAAATGACCGATATCTCGATCTCCTTCGGTGGCATTCACGCCGTGGATCGCGCCTCTATCGACCTGCATAGCGGGGAGGTGGTGGGGCTACTCGGCCATAATGGCGCGGGCAAGTCGACGCTGATCAAGATTCTCTCGGGCGCCTATAAGCGCGATGAGGGCGAAATCCGCATCAATGGCGAACCCGCCACGATCAACAATCCGCGCGACGCCAAGGCCTATGGCATCGAAACGATTTATCAGCAGCTCGCTGTTGCCGACAATGTCGATGCCGCGGCAAACCTGTTTCTCGGCCGCGAGATGGTCACCTCGCTCGGTACGCTGGATGATGCCGCCATGGAGTCCAAGGCGCGCGAGGTGATGGGGCGACTGAACCCCAATTTCCGCCGCTTCAAGGAGCCGGTGAAGGCTCTTTCCGGCGGGCAGCGGCAGTCGGTCGCGATTGCCAGGGCGATCCTGTTCAATGCACGCATCCTGATCATGGACGAGCCGACGGCTGCCTTGGGGCCGCAGGAAACTGCGCAGGTGGGCGAACTGATCAAGCAGCTCAAGTCGGAGGGTATCGGCATCTTCCTGATCAGCCACGACATTCACGATGTGTTTGATCTGGCCGACCGGGTCGTGGTGATGAAGAACGGGCAGGTTGTGGGGCAGGCCAAAACGTCCGAAGTCACCAAGGATGAAGTTCTGGGCATGATCATCATGGGCAAGGTGCCACCGGGTGCTCAACCAGGGCCGGGCGCGATAGCGGACTGACTTCGTCGGTGGACGGGCGGCTTGTGTGGCGCCGGGAGTTGCCGAGGCGCACCTGATCGTGCGAGTTTTCGCCAAGTTTGGTAGGAGATTCCGTATGAAAACCCGCGCCGCCGTTGCCCTTGCTGCCGGTAAGCCGCTTGAGATTGTCGAAGTGGATCTGGAGGGCCCGAAGGCCGGGGAAGTCCTGATCGAGATCAAGGCCACCGGGCTTTGTCACACCGACGATTTCACGCTCTCGGGTGCCGATCCGGAAGGGTTGTTCCCGTCCATTCTGGGGCATGAAGGGGCCGGCGTCGTGGTGGATGTCGGCGCCGGCGTCACCAGTCTGAAGAAGGGTGACCATGTCATCCCGCTGTACACGCCGGAATGCCGCGAATGCTATTCGTGCCGGTCGGGCAAGACCAATCTGTGCACGGCCATTCGCGCCACCCAGGGGCAGGGGCTGATGCCCGACGGGACCTCGCGCTTCTCTCTCGAAGGCAAGCCGATCTTCCACTATATGGGGTGCTCGACCTTTTCGAACTATACCGTGATGCCGGAGATTGCTGTCGCCAAGATCGATCCGGCCGCGGCGTTCGACAAGGTTTGCTATGTCGGCTGCGGCGTGACGACCGGCATCGGCGCGGTGATCAACACCGCGAAGGTCGAGATCGGAGCAACTGCGGTGGTGTTCGGCCTGGGCGGGATCGGGCTCAATGTCATTCAGGGCCTGCGGCTAGCCGGCGCTGACATGATCATCGGTGTGGACATCAACAATGGGAAGAAGGAATGGGGCGAACGCTTCGGCATGACCCATTTCGTCAATCCCACCGAAATCGGCGAGGATGTGGTTCCCTACCTGGTCAATCTGACCAAGCGCCGTGGGGATCTGATTGGCGGTGCCGATTACACGTTCGACTGTACAGGTAACACCAAGGTTATGCGTCAGGCGCTCGAATGCGCGCATCGCGGCTGGGGCAAGTCGGTGGTGATCGGCGTGGCCGGGGCCGGGCAGGAAATTTCGACGCGGCCGTTCCAGCTTGTGACCGGTCGGACCTGGATGGGCACTGCCTTTGGTGGCGCAAAGGGTCGGACCGACGTGCCGAAAATTGTCGACTGGTATCTCGACGGCAAGATCGAGATCGATCCCATGATCACGCATACGCTCCGGCTCGAAGACATCAACAAGGGTTTTGACATGATGCATTCGGGCGAAAGCATCCGATCAGTGGTGGTTTACTGATCAGAACGCCTCGCATAGATTGGAGGGGCGGCGACTGTGCCGCTTCCCCCAACATTGTTTACGAGGCAACAGCATGACGCATGCTGGCGAAAGCCTGTTTGTGCTGACTGGCGCGCCGGGCGCAGGCAAGACAACCCTACTCAATGCCGCGTCAGCGCGGGGTATCCGAATCGGGCGCGAGGCGGCCCGGGCGGTGATCCAGGTGCAGACGGCCATTGACGGCCCGGCACTGCAATGGCGCGATCCGGCCCGATTCGCCGAACTCATGCTGGACCGGGATATCCGGACCCATGAAGAGCTTTGCGCAGGCGAGGGGCCGGCATTGTGTGACCGTGGCATTCCCGATCTGGTGGCTTATGGCCGGATTCTTGGGCTGGCAGAGACTGAGCATTTTGCGCGGGCAGCGCGGCTCTATCGCTACAATCGGACCGTTTTCTTCGCGCCGCCCTGGCGCGAGATCTACGCCGACGACGCCGAACGCACCGAGGGTTGGGACCACGCACAGCGCATTTATGGGCCAATGCGTGACGCCTATGCGGAAATGGGATATCGCGTCGTCGAACTTCCCAAAGTCTCCGTGGAAGACCGATTGACCTTTGTGCTGGACGAAATCACGCATGGCTGAGCCGACCATCTTCGTTGATGCCGATGCCTGCCCGGTCAAGGACGAGGCCAGGAAGGTCGCCGAGAGGCTGGGGCTGGTCATCACCATTGTCAGCAATGGCGGGATCAGGCCATCGCGTGACCCGATGGTGCAGGTTGTGGTCGTGCCGGCAGGGGCCGACGCGGCGGATGACTGGATCGTGGACCATGCCAAGGCCAATGATATCGTGCTGACAGCCGATATTCCGTTGGCCAGCCGGGCCATCGACAAGGGCTGCCACGTGCTGGGCTTTACCGGAAAGCCTTTTACACCGGCCTCCATCGGCATGGCTCTGGCCATGCGCGATCTCAAGCAGCATCTGCGTGAAACCGGAGAGATTTCCGGTCACAATGCAAGCTTCCGTCCAGCGGATCGGTCCGCCTTTCTCAGTGCCCTCGATACTTTGGGGCGCAGGGCCAAGACTCTGGCGAGTAAGTAATTCTTAAGGTCTTGCGAGGGGATTGTTAACCATAAACCGAGAAAAGTAAGCCCACTTGATTTGGATGGGTGGGCTCAGTCTTGCGGTTGTTTTCTGCGCTTTTGTGTTCGGGCCTGCTTGCTTTGAGCTTGGCTGGCTGCGCCAAACCGATCAGTCAGAACTCTGTTGCACAATCACCCTCCATGGCTGGTGACAGCGTGGTGACCGGAAGTGTGGCGCGCAGTGCATCGGCGCGGGTAGAGCAGGCAATGCCGAGGCGCATTTTCGGCACCAGCCAGCTTGCGGGTCGAACGCTGGAAGTCGCCTCGACCACCGATATCATCCTGCGACCGGGTGAGGTCATCCTCACGTTCGATGATGGCCCCAGGCCGGGCAAGACCCCCAAAATTCTTGATGCGCTGGATATGTATGGCGTGAAGGGGACCTTCCTCATGCTCGGTTCGGCCGCCAAAGCCAATCCGGCCCTGGCCCAGGAAGTGGCCCGGCGCGGTCATAGTGTGGGCAGTCACACATTCGACCACACCAATTTGGCCAATCTGTCTCGCCAAGCTGCCCTCGACGAAATTGCCCGCGGGGAAGCAGCGGTTGCCGAGGCTCTGGGTGGAGCAGGGCGGTTGGCACCGTTCTTCCGTTTCCCCTATCTCGCACAAACCGGGTTTCTGCGGACAAGCTTGCTGCACGGCGACATGGTGGTGCTGGACGTCGATATTGACAGCAAGGACTACTACAAGGACAGCGCGCAGACTGTAGCCAACCGGACATTGGATCGGCTGGAGGCACGCGGCAGCGGCATCATTCTGTTCCACGACATTCACCAGCGTACCGTCGAGCTTCTCCCCGGCTTCCTCGCCGAACTGGAGGCGCGTGGGTACTCGGTGGTCCGTTTGGCACCCAAGGCGGACGGCGTGTTCGGCCGCAGCGTGATCACGGCGGACGCCAGCAGCCTTTGAGCAAAAAACCCTAGCTGAAGATCAGATCGGTAACGAAGCTGTTGCGGAATTTTCCTGCCGGATCAAGGCGCTGCGCCAGATCACGGAAGTTGGACATGCGCGGGAACCGCGTTGCAATTACCTCAGGGGGCAGGGTGAAGAGCTTGGCCCAGTGCGGACGTGGGTTGAACGGGGAAAGGGCCGCTTCCACCGCCTTTACGGCCGCGATGGCCGGCTCCCAATCCGGGCGCCAGGTGAAGTGGAACCCGATCGTGTCCTGTTGATAGGCGGAACTGAGCCAAAGCGTGTCGGCGGCAACCGATCGGATTTCGGAAATGAACAGCGCCCCGGAGAACTGTTCCTGGGCTGCGTGCAGGGCGGCGATGGCGGCGGGCGCATCGGCGCGCTTCACAAAAAACTCCGACTGCAACTCTGCCCCCGCAGAGGCAGTATTGCCGATGGCGAAGTGAAACAGCCGCTCGTGCCAAGGGCCAGCCACACCGAACTGCGCAGTGCAATTGGTTCCATCCATATCGGGAATGGGGTGGCAGGCTCTTGTTGCGGCTCTGGCTCCGAGCACGTCAACCGGCGGTTCCCCGGCGCTGGCCAGCGCCTTGACCCAGATCTGGTCGATGGCCGCGCCCTGCCAGCGTGTGAAGAGGCTTACGCTATAGGCACGCGACATCAATGCATCAAAGTTTTCGATGACGGTGGCGACCGGCAGATCCAGATAGACATTCTGCCGGACGTCAAAACTCGGCACGATGTCGAGCGTCAGTTCGCAAATGACCCCGAGCGCGCCCAGGCTGACGACGGCGCCATCGAACTCGGCGTCTCCGCGGTTGAGGCTCAGGATCTCGCCATTTGCAGTAACCAGCTTGATCCCGGAGACGGCGGCGGCGAGGTTCCTGTTGGCGTCGCCCGAGCCGTGAGTGGCCGTCACGACGGCACCGGCAATCGTGATGTTGGGCAAGGACGCAACATTGGGCAGGGCAAAACCGGCCGCATACAGAACCGGCGCCACATCGGCATAGGTGGCGCCACTATCAACGCTCACTGTCCCGGCGGCAGAGTCTATTTCTATCCTGCGCTCAAGGTCGGAGAGAATGATGAGTGTGTCATCGGTATCGGCAATGGTGTTGAAAGAATGCCCGGAGCCCAGTACGCGCAGCTTGTCCGACCTGCGCACGATGTCCTGCAGTTCAGCGATTGTGCGGGGCCGCGCGACAGTGCGCGCGGCGAATGCGATATTACCTGCCCAGTTGCGCGGCCCGGCGTTCATGCGTCTTCGTCGTCCTCTACGTCGGTGAGATAAACGGAAATCTCTATGTCGATGCCATGCCCGGAGATTGCTGCCGCAGCATGGGCGGGCAGGCGGGCGGACATGGATTCGCCCTCCGCGGGATAGTCGAAGGCGATATCGAGCACGGCCTTGCCGATGCGGCGGTCATCGAGCATGGCGGCAATTGTTGTTCCAGAGCGTTCCGCCAGCTCAAGAATTGCCCGCACCGGGTTGGCCGTGGGCACGTCCACCTGTGCGTAGAAGCTGTCTTCTGCGTCTTCGGGCTCGAACCGAGACGTCAACTGCTTGAGTGCGGTATCGAGTTCCTGCTGTCGCAGCGTGACGCCAGACAGTCTCAAGGCGATTGCGAAGGGTTCGAACTGGCTCATGCGGTTCTGCCTGCGGTGGCCGCAAAGAGGGCAATGGCTGCGGCGTTGGAGACGTTGAGCGACTTGATCGGGCCAGGCATGTCGAGCCGAACCATTTCGTCGCAGAGCTCCCTTGTGCGCTGGCGCAGCCCCTTGCCTTCGGCCCCCAAGACCACGGCCAGCGGAACGGCGTCGGTGCGCGGGCGTATCGGCGCTTCAGCTTCTGAATCAAAGCCCAGCACTAACATGCCGCGCTGCTTGAGGTTTTCCAGCGTGTCGGCCAGATTTCGCACTTCAATCATCGGCACCAGGTCGAGCGCCCCGGAGGCTGCCTTGGCCATGACGCCGGTTTCTCTGGGGGAATGACGGGCCGTGGTGATGACTGCATCTGCGCCAAAGGCACAGGCGGTGCGCAGGATAGCACCGACATTGTGCGGATCAGTCAATTGATCGAGCACGACGACCAGCTTGAGTTCGGCAATATCCTTGAGGCCGTAGCGGCTGACGGGGTCGACCTCCAGCGCCACGCCCTGGTGCACGGCTTCGCCGCCCAACAGGCGATCGAGCTCCTTGGGCGTTGTTTCGGAAAGCGGGACATTGCCGATGTCCCCGGTCTCCTTTAGGCGATTGAGGGCATTTGGCGTCGCCAGCAAGGCCTTCTTGATACGGCCGGGATTGTCCAGCGCGGCACGGACCGTGTGCAGTCCATACAGATAGACCGGACCGGCATCGGGATCATATTTTGGTTTGGGCGGAAATTTGTTGCGGCTCATGCCTGGAGCGGTAGCTGGTTTGCCGGGTTTCCGCAAGGAATCCGCATGCCGATTGCACCGGCCGATATTGCGCCTTCAGAGACAACGCCGATAGGCGTGCGGATTGTCCCAGCGCGCACGTCCGGTCGTCAGGTCGACTGAGTAGAGATAGAACTCGTCAGTGCTGATCCATACGGCGACAAGACTTTCCCCCATGACCGGAAGCCAGGTCGTCCGGCCCGAGAACGCCGAAAGCTCAAACGCTACCTCGTCTCCTGTCGGCGAGAGGTAGGTCAGCGTTCCATTGCCGCTGCCGTTCAGGGTAACGGGCGCCGCACAGCTTGCTATGGGTGCGCCATTGATCATGCCTTCGCCTTCGGGAAAGCCGACACTCCAGAGCCCGACAAATGGTTCGAGCACGCCATTGGGGATGTCGGCGATGCTCTCGCGCGGAAATTCGGTCGCTTCGATGCGGGGCAAGAAAAGCACAGTCGTCAGAGCGGCGATCAGCATTATCGCAAGCAGGGTGAGGAGGGAGAAACTCCGACGGCGACGTCTCCAGCCAGTATTCGACACGATCAATTTCCCGCTCAATTCACTTTATGCGGCTAAAACTATGCAAGTGTGCAATTTTGTGGCATCCCCGGTTCAGAGGATATGGGGGCGAGCGCATGGGCATGGGGCAGTCCGGTGAGGGGGCGGCTATGTTGCGCCTGTCGCCGCAGGCGCGGCTGATAGTGGTCGCTGCGGTGTTTCTGATTGTTGCTTCGGGCGCGATATGGCTTGCCGCCAGCCAGTCCTGGATGGGTCTTGCCCTGGCGCCGGGCGATGATGGGCTGGTTGTGATACGGGACGTACAGCGGGAGGACCTGCCGGCGGTGCTTCAACCTGGTGTTCGCCTCGATACCCTGGCGGCCCCTGGCCAGGGAGACCCGCTCGACCTTCGGGCGCTCGATGTGATCGAAGAGCCGGACACGCTTGATACCTATGCCGAACTCAATGCCTTCCGCGCGCGCCAGTCTGCATTGGATCGCGTGCTCAGTGCTGGTCAGGTCGTGCTTGGTGTGACCCTGGCGGACGGCAGCAGCGCTGAGGTTGAACTGACCGCGCTGGGGTCCAGGCCTGTCTGGTCGCTCCCCTTTGAATTCTGGCTCCAGCTTGGGGTCGGTGGGGCGGGTATTCTGCTGGGCGGCTGGGTCTGGGCGCTGCGGCACGAAGAAGCCAGCACCTATTTTGCGGTATCCGGCTTTGGCCTAATGCTGTCGGCCACGGCGGCCGCCATCTACAGCACAAGGGAACTGGCGCTGGAGGGGGGGCTGTTCCGCCTGTTGTCGGCGGGAAACTACACAGGCACCAATATTTTCGGGCTGGCCTTGATCAGCTTGCTGCTGGTCTATCCGCACCGTCTGGCCGGGCGGCGGGTGATTGGTGCGGTCTGGGTGTTGGGGCTGAGCGTGGTGCTGTCCCATGTCCTGCAGCTCGCCCCGTCACAGGCCGTGGGGGCCTATGCACCAATGCTGGCACAGTTCGTGGCGCTGTTCGCGCTGATCGTTGCCCAGCTATACTATTCAAGGCGCAATCCGCTGGCGCGCGCGGCCCTTGGCTGGTTTGGCCTCTCGGTTCTGCTGGGAACCGGGCTGTTCGTGTTTGCCATCGCAGCGCCCACACTGTTGGGGTTGGCGCCGCAGGCCTCTCAGGCCAATGCCTTTGCCATTATCCTTTTGATCTATGCCGGGCTGGCCATTGGTGTTGCCCGCTATCGGTTGTTTGATCTGGGGACTTGGGCCTTCCGCCTGATCTCCTACCTGATCGGCGCCTTGTTGCTGCTCGCGCTCGATGCGGTACTCATCTATGGCGTGGCACTGGAGCGCCTGCCGGCTTTCGGGCTGGCATTGCTGACAGTCGCCTTGGTCTATCTGCCGCTTCGCAACATGATCGGAACCCGCATATTGAGACGGGATCATCTGGACGAGCAACGGTTTCGCGAGATTCTCGATATTGCCCTGGCGCGCAGCAGCCTCGATCAGGCCGTCGGTTGGCATGAGCTGTTGTCGGAAGCCTTCAATCCGCTGACCATCGAAACGGCGACTGGCGGCAGCATGGTGGAGCTGCGTGATGCGGGGCAAGAGTTGCTGGTGCCGGCATGCGGGCCGCTGCCGGCCCTGGTGCTGCGCTTTGCCGATGGTGGACGGCGGCTGTTTTCCCAGGCCGACGTGAATCGGGTCTCGGGGATGATCCAGCTGATGCAGCATGCCCTGGATAGCCGCGATGCCCATGAGCAAGGTGCGCGGCAGGAGCGGTCGCGGATCGCGCGCGACCTGCACGACAATATCGGGGCGCAATTGCTTCGCACGCTGCACAGCAGCGAGACCGAGCGCAAGGATGCCATTGTCAGCGAGACCCTGACGGATCTGCGTGACATCATCGCCAATGCGCATGGCAATGGCATCAGGCTGGACGAGGTGCTGGCCGAACTGCGCTACGAGACCAATGAGCGGCTCGTACAGGTCGGGCTGGCGCTAGACTGGTCGGTGTCAGGTGATGAGGGCAGGATCGTCAGCGCCCGGCTTGCCCACACGATCCGCTCGATAGTCCGTGAGGCAGCCAGCAACGCGATCCGGCATGCCAAGGCCACCCGATTTAGCGTGGCGCTCTTGATTGCGGACGAGCGGGTCAGCCTTTCGATTGCCGATGACGGCGTGGGCTTTGACGAAAAGAGCACGCATTCCGGCGATGGCCTGGGCAATATGCGATCACGCACGCTGGCGCATCGCGGAACTTTCGCCATCTCCGGCACAGGGGGGACCAGGATTGCAGTGCAGCTCCCCCTGGGGGATCCGGCACCATGAACGTGGACAACCTACTGATCGTCGAAGACATTTCCGAGGCGATGACTTCATTGATCCGGATTGCGCAAGCCGCTTTTCCCGAAGCCCGCGTCGACACGGCCAGGAACATGAAGGAAGCGCGCCTGCAGATCGTGCAACGGAAATGGTCCATGGCGCTGGTCGATATTGGCCTGCCCGATGGCTCGGGGCTCGACCTGGTGCGGCTGTTCTCGGAGCTGACGCCTGAAACCATCTGCGTGGTCAGCACGGTTCTCGGCGATGATGCCCATATCGTGGCGGCGCTTTCAGCGGGCGCACAGGGCTATATTCTCAAGGGGCAGCCGGAACCGGTATTGTTGCGACAGCTTATGCAGATTCAGCATGGCGTGCCGCCGCTTTCCCCAACCATTGCACGGCGGATCATGGAACATTTCCAGCGCACCGGCCCGGTCGAAAGCGAGGGTGATAGCCTGACCCGCCGTGAACTCGAAGTGCTCAAGCTGCTGGCCAAGGGGCTCCGCAATACAGATGTTGCGATGGCCCTGGATCTGGCTGAATCCACCATCGCTACCCATATCAAGAGCATCTACCGCAAGCTGGGCATATCCTCACGCGCCGAAGCGGCCCTGCACGCGACGCGCCTGGGGCTGACGTAAACCAGGTTCTGCGATTGCGGCTTTCGCTTGGGCGAGGGGGTGGTGGAGGGGACTGGATTCGAACCAGTGTAGCCTGAGGCGTCAGATTTACAGTCTGATGGATTTAACCACTCTCCCACCCCTCCACATTTCCGGGTAGGAAACGACATGAACTTGCGTGTCGTCGGGGCGGTTTATGGTTGGCTGTCGCATTAGTGTCAACACCCTAGCACGCAAGATGCGCAAGAATTTGGTCTGGCAGGCAAATTGTGGAAAGCGGGACGGTGTAGCCCTTGCCAGCCAGCCCCGGTTCGCGCTAATCGGTGCCGGTGGCATTGCCCTCGGGCGGGTATAGCTCAATGGTAGAGCAGCAGCCTTCCAAGCTGAATACGCGGGTTCGATTCCCGCTACCCGCTCCATTTTCTCAACATCCAAATTGACTACGCATCTGGATTTGCTGGCATTTTTGCGGCGATCTTGGTATGATCGTGCGCAATCGGCAGAAAAATGCCCTACAAATTGCCCTACAATGTGCCCTACAGCGGTGTGAATGGGAAGCGCGAATGCCTAAGCCGAATGAGCTCGACCGGTATCTAAAGCGCCGCGGCTACAGCTGGCTTTACTATCGGCGCGTACCTACCAGACTAGCACGGCTAGATAGCCGATTTCCGGTCATCGAACAGGCATTGGGCACTCGCGATCTAGTCGTGGCCAGAAAAGCGCGCGACTTACTTGCAAGTGCCGATGACGACCTTTGGGCCTCGATGATGCTAGGGGAGAATGTTGAGCGGTCACGTGGCCGGTACGCCGCCGCCCTGAAACGTGTCAAAGCTATGGGATTTGGGTATGTGCCGGTGGAGGAACTGAGCCGCACCGCTAGCTGGGATGACATTTCCAGCCGCTTTGAGGCGATTTTACCGGTGTCGACGCCGCGAGAGATCGAACAGGCGGTCTTAGGGACAGTCTCAAAGCCGACGCACCGATTTGACGATGCACTTAGGATTTTCATGGAAGGTCCGGGGAAAATGAGCTTAGCAAACAAGAGCCCAAACCAATTGCGCATTTGGAAGAACATTCCGAAGCGCGCTATCCGAAGGTTTGCAGAGGTCGTTGGCGACAAGCCGCTTGCTGATATTACGCGCGACGATGCGGTGCGGTTCTATCGCTATTGGCTCGCACGCATCGTGCCCGAGGACGATGCAGAGCCCTTGAATCCAAGCGGTGGGAACAGGGAAATCGGTGAATTGCGGAAGCTGTACCGAGAGTACTTCAGCTTCGAGCATAACGACAATGACAGGCTAAACCCATTTCTAGGGCTCAGCTTTGCGGAAGACGGCAACGTTCGCCGTCCCTCTTTCCCGGTAGACTGGATCGAAAGCCGGTTCTTGCGCGCCGGCAAGCTATCTGGTCTCAATCCAGAGGCCAGAGGTGTGTTGCTTGCGATGATAGAGACTGGCTGCCGCCCTTCCGAGATATGCAATCTCACGCCAAGCGCTATTGTCCTCGATCATGCGGTGCCCCATATCGCTGTTCGTCCACGACGCGCTGGCGACCGAAAGAACTCTGACGTTAAGCAATTCGGGCCGCATGAGGTCAAAAGTACGGCCTCTATCCGCACCGTTCCTCTTGTCGGCATCTCGCTCCAGGTGTTCAAGGCGTTTCCCGCCGGTTTTCCGCGCTACATGGACAAAACTGGTACGGCTTCGCAGACGATAAATTCCTTCTTGGGGGAGAATGGGCTTCTGCCGACCCAAGAGCACACGCTCTACGGACTGCGTCACAGTTTTGAAGACCGCATGAAGGTTGCGAAAATCGATTACGAGGTGCGCATGGATATCTTCGGCCACACAGTCTCTCGCCCCAAATATGGCTCGGGTGGAGGCCTCGCCTGGCAGCGCGGCCTCCTCGCCAACATGGCGCTCCCTTTCGATGAAGGGATTATTTGATCTTCCTGTCAGCAAGGTCGTCCAGTCTATGCCATGTGATCGTCACATGGTGTACTAGAGGTTACAACTGCGTCTGGCACAGCGCCGGGAGCGTAGAGGCTCGCATTCCGGAATGTTGGAAGGCTTATTACTTGGTGCTGTCGCAAGAAACATTGTAGACTAATTAATCATTTTTCTTGCTTGAATTTTGACTTTGCGATCCATTAGACCAATACCTTAAATATGTAGCACTTTCCATGATGTTGCTGGTTAGGTGGTCATACAGTGGTTTTCCTGACATCCTGCCCACCTTCGACAGTGGGAAATTATCACATTCGATGCTCAGTACTTGCCCTTGTATTCCTTTTACTCTCCAATCCCAACCAACTCGTAGCGAGGGGTTTGTGATGTCATCGAAAAATGAACGTCGATCTGGAACAAGGATGCAAAATTTCCTGCCATTCAAGTGATCTAACAATTCAACAAGTGCATCTTTTGAGCCGGTATCGTGCTCCAGTATCATGTTAATTCCATCATATATACCAATCACTGAGGTGTAGTCCTGATATTCAGGTCCACAGAAAGGTATTATAATTGGAGAAGACTTTTCGAGTATTTTGACGGCATGAACGATCTTTTCAATATTCGATCTGTCTCGTTTCGACTCAAACTGCGCCCATTTTCGCCCCGTCTGCATTGCTGGAACGTAGGCGAATATTGGTAGAAATACTGTCATCTTCATTTTTTCAGCTTGTTCTGTCTGACTAAATGATACCCTTAAAATGTTACCGAATACGCCCCCCCCTGGGGGGCTAGTTTGCCTCGTTGCGCTGCCTCAAGCTTTCGATCCATCAATTGTCGAAGGCCCGGTAATGCTTCCGCCCGCAGCCAAAATCCGAACAGCCAAACAGTGTGAGATCTATCTCGCTCGCCTGGCCGCAGTCATGCGGAAGGGGAGCGAGGCAAATGCTCGTCGACTGCTGCCGCTGGTTGCTAGGCTCAAGGCAGAGCTGGAGGCAGCGAGGGCGGAAGACGAACGTAAGCGCCAAGGCGCCCCCGTCTGACGTGCCGGTGGTTGGTAGGGTATTGGCACCGTGGATTTGATGACGGTGTGAGTTCCTATGTCTGCGCATATGCCCAGTGATAGAAGTTTCCAGTTGTTGG
>NZ_PYVZ01000024.1 GCF_003056405.1 Devosia indica
TCGCTGACCTTGTGGTTCTTGCGAGGGGCCCAGGACCCGATCCCATCCCGAACTCGACCGTCAAATCCCTCCGCGCCAATGGTACTAAGTCTCAAGACTTGGGAGAGTAGGTCACTGCAAGGTCTGCCAAAAACACGCAAATCTCGTCACAATCCAAAACAAACAAAAGCCCCCGCAAAAGCGGGGGCTTTTTGCGTTTGGCCTCGGCCCATGACCTATCCCAGAAACACGTGCTCGCGATGAAACTGCAAATGCTCGGCCCGCGGCCAGGCTTGCACTGCATTGGGGAAGCGCGCCGCCTGACGTCCATGCAGTTGCCGGCGCAGCGGGGGCGGAGCCAGACTGCTCAGGATAATCCCGCCGGCATCGGCCAGGGTGAACCCACCGCGATCGTAAAACCAGTGATGCGTGCGGCACATGGGCATGGCATTGGTCAGTTCGTCCGGTCCGCCATGCGCCAGTGCCCGCAAATGACAGACCTCCACCTCATGGGCACCAATCGCGTGCATGGAGTTGTCGTCCCCGCAGACTGCACAGGCGGTGCCATAGGCCTGCAATACGGACCAGCGCAACCGGACATTGCGCAATATAGTGTCCTTGGCGCGACGAGCGGATATAGGCGCCAACCCGTCTAAATGGCGGAATGGCGGTGCCGGCGGCATATCGAACCCGTCTATGACACAATTCTGGTTGGCAAGTGCCGTTGCGGCACCTTGGTCTTTTGGCAGCAGCGCTCGGATGTTGGGCGAAAAATAGCTGAAATCCAGGCTGCCATCCTCTCGATAGGCGCGGCTTTCAACCGGGACCGCAAGTGCTTCAAGCGAAACATGACGCGTGAAGTGGACGACATCATCCAGCATCAGAAACATGAAACGGCGCTGCGTCATGTCGGGAGCAACATCGGCCAGGATTGCTGTTGCGAAATAGCCATGGCGGGGTTCGTCTCGCGGCGCATAGAGCAGCACGCGTTCTCCGATGCTGTTCAGCGCCAGCTCCTTGTTGCGATTGTCCATGCGGACGCGGTTGAGTGATCTTTGACGCGTGGGACGGACATTGAGCACGGCCACAGGCATACGCAGTTCTCCTTGCACGGAGAGCTACGTAGAAGATCTATTGGAAACAGTCGCTTAACTGAGCATGGCGGTCCGGTCCTGTCCACTTGCCTGGTCCAGGTCAGCCGCCTTCCCCATCTGCTTGGACATGTCGTCCGAAAAACGCCGATGCCGGATCGGCCAGCACCAAGTCCCGGATTCGCGACCATAAATGCTCACGCAATTGGCTATATTCTGCGGCCCTTCGGGCATCGGTGCTGCGACGCGGCCGCGGCAGATGGATCGGCAGGTCTTCGAGCACGGCGCCCCCACCCATCACGATCACCCGGTCGGCCAGCAGCAGGGCCTCATCCACGCTATGGGTCACAAACAGCACCGTGGGGCGTTGGCGCTCCCACAACGCCAGCAGGTCATCCTGCATCAATTCGCGCGTCTGGGCGTCCAGGCTCGCAAAGGGTTCATCCATCAGCAGCACACCGGGCCGGCCAATCAGCGCCCGCGCCAGCGCCACGCGTTGCCGCATGCCGCCTGACAACTGGGCCGGATAGTGATCGTCCCATCCCGCCAGCCCAACCTGCTCAAGCTGCGCCTGCACACGTTGCTTCAGCTCTGTCCCATCAAGGCCCCGCCCTTCGAGGGCGAAGCCGACATTGTCCCTCACACTGCGCCAGGGGATGAGACGGAAGTTCTGAAATACCATGCCGATGGCCGGACCCGGCCGCGGCGGCGCATCGCCGATCGCGATCCGGCCGGTGTCCGGTTCCAACAGCCCGTCCGCAAGACGCAGCAAAGTGCTCTTGCCACAGCCCGAAGGGCCGATCAGGGCGACGAATTGCTGTTCGGCGATCTCGAGATCGACTTCCCGCACCGCACTGGTCCGCGCGCCATTGCCCGCGATAAATGCCTTGCTGACGCCGGCAAAGCGAATGCCCCGTCCGCGAGACGTTGAAGTGTCGCCAGCGTCGGGCACGGGCGGGGAAGGGCTCATCGATCCGCAGGGTCCATAGCGTCGGCCGTCCCGAGGGAGGCCAGTGCTGCATCGACTGGCGCAAAGCTCACCCAGTCTTCCAGCGCCAGTGGGGGGACTGCAAAGAAATCCTCGGTGCCATAGAGCCAGTCTGCCGTATAGGCCAGCTCATCGGCGCTCATCCCGCCATTGACGCTCCAGCTTGTGGCAAAGCTTGTCACCAACGCATCCAGCACGCCCGTGTCGGCATCGGGCAGGGCCTCGGACATGCCGTCCACCCAGAGTTGCGGATCGGCCGCAAAATCGCGGCTGATGCGGATCAGGGCCCGGATGACGGCGGCCACGTCCTCGGGGCGTTCGGCCAGCACTTTGCCTGGTACGGCATTGACTTTGTTGACCAGCGGCGCCGCGGCGAAATAGGCGTCCTGGTCGACCAGCACATGTAGGCCAGTGGTGTCAGGCAGGCTCAACCAGGTGCCGATCGACATGGTGGTGGCGTCGATCTGGCCCGCGGCCAGAGCCTGGGCACGCACATTGGGCTGGCCCAGGCTGACGATTTGGGACTGTTCGATATCGGCCCCCATGCTGTCGAGCACCAGGCTGGATAGCGAATGGTCAAGACTCCCGATCCGGCCGACGCCGAAGCTGGCGCCGGCCAGGTTCTCCACGGTCGTTATGTTATCCCTGGCTGCAATCAGAAACGGCAGTGCCTTGTTGGGCGATACCACCGCGCGCAGATCGGTGGCCCCGGCGGAAATGGCCTGCAGCAAGGCATCCACCCCGATATTGGCCATTTCGCCTTCGCCCGCCTGCAGGGCCGCCAGAGCCGAGGGGGTCTGCTGCACGCGGACCAGTTCGACATTGACGCCTTCCTGATCGAAATAGCCAAGCGCATCAGCCAGATCCATCACCGAATTGGGCACCAAAGGTGGCTCAAGATGGGTGACGATCAGGCGAAACGGCGCATCCGACTGGGCCAATGCGCACGTGGTGAACGCGCCCAGAAGAAGAAATGGCGCGAGGCGGCGGAAGAGCATGGATGGCATTGGAGCAAGTCTCGTTTTCTTTGGTATTCAGTTCGACCAGCGGGTCAGGCGGAGTTCGAGCAGGCGCAGCACTTCGGTGACGACGACCCCGATTGCGGCCAGCGTGAGGACGATCACAAAATACTCGGCCATACGGAAAGTATTGCCATAAAGGGCCAGCAGCCCGCCAAGCCCTGTCACGGCGGTGTAGAGCTCGGCGACCACCGTGTTGATCAGGCCGATTGTTGCCCCGATACGCAGGCCCGCCAGCACATAGGGCACGGCGCCGGGCAGCACGATGGCCTTGAAGATGCGACTGCGTGAAGCGCCCACGCTGCGGGCCATTTCGACCAGGTCCGGGTCTGCCTGGCGCACTCCGGCATAGGTATTGATGATGATCGGCATGACCGCGCCGAGAAACACCACGAACAGCTTGGCCTCGATGCCCAGCCCCAGCGTGAGGATGATGAGCGGAATGAACGCCACTCGGGGCGTTGCCGCAAGTGCATAGACATAGATCTCGATGGTTCGGCCCAACAGGCCAAACGCGCCCATGACAATGCCCAGTGGCAGGGCAAACGCGACGGCCAGCACAAAGCCGCCCAGATAGGTAACCAGGCTGGCCCCGAGTGCTCCCGGCAGCCGGCCATCAGCCCAAAGCCGCACGGCGGCCTCAAGTGTCTCGAGCGGCGAAGGGATGATATTGCGGCTGACATTGTCGGCGGCCAGTGCCCAGAGCAGCAAGAGCAGCGCCAGAACGCCCAGCCTCATGGCCGCGATCAGCCAGGGCGGGGCAGAAGCACTTTCCGAACGTCTAGCCAATGCCGGCCCTCCGTTTATTGGGCTGTGGTCCCGCTGCAGGATCGCGGCCCGTCAGGAGCAGATCGATACGCATCTGATCAGCAAGGGCCAGGGAAATCTGTACCACTGGCGATAAGCGCGCACCGGCATGCGCGTCAACCGGCATAGTGCTTTGTCGCGGTACCTGTGGGCCAACCAATCAATCAGGTCGGCTGGTCGGCCACGTTCGAGAGTGCATTGCGAATATCGTTCTCGGTATCCTTCAAATGCTGGCGCATGGCCTCGCCAGCCGCCCGCGCATTGCCCGCCCGGATGGCCTCGAGAATACGTTCATGCCAGGCAATGGTGTCGTGCAGTGTATGCCCGCGATTGGCGTGACCACGCCGGCTGATCTGGATGCCATGCCTGAGCTGGGCGGACATGGCCTCGAACAGATAGCCCAATATGCGATTGCCACTGGCCAGGGCGATCGCCTCGTGGAACCCCACATCGAAGTCGTGGAAGCGTCGGTCGGCCGCCGGGTCCCCGGCCATAGCCGCATCGGCATGGTCATGCATACCGCGCAACGCGCTTTCAATGGCCGCAATCCCGGCGCGATTGGCGCGCTTGGCGGCCAGGGTTGCGCTCTGCACTTCGAGCGAAAGCCGCACCTCGATCAGGTCGAACAGACTCTTGGAATCATTGTGCAGCAATGATGTCAGAAAGTCCGAAAAGGCGGTGCCATCCGGCTCTCGCACCACGGCTTTCCGGCCCCGTGCAATATCCAGCAGGCCGCGTCCTGCCAGTAGCTTGACTGCCTCGCGAATGGTCAGGCGGCTGACGGCGTAGCGGCTGGCCAGTTCCGCTTCGCTGGGCAAGCTGGCGCCCGGCGTCAATGCAGTGAGGATTTCGTTGGCAAGGTCGTCCGCCACCTCTGCCGCAGCGCTTCCTTGTCCGGGCGACGACCCACTCTTCGACTGTATCATGTTTCTAAACTTATCAGATATCTTGAGGTGTTTGTCGCCCTTTTTGTAGGTCATTGCAACTCTCGATTGCGCCTTGTTTGATTTTTTGTGAATGGTCTGTGCGCCGTGGCGTATGGCCTTGATTTTTTTGCGATAGTCGAAAAATAAAGCGGCGGGCGCGTCCGTGCTTTACAAGCCTATCTGATTATTCTAGCTTCCTGCGCGTGGACTTGGGAGAGTCCATGGCGGCGAGCCGCCGTCTGTACCGGAGGATTTCAAGCAGATCGTCACGGCAATGTCCCTTGGGGGCATTGACCTGTTCCAGATGCGGCGTCAGCCGGCGTTCGATGGTGCGGGCCTTAGGTCGTGCCATCGATGCGCAGGTCAGGACTGCGTGAATCTTCCAAACCCAGAAGACGACAAACAACCAATCTCGAAAGTTTTTAGGGAGTCGAGACGTGAAGGTTCTCAAATCAATTGCGACGCTGTTCGCCGCGGGTGCGCTGGTCGCGTCCGCCGCCACTGGCGCCTTTGCCCAGGACAAGGGCCAGATCGGCATTGCCATGCCGACCCAGTCGTCGCTGCGCTGGATCTCGGACGGCAACGAGCTCAAGACCGCGCTCGAAGGCATGGGTTACACCGTCGACCTGCAATATGCGGAAGACGACATTCCCAACCAGCTCGCTCAGATCGAAAACATGGTGACCAAGGGCGTCAAGGCTCTCGTGGTGGCCTCGATCGATGGCACCACGCTCTCGGCGGTCCTGCAGAACGCTGCCGATCAGGGCGTCAAGGTCATTGCCTATGACCGTCTGATCCTTGAAAGCCCGAATGTCGACTACTACACCACCTTCGACAATTTCCAGGTGGGCGTGCTTCAGGCCAATAGCCTGGTCAAGGGTCTCGAAGCCCGCTTTGGCGATGACAAGCCTTGGAATGTCGAGCTGTTTGGCGGTTCGCCGGACGACAACAACGCCTTCTTCTTCTATGACGGCGCCATGGCCGTGCTGCAGCCGATGATCGACGCTGGTGACATCGTCATCAAGTCGGGCCAGCAGGGCATGGAGCAGGTCGGTACGCTGCGTTGGGACGGCGCCGTCGCCCAGGCACGCATGGACAATATCCTCTCTGCCAACTATTCGGACGGCAGCCGCGTGCATGGCGTGCTGTCCCCCTATGATGGCCTGAGCCGCGGCATCATCTCCTCGCTGCGTGGCGTGGGCTATGGCTCGGGCGATCTGTCCTGGCCGATCATCACCGGCCAGGATGCGGAAACCCCCTCGGTCAAGGCGATCATCGCCGGCGAGCAGTACTCGACCGTGTTCAAGGACACTCGCGAACTGGCCCAGTACACCGCTCAGCTCATCAACACCGTGCTCTCGGGCGAAGAGCCGACCGGTCTGGACACCTCGACCTACGACAATGGCGTCAAGGTCGTGCCCTCGATCCTGCTGACCCCGTATGAAGTCGATATCAGCAACTACGAAGAACGCGTGATCGCTTCGGGCTACATCAAGGCCGAAGAGCTGCAGTAAGCAGTTCTCAAACAAGGGATCCCGTTCATTCGGGGTCCCTATTCACGCTATTTCACCGGGCTTTCCAATTGTCCATGGGCGAGCGGAGGGCCGGGTTCACAAGTGCAAAACCCGGTGAACCCATTGTCGGTCACTGAAATGACAGGGTCAGCATGACCAAGACCATTCTGGAGATGCGCGGCATCACCAAGACCTTCCCCGGCGTCAAGGCGCTCTCCGACGTCAACCTGGACGTGCGCGAGGGGGAGATTCACGCCATTTGCGGCGAGAACGGCGCGGGCAAGTCCACCTTGATGAAGGTGCTCAGCGGGGTCTATCCCACAGGCTCGTATGACGGGCAGATCATCTATCAGGGTGAAGAGCAGCACTTCAAATCGATCAGCGACAGCGAGCACAAGGGCATCGTCATCATCCATCAGGAGCTGGCGCTGGTGCCGCTGCTCTCGATTGCCGAGAACATCTTTCTGGGCAATGAGCAGGCCAGGGGCGGCATCATCGATTGGGACGAGACCCGCGATGGTGCCCGCAAGCTCCTCAAGATGGTCGGGCTCAAGGAAGACCCCGACACGCTGATTACCAATATCGGGGTGGGCAAGCAGCAGCTCGTCGAGATCGCCAAGGCGCTCTCCAAGCAGGTGCAATTGCTCATTCTGGACGAGCCTACCGCATCGCTCTCCGAAAAGGACAGCCAGGCGCTGCTCGACCTTCTGCTCGAATTCAAGAAGCAGGGCATCACCTCGATCATCATCAGCCACAAGCTGAACGAAATCTCCCGCATTGCCGACCGCGTGACCGTGATCCGCGACGGCAAGGCCATCGAGACGATGAACACCGAGGACATCACCGAGGATCGTATCATCACCTCGATGGTGGGCCGCGCGCTCAATGATCGCTATCCCAAGCGCACCCCGAATGTCGGCGAAGTGGTGCTTGAGGTGCGCAACTGGAACGTCTTCCATCCCCAGCATCGCGAGCGCCAGATCATCCGCGACGTCAATATCAATCTGCGCAAGGGCGAGGTTGTCGGCATTGCCGGCCTGATGGGCTCGGGCCGTACCGAATTTGCCATGAGCGTCTTCGGCAAATCCTACGGCCAGAAGATTTCCGGCGAAGTCTTCGTCAACGGCCAGAAGGTGGATACCTCGAGTGTCGACAAGTCGATCCGCAATGGCATTGCCTACGCCACCGAGGACCGCAAGACCTATGGCCTCAATCTGATCGATCACATCAAGCACAACACCACCATCGCCAATCTGATGGGGGTGTCGCGCTGGGGCGTGATCGATGATCTGGCCGAGCTCGACGCGGCCAATGATTACCGCAAGAAGACCAATATCCGCTCCTCCAGCGTCTATCAGGTCGTGGGCAATCTCTCCGGCGGCAATCAGCAGAAGGTGGTGTTGAGCAAATGGCTCTACGCCAACCCTGATGTGCTCATTCTCGATGAGCCGACCCGTGGCATCGACGTGGGTGCCAAATACGAAATCTACACCATCATCAATCAGCTCGCCGCCCAGGGGAAGGCGATCCTGGTGATCTCCTCGGAAATGCCCGAGCTCCTGGGCATCACCGACCGTCTCTATGTTATGAATGAAGGCCGCATCGTGGGCGAAATGCCCACCAGCGAGGCGAGCCAGGAAAAGATCATGCGCTCCATCGTGCGCGCCGAAGGAAAGGCATCATGACAACCGAAACTGCACCGACCGGAACCGGTTCCGCGGCCCAGCCGGCTCAGGCCCATGAAATGACGTTGATTGGCGCCCTGCGCGCCAATATGCGTGATTACGGGCTGCTGCTGGCCTTGATCCTCATCATGCTGTTCTTCCAGTATTTCACCAATGGCGTGCTGTTCAAGCCGGTGAACCTGACCAACATCATCCTGCAGAACAGCTACATCATCGTGATGGCGCTGGGCATGCTACTGGTCATCGTGGCCGGTCACATCGACCTTTCGGTCGGTTCGGTCTCCGGCTTCATCGGCGCCCTTGCCGCCATGCTCATGGTAGGCTGGGACTTCCCGCCCGAGCTGGCCTTCCTGGCCCATCCCCTGATTGCTGGAGCCATCTGTCTTGTGGCCGGTGCGGCCATTGGGGCCGCGCAGGGCTACATCATTGCCTATCACCGCGTGCCCGCCTTCATCGTCACGCTGGCCGGAATGCTGATCTTCAAGGGGCTATCGCTGGCTATCCTGGCCGGCAAGTCGGTTGGTCCGTTCCCGGCCGAGTTCCAGATGCTCTCGGCCGGCTTCATCCCCGATATCGTTGGCCCCATCACCATGCCCTGGCTGGCCGAAAACGGGCAGAACGTGGTGCTGCACTCCACCACCATGGTCATCGCCATCCTGGCCATTGTCGGCATGGTGTTCTTCTCGATCCGCGGACGTGGCCGTCGTCTGGCGCGCGGCTACGACGTTGAGCCGTTCAGCCTGTTCATCATCAAGAATGTGGTGATTGCGGCGCTGGTGCTGTTCTTCGCCTATATGCTCGCCTCCTATCGCGGCCTGCCCAATGTGCTGGTGGTGATGGGCGTTTTGATTGCCTTCTTCGTGTTCATGACCAAGCGCCTGACCTTTGGCCGCCGCATCTACGCCCTTGGCGGCAATCTCAAGGCCGCGGCGCTCTCGGGCATCAAGACCGAACGCACCACCTTCTATATCTTCGCCATCATGGGGGCCCTGGCGGCGCTTGCTGGCATGATCTATGCGGCCCGCCTCAATTCGGCGACTCCCAAGGCGGGGCAGGGTCTCGAACTCGACGTCATCGCGGCCGTCTTCATCGGCGGCGCATCGGCGCTGGGTGGTGTCGGACAGGTGGCCGGCGCGGTGATTGGCGCCTTCATCATGGGTGTGATGAACAACGGCATGTCGATCATGGGCGTCAACATCGACTGGCAGCAGATGATCAAGGGCGTGGTGCTGCTCGCAGCAGTGTTCTTCGATCTCTACAACAAGAACCGGTCAGCCTGACCCGGTTCAATCCCAAACGCGATGCCGCCGGGTTGGTCCCGGCGGCATCGGCCTGCATAGCGGCAGTCTGCCTGCTATGACACCCTTCCTGCATAATCAGCATCGACTTTCGCGCGTCGGATCTGCAGCCATGCGGCTTGGTGTCCGGGATCCTCGGGGCTCTGGCCCCAAGCCGCCAGTCAGGATGCGGCACGCTCAAAACCGATAGCTGCTTCAACTTAGGCCATAAGTCCCGCCAGTGCGGTCAACGCAGGAATGGCGACCAGGACGTTGAAGGGGAAGGTCACGGCAAGGGACATGGTGAGCGGCAGGCCCGGATCAACCTGGGGCAGGGCGATCCTGATGGCGGCTGGAGCCGCTATGTAGCTGGCACTGCCCGCCAGGATGGCAAGCGCCGTCGCGGAGCCAAAATCAAGGCCGATTGCAATGCCGATGAGGAGGCCGATCGCGCCGTTGGTGACCGCGAGCGCGATAGCGAGGGCGACAAGCCTTGGTGTGACGCTGCCGGCACCCGCCAGATGCCGCCCGGCCACCAACCCCATGTCGAGCAGGAAGAGGCACAGAATGCCGCCAAAGGCTCCTTCGAAGACAGGGCGCACCGGCTCAAATCCTCCAGGACCGGCAACAAGACCGATCAGGAAACCGCCCACCAGCAGCAGGATCGACCCATCGCGCAGTGTGTGCGACATGTGCTGGGTCAGTCCGGGCGCCTGCTTGCTGGATGTGCGCTGAGCCAGCCACAAACCGACCAGGATCGCCGGAGCCTCCATCAGGGCCAGCACGGCCACCATGAAGCCGGCAACCTGCAGTCCCGCTGCCTCCAGCGCTGCGACACCGGTTACGAAGGTGACGACCGATACCGATCCATAGTGGGCTGCGACTGCCCCGGCGTGCATCCTGTCGAGCCGCCCCAGCCGCCGGACGGACCAATAGGCCGGAAAGGGAAGCAGCAGGCTGAGGGCAAGGCCCGCCAGACCTGCCAGCAGGAGTTCGAATGTAAAGCCGCTCTGAGACACTTGCACCCCGCCCTTGAGGCCGATGGCGGCCATGAGATAGATCGCGAGCGCTTTTCCGATTGCTTCAGGCACCTGCAGGTTGCTGCGAACCAGTGCGGCAAGCAGCCCAAGAGCGAAGAACAGGATGGCGGGGGATAACAAGCTCTGCATGGAACGACCTAAGCTGGGTTTTGTTTGCAGCCGCTCTAAATCAAATCTCGTGTTCGAAAAAATTCATTGATTGAATAGAAACGTTCACTAAATTCGAATGGTGTCGTCGCTCAACTTTCATCACCTGCGCTATTTCCTGGCGGTGGCCCGTGAGGGCAATCTGACACGTGCGGCGCGCAATCTGTCCGTGTCGCAGTCTGCCCTGTCCACTCAGATCCAGATGCTGGAGGCCAGGCTTGGCCATGCGCTGTTCGAGCGTGTGGGGCGCCGTCTGGTCCTGACCGAGGCGGGGCGGATCGCGCTCGACCATGCCCAGGCCATATTCGACATGGGTGAGGACCTGCTGACAACGCTCCGGGTTGGGTCCGGTCGTCGCCAGGTGCTGCGTGTGGGCGCCCTTGCCACTCTGTCTCGAAACTTTCAGATCGATTTCCTGCGCCCGTGTCTGGGCCGCCCCGATCTTGAGGTCGTGCTGACATCGGGGAGCCTGATGGAATTGACGGGCATGCTGCGCCGGCTGGATCTCGACGTTGTGCTGTGCAACGCCGCTCCCGCGACAGGCTATGCAGATGGCCTGGTTGCCCACCGCCTTGCGCGACAACCCATCAGCCTGTTCGGCGCTCCGGCGCTGAACTGCCGGGCCACGGATCCGGCCAAGGCTCTGCAGCAACATGGCGTCATCCTGCCGACAGGCGCGAGCAATATCCGAACCGAGTTTGATGCACTCTGTGCCCGCCTCGACATCGTTCCTTCGGTCGTGGCCGAAGTGGACGACATGGCGATGCTGCGCCTCATGGCCCGTGAGGCGATCGGCCTAGCCCCGCTGCCTGAGATTGTCGTGCGCGACGAACTCGATGCAGGCAGTCTTCGCGAAGTCGTCCGCCTGCCTGGCATTGAGGAGACCTTTTATGCCCTGACTTTCCAGCGGCAGTTTCAGAGCCCGGTGGCCGAAGAGCTGATCGCTGCGGCGTCACATTGGCCGGTCTGACAAAAAAAATCGGCGACCTCTTGCCGACCGTCTCCTGTGCACCAATCTCTTCTCCCGTGACCGGGCCCCTCTGGCGTCGGCGGCAATGTCCGCCACGCGATGTCGGATCACCTCGGCAGGGCCTGTGGGCATCTGCGTGTGGTGCCCCATCGATGTCCTGGTCCCCATGCGCACTCCCTCAGCTCCGCCCAGCGGCACCATGAGAGGAGATATGCATGACCAAAGACAAATCCCCCCACCAGAATGATCTGTTCCTGCGCGGCGTTCGCTTGAGGGCCCGGCATTCCGCAGATGCCCGCGAGATGCACCAGCAGGCCGACCGGGCGACCACCGAGGATTTCTTCCAGGCCCTTGTGGCCGCAGTCGCTGTCATCGCCCATGCGGATGGACGTCTCGCGCTGGCCGAAAGGCGCAAGCTGATGGAAGCTTTTATCGCCAGCCCCGCCATGCAGGGATTTTCAATCGCCGAGCTCGCCCAGGAACTGGCCGATCACAATCGGGCTTATGGCTATGACCCCCATAGTGCAGACAAGCGCGCATTGGACTGTTTGTCAGCCAGCGTGCTGAGTGGGGAGCAGCGTGAGACCATCCGGCAAATTTGCCATCAGGTGATTACCGCAGATGGCCTTGTTCACCCGGTAGAGCTGGGTGCCTTGCATCGGGTCCAAAGTGCCCTTGGCCTTGCGGGAGACGCGCGATGAGGCCTGCACTGACCCGTCAATACACCCGGGAGGGCAGCAAATGGACCTCCTGACCAACCTTTTCCTGGGGCAGCCTCTATGGATGTGGCTGGGTTTCCTCGGCCTTGTGATCGCCTTGCTGGCCTTCGACCTTGGTGTGCTGCATCGGGACGGGCACGAGATCGAGGTGCGCGAAAGCCTGTTGCTGTCCGGCTTCTATATCGCGCTTGGATTGGCCTTTGGCGGCTTTGTCTGGTGGCAACTGGGTGCCCAGTCTGGTGTCGAATATCTCACCGGTTTCGTGGTCGAAAAGAGCCTGGCCATGGACAATGTCTTCGTCATTGCGATGATTTTCGGCTATCTCGCCATTCCCCGCCATTTGCAGCATCGCGTGCTGTTCTGGGGCATATTGGGCGTCATCGTGCTGCGCGCGATCATGATCGGTCTGGGTGCCACTTTGGTGTCCGAATATGGCTGGATTCTCTACATCTTCGCCGCCTTCCTGATCTTCACCGGCATCCGGATGCTGATGATCGGGCACGAAGAGACGGACCTCAGCCAAAATCCGGTTCTGCTGTTCATGAAGAAGCGATTCCGGGTCACCGAGACCCTGCAGGGTGATCGCTTCTTTGTTCGTCAGGTCGATCCGGCGACAGGACGCATGGAGCGGTACATGACGCCGCTCTTTCTGGCGCTGGTCATGATCGAGATCGCGGACGTCATCTTTGCCGTGGATTCGGTGCCGGCAATTTTCGCCATCACCACCGATCCTTACATCGTCTATACGTCCAATATCTTCGCCATCCTTGGTCTGCGCGCGCTCTATTTCGCGCTGGCCGCCATCATTCATCGCTTTGCTTATCTCAAGCAGGCGCTGGCTGTACTGCTGGTGTTCATCGGGTCCAAGATCTTCCTGGCGGACCTGCTGGGCTGGGATAAATTCCCCGCCGAATGGTCGCTGTCCATCACGGCGGTGATCCTGGCAAGCGGGATTGCTTATTCGCTCTGGCGAACGGCACGCCCGCAGCATTGACACCGAAAGGGGGGCGCGGCTGGGCCGCGTCCCCCTTTCCCTTCGGTGCGGTCACAGCCCTTTGGTTGCGGAACGCGGCTCAGCTCACGCGGCCATCCGGCACACGGATCTGCCCAGGACAGATTTCGGCCAGCCTTCCTCATGCGTCGGGATTAGAAAACCGATCTCTTTCTCGTGATTGAAATGACTGATCAGGCCCGTCATGTCTTCATCACAAATTAACGCTGTTTGCCACATATGGTTACCTTTACTACATTGATTCTAAATGGGTTTTCTATGTTCAAGCGCCAGCGGACGAGTTAAGTCATTGGAGCATTCTCGGCCAGCGACACGCAGCTGACGCAGGCCCTGCACCGAGCGCAGGCGATCATCGAATTTCGCCTCGATGGCACAATCGTTGCAGCCAACGAGAACTTCCTTGCCTGCATGGGATATGGGCTTGAGGAAATCCTGGGGCGGCATCATTCAATGTTTGTGGACCAGGCCTATGGCCAATCTGCCGAATACAAGGCTTTCTGGAAGGGTTTGGCGGAGGGCCGGTTTCAGGCGGCCGAATATCGCCGGATCGCCAAGGGCGGGCGCGCGGTTTGGATCCAGGCCACCTACAATCCAATCTTCGACAAGACAGGCAAGCCAACCGGCGTCGTCAAATTTGCCACCGACGTGACTGAGCGCAAGCGGCGGGATGCCGATGCCCTTGGCCAGATCGAGGCCATTTCGCGCTCACAGGCTGTAATCGAGTTCGATCCGGACGGCACGATCTTGACCGCCAATGAGAATTTCTGTGCAGCGCTCGGCTACCGCATCGATGAGATCGTCGGAAAGCACCACCGCATCTTTGTCGCGCCCGAGGAATCTGCGCGGCCCGAATACAAGCTGTTCTGGGACCGTCTGCGAGATGGCCAGTTCCAACAGGCCGAATATCTGCGCATCGGCAAGGCCGGCAACGATGTCTGGATCCAGGCCACCTATAATCCGATCTTCAGTCCATCCGGCAGGATCTACAAGATCGTCAAATTTGCCACCGACGTCACCGCGCGCAAGCAGGCCGTAAGTGCCCTGGGCGGGCAACTCGACAACATGGCCAACGGACAACTGGCCGATCAACTCGCTGCCAGATTGCCCGGTGAGTTTGAGGATATTCGGGTTGCCCTCAAATCCACACTGGCCCAGTTCGCTCGCTTTGTCAGCGAGCTCAAGCGTTCCGCACAGGGGCTGCGCAGAGCGACGTCCAGTATTGCAGGGGGCGCGCGCAATCTTTCGGAGCGGACCGACAAGCAGCGCCATGCAGTCGAGAACACCGCCCAGGCTGTCAAGCGGCTGTCCGGAACAGTGGCAGACAACGCCGAGCGGGCGAAGTCGGCGAGCGAGAAGACGTTGGCTTCAGCCAGCATTGCAAACGAAGCCGGGGTGGTCATCGGCGACGCCAATAAAGCCATGGCCTCAATCTCTGAATCCTCGGCCAAGATTTCCAACATTATCGGGATCATCGACGACATCGCCTTCCAGACCAATCTGCTGGCCCTGAACGCCTCAGTGGAGGCGGCCCGCGCCGGAGAGGCAGGAAAGGGCTTTGCGGTTGTCGCCGTGGAAGTGCGCCGGCTGGCGCAATCAACGGCGACGGCTTCGTCCGAGGTCAAGTCACTGATCGAAGCATCCGGCAAGGAAGTTCACAAGGGGAGCCATCTCGTCTCCGAAGCACATGGCAAGGTGGATGCTCTGCTTGGCGCCATCGACGAGGCCAGCCGCCTGGTGGCCGAGATCGCCGACGCAACGCGAAATCAGGCTTCCACCATCGGCAGCGTGGCAGACGCGGTCGATCTCATTGATCAAATGACACGTCACAACATGAACCTGGTGAGCGAAACCAATGACGCCGTTGCCGAGGCAGATCATGAGGCCATGACCCTGGATCACATCGCGGACATTTTCACCATTCCCCCGCACGCATCGGCAGTTCCGGAAGCAAGGCGGGCTGTCTAGGCATCTCGCAGCACAGCATCGGGGCGCGTGCGCCGAACTCTTCAACCCTTTGGTCCGGCTCCGGCTGAACCCATCGTTGCCTCATTGCAGGGCGCCATGGACGCTGCAATTTTCCGGTCCTTGCCCCTGCGATTCGAGCCTGAGTGTGTTACGCCCATGGCATGGTGCTCCCTTGCCAATTCCGGGGGCACGTGAAGCGCGCTGATGTTCCGGGGAGAATGAGGATGAAGGTCTTTGTCATTGGAATCGCCGGCGGCGTAGGCCGTCGGCTCGCCAAAGCACTTATTGCCCAAGGTCACCAGGCCAACGGCCCGGTCAGGCGCCCCGAACAGATTGCCGCACTGGCCCGGAACGGCGTGCCCTCGTTCCAGGGCGACTTCCTTGCCATGTCGACCGAGGAGATCGCCCAGGCCATGTCCGGAAGCGACGCCATCGTGTTTACCGCAGGCGCGGGTGGGAAAGGCGGTATGGCGGCCACCACTGCCATCGATGGTGCGGGGCCGGGCAAACTGGCCAGGGCGGCAGGTCAGGCCGGCATAAAGCGCTTTGTGCTGGTTTCGGTCTTCCCCGAAGCCTGGCGCGAACGGCACATAAATGAGAATTTCGAACACTATATGGCTCAAAAGAAAAGGGCCGAAATCGATCTCGTCAATTCTGATCTCGACTGGGTGATCCTGCGACCTTCGGCCCTGACCAACGAACCGGGCACGGGACTGGTCGATTTGGGCCTTGCACAAATCCACAACGAGATTGCCCGCGACGACGTGGCCGCGACCATTGTCGAACTGCTCGAAACGCCAAAGATCGGCCGCATCATTCTCGAGGTGACCGGCGGCGGCACCGCCATCGGCGTGGCTGTCGATGCCCTGGCCCGATCCGCCGCAAAGGCCTGACCGAGGCCTGGATTGTGCAGGTTCTCACGATCCTCAACATCGCCTCGCAACCCCCAGGCTGGCGACTTGGTGCACAATTCTGGCCTGCCGAATTATGCCTCACCCCCCAGCGTCGCAGAAGGCACCATGTATTGGGTGGGCAACCGGCTTAGCCTGACGGCGCATGTATCAGGATTTTGCCGGAAACTTGGCCTCAAGCCGGGACACCTGCTCGGCGTCGAGGGGTCGGTAGTCTTGATCCTTCAACAGAAGATATAGCCGCGCCGACGCCTCCAGCTCTTCGACCGTGTGAACTGCATCCTCAAGGGAACTGCCTGCCACGACCGGACCGTGATTGGCGAGCAACACGCAGTGGTGTCTTGCCGCCAGATGGCGCACGGCTTCGGCCAATTCGGGGTCGCCGGGGGGGAAGTAGGGAACCAGCGGCAGTTTGCCCACGCGCATGACCTGATAGGCTGTCATCGCCGGCAAGACATTGTTGTGATCAAGGCCGCACAGGCAACTGACCGCAACCGAATGTGTCGAATGCAGATGGACAATGGCCCGGGCCCGGGGGCGTTCGCCATACATTGCCATGTGCAGGAAAGCCTCTTTTGTGGGAGGATCCCCGGACAGGAGTGTGCCGTCTGGGGCAATCCTGGAAATCTTGGCGGGGTCGATGGCGCCCATTGATGACCCGGTCGGGGTCATCAGCCAGCCATCGTCCAGGCGCAGGCTGATATTGCCAGTGGATCCATGGGTCAGGCCCCGGTCGAAGATCGCGCGGGCAAAGCTGGTAATTTGTTCGCGCTGTTTGGAATCACTCATTGCAACACATCCAGGGCATGCTCGAAGAAGCTGTCGCCACCGAAATTACCGCTTTTGAGCGCCAGGGCCACAGGTCTTTGCCCTATAGACCGGGTCCAGGGGACGCCAGGGGCGATAAGCTGACCAATGTGCAATGCCCTCACACCCAAGGCCGAAACGACGGCGCCGGAGGTTTCGCCGCCGGCAACCAGGAAACGGCCTGCGCCCTGGCGACGCAAACCCACGGCGATATCTCCGATTGCCTGCTCCATCATTGCGCCGGCACGTTCGCGGCCGTAGCGCGCCTGCGCCATGGCGACCGCTTCAGGATCCGCAGATCCGTATATGACCAGAGGAGATTGTTCCGGCTGCGCTGCTGCCCAGGTGAGTGCTTTGGTTGCAAAATGTTCGTCTTCGGCAATCGCATCGATATCGAGCCGGTAGGACGGCCAGAGTTCGCAGGCCCGGCGTAGCTGGTTGCGCGTTGCAGCCGAACAACTGCCCGCCAGGATGGCCGCACGTCCCGACCCGGAAATGGCCTGGGACGTCCCATCGCTGTGCAGCTTTCCTGCGCGCCGGAAATTGTCGGGCAGGCCCATGGCGATGGCCGACCCGCCGGTTATCAAGGGGTGATCGTGCACGGCCTGTCCGAGCCGGCGCAAATCGGCATCAGCGATGGCATCGGTGACGGCGTAGCCGCACCCGGCATCGCGCAGCCGTGCAAGCTCCGCGCGGATGGTGGTCACATCCTGGCCCACGACATCGTAGCGCACCAGACCGACGGGGCGTGCCGACTGGGCGGACATGAGGTCGACCAAACTCGAGCGCCGCATGGGGGTGAGCGGGTGGTTCCGCATCGGCGAATCCTGCAGCAACTGGTCGCCGACAAAAAGGTGACCGCGAAACACGGTTCGACCATTGGCCGGAAAGGCCGGGCAGACAATGGCCAGATCGATGCCCAGCGCCTGGGCCAGGGTATCCGCCACCGGCCCGATATTGCCGTCGTCCGTTGAGTCAAAGGTCGAGCAATATTTGAAGAAGATCTGTTCGGCGCCTGCTTCGCGCAGGGCGCCAAGGGCGGCCAGGGATTGCGTTGTGGCATCTCGCGCCGGCACTGTACGGGTCTTGAGTGCGACCACGACGGCGGCGGCGTCGCCCGCCAGCGCCATGGATGCCGCGTCCGGCACACCGATGAGCTGGACAACCGGCATGCCTTCGTGCGCCAGGATGCTGCCAAGGTCGGTCGCGCCAGTGAAATCGTCGGCAATTGCTCCCAGGAGCATCTTAGGTTTTCTCCAGCAGTGCCGGCAATGTAGACGCCGGATGATCCGCAATATGCTGTGCCCTTGGCGTCTTCCGCCGCCCGGCAAACATCGGCCGGCTAGTCCACTCCCGACCCGGTCACTTCCCTTAGCCGGGCAAAAAATGCCCGTTTGTGCGGGGTATTGATGCCCCAGTTTATCGGCACGGTCTGGAAACCACTTAGGTCGTCGAATTTGGTTTCCCGGTCGTGCTCAAGCCAGTTGCATTTGGTTTGTGTTTCGCCACACCCATAGCCCTGATCGTAGTAACCCCAACTGACGCCTGCATCGAGCGCGGCGTCGAAGCTGGCAATATCGATGCTGTCCTCGTTGCAGCAGATCGGACGCGCATTGGCGGCGATTTCCTCGTCATTCTTGAAGGCGATCAATTCGCGGTAGAACTCGTCGGCAAAACTGTCATTGCCGTGCGGCATCAGGAAGTCGCAATATTTGTGCCATTCACCATTGGGCTTGTGCTTCACCGGGTGGATGGATGTGCTGACGAGAAGCCGGCGCCCGTCCAGCGTGGTTGACCGTGCGATATCAAGGAGCTCGTGGATACGCCGCGAGGACAGTATGTCGCGCCCCTGCTGAATTTCGTTCTTGAGATCGACCAGGATATTGCGATGTCCGGTTTGCAGCAGCCAAGCCGTCATGTTCTCGACGGCGGCGCGAATGGCCCTTTCGCTTTCGAACCGCTGTTGCTTCCAGTAGAAATAATTGACGAACACGACCGTGCCCAGCGCGTCGGCAGCCTTCAATACCCTGGCCAGGCGCTCCAGATAGGGCTGCTTGAGCGACCCGTCCGGCCGGAAGGCCGTGTTGATGTAGTTCTGAAAGACCTCGGGATAGTACATCGCCCCGCCGCCCTGCATGCCAACGGTGACCCCCAGCAGCCCGTGAGCGCGATAAAGCGGCAGGGCGTCGCAGAATTCCCGGGTATTGCGGTCAGGGTCCCACACGCCCGTGTCGGGATAACACCAATTGCGCCGGGTGGCCGGGTTCTCATCGTCGAAAACCGCCTGAATCATGCGGCTATTGAGCAGAAGGCCCTCGATACGGCGTCCCTTGTGAAAGCGGCCCGCATAGGTCAACTCTCCGTTGATCCGCCAGTCAGTGCCGTCAATTTCGATTGTCGTGCTCAAAGTTCTTTCCTGTCAGGTGGTCCGGGTCAGGGCGATCCGTCGGTGGGCTGCTCTCTGCGTGCGTCACCCAGGGTGCGAACCGGTATTCGGTCACCTGGCGATAGGTGGAGTTTGCAGCAAGAAACGCGGATGGGAAGTGATGGTGATTGGGGCTGTCCGGCCAGTTCTGGGCTTCCAGACACAGGCCCTGTCCAGGGCCATAGAGCCGTCCCTCAAGACCCTGCTGCCCCGGTTGGAGCTTATAGGCGTCATACAGATGCAGGCCCGTCTGGGTAGTCCAGACCTCCATTGCCGGACCATTTGGCAGGGACAGTCCCGCGGCAAAGACCGGTTGGCTGCGGGTTGTGGACGCAAGGCAGTAGTTGTTGTTGAAGCCGGGGCGCGGGCGATTGCGGCCAATGGGCCGGGCCGCGCGGAAATCGTAGAGCGTGTCTGCCACCGGGGCCACCTCGCCGGTGGGCACGAGGTCCGCACTGACGGGGAGATAGGATTCAGCGGCAATCTGCAGGACGTGCCCGGCAATATTTCCTCGCCCGGAGAAATTGAAATAGGGGTGGTGGCAAAGATTGACCACTGTTCCCCGATCCGCATGCGCCTCCAACTCGAGACGGAGAGTAGCTGGACCGGTGATGCTGTATCGCGCCGTGATCTCGCACTCCCCCGGATAGCCTTCGTGACCATCCGGGCTGACAAGGTGAAGGGCCAGACTGGTTCCGGTCGCCTCGGTGACGTGCCAGCGCTGCTTTGCCGTCCCGGTGACACCGCCATGCAGGTGATGCTCGCCACCATTGCGCGGCAGGGAGAGCACGCGCCCGAACAGGTCGAGATGTCCCCGGGCGATGCGGTTGGCGTGGCGCCCGATCACGGCGCCCGCATAATGGTCGGTGTCACGATAATCCTCGATCCGCTCGAAGCCGAGTACGAGCGGATGGGGCCAGCCTGAGAGCCGAAGATCCGTCAGGGTGGCCCCGAACGGGGTCACGCACGCCGACAGGGCTTCGTTGGCAATGCGAAACGTCTCCATGACCAGTCAGAGGCGCTTGCCGGTGAGCTTGCTGAACAGGTGAACATTCGAAGGATCGATGGACAGCATGATCTCATCGCCGGACCTGACCTCGAGCCGCTCCCGGAAAAGCGCCAGAAAGCTATGCCCATCCGCGGTGACGTTGAGCAAGGTCTCCGTACCAGTCGGTTCCATGACGACCACCTCGGCTTTCAGTTGCGCGGTGGAATCCGGGGTTGCCAGCGAAAGGTGTTCGGGGCGGAAGCCGAGCACCACCTCCTCGCCGGCGCCTGTGGAGCTGTCAGCCAGCGGCAGGCTAAAGCCGCCACTGACGAATGTTGTCACGCCATTGATGCTTTCGATGCGGCCATCCAGCATGTTCATCGAGGGCGAGCCGATGAAACGGGCGACAAAGAGATTGGCCGGACGATCGAACAGTTCCAGCGGGGCCCCGACCTGCTCGACCTTGCCGTCATTCATCACCACGATGCGGTCGGCCATGGTCATGGCTTCCACCTGGTCATGGGTTACGTAAACGGTTGTGGTCTTGAGCCGTTGGTGCAACGCCTTGATTTCGGACCGCATCTGCACGCGCAATTGCGCATCGAGGTTGGAGAGGGGCTCATCGAAGAGGAAGACCGCCGGATCACGAACGATCGCGCGGCCCATGGCAACGCGCTGGCGCTGTCCGCCCGAGAGTTGGGCGGGTTTTCGCGCCAGCAGTGGTCGAAGCCCCAGGATGTCGGCGGCCTCGCCGACTTTCTGGTCGATCTCGGCCTTGCTGCGCCGGGCGAGTTTGAGGGAGAAACCCATATTCTCGGCAACGGTCATGTGCGGGTAGAGCGCATAGCTCTGGAACACCATGGCAATATCCCGCTTCTTGGGCGGCAGGTCATTGACGACCAGGTTGCCGATGGCAATCTCGCCCGAACTGATCGTTTCCAGGCCCGCGATCATGCGCAGCAGGGTGGACTTGCCGCATCCCGAGGGCCCGACAAGAATTACGAACTCACCGTCCGGAATGTCTATGGACACACCATGCAGCACCTCAAAGGTTCCATAAGCCTTTCGCGCTTGGCGGATTTCGATTGAAGCCATTTCGTCGATCCTCGTCGGAAATAGGGAAAATTAGCCGATAGCGCCGGTGATCTCGGCAACGCGATCGAAGAAGGCAGTTTTCTCGGGTGTCGAGATGCCCCAGTTCACCGGGGGCGACTGGAAACCGTCGCGATAATTGTTCTTGCCCTGGTCGTAATATCCCCACGGAACGTAGTGGGGGAATGCTGCGTCCATATTGGCCACGAGGGTGGAATCCTCGTTGATGCAGATCGGTCGCGGATTGCTGGTAAAGACAGGGCTGGCCTTGATCGAACGGATCACCTTGTCGATACCGTCCGGATCAAGCCCATTGCCGTGGAACAGGATGAAGTCGCAGGCGGCCAGCAGCTCGGTGACCTGGGTCCGGCCGATCTTTTCGAGGAATTCCTCGGTGGTCGGGTCGCCGTTGCCGCGCCGCTCGGGCAGCGGCACGCCGGCCTTTTCGCGGAACGGCCAGTTCGTGGTGCTGGCAGCCACCAACAGGCGGCGGCCATTGCGGTGCTTGGTCTTGACGCGGTTGACCAGTTCGTGGACGCGCGACGGGGTCAGGATCTCGTGCTCGTAGAGCGGCACGTCGCATTCATTGTTGATCTCGACCATGACGTTTTCGAGGCCGGTATCGAGCAGCCAGTCGGTGGCATTGTCCACGCCCCGAATGATGGCGGCTTCGTCCGCCATGTTCTCGTCCTGCCCGAAATAGTAGTAACCCAGCATCACAGCGATGCCCTGTTCGTCGCAGGCACGCAGTACCTTTTCGAGGCGCGCCAGGTATTTTGGCTTGAGGTCACCCTGGGGCGTGAAAGCCGAATTGACCCAGGGCTGAACCATTTCAGTACCGGTGATCGGCATGCCGCCCTGCAGGTTGAGGGTAACGGCACGAATGCCTTTGCCGTAGTAGACCGGCAATGCAGCGATGAATTCCTCCACGTTCCGATCGGGGTCCCACACACCGGTGTCGGGGTAGGCCCATTGCTTGATGGAGTCCGCATTCTCATCGTCGAAGATGGCTTGCACCATGCGCGTGTTGAACAGCAGACCCTCGACCGGCTTGCCCTGGAAGGAGCGCCCCTTATAGGTGGGCTCGCCGTTGATCAGGAACCTCTCACCCTCAATGGTGAGGCGGGTGTTGGACATCTCGTTCTCCCTTGGCATTATTAGTTTCGATGAGCGGATGGCGCTCGGCCAAACTCTTGGCGGCCGCGACGCTTTGTTCGAGCCAGGCCAGTTCGAGGGCCTGGGTAGTCACGAAGTCGCCCTGCCAGGGCAGCCAGTGCTCGAGGATGGTGTTGAACTGCCGGCCGTGCCGCCCAAGGGCCCTGAAGACGCTGGATGGATCGAAGCAGCCCTGGCCGAGAGGGGTGCCGACAAAGCTGCCTCCGACCCCGTGCGGATCCAGGGCGATGCGAAAATCTTTCAGGTGCAGGTTGACCGCGAACGGGGCCAGCAACTCGATCGTGGTTTCCGGCCATTCCCTGCAGGCGATGGAATTGGCTACGTCAAGGCATATGCCTAGCGCTTCGTCCTCGACCATGGTGACGATGTCGACCAACCTTGGTGATGGCAGGTGAAAGTGGTTTTCCACCGCAAGGACCACCCCTGCCGCCCGGCATGCCGGAAGCAACTGGCTGAGCATGGTCGCGATCTCTGCGTCTTCGGCCGAGGACTCTTCTGCAGTCGGAGCGATCCGCAGGAGCGAAACACCCAGCCGCCCGGCCAGATCGAGATACTGCCCGACAAGGTGCGGGGCGCAGCCGGTCATCCCCAGCTCCAGCGCGATATGAAGGCGCGCGGCCTGCTCGGCCAAGGCGTCGATCTCGGCGGACGAAAGAGTATGCAGCGGCACGTTGTCGGCGAACTGAACCAGTCCGACCTCCAGCCGAGCGGCATGATCCAGGATCCCCGCAGCCGAGATCGGGTGATCCGGGATACGGTCCCGGATGCCCACATGCCAGCGAAAGGCGTAGCTCCCGATGCCGAGCATCAGACCAGCGCCGCAATCAGCTTGTTGAAGGCGCGGGCGGGAATACCTTCGTCCTTGAGCGCGGTGAGTTCATCGAAGCCGATTTTTTCGATCAGCTTGCCGAGGTTTTCCATGATCTCGAATGTGGCGCCCACCGCCTCGGCATTGTCGCCCGAGCGGGTGAAGACGTCATAGGCAAACCAGCCGTCCCACCCAAGCTTGTCGATATAGTAGAGGGTCTCGAGGGTTTCCCAGAAATTGACCGAAGCGGGCAGCATATCCCAGTCGGCGCCGCGGTCATTGTCGTTGAAATGGACGTAGAACAACCGCCCTGCGGCATGCGCGATGCACAGCTCGGCGGCCGGTGTTTCCCCCGCAATCAGGGCATGGCCGACATCCATGGTGACGCCGAGATTGGGGGCACCAACCACGTCGCAGAAATGCAGGGTGCGGCCCATATTGGGCAGCACGATGCGATTTCGCACTTCGTAGGCCTTGTACTCGATGCTGACCTTGACGTCCTGGCGGTAGGCAGTGGCTTCTCGGAAACACTCCGCCAGCCATTCCCACTGCTTGGCGTAATCGACCTGGAAGGCATAGTCCCAGCCATCGATCAGCGGGCAGACCGATATCATGTTGGCGCCCAGATCGGCGGCCATGTCCATGCCGGACTTCAGATATTCGATCGAACGGCGGCGAATGGATGCATCGGGATTGGTGAAAGAGCCATTGCGGAAGATATCCTCGCCCTTGACGTTGACGTTCACCGCCGAGACCGCAATGCCGGAATCCTTGACCATCTGCACCTGCTCGCCCCGGTGCCCAAGATCCTGCGGATAGACCGGTTCGACACCGTCTGTGCGCGCGATGCTGCGGGCGATATCCAGACGCTCTGCCAGGCTGCGGGGCTTCTGGTATTCATGAAATCGATCGGCATAGCGCCCGAGCGTGCCAAGCAGGATGGAGTTGCGAAAAGCCATGGGAAGAGGTCCTAAGATTGGGGGCGATCAGGTCTTGACCGAGCCGGCCGTGAGACCGCCTACAAGCCAGCGCTGGACAAAGACGAAGACGACGAGCGCAGGAATGGTCGCCACCACGCAGGCGGCCATGAAGGCATTGACGTATTGAACGCCACCGCCTTCCTGGGCGAAGTCGCCGATACCGACTTGAATGGTCTTCATCTCACCCTGGTTGAGCAGCAGGCTCGCCCAGAGAAAGTCATTCCAGGCATTGAGGAAGGTGAAGATGGCCACGGCGGCGATACCGGGCAGGCAGACCGGTAGAATGACGCGCCAGAACGCCTCAAAGTGGCTGCAGCCATCGATCAGGGCGGCTTCCTCAAGTTCTGGCGGTGCGGCTGAAATAAAATAGCCGCGAAGCATGAGCACCGCGAAGGGCAATGAGAAGCCTACATAGGCCAGGATCAGACCGGCATAGCTGTTAAGCAAGCCCAGATCCTGAATGAAGAAGTAGATCGGGAAGACGCGGGTGATGGCCGGGATCAGATTGGTCAGCAGGATCAAGCCAAGAATGATCGTCGCGCCGGGAAAGCGGAACCGTGCCAGCACATAGGATGCCGAACAGGCAATCACGGTTGAAATTGCGGCCGCCGTTACCGACACGAACAGCGAGTTGAGCACGTATCGCCACATCGGGATCAGCCGGTTGGCATTGGTATAGGGCTGTGCTGTCGCCTCGCTGGGAAACCAAATTGGCGGGAGGACGCGGATTTCCTGGTTGGGCTGAAAGGAGCTTTTGAGCATCCAGTAGACCGGCAACAGGATGTAGAACAGCAATGCGACGGTGATCGCAATGATGAGAATGCGTGTGACCAAGTCGGTCTTATTGGCGAAAGACAGGCGTTGCCAAAGCTTGGGACGGGTGGCGGTATTGGGCACGGCAATGGTCATCATGCCACCCCTTTCAATTGGGAACGCAGATAGAAGATCGAGACAAATCCGGTCATGATGAAGATCACGCCGCTTGCTGCCGAAGCCAGATCGAAGCGATAGAAGGAGAAGGCCTGCTGGTAGGAATAGACCGCCATGATGTTGGTCAGGTTCTGCGGCCCGCCGCCGGTCATGATGTAGTTGATCTCGAAGGATCCAAGCCCGCCAATGACCAGAAGGGTGATCAGGATCGCCAGCACTGGCCGCAGCATCGGCAGGGTCACATACCAGAATTTCTGAATCAGGCTGGCGCCATCCACCTCTGCCGCTTCATACAGGCTGCGGGGTATGGACTGCAGCGCCGCCAGCAGGAAGATGACTGCGAAAGGCAGGCCGTTCCAGACGCGCACGGCGACAATGGACATCATCGGAATACTGAACGGGCCCCAGGTTGCCGAGTCGGTGAGCCAGCGGACATTGCTGCTGATCAGGCCCAGGTCCTGCAGCAGGAAGTTGATCGGGCTGCGATCGGTATTGAGGAGCCACATCCAGATGGCCGAAGCGACCGCCGGCGGCACGAACCAGGGCACGCAAACCAGCATGCGCATGGCTGTCCGGCCCCGGTAATTGGCGTTCAGGATCTGTGACAGCAGCAAGCCGAAACCCAGTGTCGCCGCGACGGCCAGCACCGTGAAGATGATGGTGTTCACCAGCGTCTGCACGAAGCGCGGGTCGGAGAACACCGCCACATAATTGTCGAGGCCGACAAAGGGCGTGCCGAATTCATTGATCCGGAGAAGGTCATATTCGACAAAACTCATCCACAGCGAGAACAACATCGGGTAGATGCCCAGCGCCGCTGTGATCAGCATGGCAGGTGCCACCATGAGGTAGCAAAACAGGTATTTCTGGCGTGTCATGGCGAACCGTCCTGATATGCGGTCGGATGAGCCCGGGAGGATCGCTCCTCCCGGGCCTGCTCCGGAGTGCTTAGCTGCCGCTGGCGCGATCGAGTTCAGCCTGCATGCGGGCCTGTGCTTCGGTCACGGCGCTGTCGATGTCGCCGCCACCGATGACGGTGTTGTAGACGAGATCATAAAGGACAGCGCCCGGCTCGGGGGAGGCAATGGCATTCCACACCGCGCTCGGATGCTGGGAAGTGTGGCCATAGTTGAGCGTTTCGGCCATGACGGCCTGCCACGGGCGCTGCGTCCAGAGTTCCGAAGTCATCACCGAACGGCGCGGACTTGCGGCGCCGGAGACTTCGCTGATGCGCTCCATGTTCTCCGGTTCGGACAGGAACTGGATCCAGTCGATGCAGGCGTCGACGTCGCTCGAGCCATAGAGGACACCCCAGTAGCCGGCACCCGAGAACGAGTCACGATTGCCGGTTGGACCTGCCGGGTTGATTTCGAGTGCCCAGGTGCCTTCCAGCTCGGGGTAGTCGCGATCAAACTGGGACGGCCAGGAATTATTGGTGCTGCCCACGATAGCGATATTGCCAGATGTAAAGTCGGCAAGGGGATCGGCACTCTTCTCGAAGATCTCGGGTGAGGTGACCTGATGCACATGCACCAGGTCCTGCATGAACTTGAGAGCGGTGCGCATGGCCTCGTTGTCGATGGTCGCGGTGCGGCCATCCTCGCTCATCATCGCCCCACCTGCCTGCCAGTAATAGGGCATCAGGGTCTGGGCCGGATTATTGTTGGCCCCCAAGGCGAAGCCCCAGCGAGTGACATTGCCGTTGTCGTCGCGCTCCGTCAGGGCCAGGCCTTGCTCGACGATCTCGTCCCAGTTGTCCGGCGGCGCGGCAATGCCGGCCTCCTCAAGGAAGTCTGTGCGATACATCATGGGACGAATGTCGACCCGCCAGGGAATGCCGTAGAACTCTCCATTGCGATGGACGTCGACGAGGGCGCCCTCATAGAAGTCGTCTTCGAGCGTGGGCCAGCGGTCGCGGTACTCGGTGATGGGCATCGGCCCATAGCGGCCTGCGCCAATTCCCGAGAACGAGTGCAGCCAGTACATGTCCGCACAATCGGGGGCCGCACCGCCTTGGGCAACGGTAAGCCAGGTATTGAAGGCAACGGACCAGTTGATCACTTCCACCGATACGTTGATGCCGGATTCCTCGCGGAATTCCGACGTCAGTTCATCAAAAAGGTCCTGATAGGCCAGCAGATCACCCTGGGGTTGCGTCCAGAACGTAATGTCCTGCGCAAACGCGCCAAGCGCCGTTGTCGTGCCCAGTGCCGTTGCAAGCGCCAACATGGCGGTGTGTCTTCTCAGGACCTTTCGATCAGTTCCGGCCCTATAAAGTCGTTTCGTCATAGTCTCCTCCCTTGAGAATACGAAAATTCAGACCGTTAGACTGGTCTGTTGTCCGCGCGAGCTCGCATCAGGGCGATGGTCTTGCGAATATGGGTGAGCATGGCCTGCTCAGCTTTGTCGGGGTCGTGCGCTTCGAGCGCGTCAATGATGTCGATATGCTCCTGCAGCGTCTCTGCAGGGGGGCGCAGCAGGCCCTGCGCCAATGACAAGCGCAGCACGTCACGCACGGCATCGAGCTGTCGGGTCAGGAAATTATTGCCGAGCAGCGTCGTCAGGTAGTGATGAAATTCCCGATCTGCCTCTCGATAGGCTGACCAGTCCTCGTCACCCGGCTGCGGTGCGGCGCTGGTAATGAGCGAACGAAGATAGAGCGTGTGCCGAAGTTCGATCCGGGGCGCTACCAGTCGGCAGGTCAGTCCCTCAAGGACAGCCCTGACTTCAAACAGGTCCGCTATTCGATCCGGACCGAATGTTACGACCGTTGCCTCACCGCGGGGGGAGATCACAACAAATCCGTCCCGTTCCAGCGCGGCGATGGCACTGCGTAGCGGTGTCCGGCTGACCCCGAGACGCTGCGCCAGCTCTTCTTGCACGAGCTTCTGCCCGGCAGCGATTTCACCGCCCAAAATCAAGTTACGCAGTGCCTGGTAGCCGTACTCTTCCAGTGATTGAGCGCCTGATGCCGACATGACCTCTCCCTTGGCGTAGCCACTTCGCGACGCTGGTGGTCGCGCTCTGTATACAGTGGATACAGTGGATACAGAATGAAGGTCAAGCGCTATTGTAGGCATCTTTGGCTCAATCCTGCGGTCGTATGTGCTGCACTATGCATGCATTAGAGAATGCGTCAATGACCATTGACACTCCGGCTCCAATCTCTGGGAGCGTCCAAAAACTCGGAAAAACCGCCCCCTATGCAAATGTCGGCTCATTATGCCGTGCATTAATAAAACTGCTTGCAGCACTTCGTGACACAATTTACGTATGCATTATCAGGGAGAACCTATGTTGGCCTTTTCAGCTTTCAAGCCCCCCATGTCCGATCTCAAACCCATAGGGTCCGGGCTGACGCGCCCCGAATGCGTCCTCACACATCGCTCGGGCTTCCTGTTCTGTTCGGACTGGCAGGGGAGGGGTGGGGTCGCTGTCGTCAGTCCACGCGGGGAGGTCCGGCGGGTTTCTATTGCCGGCACCGGAAGTGATCTGCGGCCCAACGGCATCGCCCTGGAGCCAGGCGGATCCTTCTTGCTGGCGCATCTGGGCGCCACGGATGGCGGCGTCTTCCGGCTCTTCCCCGATGGCTCGATTGAACCCGTACTGACCGACATTGACGGTGCGGCAATACCCCCGAGCAATTTTCCGCTTCGCGACCGGCAGGGGCGCCTGTGGCTGACCGTCTCCACGCGGATAGCCCCTCGGGCCGATGACTATCGCCCCTCCGCGGCTTCCGGCTTTATTGCCGTTTCGGACGCCAATGGAGCCCGTGTCGTTGCAGATGGTCTGGGCTATGCCAACGAAATCGCCTTCTCGGCCGATGAACGCCACCTCTTCGTCAATGAGACGTTCGCTCGCAGATTGACACGGTTTGACGTTCGTCCGGATGGCGGACTGGGGGGCGCAACGCTCATCTGGCAGTTCGGGCCGGGGGACTACCCAGACGGACTGGTCCTCGATGAGGACGGTGGCCTGTGGGTCACGAGCATCGTCTCGAATCGTGTCATTCGCGTTGCCCCGGACGGCAGTACAGCGGAACGGGTCCTGGAGGATGCAGACCCCGGTCATTTGGCGTTGGCTGAAGCTGCCTACGCCAGCAGCCGCATGGGCCGTTCACATCTTGACCAGCAGCCCGCGCCCGTGCTGCGCAACATTTCGTCGCTGGCGTTTGGCGGGTCCGATCTTCGGACAGCCTATCTGGGTTGCCTGCTGGGCGACCAGATCTTCTCTTTCACCACGTCTCACCGCGGCCTGCGACCGCTGCACTACGACTTCGACATTTCTCCCCTTCTGCAAGCGCTGGATTTCTAATGCCCGCCATCTCTTCATTCGACATTGCTGTACTGCCCGGCGACGGCATCGGAGCGGAAGTTATCGCACCCTGCCTTGAGATCCTGAAAGCCGCCATCGACAAAGTTGGTGGGTTCGAGCTGCGGTTTTCCGAGCTTCCCGCCGGGGCCGGCGAATTTCAGCGCAGCGGAATCGCGTTGCCACCGGATACCCTTGCTGCCTGCCGCAAGGCCGATGCCATCCTGCTCGGTGCCATGGGCTGGCCGGAAGTTCGCTATCCTGACGGCACCGAAATCGCGCCGCAGCTTGATTTGCGGACCGAGCTGAACCTTTTCGCCGGAGTGCGCCCGACGCGGCTATTGCCAGGAATAAGCCCGGTCCTTTCGGATCCGCGCGCGGCCGAACTCGATTTTGTCATCATTCGGGAAAGTGTCGAAGGGCTCTTCGCCATGCGCGATCAGGGCATGGTGGTCGACGATGCCGAGGCACGCGACACGATGGTGATCACCCGCAAGGTCTGCGAACCACTGTTCGACTTTTCGTTCGACTACACGCGCAAAAGAGCCCAACGTGGTGGCCGCAACCAGCTGACCTGTGTTGACAAGGCCAATGTCTTTGCCAGCCTGGCCTTCTTTCGCAAGATTTTCGATGAGCGTCATGCGCGGAACGGTGACGTCTCGGCCAGGCATGCCTATGTTGACGCCACTGCCCTCAATCTGGTTCGGCGCCCCTGGGATTTCGACGTGATCGTGACCGAGAACATGTTTGGCGATATTCTTTCCGATCTCGCTGCCGGCCTCATTGGCGGTATGGGCTTTGCACCGTCCGCCGATATCGGCTTGGACCACGCAGTGTTCCAACCCTGTCACGGATCTGCACCGGATATCGCGGGCAAGGGCATGGCCAACCCCACCGCGACCTTCCTTTCCGGCGCCATGATGCTCGACTGGTTGGGTGACCGGCATGGCTGCGCGTCCGCCAACAGGGCTGCCGCGATCGTGCGCACCGCCGTCGACGATGCCTATCGTGCCGGAACGCGCCCTTACGAGGTCGGCGGCTCGCACGGCACGGAAGCGATTGCATTGGCAGTCAGCGATGCCATCGGCGCCACGGCCCTGGCGACATAGCCGTGCTCAAACTGTGCACATTCGGCGCTGGCTATTTCAGCCAGTTCCACTATCGGGCGTGGGAACGCATCAAGGCCGTACACCTCGCCGGAATATGCGACCGCAACGCCGATGCTACCGAGCGGGTCGCAGCGCAGTTCCCGACGGCCCGGCGCTATACCGATCTTGAGACCATGCTGGATCGCGAACGGCCGGACCTATTGGATATCATTGTACCCCCCCAAGCCCATCTCGATGCCATCCGCGCCGCCACCAGCCGCGGTATCAACGTCATCTGCCAGAAGCCGTTCTGCGGAATACTGGGGTGTGCCCAGCAGGCTGCCGCTCTGGCCCAGAGCTCCGGTACCACATTGATCGTGCATGAGAATTTCCGCTTCCAGCCATGGTACGGCAAGCTGAACGATCTGCTGCGGGGTGGTTCGCTGGGAGAGGTCTACGGTGCCACATTCCGGCTCCGTCCGGGTGACGGGCAGGGGGATCATGCCTATCTCGAACGTCAGCCGTATTTTCGCGACATGCCGCGCTTCATGGTGCACGAAACCGGCGTCCACTATGTCGATGTCTTCCGCTATTTGTTCGGCGAAGTCGAGGCAGTTACCGCTCGCCTGCGCCGCATCAATCCCAGCATCGCAGGCGAGGATGCCGGCATAGTCGTCCTTGAGATGGCAGGCGGGATGACGGCGACACTGGATGCCAATCGACTGTCTGACCACCCGGCCAGCAACCGCCGGCGCACCTTGGGCGAGATGCTGGTTGAGACAGAGGCAGGCGCTGTATCGATCAGCGGCGACGGGATTGTCTCTCTGCGCCGCCATGGGGAGAACGTGGCCAGGCCAATCGAATACGACTGGCAGGATATGGATTTTGGCGGCGATTGCGTCTATCGCACGCAGGTTGCTGCGGTTGCTGCGTTGCTGGGGCAGGCCCCGCCGGTGAATACTGCATCACAATATCTGGTCAACTTGCGCATCGAAGAGGCAATCTATGAGTCCCACGAGCAGGGTCGACGCATTGTCCTCAATTGACGCAGCCGCACCGGTCGACCGCTCCAATCAGGCCGATGTCGCCTATGACAGGCTCAAGCGGCTGATCCTTGACGGCGCCCTGCCGGCCGGTGCGCAAATGCTGGAGCAGGAGGCCGCGACCCGGCTCAACATGAGCCGGACGCCAGTGCGTGAGGCGATGGTACGGCTGCGCCAAGAGGGCATGGTCGAGATCCGCCCGCGTCACGGCATGCGTGTGCTGCCCGTTTCGGCTCGCGACATGGCAGAGATTTACGAAGTACTCACGGCGCTTGAAGGCATTGCGGCCGAAGCCGTCGCCCGCAAGGGCATTGCGGCCCGTCCCCTTGCCTCATTGCGTGCTGCAGTGGCGGACATGGACAAGGCGCTTGAGGCAGGGGACTTGGTCAACTGGGCCGAGGCGGACGAGCGGTTTCACTTCCAACTTGTGCAGTTGAGCGGCAATTCCAGGCTCATTCAGATGGTGGGTCAGCTTTGGGATCAGGCGCATCGAGCCCGCATGCTGACGCTGCAATTGCGGCCCACGCCAACCAATTCGGTCACCGAACATGCGGCTCTGGTCGACGCAATTGCCAGCGGTGATCCTGAATCTGCACGTCAGATCCATGAGGATCACCGCCGCCGGGCCGGCAAAATGTTGGTGGAGCTGCTCGAACGGCTGGGTCTCACCCAGCTTTAAGCCAGAACCGCCGCACATGCTTGCGCGCGATCATGCCCGTGGTTCGGGCCGCGAACGCCGCGTAGTGCGGCGAGGCCAGATGAGCAGAGAAAGCAGCATCGCCTTCATAGACCTCATAAAGGAAGACCTTCCTGTCGTCCGCACAGTCGATGCTGACATCAAACTGATGGCATCCCGGCTCGTCATGCAGGGACGTTGCAGCATTCTCAGCAACCAGGCGCATGAAATCCTCCCGGTCACCATCGAGCAGTAATTCGACGGTGACCACCAGGCGGGTGGGCCGGCTTTCAGGCACCGGTGATTTCCTTGAGCAGGCCAAAGAACCCCTTCTTGCGGGCGCTGTTTATTGTCCAGTCCACTGGCAGCGACTGAAATCCGTCTTCGTAGCGCTCACGGTTCATGCGGTAGTCGAAATAGCCCCAGGACACATCCTCACCGATCGCGGCCACGAAGTTGTTGTCGGCCTTGTCGAAATCGAAGTGGTCATCCTCGTTGATCATTACCGGCATTGGCCGATAGTAGGGTTGGGCCCGATTGGCGCGTACCATGAGGCGGACACTGTCTGGATGATGTGTGCCGTTGCCATGCAGCAGCAGAAAATCGGCGCTGCCCATAATCTTCTCGTTGACTGGCTTGGGGTGGGCCAGGCTCGTCGACACCAGCAGGCGTCCGCTGGGCGTGTTGAACTTGCCGCTCGAGCGCTCCTGCGCCAGCTTGATCAACTCATCGCCGCGCGCCGCCTCGATATTGGGCTGGGCGAAGGGAAGGTCGACCTCGTTGCCGATTTCGAGCAATACGTTTCTCGCCTCGTGCGCCGCCAGCCAGTCGACCATGTTGACGACGGCGTTGCGAACAGCCTCTTCGCTGTCAAAAATGCGCGTCTGCTTCCAATAAAACAGCCCGAGAATGACAACCATTCCAAGCTTGTCGCAGGCAGCAATGATCTGCTCCAGCCGGTCAAGCCAAGGTTGCTTGAGACTGCCGTCGGCATTGAAGCCGGTCAGGACCCAGGGCTGAACACCGCTATAGCCTTGTGGACTGCCGGCCTGCATGTTGATGCCCACCGCATCCAGACCGTGGGCCCGATAATCCTTGAGCGCTGCCAGGAATTCTCGAACATTGCGTTCCGCGGAGAATTCCTCGCCGTCCGGATACATCCAGACGCCCCTGGTCGAGGGGTTCTCGTCGTCCGAGAGCGCCTGCACCATGCGCGAGTTGAACAGGAGCCCCTCAATCGAGAGTCCATTCCATGAGCGACCCTGATGGGTCGGCCTGCCATTTACACAAAACTTCGTCTGCTCGATCGAAACTACGGTCTCAGTCAAAACTACCTCCCAGGTTCAATGTATGCATTACAGAATGCATTGATTTTGGCAAGGTCGAATGTCTCCTGTTCCCCGCTGACGGCGCTGTCCAAGGGGATCGCGGGGCAGGGAAGTGACCCATTCGCTGCGGCGCACCAAGGCCCCGCTATCTGCAGGGTGAACGGCAATCTCGGCGCTATGCAGATCCTTCTTGGCCACGCCGGGATCGAGCCAATCGCTCGATATCCGGGCACAGACGTGAAGGATGCACAGGACCGATCTGCATCGACCGGGGGCCTTGCCAACGGCGCCCGAGCACCGGTGAGACCGCGTCCGCAGACACCGCTTTTGGCGCTCCGTGCAGCAATGGCCATTCCGCTTCAGGGGGTCAAACCGCGATTTTTTTCCTGCCACCGCGACACGCGGCACACCTGGCCGCGCTGATGTGCATCGCCAGGGCAGTCACGCCGGTGCGGTCGAGGCATTGTTGCGCGCGGTGCCGGCTCGATCCTCAACGATCCTGCCATCTTCCAGTGTCACCACGCGGTCTGCCAGATCGAGGATCCGCGGGTCGTGGGTGACCATGACGGTCGTGGTGCCTCGAGCGCGGCCTAGATCCTTGAACAGACGCACCGCCGCAAGGCCGCTGACCTTGTCCAGGGCCGCAGTTGGTTCGTCCGCAAAGATGATGTCGGGGTTCGATGCCAGAGCCCGCGCGATGGCCACACGCTGCTTCTGTCCCCCTGAGAGATTGCCTGGGAGGTAATCCAGCCGCTGGCCCAGCCCCAGGAGGTCCAGAAGGTGATCCGCCGCAAGGGCATGCCGTTTCGGATCGCCCCGGCCATGCACCTGCAACCCCATCATCACGTTCTGCCGGGCCGTCAGGCTATCGTGCAGGTTATGGGCCTGAAAAATGAAACCGAGGCGCCGGCGCATGTCGATCCGGCTGATCTCGTCGGACTGAAACAGCTCCCGATCCAGCAGCCGGACGCTGCCGGCATGCACCTCGCGCAGACACCCCATGAGTGTCAGCAGCGTTGTCTTCCCTGAACCGGAGGGGCCCATCAGGACAGTAAGCGATCCGCGCGCAACCGCCAGGTTCACATCGAACAGGGCCTGCTTGCGGGCTTCGCCGTCGCCGAAAAAGTGCTCAAGAGCTGTGACTTCGATCGCTGTCTCTGTCATTGCGGCCTCAAAACAGGTCCGCCGGCTCGGCGGCGGCGAGTTTGCGCATGGCAAGGACACCGGACATGGCGCAGGCGATGATCGTGCCGATGAAGACGGCGACGGCGCGGTCCGGGGTCATGAAGATCGGGATGTTCGTCAGATAGGCCAGCGACCGGTAGAACAGCTCGGACAGGGCAAGCCCGGGCCAGAAGCCGATCGCCGCCAGGATGATTGCCTCCTCCAGGATGATGCCGACGAAGAACCCCTGGCGGAATCCCATGGCCTTGAAGGTCGCATATTCACGGATGTGATCGGCGACATCAGCCGACAGCACCTGGTAAGCGATTACAATGCCCACAATGATGCCGATGACCACGCCAAAGGCGAAGATCAGGCCCGTCGGGCGCTCGGTCATCTGGTAGCGCACCTCCTGTTCCATTGCTTGGGTGACAGTGCGGATCCGGACCGCATCCGGCGGGTAAAGCTGTGCCAGTTCGGTCGCCACCCGCCCGGGATCGGCGCCGGGATCAAGCGCCAGCAGGATGTGGCTGGGCGTGGCGGAGCTGCGCTGTGGAAACAACTGGAAGAAGGTCTGATCGGAAACCAGGAACACGCCGTCGCCACCGAATCCGCCGCCGATCGACACGGTGCCGATCGCGCCGAGCTGACGGCCCTGCATTTCGAACGGCACTGGCGCCTCGGGATGCGCCGCAGCGAATCCGCGCATGTCGACGAAGCGCGTGAGCGTGTCGACCAGCGCTGTGTCCGACAGGGACAGGCTGATCAGAGGCGCGGCCAGCGCCTCATGCACAAACGGCCCGGCGTCCGGCTCAAGGCCGAAGAACTGTATCGAGGAGGACGCATCATTCCCCGAGATCCAGGTCGAGCGGCCCATATAGATCGGCGTACCGCCTGTCACATCCGGGTGCACCAGCGCCTGGAACATTCTCTGCCGCGGCAGTGTCGAGGCATCGGACAGTGACTCCGACTCGGCAGGCGAGATGATCAGCAGATCGGGTTGAAACAGCCGGTAGGGGATAGCCACCGATTCCGCCATCGATCCTGCCAGACCCAGTTGGACGAAGACGAGCACATTGGCGAAGGCGACACCAGCCAACGCCGCAAGCAGCCGGCCCGGGTGATGCATGAGTTGCAGATACCCGATCGGCAACCGGCCAAGCAGGCGTGCAAGAAACGCGGTCATTCCGCGGATCCTTCCTCGGCTGTGTCTGGGGTGACAGCGATCCGGGCCACGACCTCGAGGTTGACGTAGCGCGCGGCGCGCGCGCTCGACGCCGGGTCCAGCGCGACGGTCACCAGAAGCACACGCGCATCGGTATTTGCGGACGGATCGTCGGCCGTAACGTTCTGTCGCCCGACCAGGGTGCCGATGCGCGAGACCGTTCCAGTGAGAGGTTCGTCACCAAGCACGCCGGAGACGAGCAGAACGCTCTGTCCGACTTCGACTCTGGGAACCATGGTCTGAAACACCTCGATTTCAGCCTCCATCTGTTCCGTATCGCCCATCCGCAGAAGCCCGTCCGCGGGCGGCCGTTCTCCGGCACGCGCGGCCACCTCGATGACCGTGCCATCCCGAGGCGCGAGCACCCGGGCCCGGTCGAGATCGGTTCGCGCCTGTTCGACAGCGGCTTCCGCTGCAGAGAGATCGGCAGCCGCGACCGCGATGTCCACCTGCTCACCCTCCGGTCCGGTTTCATACCGTGTCAGCGACGCCCGCAGACGCTCCAGGTCGGCACGGGCGGTATCGGCGGCCCGCGCGGCATCTTCCAGGATTGCCTGTGTGGTCGTACCCCGGTCGAACAGGCTGCTCATGCGCGCCAGTTCACGCTCGGCTGCCGCCAGCGTGGCCGCCGCGCCCTCTGTTTGTGCGCGCAGCTCGGCTTCCGTCGCCGCGACCTGCACCCGCGTCTGGGCAAGCGCGGCGCGGCGGATCGCAAGCGTGCTTTCGGCGCTTGTCAGGGCAGACTCGTAGAGCGAGAGCGTGTCGAGCACGGCCAGCACATCGCCTTCGGCCACGAAATCACCCTCGTCGACCATGATCTGGTGGATGCGCGCATCGCCGGCCCCTTGCGGCAGGGCCACCGATACGATTCCGCCAGCCGGCTGCAGGCGGCCGAGCGAGACAATGTCGCCCGTCGCCATGGCCGCAACGCGCTCAGGGGAAGGGACCCGGTCGACAGGCAGTGCGATCGGCTGCCGGGCGCCGGCGCCGGGCTCAAGGCTGGTCCAGTTGAAGACCGCGCGTAGAGCCGGCCCCTGAAAATAGAGTCCGATGACCCCTCCAAGGGCCAGGAGCAGCATCACCAGCAGAACCCGCAAAGGCCAGTTCTGTCGCCGGCCCCGCGATGGCTTCGACAAAGACCGCTCCTTGCCATTGTCGAGCAGGGGCAGTTTCTCCGATCCGTCGCCGTCGCCGGATTTCCGATCGGATGTGTTCATAATGGTCTCCGGGGCTGGGTCTTTGGGCAAGGATGGGCGTCAGGATCACGACCTGACTTGTGTTGGTTTTCCTGCCCTTCCAGAGGGTGGTCCCAAAGGCAGGCATTGGAGCGCCACACGGTCGGCTCACCGGACAGCAGTAACAATCGGGGCCGTTTGGTACCTTTTTCCTGGGGCGGCTATCTGGACGCGGCTGCTGCGACTTCGGGCTGACTGAGCGCCCCGTCGCCGTCCTGGTCGGCATTCACGAAGACGGGCGCCGGTCCATTGATGAACTCGCTCTGGCTGATCCGGCCGTCGCCATCGGTGTCGAGATAGGCGATCTCCGCCAACTGCGCCCTTGCTCGGCTGGCGGCAGCGCGCGGAAAGTCGTCTTCGCCCAGATAGCCATCGCCGTTGCGATCGATCTGTGACCACCGCGCAGCCTGGACGTTGCCGTACTCCGCATTCGATATGACACCATCGCCATTGACATCGATCCTGTCGAAATTGGCCAGAAGCTGCCCAAGGGGATCCTGCGACTGTCCTAGCGCGGGAACGGCGATAAACCACAACGCGGAGACGAGAAGGGTCGTACGGAACATCTTTCTGATCTCCAGGAAATGAGACGCAATTGACTTTCGAGGCGTCGAACGCAGACTTGGCATTCCAAGCCCTGTTCATCGCCAGCGATACGAGCAAATTGCGGGCACGACATTTCAAGGGTGTTTCAGATGTCAGGCGCTGTGTGTCAAACTATGTCACCGGGTACTGCCTGTAACATTCTGCAATAACTTGGCGCTGCCACTCAGGCCGCAACCATGGCAAAGGTGATGGCATGAGTGTCAAACCGGCCAGAGTGATCGTCGTCGACGACGACCCCGAACTCCGCGCACTGTTGCGCCGGTTCCTGTGCGAGCATGGCTTCGAGACCCGCGCTGTGGAGGGGGGCACCGCGCTTGACCGGGAATTGGCGCGGATACCCGCCGATGCCATCGTTCTCGACCTCATGATGTCGGGCGAAGACGGGCTGGCCATCTGCAGGCGCCTTCGGTCATCAGGCGATATGACGCCGATCATCATGCTCACGGCACGGGGCGATCCGATTGACCGCATCATCGGCCTCGAGACCGGCGCTGACGACTATCTGTCCAAACCCTTCGAACCCCGCGAACTGGTCGCCCGCCTCTCAGCCGTGCTCAGGCGCGTGCAGAGGCGAACCGATCTGTCCACCGATGACATCGTCCAGGTCGGCTCGCTCAAGATCAATCTCTCGACCCGGGCGGTGATGCGCGACGGTGTATCGCTGAAACTGTCCAGCCGTGAATTCGCCCTTCTCGCGGCGCTCGCAAGCAGCCAGGGTCGCCCGCTCAGCCGGGCTCAGTTGATCGACCGCGCCCTTGGGCGCGACGCTGAGGTCACGGATCGGGCGGTAGATGTGCAGATCGCCCGGCTGCGGCGCGCGATCGGCGATCGGGCTGATGACCCCGAACTGATCAAGACCATTTGGGGCGTGGGATACGTGTTGGTGTCCGACGGTGCTTGATTCACTCCTGAAACAGAACATTGCCGTTCTTGCTGCGGCGATCTTCGGTGCGCTGCTGCTCTCGCTCGTGCTGATCCTCGGCTTCGTGCTGCGTCCCCAGATCGAACGGTCGGCTGCGGACACAGCCCAGATGATCCAGAGTCTTGAACTTTCCTTCAGGCAAATGGACCCATTCCAGCAGATCCACTTCGCCGAGGCCCTGCGCACGGGCGATGCGCCCGATGTGCTGGTCGCTGAAACCGCGCCGCAAGATGCGAACATGCAGCGTAGCTGGTTTTCGCACTACTTCCTGCGCGTGCTGTCGGATCAGCATGGTATCGCGGCGTCCAATGTACGGATCGATGCCGAGGGCCGCGTCTGGGCTCGTATGGTCACGGCAGATCAGCCTTATTGGCTCTCGCTCAGAACCTTGCCCGCGACCGATCCGATTGCCGGCCTCGCGATTGCATCAGGGATCGCCATGCTCGCCGCTCTTGCAGGTGGCATCGCACTTCAACAACGCATTGCCCTGCCGCTGAAGCGTCTGGAGGGCGCTGTGAGTCGGATGTCCAGTCCTTCCGACGCCTATGACATCAATATCGAGGATCCCCGGGAAATCGCGGCAGTATCCCGTGCTCTGGCAGACATGTCCAAGCGGCTGCAGCTTGCAGAGGCCGACAAGGCCCTGATGCTGGCAGGGGTCAGTCACGACCTGCGTACGCCCCTCACAAAATTACGGTTGATCCTGGCAATGCTGAAAGATGCCGATGCCGACCTCGTCGCCGGGGCAGAGCGCGATGTGATCCGTATCGAAAACATGCTGGGCCAGTTCCTCGATTTCGCGCATGGGTTCGAGGCCGAACAGACGCGGCAGGTTCCGCTGCGGTCGCTATTGCAACAGGCGATCCACTCGTGCGCTGCGCCCACCACTGTTGTGCTGGATGTCCCTGCCGATGTCATCATCAGGGTCAAGGAAGTCGCCCTGCTTCGGGCCCTGGACAACCTGCTGACCAATGCACTCAGGCATGGCAAGCCTCCGATCGCGCTGAGCGCTCGGATCAATGACAGGGACCTCGTGATCGAGGTGCGGGACGCAGGCCATGGCATCTCACCCGAAGACGCGCGGGAGCTGATGCGCCCGTTCGCCCGGGGAAATGCTGCGCGCGCCGGCGAAGGCACCGGACTTGGCTTGGCCATTGTCGATCAGGTGGCCAGGGCACACCGCGGGAACATTGAGTTCGAAAAAGGCGCTGAGGCGTTTACGGCCCGTCTACGCATTCCCCAGGTGGTCCTTGCCTGAGCATGGGTTGGGCTGCCTGTCACGCTCAAGCCGCTCGGCATGTCAGACGTAGTGACCTGACCCCAACTTCCCTCCGGTTCTTGGAGAGACCTGGTCAGGTTAACGTGCCCTCTATTCGGACCGCGCGTCGGTGCAGGTCCGTCACCTACCTGGCACGCGGCATGTGGCACCGAAGCCACCGCTTGAGAAACGTCATCCCCGATGCAAATCGCATCATCTCAGCGAAAACAGCGCTTTAGGTTAACGGCGATGTCGGGGAAATGGAGCGGGTGAAGGGAATCGAAGCGCTATCCAATATCTATATAAATCAGATAGATAGAGATTTCATCGAACGGTCGGTGGCACAGTTTGTAGTACAGTTTGTGGTACAAATTTCACCCGCCATCATTAACCTAGATCTCTTTTGGGACTGGCCAGTCTCACAAAGTCTGACATTGTAGAAGAGTGAATGCACATCCGCCGCCTTGGTAAGGCGGCCGCCAGCCCGACTGCAATCGGACTGACGGCCTGACCAAAGCGGCACCTGCTGTAACAGGAGACACGCAATGGCTATGGCCATCTATTCGGCGTCGGAGATTCGACGCAACCATTTCCCCCATTTTTGCGCGTTCAGGGTGCCCGTACTGGGCTCTGGCAATCCGAGCAAAGCCCCGGTTCTCAGGGATCGCAGCTAGTCCGACTGCTTTGCCGTAACGGGACGGTGATGCCGCTCGTCTGCGGCTGATGCCTCG
>NZ_PYVZ01000025.1 GCF_003056405.1 Devosia indica
ACGGAGGTGATGACTTCGACCCGTCGAAACGGCTCGTCAGAACTCTTGGACATAGTCGTACTCATAGGCGGATGCCTATGCCTTATCGGCTATGCCGGCTGTCCGGTCAAAATGGGGTGCGCTCCATGCGGTGACTACAACGTCAAATTCACCATCTCGTAACCCGGCAAGAAGCTTGGAGGTTGACGCAACGATCAATTCGATTTCGGCTTGCGGCAATCGCGTACGAGTACGCTCCATAGCTGCCGAAATCCTGTTGTGGCCAATCGTTTCGCCGACACCAACAGAGATTGGAACCCGCTCCAAGCGCACATGACGGACCGCCTCCGCCTTCGCCTGTCTCGTCTCATCATGAGCCTTCTGCAATCTTGGCTGCATGAGTCTTCCCAGCGGAGTCAGCCTGCATCCCGCTCGGTCCCTGACAAACAGGTCACCTCCAAGCTCGTCTTCAAGTTTCTTGATCGCAGTCGTCAAGGAAGGCTGGGAGACATTGGAGGCGCTGGCTGCGTGGGTGAAGTTTCGGTGCTCGCAGACAGCGAGAAAATACCTGATCTGGTTCATTTCCATCGCCGCATTCTCCGTTACATCTCCAGCCACGCCATCAAACCAACTTCAATAGTCCATGTCTATCAAAGAATAGAACTTCGGAATTGGGTTCGGGCGCATTCGGCATGGGACAAGAGTGCATCAAAACCAAACATGAAGCACTTCAAATCAGGAGACGACCATGAAAACGCAAATCCTTCAAACAGTCGCCGCACTGGCGCTGATCACAACTTCTGCAACTGCACAGGACAACCCAATGGTAAATCATACAGCCAGCTACATCGCCATGCCGGCCGCCGAAGGCCAGACCGGAGCTTTCGCGGAGTTTCTGGCTGGTGCCGCAGCGATCGTGCGGGACACAGAGCCGGGCACCGTCCTTTGGTTTGCTCTGCAAGCCGATGACACGCTCGCAATCTTTGACATCTTCGCAGACGAAGAAGCACGCGACGCTCACTTCTCAGGAGCGGTTGCTGCGGCTTTGAACCAAAACGCCGACGCACTGGTCGACGGCGGATGGGACGACGGTGTTGTCGCGAATATCAACAACTCCGATGTCCTGTCGGTCAAGGCGCCGGTTGATCTCTCCACGGCAACAACCGCAACTTACATCAAGCTCGAAGCTGCTCCAGGTAAAGGCCCCGAATTGGCAGCCTTGCTGACCGCCGCCGGCCCCATCGTCGCAGAAACTGAACCCAAGACATTGTTCTGGGCGGCGCTGCAGATTGACGAGACCAACTTCGCCATCTTCGACATCTTTGCCGACAACTCTGGCCGCGAAGCGCACTTTGCCGGACAAGTCGCCGGACTCCTGAATGAAAAGGCTTCAGAATTGATCTCAGGTGGATGGGACGACGGTGTGGTGGCAAACGTCCACAATTTCGAAATCCTCGCTACCAAGTAATCTCGAGGTGACTTGAGAAAGAAGTGCCCGGTGCAACCCATCGGGCGCTTTGCTGTTTGAATTTAGAGTCACGCCAAAGCGGCCGTGCCGGAGCTGGCAAGCGAAGCTCGCACTCGCCTCCGGCTTTGAAAGGGCGGCTATCGGCGGGAACATGTCAGCGCCTTCGACCAACACGTCGAGATCGCGGACGACGCGATCTACATCAAGGGCAGCAAAAATACCCTGTTGAGGAAGCCGGTAGCCACCAAAGGAGGGAAGTCGGCGAGAATCGGCGTTCCCGATTTTTACCAAAGTGGCGGACCGGGTGGGGTTCGAACATATACGCCGGAGTAATCGGCTTGCGCTTGGCTAGGCCGTGAGCAATGTCGGCTTTCGGGACGCCGCAAGCGGCAGTCGAACGGCGATAGGAGGCGCGAACCCGTCAGGGCTGCCAATGTAGAAATCAGCATGCAAAACGTTTTGCGAAAGGCTTTGCAAAACGTTTTGCACGTGCTAGATGTTGATGATGGTCAAGATACAAGAAGTCGCGAAACTTGCAGGCGTGTCTCTCACGACGGTGTCGCACGTCATCAATCACCGCGACAGGGTTTCGCCTGCACTTCGTGCCAAGGTCGAGGAGGCGATCGACAAGCTGGGTTATGTGCCCAATCGCCAGGCTCAGTCGCTGCGCACCGGGCGGACCAATGTCATTGCCATCATGATCCCCGATATTTGCGCGCCCTACTATACCGAGATGGTCCGCGCAATGCAGACGGCGCTGGTCGATGACGGTGTTGATACGCTGATCTACAATACCGATGTGCCCGGCGGGCATTCCGAAGATCACGGGCATACCTATCTCAAGCAGATCAAGACCAAAGGGGTGGACGGGCTGATCGTCGCCGACGCCGCCTTGCACCGCATCCAGCACGAACTGGCCGAGGTCAAAATACCCACCGTCTTCGTCGGCAACCTGCCGAGCCGGTCCGTGGACAGCATCGAGCAGGACGGGTTCGCCAGCGCCTATCGGATGGGCGAGTACCTGGTCTCCAAGGGCCACAAACGCATCGCCCATGTCACCGGGCCATCGTTCTTTAATATGTCCATGCTGCGCCAGGCCGGCTTCGAGCGCGCGCTGAAGGATGGAGGCGTCGCGATGGAGGATGACCTGCGCTACGAAGGGTCCTTCCTGCCGCCATCCGGCTACGAGGCAGTCGATTGGCTAGTCGAGCGGCATGGCGATGACCTGCCCAGCGCCATCTTCTTTGCCAGCTCGCGCATGGCGAGGGCGGCCCTGGCGGGGTTTGCAGATCGCGGCATATCGGTGCCGGGCGACATCGCGGTCGCCTCCTACGACATCTACGAAGAACTGGCCGACCTGCGCCCCCGCCTCACCACGATCGGGGTGAGCCCCAGTGATCTAGGCAGTGGCGCGATCGAACTGCTCAACGAGCGCATTGCTGGTTATGACGGCACACCCAGACAGGTCGTGCTCCCTGCTACGCTGGAAATTCACGAAACGGCATGAGGCATCTGCCCGGAGGAGGGACAAGCACCCACAACCAAGCCTGAAGAACCAATAAAACGTCAGCACACATTTTGGGAGGAGAGACCCATGCGGTCCATAACCCGGCGCTACGGCGCTCTGGGCGTGCTGCTTGTCGCTGCCATGACAAGCACCGCTTCTACGACTCTCGCGCAGGAGGTTGCGCGTGAAGATCAGCTGATCTTCGAGAACATCTCCGAACGCGTCACCACGCCTGAAAACTACAACCCGTTCCTGCCCAGCACGTTGCAGCATGCTGGACTTCAGCAGGTGGGCTTCGAGTCACTCTTCTACTACAATTACGAGACCGGCGAAATGGTCCCGTGGCTGGCCACCGGTTATGCGTTCAACGAGGCTTTCGACGAGGTGACGATCAACCTCCAGCCCGAAGCCAAGTGGAGCGACGGCACGCCCTTCACTGCCGACGACGTGGTCTATACCATGAACATGCTCAAGGAGCACGCTCCGGCTTTGGGCGGCTATTCGGTCAACGCCAAGACCTGGGTCGAAGACATCGTCGCCGTCGATCCGCATACGGTCAGGCTCACTTTGACCTCGCCCAATCCGCGATACATGCTTGATGCCTTCGGCGTCCGAATCTACGGCACGACCATGATCCTGCCCAAGCATATCTGGGAGACCCAGGATCCGCAGACCTTCACCAATTATGATCTCGCCAAGGGCTGGCCGGTTTCGACCTCGCCCTACCAGTTGATCTCGTCGACCACGACCGAAACGGTTTGGCAGCGCCGGGATGACTGGTGGGGCGCGACCAGCGGCTTCCACGCCTTGCCCGAACCGGTTCAGGTGCTGTTCAAGACGGCCGGCAGCGAGGAACGCCGTGCGGCCATGGCGGCCAACAATGAACTGGATTCGGTGTGGGTCCTGGGTCGCGACAACTTCGAGCAGGTGGTCGCCAACAATGGCGATGTCTTCTCGTGGTTCCCCGAGACGCCCTACGCCTATCTCGATCCTTGCCCTCGCTACATGGCGTTCAACACCACGCAGGCGCCATTTGACGACCCGCAGTTGCGCTGGGCCATTTCGCAGGCCCTCAATCGCGATGCGATCGTCGACATCGCCTGGGAGAACCTGACGGTCCCAGCCAAGTGGATGACCCCGGACTATCCGCCTTTCGCGTCCTACATGGAAAATGCGGCGGACCTGTTCAGTGAATACGACACGCTGGCCTATGACGTCGACAAGTCAGCGGCCACAATGGAAGCGGCCGGCTACACCAAAAATGGCGACTTCTGGCAGGACAAGGATGGCAATCCGATTGCCATCGACCTGGTGATCCGCCAGGGCGAGGCCGACCAGACCCGCATGGCTCCGGTGGTGACGACGCTGCTTCAGCGTGCCGGCTTCGATGCCAACTTCGTACTGTCCGACATCGCCGCCTTCTCCGATGCCCTCAATACCGGCCGCGCCGACGCCTGGCTCGACGTGTCCTGTGGCGGCATCTCCGATCCCTACGGCACGCTCGAGCTCTACCACAGCCGCCATGCCGCCCCGATGGGCGAAGTGGCGACCGGTGCCCGCACGCGCTGGTCCAACGACGCCTACGACGCCATCGTCGAAGAAATGGCTGTCACGGCTGCGGACGATCCGCGCATGCAGGAGTTGTTCCACGAGGCCCTGGCGATCTGGCTGCCGGAGATGCCGGCCATCCCGCTGGTCCAGGCCGCCTTGCTGACCAGCTTTAACGGTCACTACTGGGACAACTTCCCCACCTCGGAGAACAACTATGTCCATCCCGGCTTCTGGTGGGCGACGAACCTCCTGATCGTGGCTGAAGTGCAAAAGAAGCAGCCATAACCATCACACTGCCGCCGGTGCCGATGCACCGGCGGCTCCCACCCGAACCTTGTGGAGTTGGGCCATGACCTGGGGCTATGTGTTCCGGCGGCTGGCGATGTTTTTCGCCGTCGTGCTGGCGGCGACAACCGTCAATTTCATCGTGCCGCGCCTGGCGCCGGGCGATCCCACGGCTGCCGTTCTCGAGCAGTTGCTGTCCCGTGGGCAGCAGGTCGAGGGCGCTCAGGACATCGTGGCCAATTATCGCGCGCGCTTCGGTCTCGATGACCCAATGCTGGTGCAATACGGCCGTTACCTGTTCAACTCGCTGCGGCTCGACCTCGGCAGTTCGATCTCCTATTTCCCGCAGAGCGTCACCAGTGCCATTCTGGCGGCACTGCCTTGGACCATCGCCTTGCTGTCGGTATCGACCGTCATCGCCTTCGGGCTCGGCAGCCTCATCGGCGCGCTCCTCGCCTGGCCGGGCTCTCCGCGCGCCGTGCACCGCCTGGCTCCATTCCTCATGGTGCTGTCGGCAATCCCCTATTACCTGCTGGCGCTGATCGTCCTTTATCTTCTAGCCATCTGGACGGGCTGGTTTCCGCTGGGCGGGGCCTATTCCGTTTTTCCAAACGGCTTTTCCCTACCGGTGCTTTGGGATCTCGCCTACCACGCCTTCCTGCCAGCGCTGTCGATCGTGCTGGCCGGGCTGGGCTTCTGGGCGCTGGGGATGCGCGGCGCCATGATCAATGTGCTGGGCGAGGATTACCTGGCGCTGGCCGAGGCGAAAGGCCTGAAGAAGCGCCGGATCTTCTTCAAGTATGCCATGCGCAATGCACTGCTGCCGCAGGTCACGGCCCTCGCCATCGCTCTTGGCACAGCTGCATCGGGCTCGGTGCTGGTCGAGGTGGCATTCAACTATCCCGGCATCGGCTACCTGCTCTACAACGCCCTGCGCAGCTCGGACTATTTCCTCATCCAGGGCGTCGCCTTCTTCCTGGTCATTACGGTCGCCTTCGCGGTGCTGGTCCTCGACCTGCTCTATCCACTGCTCGACCCGCGTATCCAAAGGCTATGAACATGCAGTCTATCCTGCGAAATACACGGGCCGCGCTGGCATATCTCGGCACCAATCCGAAGATGGTGGCAGGCATGGCCATCCTGGCGGTGCTGCTGCTCATCGGCATCATCGGACCCCTCTTCGTCGATATCCGGCTGGCGGAGCCGATCTCAGTCCGTACCAACCAGCCGCCTTCCGCAGAGCACTGGCTGGGCACGGATAGCGGCGGCCGCGACCTGCTGGCCGTTGTCATCGCCGGCACGCCACAGACTTTGCGCATGGGCGTGCTGGCGGGCGTCATCGGCACCACCATCGGCGTCATGCTCGGCCTATTCTCGGGCTATTTCGGGGGCTGGTGGGACCGGATCATCGGCGCCGTAACCGACACCATGCTGACCATCCCCCCGCTTGCGATTCTCCTCGTCGTTGCGTCCTCAGTGCGGGCGGTGAACGTTGAGATGATGGCGCTCATCATCGCCGCGCTGTCATGGATGCATGCCACGCGCGTCATTCGGGCACAGGTTCTCGCCTTGCGGGAACTGGGTTATGTGCAGATGGCGCGCCTATCCGGGCTGGGCAGCTTCTCCATCATCTTCCGCGAAATCTTTCCCAACGTCATCCCAATCGCCTTCGCGTCGCTGGTCGGCGCCACATCCGGCGCCATCCTTTCGGGCATGGGGCTCGAAGTCCTGGGACTCGGGCCGCAGAACACCCCCACTCTGGGCATGACCGTCTACTGGGCGCTGCTCTATGCCGCCTTCAGCCGCGGCATGTGGTGGTGGTGGAGCCCCCCGGTCATCATCCTGGCCCTGCTTTTCATCGCGCTCTTCCTGATCGCCAGCGCCCTCGACGATTTCGCCAATCCGCGCCTGAGGAGCCAGTCATGAGTGACACGGTTCTCAAGGTCTCCGACCTCACGGTGCAATATCCGACGGCAAGCGGCTCGTTCCATGCCACCCGCAATGTCAGCTTCTCACTACAACGAGGCGAACGCTTCGGCCTTGTCGGGGAGTCCGGCTCGGGCAAGTCGACCACCATCCTGGCGCTGATGCGAATGCTCAAGGGCGGCCTGGTCAGCAGCGGCAGCCTCGAACTCAACGGTCGCGAGCTGACGGGTCTCGATGACGAGGCTTTTCGTAAGCTGCGCTTCGCCGAGATGTCCCTAGTCCCGCAAGGCGCTATGAACTCGCTCAATCCGGTTCTGCGAATAGGCGCACAGATCGGGGACATTTACGACGATCACAGCGTCCGTCACGGCGGCGCGGAACGCGAGCGGATCATCGGCGACCTGCTGACCCGGGTGGGTCTCAGTCCTGAGGTGCAGCGCCGCTATCCCCACGAACTGTCGGGCGGCATGAAGCAGCGCGTCTGCATCGCCATGTCCATCGCCCTGACGCCGAGCCTGATCCTGGCCGACGAGCCCACCAGTGCCCTAGACGTGATGGTGCAAAAGCAGGTGCTCGCGACGCTTGGCCGGGTGCAGCGCGATATCGGGGCCGCCATCATCCTCATCGGTCACGACATGGCGCTGATGGCGCATTTTGTGACGACACTGGGCGTCATGTATCGCGGCGAGCTGATCGAGGTCGGCCCGGTGCGCGACGTCTTCTCCAACCCGCAACACGAATATACGCGCATGTTGATCAATTCGCTCCCGTCCTTCGACCGCCAGGCGCGGTTCATCAAGGCCGCCCATCAGGAGGCATTGCCATGAGCAAGCTTCTTGAGGTTAAGGGTGCCGACGTGGTTTATCAGCTCGGCCTCAACAAGACCAAGACGGCCCTGCGCGACGTGTCGCTGGCCGTCGGCGGCGAGCACCCGTCGATCACCGCAGTGGTCGGCGAAAGCGGCAGCGGCAAGTCCACGCTGATCCGGCTGCTGCTGGGACTGCAGCCCCCATCGCGCGGCAGCGTGCGCTATGATGGCGCCGAAGTGGCCCGGCTCGGCAGTGCCGGCCAGCGCACCTTTCGCCGCGAAGTGCAGGCCATCTTCCAGGATCCGTTCTCGGTCTATAATCCCTTCTACCGGGTCGACCACGCCCTGATGACGCCCCTGCGGGCCTTCGGGCTCATCAAGTCGCGCGAGGAAGGCTATGCCCGGATCGAGACAACCCTGCAGCGGGTCGGGCTCAAGCCGTCGGAAACCCTTGGCAAGTATCCCCACCAGCTATCGGGCGGCCAGCGCCAACGCGTGATGATTGCCCGCGCATTGCTGCTCGACCCGCAGATCATCCTGGCGGACGAACCGGTTTCGATGGTCGATGCTTCGCTGCGGTCCACAATTCTTGAAATCCTCTTCAGCCTCAATCGCGACCTCGGCATTTCACTGATCTACGTGACCCACGACCTGGCGACCGCCTATCAGGTGGCCGATACGATTGTGGTGCTGCATGGCGGGCATATCCTCGAAGTGGGCGATCCCGACGCAGTCATCCACAATCCGCAGCACCCCTATACGCAGGCGCTGATCGACGCTGTGCCGTCGCCGGATCCGGATCGGGACTGGAACCTGGAAGCCGAACCGCCTTCGCCGTCCGCGTTCCTGCCCACCGGACCGGTCGGGCTCTACCACACCGAACCGCTGCGTGCGGTCGCGCTGCCGCTTCGTCCGGGTGAGACACCCACGACGGCGGCGGCCGTGCAGATGGCTGTTATGGCCGCGCGCCCACCTTTTCAACTCCATCCAAAGCAATAAGCGCGCAAGCGCAGAGAGGATTATTATGACTGGTTTCAACGGCCTTGGCATGCATCTGGGCAATCTGTCCCGGCTGTCGAATGCAAAGACCCGGTCGATCTGTGCCGAGAATTTCAATGGCGAAAAGGGCGGCGCCTGCATGGCGACCGAGGGGACCGGAGCCAACGCGGCGCGCGACCTCGGCAAGGGCTGGAAAATCTCGCCCTCGATCCGCATCGAGCCCGGCGAGACCCGCACCATTGCCGACATCGAAGGCCCGGGGGCGATCCAGCATATCTGGATGACACCCACGGGAAACTGGCGCTTCACCATCCTGCGCATCTACTGGGATGGCAGCGACATTCCGTCCGTCGAATGCCCGGTCGGCGACTTCTTCGGCTCGGGCTGGGGCGAGTTTGCCCAGATGTCGGCCCTGCCGATCTGCGTCAATCCGGGCAGCGCCTTCAATTCCTACTGGGAGATGCCGTTCCGCAAGCGGGCGCGCATCACCATGACCAATATCGCCGAAGAGCAGATGACGCTCTACTACCAGATCAACTACACGCTGACCGAGGTTCCCGACGACTGCGCCTATTTCCACGCCCACTTTCGCCGGACCAACCCCATTCCCTACAAGACGGACTACACCGTCATCGACGGCATCAAGGGCAAGGGCCATTTTGTCGGGCTGTATATGGCCTGGGGCCAGAACAACAATGGCTGGTGGGGCGAGGGCGAGGTCAAGTTCTTCATGGACGGCGACAGCGAGTATCCTACCATCGCCTCGACCGGCCTCGAGGACTACTTCTGCGGCTCCTACAATTTCGACCCCACGCCCAAACATGACAAGGAATACGTCACCTACACGACCCCATATGCCGGCTTTCACCAGGTGGTTCGCCCGGCATCGGACTACAAGACGCAATTCCGTATGGGCATGTATCGCTTCCACGTCATGGACCCCATCCGCTTCGACCGCGACCTCAAAGTCACGGTGCAAGCACTTGGCTGGGGCTATAATGGCCGCTGGCTGCCCATGCAGGACGACGTTGCCTCTGTCGCCTATTGGTACCAGACCCTGCCCGCGCCGACGCTGCAGCCCTTACCAGACCGTGAGTTCCTCCTCATCGTCTGACCGCGCCCTCCGCAACGTCGGCAAATCGGCGCTACGGGGCTGCCCTCCCGACAGTCCCGACCTCGGAGCCCGCCACACCGGCGGCTCCTTTCATTTCCTGCCCGGAGACCAACATCGTGGAGCCGTATCGTCCAAGACTGCATTTCTCGCCTTTGCATGGCTGGATGAATGACCCCAATGGGCTCATCAAGGTCGATGGCGCCTATCATCTGTTTTTCCAGCATGATCCGGACAGCATTACCCACGGCCCCATGCATTGGGGCCAGTCTATTCTGGACCGGATGAGGCTTCAGCGGGTTCAGGTGCGATGTCCGCTTTCGGCAATCAGTCAACTGCGTCAGACGGCAGATTTGGGGCGCGTTGGGGATCGGCAGGTCTCGACCCCTTATTTGCCGTTCAGCGGTTTGGTCATCGATCCTGAAAGCGGACACAGGCTAAAGAAGCACGTGACGTCCATTGTAGAACGGTGTTTTCCATTATTTCTCCCACAGCGAAAATTGAGCATTGGTGAAGTCCGTTTCTAAGGTGGTGGCCTCGCCGAAAAAGTGACAATCGATGAGGCTGGGGAGACCGCCTTCAAAAAACAGGATCACTCCGAAGGGCGCTTCGTATTGGTCAATTTTGTACAGCCGCTCACCGATGGGTGAGTGGCCCTTCCACCGGGGACTATCGTTGGGAAATTGAAGGTGGGTGTAGAAGCCGCTGCCGGTGTTATCCCGTTCAATGACCGTTGCGCGATCCGCCTCCGCGAATAGCTTTGGCATTTCGTTCAAATGGTCCTCTGCTATGTGGCAAATCGCAGCCCTCTCAAATTGAGTAAGCCCAGTGTCGTTTTGGCCCACCAATTCGTCCCAATAAGTCCAGTTGCCTACTTCACGACCGGCCTCATCCAGAAGAAGATATCCTGCAGTTTCCGGCTCATCCGTGACGGCCTTTAACGCCTCCCGGCCTGCCTCATTGGCTGCCGTCAACGTGTCGAAGGTGCCGACTGTCAAAAAGGGAAACGGGCCGCCCGGAACGAAGCGAGCCAGCTTCACGGTGATCTGAGTATTGTTCGGCATCGGCCAGTAGGTCATCTCTAGCCCTTGTTCTCGCTAGGTGCGCAGATCAGGTTTTATGCGCCAACTTGCTGCTCGTGCAATCTCAAAGACTTGGTTGGTGCATAACTCTGGTGCGGTACAATTTTGCATGGCTTTTGCAGAGTAGTGTCCGCTTGCCCAAGCCTTGGGCTGAATGCTGCCAGTCCTTTAACCACCCCCGAGACGACACCGGTCGACCGCCACCGGAGTGGCAGCTAACGGGAAACCGAAAACGTTGCCGCAACGGCCGTTTTGGGGCGCGTCGAAGATGGTCCGCATGTGCTCCTTGGAATAGCCGCGGTCATGCGATTGCTGACCGTCCGGATGCAGCGTTCCGACTGTGGATCGCGTCCGGCGGTGTCCTCGTTGCGGCCTCACCGGCGGTGGGGCCGCTGATCGTCAGACTTCGGTGTGTTCCGCCAGTTCCAGTGCGTCCTCAACATCGACGCCCAGATATCGAACCGTGTTCTCGATCTTGGTATGGCCAAGAAGTATCTGCACGGCGCGGAGATTGCCGGTGGCCTTGTAGATGAGCGAGGCCTTGGTGCGCCGGAGCGAATGCGTGCCATATTCCTCCTTGCGAAGACCGATGGCAGTCACCCATTCATCCACCAACCGGGCATATTGCCTGGTGCTCAGGTGGTCTTTCGGATCAGCTCGGCTGGGAAACGCGAAATCCTCTACCGAGCCCCCTCGCCTTTCGAGCCACGCCAGCAAACTTGTTCTGGCGTCCGTTGTGATTTCGAACTGTACCGGTCGACCGGTCTTCTGTTGAATGACCATTGCCCGAGCGCGAATATCATGACCGGTCACAAGGGTTCCGATCTTAAGCTTGACCAGATCGCAACCGCGCAACTTGCTGTCGATGGCGAGATCAAACAGCGCTCGATCGCGCATTCGCCCCTCTCGATCCAGAAAGAACCTGATTGCCCAGATCTGGCGGATCTTGAGCGCCCGCTTTGCGCCGACTTGCCGACCGGCGTTCCACGCCGGCCGACCTCTGGCGGCTGGGTCGTATTGTGAGATACCCATTTTCATTCTCCTTTGGCCACTATCGGCCAATCGAAGAACGATTAAGGCGGACGGTTTGTCCGCCGGCCCCGCGCCGCGCCGCGAGAATGGTCCCCTGCCCCACAATCCTCATAGGCAGCGCCTCCAGCGGGGCCGTTATCGGCCAGTCCGGTGTTGGAGCGTGCAGAGCGGTAACCGGACCAAACGTAGACGCTGGGAGGCATAATGCTTCCAGGACGCGCCTACGGGTTCTCGAACGTTGAGCTAAACTAGCGGAAACACGACCCTGGAAGCGAGCATCCAGAGGGCCATCGCGACCATCATCAGGTTTTCGGTGAGCGACACAAAGCCGAGCGGCACATTGCTCGAACCGCCAACGCAGGCGCATTTGAGCTCACGCCGATCGAGATAGACCGCCTTGAATACAGACGCCGCTCCCACGGTGCCAATGAACAGCGCGATAGGGACCGAGAGCCATATGAACGCCCCGGATATCATCAGGAGCCCCGCAAGGGCCTCGGCATATGGGTAAATATAGCTGTAGGGCTCCCATCGCCGCGCAAGGAGGTCGTAGCTCAGAAACATGGTGCTGAACTGTTCGACATCCTGAAGCTTGAGGAGAGCAAGGGCGACCATCGAGAAGCTGATGAACCACTCCAGAGTGCGCACCACGAAAGGCGTTCCATACGCCGCATAGCTGGCGGCAATAGCGGTGAGGGCCATGAGGGAGAACAACACGATGACCGGGCGATAGCTGGTGGCTTCGGGGTCAGCGACAGGCTTGCCCAGAAAGCGTCGCAAATCGTCATAACCGCCAATCCTGGAGCCATTAACAAATGTCTGCGGCGTGGTTTCGACCTGATGCTCGCGCTTGAAAGCGTCGGTTTCTTCCCTGGATTTGAGGTGATGGTCCTCCACGGTGTAACCCGACCGTTCAAGGAGATCTTTCGACTTCAAGCCATAGGGACAAACGTGGGACGGCATGACCATTCGATATAGGGAGGCTCTGGGTGAGTCAGTCGCTTGCTGGTCGGACATGATGGGGCTCTCCGTTGGCGCCAGTCGAATAGTAGTCGCCTGTCATGAATAGAGTGCGGATCAGCAGTAGAAGTTCCAGCTTTTTTGAAGTGTCACGGCGGTCACAGCGCTCCATTCAGCCAATGGTGCAACCTTCCCACGTGGAAAGGTCATTTCCCCATCAGACAATGATGGAGGACCCGATGAAATACAGCCGCTTTTTCCTGATGATCGCCACATCGACCGTGGTGATGTTCGGTCTGATGTACCTCAATACCTATCTCTTCAGCCATGTGTTCTGGTCGGAGACGCGGGCCTGGATGGCATTGGTGATGGGCGGCGCCATGGCGGTGATCATGCTCGCCTTCATGCTCTCCATGTACAAGAACAAGGCGCTCAACATGGCCATCTTTGCGGGAGCCGCTGTGGCTTTCGGACTCTCGCTTTGGTTGGTGCGCAGCCAGGTCACCGTCGATGACAGCGACTATATGAGTGCGATGATCCCGCACCATTCCATCGCCATCATGACCTCGTCGCGGGCGGGTATCGAAGATGGTCGGGTGCGCAAGCTCGCCGACGAGATCATCTATGCCCAGGACAAGGAAATTTCGGAGATGAAGTACCTGCTGGCCTCTATCGCCGAAGACGGCAAACAGCCGGCCGATCCGAAAACGCCTGCGCCGCTGGTCGAGAGCGTCGACTCTGCCCTGGCCAGCGCCGAGGTTGCGGTGCTCGATCCAGAGTTTCTGAGCCCCGAAGAGATTTCAGCAGCCCTGTCCGCCGAGGCCCAATGTACATTCTTGTACACCGAAGACAGCAAGCCAGCCCTGGCGATCGGCCCGGGAAGCACCGGCACCATCGCAGCGATCAAGCTGTCCGGCAATGTGGTGCGGATCGAGGGCGACAGCATGGGTGCGTTTACCGCTGACGACCTCAGCCTGACCCTTGCCGGCCGGGATGGCCAGGACATAACAGAGCTGGCGGATCAGGACCTGCCCGAAGTGGTCATGAAGCTGTCGATCGGCGATGACTTGCAGGCAGGCTATCTGGGCTATCTGCGCTGCCAATAGACGGAATGGATCGGCGGTGGGGCACCGCCGATCCGCCCGATCAACTGGTGGCCGCACCGGCGCTCAACTCGAACCTGTCGGTCAGGATGGCGCCGGTGAGGCAGTGCCGGGCCGAGACCAGTGCCGCCGCCGCGTCAACAAAGCCTGGCGGTCCGGCGATGTAGACCTGCCCTGAGAGCAAGCTGCAATCGAGCTGTTGGATCGACTCAGCCAAAGGCGATGCCGATGTGCCCCTTGCGACGGCGCCAGTCGTGATCGCCTGGTAGGTGAATCGGCTGTCTGCCTCGGCCGCTCTGACGAAGAGGCCATTAAGGTAGAAGCCGTCGCGCTGACTTGCGAAAGAAAGCAGATGCACCCGTCGACCTTCGTTCGACACCAGAATGGACTGGACCGGTGCGTGGCCGGTCGAGGCGGCGATCGCCAGGATTGGCCCCGCGACCCCACTGGCGCCAATGGCACTTCCGAACGGCCCGGACACCCGGACAACGTCGCCCAGCTCACGCTCACTGGCCAGGATGCCGGAGGCGCATCCACCGGCTATGGCGCGGATGTGAAACTCAAGCTCAAGCGCGCCTTGCTCGCTGGCCACCGAGTAGCTGCGGGTGATGCCGGGCGTCAGTTCGATTTCGAAGAATTGGCCGGGCGAGAAGGCAATCGGTTCTTCGGGGCGCAGGACAAGCCGATAGATTTCGGGCGCCATGGTGTGGAGCGCGACGATCCGGGCCCGGGCACCGGCGACGACCTGTTCATTGTTCCAGGCAACGGCGACGTCCGTCAGCGGCACGGCGCGGCAGGCCAGAATGTATCCCGAGTCCCGTTCCGCGCCGTCGAGAGCGAAAGGCGAGTGTTCGCGCATCATGACCTCGCCCGAAAGCAGGCGGGATTTGCACGCCCCGCATCGGCCAGACCGGCAGCTATGGGGAAACTGCACACCAGCGTCGAGTGCGGCCTCGAGCACGGTTTGCCCTTCGGTCACGGTGACGCGCGCTTGCACCTGGGGAAGGCGGAGCGTCGTCATCGCCCGGCTCCGAAAAGTGCCGGCCAATCCTGACGCAATTGCACGCGCTGGGTGTCATGGGTGCCGTAATAGACCTTGGTTCCGACCACCGTGATGGGTGCGACCCGGACGCCGGTGCGTGCCTTGGCCTCCTCGGCCACGCCCGGCTGGGCAAGATCGTGTTCCTCGTAGGGAATGCCAAACTGATCGAACCACGTCTTGAGCTGTCGGCAATCGGGGCAGGTCGGGGTCGTGTAGAGTTCGATGGACGGAGAAGATGATGTCTGCATTTTTGCACCTGCTGGGTTGGTGCCGTCTGTCATCGGCCTTCCAACGCTGGCCGAGTCAAGACCGACGAGCTTTCACGAAGAGTGGCGGAGATGCTGATCTCCGCCACGAAGTTCAAGCGGCGAGCTTGTGAGCGAGGCGGGAGGCGACCGTGGCCACGTGATGGCCCTGGAAGCCCACCATGACGATCATGATCAGAACCGTCATCGGCAGGAGCGCAAGGCCACTGGCGAGGGCGGAGAGACCGAGGATCTGCTGCAGGTAGAGGTTTAGGAAGAACCACAGCGGGATCCAGGCCGCACCCAGAAGGGCCATGACCAGATTGCCGGCGGCCAGGTTCGGCGCTTTGAAGATGCCGAGGGGCAGCAGCGGTTCGCGGCGAACGCGCTGGGCGATCAGGAAGATCACGAAGAGCGCCAGCGAAATGCCGAGCAGCGACAGGATAAGCGGCGAGCCAAGGCCGGCCGTCTCGATGGTGACAATGGCATAGACCAGTGAAACCAACGCGCCGGTGACGGTGATCGCGCCGAACCAGTCAACCTTGCCGCGTGCCCGTTCGGACTTGCGCAGAACAGCCGGGATGGCGGCCAGCACGATCAGGCCGAGCGGCACGTTGATGAGGAAGGTCCACTGCCAGGCCATCCACTCGGTGATCACGCCACCAAGGAAGACACCGGCCGAGCCGCCAGCTGCTGCAGCAGCGCCCCAGAAGCCGAAGGCCTTGCCGAGTTCGGCTCCATTGTGGCCGAAGAGGCGCATGACGATGGTCAGGGCCGATGGTGCAATCAGGGCCGCACCGATGCCTTGCAGCGCGCGGCCGGCAAGCAGGATTTCCTGGCTTGTAGCGAGGCCGGCCAGGAGGGACGCGGCGGTCAGGATGACAAAGCCGGTCGTGAAAACGCGGCGGGCGCCGAACAGGTCACTCAACCGACCGCCGAGCAGCAACAGGCCGCCAAAGGCGATGACATAGGCGTTGAAAATCCAGCTCAGACCGCTGGCGGAAAAGCCGAGATCGGCCTGGATGGCGGGCAGGGCGACGCCGATGATGGAGGTATCGAGGATAACGATGAATTGGGCGGCACACAACAATGCCAGAGCAGCCCATCTCTTCGGATCCGGTGTGAACTTTTGCATTGGAGTTCCCCAGAAAAGGTTTCTCGCCGATTGCGATTAACCTCGGTGTCCGGCTTCCAACGCTGGGAGAGTCAAGGCCCCAAACAACAAAATTTTCAAATAAAAAAAGGCGGTGAAAATTCACCGCCTTAAATGATCAGTGGGTGTGTGGGTCAATTTCACCCGCAACACCAAATCGAGGATTTCTCCGGATCAGTACTTTTGGCGCAGGAGAAACAGCAAACTCTTCGATGATGGGGCAATCTGGCCGTTCATCGCCATGACAATTTTCCGCTAGATGCTCAAGTGTTCGACTCATTGCCTCAAGAGCTAGCGCCTTTTCTTTCAGCTTGGCGACATGTTCAAGGGCAATGGACTTCACGTCGGCGCTGGCGCGGCTGCGATCACGCCAGAGCGCCAGGAGATCGCGCATCTGCTCGACTGAGAAGCCAAGATCCCGAGCCCGGTTGATGAAGCGCAGTGCGTGAATGTCGTGGTCGGTGTAGACGCGATAGCCTGCATCCGAGCGATGTGCCGGTGTAATGAGACCGATGGTCTCGTAGTAGCGGATCATCTTGGTCGAGATGCCGGTGGCCTTTGCAGCGTGTCCGATATTCATTTTGCATACTCCAGCTCAAGCGGTGCCGCCGTGCGGCTGTCGCTTGCGCCACCCTGCGCTCCAAACGAGCGCAGGCGGAGGGCATTGGCGAGCACGAAGACGCTCGACAGAGCCATGGCGCCAGCGGCAAGGGCCGGCGAGAGCAGCATACCCGTGAAAGGATAGGCGATCCCGGCAGCAACCGGCACCAGTGTAGCATTGTATGCGAAAGCCCAGAACAGGTTCTGCTTGATGTTGCGGATCGTTGCCCGGCTGATCGACAGAGCGGTGGACACACCGTGCAGATCACCCGACATCAGAACAACGTCCGCACTCTCGATGGCAATGTCGGTGCCGGTGCCAACGGCCAGGCCGACATCGGCCTCGGCCAGCGCCGGCGCGTCGTTGATGCCGTCGCCAACAAAAGCCAGCTGGCGACCATCGGCACGCAGACGCTTGATGGCGTCGACCTTGCCTTCGGGCAGGACCTCGGCAACCACTTCGTCAATGCCGAGCTGGCGGGCGATGGCGTTGGCCGTGCGAGCATTGTCGCCGGTAATCATCGCCACTTTCAGGCCCTGCTTATGAAGGGCCGCAATGGCGCTGCGGCTGGTTGGCTTGATCGGGTCGGCGACGGCGATGATGGCGGCCAGCTTTCCGTCAATGGCGGCATAGAGCGGGCTCTTGCCTTCATCACCCAGCTTGCGGGCATTGCCGGCAAAGTGTTCGACTGAAATACCGGCCTTGGCCAGGGCGCGATCGGCACCAACAAGAACCTTGTGACCGTCTACAATGCCGGAAATCCCATAGCCAGGCGTAGCTTCAAACCCCTGGGGCGCTGCAAGAGTCAGCTCGCCCTTTTCAGCAGCGGCAACGATGGCTTCGGCGATGGGATGCTCCGAGAGGGTTTCAAGGCTCGCCACCTGACGCAGAACTTCGGTGCGATCAAAGCCCTCGGTCACGATCAGGTCGGTCAGTTCAGGCCGGCCCTTGGTCAGGGTACCGGTCTTGTCGAGAGCAACAACATTGACATCACGCAGGGTCTGCAGCGCCTCGCCCTTGCGGAACAGGATACCCAGTTCGGCAGCGCGGCCAGTGCCGACCATGATTGAGGTAGGGGTCGCCAGGCCCATGGCACACGGGCAGGCGATGATCAGCACGGCAACGGCATTGACCAGTGCGAAGGTGAGCTGTGGCGACGGGCCAAACACAAACCAGACGGCAAAGGTGGCCAGAGCGATTGCAATAACGACCGGGACAAAGACCCCGGTGACGCGATCGACAAGTGCCTGGATGGGCAGCTTGGAGCCCTGGGCGGCCTCGACCATGCGGATGATCTGCGCCAGAAGCGTGTCGGCACCGACCTTGGTGGCTTCGAATTCGAAGGAGCCCGTCTTGTTGATCGTGCCGCCAACCACTTCGTCACCCTCGCCCTTGCGGACGGGAATAGGCTCGCCGGTGATCATGGCTTCGTCAACATAGGACTCGCCAGACCGAACCACACCATCGACCGGAACCTTGTCGCCGGGGCGGATCTGGATGCGGTCGCCAGCACGGACGGCCTCGAGCGGCAGTTCAATCACGGTCCCGTCGCGTACAACGCGCGCGGTCTTGGCCTGCAAGCCGACGAGGCGTTGGATGGCCTGGCTGGTGCGGCCCTTGGCCCGCGCCTCAAGAAGGCGCCCGAGAAGGATCAGCGTCACGATGACCGCCGCCGCTTCATAGTAGACATTGGCAGTGCCGGCAGGGAGCAGGCCGCCGAAGAAGGTGGAGACGACAGAGAAGCCCCAGGCGGCCGACGTGCCCAGGACGACGAGCGAGTTCATGTCCGGGGCGCCGCGCAGCAGGGCCGGAATGCCCTTCTGGAAGAAGCGCAGGCCGGGTCCGAACAGGACGACGGTGGCCAGGATGAATTGCAGATAGTGGTTTGTCTGCATGCCGATGGTGTTCATGATGAACATGTGCACCGCCGGAATGAAGTGCGAGCCCATTTCCATAACAAAGAGCGGCGCGGTCAGGACCGCTGAAAGGCCGAAGGCCCAGCTGAGCTTGCGCGCCTCTGCCGCCTTGCGATCGCTGGCGGGTACCGGTTCGGCACCGGCCTCGGACGCGATTTGACGCACGTCATAGCCGGCCTCCTTGACCGTGGCTTCGAGCACGGCGCGCGTGACCAGGCCACCAGTCGCACTAATGGTTGCCTTTTCAGTGGCGAGATTGACGCTGGCGCTGATGACGCCGGGAACGGCGGAGAGGGCCCGCTCGATGCGTCCGACGCATGAAGCGCAGGTCATGCCCTCGATTTCGAGTTCAAAGCTTTCGACGCTGGTTTCGTAGCCGGCCGAGTTGATGGCCGCCACAATGGCGCTCGGCGGCACTGATCCATCGGTCTCCACGCTCGCCCGCTCGGTGGCCAGGTTGACAATGGCCTTGATCGTACCGGGGACGGCGGCAATCGCCTTTTCCACCCGCAGCACGCAGGAGGCGCAGGTCATGCCTTCAATGGGGAACTCGAACCTGGATCCGGAAGAGATGGTGTCCGTAGACATTTTGCAGTCCTTTCATTTCGACTGCCATTCCATCTGGGGCTTCCAACGTTGGTAAGGTCAAGCGCTTTTTGCGAGAAAGTTCCTAGACTAAAAAATCTGCAGATCGGGCCTTGACCCTCCCACCGTGGGAACAACCATCTTCCATCGTGTCTCAACCAGAAAGGACACGAGATGTATAACTTCACTGTCTCCGACATGACCTGCGGCCATTGCGCCTCAACCATTGAGAAGGCCGTCAAAAGCACGGACCCGACTTGCGAAATCAAGATCGACGTCGCCGCCCGCAAGGTGCAGGTGGAAACGGTCCGCCCAGCGCAGGACATCGCCGATGCCATCAAGCTGGCGGGATATTCCGGCACGCTGGCCGCTTGATTGCGCCAGATCAATGGCAGCCGGGCAAAGCGGTCCTATGGTCGCTTTGTCCGGCTTGCCATCACGTGGACAGAATGTCCGCACACTAAATTGCCGACTTCTAAGGATAGAAAGGCTGCTTATGCTGATCACCCGACGTACATTTGCCGTTGGCACTCTGAGCCTCTTGGGTGGAGCCGCCGCAATGCCAGCGCTGGCGCAGGCCGCAGCCCCGGTGATCTCGATCAAGAAAGATCCCTGGTGTGGTTGTTGCACCGGATGGGCACACCACCTTGAGAAAGCCGGGTTTGCGATCGATGTGGAAGAGATCGAGGAGATGGAGACCGTCAAGGACAATCTCGGAGTTCCGACCGAGCTTCGTTCATGCCACACGGCGACAATTGACAGATACGTGATTGAAGGTCATGTGCCGGCCGAAGCCGTCGTTGCCTTGCTTGATCAGCGCCCGCAGATCCGGGGTCTGGCCGTTCCCGGCATGCCCATTGGTTCACCAGGGATGGAAGGTCCGGCGGGGAGCGACCCCGATGAGTACGACGTGATGGCATTTGACGGCTCGGGTGATTTTGTCTTCATGCGGTTCGTCGGTCACCAACGTGTGTAACCCTTGACCCCGCCAGAATGCGGGACCAGATGAAAACGAAGTCATTCCTCGAGCACACATGAAGCGCAAATTTCAAGCACTGATGACCTTGTTGATGGCGCTGACGCTCAACGCCTTGATGGTCTTTGCTTCGACGGGACATGCCGCAACGCATCACGCTGAAACGACCATAGCCCAACCCTGCGACCATCATGGTCATGGTCTAAAAAAATCAGGCCATGTAAGCGAACTGGCGGTGAACGATTGTGCTCAACAGCTTTGCCCCTCCTGTATGGGCTTGCCACTGTCTCTTGCGGCCGAGTTGGGGTTTGCCACGTCCCGAATTGCCGCGCTTCCGAGATTGACCCAAGGGTCTCAGTCCTGGCAGCCGCCTCTGTTCAGGCCGCCTATCCATATCTGAAGCTGCGTTGATGGCCTCCGGGCCGATCCTTCTTTCAGATATTGGAGTTTTCCATGAGCACTCTGCTCTCTCGCCGCACATTTGTTGGCGCATCCCTCGCCCTTGCCGGTAGCGTGGCCCTGCCGCGCTTCGCGCTGGCCCAGCAATCAACTCCCCGCACTCTGGTTGCCGAGCGGCGGGTCATTGACGTTCTGGGCAAACCGGCCAACGTCTTCGGCATTCGTGATCAGGACGGACGACAAGGTCTGTTTCTGCCTGCCGGCGAACGCTTTCTGGTCGACCTCGAAAACCAGATCGGCACTGAAACCATCATCCACTGGCACGGCCAGGTCCCCGATCCCGCTCAGGACGGCGTGTCCGACACCGGCTATGTCTCCCCTCTCGCTGCGGACGAAACCCGGTCCTTCGACTTCCCGGCGCGCAGCGGAACGCATTGGATGCATTCGCATCACGGGTTGCAGGAGCAGTCGCTGCTCGCCGCGCCGCTCGTCGTTTACACCGCCGAGGACGAAAATGCCGATATGCAGGATGAAACCGTTCTGCTGCATGACTTCTCGTTCCGCGCGCCCGATGAAATCCTTTCTGAGCTGACGGGTGGTCAAAGCGGTGGCCACGACATGCACAACATGTCGGGCAGCGCCATGCCCATGGATGGTGGGATGATGATGGGCGGCATGGACCATGGAATGATGTCCATGGATCTCAACGACGTCGCCTATGATGCTTTCCTAGCCAATGATCGCACGCTCGAGGACCCGCAGATCATTCGGACCGAACCCGATGGCAGGGTCAGGCTGCGCCTGATCAATGGAGCAACGGCAAGCGCCTTCTGGATCAACCTGGGAGATACCGAAGCGACTGTCTTGGCCGTAGACGGAAATGACGTCGAACCCATCACCGGCAATCGCTTCCCCATGACGCCAGCCCAGCGACTTGACCTCCTGATTGACATGAAGGGCAAATCGGTGGTTCCGGTCTTGGCGCAGGTGGAGGGCCTCGCGGACCGCACCGGCGTCATCATTGCCGTCAATGGCGCCGAGATTCCGAAGATTTCGCGAATGGCCGAACAGGTCGAGGCGCCAGTCGATCTGTCACTGGAAGAAAAGCTGGTCTCGCGCCATCCTCTGGTGTCGAGGGCAGCCGACCGGACGATCCAGACCATGATCATGGGGTCAATGGCCCCCTATGCCTGGAACCTGGACAATGCCCCCTGGCCCAATCGTCGCCCGTTGACGGTGGCCGAGGGTGAAAGGGTGACGCTGGAGATCATGAACCATTCGATGATGGCCCACCCCATGCACCTGCATGGTCATCATTTCCAGGTCACGTCGCTCAACGGGCGGGCCTTGAACGGCGCGGTGCGCGACACCGTTCTCGTGCCGCCCATGGCCACGGTCGGCATCAGCTTTGACGCTGATAACCCCGGGCGCTGGCTGTTCCACTGCCACAACCTCTACCACATGGCCACTGGCATGATGACCGAAGTGGTTTACGGCTGACGCCCAGCCTCCGAGCTCTCTGCTCCGCCCGCTCCGTCAATCCGATGGGCGCGGCGGAGCAAGATGTGCGTCCCGACCAGGAGCACAGTGGGCCAGAGCATGGTGTTGACGATGTCCTTTGCCGAGCCACCAAGTTCGGCTGTGGACGGACCATGATGGAAGATGTCCACGGCCTCGTTGACCAGCTCAAACGCGAGCACGGTCGCCCAGGGGAGCCAGAACCAGCGTCCCCGGGACAAAGTCAGGAAGACGACCAGATAGATCGCCAGCCCCAGGTGAATATGAAGCGCGTCCTTGCTGAGGTGCAAAAGCTCGCTGAGATTAGTCTTAAGCGCGTTGAGCATGGTAGGCCCTCCCTGCTTGGGCCTACCACCGCCGCCTTATCGACAGGTTACACCGGCCCCTCGCTATTTGATCCGGGCTGAACGCAGGCGTAGCGAATTGCCAATCACACTCACCGAGGACAGGGCCATGGCCGCCGCCGCAATAGCCGGAGACAAGGTCAGGCCAAAGACCGGATAGAGAACGCCTGCGGCGATTGGGACACCGGCCGCATTATAGACAAAGGCCAGGAACAGGTTCTGGCGGATGTTCTGCATGGTGGCGTGCGACAGGCGCTTTGCTCTGGCAATGCCGATCAAATCGCCATTGAGCAAGGTCACGCCAGCACTTTCCATAGCCACGTCGGTGCCGGTGCCCATGGCGATACCGACATCAGCCGCCGCAAGGGCCGGTGCGTCGTTGACGCCATCGCCAGCCATGGCGACCACCTTACCCTGGCTTCTCAGATGTTCAACCACTGCACTTTTGCGCTCGGGAAGGACGTCGGCTTCGACATTGTCGATTCCGAGCTTTTGACCAACGGCCTTGGCAGTTACTGCATTGTCGCCTGTCATCATGACCACACTTATGCCCTGGCTCCGCAGGTCGGCAAGCGCTTCTGCGGTCGTGGAACGGATCGGATCGGCTATGCCGAGGGCGCCAGCGACATTGCCGTCGACCGAGACAAGAACGACCGTCGCCCCCTCGGCGCGTACATCGTCGGCGCGGGATCGCCAATTGCCCAGTTCCACGCCCTCGGCCTGGAGATACTTTGCGCTGCCGATCAGAACCCGGCGGCCTTCGACTATGCCCGTCAGGCCCTTGCCGACAGGAGAGTCAACATCGCTCGGCGCAGACAATTTGAGTTTGCGATCCTCTGCGGCGGCAACGATGGCCACGCCCAGAGGATGTTCGCTGGCGCGTTCGAGACTGGCTGCAAGCGTCAGGAGCTGGGTCTCGTCGAAACCATCCGCCGACATTATTCGGGTGAGGCTTGGACGGCCCTCCGTCAACGTTCCGGTCTTGTCGACCACGATCGTGTCGATCTTTTCCAGCCGCTCCAGGGCCTCGGCATTCTTGATCAGGAGGCCCAGCTGAGCGCCCTTGCCCACGCCCACCATGATGGACATCGGCGTGGCCAGACCCAGGGCACATGGACAGGCAATGATGAGAACTGAAACGGCGGCGACCAAGGCGTGTGCCAGGCTAGGCTCGGGCCCCCACATCATCCAGGCCAGAAACGCTAAAGCAGCGATGACAATCACCAGAGGCACGAACCAGCCCGAAACCTGATCGGCAAGCCGCTGAATTGGTGCCCGCGACCGTTGCGCTGCTGCGACCAGTTGAACAATGCGCGACAGCATGGTGTCGCGTCCGATTTCGGTGGCCTGCATGACCAGGCCGCCGGAGCGGTTGATCGTTCCGCCGATTAGCCTCGCGCCTTCGACCTTCGTGACTGGCATTGATTCTCCGGTGACCATGGATTCGTCCACGGCACTGCGCCCCTCCAGAACAGTGCCGTCGACCGGCACCTTCTCGCCTGGCCGAACGCGCAGATGGTCGCCAACCATCACTGCGTCCACCTCGACTTCCTCGTCAGCGCCATCCGAGCTGATGCGCCTCGCCGTCTTGGGGGCAAGACCAAGCAGGGCTTTCATCGCACCCGATGTCTGTTCGCGGGCCCGAAGCTCAACAACCTGCCCAAGCAAAGCCAGCGCGGTGATGACTGCGGCCGCCTCGAAGTACACTGGCACGGCGCCATCCATGCCGCGCATGGACGAGGGGAAGAGGTCCGGAACCAATGTCGCCAGCATGGAATAGAGCCAGGCCACCCCAATACCCATGGCGATCAGCGTGAACATGTTCAGGCTGCGATTAACCACCGACGCAGCACCGCGCTGGAAGAAGGGCCATCCGGCCCAGAGAACGACGGGCGTCGCCAGAACAAGCTGGATCCAGTTGAGCGCCTGACCAGAAAAGACCCCATGCAGATCGACAAGATGCGCGGTCATCTCCAGGACGAACACCGGTGCGGCGAGCGCCGTGCCGACCCAGAAACGCAACGTCATATCGCGTAACTCAGAGCTGGGAGCATCGTCGGCCGTGGGCATTTCCGGTTCCAGCGCCATCCCGCATATGGGGCATGAGCCGGGCCCTGACTGCCGGATCTGCGGATGCATGGGGCAGGTCCAGACAGTGCCTTCGGGTGCCGGTGCTGCCTTTGCCGGCACCGCCGCTACATCTTGCTCTGGATTGGCCTTGAACTTGTCGTGACAGTTCTGTGAGCAGAAATAGAAGGTTCGCCCGTCGAAAGTGGCCTGAAACCTCGCCGTCGACGGGTCGACATCCATGCCGCAAACGGGATCCTTGGTCATGGTTGGCGGCGACTTGTCTTCATGCTGATGCGACGCGTGACCATGCGCATGAGCATGGTGGTGGTCATGGGCGTTTGGCATGGTGGCACCTCCAGGAGCCAGAAATCTTGCACCTTCCTACCGTGGCAAGGTCAACCCAGATTCATCATAGACCTCGGAGCGGATCAGGGTTCGTCCATGTCCAACAAGTATGTCGCCATGTCCTGCAGGTGGCGATCGAGCAGATAGGCCGTGCTGCCATGCACCACTTCTGCCATCGAGCCTCCAAATGCATCGCCGTCAGGACCGATTCCGGTCCTTAAAGCGCGGACCAGCGCTTCAGAAGTGTACCCCTTCTCTCGGAGATCCGAACTGGTCAAGGCGGGTGACTGCCCGCCATCCTGCATGTTCGGGTCGCCGGAAAGCACCATGTCTGAAGGCAAGCCGCCGATAAGATTGCGCGGCGTATGACAGGCAGCACAGTGCGCGGGACCAAGAACCAGATAGCGGCCTCGATTCCAGGCCGCGGTGCGGTCAGGATGCGGCGCATAGATGTGCGGCTGTTCAAAGAACGACCTCCAGATTTTGAGGCCGCTTCTGATATTGAACGGGAAGCCGACATCATGTGGTTGATCCGATCGGCTGACAGGAGGCGTCGCCTGGATCGCAGACCACAAATCCGCCAGATCCTGATCAGTCAGGCTGGCATAGAACTCATACGGAAACGCTGGGTAATAGGGTTCGCCGGCCGGCGAAACGCCTTGCCGCACTGCGGCAACAAACTGCGCATAGGTCCATGCTCCTATCCCGGTCTCCGGGTCAGGCGTAATGTTGGGCGGATAGAAAGTGCCAAATCGCGAGGTTAGTGGGCTTCCACCGGACAAGGCGGCGGCCTCGGGCGCAGTGTGGCAGGTAATACAACCGGAAAGACGGGCGAGATACGCACCGCGCTTGGGGTCGCCGGCAAGATTTGCAGCAGGCACGCTCGCTTCGAGCGGCCAGAGTTGCAGAGTGATCACCGCCGTAAAGGCGAGGGTTACGGCAAAGGCCAAGATAACAAGCAGTCTCTTCACGGCCCTACCGCCTAAACGACGCATGGCAAGACGCGCAGGTCTGAGCAATATCGGCATAAATGTCGCCTACGGACCGCCCCATGGCTTCGGCCGCTTCCGCTTGTACCGGAGCATCCTCATGATTGGCCGTTGCAGCTGGCCTGGATGACAGACCCATCAGCCAGGCAAAATCCATTCTCTCCCACTCAGTTGTGGGGCGAGGCGCGGGATTTTCCGCAATGGGCGTGACTGATCCCGTGGTGACGGGATCTCTGGCAGCGTCACGCAATTCGGCGCCGAGACTTTCAAGTTGCCCGGCTAACCGGCTGAAATCCTGCCATCGCTCCCAGATTTCCGGTCGGGCCACGCTGGGGGCGTCCAGGCTACCTTCGGGGAATAGGTCCGTCATGGACGCGCCCGCATGCCTGAGGATCATGGTTGCGGCCTGTTCTACAGCGGCACGGTCCGTCTGCATTGGACTTTCCGCCAACGGCGCCAATATCTGCATCTGCTGGCCGAGCATCATCATGCCCATCATGCGGTCAGCAACAATGCCAGTTGCGCCATTGTGACCGAGGGCAACGGCGGTGGTCAGAAGTGTCCCAAAGGCAATTGCCCCGGGATTGGGTAATTTGAATGTCATGTCTCTTTCCGGATGCTGAACGCTGGGGTGAGCGGTTCAGCCTCGCGGTGGGCGTGGGATCTCAGTCACCAGGCCTAAGGATCGCTCGAGTTCGAGCGAGAAATAGGACACGTAGACGACCTCAAGCTGTGTGGAGTCACACACATTCGAGGGCACAAGAATGGGCACGCCACAGTGCACCGAAGGGCTTGTACTATCGTGGTGCGAACCTGATGCCCCCGAGTCAGCGGCACGCTCGGCAACCACCGTCTGACTGTCGCCGTGGGTGTGCACATACTCTTCTGAGTGAGCGGAGACCGCGCCGAGGAGAAAGACCATTGCGATGGCCAAAATGTTGGCAATAGCGCGCAGCTTGGACAACGGCGAATCCCACCAAGACGTTCGCCTGTTAGCTTGACCTGTATGTGGCAATCCATCAAGGGCCCAGATCTATGGCTACTTATGACGACTTGCAGTCGTGCATCTGCCCGTCTGGATATGGAAACCTCCGCAATCCTTCGGTCCAGCGACTCAGACTGCGGGGCGTTCTGACGGCTATTTGCCGGCAGAACGTCAAAGCTGCCCAAGAGTGGTTCCCTTTCGGGCCAATAGGCAGGCTGATCGCGGCGCCTCCTTTGGATCGTGACGGTCGAATACCCGCGCTGAAATCTGCGTTTATTGGACATGGCACCGGATTACTGCCATAGCGGGCCACAGGCTCGTTTACGAAGGTTTTACCCTGCCATTGCAGGCTCGATACATGGTTCAGCAACCCGCAAAATGGCTGGTGGTGCTCTTGTCGCTGGTTCTTGGCGGCCTTCTGGTTGCGCCAGTTACGGCGTCTGCAGCCCACAACCATGCCGTTGCCACGGTTGTTGAAGAAGCCACCAGTCATGGCCATGTGCACGGCGACCTCGCCGACGGCGCTCACGATGCGATTGAGCATGGGCACGATTTGCCGCATCCCCTTTTCGTAGTCGCGGACTTTCGACCCGCCTGGGTGAACGCCTGGGTGAGCCTGGCCGAAAGACCCTATCAGAATCGTGGGCCCACCGGTCCTGAGAGACCCCCGCGCGTCGTGATGTGACCGCTGCCGGGCGCGCTCGGCTCCTGATCACGTTCACGGACAAGCATCATGTTCAATATTTTCTCGTGGACAGGCGGCGGAGGACGCCCCTGGACTGCACTTATCATGGCGCTATTGGCCTATGTGGCGGCAATCGGCGCTGCACAGGCTCATGGTGTCGACACCAGTGACGCTGGCTATATTGCCGAAATTTCCGGCATGCACCTCTTCCCCTATATCTATCTGGGGGCCAAGCACATGATCACTGGTTATGACCACATTCTCTTCCTGCTTGGGGTCATCTTCTTCCTCTACCGGATGGAGCATATCGGCACCTATGTGTCGCTGTTCGCCATCGGCCATTCGACCACAATGCTGCTGGGTGTCTATTTCGACTGGGCCATCAGTTCCTATCTGATCGATGCGATCATTGGGCTGTCGGTGGTCTACAAGGCCCTCGACAATCTCGGGGCCTTTCAGCGCTGGCTCGGCTTTCAGCCCAATACCAAGGCGGCGACGCTCATCTTTGGCCTGTTCCATGGCCTGGGCCTCGCCACGAAGGTGCTGGAATATGACATGTCGCCCGATGGCCTCCTGCCGAACCTGATTGCCTTCAATGTTGGCGTCGAGATCGGCCAATTGCTGGCTTTGGCCACCATACTCATCCTGATGGGCTTCTGGCGCCGGACGCGCTCGTTCTGGAAGCTCGCCTACTCTGCCAATGTCGCCATGATGTGCGCCGGTTTCGTGCTGGTGGGATACCAGCTCGTCGGCCTCATGGTCGTGCCCTGAAAGGCTCTTGCCAATGTACAACACACCCTTTCCGACCAAGGCCGAACTGCCGACGACTGAACGTCTGATCCGCTCCACCGCAATCGCGGCCATCGGCGCCGTCGCCATTCTCGTCACTATTGTGCTGCCCTCCGAATACGGGATCGACGTCACTGGCGTTGGTCGCCTGACCGGATTGACGGCCATGGGCGAGATCAAGATACAATTGGCCGAAGAAGCGGCGGCAGCTGATGCTCTGAGCGCCCAGGTCGCCAGCGGCACCTTCGTGCCCACGCCATCGGCCGCGCCGGACACTTCGGCAGTCGCGCCGGACACTGCCGAGCTCGAGGCGCGCGTGGATGCAATCGAGCAGCTCATCGAGCAATTGCAGACACCGCAGCCTGTGGCTTTGCCGCCGCTTGCTGAAACGCCCGTTGAACAGGTTGCGGCTGTCCCCATGCCGGCCGAGCCTGAGCCTCAACCTCCGGCATCACTCTGGCGCGACGAGATCAGTTTCACCCTGACTCCGGGCGAAGGCACCGAATACAAGCTCGTCATGCAAGCTGGTGCCGTCGCCACCTATGAGTTCCTGGTCGATGGCGGTGTCATCAACTACGACGCGCATGGCGAAGGCGAGGGGCAGTCCCTGTCCTATGAGCAGGGGCGCGGCGTGGCCGGAGACAGTGGTCAAATGGTGCCGCCTGTCTCCGGCACCCACGGGTGGTTCTTCCGCAATCGTGGCGCTGAAAACGTCACTGTCACGCTGCGGACCGGCGGCGATTATAGCGAACTGCGGAAGCTGATCTAACCGCGACAGGAAACCAAAGCTCACATTGACCTATCCCCCCTAGGGGGATAGGTGTTGGTGCATGAATGAACACATCCATGCCTCGCATCCCGACATCATCAAACGCCTGAAGCGCGCCGATGGCCATCTCAGATCAGTTATCGAAATGATCGAAAGCGGGCGCCCTTGTGTGGATGTTGCCCAGCAACTCCATGCCGTCGAAAAGGCTATTCAGCAGGCCAAGAAGACCCTGATCCACGATCATCTTGATCACTGCCTGACAGACGCCGTCGCCGAAGATGGCACGGTAGACGCCTCCGCCATTGACGGTTTCCGCGAAATTACCCGCTACCTCTGAAAGCCGATCCCATGCTGGCCGTCCTTGCCAATCGCACCTATCGACACCTGTTCATGGCACAGGTCATCGCGCTTGTTGGCACAGGCCTGGCCACTGTGGCCCTCGGGCTTCTGGCCTATCAACTGGCCGGTGCCGATGCGGGGGCGGTGCTGGGAACCGCTCTGGCCATCAAGATGATCGCCTATGTCGGGGTGGCGCCCATTGCCTCGGCCTTTGCCGAGCGCCTGCCGCGCCGCACCATGCTGGTGAGCCTCGATCTGGTGCGGGCCGCCGTCGCGGTTCTTTTGCCCTTCGTGAGCGAAATCTGGCAGGTCTATGTGCTGATCTTCGTGCTGCAATCGGCCTCTGCGGCCTTCACGCCGACCTTTCAGGCCACCATTCCCGATGTCTTGCCGGACGAGAAGGATTATACGCGGGCGCTCTCCCTCTCGCGCCTTGCCTATGATCTAGAAAGCGTCGCAAGTCCGCTGCTGGCGGCCGCCCTCTTGACAGTCATCTCCTTCAACAGCCTGTTTGCCGGCACGGTCATCGGCTTTGTCGCTTCGGCCCTGCTCGTCGTTTCGGTCATCCTACCCGGCCCGAAACCTGCTGTGCCCCGCGGAATCTATGATCGGACCACGCGCGGCATGCGCATCTATCTCAAGACGCCACGGCTGCGCGGGCTGCTGGCCCTGACCTTTGCCGTCTCGGCGGCGGGCGCCATGGTTATCGTCAATACGGTTGTGCTGGTGCAGTCGGGCTTTGGGCTCGACCAGCAGGCCACGGCCATCGCCCTTGCGGCCTTTGGCGGCGGTTCCATGGTCGCAGCACTGGCTTTGCCAAAATTGCTGGATCGTTTTGCCGATCGTCCGGTGATGATCGTCGGGGCCAGCCTGCTTGCCACGACCATGCTGGTCGGCAGTTTCGTCGGCAGCTATGCCACGCTACTTGTGCTGTGGTTCGTGGTCGGCGTCGGCTATTCGGCCACACAGACACCGACCGGCCGCCTCATCCGGAGGTCATCGCACCCCGAAGATCGCCCTGCACTGTTCGCCGCTCAGTTTGCCTTGTCCCATGCGACATGGCTCCTGAGCTATCCGCTCGCCGGCTGGTTAGGTGCCACCGTCGGCATGCCCATAACCTTTGTGGTGATGGCAGCAATCGCCTTCGCGGGGGTCGTGGCCGCCACCCGCCTCTGGCCAAAGGGCGATCCTGAAGAAATCGCGCACAGCCACGACGACCTCCCCGCCGACCATCCCCATCTGGCCGGGCATGGCCACAGCCACGTCCATGCCTATGTCATCGACGCCGAACACACGGCTTGGCCGGGCCGGTGACGGATCTCTTTTCATGGCTGGTAGCCGTCCAGACCGATATCAGGCAGGGCGTTGCCGATCAGGTCGCCGCCTTTGCCGCAGGGGGTGATTGGCTCGCCCTGTTGGGCGCCATGCCGCTCGCAATTCTCTTCGGCATGGCCCATGCATTGACGCCGGGGCACAACAAGCTGGTCCTGGCCAGTTTCGTGGTGGGGGAACGGCTTGGCCTCCTTAAGGCCCTCGGCACCTCCATGCTCTTGAGCGCGACGCATATCGGCAGCGCCGTTGTGGTCGGCCTCGGCGCCAATTGGCTGGTGCAGCGCACCATCACGCAGGCGGGCCGGGCCCCTTTGCTTGAAACGATCAGCCAGACCATTCTGGTCGGCATCGCCCTGTGGATGATCTTGCGTGCAATCTGGCCTGCCAAAGGACATCCTCACCATGGCCTCTTTGCTATTGCTGCAGGACTAATTCCCTGTCCGCTGACCTTGTTCACCGTTGTGATGGCCTCTTCGCTGGGAGCGCCCGAGGCTGGCTTGTTCTTTGCTCTTGCCATGTTGATTGGCGTTGGCAGCGTCCTTGGTGGCGTCGGCCTTGCAGCATTCTTTGGCGCTGAACGCCTTGGTGATTTGCTGCGCCAGTCCGTATTGGCCAGCCGGGTCATACTCGGTTTGACCGGCGTAGTTTTGCTCGGAGTGGCATCCGGTCCGCTTCTGAAGGCTCTCCTCTGATCGCCCGACACTAGAATTGAATGACCGGTTTCAGAAAACTCATTGAGGGGCCTCAGTGGCCGGAATGGGGCGCGTTGCCGATCGGCAGGTGCCGACCCCCAAGTCCATCATTCGGGTTGGGCAGCTAAGCGCCCGAACCTGCCATTCGTCCGGCAACGGTTTTCCGGCTCAAGTGGGGCCGACGTTGGCGCGACATCGGTGAGTTCGGCATTAGCACCGTCGAACGTCTTTGATGCCACCGAGCCGCTTACGTTGGCCGCCGAGTGTTACAAATGCCTTTTAGCGGGCCGCTGTCTTCTTGAATGACCGGCGCATGATAGCTGAGACAAGCGAATTAAAGGTGACGCTTCGAAGTTCGCTGGTACCAAAGCGATGCCGCTCGTCCACGTCCCAACCGAACCAATGCCTTTCGGAAATATAGTGGCGGCGTCCGTTGAAATCGATCAGTCTGCAGGTGTTGCCGAAGGGTTTTTGAACCAAAATTAGGTCCACAACCTCTGTCAGGGCGATGTGTCCCCTGCTAGTTCCTTTGCGCCAGTGCAGGATATCACCGTTGAGCCAGAACGCCTGTCTGCGCCGAAACAGGCCGGGACGGAATACATGGCCATACTTGCTGAACTCTTGACTATCCATGTGTGTCTGCAGTGGCTCCGATTCTGACTACAGGCCCATTTCGCGGGTTGCCGCATGCTCAGCCGAAATTTTAGGAATCGTACAGACACGTTGCAAGGTGA
>NZ_PYVZ01000026.1 GCF_003056405.1 Devosia indica
TGATGAAGCCTGACGGTATAAGCGACGAAGTTCCAAGCTTTCGCGCCATTTCAGTGATTCCCTCTCAAAAGGAAATCACACCGCGCGATTGCACCAAATGTGAGTCAGAGCCAACGTTCCGCGCCGAAACACAATCCGGTAACCCGTGCTGCTCCGTGAGGCTATCTGCCTGCTACGGAGTTTGAGCTGCGTCTTCGCCGCAAGCTTGGCCTCGACAGTGGCCCGCTGTTCAATCAAACTTGCACTTGGCAAATCGAGTGAAACCACATGCGAAATATCTTGGCCGCGGCACGCTGGCTCCCTTTCATCGTCATCAGCATTGCGAGCTTGTGGGCTTCGGCGCAAACCACCCAGGGCTATCGTGATCCGATCTTCGACTGGGACATCTCCTGGCCCGCCATAGCCAATGCGCTGACCAAGATGCCGCATATCGTCTCGACGCTCATGATCTTCCTGCTCGCTACGCTGGCGGTTGGGGTGGGCCGGCTCTGGCTGGCAGCGCTGTTGACATTCGTGGTGGCTATTGGATGGGAAATCGTGCAGATGCCCACGATTGGTAACAATCCACGGCTCGCCGATCTTGCTCCCGACTTGGTTGGCATCGGAATTGGCTGGGTGATCGTGGCGGTTGGAACGATACTCTGGCGGCGCTTCCGACTGGCCAGCTACAGACAAAATGCGGGTGGGGCATGATCGATAGGCGCTCACCAGCGCCACGCCGAAATGTATTGCCCCGCATATGCCCTATGGCACCCGCTTGCGGGGCTGGGGGCCGGAGGGTAAGCCCGTGCTACCCCATCGGGCTACCAGCCCTCTATGCCCCTCGCTGGGCGTGTGCCAGTTTCCATGACCTGTTCGATGTAGGTGCCCATATCCATGCCAAAACGGTATGCGAGATCACGGCAGGCAGCGCGGCTTTTCGGGACTGCCTCATAGGCAAAGTCGAATTGCATCACTGCGATCTGCACATCCTTGAATGCGGAATGCGCCACGTTGGCGTCGAGCCAGCCGTTGCGGTCCATGTCGCGGCTGGCGAATAACATGGTCTTGGACCAGTCACCGACCAATTGTAGGACCACCGCTCGGAGGTTGGCGCAATCGCGTTGTCCCTGTCGGTCATCGGCTTGGACAGGAGCGGCCAATGACAGAAATGCCGGGAGCAGCACAACGGCCATTCCCGGCAGGCGGAGGTATTTCGTGATGACCGGGATTAACCGGCCTTGCGCAACATGTGCCCGCGTTCGGCGGCTGCAGCCGCAAGTTGAGCGTCAAGTTCACCGGCACGAACAGCGTCGGTCAACGTGTCGAGAATTGCGGGAAGCGCAGTAAGCTCCCCAACGGCAATGGCGTTTTTGTCCTTGGCGAACTCGATGGGCTTTCCGGCATAGCGCAGACCGAAAAAGGTCTGGCCACTGGCATCAACGAACCAGCCCGCACGGAGACGCTTCGGGGTTTCGACCTGGACCCGCTGTCCTTCCTCGTTCTTGCGCCAGACCAGATGGGTCGGCGCGTAGTGCTGACCTGCGAGCTTGGCTTCGGCCATCGCCTTCTGCTCAGCTAGGGCCGCGATCACTTTGTTGCGGGCGCGTTCGACCGGGTCATTGCTGGTGCGAACCGGCTGGGCAGTAGTCAGCTTCAGGGTCTTCAGGATGCTCAAATGGTTTCTCCATGTGGATTGCTTTCCACATGGCCTAGCGCCAACGGCCAAAAGAGCGACCACAAAGGCGATCTTTGGTCGCCCGAATGGCGGTCCGGACATAGATCAATGGCCGGACCATGATGGAGAGGCCATGTCGATTGTCGTGAAATTAGAGTTCGTGTTCGACACCGCCGACGAGGTGGTAGAACTAGTGGACCAGCTGCTCTCGCCGATGGCAGAAGGCGAGATGCTGCGGACGCAACCGCAATCGACATATCAAGCGCGTGTAGAGCGCACAGATGCTCAAGCACAGCAGCGTGTCGAGTTGGTCACGGATCGCCGTCAGCTTCAGCCGGTCCCCGTGGCGATCAGCACGTCATGATCGATATCGCTCATCACCAGCCTCCTCCGACAACTGCCTCGTATTCCGCAAGCGGTCGCAACAGAGCGGGCTGAGGGGATTCAATCGTCGCATCGGCCCGCACCAATCCCTCGGCGCCGGCCACCCCGACAAAATGCGCCCGGTCCACGATCCTTTGCCGCCGTGCCGCGCACTGAGGATGATCGGCCACAACCTGACCGGCATGACGGATGATCACCCGGCCAGCCAGAACCACGACCTGAACGCTTTCCCCGATCAGGCGCCAGGGCACCGAGTAGCTGTTGGTGTCCAGGTCGATCGCGCAATCTGCCTGAACCTTGCGGACCAGATCTCGCAACTGCCCGAACGGTGCCCGGCCAGCCAGCGGGCGAAGCGCGCCGGCCTCTTCGGCAAAGCGGACTGCCGGAGCGACGCCCGTTGTGCCATGCTCGCGCTGGTCGGCCACCTCGCGCGTCCACCGGTCCAGATGCGCCTCGAACGCGGCCCAGCTCTCGAACCGGCGCCCCGCGATCGCGTTCTTCTTGACGTAGCCAACGCCACGCTCGTCCTTGCCCTTGGTGCGGGCCCGGTAAGGAGCACAAGCCCGCGGCGTGAAGCCCCAGTAGCGGGCAAAAGCGTGCAGACGGGCATTGAACCTGACCTCGCGGGTCACCGCGTCATGATGCTCAACCAACGCCTTCGGGTTATCCAGCAGAACTTCCGAGGGCACTCCGCCGAACCGCAGGAATGCTCCCTCCATCCCTTCGAACCAGTCCGACTGGCGCTCCCGCAGCGAAGGCCGGATGTGCAGCCGGCGAGAATACCCCAGCGTTCCGACGAACAGATGAACTCGCACACGGTCGTCACCGATCCAGACCTTCGTGTCGCCAAAGTCGATCTGCAGCTGATGGCCAGGCGCTGTCTCGAAGCGGACCGTTGCGCGTTTCTGGGCCTTCAATTCCCGGCGCCAGCGCTGCACGCGCAATTCCACCGAGCGAAGACCAATCTCGATCCCATGCTCGCTCGCCAGTTCCTGCCGAATGACATCGGCATTGCCGTTGTGGCGGAAAAACCGTTCGCGCAGCCAATCGTCCAGGCCATCAAACGCCGTTCGCCGCACCGGCTGGCGATACCCAACAACACCACCTTCGCGAAGGTAACGGCGAACCGTATTGCGAGCACAGCCAAACTCCTGCGCAATCCGCTTCGCTCCCCAGCCAAGACTGTGAAGGCGCACCATCGCCATGACTTCTTCTGCTTGAAGCATCGCATCTGCCTGCATCGTCATCGACAGCGCAGCATGCCCAGATATCTCAGTCGTCATCCATTCATCCTCTCAAAAGAGAGGGGTCACTTCCTCAGTTCGCGTGGGGGGCAATTTCTCACTTCGCCTGACACCGCTGAGCCAATAGTCTCGTCTCCAATCCCAATAGCCTTCGATGTCGCTGGCTGAAATGGCCTTGATCTGTCGACTACCGAAATACCCAATCAGGTAGCGTCGGATCACCGGCACGTAGCGCGTAATATGATAGCCGTCCTTGCGGTCGTGCTCGACGTCTTTCTCGATGGTTGCGATGAACTCTTCGGCAACATCCGAAAAACCGCGATGGGTAAGCGACTGGCCGTTCTGCACCAGCATGCAGGCATGCACCCAGCGCTGATAGGCGAGGCGTTCGGCTTCGACCCTGTCTTTGGTGCCGAGGGAGTATCGCTGCTGGCCCTCACCCCGCACACTGAAGCTGACATACCAAACGCCCTTGCGGTCTTTGATGGTGTAGCCCTGCGAAAGGCTTTCAGGAGGACTAAATTGCGGTGTCTGTCTCATATGCCCCCTCTAGCCCCTTGCAGCTGGGCCTGCGAGCCCCGTGGGGATCATACCGACGCGACGGAGCGTTGCTGCGGTTTATGCTAGCTGGTGTGCTAACCCGCTCCGCGTCGGTATGGTAAGTCGCTGATCTTAAAGGAAGGTATTTTCGGTGTGCTAGCACTGTCGTGTGCTAGCCTAGCACAGTTTCGCGCTTTTTGGTGAACCCGCGAAAATCGCACAAGCCATTGATTTTAAATAGAAAAATGATGGTGCCCAGAGCCGGAATCGAACCAGCGACACGCGGATTTTCAATCCGCTGCTCTACCAACTGAGCTATCTGGGCATCGGGCTTGAACGGCGCGGGGCCGTGAGCCACGGGCCTTATAGGGGAACGGTTTTTGCCGCGCAAGCGTGAAAACGCGATGTGGATAAAGGGAATTGCGGGGCGCGATGACGGGTGTGTGACGGGGTCGCCAACCGATTGCCGCGTCACCACTATGGTGCCCGTGCCGCGCAAAAAGCAAGCACCCCCGCCCAGCTCCGCTACGGCCCGATGGCCTGGCGGCGCTATCTCCCCCCACAAGGGGAGCTGGGCCGGAACCGGGGTGCCGGGAAGGTTGGGACGATCATTTGAAGTGAAGGCTAGTTCTCGTCCTCGCCGTCCGCGTCAGGCAAGGGCTCGTCGTCCCTGGCGGGAATGACGTAATTGCCGGTGAGCCAGCGATTGAGATCGATATCGGCGCAGCGCCTGGAGCAGAAGGGCTTGAACTCTTCCACCATGGGCTTGCCGCAGATGGGACATTTCTTTTTGGGAGATTCAGCCATTTGAGCGTTTCACCGTTTCCTTGAAACGCCGAACGCTCCAAGTCCTTCATTGTCGCGCTTCCGATCCTCGGATCAAGTCCGAGGAGCACACCGTTGCCACTTTTGCTAGAAGCGCATTAGACGCCAGACAGGCTCGACTGGTTGAGCCAGTTGAAATGCACCGGATAGCCCTCGCCGGCCAGAAGCTGGGTGGTTTCGTGCAGGGGCAGGCCGACCACGGCCGAATAGGAGCCGACGAGCTTGACGACAAAGGCGCCGGCAATGCCCTGGATGGCGTAGCCGCCGGCCTTGTCGCGCCATTCGGCACTGGCCAGATAGGCCTCCATTTCCCTGGACGACAGGCGCTTGAAGCGGATGCGGGTTTCCACCAGGCGATGGCGGCGGGCGCCCGAGGGGGTGATCAGCGTGACCCCGGTATAGACACGATGGGCGCGGCCCGAGAGCAGGCGGAGGCAATCGGATGCCTCTTCCATGGTCTCGGCCTTGGGCAGGATGCGCCGACCCACAGCGACCACCGTGTCGGCCGCGAGCACCATGGTATTGGCGCCGAAGCCGGCAATGGACGCCTTGTGCTGGGCCGTCAGGGCCTTGAGATCGGCCAGGCGCTGAGCCAGCTTGCGCGGCAGTTCGCCTTTCTCGGGGGTCTCATCGACATGTGCCGGCACCAGGTGTTCGGGCTCAATACCGATCTGGTTGAGCAGAGCCAGCCGGCGCGGTGAGGCCGAAGCCAGAATCAGGTCGGGGCGGCCGGCCATGTCAGATCACTTAAAGCGGTAGGTGATGCGACCCTTGGTGAGGTCGTAGGGTGTCATTTCGCACAGCACCTTGTCGCCGGCGAGAACGCGGATGCGGTTCTTGCGCATGCGCCCGGCGGTGTGGGCGATAATTTCGTGATCGTTTTCAAGCTTCACGCGAAAGGTCGCGTTGGGAAGCAATTCGGTGACCACGCCCGGAAATTCGAGCACTTCTTCCTTGGCCATACTTTCTCCTGAGAAGGCCCCATGCGCCATTGTTGGCTGGCCGGGGCCGCAAAATCGGGCGGAACCTACTTCAATTCAAAGGTTTTGTGAACCACTTGCGATCAATGGCTCCAAACGGGCTTTGACGCGCTTGCGCAAACCGTCGCGCAACTCGCGATAGGCGCCCAGCACCAGGCTGCGATTGCCTTCGACGAGCGAAGGGTCGTCGACCTGCCAATGTTCGATAGCACCGGCCTCCAGCCCCTTCTTTTCCACCGCATCGGGAGCGTCGTCGGAGAGAGTTATGACGAGATCGAAATGATTGGCGACCAGTTCATCCAGGATATGGGGCGTATGCACGCTCATATCAATGCCGATCTCTTCCATTACCTCATGCACGAACTGATCAGCCTTGCCGCCATTGACGCCGACCGAGCGGGCAATGAGCCGCCCCGGAAAGGCCTGGCGGGCGAGTGCTGCGGCGATGGGCGAGCGCACCGAGTTCATTGAGCAGACGAACAGCACGGTGGGCAGCTCGCTGGTCGCCTCGTCGATGCGGGAGGCATAGGGCTGGACGGCGCAGATCAGCGTGAACAGGCGCCGGGCAGTATTGAGATCGACGATGATCTTGTTGGTAAGCCGGGTGCGCAACAGTTCGGCCGCCTCGTTGTGCATGCCGCGCCGGGCCATGTCGACAGTTTCGATCAGGAAGGGCTGGGCCGAGCGGATCGCCTCGTAATAGGCGTCGCGGATGCGGAAATAGTCGCGGATCAGCCGGCGGAAGGGGGTGAGCGAGAGATAGTGGGCGGCGATGGGCTGGAAGGTCTCGGGGTGGCGCACATCGAGCAGGATGTAATTGCCGATGATCGACATATGGAGCGCATAAGGCCCCTCGGCGCTGACGCGGGCCGGCTTGAAGGCGTTGTCCTCGAGCAGATCGTAGATGGCGATGCGCCATTCATGCACCTCGTCGGGATTGATCGAGGTGATGGTATTGGGGTCGAGCGTAACGGTAACCAGCCTGTCCTTGCTGGTCGCCGCCTGCTCTGTGCCCATCGAAATGCTCACCGATTGAGCCTTATGGAAATGGACCGGCCATGGCCATCGAGGTCTTCGACCCCGGCAATGGTGACGGCCGGTTCGGCCAGGGCCGCGAGCGAGGACGGCGTGCAGCCGAGGAGCGAGGTGCGCTTCATGAAGTCGAGCACGCCCAGGCCCGAGGCAAAGCGCGCCGAGCGGGCGGTGGGCAGAACATGGTTGGAGCCGCCAACATAATCGCCAATGGCCTCGGGCGTGTGGTGACCAAGAAAGATTGCGCCGGCGTGGCGGATTTTCGGGACCAGCGCCTGCGGGTCGTCGGTGGCGATTTCCACATGCTCGGAAGCAATGCGGTTGGCAAGGTCTGCCGCCTGGTCGAGCGATGCGACGGTGATGATGGCGCCGAACTCCTCCCAGCCTTCGCGGGCAATGGTCTGCTTGGGGAGCAGGGCAAGCTGGCGCTCGACTTCAGCGCCAACGGCATCGGCGAGTCCTGCATCGGTGGTGACCAGGATCGACTGGGCCCCTGCCCCGTGCTCTGCCTGGGCGATGAGATCGGCCGCCACCCAAGCGGGATTGGCCGAATGATCGGCAATGACCAGTACTTCGGAGGGGCCGGCGATCATGTCGATGCCGACCTGACCGAAGACCTGGCGCTTGGCGGCGGCGACATAGGCATTGCCGGGCCCAGTCACCTTGTCGACGCGGGCGATGGCCTGGGTTCCATAGGCGAGCGCTGCAACCGCCTGGGCGCCGCCAATGCGGTAGATCTCGGTGATCCCGGCAATCTGTGCGGCGGCGAGAATGGCCGGGTTGATTTCCCCATTGGGGGTGGGGACCACCATGGCAATGCGCGAAACGCCAGCCACATGAGCCGGCACGGCGTTCATCAGCACCGATGAGGGATAGGAGGCCAGGCCGCCCGGCACATAGATGCCAACGGCGTCCACGGCAGTCCAGCGCGATCCGAGGGTCACCCCGAGATCATCGGTATAGATATGATCCTGCGGTTTCTGCTTTTCGTGGTGCGCTTTGATACGATCATGCGCGGTCTGCAGGGCGGCGCGCACATGGTCTGGAACCTGCGCGGCTGCTTCAGCAATCTCCTGGGCAGAGAAAGCCAGGGTCGACGGCGTGACATTGGCCCGGTCGAACTTGTTGGTCAGCTCCGCCACTGCGACGTCACCGCGCGCCCGCACATCGCTGATGATGGATGCGACCGTGTCGTTCACATCCTTGCTGGACTCGCGTTTGGCACCGAGCAGATCGGAAAAGCGCTGTTCGAAATAGGACTGGGCGCTATCGAGGCGTAAGGGCATGAAGGGCTTTCTAGTCGAGGGCGTGTGCGGGTTTGCCGGAAGCGGCCCAGGCAGCGCCGAGGTCGGTCAGCCGGGCCTCTAGATATTCGACCGTCATGCGGACCGTGCCGCCGCCTGCGAAGCGCAGCTCGACAATACCTGAGGGGGAATCGGTGAGCTGGAAACCGATGGCGAGCAGGTTGAGCACGCCTTCTGGCGCAGCGGGATCAAAGCCGGCATAGGCTACATGGGTTACCCCGCGAAAATCGAGTGCAGCACGCTTGCGTGTACCTTTGCCGCGCGGTGTGTCGCTTTCCCACGCAAAGCGGTTCATCAGCAGCGCAAAGCGCTGGTCGCGCCGGGCATAGCCCATATCGGCGACGCGAACGACTGCGTCCTGCGCGTGGGCGGAGACAACTTCGAGGTCTTCGGTATCAAGCGCAATCAGCTTGAGATCGGTCATGTGCAAGGCCCTGTTGGGATGGCGATGACCCTATCTGGTCACGACACCTCCGATCTACAAGTTTGTGCGGATCGGGGCAATGCGAAGAGCGCGGCACTTGCAGACACTTCTTGCTAACTGACTGGTCAGTTAGTTATTATGTATCCATGAAACAGGAAAAGAAATTCAGCCGCAGGGCCGAAGCGCGCCCCGACGAATTGCTCGACGCAGCCATGAAAGTGTTTGCGCAGAAGGGTTTCGCGGGGACCAAGATGGACGATATCGCCCGGGTGGCCGGGGTATCGAAGGGGACGGTCTATCTCTACTTCCCCTCCAAGGACGCCCTGATGGAAGGGATCATCATGCGGGCCGTGGCGCCGATTGCCGAAGGCGCCTTGCCGCAACTGGCCAGCTTTGAAGGCGACCCACGCATTCCGATCACGATGCTGCTCAAGATGATTGCCGGACTGCTGAGCAATCCGGAAAATCTCTCGGTACCGCGACTGGTGCTGCGCGAGGGCATGAATATCCCCGCCATTGCCGAGATCTATCGGCGCGATGTGCTGGACCTGGCAATCCCTGCCCTGACGGGCCTGGTTGCCCGCGGCGTTGCTTCAGGCCGGCTGCGGGCCATCGACCCTGAACTGACGGTGCGCACCATTGTCGGTCCGATCATCGCTCATGTGATGCTCAGTGAGGTGTTTGGCATTCATCCCGAGGGCGGGATGGCGCTGGACCGGTTGATCGACAACCATCTCGACATCCTGTTTGGCGGCATATGCGCGCCAGAAACGGCGGCCCGCCATGAATGAATTCTTCACCGGCCTGCTGGCTGCAGTGTTGGCCCTCCTGCCCCATCAGGAGGTGGCAACCGGCTTCAACGGCTATCTGGAAGCCGACTATGTTTATGTTGCGCCGATCAGCGCCGGGCGGATCAATGCGGTCGCTGTGGCTGAAGGAGACACGGTGGCCGCAGGGGAACTGGTCTTTGCCCTGGACACCACGCAGCAGCAGAACCTGCTCAATGCTGCCCTGGCGCGCGTTGCCGCCGCTGAAGCAACCCTGGAAAACCTTGAAACCGGCAGCCGGGGCGCGGAACTCGATGTCATCCGCGCTTCGCTGAGCAAGGCCGAGGCCGATCTGGCGCAAGCCCGATCCAATCTCACTCGCAGCGAGAGGCTGGCCGAGGCCGGGACGGTCCCCGGAGTGCGGGTCGAGCAGGACCGCACGGCCTTGGCTACGGCGCAGGCCCAGGTCGAGCAATTGCGGGCGCAACTGGCGGTGGCCGAACTGCCAGCGCGCAGCGCGCAGCAGGTGGCCGCCGAGGCCAATCTACGCGCGGCGGAAGCCGATGCCGAACGAGCCCGGCAGGAGCTTGAGGACCGCCGGGTCGTGGCACCGGTGCACGGCGTTGTGAACAAACTATTCTATACCATGGGGGAGGTTGCAGGTTCGGGCAGTCCGGTGGTCTCACTCCTGCCCACGGGACCGCTGGAGGCCTGGTTCTTCGTGCCGGAAATGCAGCGGGCCGGCCTTTCCATTGGCGAGGCGGTGCGCGTGACCTGTGACGGGTGCGATGTGCTGCGCGCCAACATCACCCATATCGCCAGCGCGCCGCAGACCACGCCGCCGATCATCTATTCGCGCGAGGAGCGCAACCGGCTGGTCTATCTGGTCAAGGCCGAGCTCGAGGCGGCCAATACGCTGCGGCCCGGCCAGCCGATAACGGTGCTGCCATGACCGGCGACCGGGTCATTGACGTGCGCGGCCTCACCAAGCGTTTTGGTGAAAAGACGGTGGTCGACCATTTTGACATCGCCGTGCCCCGCGGTGCCATCTATGGCTTTCTTGGCCCCAATGGCTCGGGCAAAACCACCACGATCCGCATGATCTGTGGCCTGCTGATCCCGGATGAGGGCGAAGGCACGTGTCTGGGGCTCGACGTGCGGCGCGAAGCGACACGCATCAAGGAACGGGTCGGCTATATGACCCAGAAGTTCTCCTATTACGAGGACCTCTCGATCCGCGAGAATCTCGATTTTGTCGCCCGCATGTACCGGCTCGACCGCCGGCGGCAGCGGGTTGATGCGGCGCTGGCCGATCTGGGCCTGACCGACCGGCAGAACCAGTTGGCCGGGTCGCTTTCGGGCGGCTGGAAGCAGCGACTGGCGCTGGCCGCGTGCCTGTTGCACGAGCCCGACCTGCTGCTGCTCGACGAACCCACCGCCGGGGTCGATCCCAAGGCGCGGCGCGACTTCTGGGATGAAATCCGCCGGCTCGCGGCCAGCGGTGTCACCGTCCTGGTCTCGACCCATTATATGGACGAGGCCATCCAGTGCGATTTCATCACCTATATCGCCTATGGCAAGAAGCTGATCGATGGCCCTTCGGCTCAAATACCGGCCATGGTGGGGCTGGTGACCTACCGCGTTTCGGGCCCGGACATCACGGCACTCGAGGCCGCCTTGCGGCAGGAGAACGGGGTCGAGCAGGTGGCGCGCTTTGGCACCGTCCTGCATGTATCGGGCACCGACCGGGCCGGGCTCGAAGGCGTTGCCGCCCGGTACAAGGAACACGGCACCCATGAGTGGGTGGAAAAGACCTCGGAACTGGAAGAGGCCTTTATCTATCTCATGGCGGGGGCGCGGGACAATTTCTCGCGTTACGCCGCATGAGCATTTCCCCTGCCCGCTTCTTTGCCGTGCTGGCCAAGGAATTCATCCAGATGCGCAGGGACCATGTCACCTTCGCCATGATGATTGGTCTGCCCATCATGCAATTGCTGCTGTTCGGCTTCATTATCAATTCCGACGCGCGGCACCTGCCGACCCTGATCGAGATGAATGACCATGGCCCCCTGGTGCGAGCCGTAGTGTCGGGCATGGAAATCTCTGACTATTTCGACATCCAGGGCACGGTCAGCGGAGTGGATGCCGGGGAGAGCGCGCTGCGGGATGGTACAGCCGCCTTTGTGGTGGTGTTCCCCAGGAATTTCGAGCGCGACATCCTGCGCGGGCTAAGGCCGACCCTGCTGGTCACGGCAGACGCTTCGGACCCGTCCGCCGTTGGCGGTGCCGTCGGGGCGCTGAGCGGTATTGTCAGTGTCGCCATGGACCAGACTTTTGGCGGACCATTGGGGCAACTGGCCCCCTCCCCGCCCCCGTTCGAGGTGGCAGTGCACAAGCTCCATAATCCGGAAGGGCGCACCTCGACCAATATCGTGCCGGGCCTGTTGGCCATCATTCTCTCGATGACCATGGTGATGATGACGGCGGTGGCCATCGTCAAGGAAACCGAGCGCGGCACCATGGAAATGCTGATCGCCACACCGGTGCGCCCCCTTGAGGTGATGCTGGGCAAGATCGTGCCCTATGTGTTTGTGGGCTATGTGCAGACCGCCGTGTTCCTGCTGGCCGGCCTGACCGTTTTCGCGGTGCCGTTCGAGGGCTCCTGGTGGGCGTTTTTCCTCGGCTTCAACCTCTACATCGTGGTCAACCTGGCACTGGGTTTCCTGATTTCGGCCGCCGCCCGTTCGCAAATGCAGGCCATGCAACTCTCGATGTTCACCATCCTGCCCTCGGTGCTGCTGTCGGGCTTTCTGTTCCCGTTTGCGGCCATGCCGGGCTGGGCACAGATCATCGGCAATGGAGTGCCGGCGACGCATTTTCTGCGCGTGGTGCGCACCGTCATGCTCAAGGGTGGTGAGGTGGGCGATATTGCAGGCGATCTCTGGGCGCTGGTGGCGATCCTGTTGGTGATCTCAAGCGTGGCCATGCTGCGCTATCGGCAGACGCTGGACTAAAGGGCAGAGAAAAGGCCCGGCGCGAAGGCCGGGCCTTTTCAGATCTTAGCTGGGAACAGGCCCCGCGCGCTGCCATTCGAGCACAGCTCTCATCGCCTGCTCGCCTCAAATCGCGCCACTGGCGCGATTTGCCCTTCGTCCGCAACCCGCCCTGCGACCGTAGGTCTCCGGGCCTAGCTCGCTAAAATCGCGCCACCGGAGCGATTTTGCCAATGGCACGCGGGCTAGCCAGCTACGCGTTCAATCTCTGCGCCGCAGCGGGAGAGCTTGTCTTCCAGGCGTTCGAAACCGCGATCGAGGTGATAGATGCGGTTGACCACGGTTTCGCCCTTGGCGGCGAGACCGGCAATAACCAGCGATACCGAGGCGCGCAGATCGGTCGCCATGACCTGGGCCCCCTTCAATTGCGGGCGGCCGGTGACCGTTGCGACCTGGCCGTTGACGGCAATGTCGGCGCCGAAGCGGGCCAGTTCGGCCACATGCATGTAGCGGTTCTCGAAAATGGTCTCCCGAATCTCGCTGACGCCCGAACTCATGGTCATCAGCGCCATGAACTGGGCCTGCAGATCGGTCGGGAAGCCGGGGAACGGGTCGGTGTCCACATCGACAGGCTGGATGCCATTGCCATTGCGGCGCACGCGAATGCCATTGGCCTCGTGGGACAGCTCGGTCCCGGTCCGGGCGAGAATGTCGAGGGCGGCCTGCAGGTGCTCGGATCGGGCGCCCTTGAGCAGCACATCGCCGCCGGTCATGGCCGCGGCCATGGCGAAGGTGCCGGTCTCGATGCGGTCTGGAATGACTTCCACGGTGGCCCCGTGCAGCTTTTCGACACCTTCGACAGTCAGCGTGCGCGTGCCGATGCCGGAGATTTTTGCGCCCATGGCGACAAGGCATTCGGCGACATTGGTGATTTCGGGTTCCTGGGCGGCATTTTCGATGATCGTGGTGCCACGCGCCAGGGAAGCGGCCATCAGGATGGTGTGGGTGGCGCCCACCGAAACCTTGGGGAAGCTGACCGTGGCGCCGACCAGCCCACCCTTGGGCGCGCGGGCGACGACATAGCCTTCGTCAATGTCGATCTCGGCGCCCAATTGCTTGAGGCCATAAAGAAAGAGATCCACCGGACGTGTGCCGATGGCGCAGCCACCGGGCAGGGAGACACGCGCTTCATGGCAGCGGGCCAGCAGCGGGCCGATGACCCAGAAGCTGGCGCGCATCTTGGAGACCAGATCATAGGGGGCGGTGGTGTCGACAATATCGGCGGCGTGGAAGGTCATGCGCTGGCCCACGCCTTCCTCTTCACCACGGCGGCGACCATGCACGGCAATATCGACGCCATGATTCTCCAGAATGCGTTCGAGCTGCTTGACGTCAGCCAGGCGCGGCACATTGTGCAGCACCAGTGGCTCGTCCGTCAGCAGGGACGCGATCATCAGCGGCAAGGCGGCGTTCTTGGCGCCCGAAATGGAGATTTCACCCCGCAATTCATTGCCGCCAACCAAACGAATACGATCCATAAGAAGTCCTCAGAAATGGCCCGATAGGCCTGCTACCTGTTGGGAGGCAAGGCAGGGTCTTCGTTGCCACGTGAGCCAGACCAGCCGTTCTCGAAAGTGTTGCGATTAGAATCGCCCGAAAATGGTTTACGGTTTCTTGTTCGTGTCCGTTTCGGGTGTCGTGAGAACCTGCTCGTTCGCTTCGCCTGCGGCGCGCGCCTTTGCCTGTTCCTTCCGACGCTTGAGGTTTTCCCGCAGCTTTGCGGCCAATCTTTGCTCGCGCAGTGCAGTTTGTTCCGATTTGCCCATGGCCCTTCGGTACCTCGATTCCATTGGTTCGGTTGATAGGCTGTTTTTGGTCTTGCGTCGAGACAGTCCCTATGGCAAAGGAGCCCCCGTCGCCGCGCCGGATCCCCGGCCGCTGCGACATTATAGAGTGGTCGCGCTCTCGAACTGAAGAAGTGGATGTCCCTTTTTCTGAGAACGCTCCAAATGCTGCCGTAGCTCAGTGGTAGAGCACTCCCTTGGTAAGGGAGAGGCCGACAGTTCAATCCTGTCCGGCAGCACCAGCCAACCCCTTGAAATACATAGATAATTTCCGGTCAGCTGAGGCGTCGCAGTACAGCACTTTGTGCTGGGCAGCACATGGGCGGCACGGAGTTGCTGAGTGCCGCCGCCGTTTCATCGGAGGCGAGAACCGAACCACTATGGTGGCAGCTGCCGCCGTGAAGCTCATGTTCGGTGACGAGATCCTCCGCTTGCATGCCAATCATGCGCAGGAGGGCCTTGGAACCAACCTTCGTTACGTTTATTTCACTTATTGCGATTATTTCGAATAATCAGTACAAGTTTCCTAGGGAGAATCGACCATGACAGTGCCAGCCAACGCGATGCAGATTGGTCGTCGAATGCCATCGAACGACGAGCGCGCCGCAGCAAACCAACTTCGTAAAATTCTTGCCGCCAATGCAGCCGATGGCGCAACGCTTCGCGTCTATGACGAAGAAGCTACCAAGCCAGCAGACATTGTACTAACCCCAGGGCTGACAAGCCTGCTGATGGATTTGCTCCGCCATGTTGGCAAGGGAGACGCCGTCACCTTGGTACCAGTCAGCAAAATGCTGACCACTCAGCAGTCGGCCGATATCCTCAATGTGTCCCGGCCCTTCCTAGTCTCGTTGCTGGAGCGGGGCGAAATCGGATTTGAAACCGTTGGCAGACATCGGCGAATTCGGGCAGAAAACCTTTTCGAGTACAAGCGCAAGCGCGATCTCAAGAGGAGCGAGGCGCTCTCGAATTTGGCGGCAATGGACGGGGAGTACCTTTAGACATTGTTCGCCAATCGCTTCACAGCCTTTGTGGATGCTTGCTCCTTGGCCGGGGCGCTGAAGCGCAATCTAATTTTGACCTTGGCGGAGGCGGAGTTCTTCCGGCTCCGCTGGTCCGCAGAGGTGCTGGAGGAAACCGAAAGGGCAATCGCAGAGATATTGGAGGGCAAAGGCGCCCCCGATGCGGCGGAACGCGCGACCCGAGCCAGACTTTCGATGGAAGCGGCGTTCGAAGAAGCGATGGTCACCGATTACAAAACCTTCCTCCCGGCATGCAAGGGACTGCCAGATCCAGAGGATGCTCATGTGTTAGCCGCGGCTCTCAAGACGCAGGCGGCCGTCATAGTGACCGACAATCTCAAAGACTTCCCTAGCGACATCCTTGCGCCTCTCAATATCGAAGCGCGATCTACCGACGAGTTTCTGGCCAACACTGTCGCTCTCCACACTGGTCGCTCAGTCGCAGCAGTTCGTCTCATGCGCGAACGATTGATGAACCCAGCTAAGACACCGGACATGCTGCTTATCGAGATGGAGGCCCAAGGTCTGGTGGAAACCGTAGACCTACTAAGGCCACACGTTCTGAACCTTTAGGCTGGTTTGACATGGATGGATTTCCGACCGATGACGATCTGGTTAGGCAAAAGATTGAAATAGAAGATCCACTGCTCTTGGACAGTCTGCTGCAGCGTGCCCGACCACTTCAAGAAATGCCCGTGCTTGAACATCTTTACAATCGGGGCAGCTCAGGAAAAAAGGTGCCGTGCGCTTATTGCCGCGACCCAAAATTCCCAAATCATCTGAAAGGATACGTCCTCCGATACTCCGACGGTGCACGGGTACTCATAGGCAATCGATGTGGTGAGCATCATTTCGGCCAGCAAGCTTTCAAAAAAATGGTCGAAACCATCGTCGCCCAAAACGACCGCAGAAGCCTTCTGATCCGGCGGCGCGCCGTTCTGACCGCAATGCCGGAGTTCAAGAGAAAAACGCTTGCCGCGGTTTCCTCCCCGCAGGTCCAGGCCTATGGGCGAGCCAGACGTCAGTTCCACTCAACTCTGCCCCAGGTTGCCGCAGCAGCGACCTACGCCGTCGCGGCAATGGGAGGCGCGCTCATGCACACCGTGCAGGTCCGCAATTTGGACGCTGAGAGCGAGCGGGAAGAGCGGCGAGAACGAGAGGCGCAAAAGGCCGGCAAACCCTATGTGCCGTTACGACAACCAATCTACAAAGACGAGGAACAGCCATTTGGCACTCTCAAAGCTGGCGATTTCTTCATGAGTTCCGACGCGCCGGAGAGGCAACTGGCGCACATCGTCGGTCGACTAGAAGAAATCCACCAGCAGCTCCCTGCCCTTTCCACCAAGAATGAAATGGTGGCGGCCTTTCGTGGCGTTCGCGACTGCCTTCAAGCGCTGAAAAGTGTCCTCGACCAAGTTGATCGCCTTCCGAGTGCTCTATCACAAGACAATCTGGAACTCATGGCCGCGTGGGCTTCCGCTAGGAAACTTCCAGGACGCTACGCTACCAAACCAGGCGCCGTAGAGCACGTGAACACAGAGGGGGCCCTTTTGATCTTTACCGCGCCACCGATGCTTGGCGCGACGGATCGACAATTTGTCCAGGACTTCGAAAACGCCTTGATAGCGACACAGTGACCCAGCGAGTTTGGTTCAACACCAGAACTCATGGCCATCGGGCCAGCGCCGTGCCAAGCCCTCGCCGATCAGAATGTCTCCGACGTCGCGCCCATCAATTCGGATTGTTGCCAAGGTCCGCCGGCTTCTGGTGCTGTCGAAGCCGAAGCGCTCAATGGTCCAAGAGTTGTTGTTCAGAAGCTCAAGCAGCCTGGCGCTAGCCCGGTCAGCAAGCTCTACTTCAGCAGCCCCGCCGCAAATCTGTGTTTGTGGCTCGGGGGTGTCGAAGTCCTTGAGGCGGATATTCTCGCCTTGCAGCCAAAGCGTGTCGCCGTCAACCACACAGGTTTTATCCGCCGTGTTGGGCCGGTTGCCGCACATCTCCAGGCCGCTCGCCAGGGCGGGGCTGGCCGCAAATAGGTAGAGGCAGGCGGAGACCAATGTGGCAATTTTCATAGGTAGACCTTGGCGATGAACAGAATTTGATTCACGATAGAGGTCGGTGGCAGGTGAGGCACTAATAAAATTGCCGCCGAGGGGAAAATCCGGGGGAACATTAATGCGCATCATTTTTTCAGCTGCTATGCTCATCTTGGCGTCAACGACAGCATTCGCCCAACGCGACATGGACTGCTCCGATTTCAATAGCTGGCGTGAGGCTCAAGACTTCTACGAGCGCGCTGGACCTGGCGACCCTCACCGCCTTGACGCCGACAATGACGGCATCGCTTGCGAGAGCCTTCGGTAATTGTCCGAGACGCCCTTTGAGGTTTTGAGTGCCTCAGTTGGCCAAGCGGGAACGGCTACAAGCGCCAATGCCAAAAGCCCTTCGCTATATTAAGGTCCTTCCATTGCTGTCTCGCTGCGGCGGACCCGGATTTCAATTCGTCGCCTGTCTGCATCATCTGCCGGATTGAGCCCGTCGGAGACAAGATCGCCAGGCCTAACCAACTGTGCCGCCGAGAGAGGAATAATTTTCACGCCCGGGACCGACAACGCATTGGTAAGCGCCTCCGACACCGAAATCGCTCGCGCAAGGCCTAGCCCGGCATTGTCGGCTGGAATGAGCCCGGTGATCGGGAAAGTTCCGCTCATGGCAGCCAGCGCCTGCTCATCCAAATTGGATTCTCGGGTGGTTGAAATGCCCTGTTCGTCGGTGTGCCCCACCACCTCCACGACATCGGCCTTGTACTCGATTAGAAGCTTGGCCAGCTCGTCAACGACCTCGGTTTGAAGACGCGCCCGAAAATCTTCCGACAGCTCCGCACTGTTGAGGACAAAGCGGAATTCGTCGCTGTCGAGCCGGATCATCGGTGGCCAATCATCGGCGGCGGGCGATGGCGTTCCTTTCTGGACGGCCTGTTGTCTTTTGATCGCATCGAGCGCCTCAGTGAGACTAACTCCTGTCTCCAGCACTGCGCGGCCCGCCTCTTCGGCCAGCACCAATTCCCGCCAAGTGTCATCGGCCGCATTCGGCTGGACTTGCGGAAACGCGGTTCGAACATCCTCTCGCAGTTCTCGCAGCATCTGAAGTTCCGCCGACTGCTCCTGGAGAGTGATTTGTAATTCCTCCAGCTGAATCTCAAGATTCGAGGCATCCGGTTCGCTAGCTGACAAGTCGGGTGGATTGATACCGGCTTTTGCCAAGGCCGCTTGCGCCACTTCAGCACGTCGGGTCGCCCGCTCATTGGCATCCTGGGCGGATCGCAGCTGGACTTCGCGGTCCTGCAACAGTCCCGCCGCGGCTAGCAGGAGGCAAAACAGCAAGAGGAGCATGATTTCAGCTAGAGTAAGGCCAAGGACCACGCCACGGCGGTGCCCCCGCTCCCCCTCCAGCAAGCTGCTCTGGCCAATACCGCTCATGGCAACGGCTCGCGGGCCGACGCCTCAAGGTCTTCGCGGCCTCGCCCACGCATAAACCCGAACAGCCCAGGCCGCCGGTCCTGTTGCAACTGCACGCTGATTTCGGTGAGCGCGCGCGCAGCACTTCCAAGATCGCCGCTGATACTTCTCATCGATTGTGCCAACGACGCCAGATCTCCACGTAGCGATGACAAGTCGGTGGATTGACTGGCAAGCCTATCGGTGGCCTCGCCAATCGTGCGCTGCAAGGCGTCAATGACGGGAGCCATTTTAACTTCAACCACCTGATCCGGGGTCTGGATGAGGGAGAGGCGCGTGGAGAAACCTTCCGCCGCGCTGGTCAAACCCTCCGCCGCCGTTTCCAAACGCCCGTTGATACGCTCAATACTTTTGGAACTGCGATCCAGTTGCTGACGCAACTGCGGTGAAGAAAACTGCTCCACCAACTCCTTGACCGCGTCTTCCATACCGCCGTTTGCTGTGGAAGAGACTTCGCGGATGGCCGCAGACGAACTCTCGCCCATCGCGGTAATCTGAGCGCGTACCTCGTCGAACATTTCCTGCACCATTTGTTGGTTGGTGCGCCGGAAATGTGTGACTTCGTAGATGACGCTATCCATCTCACGGCGCACCCTACGGGCCGCATCGGCCAGTTCTAGCCGAGATACGTGCTCGATTTCGCCCGGATCGCGGCGCACCATATTGAATACTATGCGCAAAGTGATTCCGGCGATCGTCGAGGCGATAGCAATGCCGAAATTGCGGATAATCCCATCGATGCCAGCACCGCTCGAATACTGAAACAGCGAGACGCCGAGGCTCACCAGCGTAAAAATGAAGCCCATATAGTAAAAGTTGTCGGCCGTCTGATCGTTGCGAAGCCGCAGGGCCGGCGCCAGTGGGATGAGGATCGCATAGCCGACCATCAGTGCCACCGGAATGATTGTGACCAATAGACCTTCGACGCCTATAGATTTCGCCAAGACAATGTAGACAATGCCGATGAGCGTGATGGCAAAGAAGGCATAGGTGGGCGCATGATCGAGCTTTTGCTCGCGAATTTTGGCCATCTACATTATCCCCTGCAAGGCGGTGGCACCGGCGAAGCTTCCGCGATTTTCTAGTACCCAGGCCGCCCAGAAGTCCGCGATCCGCGCGCTAGGGACAGCGGTCGCCCTGCCGATAACCCAGAAGCGCACCTCAGCACCCGCTAGATCCGTGGCAAATGTACGGGCGGCAGACGACGCACGGTATGCATCAAAGTCTGGGCCGCTTTGATAGATTGAGAACAACGCAGTGTTTTCTAGCAAATCTGACGCTACATAAAGCGTTGTCGGACGGGTACGGCCCTCTTCCGTGCCCAAATGCTCGACGACCAGTTCCTGAATGGCTCCCATGATCGGCGAAGTGTCCGCTTCCCCGCTAATAGTAGACGCATTTAGCGCCTCTTCCAGCGGCACATTGAATCCTTGCTCCCATCTACGTCTGGCTCGTTCTGGGTTGCCGGTCAGCGAATCCAGCTCAGCGCCATCGCCGGGATTACAATATGAAAAGAGGGCACGGCTGTTCGTGGTGCCGGGCTCTAGTACCCGTAGTTCAAGAAGCGCCCCCTTTGGCGTGTTTACAGCCACGTCATGCAGACGGTTCAGGAGGTCCTGGCGCGTGATCGGCGCAATGGCGTCTGAGACATCCACCAGGATCAGTTTTTGTTCGGTCGGACCACTCAAGGGACATAGATTGTCGGCCAGCGCGACGTTACGGGCGCTGGCCGTCATGAAAAGCCAGCCAAAGCCGCCTAGGATTGCGGCGAGCATCAGCGTTCCCAGTGCAAACCAGCCCCAAGGGAAACTGTCCTGCCGGCTGCGGCGACGCCTGGGCGCACGGCGGCTCATGATGCGTCCGGCGCCAGATCGTCGATCCGGCGATAGCGTTCCAGTGCGTCGTCGAATTCCTTGCCGAGCGTGACGAACAGCTTGTCGATCTCTTCCTGCGCCGCGGCGATGCGCTGTCGGAGCTCCGCTTCGTTCCATTCTCCTTCGCGGGACACCGAGACCGCTATCCGGTCGAGCGTGAACTTTTCCTCGAACCGGGACGGCGCCGGCGTGTTGCGAGCAGCAACATTAGCGTCTCGGTAGACGCGCAGTAGCAAATTTGCTGCCTTTTCTAGCTGCGCCTGGTGTTCGTCGAACAAGGCGAGTAGGCGCAATCGATGCGCAACGATCGAATCGTGTTCGCTGCGCTGCTTGCCGAGATCCGATCGGGCCCCGGTCAGAGCCTCCTCATACTCCTTGCGGACATCCCCCAGGGTCTCGATGGTTTCGCGCCGCTGGTTGCCATAGCGCTCTCGGGCCGACCGCAAGCCGTGATCGCGCCTTCCGAAGCCGGGGTAGCTGTCGTTGAGCGTCAACCCGTCGATCATGGCAATCAGTGAGAAGAACACTCCCAGAGCGAAGAGCAGCCAAGACTGAAAGTCGTCGAGACCGAGCGGCCGCTCGTAAAGCCTTAGCATCACTTCGAGGCCGGCGCCTTCGGGAATGGTTTCCGCAACCTCACGGTAGTGAGCCAGACCAAGATTCACAGCGAACGCGAACGCGAGATAAGCCAGAAATGAAATGGCACCAACCAACTTGGCGAGGAAGAAGCGGTGATTGACGAAGGGAATGAGATAAACGCCGAAGAACAGCGCGCCGCCGACATTGAGGAAGGAAAAAATCACCGATTCTAGAATGCCGCCGATGAGGCCGAGTTCGCTACCCTTGCTCAGCAATGTACCGTTGGCGACAAACTCTCCCAACAATAGTGCGATGATCAGCGCGACCTTGAAGAACGTGGTGCGTGCGCTCGCCGCCTTGGCCGGACGATCAATGCCATGCTTGGTACGGAAGCTGGCAAAGGAGATTTCGTGATCTTTCAGGTCGCGTCGCACCTCGTGCAGATCGTCAAGACCCAGCTGCAATTCCTGCTTCAGATCGGAGAGACCGCCCAACGAGGCAGCGCGGATATTGGAGAATTGCGTCTCGAAGTCGAGATCGATCAGCCGCTGACGAAAGCCTGCCAGATGATTTTCGAGGCTGTCATAGGCCCGCTTCTGCGAAGCGCTCACATGTTCGATGATGTCGCTTTCGACCTGATCGAGAACTTTGCTGTCTGGAGGGGGCTGGTTAGACTCGCCGCGGGTTTGACCCTTCGCGGTAAGCGACATCTCCGCCGCAATCAACTGCGTATCAAGATTCAAGAAAGTCTCGGTTGTCGGCCGATATGTATGAGCAGGACGGCTTACTAGCCGCTGAAAACGCTCCAAAGAACTCGCCATAATGCCCCCGCTTGACCCGCAACTAGCTAATCAGTCTTGCGATGTCCGACAAGTTTCTTTGTCATTGATCCTTAACCATACATATGAAGGCAGGATTCTGGGCCCTCAGGATCCGAGAGCCTGGGGCCTTGCATATTCTGTCGAAGAACGCGCGCCCTGGTCAAAGTGGCCTGGTAATCTCAGTCGACCCAAGTCTCCAAGGTTTCGCGGAACATCACTTCGGCGGCGCCGTCCTTCTCAAACGTCAAAATGGCATTCCTGCCGCTCGCTAGGACGAATGCCAGATCAATGAAGGGGTCTCTTAGGGCGATGGAATTCAAGGTGGCCTCATTTGGGTCATCTGTCAGGGCAAAGACAAAAGAACCGTCAGCCAACCGAGCCGGTGCGCCGGCAAGCGCCACACCGGGAACCAGTTCTTCCTGTTTTGTCAGAATGCCGGCCAAAGTCACGACCTCGCGGTCGGTGAAGTCAACATGTACCAGTGCCTCAGCCGGGAGACTTGGGTCGGTGTTTTTTCGCCAGAACACCTTTACCCCCATGGCCTGCGGCGTAGACGAAATTGCGACTTGTGCCACGACGAAATATAGGCCGTCGCTGTCCATCTCTCTATGCCAGGCTACCGATCCGCTGAATGGCACGGCGCCTCCCCCACCCATATCCGCCAGCAGGAGCAAAGCACTGCCGCGCTCCACGTCGTCGATCGGAGTGGAAACAGAGACCAAACTGACGTTGCCACGATTGAGGCCAATGCGCTCGGCCTCATCTGCGTCGTAGACCCGCATCTCTTCTGGCGCTGTTCGCAGCATTTCTGAAATCACCGGTGCTGGAACGTCAAACGCCGCCAGTGTGTCCAGCATGTCAGATATGGCGACTTGGAGTGTGTACTGGTCGTGGCCGACAATCTGATGCACACCAAGCTGGCCTTCCACGTTCCGAGCAGCACCGGCAAAGAAGATATAAGCGCACGCGGAATAGCAGTAGCTGACCGGCGCAATCCTTGTGTCGAGGCCCCTGTCGAACACCTCCTGAGCCACCAACAAACCGGCGGTGACGTCGCCCCCTTCTGAGTGTAGCGCCAGCGTCCTTATCTGGGGGTACGCCTTCAGGGCGCGCCGGAAATCAATGGGCGCGTTATGGCGCACGGGGCCCGCCAAAACGATTGTCGAGGGTCGCTCATCGTCAACCAGGAAGGAGCCAAACCGAACAGGTTCCGCATTGCATCCGACGGACGCGGCGAAAAACGCGATAATGCAGAACCAATAGCGCATTGGAGCCCCCAAGCTGGAACTCTATCTTGGCGCATTCGTCTCGACCTGGCTAAACGAAAATCAGCGCCGCCGGAACGTATTGGCGTCGGTGTCGTAGTAAACCGTGCCGGTGCCCTGCGCCCGGCCCGTCCGATCATTCGTGAAGCCGCCATCAGCATTGGCCGTGTAGGTGTCATTGCCCATCTGGTATTGCTGGCCCGGTGTGTAAGACCGCCCGGACGACGTGCCCGAGAAGGACGGGGCCGACGAACTGCCCCCGCCGCTACCCCCGCCCGAAGATGCGGCTTGCACCGGAGCCCGGTACGAGTTGGCGCCGTTGACCGCCACGCGCAGCGGGTCGATCGACGGCGGACGCTGCGATGCTGGCGTTGGCATGGTGAATAAGCGCGACAGGATCGAACCGGCCGGCCGCTCGCGCGGCATCGGAACGCTGGCCTGTTGTGGGTTGATCGGGACAGACGGAACGCGGCGGGTCGCGGGCGGCTGGCCAACGCCGTTGTCGAACATCGACCCCATCGGGTTCGGCAGCAGCCGCTCCTGAAGGCCCTTGTCGATGCCGTACTCGGTAACGCCCGGCGCGGCGGTCTGGACCGTTTCGGTCTGCGCGCGGCTGGACGGGAACATGTTGGCCAGCGCGCCCCAGGACATGCCGCCCAGATCGGTCGTGATGCCGATGCTCGCGGATGGCGCCAAGGCCACAGGTGGCGCCGTAGCGGGTTGATTGCGCTGAGCAGCCCATGCTTCGGTGGCCGGGCCGTAGACGCCCTCATACATTCGCTGGATTGCCGGCGGCAATACCACAGGCGTGGCCAGCGCGGGCTGCTGCGGGGCAATGGGCGGAATGGATGGGTCGTAGGTGCTGTAGATGCCGTTATACATCTGCGCCAGTGTGGGTTCGGCCATTAGTTCAGCGCCTCCATTCGCATGATCGCTGCGTTCGTTTCGTCTTCTTCGTCGCCCTCGGAGAGCGCATTGACGATCGTGCTGGCTTGGCTGCCCAGCCACCCGCGCGCCTTCTGCGCCATGGCTGCGCGATTGGCCGGGTTGTTGGACTTGAGCAGTTCGGCAGCAATCGCGGGATCGAGCAACGCCCTGTCCAGCAGCACATTGAACGCGTCGGCCTGCTGAGAACCGACCAGACGGCGGGACAATTTGCCCGCGATGTGGGTCAGCACGAACATCGGGTTTACGCGCCCGATCTGAGCCTGCCAGAGCTTGGATTGAACTTCGGCCATGCTCACCGTCGGGTTGCCTCTCTGAAGAAGTGCTGTGCCCGAGGGGTTGACCGCACTGCCGACGCGCGGCCCAGTGTTCATGTCGCGCAGGGCTTCGCCCATGGCGCGGATATTGGTCAGATGCTCCGGATTGTCCCGGTAGAGGCGTTGCGCGACCGCAGCATTGGCGGGGTTGTCCAGGAAATTGAGCATCTTGCGCGGCACCAGCGGCATGATCCCGCTGGCAGTCTCAGCGTTGGCGTTGCGGCTGCGCGACGCGCCTTCCAGCACCTGCCAGAACGCCGACCGCGCGCCTTCAATGGCCTGCCGGTCGTTGCCGGCGAAATTCAGCAGTTCGTCGATAGTGGCGGCCGGATCGGGGTCGGCGATGACGCGGCGCATGGCGTCTTGCGCACGCTCATGCCCGAACTTGAGATAGTTCTGAACCGCCGATTTGCCGTCACTGGTCAGGTCGCGGATCGTTCGCTGCTGATTGGTGGTTGCGTCGGCCAGCGCCGCGCGGAGCGTACCTGCACTGCCAAGCTGTTCCCGAAGCTGCGGGAAGCGCCCAAATACCGTGCCGTACTGGCCCAGATAGTCGTCCAGGGCCTGCGGGTTCTCCAAGAGCCCACGGGACTGCACGTCTTGCAGGATCTGATCGCGCACAGCGGTCTGCACGCGCTCGTCGCTGCCGGCCTCACGCATCAGCGCTTCGAAATCGGCGATGCGGCCCTGATCGGACTGGACGAAACGGCCCGCGACCGCGCTGTCGGGGTAGCGGGGCTGTCCCTGGCGTTCCGAGAGCGTCTGGCCGATGGCTGTTTGCGGCCGGGTGAAGCGGTCGTGATAATCGCGTGTAGCCGTGCGAGCGGTCGAGTATTGCGCGGACAGCTCCTGCGGCACGTTCTGGTCGAGGTAATCGTCCAGCCGAGTGACATACTGCTCGACGACGCGAGCCTCTTGGTCGGTGATACCATCGCGGCGCAACTCGCTGGCCAATGCAGACCTGATCCCCATGACCTCCGAAATGGGCTGCATCATTGAGCCGGGGTCTTCCGGATCGATCAGGCGCGACGGCGAATTGGCCGCATCCGGGACCATTTTGCGGAGCGCGTCGGGGACGTAATTCTCCCCGAACGCGGCTCGCAGCACATCGATGTCGACCGGCTCAGCGCCCTGGTCCAATGGACGCCACGCTTCGCTGACGATGGCCCTCGCTGATGCGCTCGCGTCTTCGAGTGCGGTTCGAATGTTCGCTCCTCGGCCGTCACCAGTCATTATCGGCGCGAGCCCGCGCGTGGCGTTGTCGAACGCCTGCTGGGCAGCTGTGACCTGTTCCGTTGCGCCCCTGATTGCGTCGGCACGCTGGGTTTCCAGCGCTGCGGAGAACTGCGAGGCGGGCGCGTTCGGCGCCATGATGTTAAACGCCGCATCGACCGCCTGTGTATTGCTGTCGCCGACGGCCCGATATGGGCCGGGGTTGGCCCTGGCACGACCAGCTTCAAGCATGGCGAGGCCGGTGTCTTGGGAGGCGTCCGCGGTGGTGGGCCGAAACTCGGGGATGAGTTCTGTGACCGCCGATGGGCGATTGATCGCCGCCACCAAATCGGTCGTGTCGAGCGGAGCAGCCAGATCGGCCGGGTCGACACGGCGAGACGCGGGCCGCCGAGTGGATTAGCGCCGCACGAAGCTCTGCACGACGCCGACGCCGAAGCGCGAGAGGATGATCCAGCCAGCCCACTCATCGAGGGGCGCCGGCAGGGCCGCGATATTCCAGTCCTGGGGGAATGGTCCGCTCTGATGCCAGAGCAGGCTGTAGACGCATATCGCGCTCCACCAGAGCGCCAGCGGGCCGATAAAGCAGAAGTCGACATACCAGGGCATGGCGACCCGGTTCTGCAGCCAGGTCTTCACAACATCGGCCTTGAGGCGTTCCCGGTCGCTTTCGGCGTCGATCTTGCGGTCGATGACATCGAACACACGTCCTATGACGTCACCGGTGAAGAAGCTGACAATCTGGCGAAGGATGCTCATGCCCCCATCCCCAGCCGATCCTTGCGCATGTCAACCTCGGGGTCAGTCGGCAGCACAGCAGGACGCGGACGAAGCCAGATGTTGACCAGGAACGCCGCGACCAGGAACCAGCGCTGATACTCGGCCGGAATGATGGCGAGGACTTCCGGAGAGTTCAGGATCTCCGGCGCAATGAACAGCAGCGCCAAGACGATGTTGAAGAACCAGGTGCGAAGACGAACAATGGTTTCCCAGATGCGATTGGGCATGATCATGCCTCCTTTGCGGCTTGAGCCAGCGCAGAAGCGCGCTGTGCATTGACGATGGCCCTGATGATGAGAGGGGCGACGATGACGGCCACCACTGCGACGATGGCCCATAGAGGCAGGCCGGACAGGTCTGGTGCCTGGTCGACGCCAACGCCGCTACCGGTGCCCACCGCAGCACCACCACCCTGCGCCACGGCCTTATCGCGGGCTGCTTTGGCATCGGATTCGAGCTGCGCCTTGCTGCTGACCCACGACAGTGCCTTGGCTTCAACACCGGCCACACGACGAGACCAGCCCTTGCCGAAGGTGTTCCAGATGGCGAGCGAGCGAAGGAAGCTCATGCGCCGACCGCAGTGACCCTTGATGACCACGCGAGGATCAGCACGCTTGGAGGCCAGAAGCGTGACGGGCCCAATGCGGCCATCCACACCCACGCCCAGAACACGCTGCAAATCCTTGGCAGAGCGCGACACCCCGGAATTGACGCCATAGTCCATGGTCGAGAGATCGACGCCGGCTGGAAGGTCATCACCACGGATCGGGACCCAGTATTTGCCGTGGTAGATGTCGGCAATCTGGTTGTCGGTCAGGTTCTTGATTTCGAGGTGCGGGAAGGCGGCGGCCGAGATGCCCCTCTTGGTCCCTTTCAGCACCCCTACCCCGCGCTTGCCCCCGGTCCAGTTGCCCGGGTCACGAGGGTCAGCGGTAAACCCACCCTCGTGCACAAGCACATCCGCCAGCGCAGGCTGGAAGTTGCCTTTGGCCATATCGGCCTCCTATCGATGTGTTGATGATTGCGAGATCGCCCCCGCCGTGGCTCTATGTCCAAGCACGGAGGGGCGTAGATGCAGGTGAATGTATTTGTTTCGAAGGCGAGTGAAGGCGAAGAGCCAGCACTATTGATTTTGCCTTACGGCCCAGCGGCAGCCATCCCGCCGCACTTGCAGGGACTGGAGTGGAGACATCTGGCCATCACCTCGCCGGAGGATAAGCTTATTGGCGCCGACACTGGTGAGATTGAAGTCAGCATTGCCGAGCACGGATATGCTCTAGTAAAACCGACAGGCTAGGACACGGATCCGTAAGACTTCATTCATTCTGCCCATGCAGACTATCTGTTGAGCGCGATATGTAATGAGTGCGCGCTCTGGTCCTTTCTGGGAATTGTCTCGGCAGGGAAGTATTCTCTGCCGAGAGCACTTTAACCAGTTAACCCCACTGCCCTTGCATCACGCGCCCGTGATTGCGAAAACCCACACAGAGGCCGGTGGCGGAAAGAATACGCACGGGATTGCAACTCCCGGTATCCAGGTTCAAGTCCTGGCTGGCCCTCCAGACATCTCCCAATCGAACCGACCTCGAAATCAGCATAGGATTAGTTTGGGCTCTCAGCGCCCTGACCTCCCTGACACCCCTGCGCAGCGCCCCCAACATTGCGCAGGGGCTTCTTTTCTATCGATGTGTTGGAAAAGAAAGATCCCGCACGAGGCGGGCAATGTGACTTGAGTTAGTTTCTGCAACCGAGGCTTGGGCCGATCGTTGCATCACCGGCGCGAGCAAGACCCTCCCCCTATGATCGTGCCTTCCCATAGGCCTCAGCCCCCTCTCAGGGCTGGGGCCTTTTCTTGGGATGCAGTTGTGTTGGAAAAGAAAGAGGCGGCCAAGAGGGACCGCCTTGGGCGAAAAACGGCGCGCACATCCACTCCGCCGAGGCAGGGCGCTTCGCTGGCGATCATATCCAAATTGTTCATGGCACCTCCAGACAGTTGGTCATCGTTAGACGCTATTCGTCTTCCTCAAAGAGCTTGCGTCCCTCGTCGTCGGTGAGTAAGCCTCCGCTGAGGGCCACGGCGCTGTCAGTTCGTGGCTGATTGTTTCTCTTCAATGAGATGGCGTAGATGATCAATGCCATCTTCGGTGAAGGCCATGATGCCGTGCTCATGGTTGCCGCTGT
>NZ_PYVZ01000027.1 GCF_003056405.1 Devosia indica
GAATGGATCGACGATTACTGTGAGGTCCACCCGCACTCCGGGCTTAAGTATCGCTCACCACGCGAGTTCCTGCGCCTCAGTGCCTAAACCCAACCGCCGGCTGTCCGGTGAAATGGGGTCCACTCCAGTGGACGATCTACCGGCACTGTCTAGCGGGTCCATCACGCCAAACGTTGCGCATGTTCTCACCGTATATCTAGAAGATGCCCACACCAAGCTGAGAATATTTGACGAAATATATGACAAGATAAATCTGTTCAAAAGAATAGTAAACAGCAAATTTAGATTCAAACAAATAGAGATCGACAAGGAAAAAGGCATAATCGTAAGAGACGAGAACCCAAGAACAAAGAAAATTAGGGAAATACCGCTGGAAAAACTATCTTCCGGTGAACAGCACGAGCTCGTATTGGCTTACGAACTTGTATTTCATACCAGCGAGAGTTCGCTGATACTGATCGACGAGCCTGAGATCTCTATGCACATCGCATGGCAGAAGAAATTCGTTCCCGACCTGCTTGATATTATTCGTATTACTGGTTTCCAAGCGATAATTGCGACGCACTCGCCACAAATAATTGGAGAGCATTGGGACATAACAATCGACTTGGCTGAATAGATGACAAACTCTATGATTCGAGAGATCACTTCTGAATCGTTAGTTTCAGAGGTCCTATTAGAAAGATCCGGACATGGAAACCCAATATTCCTAGTAGAGGGTCCATCAGATGAGACTTTTTACGAAAGGCATCTCGCGAATTTCAATGGTGGATTCGTTATATGTTTTGGAAAAACTAACCAAGACTATGCTGTCGACACATTAAATCAGATCAATAGAATAAAAGGGTACGTAGGACTTCGGGATAGGGACTACGATTTCCTTGAAACAATGCCTAGTCGCAGTAATCAGGTGGTAACCGACTACTGTGACATGACCATGTTCACGGTAGAAAACGATGGCTTCGTCGTTGGATTACGGGCGCTGGTGACCAAACGCTCTTTGGATCGATTAAAAAAAAGGCTGCGACAGTCAGTTGCCGAGGCAATTTATGAAGCCACTCTACCTATAGCAGCAATCCGACTCGTAGCCACGAAACATGGCGTGTCCGTTGAGATGGATGGCTTCGAATTCAAGTACATAAATCGCTCACCATACAACGTGGATGTTACAAAGCTCGAAAACGGCCTCCGGGAGCGCCTTAATACAAACTCAGAAAAAGTTAGCGAGATATATCTAGAGGCAAGAGAAATCGTCGCCGCTGGACAGCACGACGCCAAGTCAATTTGTAGTGGTCATGACTACTTTAGGGCTGCGGAGCGATTTCTTAAGGCTCATTTTTCCGCACCTCAGGTCGGTGCTGTGGACGGCCCTCTTTTGGAACGTATTTTTGTTGGGTCATATGACCGTAGCCATTTCTCAGAAACGAATATGGCAGGGGAACTTCGCACTTGGTTAGCCGAAAACGGTTACAACGCGAACTTGATTGCACGATTGTGGTCTCGGGAACATAACCCCACCCTATCCCCCCCAATAAAAATCCTTCGTTGGACGCCAAAACCCTTCGGCGCTACATTCCCTGCATGACCACCGCGCTCCTCTCCAACGGCGGCCTGCCGCTTGATGATGATCTCACCCACACCCCGCCCTGGGGCTTCGCAGGCGGTCCGCCAATAGCGCGGGGTAAGGTATGAGCCACCGCCCTATCCACCCCACCGCGCTTCGTCCTCGGGCTTGACCCGAGGGCTCTGTATTTTTGGGGCTGCGAACAAGTCAGGGCAGAGGAAGTGCAACGCCCTCGGGTCAAGCCCGAGGGTGACGATCAGAGCAGGAGGACACTGCATGGATATTGAACTTGCCCGCACGATGGCCCGCACCGCCTTTGACGCCAATCGTTCCCTTCAAGCCATCCTGCCTCTGCTGAAGGCTGGGCTGTCCGAGGCGGACTATCGCGCCTGCGCCCATGACCTTGCGGTTGCCATCGATCAGGTGAACACCGCCCTTCTGACGCGCGCCGTTGCGGTTCACCCGGTGCTGGAGACAGAATTAGAGACCGCAATCCGGGAGCATGGGCGCTACTAATTTGACCCACCGCGCGTCGCCGGCAGGAAGCCCGCGGATGAAAATCTGAATGTGTGGGAACAATGTGTAGAGACTTATCCCCGCACGCAAAACCTGCCCCATAATCCCCCCATCACTCCCGCGGCGGACGGACTGCAGCGAACATTTGCGGGGGGAGCTGGTGAGACTGGATTCGCTCCAGGGCTCGCCTGCTGGTCGGGTCACCTTGCGACGAGCGATCAATAGGGGCCACGACGGCAGGAGAAACCCAGCGTCCCGGGGCGGCGACGTCTCTATTATTTAGTTTTACTGAGACGCACGCGCCTCGGGACACGTCCACATACAACCGGAGGCCGCAGGGCCGGCCGGGGTCTGGTCACGCCTGAAGGGTCTTGCAATTGCCACATGAGAGGCGCATCTGCGCCAGAAAACCACTTTCCGGAGGCCCCATGCGCGCCCGCACCGCATTCATCCTCGCCGCGCTTGCCAGTGCCGCCCTTGCCGGCCCGGCGTCAGCGCTCACCGTCACCGCCCGCGTTTCGGGCGGCAATATTGCCGTCCATGCCGGGCCCGATAATCGCTTCGAAATTGTCGGCCATCTGCGCGAGGGCCAGGAAATCCCCGTCGACCGCTGCACCCAGACCGACAGCGACAGCAACCGCGGCTCCTGGATCGGCGATGCCGGCCACACCCTCTGGCCCAATGGCGCCACTACCTGGTGCCGCATCCCCGATTATGGCTGGGTCGACCGCAGCTACATCGTCGGCCGGGGCCTGGTCAACGTCACCCCGCCGGACTTTGTCGGGCCGGGTTGGTGACTTCGCAGGCGGTGTGCGCAGCCCATGAAAGGCTCCGGTGGAGCCTTTCAAGCCTAGAAGGCCATGAGAGCTTGGAGCGCCCATAGGGGCAAATCTCTCCGGTGGAGAGATTTGAGCGAACAAGGCTCGAATGGCGAGCGCTACAGCCACCCCGCCAGTTCCCGCCGCACCATGGATTCAATGAAATCCATGCCGCCGGGCGAGGCATTCAAACACGGGATATAGGCGAACTTCTCCCCGCCCGCTTCCATGAAGCTATCCTTGCCGCCCATGGCGATCTCTTCCAGCGTCTCGATGCAGTCCGCCGAGAAGGCCGGCGCCAGGATCGCCACCTTCTTCTTGCCCTGCCCCGGCAGCGCTTCGAGCGTCTTGTCGGTATAGGGCTGCAGCCATTCGGTCGGCCCGAACCGGCTCTGGAACGTGACCATCAGCTTGTCCTTGTCCCAGCCCAGATACTCGCGCACCAGCCGCGTGGTCTTGTAGCACTGGCAATGATAGGGGTCGCCGCGCTTGAGATACTCCACCGGCATGCCGTGATAGGAGGTGATCACCACATCCGGCTCGAAATCCAGCGCCGCAACCCCGTCGCGGATCGAATTGCCAAGCGTCTCGATATATTTGGGATCGTCGAAATAGGCCGGCGCCGTCCGCACCGCCGGCTGCCAGCGCATGGTTTTCAGCGCATCAAACGCCTTGTCATTCGCCGTCGCCGTCGTCGTCGCCGAATATTGCGGATAAAGCGGCACCAGCAGGATCTTCTGGCACCCGGCCGCCTGCATCTTCTCCAGCACCGATCTGGTCGAGGGATTGCCATAGCGCATGGCAAAATCCACCATGACGCCATCGCCACCCAGCCGCTCGGCCAGGCTTTCGGTCTGCTCGCGGGTAATCACCCTGAGCGGGCTTTCGTTCTTTTCCTTGTCCCAGATCTGGGCATAGGCATGCCCGCTCTTCTGCGGCCGGAACGAGAGGATGACCAGATTGAGGATCGGCCACCACAGCAGCTTGTTGGTCTCGATCACCCGCGGATCGGAGAGAAATTCCTTCAGATACCGCCGCACGCTCCAGTAATCGGTGGCGTCGGGGGTCCCCAGATTAAGCAGCAGCACCCCGATCTTCTGCTGGGGAACGGGCGGATGGTTCGGTGGAAGATGAGCGGACATCGGGGACCAGTTTGGAAATGTTCCAGAGTTGGCCGCACCATACGCATTTCGCTCCCCTGCGCAAAGCGGCTATGGGTCGCGCCGCGCCGGTGATCCAGTCCGGAGCACTGCCAGCAAAAGTGGTGCCGGTTTTGCGGTTCGGCAGCGCGACAGAACGGAGACTTAAAGGCTGGCAATCAGCAGCAGTACGCCAAAGCCCAGCACGCACACCGCGCCCGCCAGCTCAGCCCACCAGACGATTGCGCCGGCCAGGACACTGTCCGCCCCGCCGATCCGCCCCGCCAGCCCCTTGGCCGTCACCGCCAGGGTCGCCAGTGTCGCCACGGTGATCGCCGTGCCCAGCCCCATCAGCAGCACCGAGGCAATCCCCGCCGCCAGCACGCCCTGCGACAGCGCGAACACCAGCACCACCAGTGCTCCCGAACAGGGCCGCAGCCCCACCGCCAGCACGACGCCCAATTGCTCCCGCCAATTGCCCCGGATATCCTGCGGCGCAATCGCATGATGCATGGCGTGCGTGTGTTCATCTGCATGGTGATCGTGCTCGTGGTCATGCCCATGCTCGTGGTCATGCGCATGGCTGTGTCCCCAGCCAAAGACCTTGCGCAGCACCAGCCAGAGGCCGAGCAGCGCCACCATCGCGTAGGAAACCACGCCGACCCAATGCGCCGCCTCGCCCAGCGCCGTGCTGGTCAGGTTCAACACCCCGGCCAGCACCAGCACAAAGCCGATCGCCACCAGTGACTGCATCAGCGCCGACAGCCCGCTCAGCGCAATCCCGCGCCGCAACTGGCTCTCATTGGCCAGTACATAGGACGAAATCACCGCCTTGCCATGCCCCGGCCCGGCCGCATGGAAAATGCCATAAAGAAAGCTCAGCCCGCCCAGCACCCAGAACGCGGTCCAGTCGGTACGCAGCGCATCGAGCGAGGCCGTCAGCGCCGCATAAAAGTCCCGCTGCTGGTTCTGCAGCCAGCCGAAAAACCCGCTGCGCGGCAAGTTGATGCCCACTTCCGGTGGCGGCCCGCCAAACGGCGCCGCAGGCCGCGCCCGCGCCACATCGGCCGCAGCATCGGCCGCAGTGGTTGCCACGCTGGCCGCACCACAGGAGATGACCACCAGCCCCTGGGTTCCGCGCATGGCCGCCGCCAGGTCTGGCGGCAGTTCCAGCACCTCCGGCCCCAGCGCATAAAGCCGCTCCTCAACCTCACGCGTCATCGGCACTGGCGGCTCGACGCGAACCGCGCAATCGGACGGCGCGTTTTCCAGCGTTACATCGGCCGCATCGTTGACCGTAATGGCCACGTAATACTCGGGATCATAAATCCCTAGCTCGAACCGCTCACCCGGCGCCTGCGGCTGGTCCGCCACAATGGAGTAATCGAGCGTGACGCGGTTGTTCTCATAGGTCATGCGCTGGTCGCCGACAGCGTCGAACACCATCTCGTCGCCGGCATAGGTATAGAAGCCGTAATCGGCCAGCCCGACCATGTTCTCGTCCGCCAGCGCCTGCATTTCGGCGGAACTGACGCTGCCGTCGCCATCGGTGTCGAGCCCCTGCACCATCCACACCGAAAACGCGGTGTCGAAGGTCCAGCTATGGTGCAGCCCCGCCACCCGGCCCGCATCGTCGAACCGGATCGTCGCCTTGGCGTCGATCATGATATGCGGATGGGCCAGTGCCGGCTGCGCAAAGAAAACTGCCGCCAGCGCGGCCATCGCCGCCCCTCGCCGAAATCCGTTCACAATGCGCCCCTAATGGATGGGGTGTGTGGCGAACCACTCCACCAGATGATCAATCAACGCCCGCACCTTGCCCGCCAGATGCCGCCGATGCGGATAGACAGCCTGCAATGTCTGTCCGGTCGGCAGGAAGTCGGCCAGCACCGGCACCAGCTCGCCCTTCTGCACACTCGGTTCGGCCAGATAGGACGGCAATACGACAAAACCGAGACCCAGCGCGGCGGCTGTGCGCGCCGCCAATGGCGAATTGACCCGCAATGGCCCGGTCACCGGCACCGAAATGGTCTTGCCCTCCTCGGTAAACCGCCAATTCGACTGCCCCTGCAGGTTCACATCGACAATGCAGGGCAAATGCCGCAGATCTTCGGGATGCCTGGGCGTTCCGACCTGCTCGATCAGCCGGGGCGCACCACCAACCACCACATGCATATCGGCAATCTTGCGGGCGATCAGCGAGGAATCGGCCAGCGTCGAGATGCGCAGCGCCACATCGACCCCTTCATCGACCAGGTCGACATAGCGATCCTCCAGTCGCAGGTCGAGCGTCACATTGGGAAACTTCTTCAGATACGCAAAGATCGCCGGCGCCAGCGTGCTTTCACCGAAATTGCGCGGCGCCGAAACGCGCAGCAGGCCGCGCGGCTCGGCCGTCTGGTCGGCGATATTGGCATCGAGATCATCGAGTTGCTGCAACAAGCCCGAAGCCTCGCGATAGTACGCTTCACCCGCCTCGGTCAGGCTCAGCTTGCGCGTTGTGCGGTTCATCAGCCGGACGCCCAGATAGTCCTCGAGATCGGTGACATATTTGCTCAAGAGCGCCTTGGAGCGCCCATGCTGCCGTGCCGCGGCCGAAAACCCGCCTGCGTCGAAGACCTGCACAAAGGCGCGGATGCGGGAAAGGTCCTGCGACATGGTCGATGTCCGTTCACTCGGAGATGGTCAATGGACGCATAACTCATCTGCATGGAGTGAACAATAACGCCCCTTGGTCGTTGTGCGATTAACGATAGGATAGATGCCCAATCGACGGCGACAAGGAGATCGGACTATTTTCCCGCCTATGGCCAGACCCTCCTCCCGCTCAGCGCTCTACCGGCTCATCGAAGCCGGCCAACTTGCGCACAAGGCGCTGCTCTTGCCGCTGGTCGAGAAAGGTCTCGAGCCGGGCGACGATGCCATATTGTTCGTGCTGGGCCGCGCGGGGACAACCGAGGCCGACCTGGCCTTGGAGCTCGGGCTCACCACCAGCATGCTGGCCACAAGGCTTGAGCGCCTCGCCAGCCGCGACTTCATCACCCGTCAGGCCGTCGGCCCTGAACTTGAACCAGGCATTGCCCTCACCGAACGCGGCCTGCGCATCCGCAATGCCCTGGCCGATCACTGGGCCCAGCTCGAAGAGGCCCTGATGGGCGAGCTCAAGGCCAAGCAGCGCAAGAAATTTTCCGAAGTCCTGGGACGCTTCGTCGATCTGTTGCGGCTCTGAGGGGCCGATCCGGCTTAACAAATCGTTCAGCTTGGGTTCAGGCGCGATGGGTTTAGTTGGCGTCAAGGCTTGATCGCCACCCCATTCGGAAGGAGTCCCCGCATGACCTTCAAGACCAAACTGATTGCAGCCGGCATTGCCACCATGGCCGTGCTGGGCACCACCATCGCCGCATCGGCCGCCCCGGCCGTTGCCACCGGCAATGTCAATGTGCGCTCCGGTCCCAGCACCGGTTTCCGCGTCGTCGATACGCTGCGGCGCGGTGAACATGTGGATATCCAGTATTGCCGCGGGAGCTGGTGCTTCGTTGAAAAGCGCGGCCCCGATGGCTGGGTCTCCGCCAATTATCTGAGCAGCGGCCGTCCCGGCTGGGGCAATGACTGGGATGACGACCATTGGGAACGCCCGCGTCCACCGCGTCCGCCCCATTGGGATCGTCCGCACCATCCGCGCCCGCCGCACTGGAACCCGCGTCCACCGCGTCCCCAGCCCATCTACCCGAGCAATCCGGGCGCCAGCATGTGCTTTAATGGTCCCAATGGCTATTTCTGCATCGGCACCTGATCGCGGATCGACGCAAGTCACGCGCCGTCCCTTTGGGGCGGCGTTTTGCGTTGACCGCTACTCCACCATCAGCCGGTCGATCTCAATTCCGCGTTTCTCCAGAGGCGCCCGCATCCGCCGCGTCAGAAATTCATTTGTGCCATAGGTCACGATGGCGCCAATCGCCGCGGCTGCGCCAAAGGCCAGCCATCCTTCCTCGCTGCCCAGCACCGAAGCGCCCAGCAGCGTCGCGATGCCCATGCCGAAAACGATCCATTGCTTGCGCTGTTCGGCAATCTTGAGGTTGCGCGCGCCAGAATGCAGCAAATCGCGCAATTCCATATCGGTCATGGCCGCCAGCTCGGGTGAACGGCGCTCCCGGCGTATGGTTTCGATATAGGCATCCACCCGCCGCATGGTCAGCGCATCGCGCTTGTCGCTCTGCCGCCCGCGGGTCAGCATTGTCCAGCCGCCGCCAAGCAGCAACAGAACCAGGGCAATTTCGATAAGCCAGATCATTGCGCGCCTCCTGCCAGAAGACATGCCCTCTCACACCGGCCAGTGCAAGGCCACCCGCGCAAGATGCCCCGCAGCACCGCGCCACGGGGCATCGATAACATTTGTAAAGCGTCAGGCCTTGGCCATGGCCGACTTGATAATACCGGCAATCGCTGTCAGCAGGCCGCCACCGATCAAGCCGGTTGCGCCCTGTCCTGCCAGGGCACCGAAATCCAGTCCGCCTGTTGTTCCTGCTGCGCCGGCGGCTGCACCCACCAGCGAGTCGAGGCCCGGTATCATGCCGGCCAGCCAGGTTCCGGCCAGGCCACCAATCGCGCCGACAATCGAATTGCCGGCAGTGCCGAGATTGAGCTGTTTTGCCAATTGCCCGATGACATTGCCGCCGGCACCGCCAGCGATCAATTGCACCAGGATTGGCACGATGACTTCCATGCTAATCCCCCTCTCTGATTGCGCAGGGCCTCCCGCCCTGCAACACAATCACGCTACGCCTGTTTTAAGTTCGGGCAAAGTATAAAACCCTGCTGCCAGAGGTTGACCCTTTTCCGCTGTACCGCCACGCCCCAGAGACTTGACCGCACTTGAACGATTGATGAGCCCCCCCTTCCCACCTATGGTCCGCCCAATGTCCAGTTCATCATTTCCCTTCCCGAATCAGGATCAGGCGGTCGCCCTTGTGACCGGCGCCGGAGATCGCATCGGCGCGGCCATTGCCAATGCCCTGGCCGATGCCGGCCATGCAGTCATCATTCATTTCCGCTCCGACGAAGATGGCGCAAGCGCCGTGCGCGACCGCATCCGCAAGGCCGGCGGACGGGCCGAGATCATCCAGGCCGATCTGGCCAATCGCAGCGCGCGCGCCGGCCTGATCGAAACCGCCGCCGGCCTGTTCGGCCCGCTGACCCTCCTGGTCAACAACGCCTCGGCCTTCGAACCGGATAGCGCCCGTGACGTCGAGGAAACCCTCTGGGATACCCATTTCGCGGTCCACGCCGAAGCCCCGGTGTTTCTCGCGCGCGACTTTGCCGCGCAACTGCCGGACGGCATCGAGGGCAATATCATCAACATCGTCGATGAGCGGGTCCTGCAACCCAGCCCGGCCTTTTTCAGCTATTTCCTGTCCAAATCCGTCCTCTGGACCGCCACCCAGACCCTGGCACAGTCGCTGGCACCGGCCATCCGCGTCAACGCCATCGGCCCCGGTCCCGTGTTGCCCAATGCCCATCAGACCCAGGCCGATTTCGAGCAATCGGTGGCCAGCCTGCCTCTGGGTCGCAATGCCGACCCCCAGGCTATTGCTCAGGGTGTGCTGGCGATCCTCTCAATGCCGTCTTATACCGGCCAGATGATGGCCCTCGATGGCGGCCAGCATTTGAGCTTCCCCGCCCGCCGGGGTCCGACCCCACGACCATGACCGACGACTCCGCCACCCCTGCCCCGCCACCCTCCGGCCCGGAGGTCATCCGCGCCTTTGTCCGCACCCTGCCGGCGGCCCCGGGTGTCTATCGCATGCTCGATGCCGATGGCAGCGTCATCTATGTCGGCAAGGCGCGCAGCCTGAAATCCCGCGTCACCAACTATACGCGCCCCGAAGGCCTGCCGGTCCGCATCCAGCGCATGATTGCGGCCACGGTTTCCATGGAATTCGTCCGCACCGAAACCGAATCCGAAGCCCTGCTGCTCGAAGCCAATCTCATCAAGCGCCTCAAGCCCCGCTTCAACGTGCTGCTGCGCGACGACAAGAGCTTCCCCTATATCCTGATCACCGGCGACCACGAGGCGCCCGAGCTGACCAAGCATCGCGGCTCGCGCCGCCGCAAGGGCCACTATTTCGGCCCCTTCGCCTCGGCCGTCGCCGTCAGCCGCACTATAGCCAGCCTGCAAAAGGCTTTCCTGCTGCGCAACTGCTCGGACAGCTTCTACGCCGCCCGCACCCGCCCGTGCCTGCAATACCAGATCAAGCGCTGCGCCGGCCCTTGCACGCGTGAAATCAGTCTCGAAGGCTATGCCGAACTGGTCGAGGATGCGCGCCAGTTCCTTTCCGGCAAGTCCGATGCGGTGCGCAACCACCTGCAGACCGACATGAACAAGGCCGCCGAAAATCTCGATTTCGAGCGTGCCGCCCTCATCCGCGACCGCCTTTCGGCTCTGGCGCTGATCCAGTCCCAGGGCGACGCCACCGCCCGCTCGGTCGAGGAAGCCGACGTCTTCGCCATCCACCACGAAGGCGGCCAGTTCTGCGTGCAGGTGTTCTTCTTTCGCGCCTTCCAGAACTGGGGCAATCACGCCTTCCGCCCCAAGGCCGATGACAGCCTCACCGATGCCGAAGTGCTCGAAGCCTTCCTCGTCCAGTTCTATGAGGATCGCACCCCGCCAAAGCTGGTTCTGCTCAGCCACGACATGGCCGAACCCGCACTGATCGAGGAAGCGCTATCCTCCCGCGCCGGCCGCAAGGTGCGCATCGAAGTGCCCCGGCGCGGCGAAAAACGCGATCTGGTCAATCACGCGCTCAACAATGCCCGCGAGGCCCTTGGCCGCCAATTGGCCGAAGGCGCGTCCAACCGCACCCTGCTCGAAGGCGTTGCCGAAACCTTCGGCCTCGAAGAAACCCCGCGCCGCATCGAAGTCTATGACAACTCCCACATTTCCGGCACCAATGCGGTCGGCGCCATGATCGTGGCAGGCGAGGAGGGCTTTTCCAAAAAGCACTATCGGACCTTCAACATCAAATCGACCGACATCACCCCCGGTGACGATTTCGGCATGATGCGTGAAGTGCTCACCCGCCGCTTTTCACGCCTGGCCAGCGAGAGCGAATCCGATGCCGAGGACGAGAACACCGGCATGCCCGATTGGCCCGATGTGGTGTTCATCGACGGTGGCGCCGGTCAGCTCAATGCCGTGCGCGACGTCATCGCCGAACTCAACCTGCCCCGCGAAGTCACCTTCATCGGTATCGCCAAGGGCGAGGAGCGCGACGCCGGCCGTGAAAAGTTCTTCATCGAGGGCCGCGACGCCTTCATGCTGCCGCATCGCGATCCGGTGCTCTACTATGTGCAGCGCCTGCGCGACGAAGCCCACCGTTTCGCGATCGGCACCCATCGCGCCCGCCGCAAGAAGGACGCTGTCAAGAATCCCCTCGACGAAATCGACGGCATCGGCCCCGCCCGCAAGCGCGCTCTGCTCAACCATTTCGGCTCCGCCAAGGCCGTCTCCCGGGCCTCCCTGGCCGACCTCGAAGCCGTCCCGACAATCTCCAAGGCCATGGCGCAGATGATCTACGACCACTTCAACCGGACGTAGCGAGGACAACCCCTCACCGGGGAGGGAGAGGAACAAGAAGCGGGCGCGCAGCGACGGATGAGGGGACGTTCTCAAAAAAATGTCGAAATCCGCCCGCCCCGCTCGTCGCATTGGCATTACCTCAACGGGAGACCTGCAATGAAATTCATCACCATGGTGAAAACCCTCAACCCAGAGACCGCGCCCTATCCCCCGCCGGCGCTGATGTCTGCAATCGTCCAGCTCGGCATGGAGGCCGGTGCAAAGATGATCGAGAACGGCGGCATGGCCCTGGCCGGCACGGTCTCCACCCGCCAGGGCGAAATGGTCACCGACGGCCCCTTTGCCGAGGCCAAGGAACAGGTCGGCGGTTACGCCATCTACGAGCTGGAAACCGATGCCGAAATCGTCGAGTGGACTCAGCGCTTTGTCGAACTGCACCGCCAGCACTGGCCCGAATGGGACGGTGAGGTAACCATCCTCCAGCTCCAGCAGTTCAACATGGCGAGCTGAGCCAAAACACTCACAGCGCGCAAAGAATCGGTTTAGCTTCCCTTCCCCAAGGGGAGCGAACCCGATGTCACCGATCATCTCCGCCTCTGGCGTGGGCAAGACCTTCCGCCAGCTCAAGCGCCAATCCGGCTTCGGCGGCGCCATAAGAAGCCTGTTCTCCCGCGACTATTCCGAGATCCGCGCCGTCGACGGCGTTTCCTTTGCCATCGAGCCCGGCGAGGCGGTCGACTATCTCGGTCCCAATGGCGCGGGCAAGTCGACCATGATCAAGATGATAACCGGCATACTGACCCCCAGCGCCGGGTCCCTGTCCGTGCTCGGCCGCGAACCCCATGCCAACCGGATGGTCAATGCCCGCGAAATCGGCGTCGTCTTCGGCCAGCGCAGCCAGCTCTGGTGGGATCTGCCGGTGCGCGACAGCTACGATCTAAACCGCCACATCTATGACATCCCCGAAGCCCGCTTCGCCGACAACCTCGCCTTTCTCACCGCCATGCTCGACATGGCCCCCTATCTTGATCGCCCGGTGCGCCAGCTTTCCCTAGGCCAGCGCATGCGCGCCGAGATCGCCCTGGCCCTGCTGCACGATCCGAAAATCCTGTTTCTTGACGAACCGACCATCGGCCTCGATGTGGTCGCCAAGGATGCGGTGCGCAGATTTCTCTCCGAGGTCAACAAGCAGCGCGGCACCACCATCATCCTCACCACCCACGACCTCGTCGACATCGAGGAAATCTGCCCGCGTCTGATCATGGTCGATGATGGCAAGCTGCTGTTTGACGGCGAGCTCAAACGCCTCCGCGCCACGCTTGGCTCCCGCCGCCGCCTGATCCTGGAATTCGCCACCGATCCGGGGCCACTTGCCCTCGCCACCGCAACCCTTGCCGCCGACGAAGGCGCCACCAAGCACTTCCTGCTGGAAAACGAGACCGTCTCGCTTCTCGACGTGCTGGGCGAACTTGGCCGCGGCCATGGCCTCAAGGACGTCAAGCTCGAGGAACCCGACATTGAGGAGGTCATCCGCACCTTCTACCAGAACAAGCCGAAGTTGGCGGCCGCGCTATGAAACTGAGCGCCTACCCCGCCTTTACCGCCACCGCCTTCACCTCCCGCCTGGCCTATCGCAACCAGGTCTGGTCTGGCGTGTTTGGCGAACTGGTCGCCACTTTCGCTTTCATTGCGGTCTGGACAGCGGCCTTTGTCGGCCGGGGCACGGTCGATGGCGTCACCCTGCCCGACATGGTCACCTATGTGCTCATCGCCGGCCCGCTGCTCAACTGGAATACCACCCGCTATATCCGCGAGGTGGGCGATGCCATCCGCACCGGCGACGTCACCACGTTTCTGCTCAAACCCTTGCACTACCCGGCCCTGCTGTTCTTCAACCAGCTGGGCAACAACGCCTTCGAGCAACTGACCATCACCCTGCCCGTTGCCATCATCGTGGCCTTCACCGTTGGCCTGCTGCCGCCGGCGAGCCTCGCCCACGGCCTGCTCTTTGTGGCCTATTGGGTGGTATCCTGGGGCATCATGTTTCTCATCGCCACGCTGACCGCCATGCTGGCCTTCTGGCTCCTGACCGCCTTTGCCCTTGACTGGTTCCTGCGCGGCATCATGGCCGTGGCGTCGGGCGCCATCGTGCCGCTCTGGTTCATGCCCGCGCCCCTGGCGGCCGTCCTGGGCTATCTGCCCTTCGCCTGGGTCAGCTATTATCCCAGCGCCGTTTATCTCGGAAAACTCGACCTGCCCGCCGCTGGCCTGCATCTCGCCATCGGCTGTGTCTGGCTTGCCGCGTTGGCCGGCGTCTTGACCTGGCTCTGGTCCCGCATGCGCCACCGCCTGATCGTGCAGGGAGGCTGATCATGTCCAGCGTCCTCAGGGTCATCCCCCATCTGATCGGCATCCATATCCGCACCCATATGGAATATCGCGGCGCCCTGTTCATCGGCTGGATCGCCCAGGCCATAGGCTATGCCGGCATCTATGCCTCCATCGCCCTGCTGCTGGCGCGCTTTGAAAATCTCGGCGGCTGGACCTGGCCGCAAATGGCGCTGCTGCTGGCCTTCCATCTGCTGGCCTACGCCCTGGGCGCATCGCTCAGCTTCGTGCAGTTTCGCGACATGGAGGAAAAGGTCCGCCTCGGCACCTTCGACGCCATCCTCGTCAAACCCATCGGTCCCTGGACTTTCCTCGCTTTTTCCGGCCTTAACATCGAATATGGCGGACACATTGCCCTCGCCATCGGCCTCATGGTCTGGTCGGTCTCCAACCTGGGCATCGACTGGTCGCCCGGCCTCGTCCTTTATTTCCTTGCCGCCATCGTCAGCGCCGCCATGCTGACCGCCGCGCTCATGACCATGATCGGCGCCACCGCCCTGATCTGGGTGCGCTCGCGCCACCTGTTCTCCATCTTTTTCGGCTTCTGGGAACTGGCCCGCTACCCGCTCAACATCTTCCCTCTGCCCCTGCAGATCATGATGATCACCTTCGCCCCGCTGGGCTTTCTCGCCTTCATTCCCACCGCCGTGGCCCTGGGCAAACCCGTGCCCATCCTTGGCGACTGGGCCGGCCCGGCCTCCCTCGCCATCGGCCCCCTCTTCGTTCTCCTCGCCATCGTCCACTGGCGCTATTGCCTCAGGAACTATCAGGGCGCCGGCGGCTGACCCCGACCAAAGTCGGGACTCGACAAGCCTCCGACTCGCCGCTACCTTCGGGTTCATGATCACCACCGCGACCTTCTTTTGGTATTTTAGCTATCCGCTCCCGGCGGAGGCTATTGCGCGCGTGTGATCTGACCCCAGACAAGACCACCAAATCGCAAGCCAGCCGCCCGACTTCCGAGGCGGCTTTTTTGTTGGCCCCTCCGGAACATCTCCCAGAGGACCACAAGAAATGCTCAAATCCACCGACGACCTGCGCATCACCGAAATCAAGCCGCTGACCACGCCCATCGAGGTCATGCACCAGCATCCGCGCACCGACGCGGCCACCCGCACCGTGATTGCGGCCCGCCACGCCTTCCACAATATCTTGACCGGCCAGGATGATCGCCTGGCCGTTATCGTTGGCCCCTGCTCCATTCATGATCCCCAGGCCGCCATGGACTACGCCAACCGTCTCGCACCCCTGCGCGAAAAACTCGGGGACCGGCTCGAAATCATCATGCGGGTCTACTTCGAAAAGCCCCGCACCACGGTGGGCTGGAAGGGTCTCATCAACGACCCCGATCTCGATGGAAGCTTCAACATTGACCTCGGCCTGCACACAGCCCGCACCCTGCTGCTCGACATTGCCAATCTCGGCCTGCCTGCGGCCTGCGAATTCCTCGACATGACCACCCCGCAATATCTGGTGGATCTGGTTGCCTGGGCCGCCATCGGCGCCCGTACCACCGAAAGCCAGATACACCGCGAGCTGGCCTCCGGCCTCTCCTGCCCGGTCGGCTTCAAGAACGGCACCGACGGCAATATCAAGATCGCGCTCGATGCCGTGCTTTCGGCCTCCCAGCCGCATCATTTCATGGCCGTCACCAAGGATGGACGTTCCGCCATCGCCGCCACCACCGGCAATGGGGACTGCCACATCATCCTGCGCGGCGGCAAAACCCCCAATTACGATGCCGACAGCGTCAACGCTGCTGCCAAGGCCGCGCAGAAGGCCGGTCTCAATCCGGCCATCCTGATCGACGCCAGCCACGCCAATTCGTCCAAGAACCCCGAGAACCAGCCGCTGGTCCTGGCCGATATCGGCGCCCAGCTCGCCAATGGCGACAAGCGCATTATCGGCGTCATGGTCGAATCCAACCTTGTCGCCGGTCGCCAGGATCTGATCCCCGGACAGCCCCTCACCTATGGCCAGTCCATCACCGATGGCTGCATCGACTGGGACACCACTGTTACTGCCCTCGAAGCCTTGGCCGAAGCCGTCGAAAAGCGCCGCGCCGTGACCAAGAAGGCGGTGGCGTAAACACCGCTCCCACCTCCCCGTTGACGGGCTTCGACTCGTGCCGCAGGTAAAATCTCCCCAGTGAGGAGATTTTAGAGGAGAAGGCCATGAGGGCTACGCCCGAATGGCAGAGCGACGCTTGGCCCGCAGGGCCATAGCAAAGCTAGGCGGGGGTGCCTTCGCATAATCATTTCGGCAGGCCCGATCGATCCCTCCCCCTATCAGGGGGAGGTTAGGTGGGGGTATCCAATCAAGAGATATATCCGCCTTGACCCCCACCCCGCCATCCTGTTCTCTCCCGCCATGAACCGGAACCCGCTTTTCCTCCTCCCCAATATCATCACCATCGCCCGCATTGCGGCGATCATCCCCATTGCGGCCCTGGTGATGTCGGGCGACACCACGGCGCGCTCGATCGCGCTGTTTCTCTACATTGCCGCCGCCGTCAGCGACTGGGTCGATGGCTATCTGGCCCGTGCCTGGAACCAGTATTCCGATCTGGGGCGCATGCTCGATCCCATTGCCGACAAGATGCTGGTCGCCATACTGATCGCCGTGCTCGCCTGGGACCGCAGCCTCTCCGGCCTCGATATGATCCCGGCCATTGCCATTCTGTTCCGCGAAACCTTCATCCCCGGCCTGCGCGAATTTCTCGGCAACAAGACCGTGGTCCTGCCGGTCAGTCAGCTTGCCAAGTGGAAAACCACCATCCAGCTTGTCGCCCTGGCCGTCGTGCTGGCCGTGCCGCTCATTCCCGGCCTGAACCTGGTAGCCAGCCTCATCCTCTGGGTGGCGGGCATTATCACCCTCTGGACCGGCTGGAGCTATCTCCGCGCCTCCTGGCCGCATCTGTCGGGCATCGGCAAATGAAGGTGCTCTACTTTGCCTGGCTGCGTGAGCGCCTCAACCGCGCCAGCGACGAGGTGTCCCCGCCGCCTGAAGTGGTCACCCTTGCCGACCTTGTCACCTGGCTGCGCGCGCAGGACGAAATCCTCGACCACGCCATGGCCAACCCGGCCATTTTCAAGCTCTCCCGCGACGCCCGCATCGTGCCGTGGGATACCCCCATTGATGGCGCCCGCGAAATCGCCATTCTCCCACCCATGACCGGCGGCTGATATGATCCGCGTCACCGAAAAACCCTTCGATCCCGGCGCCGAACTCAATGCCTTCCAGGCCGCCCACACCGAAGCCGGGGCCATGGTCAGCTTCACCGGCATTGTCCGCTCCAGGCCCGACGACCCGATCTCGGCCCTGATCCTGGAATGCTATCCTGAGCTGGCCGAAAACGAGCTGGCCGCCATCCGGGACGACGCCATCGCCCGCTTTTCGCTCCTCGATGCGGCCATCATTCATCGCCACGGCCGCCTGGTCCCGGGCGAAACCATCATGATGGTGCTGACCCTCGCGCCCCATCGCCAGGCCGCCTTCGATGGCGCGCAATTCCTCATGGACTACCTCAAGACAGACGCGCCTTTCTGGAAACAGGAAGAGACGGCCGCCGGCCTGCGTTGGGTCGAGGCCAGGTCCGAAGACGACGAAGCCCGCGCCCGCTGGGCCCGTTAACCCAAATCCCAACGGATTCGGAATTGCCCCGCGCCATATGTTAACCTCTGGTTAACCTTGGACATGAGGGAGGCCAATCATGTCGTCGCAAGCCTATATCGACGCCGCCACGGTCAAGCGCCTGTCCGTGCTGCAGACCTGGCGCACCGCTCTGGCAGTCCTGTTTGATTGGGGCGTCATCGCTGCCGCCATCGCCGTCTCGCAATGGGCGCAGGATCCGCTGGTCTATCTCCTCGCTGTGGCCATTATCGGCGGCCGCATGCATGGCTTTGGCGTCCTGCTGCATGATTTCGCCCATTACCGTTTCATGTCCGGCAACAAGGCGCTCAGCGACTGGATCTGCGATCTGCTGCTGGCCTGGCCGATCCTGACCACCGTGGCCAGCTATCGCAGCAACCACCTCGCCCACCACCGCTACACCAATACCGACAAGGACCCCGACTGGGTGTTCAAGCTGGGCAATCGGCGCTTCACTTTCCCCAAGGCCTGGCAGGAAGGGGCGCTGGACCTTTTGAGCTATTTGGTGGTCGTTGGCTCGATCATCGACATTTTCGGCATGCTGCACCGCCTCAAGGCCGCCGAAAAACCACCGCTATCCTATCGGCTCGCCCGGCTCGGCTTCTATGTTGCCCTCGCCATTGTCTTCACCTGGCTCGGTATCTGGGCCGATGTGCTGCTCTATTGGTTCGTGCCCTATTTCACCGCCTTCTTCCTGCTTATGCATGTGCGCAGCGTGGCCGAGCATTTCGGCTCAATGGACTATAGTCACGAGCTGGGTGGCACCCGCTCGGTCCTGCCCTATTTCTGGGAGCGCGCCTTCTTTGCCCCCCACAATGTCAATTACCACCTGGAACACCACCTCTATCCCAGCGTGCCCTTCTACAACCTGCCCCAGTTGCACGCCGCCCTGATGGCTAATCCCGATTACGCCGCCCGCGCCCACAACACCCGCGGCTACACCACGGGCCTGGTGCGCGAAACGGTATTCGGTACCAGATCCATACCGGCCAGCTAGCACCCAACCCGCGCAACTTTGCGCCCGACCAATTGGCCCCATCGCCCCCTCTCCCCTGAGGCGAGAGGGCGGAGTGAGGGCTTCAGTGGCTGCTTCGGCCCTTGATGCCACCAATTCCTCCGGCCCCGACTGACTCCGTCAGAGGTGAAGCAAGGCCAACAAGAAAGCCGGACGTTTCCGCCCGGCCTTTTCAATTCCGCAAGCTTGAAATTCTACTCCGCCGCCGCGGCCTTTTTCGGCTGCACGGCCTGCGCATAGGCATCGATCAGCGTGCGGCAGGCATCACCCGGGGTGAACTTGTATTCCCCGATTTCCGACACCGGCGTCACTTCCGCGGCAGTCCCGGTCAGGAAGCATTCGTCGAACTGCCCCAGTTCCTCGGGCATGATATGCCGCTCGGTCACGGTGAACCCGTTCTCCTTGGCCAGGCCGATCAGCGTCTGCCGGGTAATCCCGTTGAGGAAGCAGTCCGGCGTCGGCGTCGTGATCTCCTTGCCCTTGATGAAGAACACGTTGGCGCCAGTGGCTTCCGCCACATAGCCGCGATAGTCCAGCATCAGCGCATCGGCATAGCCATTGGCCATGGCCGCGTCCTTGCTCAGCGTGCAGATCATGTAGAGACCCGCCGCCTTGGCCGAAGACGGAATGGTCTCCGGGCTCGGGCGCTTCCACTTGCTCCATTCCAGGCGAATGCCCTTGAGCTTTTCCTCCACCGAGAAATAGCTCGGCCACACCCAGGCCGCGATCGCCACATGGATCTTGTTGTTGCGCGCCGGCACGCTGAGCTCTTCCGAACCGCGCCAGGCCACGGGCCGCACATAGGCGTCGACCAGATTGTTCTTTTCCAGCACGAGCTGCTTGGCCGCCTCGATCTCGTCAACCGAATAGGGGAACGGCTTCATATCCAGCGTCGCCGCAGAGCGGATCAGCCGCTCGGTATGCTCGCGCGACTTGAAGATTTCCCCGCCATAGGCGCGCTCGCCTTCGAATACGGAGCTGGCATAGTGCAGGCCATGCGTCAGCACGTGCACCTTCGCGTCCTTCCAGGGTTTGAGTTCGCCATCAAACCAGATCCAGCCATCACGCTGGTCCATAGGCAGGCCTGCCATTGTTCCTCTCCGAAAAATATGTCTCGCGCCGTTCTTCCCGAACGCGCCTTTTGCTCAATCATGCATCAGGGTCAAACCCTTGGCAAACCGGAACGGCTCTGGAATAAGTCAAAGCTGTGGTGCCGATGGAGGAACAATGCCAGCGGATCAAAAAAATGTCAACAAGGCTGACATAAATTCTCTGGCCGATCAGGCGCATTTGCCGCTCGACATCATGGGGCTGTTTTTCTTTGCCTATCGCGACTTCACCGGCGATGCCGATGCCCTGCTCGAACGCCAGGGTTTTGGCCGCGCCCACCATCGCGTGCTCTATTTCGTCAATCTGCGCCCGGGCATGCCGGTGGCCGATCTGCTCGATATCCTGAAAATCACCAAGCAGAGCCTGGCGCGCGTGCTGCGCCAATTGATCGACAATGGCTATATCGAGCAGCGCACCGGCCACTCGGACCGGCGCCAGCGCCTGCTGCACGCCACCGACAAGGGCCGCGAATTCTTCGCAAAACTGTCCGAAACCCAGGCCAGCCGCATCGATGCCTCGATCGACGCCCTGCCCCCCGAAGCCGCCAGCATGGTCCGCCGCTTTCTCGTCGGCATGGTCGATCCCACCGACCGCGCCGTGCTCGACCGGCTCAACCTCACGACCAAGCTTTAGGATCAGGCGTCAGCCGCGCCCCAGCTCTTCGCTGCGCTTGCGGGCCGCATCCACGGCCCGTTCCATCAGCGGCGTCAGCCCGTCATCGGCCATCAGCACAGCCAATGCCGCCGCCGTCGTGCCATTGGGCGAGGTCACGTTCTGCCGCAGCACGCCCGCCGGGGCCGGATCAGCCTCCATCAGCGCCGCCGCGCCGATCACCGTCTGCCGCGCCAATTGCATCGCCACGTGCTCCGGCAGGCCCTGCTTGACCCCCGCCGCCGCCAGCGCTTCGACCAGGTTGAACACATAGGCCGGACCCGAGCCGGACACCGCCGTCACCGCGTCGAGATCGCTTTCGGCGTCGAACCAGGCCACCTGCCCCGCCGCCGAGAGCAGCGCATCAGTCGCCGCGCGGTCGTCCGTGCCCACATCCGGGCCGGCGACGGCGCCGGTCACGCCCTTGCCGATCTGTGCCGGCGTATTGGGCATGGTGCGCACCACCCGCCCGGTGTCCAGCCCCGCCGACAGCGTCGCAATGGAAATCCCGGCCGCTATCGAAAGCACCAGCGTCTGCGGACCGACGGCTTGCTTGAGCCCCTCCATCACATCGCCGATGATCTGCGGCTTGACCGCCAGCACCAGCACATTGGGGTCCAGCCCCACCGCCTCGGCATGAATGGTCAGCTCGTAATCGGACGCCAGCGCCTTGGCCGCATCGCTCGGCGCCGGATCGACCAGCACCAGATTGCTCGCCGGCAGCCCGGCGTCGAGCCAGCCGCGCGCCAGCGCCATGCCCATCTTGCCGGCGCCAACCAGCATGACGGGACCCAAAGTCCGCAAATGTGCATTCATTATGCTTCGCCTACTGTCTCGAACATCACATGGCTCAGCGCATCGGCGGCCGACTTGCCGGCCCAGACGACGAACTGGAACGCCTGATAGTAGAGATCGCAACTATCGGTAGCAGAACGCAGCAGGGCCTCGCATTGTTGCGGCGAAACATCGGCCCCGCCGGTCAGCAGGTGCGAATTGCGGAACAGGACCACGCCTTCCTTGTTCCAGATGTCGAAATGCCCGATCCAGAGCTGCTCGTTGATCAGGCTGATCAGCTGCTTGATTTCGGCACGCCGCCCCTCGGGGGCCTTGAGGTCGAAAGCACAGGCGATATGCAGGCTTTCCAGATCTTCCATCCAGTTGAACGAGACATGATAATCGCTCCACCCCCCGCGCACGGAAATGGAAATCTCGTCGGCGTCCTGCCGCTCGAAATTCCAGTCGTTGATCGAGGCGATGTGCTCGACGAGGTCCACCGGATGGGAGACGCGGTCGGGCTCATATTCAATCAGGGACATATAGATCGTCCGTCCTTGGAAGGCGTTTTTCGTCCACGCGGCCCTTGGGGCCACCACTCTTGGGGTACGCTGGAGAACAACACCGCCACTGCGACGGTCTCAAGAATCGTCCCCCTTGTGTGAACCCTACACTGCGTCTCTGATTCAGGGGACGCGACGGGATCGGAGAACACCATTCTCTTGTGGATGATGATTGGGCCGTCATGGTTAACGAGGCGTTAAAACGCCCGGCCAGCCTGTCTCGAAACGGTGCTTTTCAACAAGCACAAGCCGCGCCTCACCTCCCCCTAGATGGGGCTTCGACTCGTGCCGCAGGCAAAATCTCCCCGGTGGGGGGATTTTAGAGAAGAAGGCCATGAGGGCTATGCCCGAATGGCAAAGCGTAGCTAGGCCCAACGGGCCGTAGCAAAGCTAGGAGGGGGTGAAATCTCCACCACGGCGAACTGCATCTCGGAGGGGGTCCCTACCCCAAACTCTCCGGCCCGACCCAGCCGAACCGGATCGCATCGCCCCAGCCGGGAAAACCGTTCTCCTTGGCCAGCCGCGCGGCGGCCTCGGTGTCATAGGGCACCGAGATCAGCGCCGTCTGCCATTTGCCCAGCCGCCGCTCGACAAGGGCATAATGCGCATCGGGCGAACCGCGCACCATCTGCATCCCGACCGAACCGGGATTGACCAGCAGCCGCCCGTCGCTCAGGCGCAGCGTGCGCGCAATATGGGTGTGCCCGCACAGGATCACCGGCTGGTCCAGCCCCACCGCCTCGCGCTCCACCTCGGCTTCCGAGGGCAGCACCGTGTTCCGTCCGTCAAAGAAATTGTCGAGCCAGGGCGTTTCGTCACTGCTCGGCGTGCCGTGGCACATGAACACCGCATCGCCCAGCTTGGCCGTCGCCGGCAAGCCCGCCAGCCACCCCATCTGGTGCGCGCTCAATTGCGCCCGCGCATATTCATCCACCGACCACGGCTCGTGCCGCAGCGAGGGGTCCACCACCCAGCGATCGTGATTGCCGCGAATGGCGGTGGCGTCCAGCGCCATCACCCGCTCGGCCGCGCCTGCCGGATCGATCGGTCCGCTCACATGGTCGCCCAGGCACACAATCGCCTCGACCCCATGCCGCTCGATATCCTCCAGCACCGCATCCAGCGCCGGCACATTGCCATGAATATCGGAAAGAACCGCGATCCGCATCGCTTCGCAGCCCGCCTAGCCGGCCGGCTTGTCGCCGCGCAGCGCCGCCAGCTCCCTGCGCAGCGCCTCGATTTCCTCGCCCTGCACCTGCACCAGCTCGCGCAACGCGTCGAAATCCTCGCGCTTCACCAGGTCCATGTCATTGACGATCCGCGTCGCCTGGGCCTTGACGACGGTCTCCACCTCCCGCCGCACCCCATCAGCCACCCCGGCCGCCTCATTCATCACCCGGCCCAACCCGTCAAAGATCTTGTTGTTCTGGTTCATGGCACGGCTCCGTGTCGTGGAAAATTCCTGTCCCCCGATATGTAGGCGATGGACCGGGGAATGACCAGTGCGGCGGATTGGTAGGGGTGGGCCTGATTAGGGGTGGTTATCGGACTGTCTGCTTTACGTCAGTAGTGGGCGAATGCAGACGTGTAGCTTTGGCACACGCTTAGCGGTCTTGTTCGTCGCTCCAACCTTTAGACCACATAAGTCCGATTATGGCCCC
>NZ_PYVZ01000028.1 GCF_003056405.1 Devosia indica
AAAATGCCGCCACGTGAATGGTCCATGGCCAAGGCGCAGTTCGCTGTAATCTTCGGCGAGCGCTTCATCCGAGCCATGGCGGCGTAATATGCAATCGCCCGCCACACACGAAATTACTGACAGTCCCTGCGGTCGATCAGACCAATCAGGGCCTCGCTCAGATTGGCAAAGCCGCCCTGGGCCATGTCGTGCAACTTGTCCACTTCGTCGATGACCACCAATGGATTGGCCACCCGGTGCCGCGCCAATCCCTCGACAATTGCCGAGGGTCGCGCGGACTGGAAGACGACATCACTGCTGATCAGTTCAGCCGAGGACGACAACGAGCTCCCGTCAATGTAGATGAGCGGCAGGCCGCTCAGCTCAGCAAGTTTTTTGGCAGCATGGGTTTTGCCCGTGCCAGGCTCCGACACAATCACGGTCGGCTGCATGCTGAACCACACGGCGCCATCCTGCAAAGCCTGACCGGCCGATGCCCAGATCGCCATGGCCAGATCCCGAAAGCCTGGACAGCTCTCGTAGAAGTTGGCGATGAGCAGTTCGAGCGCGTCAAAACTCCTCGGCCCCTCCAGCGTCATCCGCTCCGAGAGATCATAGTGAAATTTGGCGAGCTCCTTATGGCGCTCATCGGCTCCACCCCGCCGCTCTTTGCTGTCAGGGGCCGGGCGCGCGCAGACCCCCAGCACCGGTGTGAGTGTGTGATTGAGCCTGACGATCCGCGGCTTGCCCAATGGTGGGTTATCCCTGTGCTTGCGCCGGATCTGGTGCTGCCGCAACCGGCGCTCGTAGTCGCGCCTGTCTTCAGCCAGATCGATATCGTCATCGCCGATCAGGCTGTCCAACAGGTCTGGTTCATCGATCTCAGCGATCGGCACGTCCTCGGTCGGCTGTTCGGGTTCCGCGCAGAATTGCGGATCAGTGGTCGACGGCTTTTTGGAGCCGTCATCGTCGTCATTGGTGGTCATCATTCAAAACTTTCCAGGCGTCGGCCATCGCTCGCCAAGCAGGGGCGAGGGCACGACGAAACATCAGGGGAGGGGGCATGCGTCTGCGAAAGCCGTAGTCAGCCGGAGCCGCGCGCCGGAACGAACAAGACGTCCCGAGCGTCCACGCAGCTAGAGCGTGACCAACCAAGAATGCAGACGGGTTCGGTCAGCAGCGATTAGCTGCTGTTGCGCACCCCAAAATTGCTGGAAAGCTTGCGACGAATCTGTGCGTCGCCGTAAATGGCCTTAGCCATGTCGGTTCTCCTGTGTACGCAGGTTTGGACCGCCTGGTCAGGCTGTCAGTTCGGTTGCCGCCGAGCTGGCAGCCGCCTTATTGGCGGCCATGACTCCGGGCCGGAGTCATGGTTTGAGGCTGGCACGCCCGATCACCACTGTCACCCGAGATTGCGCGCAATGGTTAACGTACGCCTGAGCCAGATTCGCTATTTGGATAATTTCCCGAGCTGCTGACGCGGTTTGAGCCGCCTGTCGAGCCAGCCTCCATGCCGGTCAAATTGCCGATCTTCCGAAAAGGCTCTAACCCCCATGATCCGTGGCTTCGCGGCGTGGGGTAGGGGACATTTGTGCCGATCCTTTTGCCGGTCTGTCTGACCACCAACAGCATAGGGCAGGACCGGTGAACTGGGCACCGTCTAGTTCGCATATGCCGCTGTGACATTTGCTGCGTGAACGCCGCGAGGGATTTTCATGGGGTCAATCTAGTGTTGCGCACAGTTGACGTGTGTGTGTGAGAAAGGCCGAGCGACCATGAAAATCTGGGTGATGAGCGATCTGCATATCGATGTCGCGCGCTATCCCGTACCGACGACGCCGAAAGGGACCGACATCATTGTGGTTGCGGGCGATGTCGCGGACGGGCATCGCCTCTCCGCGAGCTGGCTGGCCCGGCATCTGGTGCCGCGCGGTTTGCCCGTCATCTACGTGACCGGCAATCACGACTACTATGGTCATGACCTCAACGATGATGCTGAGGTGCTCTATGCTGATTGCGGCGTTGAGCTGCTCAGTGCAAACCGCCCCGTACTGGACATTGCTGGTGTTCGGCTAATCGGTGCCACGCTCTGGACCGACTATTTGATCAATGGCGATGAAGTCGGTGCGCAATTCTGGGGCAAGCGTTCGATGCCGGACTTTTCCGCCATCGATATTGGCATGCGGCGCATTCGTCCCAATGACCTGGCACGGCTGCATCAGGAGCAGAGAGACATCATCGAAAACGCGCTGCCGGCGCCGTTCGATGGACCGACTGTTGTTGTCACTCATCATGCGCCGCACCCGAAGAGCCTCAGGAGCGAGCGGTTCCGGGACGCAGCCGACGGGTCCTTTGCCAGCGATCTTGAGCCCTTGATCCTTGCCCATCAGCCGAAGGCCTGGATTCACGGTCATGTGCATCACAGCCGGGACTACAGGGTGGGGCGTACGCGGGTCGTCTGCAATCCGCGCGGGTATTCGGTACCCCGGCGCAACGGGCGGGGCGAGGGTGTTTCTCTTGAGAATCCGCGCTTTGATCCGCAGCTGGTCATCGAAGTCTAGCCCTCGGACATGCGCCCGCCAATGCGGCAAAAGTCGGTCACCCTCTTTGTCTGTTTCCCCCGCTTTGAGGAAATCTCGTGTTCCGCATCGGTTCCGGCCACCAGGAGGTTGACGCCGCTTCAAGCCACCAACACTCGCCCCCACCGGTCGCCATGGCGGCCGGGCCAAGCGCCGCAGGCGCAAGTGGCTTGAAACGGGGTCAAGCGCCCGACCTAGGTCCCATTGTCCAATGTGCGCCGCTCTGCGGCGCAAGCGATGCATCAAGAAACAATCGCCCAGCACTAGCGGGCGATTGACGAACCAAAGCGTCATTTGACAATGGGGGGAGGGCGCGGACCTTCTGGTGTGTGGTACGGTCTGCGGCTTGCGATCGATTTATGTTCTACGCTTCAAAAGACCTCAACCACAAAATAATGAGGCTACTCACGGCACAAATCCCTCGATTTTCTGCCATTCCGTTCGTTTTTTGCTCTTATAGCAGACCAGCAGGTAGGCGCCCCTTAACGGTCGTTCAGATCGTCGTGACCGTAGCCCGAAAGCGGACGGGCGAAAGACGTCTGAATGCGGTTAGTAACAGTAGGCCCATACGGCCATGGCCGGGGGTTTCGTCAGGAGAAATGCCCAATACATTTTGCGCAGGCGCGCCTGGCAGATGGTTACGCTACACCTTGATGACAGCGGCGGTGACATACATGAACGCCACGCCGGTCAGAAAGCCTGACAGGACCGGCGGCGACAGCCAGGATTGCCTTTGCCGTCCGCTTCCACGAAGGAAAAAGGCTGTTACCTCAACCATCACCTGGAGAATAGCACCAGCCCCCACTCCCAGGGCGAGGGCCGACCACTGGGTGCCGTAGGCGAGGCTGCCGATCCACATGCCAAGAACGGCAGGTGCTCCGGCGACCAGGGTCAGGGCGACGAAAGCCCAGAGGTGCGGCTTCTGTCGAACGATGGGAGCGGCAATACCGATACCCTCGGTGACATTGTGAATTGCGAAACCGAGAACGAGGAAGGTCCCAAGACCCGCAGAACCGGTGGCGAAGGCTGCGCCGATGGCAAGGCCCTCGCCGAAGTTATGAAGGCCGATGCCAAAGGCAATATAAAACGCCAGAGCCAGCCCTTCGGGCCGTCCTCCGCGGCGGCTGATGCCCATGAGGATCAGGAAGGTGGCCAGAGCCGCGAGGATGACCATTGCCGGCCCCTGGAAAAGAGGCGCTGACTCGGCAGCCAACTCCAGCGCCTCAAAGGTCATGTCGACGAGCAGGAAGGCGAGTAAGCCCACTGTGAGGGCCAGCACGAAACCCATGCCAGACGTGCCCACGTTGCGCATGGCCGGATAGAACATCAAACCAATGGCGACAGGCAGGATGCCGACGATCGCACCGACAATGGCCTGCTGGACGAGCTGCCCTTGTGTGGCGACTGGCGTCGGCACGGCGACGGCGATTTCGTGCTCGAAGGTGGTCCCCGTGTTGGTCACCAACTTGACGCGGTGCGCCTCGCCCAGCACCCACGGATATGGAATGTCGATCCATGCGGTTGACCCGCGCGCCAGCGGGCCGGCGGGCGCCATCGAGAAATTCCAATAGGCGTCGTCGACCTGCACCTGCGCGACCGTCATGTCCTCGGAGCCGCCGGCGCGAATCTGGACCCGAATGCCTCCGTCATTCAGCACCGTTCTTTCGAAGGTGATCGTTTCGACCGGCGGCGCGCCATTGTTGAAGCTTCGCAACGGGTCCGCCGCGGCGATCCAGGCTATGGCAATGGCAAGCACCAGCAGGGGGGCCAGCAACCAAAGGAAGCGGCGAAGGCCGGACGAGGCGTTGGACGATGGCGCAAGCTCGGTCATTTCAGGCCTCCACAATATCGAACATGCCCATCCAACCCAGTTCGGTGAACTCCGACTGGTGACCGTGGAACATGTACATGCCGGCTTCGTGGTCGGCGTAGTTGAACTCAAGAATGCCCCGCTGCGCCTGGCACTGCATGATGAGATCGACGGTGCGCAGGGTCGGGGTCAGGGTCGTGCCGGTGTCGAAGTAGTTGAAGAAATTGGCGTGCAGGTGAAAGGAATTGATGGGATCGAATTCGGTCGCGTTGACGAGATAAATGCGCACTGGTCGCGACTTCTCGATGCGGATGGGCTTCTGCGAATAGGCGTTGGCTATCGTGTTGACGGCGTAGAACTCGTTCTCGTTGTCGAAGTTGGTGTCGAAGGCGTTCATGACCATCACCAGTTCCTGCCAGCGGGCATTTTCCGGCGTGCCGAGCAGGCGGGACCGCGCGACATCGGCATATTCGGGATGGAGGTCCGGATCGGGGTCGATCACGAAGGCACCGTACATGCCTTTGTGCATGTGCCGTTTCAGCGGGAATGCGTGGCAGTGGTAGAGGTGGCAGCCGAATGGCTTGGCATCGAATTCGTATACGAACTCCTCGCCCGGGTTGATCAATCCAGACCCGGGAACACCGTCCATGCGCCAGGAATGGATGCCGTGAAAATGCATGGAGTGCGGATGGGAGCCATAGTTGCGGAAAACGATCCGCAGCCGTTCTCCCTCCTTGGCCCGGAGAGCGGGACCAGGAACACGACCGTTGAAGGTCCAGGCTGGAAACACCACGCCCGGCGCGATTTCGATCTCCTTGTCGATGGCCTCTACCTCGAAAGTGCGCAGGGTGCGCCCGTCATCCATCGTGGACACCGTGCCGACATCCCATTCGGTCAGCATGGCCGTTGGGTCAAAGCCGTTTTGTTGGTGATCGACGGTCCCCACCGTTGTCATTTGCCCGTGTCCGCCTTCATGGGCTCCGGGCGCGGCGTAGGGATCGGCTGGAAGCTCTTCCGGGTCTGACATGCTGGCCATGTCGTGGCCCTGCATGGACTGGCCAGCGGCCGATGTTGCAAGCACTGCCGTGCTGCCCGCGACTGCCAGGCCGCCAAGAAGGAGACTGCGGCGCCTCATCAGATCCACGGAATTGTCCAAAGCAAGTCGTCCTCTAATGCGAATGGTTCGCAACAACAGGACACAAGCATGACGTTTTTGCAAGTAGGAATGATTTGCATCTTAGTGATCTGGCCGAGCTTGATGCGAGAGCCGGGCCAGAACGCGGATCCTACGCGGCATTTTCCGCCTTGCTCCTCAAGTGGCTAGAGGTCGTAGACTCGATCCATGAACTGAAAGGATGCGCATGGTGGAAAACGACAGCAGAACCTGGTCGTGGATGTTCTCGGCCTGGCTGGTGGCCTTGGTAGCAACCATGGGCGCCGTCTTTATTGGCGAGATCATGGGTCAGACGCCATGCGTTCTCTGCTGGTATCAGCGTATTGCGATGTTCCCGCTTGTTGTCACCCTGGGCGTTGGAGCCCTCGCTGGTGATCGCAATTCGGTGCTGTATTCCGTGCCCCTGGCCGTTGCGGGCGCAGGGTTTGCCACCTTACATGTGCTGCTCTTCTACGGAATCGTACCTGAAGCCATTCAACCATGCAGCGCCGGCCCCTCATGCTCGGACGAAGCGATGATGTTCTTCGGGCTGGTGCCGCTGCCCGTGCTGTCGCTGGTGGCATTTTCGGCCATCGTCGTTTTTCTCGTTCCTGTTCTCCGGAGCCGTCGCCTATGAATCGCCGTGTTACTGTCCTCGCCACCTTGGCAGTCGCCATCCTCGTCTTTGCGGTCGGTGCGATCGCTTATTCGCGATTTGCCACACCCGAGCCCCCGCCCGCGCCGGTCAGCGAACCGAGCAACCTGGTGCGCTTCAACTCGCCAGTGGTCGGGCCCCAGAATGCAACGGTGACGATCGTGGAATTTTTCGACCCTTCGTGCGAAGCCTGCCGGGCTTTCTATCCCATCGTGAAGCAGATCATGGCCCGCTATCCCGAACAGGTGCGGTTGGTCCTGCGCTACGCGCCATTGCACGAAGGGTCTGATCAGGCCGTGCGCATTCTGGAAGCGGCACGCAAACAAGATCGGCTTATCCCTGTGCTTGAAGCCATGCTGGCCGGTCAGCCGAACTGGGCGGCACACGGCGCGCCGAACCTCGATATTGCCTGGCAAATCGCGGGGGCCGCCGGACTTGATCTTGATCGCGCCCGCGCCGATGCCGAGGGTGAGGATGTAACGGCTGTCCTAGCGCAGGAAATCGCCGACCTCGAAGCACTTGGCGTCTCACAGACACCGACATTCTACGTCAACGGTCGAGAACTGCTCGATTTCGGGCCGCAGCAATTGGCCGACCTGGTCGCCGAAGAAGTGGAAAAAGCCAACTAGCCTTTCGTGCGTTCTGCCGAGGAAGCCAATCAGCAGGAGATGTCCAATGGCCCATTCCCATGGCGGCAGCGCTGATCGATCGCCCGACCGTGGACGGCGACTTCTCATAGCGCTGGCCCTCAATCTGGGTATCACGGTTGCCGAGGTCGTAGGCGGGGTGGTGTCCGGATCTCTCGCGCTCATTGCTGATGCCGCGCACAACTTCTCCGACGCGGCTTCAGTGCTGGTCTCCTATATTGCCTGGCGCATCTCTCGCCGCGCCGCCAACGAAAAGCGAACGTTCGGCTATGCGCGAGCCGAGACCGTTGGCGCCCTGATCAATCTCACGACGCTCATCATCATCGGGCTTTATCTGCTTTATGAAGCGGGAGCCCGATTGCTTGAGCCCACAGAAGTCGTCCCGACAGCGGTGATCATCGTTGGCGTCATTGCTTTTGTCGAAGACGTCGCCGCAGCATGGGTGCTGCGAAAGGATCTGGGTAGCCTCAACGTCCGCAGCACCTTCCTTCACATGATCGCCGATGCCCTGGCCACAGTCGCGGTCATCATCAGCGGCGTGTCCATCATGGTTTGGGGGCCAGACGTCTACTGGATCGATCCGGCGGTGACCGCTGCCATCGCCATTTATGTGCTGATCCACGGGTCTCGCGAAATCCGTGAGGCCATCACGGTGCTGATGGATAGTGCGCCCAAGGGTTTCGAGCACGACCGTGTGGTCGCAAAGCTTCGCGGTCTGGAGGGGGTCATTGATGTGCACCACTTGCATGTCTGGCAGATCAGCGAGGGCAAAACCGCCCTTCAGGTTCACCTGGCGTTGGACGATATGGGCTTTGCCGAGGCGACCGAACTCAAGGAGCGGCTCAAACGCGAATTGCATGACGAGTTCGAGATCGAACACGCTACCATCGAGATGGAGTTGGCTGCCAAGGTCGATCACGATGCCGAGATCGTCGCCCGGGAAGAGTAAAAGCCTGACGCCGGGTCACCCTTACGTAACGGCCATTGTCTATGGTTGCCGAAAGCTTTTTGGACAACCAGCATGCTCGGCAACACTCTACGCGCCCTTTGCCTCGTCACGATGACCTTCTTCCTGGCCGCGTGCAGCCAGTTCGTTGGCGACAATCGTCACAATGTTCCACTCGGCAGGCCTGTGTTGGACAGGCTGGCCGAGATCGGCTCATCGCCGTCCGAGCCCATGGTCATCCGCGTTTACAAACAGAGCTCTGAACTCGAGGTCTGGAAGCGGACGCATACCGGGGACTATGCCTTGTTCAAGACTTACCCGATCTGCAAATGGTCCGGGGATCTGGGGCCAAAGATCCGCGAGGGCGATCTACAGTCGCCCGAGGGGTTCTACGACGTTACCCCCGCGCTGATGAATCCGAAGTCATCTTACTGGCTGTCCTTCAACGTCGGCTTTCCCAACAAGTTCGACCAGGCATGGGGGCGTACGGGCACCTATCTAATGATCCATGGCGATTGCCTGTCGGTCGGGTGCTATGCCATGACGGACGAGGGGATCAAGGAAATCTACGCGCTTGCTCGCGAGACCTTCCGCGGTGGCAATTCCTCGTTTCAGCTCCAGCTTCTGCCGTTCCGCATGACTGAGGCGAACCTCTCCCAGCATGCTGACAGTCCGCACGCACCTTTCTGGCGCGACTTAAAGGTGGGTACCGACCTGTTCGATGCGACCCGGCGCCCGCCAGGGTGGGACGTTTGTGAGCGTCGCTACGTCTTCAACCCCAACGGATCATCACCTGGTCCTTTGGATCCAAATGGCGTCTGTCCAGCAGGGGTTTACTCCACGATAGCAGCGCTTTGAGTGATCAGTGCTGATAGTCGTGGTGATCGGGCAGTTCTGCATCATCCCCTAGAACAACTGCCTCTATGGTCGCGGTCGTGCCGCCGGTCGTGGCAATTGTCACGGGGATGGTCTGAGCGGGCTGGAACGTCGCAGGCACCGCCACCCGCAATCCCTTTTCGGTCATGTAGAGTTCGGCATGAAATGGGATCGAGATCGAGTCCCGAGAACCATCGGGCGAAATGATCCTTCCCGCCATGCCGGCGACGCCTATGCCAGTCAGGTCGATGGCCGTGTCACTTGTATTGTTGACGACAAGGAAAAGCTCGGAGCCGCTCTCAGCGGCCCGAAGCCAGGCGCCTTCGACATAAACGCCTTCGGTGATCGTCACGGGCATTGCCGGGGTTGCCGCGGCAGGCACTGCCCCAATGAATATCGCCGCCAGGAGGAGGTGTTGCTTCATCATTCCAATATGCCTTGGGGATGACGTCGCGTCGATGGTGCGGTTGGTCGCAAGCCTGCGGAACGCCTCGACATCAGTTTGCTTGCTGGTGGTGCTTGCACTTGTCGTGATCGGCAAGAATCTCGATGACGCGGCAGGTCTCGACGCGTCCATGACTGCAGCCCTCGACCATCCGCTTCAATTCTGCCTGCAGCGCAGTCAGGCTTGCAATCTTGCGAGCGACTTCGGCGAGGCGCGCCTTGGCGATTGCATCCGCGTCGGCACAGGATTGGTCAGGCCGATCCTGAAGGGCAAGCAAGGTCTGGATCTGATCAATGTCGAAGCCCAGCTCACGCGAGTGCCGAATAAAACTCAGGCGCTCGATGTCCTTGTGATCATAGGTGCGGCGGCCGCCTTCGGTTCGCGGTGGTGCGGGCAACAATCCGATCTGTTCGTAGTAGCGGATCGTGGGGATTTTTACGCCGCTACCCTCTGAAACCTTGCCGATCGCGATGCCGTGACTCATTTTCGCTTGCTCCTATAGCCACTGGAGGATGTACGCCACAACCAAGGATTGCAAGGAGTCGGCAGTATGGACACAGGAACAAATTCGACACGCTTTCGTGTTGAAGGCATGGATTGCGCAGCCTGTGCTTCCAAAGTCGATACGGCAGCACGCCGGATCGCCGGCGTCGAGGACGTGTCCGTTTCCGTGATGAACGGCACAATGACTGTCAGGCATGCTCCGGGTGCCGACCTCGAGGAAATCTGTACCAAAGTTGGAAATCTCGGGTACCCCACCGCGCCGATCTCGGTCGCCGCCCCCAAGGCACCAGAAGCCGTAGCAGGCGTGCATATGCATGGGGATCATGACCACGACGACGATGGACCATGGTGGCGCACGCGTAAGGCCAGGCTGACGCTTGCATGCGGTGGGGCTTTGGTCGCCGCTTATCTTGTCGGACGCTTTCTTCCCGAAGTCGGCCACTGGGCGTTCCTTGTTGCCCTGCTCGTCGGGCTGGTTCCGATCGCCAGACGGGCGGTCGCCGGCGCCATGGGTGGCTCGCCATTTTCCATCGAGACCTTGATGTCGATCGCCGCTATCGGCGCCGTCATCATTGGCGCTACGGAAGAGGCAGCGACTGTCGTGCTATTGTTCCTCGTGGGCGAATTGCTGGAGGGGGTTGCGGCAAGCCGGGCGCGCGCCAGTATAAAAGGACTGGCTGATCTGGTGCCCAAGACGGCCTTGCTGGTCGACGGCGACGACGTCAGGGAAGTGCCAGCGGCGGGGCTCGAGCTCAAACAGGTCGTGCTCGTTCGTCCGGGGGACCGCATCCCGGCAGACGGTGAGATCGTCGAGGGAACCAGCGCAATCGACGAGGCGCCGGTCACCGGCGAGAGCGTGCCCAAAACCAAGGGTCCGGGTGACATCGTTTTTGCAGGCACCATCAACACCGACACCGCCCTGCGCATCAAGGTCACGGCCAAAGCATCCGACAACACCATTTCGCGGGTAATTGCCCTGGTCGAGGAAGCGCAGGAGAGCAAGGCGCCTACGGAACGGTTCATCGACCGCTTCTCCAAATATTACACTCCAGGCGTCCTTCTTGTCGGCGCGCTAGTGGCGATCCTGCCCCCTCTGGTGCTTGGTCAGGCTTGGGGCGAGTGGATATACAAGGGGCTGGCGATCCTTCTGATCGGTTGCCCCTGTGCCCTGGTGATCTCGACGCCAGCTGCGATCGCGGCGGCCCTTTCAGCGGGTGCCCGTCGCGGCTTGTTGCTCAAGGGCGGTGCCGTGCTCGAGCAGTTGCGCACCATCACCTTGGTGGCAATGGACAAGACCGGAACCCTGACCGAGGGCAAACCGAAAGTAACCGACATTGTTGGCGTGGGTCGCAGCGAGAGCCAGGTGCTGTCACTGGCGGCAGCCCTTGAGACTGGTTCAAGCCACCCCTTGGCCCTGGCCATCCTCGCTCGAGCAAAGGCAGACAAAGCGCCGATTCCCCCTGCATTTGATATCACGGCGGTCCCGGGCAAGGGCATCACAGGCAGCGTTGGAGGCGAGACCGCATTCCTTGCCTCGCCCAAGGCCGCTTCGGAACGCGTATCGGTGCCAGACGAACTGCGAACCCGCATCGAAGCCTTCAATGACGAAGGCAAGACCGTTTCAGTGCTTGTCGCCAACGACCAGATTGCGGGCATCTTCGCCATCCGCGACGAGCCGCGTCCCGATGCCAAGGCAGGATTGGCCGCGCTTCGGGAGGCGGGCATCGACACCGTGATGTTGACGGGGGACAACTTACGAACGGCCACGGCCATCGGCGCCACCCTCGGCATGGACGTTCGCGCTGGTCTGTTGCCCGAGGACAAGCAGCGGATTGTCCGGGAGCTGCAGGGTCAGGGCAAGGTTGTCGCCAAGATCGGCGACGGCATCAATGATGCGCCGGCGCTGGCCGCTGCCGACATCGGAATTGCCATGGGCGGGGGCACGGACGTGGCGCTCGAGACAGCCGACGCTGCCATTCTTCATGGCCGAGTGACCGACATTGCCGACATGATAGGCCTCTCCAAGGCCACGATGGCCAATATCGGGCAGAACATCACGCTCGCACTCGGCTTGAAGGCTGTATTCCTTGTCACCACGATCATCGGCATCACTGGGCTCTGGCCCGCGATCCTCGCGGACACGGGGGCGACGGTGCTGGTCACCGCAAACGCCATGCGGCTCCTGGCCTGGAAGGGACGTCCGAACGCATGAGGCGACGGGACGCATTCAAGATCGAGGCAGTTCATGCAGACTAAGGGTCCATTGCCGCTGCGCGTCTTCCAATGGACGCTGTGGCTTCTCATGCTCGGCCTGATTGTTTACGCCTTCGCGCCGGGTATCATCGATCGACTGGCCGGGAACCACGACGCGCGCATTGCGGCGCCCTCCGCTTCGGTCACCCAGGAGGCTCCCGAATGAAAAAACTTCTCCTCGTTATCGCAACTCTTGTGGTCATGCCGGCGGCCATTGCGCACGATTTCGATGCCGGCTCGATCTATATCGATCATCCAATGGTCGAGGAGGCGCCCCCAGGTGCGCGTGTCCTTGGCGGCTATGTATCGCTGCACAACCAGGGCGCCGAGGACGACCGCCTGGTCGCGATCGAGAGCACTGCCGCCGAAAAGGTCGAAATGCACAGGTCGGTCGTGACCGATGGCATCGCAAGGATGACGCCTCTTACCGAAGGCATCGAACTGCCCGCTGGTGAAATGGTCTGGCTCGGCTCGGACGGCATCCATGCCATGTTCATCGGGCCCGACAAGCGCTACGTCGCCGGTGACGAAATTCCGGCCACCCTCGTCTTCGAAAAGGCGGGACGGATCGACGTGACGTTCAAGGTGGAGGAGCGCGCGACGACCAGAGCCCCGGGCCATGGGGATCACGCGCAGTGAAATCGCTTCGGGTACTTCGCATCGTTCTCTGGGCGCTCGTCCTGGTCGTCGGAGCCGGGGCGGCATATCTTTTTCTCTCAGCGCGCAATGCGCCTGTCGATGCAGGCCCGGCGGTGTACGCGACACCTTTCACCCTGATCGATCAGGATGGAAATGAGGTCACCGAGGCCGATTTTCTCGGCAAGCCTTCGGCATGGTTCTATGGCTTTACCCATTGCCCTGACGTGTGCCCCACGACCCTTTCGGAGATGTCCGCCTTGCTCGAAGCGCTGGGTCCCGATGCCGATCGGCTGCAGGCGGTCTTCGTCAGCATCGACCCGGAGCGTGACGACGTTGCCACGATGAAGGATTATGTCGAGTATTTCGATGACCGCATCGTCGGCCTGACCGGCTCCCTTGAGAACGTCTCGGCCATGGCCAAGGCACGCTACATCTTCTTTGAGAAAGTGCCGCTTGAGGGCGGAGACTACACGATGGAACACAGTGCCAGCGTTCACCTGGCCGATGCCGGAGGCAGCTTCTTCGGAACGCTCGATGGCGAGGAGCCCTTTGACACGCGTCTACAGAAGCTTCGGCGCCTGATCGAATGAGAAAGCTGGACGTCGTCGTTGTCGGCGGTGGTCAGGCGGGCCTCGCCGCAGGGCGCCTCCTGGTGGAAGCCGGCACCAGACTTGCCGTTCTGGACGCGCAGAAAACGACCGGAGACTCCTGGCGGCGCCGGTACCAGGGCCTGACGCTGTTCACCCCACGCGAATACAGCGCCCTGAGCGGCATGGCGATACCCGGCGACCCGGGGGGCTATCCAGACAAGGACGAGTTCGCCGACTACCTTGAGGCCTACGCCCGACAGTTTCGCATACCGGTCCGATCCGGCTGCACCACAACCTCGGTAGAGCGGGATGTCTCCGGTGCCTTCCGGGTCACGGGCGAGGGTTTTGATCCGATCATCGCCGATGCGGTGGTGATCGCCGCTGGCGGATTTCGGAACCCGATAAAACCTTCATGGGCAGCCACGTGCACCATTCCCCAGTTCGCCGTCGACGAGCTTGGCGACTTCGAACGACTTCCCAGCGGTCCGCTGCTCGTCGTCGGCGATGGTGCGAGTGGCCGAGATGTTGCGGCCCTCAATGTCCCGCACCGTCCTGTCCTGATCTCGACCGGGCGATCAAGAAAATTGCTGCCAGAACGGATTTTGGGACGAAGCCTTTGGTGGTGGTTGGATGTCACCGGCCTCGTCCGGGCCCCGACCGGTTCCTTCCTGGGCAAGCGCATGCGGGCCGTAGATCCCTTTCCGAACAGGCAGCGCGACCTGGACGATTTGACCTCCGCTGGGATTGAGATACGGCCCCGCGCCATCGGCGCGGAAGGCCGCATTGTCCGGTTCGCGGATGGCTCGACGCTGGAGCCTGCGGCTATCATTTGGGCGATCGGATACAAACCTGATTGGTCCTTTATCCAGGTGGATGGCGCGTTGGATGAACGGGGTGGAATCCTCCACCATCAGGGCGTTTCGCCGGTGGAGGGGCTCTATTTTGCTGGCTTGCCATGGCAACGCAACCGCGCATCGGGTCTTGTCATGGGCGCGAGCGAGGATGCGGCCCTGGTCGTGGACCATTTACTGAGGCGGGCATTGTCCACTGACACAGTTTAGTCTTCAAACCCTCGTAACCGCATTGTTGCCGAATTCGACGGTAGGCTAACGTGCAAGCTCTTTGCCGCTCCGGTTCACATTGGATATGACACCAACACTTCGTCGCAGCCTCATTCCCGTCCTGATCGGAATCTTGGCCATGGTGCTGTCGGTGCACCCGGCGACGGCACTCGATCATCCTGATGCTGCGGGCCTCGGAGAAATCCAACAGGGCATCTCGGAGGACCATGAACTGCAGCATACGCTTCACGCCAGGGGCTGTTGCATTGTTGCATGCGGAATGGTGGCGCCGGTGGCGATGGTTGTTGATGATTCCAACCGGGGCCCAATGTTCGCACCGGCAGCGGACGAGGATCTGCCAGTCAGCCTTCGACGATCCAAGCACTTCCGTCCTCCACGTTTCACCTGACCCGCGACCGCAACTCGACCGATCCAAGCCGGTATCCCCGGGGTGCGTCGGTAAACGAACGCCAATCAGGATGAGAACGATGAAAAGACGAGATTTCCTCCGGCTATTGCCCATGGGCGCCGCAGCCGCCACCTTCCCGACGATGCAGCCAGCACAGGCGCAGTCCCTCTGGGATATGATGAACCGGAACCGCTCGCTGAGCGATGCAGAGCAGGAGGCCAACAGCGCCGCCGCCATTCAGGCTATCGACACTGTCGAACCGATTCTGAGCTACGACACCGCCAACAACCTGCAGATGGCGATCGCCCAATACGAACCTTTCGTGGCCAGCGGCGGCTGGGAGCAGGTGCCGCAGGCGACATACGGCGTCACCATTGGCGTAGCACGAGATGGTGTGATCCAGCTCAAGCGACGCCTTCTGTCGTCAGCCGACATGGCCATGGTCGAGCGAGTGGACGACGTGATGGATGCTCCGACCGATGCCGCCTTGCGTCGGTTCCAGGCTCGCCATGGTCTTCAAGTCAGCGGGCAAGTGGACGAGGCAACCTGGTATGCCCTCAATGTGCCGGCGGAAACGCGCCTGCATCAGCTTCGGCTGAACCTTCTGCGTGTACAGAATATGGCGTCCGAGCTCGCTGACCGTTACGTGGTGGTCAATATCCCTGCTGCATTCATTGAAGTGGTGGAAGGCGGTATGGTCCAGCGGCGGCATACCGCGGTCGTCGGTCGAATTGACCGGCAGACCCCCATCCTTAAGAGCCGCATCCACCAGATCAACTTCAACCCGTACTGGAACGTGCCGGTTTCCATCATCCGCCGCGACCTGATCAAGTACATGAACGAAAATCCGAATTACCTGACGGAGCAGAAGATTCGGATTTTCGACGGCAGTGGCAACGAGCTGCAGCCCAGCCAGATCAATTGGCAGACCGAGGAGGCGGTGAATTACAGCTTCCGTCAGGATCCGGGTCCGCTGAACTCGATGGGCAACGTGAAGATCAACTTCCACAACCCCCACGCCGTCTATCTCCACGACACGCCGACCAAAGGCCTGTTCGGTGACAACGCCCGCTTTTATTCCTCCGGCTGCGTGCGTGTCGACCAGGTGCAGGACTTTGTCGCCTGGGTACTGCGCGACAACGGCGACTGGGGCCCTACGGAGATCCAAACCGTGTTCACGACCGGAGAGCGCAAGGACGTGGACGTGAGCAATCCACCCGAAATCCACACCACCTATATTTCCGCCTGGGCGAACCGCAATGGAGTGGTCAGCTTCCGTGACGATGTCTATGAGTTCGACATGGCCGGCAAAGTGACCTTCGAGGCATGACCCGGGCGGAGAAGCTCACCTTCGCCATCACTGGAATGGGCTGCGTCGACTGCGTTGCGGCGATCGAGAACGCAGTGATGCCCATGGCTGGGGTGGAATACGTGGGCGTATCGCTCTCCTCGCGGACCATGACGGTGCGTCCCGGGCCGGGATTTGACCTGGCGGCCATTGCCAGCCGGGTTCGCTTGCTCGGCTACGGCGTCAACGAGGAGGGGAGTTATGACGCTGCACCAAGGTCGGACTGCCCATGCAAGGTCAATTCGAGGCGACCCGCAGGCAGCAGCCGTTGAGAGCTTGGGTGGCGTAATCGGCTCCCCGACTGCGGGGCACCGGCCATGCTCGGTCGGGGATCTTCGGGTCATAGTCATCGAGAATTCCGATCCGCCGGCCTCGGCCCGCCTGGTGGCGAATGTGGAGACGTTCACGGGCGAGGAGGACAACGAACGGTATGGGCTGCTGGCGCGCCGGGCGCCGTGGCGTTTTGTCGATCACTCGGCGGTTGCGAGGTCCTTGAAGACGACACAGTCTCGCCCGGGTCCGCCGCAGCAGACGCTGTCGCATTGGGCCACGAAGCGTTGCAGGCTGTGTTCCAACGCCTTCAATTCAGCAAGCCTGGCCTGCACCTCGCCAAGGTGCACTCTGGCGATATCCCCCACCTCGCGACAATCCTTGTCGGCGCTGATCGATAGACCGGCCAGTAAGCGCACTTGCTCTATGCCGAAGCCGAAGTCGCGGCACCGCCTGATGAAGATGAGGCGATCGAGGTCATTGGCGCCGTAGACGCGCTGGCCGCTCTCTCTGCGATCGGCAGCAGGAAGCAGGCCGATCTCCTCATAGTATCGGATCGTTGGCGTGGTAACGCCGGCTGCCTTCGCCAGCTTTCCGATCGTCAGCATGCAATCCTCGCTTTTGCTCTTGCCCTTCAAGTTACTTGAAGGAATATGGTGCTGTCCATCTCATCGAAAGGAGATCGACAATGAACACCGTCAACACAACGGACGCATGCTGCTCATCCTGCGCAACCGCGAGCAACGACGCTGCCCTGGCCATTGCCTGCACCCTGGATGCCCACGACTTCAAGGAGAGGGCGGCGTCCATTCGGGACCTCGCCTCGCGTCACCTATTGTCCAGCAATCGTCAGCCCCTGGCTCTGCGCCTGACCTATGCCGCCGAGGCGCTCGGCGAGGTTGAGGCATTGGTGGCGAAAGAGTCGGACTGCTGCGCCTTCCTGGATTTCGACATCCGTGCCGGGGAGCAGATCGAGTTGATTATCACAGCTCCTGAGAATGCTGCGCTGGCCGCCGACGAATTCTTCGCCCATTTCGCACCCGAGCTGGCAAAGGTGGCGGTATGAACCCGAACGCCAGGAAGGGCATTGTCGCCACCGCCGGCGTTGCGGCTGCCTGCGCCGCCTGCTGCGCCGTCCCGATCGTTGCAGCCGGTGGCGTAGCCGTCGTGGCCGGACCGGTCGGCATTGTCGCCGTGCTGCTCGCTGGTGCCGCAGGCCTGTGGGCCTGGCTACGCGGACGTGCTAGGCGTCAACGAAGCTGAACCGGAGGAGCCGCCATGCCCATTTACGCGACCACCGCATTGATCTACGCCGCCGCCGCGCTGGCCGAGATAGTGGGCTGCTTCGCCTTCTGGGCATGGCTTAGGCAGGGACAGTCGTCGATCTGGTTAGCTGCTGGCGTCCCGGCCCTGATCGCCTTTGCATGGTTGTTGACACTGGCGCCGGCAGAGCATGCCGGTCGGGCCTATGCGGCTTACGGCGGAGTATACATCGTGGCATCGCTGCTGTGGTTGTGGCTGGCGGAGGGTCATGCCCCGGATCGTTGGGATCTGATCGGGGGTGCACTGGCGCTGGTCGCTGCGGCGATCATCCTATTTGCGCCGCGGAGTTGAGGCAGCTCCGACGATAAGAGAACTCTGATTGTGGCGACTGATGAAATGGGGGGCGGCGACGCGCGACCGGGGTGCCCCGATAAAGAAGCTCGATAAAGGTATTGGAGATCGGGACGCAGAAGCGGTACCCACGCCTAACCAGAAATTTCGAGCACCGTTTTAGATCGGCGTCTCTCTGGCAGGAGTGTCCGAAAGTGGCACCACGGTCACCACAACCAGACAGACCGCAAACGGCCCCGATTAGGGCGCCGGCGTGCAGGATTGTGGGGCAGGGGGCTTCCATAACCCGCCGGGCTGATGCGCGCCCCATTCCAGATGAGGTGGATGGCTCCCGCTCACGGCATCTGAGTGCCAAAGTGGGTTTGCTATCAGGCAACCCGGGCAAGGAGCCATCCGCCATGCAGATTACCACTGTGGGCCTCGATCTGGCCAAGAGTGTTTTCCAGGTCCATGCTGTCGATGCGTCAGGAGGTGTTGCTGTGCGCAGGACACTTCGGCGATCTCAGGTTTTACCGTTCTTCATCAAGATGCCTCCCTGTCTGGTCGGCATTGAGGCGTGCGGCACATCCCACCATTGGGCTCGCGAGCTGACAAAGCTGGGCCATGAGGTTCGCATTATGCCGCCGGCCTACGTGAAGCCCTATGTAAAGCGTAGCAAGAACGATGCCGTTGACGCCGAAGCGATCTGCGAAGCGGTGACCCGTCCCACCATGCGGTTCGTAGCGATGAAGTCGACCGATCAGCAGGCGGCGCTGTCGTTACACCGGGTACGCGATCTTCTGGTCAAACAGCGCACTCAACTGGTGAACATGATCCGGGGCCTGCTGGCCGAGTTCGGCATCGACATCCCAGTAGGTTTAGAGCGGGCGCTTGGCTTGGCGCGACAGATTGCAGGTCGCGAAGTCGAACCAGATGTGCCCGCTGTGGCGAAGCAGATTCTTGATCTCCTCTGTGCTCAGGTCCTCGACACTCATGTCTGTTGAATGTCACTGAGATCTGACCCTCTAGGGGCAGAAGTTTTCACTGAGAAATGACCCATGTTTTGATCGTCCCCTGGCTGTTGGTCGGGGGATCCAGGAGTGATCGACATGGCGTTATTGAGCG
>NZ_PYVZ01000029.1 GCF_003056405.1 Devosia indica
GCAAGTGGTTCGTCAGTCACACGTCCCCCACGGTGTGATACATCGGCATCTGGCGTCCCATAGCCGACTGTAAGGTTCCGGCCTCGAATCTTGTGGTCCTCTACTGCCTGCGCTTGTAAATAACCTGCCCGAAACCGACCTTCCACAGGCCACCGGCCTTCGCCTTTGAACAGAAGACGCGAAACGGCAGGTTTCGGGAACTCGGCAACCTGGTCTGAACGGCCGGAATGGGGCGCCCACCTGCCCGACGGGTTGTGGAGTCCCCTGCCCCACAATCATCCGTGCCAGCGCCTTAGACGGGGCCGCTTGCGGTCTGTCAGCTGTTGGTCCCAGACAACTTCAAGCAGACGTTCTACAGATGATGAATGGCGCGACCTGCGCATGGGGTGCAGTCAAGGACCATGCGGACTTTCAACGATGCGCACAGCGAACTGGCAGTCAGCGCGGTAGCCTGCTGAGCTGTGGCCCATTGATAACTGATGCCATGCGATCACTTGGACGCGAAGATGATTGAAGCCAGGCCGTGAAGGCCTGTGGCGGCATTCAGGCGGCGGCCTGAGCCTGAAGGCCAGGCTGATCTAGATGACGCCGAGCACCAATGCGTGTGCGCCGATCCACCAGGTCAGGACCAGCGCTCCAAGGAAGGGGCTGACAAACAGCAGGCCGCCATACAGAATCGACACGATGGCACCCAGGATCAGCAACCAGCGTCCGTGGCTGGTCTTGAGGCCAATCGCCGTCCCCAGCATCATTGCCCCCGACATTAATGCCCACGCGGCGATGATGAAAACGAATGCCAGTATGCTGATATCGGGCCAGATTGCCGCGGCTGCGCCGATCGCTATTCCAACCAGGCCGTTGAGAAGAAGCAAGGCCCAGCGTTCTTGCCTGCGGGCGCCGCGAACCGCCTGCGCGATGCTGAGGGCGCCGTCCAGGATGGCAAAGGCGGCAAACACGGCCACCAGTGCGAGTATCGTCGCTCCGGGGAGGACAAAGGCGCCGATGCCGAAGAGTATGGCGAGCACACCGCGCAGCGCGACAATCCACCAATTGCCTGCAAGCATCGCATTCCTGGCATCCAACAGCGCCGCGTCGCCCAATTTGAACCAGGTCATTTGACCCTCCAGTGGCAGGATTTGCGGAGTGAGAGGCGCCGTTTGCGGGACAGCAAGGCGCCGGTCTTCTTCGTGCGGCGCCAACGGCTCTATTCTTCCGGGATGTGGCTTCCGAAAAATCCACGCGGGCGGATCGCTGGCAGGAAAGGACTCGTCGCTGGCCTCGTCGATCGGGTCGTTTGCTTCTCCCCGAGTGGCGCCGCGCAGGCCATGCTCACCGTGTTGTGACGCGCGCCCCGATGATTCTGGTGGGACTGTGGATGAGGACATGATCTTCACCTTTGGGGCGCGCGCCGGCTTCGGCGTCAGGGACTGACCACAATGCGATTGTCGACCTTGACGACGCCCGGCGCACGCCAGGCGGCACGCTCGGCCTCCTGCCGCTCAGCCCAGGATCGGACGGTGCCCTTCAGGGTCCCCACCTGCGCTTGCTGATCCTCGATGATGATCCGCTTGTCGGCGAAACGGTGCGGATGATGGCCGCGTCCATCGGTGCCGAAAGCGCCTATTGCCGGACCACCAATGAGTTCTTCACGCAAGTCTCTGAATGGGGTCCCAGCCACATTCTGCTCGACCTGGTCATGCCCCGCATCGATGGTGTCGAGGTCATCCAGCGGCTGGCAGAGATGGGCTGCCAGGCGACGCTGATCATTGTCAGTGGCGTCGATCGCCGGGTGCTGGACACCGCCCAGCGTTCGGCAAAACAGCATGAGCTCCCAATCGCGGGCGCCCTGTCCAAGCCGTTCAGCCGCAGCGCTCTTTCCACGTTGCTCGAGACGGGAAACGCCACGCCAAAGCTCAGACTGGTCATGCCGTCACCCAATTCGACACCGTCCAGCCAAGACCTGGCGCGCGCATTGTCGGAAGGCGAGATCGGCCCGGTTTTTCAGCCCAAGGTGAGATGCAGCGACGGCGGCTTGATCGGCTACGAGGCGCTGGCGCGCTGGACTCGCGGCGACACGCTCGTTTGCGGCCCTGATATATTCGTGCCCCTGGCGGAGCAGACCGGACAGGCGGCCAGGCTCAGCGAATACCGGTTCCTGCACCATGACGGCTATGCTCTCAGCATCATCGACCGCGGATCCGTCATTCGAGACGAGAGTGGCAGGGCGGTGCGGATGGTGGGCAGCATGCTCGATGTCACCCCGCGGCGTGAACTCGAAGGCCGCTTGCGGCAGGCGCAGAAACTCGAAGCCATGGGTCAACTCACAGGCGGTGTCGCGCACGACTTCAATAACCTCCTGACCGTCATACTGGGCAGTGCCGAGCTGCTCTGCGATGCGCTGGAGAGGGGTACGCAGCCGCACCTGCTGGCCGAAATGATCTCGACGGCCGCTCAAAGGGGGGCCGAGCTCACGAGCCGCCTTTTGGCCTTTGGGCGCAAACAGCCCCTGCAACCGCGCCTTCTCGACCTCGGCGACCTGATCGCCGGCATGGAAGCCATGTTGGTACGCACACTGGGCGAGCACATCGATGTCCAGGTCAGCCGGCCGGACGACCTATGGGCGGTCGAAATCGACCCGGCTCTGCTGGAAAGCGCTGTTCTCAACCTGGCCATCAACGCCCGCGACGCCATGGGCGATGGCGGCAGCCTTACGATCAGCATGGCCAACACGACCTTCGACACCATCCAGGCGGTTGCTGCCGATGTCGCGCCCGGGCAGTATGTGGTGCTGACTGTATCCGATACCGGCCACGGCATCGCCCCTGACCTGCTGTCCAAGGTCTTCGAGCCCTTTTTCACCACCAAGGAGATCGGCAAGGGATCGGGTCTGGGGCTGAGCATGGTCTATGGCTTCGTCAAGCAATCAGGCGGGCACATCCGGCTCCGGTCCGAGCTGGGCCACGGAACCTCGATCAGTCTCTATTTCCGCAAGTCCATGCAGGTCCTGACGGCATCGCCCGAGGACTCAGCGCGCCGGGCGCCCGAGGGCGGCAGCGAATTGATCCTGGTTGTCGAGGATGATGCCATGGTCCGCCGTCACGTATCGGGCCTACTCGGAGGATTGGGCTATCGCGTCCTGGAGGCGACCGCCGCGACCCCGGCCATGGAACTGCTCGCGGCCAATCCCGACGTCACGCTGCTGTTCACCGACATTGTCATGCCCGGTGGCGTCAATGGCGCTGACCTCGCCAAAATGGCGCAGGGCTTGCGGCCCGACCTCAAGGTCCTGTTCACCTCTGGTTATACCGAGAACGCCATCGAATACGACGGCCGCGTCGATCCAGGCATCGAGCTGCTCGGCAAACCCTATAGCCGCGACCGGTTGGCAACCAGCCTGCGCAAGGTCTTGCGATAGCCTGAAATCTGGCGCGGCCGGCCGATGCCGATCGCGCTCAATGGCGAGAGCGATTGCCGGTGCGCCTCGTTTCGTGCGCAGGTTACGCCTTTGTGCCCACTTGATCTGCCCGCCCTGCCTCCTTATTCATGGCGGAGAGTTCTCAGGGCGGGGTGAAATTCCCCACCGGCGGTAATTGTGTCTTTGTGCACATCAGCCCGCGAGCGCCCATCCTTCGGGATGGGGTCAGCAGACCCGGTGTAATTCCGGGGCCGACGGTATAGTCCGGATGGAAGAGAACCAATGATTGTCGACGCGCGCTTTCCGTTCATCGGAGGGCGCGTGCTTGTCGTCATTTGCCCTGGAACTCGTCTGAATTGACGACGAGACGGGCATGGACAAAGACGCAGACATACTCAATCCCGAACTTTCGCCGCAGCTCATCCTGCACGCATTTTCTCGCGCGCTGGAACTGGCGAGGGCACATGAAGGAGCCACGGCGCCCAATCCGCCCGTTGGCTGCCTATTGCTCGACCCCTATGGGCGGGAACTGGCCAGCGGGGCGCATCGGCGGGCCGGTCTGCCACATGCCGAGGCTGAGGCCATCGCCCAGACCCATGCCGCTGGCCTAGCCGATAAAGTCCACACCGTCGTGGTGACGCTCGAGCCCTGCAATCACCACGGCCGCACGCCACCCTGTGCCGAGGCCATCCTGGCAACGGGTGCACGACAGGTATGGATCGCATGCCGCGATCCGAACCCCCAAGTGAAGGGGGGCGGCGCCGAACGCCTGCGCGCGGCCGGTCTCAGGGTAAATTTCCTCTCGGAGCTGGACCATCCATCCGCCCATTTCGTGTTGGCCGAGGCGGAACGCCTCATCGCACCGTTCGCAAAGCGCGTCCGGATGGGGTTGCCCTTCATCACGATCAAGCAGGCCATCTCGTCCCTAGGCAGCATGGTGCCCGCGGTCGGACAAAAGACCTTCACCAGCATCGCATCGCTGGAACTGGCACATAGGTTGCGGCGCCGGGCCGACGCCATTCTCACGGGTTCCGGGACGGTGCTAGCGGATGACCCGCTATTCACCGTGCGCCTGATCCCCGACCATCCGGACAAGCATCGCATGCTGGTTCTTCTGGACAGGCGGCGGCGCATTCCTGAGCTCTATATGGACGCTGCCCGACAACGTGGCTTTTCGGTGCATCTGGCCGATGACGTGCATGAAGCGCTGCAAACGATCGGCGCTGCCAAGGGCATGGAGGTGCTGGTCGAAGCCGGCCCGACCGTAACGACGCACATACTGTCGGCAGGTCTCTGGGACGAGCACGTGCTGATCGAACAGGCCGCCAATGCTGATGGCACCGACCGGGTGACCGTTCGCTGCCAGCCGGCTCCTCAATCTTATTCACAAGGAAAGGAAAGAGATGTTCTCGGGCATCATTGAAAAACTGGCGCGGGTGAGAATGGCCGCGTCCCGCGGCGGGTCGCTGGAAATCGAACTCGACAGCGGCTGGCCGGACCTCGCGCTGGGTGAGAGCATCGCCGTCAATGGCGTGTGCCTGACGGTCACCCAGTTCGATGAAACCGGCCTTGCCCGCTTCTTCATCAGCCCCGAAACCCTGGCGCGCACCAATCTGGGTGGCTTGGCAGTGGGGCAATACGCCAATCTGGAGCGTGCGGTGACCCTCGACACGCGGCTCTCCGGCCATCTGGTGCAGGGCCACGTCGATGGGCTGGCGCAGCTGATCGAGCGGATCGAGGCCGACGGCGCCTATCGGCACGTCTTCCTGCTGCCCTCAGCCTTGGGACGCTATTGCGTCGAAAAGGGCTCCATCGCCCTCAACGGCATCAGCCTCACCATCAATGGCCTCGATGACCGGGACGACGGCATCGCGGTGCTCGTGACCATCATCCCGCACACCTGGGAGCACACCAACCTGAAAACCCTCGCCATGGGCGACGCCCTCAATGTCGAGGTCGACGTCATGGCCAAATATGTGGAGCGGCTATGCCTGCCCTATCTCAAGCCCTGACCCAGTTGCGCAATGGCGGCATGGTGATCCTGGTCGACGACGAAGATCGCGAGAACGAAGGCGACCTGGTCATTGCCGCCGAATTTGCGACACCGGAGGCGATCAACTTCATGGCCCGTCATGGACGAGGCCTCATCTGCCTGGCGTTGACGGGCGAACAGGTGGACCGGCTCGGCCTGCCCCCAATGGTGGCCAACAACCGGGCCCGCCGCTCGACCGCCTTCACGGTTTCCATCGAGGCCGTCGAGGGGATCACTACCGGCATTTCAGCCCATGACCGGGCCAGGACGATCCAGGTTGCAGCGGCTCCCGACGTCCGTTCTGGCGACATCGCCTCTCCGGGCCATGTCTTTCCGCTGCGGGCCGCCGACAATGGCGTCCTGGCGCGCGATGGCCATACCGAGGGGGCGATCGACCTCATGCGACTAGCCGGGCTGCGGCCCGCGGGCGTCATCTGCGAGGTCATGCGGGACGATGGCGAAATGGCGCGACGGCCCGATCTCGAGGTATTTGCCCGGGAGCACAAGCTGCCCATTCTCACAATCAGGGACATTATCGCCCATCGCCTCGCCAACGAGATTCTGGTGGACGAAGTGGCGCGGTCCGAACTGCCCACCGAACACTCCCCGCTTCCCCTGGAGGTCCGCGCCTTTCGTAGCCGGCTGGACGGCACCGAGCATCTGGCGCTGGTCCGTAATCCTTTGGGGCGTACACCTCTGGTGCGTCTGCATTCGGAATGCCTGACTGGGGACGCGCTGGGGTCGCTGCGCTGCGATTGCGGGCCGCAACTGCAAGAGGCCCTGCGCCAGATCGCCACCGGTGACGGTGGCGCCCTGATCTACCTGCGCGGTCAGGAAGGCCGCGGCATTGGGCTTGCCAACAAGATCCGCGCCTATGCCCTGCAGGACCTGGGGCACGACACCGTCGAGGCCAATACCGCGCTGGGTTTTGTCGCCGATGCCCGCGACTACGGCATTGCCGGGCAGATCCTGCGCTCGCTCGGTATCGACCGTCTGCGGCTGTTGTCGAACAATCCCGACAAAGCCCTGTCCCTCGAAAAATTCGGCATCCACGTCGCCGAGCGCGTGCCGCTCGAAATCCCGGCCAATCCCTATAACTGGCGCTATCTCACGACCAAGCGGGACAAATTCGGCCACACCTTCACCCACCAGGACCATGAGAACCAGAATGCCTGAAAACGCACCCCGCCTTGCCATCGTCGTCAGCCAGTTTAATCTGGAGGTCACCCATGGGCTGCGCGATGGCGCACTAGCCTATCTCGCCGAGAATGGTGTTTCGGTAGCACCGGACAACATCTATTCGGCGCCAGGCGCCTTCGAAATTCCGCTCATCGCCAAGCGACTGGCGCAGTCCGGCTTCGACGGCGTCATTTGCCTGGGCTGTGTCATCAAGGGCGATACGGCCCATTTCGAATATATCAGTGAGGCCACCGCTCATGGCCTGATGCAGGCCGGGCTCGAAACAGGCAAGCCCATCACCTTCGGCATCCTGACCACCTATACCGACGAGCAGGCCATCCTGCGCAGCCGCAAGGACGAGCACAACAAGGGCCGCGAAGCCGCGGCTGCCTGCCTGGAAGCCCTTCGAGCACTCGACGCGATCGGCGACTAGCCTCTAGTATCGAGCGATGCGGCCCTGCCGTTCTTTAAAGTCGGCAGGGCCTGTTGACGGTTCGTTTTTGGACCATGGCCGTGCCCAGCAAGCGGCGCAGATCTTCTTTTCACGCCCGGCGGCAGATTTCGAGACCGTGCCGGTCCTGCAGACCGTGCAGTCATGGCAGGGGTTTCCCTTCCTAGCGCGTCTCTCGACGCGATTCGGCGTGCCGATCTTTGCGTCGCAGCGGCGTCCAGACCATGAGCATGGGCGAGGCCAAGGCCGGCGGTGGCCGGGGCCTCAGCGACATCATCTACGTCAAGCTGGGCCGCTCGATCATCGGCGAAGCTTTCCGGGCGCAGGCGAACTTGTGTTAGCAAGAGAGCTTTTGACCCCGGAAGGAAGGTCTTTTGCCGTGATGCTGGCCGTTGTCGCCAGTCCGCTCCTAGACGCATTCATCAAGGAGCGGACATTGAGCGAACGGACGTCCTGAGCGGATGGATAGCTCGGGAGCAGTGTCGTCGGTCACAGCTTAGCGCTGAAAAGAGGCAGTTCCTATCCGCGCCCGCGATAGGTCGGCACACCTGTCTCGGGAAGCCAGACATGTTGTGGTACAATGCCAGTCTGCCAGAACACATCGATTGGGATGCCACCACGCGGGTACCAGTACCCTCCGATCCGTAGCCATCGGGGCTCCAGCAGGCTCGTCAGCCGGCGTCCGATCGATACTGTGCAGTCCTCATGGAAGGCGCCGTGGTTGCGGAACGACGTCAGGTAGAGCTTGAGCGATTTGGACTCCACCAGCCAGTCGCCCGGAACATAGTCGATGACCAGATGGGCAAAATCTGGCTGACCTGTCACAGGGCACAGAGAAGTAAACTCCGGCACCGTAAACCGCGCGACATAGTCTGTATCGGCCTGTGGATTGGGCACGCGCTCCAGAATGGCGAGTTCGGGGCTGTCTGCCGCCTTGGTCTCACGACCAAGCTGCGTGACTTGAAGAGAGAAGTCGGTCATGCCAGTGCTCCAGCGAGTTGCCGTTCCTGCCGCTCATCATATGAGCGTAGCCAGTAGATGAAGGGAATGGCGACCAGAACCATCAAGCCTTTGCCAACGATCTGCCCCCACATCAGCTCAATACTGCCGAATGCCAGCTGCAGGAAGATCAGGGTGTCGAGAAACAAGCCGACCATGCTCGAGGCGACGACAGCCAGCACCAGGCCTCGGCGCTGCAATGGAGTATAAACACCCAGGTCGGCCAGCTCTGAAACAAGAAACGCAACCACTGAGGCAAACACCAAAGCAGGCGGGGCGACCAGCACCGACAATATAGCCCCAAAGGCAATTGCAGTAATGGTCCAAGCCAGGCCGAGGCGCCGCTGCACCAGATCCCGCAGCACAAAGGCGAGTCCTGCCACCATGACACCGCTCGGCGCCAAAAGTCCCGGAGCGACGGGAATCAAGCATGGGCCATCGGGAGGGCAGACAGTTCCCACATTGCCGATCATCCAGTTGGCGAGTGGAACAGTTAAGGCGAAAGCGGCAAACAGGGCAAGGCCCTCGATCCGCCGCCGCGTATCAAGACGAGATAACATTGAGTTCTCCTGCGGTCAGGCAAAACAGACCTGCGCCGGATTGCGATAGCCGCAGCCAGCACCGGAGTGCAAGAGCCTGCGCCGGGAAAGGGAGATGCTGGTACTGCCAATATGGTGTCTTGAGAGACTCAAGACAGGCGGCGGGGCCTCCCGTCCCTTGTTGTGGCGGTCCTCGGTTACTTGATGAAGGACGAACGGCCTATCATAGCCCGCACTATGCGTTTATGGCCGTTTCCATCATTGACGTTTACTGGGGCTTTAGGAACCACCGGCGACGCTAGTCAGCCACCCTTCGCATTCCAGCGGTTCTCAAAAACCAGGTCCGCCAGCGGGATACGCATCCGCCATCCCTTCTGCTCTAGTTCAGGTGATGCGAAGAAGCTATCGACTCTGCCGACGCAAAGGTAAGCGACCAGCCGGATCGGCTCGGGGATATCCAAGACCACCTTGACCTCGTGCTCCTTGAGGATACTGACCCAGCCGACTCCCAGACCCTCTGCTCTGGCCGCCAGCCAGAGGTTCTGGACGGCACAGACCGTGCTGAACAGGTCCATGTCGGGCATGTGCGTGGCGCCCAGGACGACCGGGCCGCCGCGTGTGCCATCGCAGGTCACGCAGATATTGACCGGCGCGCTGGTGATTCCCTCAAGCTTGAGGGCCCGATAGGCGTCCTGACGATCCTGGGGGAACATCGATGCCGCTTCGTCATTGGCGCGCGCAAAGATTTCGGCAACCCGCCGCTTCTTCTCGGCATCGCGTATCACGAGGAAATTCCAGGGCTGCATGAAGCCCACGGAGGGCGCATGGTGTGCGGCATCCAGGATCCGCATCAGGACCTCGTCGCCCACTGCATCGGGCAGGAACTGGCCGCGCACATCCCGCCGGCTATAGATGGCGCGATAGACCGCTGCGCGCTCGGCGTCGGAAAATGGTCCGCCCGCGGCAAAGTGTGGTTGAAACTCAGGCTGATCGGTGGTGTCCGGCATGACATTGCCCCTGTTGAAAAAAACACAGGAGCTGGGGTCCAACCAGCTTCAAGAGGTCATCTGGCCGGTCTTCTGACTTGGGATCATCCCCGGCGGACGCCTTCCCGGCTTGCGCCAGTGGCATATGCCCGACAGGTCCCCCGCACAGCGCTGGGCACGTCGCGGATTTCAACCGCGTTCCCGATTCTCCCGCCGAAGCGGGCACCAGACTCGGTGCGTATACCCCCCGAGCCGCGCTGTTGGCAAGGCGGAGTTGACGGGTTGACATTGGCATGACGATGCCGTCTTCTCGCGCACGTCCGAGGGGTGTCCAGGTTCGCAAGAGTCTGGTCTGAGATGGCTGAGAGGCCGAACCCTTTGAACCTGATCCGGGTAATGCCGGCGAAGGGACGGGATCGTTATCCGCCACCAGAGCTGCGCCCGGGTTTCCGTTTTCACGAGAAAACATGGAGACCCATCGTGAACAAAACCATCAACGCCGAGGCGCTGAGCGCCAATGGCATATCCACCACTCCGCTTTCCGCATCGCGCAAGGTCTATGCGAGCAGTCCGCTCGCCACCGATATCCGCGTGCCCTTTCGCGAGATCGCCATCGACGATCCCAACGCCCCGGCGTTCCGGGTTTACGACACGTCCGGACCTTATACCGATCCGGCCATTGCCATAGACCTCAAGCGCGGTCTGCCGCGCCTGCGCGAAAACTGGATTGCCAAGCGCGGCGACGCAGAACCCTATGCGGGTCGCGCCATCAGGCCCGAAGACGACGGCAATGTATCTCCGGACAGGGCCGTCGCGCATTTCCCGCTCACCCATCAGCCGCTCCGCGGCATGGCCGGACGACCGGTCACCCAATTGGACTATGCGCGCGCCGGCATCATCACCAAGGAGATGATCTTCGTCGCCGAACGGGAGAATCTGGGGCGCCAGCATATGCTGGATGGCGCGGAGGCCCGCCTGGCCGATGGGAACAGTTTCGGCGCGGCCATTCCGCCCTTCATCACCCCGGAATTCGTGCGCGACGAGATCGCCCGGGGCCGGGCGATCATTCCGGCCAATATCAACCATCCCGAAATCGAACCGATGGTGATCGGGCGCAATTTCCTGGTCAAGATCAACGCCAATATCGGCAATTCCGCCGTGTCATCCTCAGTCGAGGAAGAGGTCGAAAAACTGGTCTGGGCGATCCGCTGGGGCGCCGACACGGTCATGGATCTCTCGACCGGCCGCAACATCCACGCCACCCGCGAATGGATCATCCGCAATTCGCCCGTCCCGATCGGCACGGTGCCGATCTACCAGGCGCTGGAAAAGGTCAACGGCAACCCAGCCAAGCTGGACTGGGAGGTGTTCTCGGACACCCTGATCGAACAGTGCGAGCAGGGTGTCGATTACTTCACGATCCATGCCGGCGTGCGCCTGGCCCACGTGCCGCTGACTGCAAAACGCGTCACCGGCATCGTCTCGCGCGGCGGTTCCATCATGGCCGGCTGGTGCCTTGCCCACCACAGGGAGAGCTTCCTCTACGAACGCTTCGGCGACATCTGCGACATCATGGCCAAGTACGACGTGTCCTTTTCACTCGGCGACGGCCTGCGCCCCGGCTCGATTGCCGATGCCAATGACGCAGCGCAGTTCGCCGAACTCGAAACGCTGGGCGAACTGACCAAGGTCGCCTGGGAAAAGGGTTGCCAGGTGATGATCGAAGGGCCCGGGCACGTCCCGATGCACAAGATCAAGGAGAACATGGACAAGCAGCTGCGCGAATGCGGCGAGGCTCCGTTCTATACCCTGGGTCCCCTGACCACCGACATCGCGCCGGGCTATGACCACATCACCTCGGCCATCGGCGCCGGCATGATCGGCTGGTTCGGTACGGCCATGCTCTGCTACGTGACACCCAAGGAACATCTGGGCCTGCCCAATCGCGACGACGTCAAGACCGGCGTCATCACCTACAAGATCGCGGCGCATGCGGCGGATCTCGCCAAGGGGCATCCAGCAGCGCAATTGCGTGACGATGCGCTGTCAAAGGCCCGGTTTGAATTCCGCTGGGAAGACCAGTTCAACCTTTCGCTCGACCCCGATACGGCGCGCAGCTTCCACGACGAGACCCTGCCCAAGGACGCCCACAAGACAGCCCATTTCTGTTCGATGTGCGGACCCAAATTCTGCTCGATGAAGATCACGCAGGATATCCGCGACATGGCCGCCCGCGAGGGTGGCATGGCGGAGAAGTCGCGCGCGTTCCTCGACCAGGGGGGGAAGGTCTATGTCCCGCTCGATTAGCCGCGCTCCCCTGCGGGCAACAGTGATCGGGGCAGGCGTCGCCGGGCTGACGACCGCCCTGACCTTGGCCGAGCGAGGCCTTGCGGTGGAGGTGTTCGACCGCAATGCGGGGCTCGGGCCGGGGAGCTGTTCCTGGCATGCCGGGGGCATGCTTGCGCCGTGGTGCGAAATGGCATCGAGCGAGGCCGTGGTCGGCCGTCTTGGCGCCCAATCCATTGACTGGTGGCGTGAACGCTTCCCCGCCACTGTGTCGAAAGGCACGCTGGTGGTTGCGCCTGGGCGCGACCTGGCCGAACTCGATCGCTTTGCCCAGCGCACCGAGCGGTACCGGTGGCTCAACGAGACCGAGATAGCTTCCCTGGAACCTGACCTGGCCGGTCGTTTCCGCAAAGGCCTCCACTTCCCCGGCGAAGCACATCTCGATCCGCGCCTCGCGCTGGCGGAGCTGGTGGAGCGGTTGGCAGCTCTGGGCGTCGCCATCCGGTTCGACACCGAACTCGAGCCCGCAGCGGCGCGGGGCGATCTGGTCTTTGATTGCCGGGGGCTTGGCGGGCGGATCGACATGCCGGCACTGCGCGGCGTTCGCGGGGAGATGGCGCTGATCCGCTCACGCAGTCTGTCGCTGTCCCGGCCGGTGCGCCTTTTGCATCCACGCCTGCCGATCTATCTGGTTCCGCGCGGCGAAGGCGTCTTCATGCTGGGTGCGACCATGCTCGAAAGCGAGGCACGGGGCCCGGTCAGCGTGCGCTCCATGCTCGACTTGCTGGGGGCTGCCTTCACCCTCCATCCGGCGCTGGGGGAGGCGGAAATTCTCGAGCTTGGGGCCGATCTCCGCCCTGCCCTTCCCGACAACCTTCCCAGGGTGGAGCGGACGGGACGTGTCGTTCGCGTCAATGGCCTCTTCCGCCACGGTTTCCTGCTTGCCCCGGCCCTCGCGCAGATTGCCGCCGGCGCGGCCTTAGATCCCCATTTGGGCACGGAGCTTATCCATGCGAATTCTGCTTAACGGCGCCGAGCGGCAGCTGACGGCAAGCCGCCTCGACGAGGCGCTCGACGCGCTGGGCTACAAGGGCGCCGTCGTCGCCACCGCCGTCAATGGCCGGTTTGTGCCCGCGCTGCGGCGTGCGAACACGCAATTATACGATGGCGACAGTCTCGAAGTGCTCGCCCCCATGCAGGGAGGCTGAGGCATGGAGTTTTATGGTGTCACGCTGTCCTCCCGGCTGCTGCTGGGCACGGCCCGTTATCCCTCCCCCAAAATTCTGGAGGCGGCGGTGCGTGCTTCACGGGCCGAAATCGTCACCGTGTCGCTGCGGCGCGAAGGCGGCGACCAGCGAGCGGGTCAGACCTTCTGGTCGTTCATCGGCGAGTTGGGTGTCCGCGTCCTGCCCAATACTGCTGGTTGTCATTCGGTCAAGGAAGCAGTGACCACGGCCCATATGGCGCGTGAACTGTTCGGCACGACCTGGATCAAGCTCGAAGTGATCGGTGAGGCCGATACCCTGCAGCCCGATGTGTTCGGGCTGGTGGAAGCTGCACGTATCCTGAGCGAGGACGGGTTCGAGGTCTTTCCCTACACGACCGAAGACCTGGTCGTGGCCGAACGGCTGCTCGAGGCAGGCTGCCGGGTGCTGATGCCCTGGGGCGCCCCGATCGGATCGGCGCGCGGGCTGAACAATCTCTTTGGCTTGCGCGCCATGCGGGCCCATTTCCCTGATGTGCCCCTGGTGATCGACGCTGGGCTCGGAGTGCCCTCGCATGCGGCAGCGGCGATGGAAATGGGCTATGACGCCGTATTGCTCAATACTGCCGTCGCCGAGGCGGGCGACCCGGTCCGCATGGCCGAAGCCTTTGCCCTCGCCGTGGACGCGGGGCGGCTTGCCCATACCGCATCGCCCCTCGAGCCGCGCGACATGGCGGCGCCTTCGACCCCGGTCCTGGGCAAGGCAGTTCTCGCATGACTTTCGATCGCTTCTATCCCGTCGTGCCGGATGCGGATTGGGTCGAGTTCCTGCTGGCCTGGGGCGCAAAACTGATCCAGCTGCGGATCAAGGATTGTCCTGAGCCCGCGCTGCGCGCTGAGATCGAACGGGCCAAAACCGCCTGCACCGCAGCGGGTGCGCAGCTTGTGGTCAATGACCATTGGCAGGTGGCCCTCGATATCGGGTGCGATTTCGTGCATCTGGGCCAGGAAGACCTCGCCGAGGCCGACATGGGGGCGCTGCGCCGCGCGGGGATACGCTTCGGCATCAGCACCCATGACCATGCCGAATTGGACAGAGCCCTGATTGAGTCCCCTGACTATGTGGCCCTGGGGCCCATCTATCCCACCCAGCTCAAAAAGATGCCCTGGGCGCCGCAGGGGCTGGCGCGGATCGCAGAATGGAAGCGCCTCGTGGGCGCGCGGCCGCTGGTGGCCATTGGCGGGCTGACCGTGGCGCGGGCCGAACTCTGCCTGGCGGCGGGCGCCGATTGCGTTGCGGTCGTTGGAGACATCGTGCGCCACCCCGACCCAGCCGGTCAGGCCGGTGCCTGGCTGGCAGCAACGAGGCTTTGACATGACCGATCGCTACATCCGCCAGATGACGGTGGCCGAAATCGGCGCCGATGGACAGGCGAAGCTGGCCGCTGCCAGCGTCCTCGTGGTTGGCGCCGGGGGCCTTGGTTCGACGGTCCTGCAAATCCTGGCCGGTGCCGGAATCGGCGAAATCGTCATCCTCGACCATGATCGTGTGGACGTCACCAATCTGCATCGGCAGCCGCTCTACGGCATGGACGATATCGGTGCGCCAAAGACGGAGGCGGCGCGAAAGGCGCTGCTTCGAGCCAATCCCGCAATCACCGTAACAGCCAGACCGGAGCGCCTGACGCCACACAATGCCGCCGCGCTCGTCGACAGGGCGACCGTCGTCATCGATGCGGCCGACAATTTCGCCGTGACCTATATCCTGTCCGACCGCTGCCGGGCTGCCGGCAAGCCATTGGTCAGTGCGTCGGTGCTTGGCTTCTCCGGTTATGTCGGCGCCTTTTGCGGCGGTGCGCCAAGTTATCGCGCGGTCTTTCCCGATGCGCCAGCGGTGGCCGGCAGTTGCGCCAGCGTCGGCGTGCTGGGGTCGGCCGTATCGATACTGGGGAGCCTCCAGGCCCATATGGCACTTCACGTGCTGCTCGACCTTAAGCCAGGCATATTAGGCCGGGTTGTCAGCTTCGACGGCCACACCCTGCAATTTGGCGGCTTCAGCTTTGCCGATAGTCCTGAGCCTCTGCACGCCGCCCCGTTCATCGGGCTGGCAGACCTCGTGCCCGACGATATTGTCGTCGACCTGCGCGGCGTCGCTGAAGCGCCGACCCTGCCGCGAGCAGATGCGCTTCGTCTGGCCCCAACGGAAATTGACCAACTGGCATCGGCACATGGTGGTGCCCGCATCGTCCTCTGCTGCCGCAGCGGGCAGCGGGCCCTGCGCGCTGCGGGGCGGTTGCAGTCCATGGGCAGGCACAACCTGGCGCTGGTCGCGCTGCAAGGCGATCCGTCGTGATACCCGTTGCTTTGACCATTGCCGGTTCGGATTCGGGCGGCGGCGCCGGAATCCAGGCCGATCTCAAGGTCTTTGCCGCTTTTGACGTCTTCGGGACCAGCGCGATTACAGCGGTGACGGCGCAAAACAGCATGGGCGTGTCTGCGATACACTCGGTCCCTCCAACAGTTGTAGCGTCCCAGATCGAGGCGGCGTTCGCCGATCTGCCTGTGGCGTCGATCAAGATCGGCATGCTCGGCAATGCCGAGGTCATTGACGCGGTCGCCGAGACCTTGAGCCGGCATGACGCCAACCGGATTGTACTTGATCCGGTGCTGGTCGCAACCAGCGGCGCGCGCCTGCTCCCGGAGGAGGCTTTAGCCGCACTGGTCACTCTGCTGTTGCCGAGGACCCTCCTGCTCACCCCCAACCTGCCTGAGGCTGCGGCCTTGACTGGCACGCCACTTGCCATGGACGAGACTGCGAGGATCGTTCAGGCCAGGGCCTTGCTGGCGATGGGGCCCAAGGCTGTGCTGATCAAAGGGGGACACGCTGCGGGACCGCGCAGTACGGACCTGCTCGTCGACGCCGACGGCGTGACACGCTTTTCAGCGCAGCGGCAAGGCGTGGGGGAGATTCATGGCGGGGGCTGCATGTTTTCCTCCGCGGTCGCAGCCGGCCTCGCCAGAGGCTGGCCACTGACCGCCTCGGTCAGCCAAGCCAAAGGCTTTATCTCGAGGGCCATAGCAGCGGCACCAAGCCAGGCCCTCGGCTCCGGTGCCCGGTTATTGCACCCGGCTCGGCGGCCTGGGAGGCGTCTTGGCCACAACGCCGCAGCCCCTTCGAGTTCCATTCACAAGTTGCCATTTCTGGCGTAGAGGGAAGACAGAGCAATCTCCGGTCGCAGCCTTACCCGGTCAAAACAAGGATCAACATTTTGAAAACTCTCGTCATCTGCTCCGGCGGATTGGACTCGGTTTCGCTCGCGCACAAGGTGGCGGCCGAGCAAACCCTCACCGGCCTGGTATCGTTCGACTACGGACAGCGGCACAGCAAGGAGCTTGGCTTTGCCGCGGCCTGCGCACAAAGACTTGGCGTCCCGCACCAGGTCATAGACATTCGCGACATTGGACGGCAACTCAGCGGCTCCGCGCTCACCGACGATGTTGCCGTTCCCGACGGCCATTATGCCGAAGAATCGATGCGGATCACGGTGGTGCCCAATCGCAACGCCATCATGCTGGCGATAGCCTTCGGTGTCGCCGCGGCAAGACAGGACCAGGCGGTCGGCGTTGCGGTCCACGGCGGCGATCACTTCATCTATCCCGATTGCAGGCCTGATTTCATTGGCACCTTCCAGGCGATGCAGGACCGGGCGCTCGACGGCTATGCCAACGTTCGCCTCTACGCGCCATTCGTAAACGTGTCCAAGGCGAACATCGTGACCGAGGGCGCACGGCATGCAACGCCCTTCGATCAGACCTGGTCGTGCTACAAGGGCGGGGAGATGCATTGCGGGCGTTGCGGCACCTGCGTTGAGCGTCGGGAAGCCTTTGACCTCGCCCGCCTACCGGATCCGACACCCTATGCCGATGCCGACTTCTGGCGTGACGCCATAGAGGCGAAACGCGCATGACGTTTCGCATCACCAAGGAATTCCATTTCTCGGCATCCCATCAGCTCACGTCCCTTCCGCCTGATCACCAATGCGCTCGGCTGCATGGGCACAACTACGTCGTGGAAGTCGAACTGACGGCCAATGAGTTGAACGAGCATGGCTTCGTCCGCGATTATCAGGACTTGTCAGTGCTCAAACGGCACATTGATGAGGCATTTGATCATCGCCATCTCAACGACGTGCTGGGCCATGACCGGGTTACAGCCGAATGCCTCGCCCAATACTTCTATGTCTGGTGCAAGCAGCGACTGCCCGAAGCCTCTGCCGTACGCGTCAGCGAGACCGCCAAAACCTGGGCGGAGTACAGGCCGTGAGCGCCGTGGAGCCGCCCGGTATCCGCATCAGCGAGATCTTCGGGCCGACGATCCAAGGCGAAGGCGTGTTGATCGGCCAGCCGACCGTGTTCGTGCGAACGGGCGGGTGCGACTACCGTTGCGCCTGGTGCGACAGCCTGCATGCCGTCGACAGTCGCTTTCGTGAAGACTGGCGGCCAATGTCGGTAGAGCAGATCTGGTCCCAGGTCCGGGCCCTGTCCGGTGGTGAGCCGCTGATGGTGTCGCTGTCCGGTGGCAATCCTGCGATCCAGGCGCTGGGCGACTTGATCGTCTGCGGTCACCAAGACGGCTATCGTTTCGCCCTGGAAACGCAAGGTTCGGTGGCCCGGGACTGGTTCTCGATGCTGGACGTCCTGGTGCTGAGCCCCAAGCCGCCATCGAGCCAGATGAGCGTCGACTGGGCACAATTCGAGGCTTGCCTGGACGCCGCGCAAGGCAAGCCGCTGACGGTGCTCAAGTTGGTGGTTTTCGGCGATGAGGACTATGACTTTGCTCGAGACGTCGCAGCCCGCTATCCGCACCTGCCGACCTATCTCCAGCCGGGCAACCACACGCCGCCCTCGCCCGATGCGGCGGACGGCCCCATAGACATCGAGGGCGTCATGCAGCGCATGGAATGGCTGGTGGACAAGGTTACTCAAGACCGATGGTTCGAGGCGCGGGTATTGCCACAGCTTCACGTGCTGCTCTGGGGCAATAAGCGCGGCGTCTAGGGATTTGCAAACAAGTCTGTCCAAGCATGCGAGGATTCAACGTGTCGGCAAACGGGTTCGAGTCGCCTGACCATGCGCGACATACAGGTATTACGCGATGCCAGGAAGCGGATCGCGATGCTCACAGCTTACGACCACGTCATGGCAGGTCTGCTCAGCCAATCCGGCATCGACATGATCTGGGTCGGAATGGCAGCTATCGGGACGTCGCAAACGCGGTCTGAATGACCGCTGTGGGGCGGAGGCTGTGTGAAAACCCCTGAATATGTTATGATTTGGCACTGCTTCGGAGGTGCCATATGGGACGTTTCGTTGAAGGTGCAGACCGTGACCAGGCGAGTTTTTTGCCAGCGCGTCTTGAAGACTAT
>NZ_PYVZ01000003.1 GCF_003056405.1 Devosia indica
GCCCGCATCCACTTCAAATGAAGCACGGATGTTCGGGCCCGACCGTGAAGAGCCGGAGATGCACCCGCCAAGTGGCGAGGGCGACCTCATGGACTTCGATGATCTCGATGCAGACGAGGATCGGTTCACCGGGCGCGTAGCCGAGCATCTCGAACCAGCTTGCCGAGTAGCCGCATTCGCCGCTGACCAGGTTCCAGTCCCAAACACCAAGGCGAGCGCGCACGATGCCATGCAGATAGGCGTCGACATCCAACTGGCCATGTTCGTGACTAGGCATCGTCAAGTTCCAACTCGAGCCCCCATCATGGCGCTGAAGGCACAAAGATTGGATTAAGCCGTAGCGCCGAATTTAAGTGCCGCCGCTTTTGTTGAGAAGCGGCGGCAGGGTTTTCACCAGGCTTTTGTCACCCGGCTGCTGCAAGGCGCAAGGCCTTGGCGGCAGCCACGAGATTTTGCAGCGAGGCTTTCACCTCCGGCCAGCCGCGGGTCTTGAGCCCGCAATCGGGATTGACCCAGAGCTGGCCGGGGGCAATGCCCTGCCCGGCCTTGTGCAGCAAGGCTTCCATATCGGCCTGATCGGGCACGCGCGGGGCGTGGATATCCCAGACGCCGGGGCCGATTTCATTGGGGTAGTTGAAGTCGCGGAAAGCCTCGAGCAGTTCCATGTCCGAGCGCGAGGTTTCGATGGAGATCACATCGGCATCCATTGCGGCAATGGCGGGCATGATGTCGTTGAACTCGGCATAGCACATATGGGTGTGGATCTGCGTGTCATCGGCCACGCCCGAGGCCGAGAGGCGGAAGCAGTCCACCGCCCAGCGCAGATAGGCGTCCCAATCGGCCCGGCGCAGCGGCAGGCCCTCGCGCAGGGCCGGTTCATCGATCTGGATGATGCCGATGCCGGCCTGTTCGAGGTCGAGCACTTCGTCGCGGATGGCCAGGCCAATCTGGCGGCAAGTCTCGGCGCGCGGCTGATCGACCCGCACGAAACTCCATTGCAGGATGGTGACCGGACCGGTCAGCATGCCCTTCATGTGCCGGTCCGTGAGCGAAGCCGCAAAAGCTGACCAGCGCACCGTCATCGGCGCAGGACGGGAGACATCGCCATAGATCACCGGCGGCTTGACGCAGCGCGAGCCGTAGGACTGCACCCAGCCATTTCTGGTGAAGGCGAAGCCATCGAGCTGTTCGCCGAAATATTCGACCATGTCATTGCGCTCGAATTCGCCATGCACCAGCACATCGAGCCCCAGCTCTTCCTGGATGCGGATGGCGCTCTCGGTTTGCTGTTCGAGAAAGGCATCATACCCAGCCTGATCGAGCTGGCCCTTCTTGAACGCCGCGCGAGCCTGGCGCACGTCCTTGGTCTGCGGGAACGAACCGATGGTGGTGGTCGGATAGGCTGGCAGGTTGAAGCGGGCGCGCTGTTTCTCGCGGCGGGATGCGAAGGACGAATTGCGATCCAGCGTAATGGCCTGCGCAGCGCGGGCCTTCACCTCGGGCCGATGAATGCGCGGGGAGGCCCTGTGCGCCGCGATGGCGGCGGCGCTGGCCTCGAAAGCTGCCCGGGCTGCGCCTCTGCCCCGCTTCTGTGCAATGGCCAGCGCGGAAACCTCGTCCAGCTTCTGCCGGGCAAAGGCCAGCCAGGATTTCAGCTCATCGTCCAGCGCGGTTTCAGCCTCAAGATCGACCGGGCTGTGCAGCAGCGAGCAGGATGGCGCGATTTCCAGCCGTTCCGGGCCGATGTGATCCCAGGCCTTGGTGACCAGGCCGAACGCCGCATCCAAATCCGTGCGCCAGATATTGCGGCCATCGACCACGCCGACCGACAAGGTCTTGTCAGCCGGAAGGGCCGCCAGTACCGCGTCGAGCTGATCGGGGGCGCGGACGAGATCGATATGCAGCCCGGCAACCGGGAGCCTTGCCGCCAGTTCGGTATTGTCGCGCAGATCGCCGAAATAGGTGGTGAGCAGGATATCGGAACCGGCCTTGCCCAGCGCCGCGTAGGCCTTTTCAAGCGCGGCCTGCTGCTTGCCGGAAAGGTCGAGCACCAGCACAGGCTCATCGATCTGCACCCAGCCTGCGCCCTCGGCCCTGAGCTGGGCCAGCAGCTCGGCATAGACCGGTAGCAGCGCATCGAGCAGGTCGAGAGGATCAAGGCCGTCATCCTTTGCCTTTGCCAGGCTGAGGAAGGAGACGGGCCCCAGGATCACCGGCCTTGTGGCAAGGCCAAGCGCCCGTGCCTCGCGGAAATGATCGAGCGGTTTTCCCGCATTGAGCGCGAAGCGCTGCCCGCGATGCAGTTCGGGCACGATGAAATGATAATTGGTGTCGAACCACTTGGTCATCTCCATGGCCGGGGCGGCGTCGGTGCCGCGGGCCATGGCGAAGTAGCGGGCGTCGGGGTCGGTAATTCCGGCAAAGCGCGGCGGGATGGCGCCGACCAGCACCGAAGTATCCAGCACATGGTCGTAGAGCGAGAAATCGTTCGAGGGGATCACCTCGATGCCAGCTTCGCGCTGCAGGCTCCAATGGCGGGCGCGGAGTTGGGCGGCAGTGGCGTGCAAGGCGGCGGCGTCGCTTTCGCCCTTCCAATAGGATTCGAGGGCCTTTTTCAGCTCGCGATTGAGGCCGATGCGGGGAAAGCCGAGATTGGCTGAGCGGGTCATGGATAATTCCGTTTGTGACAGGCGCGCAGGGTCGCCCGTGCAAAACACGGTGCGGCCAGGCGCGCGAATATGTTGAATTGCGCCCGGCACTGGTGTCAGTGCGGGCGGATCAGGGCTGGTTTGGGGTCAGAACTGACCGCTTAGCAGCGTCGCATTCGGAAATGGTGACGGATCGTCATGGTCGTGTCCTCCGGCCGATCCACCCGATCGGCTGACAATGGCAAGTTCACGCCCATGGTAGGTCTCCTGGCTCGCGGATCGAACCGGATGCTCCCCTTCCCGGCCAATGATGACCAGTGGGACAACGAACACCCGTCTCCGCCAACAGTTGCGGGGGCAGCTCCGGACTTGGGGCTTAGCGCCCCGCACCGGCATTCCCTGTTATCCCCTCGCGGGGACCATGGACGCTGATCAGGATGGCGGAGGGGGACCGAGGTGTCAATGGGAGATATAAAGGTTTCTTTATATGCCCATTGCATTCAAGGACGCGGCCACCCCTCGCCCCTTGTGGGAGAGGGACACGATTTCTGCGTTCAGCAGAAATCCAGGGTGAGGGGTTCTCTCGGCGCGCTGGATGCCCCCTCGCGTTCGCAAGACCCCTCATCCGCCCTTCGGGCACCTTCTCCCACAAGGGGAGAAGGGGATATCGTGCGCTCTCAGACCAATAAAAAAGGGCGCCACGCGGCGCCCCTTTCGTTGCAATTCGTGCAGGATCAAAAATCCCAGTCTTCGTCCTCAGTGGAGATCGCCTTGCCGATGACGTAGCTGGAGCCAGACCCCGAGAAGAAGTCGTGGTTCTCGTCGGCATTGGGCGAGAGGGCCGAGAGGATCGCGGCGTTGACCTTGCAGGCTTCGGGCGGGAACAGGGCTTCGTAGCCCAAATTCATCAGCGCCTTGTTGGCGTTGTAGTGGAGGAATTTCTTGACGTCCTCGGAGAGCCCGACGCTGTCGTAGAGGTCCTCGGTGTAGCGCGCTTCGTTGTCGTAGAGCTCAAGCAGGAAGTCGAAGGCGAAGTCCTTGATTTCCTGCTTTTCGGCGTCAGTCAGACGCTCGACCTCGCGCTGGAACTTGTAGCCGATGTAATAGCCGTGGACGGCCTCGTCCTTGATGATCAGGCGGATCAGATCGGCCGTATTGGTCAGCTTGGCGCGGCTGGACCAGTACATGGGCAGGTAGAAGCCGGAATAGAACAGGAAGCTTTCGAGGAATACCGAAGCCACCTTCTTCTTGAGCGAGTCGCCGCTGTCATACTGCTGCATGATCAGCATGGCCTTGCGCTGCAGGAACTCGTTCTCCTCACTCCAGCGATAGGCGTCGTCGACATCCGGCGTCAGGCACAGGGTCGAGAAGATCGAGGAATAGGAGCGGGCATGCACCGCTTCCATGAAGGAGATGTTGGACAGCACCGCTTCTTCATGCGGGGTCTGCGCATCGGCCATCAGGCGCACCGCGCCGACACCATTCTGGATGGTGTCGAGCAGGGTCAGGCCGGTGAACACGCGGATGGTGAGCTGCTGCTCTTCGGGCTTGAGGGTCCCCCAGGACGGGATGTCGTTGGACAGAGGCACCTTTTCGGGCAGCCAGAAATTGGAGGTCAGGCGGTTCCAGACCTCAAGATCCTTGTCGTCCTGGACGCGGTTCCAGTTGATGGCGCGGACCCGGGCGATCGGCTTGGCGTGCATATTCATGGGTTTGGGGGCCTTTTTCTCAGAGCGCGCAGGAGACACAGCCCTGAACCTCGGTTCCTTCAAGGGCAAGCTGGCGAAGACGGATGTAGTAGATGGTCTTGATGCCCTTCTTCCAGGCGTAGATCTGCGCCTTGTTGATATCGCGGGTGGTCGCGGTATCGCGGAAGAACAGGGTCAGCGACAGGCCCTGGTCGACGTGCTGGGTGGCCGCCGCATAGGTGTCGATGATCTTTTCAGGACCGATCTCATAGGCATCCTGATAGTATTCCAGGTTGTCATTATCCATGTAGGCGGCCGGGTAATAGACGCGGCCGATCTTGCCTTCCTTGCGGATCTCGATCTTGGAGACGATCGGGTGGATCGAGGAGGTGGAGTGGTTGATGTAGGAGATTGAGCCGGTCGGCGGCACGGCCTGCAGGTTCTGGTTGTAGAGCCCGGTCATCATGACCTTGGCCTTCAGATCCTTCCAGTCTTCCTGGGTCGGCAGGTGAATGCCGGCCTTCTCGAACAGCTCGGCCACGCGGGCGGTCGCCGGGGTCCATTCCTTGTCGGTATATTTGTCGAAATAGCTGCCATCGGCATATTTCGACTTGCCGAAGCCCTTGAAGGTCTCGCCGCGCTCGGTGGCGATCAGGTTCGAGGCGCGGAGGGCGTGATAGGTCACCGCGTAGAAATACATGTTGGTGAAATCGACGCCTTCTTCCGAGCCGTAGAATATGCGTTCGCGGGCCAGGAAGCCGTGCAGGTTCATCTGACCCAGGCCAATGGCATGGCTGTCGGCATTGCCCTTGGCGATGGAGGGCACGGACGAAATATTGCTCATGTCCGACACGGCGGTCAGCGCGCGGATCGAGGTCTCGATGGTCTTGCCGAAATCTTCGGAGTCCATCGCCTTGGCGATGTTGAGCGAGCCCAGATTGCAGGAAATATCCTTGCCCATGTGCTCGTAGCTCAGATCCTCGTTGTAGATCGAGGCGTCGCTGACCTGCAGGATTTCCGAGCAGAGATTACTCATGGTGATGCGGCCATCGATCGGGTTGGCCCGGTTCACCGTGTCCTCGAACATGATGTAGGGATAGCCGCTCTCGAACTGGATCTCGGCGATGATCTGGAAGAATTCGCGCGCCTTGATCTTCTTCTTCTTGATGCGCTTGTCCTCGACCATCTCGCGGTATTTCTCGGTAACCGAAATCTCGGTCATCGGCACGCCATAGACGCGCTCCACGTCATAGGGCGAGAACAGGTACATATCCTCGTTGTCACGGGCGAGCTCGAAGGTGATGTCGGGGATCACGACGCCCAGCGAGAGCGTCTTGATGCGGATCTTCTCGTCAGCATTTTCGCGCTTGGTGTCGAGGAAGCGCATGATGTCGGGGTGGTGGGCGTGGAGGTACACCGCACCCGCACCCTGGCGGGCGCCGAGCTGGTTGGCATAGGAGAAGCTGTCTTCGAGCAGCTTCATCACCGGCAGTACGCCCGAGGACTGGTTCTCGATCTGCTTGATGGGGGCGCCCATCTCGCGGATATTGGTCAGGCTCAGCGCCACGCCGCCGCCGCGCTTGGATAGCTGCAGCGCCGAATTGATGGCGCGACCGATGGATTCCATATTGTCTTCGACACGCAGCAGGAAGCACGAGACGAGCTCGCCGCGCTGCTTCTTGCCGGCATTGAGGAAGGTCGGGGTCGCAGGCTGGAAGCGGCCGGAGATGATCTCGTCGACCAGGTTCCTGGCCAGCACTTCGTCGCCGCGCGCCAGGGCCAGTGCGACCATGCAGACGCGGTCTTCATAGCGCTCAAGATAACGCTTACCGTCAAAGGTCTTGAGCGTGTAGCTGGTGTAATACTTGAACGCGCCCAGGAAGGTGGGGAAGCGGAATTTCTTGTCGTAGGCGTAATCGTAAAGGTCACGCACGAAGTTGAAGCTGTACTGATCGAGCACGTCCTGCTCGTAATAGCCTTCCTCAACCAGATAAGTCAGCTTCTCGCGCAGATTGTGAAAGAACACCGTGTTCTGGTTCACATGCTGCAAGAAGTACTGGTGCGCGGCCTGCCGGTCCTTGTCGAACTGGATCTTGCCCTGCTCATCATAGAGATTGAGCATGGCATTGAGCGCATGGTAATCCAGCGCCTGCTCGTTCTTATCCTGAGTAGGCTTACCGGCCGGCCGTTCTTCGGTGCGGTCTAATGTGAGCGTGTCCAAAACCGTTCCAGTCCCTGTCTGACATTGGTGACATCCTCATCGGTTCCGAGCAATTCGAAGCGATAGAGGAGTGGCACGGCGCATTTTTGCGAGACGATATTGCCCGCAAGGCAGTAGCCAGCGCCGAAATTCGTGTTTCCCGCGGCGATGACGCCGCGGATGAGATCGCGATTATGCGCGACATTGAGGAAGCGGATCACCGGCTTGGGCACGGCGCCCTTGCCTTCCCCGCCCCCATAGGTGGGCAGCACCAGCACGAATGGCTCGTCCATCACCGGTGGTTCGCTGGCAGCGTCCACCGGCAGCCTGACCCCGCCTACCCCAAGCCGCTCCACGAAGCGGTGGGTGTTTTCCGAGGTGCTGGAGTAATAGACGAGGCCGCTCATGTCCGGGCCCTGCTCCATGAGATCAGGCCAGATTGCCGATCATGTCGGGACGGAAGCCGGCCCAGTGCATGTCACCAGCCACGACCACGGGAACCTGGCGGTAGCCCATCTCTTCAACGCGCGCATAGGCGTCGGCGTCGGCGGAGATGTCGACCAGAGTGTAGTCGAGACCCTTGCGGTCGAGCGCACGGGTGGTGGCGGTGCACTGGACGCAGGCGGGCTTGCTATAGACGGTGATGCTCATCGTAATCCTCACAGGACTGATATTGCACGGAGGGCGCGAGCCATCCGCGGGTGGACGTGTGGGTGCAAGGCAGGCCTTCTGGCATGGACACGACCTGGCCCCTTAGAGGGCCGCTCCGGCATCGCTTCAAAGATCAACGCGCGAACCATCGCTTCAGTCATTCCCAAGTCACGAGCGCGCACGCGCCCGCCTGCCGTAGTCCGGCTTCGTCCGGTCTGTCGTTGACGCTGTTACCAACCCCGGGCCCGCGGGAGGGCGGACCCAAGAACTTGCCCCGTGCCCCGGCCCTGCATCAGTCGTATCGCCAATGCTTGTTCCGAGGGCTTGCCCGAAGCTTGAAACCAAGCGCCGGACCGAGGATCAGGTTCGTGCGATTCACGGCTGTCGTCAACGTCAGAAAATCACAACACCTAGTGCCCCACCCCTGGTTTCAAACAAGGGATGGTATGGGTAATATGTGGATTATGGGGACAAATATCAAGCAAAACAGCGCCGTTGTGGCCTCGATTTGACTGGTGCTTCACCGAGCTCATCCAGCCTCTGAAGCGCGCTAGAGTCTGGCGCTAAAGCCACGGAAAATCTCACTGTTCGGCAGGTGTGACCAGCGCTTAACCGCGCATTCACCATAGGGGAAAGTCCCGATTCTCCCCAGCACCGAAACTGTCAAGTGCAGAATTTTTGGCGCCTTTACGACAGCACTTGGGAAATCACCGACTATCCACAGGTGGTAATGCACCGCCCGTGCATGGCCACCATATCTTGTGTGCATGGCACCGCCGGATGATGTAGCGATCAGCGCAGGTTCAGATTATCCGCCGGCTCGTGGCGCGCGGCCTGGTACTCAACGCCGATTTCTTTGAGCGAGCGCCAGACCACGCGACAGGGCTGCGGCCGGTGGCCGGGCACGATCAGATCGAAGCGATCGGGAATGCCGGCGACGCGGGCCACTTCAAGCTTGGCGCCGGTATCGGACACATTGCGCACGATGCAGGGCAGATTGGTAAAGCCCATGGCGATGCTGGCCTGGATGTAGGTGTTCCGGCGCGGGGCGATCCGGCGTTCAAGCAATAGGGGCGAAGCCGCTGAATCGCGGAGCTTGTCGAAAGGCATGGCCGAACGCTAGCCGCGCTCCCTTGCCGCCTTCTTAACTGGGCCCATGCAAGTCGATGCATCGCCCGCTTGTCCACAAGCACCCTGCCCCGGCGTAAACCATTCGGACGCAAGTTTGCGGACAGGCCGGCTGCCTCCTGTTAAGGTTTCATCAACCATAGGAGGCCGGGCATGCGCGTTCCCAACGCCGGACAGGATCTGATCGAGCGCCGGATCGTGCGCGAGGGCAAAGCAATCGCCGAAACCATGCTGGCTGACTACGCCGATCCGTCCAGCCTTCAGCTCTCCGGCGTCTGGCGGCAGCTCCGCACATTAGGCGCCCGCTTTTCGGCGCTCCTGCGCGGCGCGCCGATCAGCTCCTGACCCGCGGCTATTCGCCGTAATTCCAATTTCCACCATCACCGCCAATGCACTAGTGTCCAGCATCAGGAGGACCGATGCGCATATTGCTGGTGGAGGATAATGAAGATCTGGGCGAGGCCATTGAGAAGCGGCTGCGCTCGGCCGGGCATTCGGTTGAATGGGTGCGCGACGGAGACGATGTTCTGCCCACCGCCGAGGCGGAACCCTTCGATGCGGTGGCGCTTGATCTGATGCTGCCCAATCGCGATGGCATCAGCCTGATCGCCGAATTGCGCCGACACAAATTCAATGCGCCGATCCTGGTCATTACCGCCCGCTCCGAAATCGACGACAAGGTCAGCCTGCTCGACCTGGGGGCCGATGACTATCTGGTCAAGCCGTTCGACCTGCGCGAACTCGAAGCGCGGTTGCGGGCCCTGTTGCGGCGCACCGGCGGGCAGGCATCGAGCACGGTATCCGTGGGCAATCTCGAACTCGACCTGGCCGGTCTCAACGCCTCGGTCGCCGGCAAGGCGCTGGAGCTGGGGCGGCGCGAGTTCCGGCTGCTGGAAATCCTGGTTGCCCATGCCGGCAAGGTGGTCGCCAAGGAGCGGTTGATGAACCAGCTCTTCAATTTCGACGAGAATGTCTCGGTCAATGCGCTCGAACTGCATATTTCGCGCCTGCGCAAGAAGCTGGAAGCGGCCAATATCGAGATCGGCACGGTGCGCGGCGTGGGCTATGTGGTGCGGGTGAGCGATGGATAGGACGGCGACTGCCACAAGGCAGAAACCCTTCTCGATCCGCCGCCGAATCTTCGCCCTGGCTTTGGCTCTGCTGCTGGCGGCGTCCGTCGTGTTGATCGTCTTTATCCGGGACTATGCCGAGCGTGCGTCGGACCGTGCCTTCGACCGGCTGCTGGCCGCCTCGGCGCTCACCATTGCTGGCGCCGTGCAGGTTGAGAACGAGGCGGTGGTGGTGGAAATCCCCTTCGCTGCCTTTGCCATGTTTTCGGGGCAGGACCGGGTGTTCTACGCCGTGGAAGATCCCGATGCCCGCACGGTGACCGGCTATGAGGACCTGGCGGCACAGATGGCGGAAACGGTGTCGTCCGAGCCCACCTTCACCGACATCCTCTATCGCGGCGAGATTGCGCGCGTGGCCAGCGTCGGCCGTCTGATCTCCACCCCGAGCGATACGGGCTGGGTGACCATCCATGTCGCCGAAACGCAGAACCAGCGCGAGGCGCTGTCCAATGAAATTCTCTCCAATGCCGTGCTGCCGGTGCTGGCGCTGACGCTGCTGGCGATTGGCCTGGTCTGGTTCGGCATTTCCCGCATGTTCGCGCCCCTGACCGAGCTGGAGCATGAATTGCGTGCCCGTTCGCCAGACGACCTCTCCCCAATCACCGTACCGGTGCCAAGCGAAGTGGAACATCTTGTCTCCGCGCTCAATGGCTTCATGGCCCGGTTGCAGAAGGCCATGGAGCGGGTGAGCGGGCTGGTGGCCGAAGCGGCCCATGAGGTCCGCACGCCCTTGGCCTCCCTGCGCGCCCAGGCGGAAGTCGCCATGGACGAGCAGGACCCCGATGCCCTGCGCCGGCGCGTCGGGCGCATTCACACCGGGGCCGTGCAGGCCAGCCAATTGGTCAGTCAGCTTCTGATGGAAGCAACGATTTCCCACCGCATGGAAAACAGCGAAGTCGAAACCACTACGCTCGCTTCGGTGATCGGGGATGTGCGCCAGCGCCTTGATCCCGATCAGGCACAGCGCTTGCAGGTCGCGCTGGGCCAGGCGGCAGAAGCCCCGCTGCGGGGGGACCGCGTGGCCCTGCGCGAAATGATGCGCAACGTGGTGGACAATGCGCTGGTTTATTCCGACGGCCCGATCGACATCGTCGGGCGCATCGAGAATGGCGCGCTCTGTGTCGAGGTCAGTGACCGCGGCCCGGGCATTGAGGCAGGGGAGAAATCGGAAGTGCTGGAACGCTTCAAGCGCGGCAAGGCCAGCAATGGCAAGGTAGGGTCCGGCCTTGGCCTTTCCATCGTTGCCCGTGTGGCTCAGGCGCATGGCGGCAGTCTGCGCCTGCTGGACCGGACGGGCGGCGGGTTGAGCGTCGCCATCACCCTGCCCTTGCCCCGGCGCGCCAGCGGCAGCGCTGCGTTTGGCCTCGTCGCTGCGCTCGTGCTGGTGCCGGCGCTTTTGCTGTCCCCGGCCCCGGTGGACGCAGCGACCACGATCTATCCCGCGCCGGATGGCAGTTCGGCCCAGACCCTCAATATTCTGGGGGTCACCGATACCCCGCTCTTCGCGCATTTCATTGCGGCCTATCAGGCCCAGCGCAGCGACGTCACGGTGGTTTATGAGGAAACCGATTCCCTGCCGCTGTTCCGGCGCTATCTGGACGGGGAACTGGAAACCCCGCCGGACCTGCTCATCAGCTCCGCCTCCGATCTGCAGCTCAAGCTCGCCAATGACGGCTATGCCCTCGCCTATGACAGTCCCCATCTCGGCGCCCTGCCCGAATGGGCCCATTGGCGCAATGAAGTCTTCGGCTTCACCTTCGAGCCGGCTGTCATCATCTACAATCGCGACCTGATCGACGATGATGAGGTGCCGCGCACCCATCTGACGCTGGCCGAATTGATCGAGACGCAGACCGAGCGGTTTCGCGGCAAGATCGCCACCTATGACATTGCCCTTTCGGGTGTCGGCTATCTGCTGGCGGCACAGGACCAGACCATCTCCTCGACCTTCTGGCGGCTGACCAATGCCTTTGGCCGGGTCAATGCGCGCTTTTCAGGCTCGAGCCCGGCCATTCTTAACGGCGTCGCCGATGGATCACTGGCCCTTGGCTACAATGTGCTGGGCTCCTATGCCTTCGCCCGGCAGGCGGAGGGCGCGCCTATCGAAATCGTCGTGCCCGATGACTATGTGTTGGTATTGACGCGCTCCATGCTGATCCCGAGGGATGCACCCAATGCAGAGCTGGCCAAGGGGTTTGTCGACTTCGCCCTGTCCCCGGCGGGTCAGGCCGTGGCAGCGGGGCCAACGGCCCTTGGCGCCGTGGTGCCCGGCAGTGCGGGCGAGTGGACCAGCGAGACGATTGCCGCCCGTGGCCGGGGCGTTATCCAGCCGATCCCGCTGGGTCCGGGCCTGCTCGTGGCGCTCGATACGCTGCGGCGGCAACGCTTCCTCGATACCTGGCAGGAGATCGTCTCGCCCAAGCCATGACCTGCCGGCAAGGCCGGGTGACGGGGTGAGAAGATCTTCCCGCAATGCATGGCTGGGGTGACCAATCGACCCCTACCGATCCGGATGGGCAAGGTCCATCTACAGGTCATGGAAACGACCCGGGCCGTTCTGGGTTGAACAGGAAGGATTGGAAAATGAGCACCCCGCGCAAGAACAAGTTCTTTGCGACCCTCGACACTTTCGCCACCGTGTTCGGCAGCGCTGCTGCTGTGTCGGCGGCCGTCGAAGCTGGACGGGTGCCCAAGTCCAAGCACCTGGACAATCTGGGCATCGACCCGGTCGCGTTCCGCAACATCGGCAAGCTCTAAGCTCCGCATTCCAGCGTCGACGCTTTGAAGCGCGGGGCCCAGGCCCCTCCCTCCAGAGGCCTTCGCGCAAACCTGCCGGTATGATAAGCCCGGCTGCCAGATCCCTCCCTGGCAGCCGGGCTTTTTTGCGCGTCCACTGGCTGAACGAAATCTGAAAGCGCGCATCAGTCCCGGTTCAAGCACGGGCGGTCATTTAGCGGTCATCCAAACCAGCCGGACAGTCCGGCCCCCAATGAGGAGACCAAACATGACCACCACCAAGACGCGCGCCCTGGGCACGACATTGCTGACGCTGGGCGCCCTGCTTGCCCTGACCCCGATGGTCCCGAGCATCGCCATGGCTGATGACAATGATCTGATCTGTTTCGAGTACCAGCTTGAGAATGGCGAAGACGAGCTCGAATGCGACACGCGCGGCAATTACAAGGCCGAGTGCGCCCTGACCGACCCGGAAACCACCACCGATTTCTGCCAGGATATCAATTCGGAGTTTGAAGGCCGGGATGAGGCGCCCCAATCCCTTTCGGGCAGCGGCGGCGGCTCGCCTGATCCGACCTCGCCATCGGGCCCCAACAAACTCACTATTCGCTAGAAGATTAAATCGGTCTCGCCCCCACCAATCACGGCAAGGGGCGAGACCTGCCCTGCGTCCGCAGGATCTCGTCAGTCCTCGTCGGTCGCCAACTGGCCCAGCACGCCGCCCTGCCCGCGCAGCCGCAGGATCATCGGCACGCCAACAGCGATGATGGCAGCGACATAGAGCACAATCGAAATGGGCGAGGAGAACAGCACGCCGATGTCGCCCTGGCTGATGGCCAGCGCCCGGCGCAATTGCTGTTCGGCCATCGGCCCCAGGATCAGGCCCACCACCACCGGCGCGATCGGATAGCCGAAGCGGCGCAGCAGATAGCCCAGAATGCCGAAGGCCAGCAGCAGCACAAGTTCGAACGAGATCCGCACCGGGCCAAAACCCATGGACATGGCGCCATTGGCCCCGAGCGTTCCCAGCGTGGCGAAGGTCAGGATGCCCGCGTAAAGCCAGTGCTTGGGGATAGTCAAAAGCCGCACCCAGAGCCCGATCAGCGGCAGGTTGAGCACCAGCAGCATGAAATTGGCCACCAGCAGGCTGGCGATCAGCGCCCAGACCAGCGGCGCGTTGTTGGCAAACAGGAGTGGTCCCGGCTGCAGGCCGAATTGCTGGAAACCAGCCAGCATGATGGCGGCCGTGGCCGTGGTCGGCAGGCCGAGCGTCAGCAGCGGCACCAGCGTACCGGCCGCCGAGGCATTGTTCGCCGCTTCGGGCCCGGCCACGCCTTCAATGGCGCCATTGCCGAATTCCTCGGGCTTCTTGGAAAAGGTCTTTTCCGTACTGTAGGAGAGAAAGCTGGCGACATCGGCACCGCCCGCCGGCATGGCGCCAATGGGAAAACCGATAAAGGTGCCGCGCAGCCAGGAGGCCCAGCTTCGCTTCCAGTCCTCCAGTGTCATCCAGACCGAGCCCTTGACCGCCGTTACTTCGGTATTGGCCTGGTCGCGGTCGGAGGCCGTCTTGAGCGTCTCGCCGATGGCGAATAGCGCCACGGCAAGCGTCGTCACCTCAATGCCGTCGAGCAGGTCCATGACATTGAAGGCCAGGCGCGTCTGGCCGGTCTGCAGGTCGATACCGATCAGGCCCAGGCCCAGTCCGATGAACAGCGCCGTCAGCCCACGCAGGGCCGAGTCTCCGAACGCCGCCGAAACGGTCACAAAAGCCAGAACCATCAGCGCAAAATAGTCCCAGGGTCCGAAGGACAGCGCAAATTTCACCACGAATGGCGCAATGAAGGCGAGGCCAAGGGTCGCCAGGAGGCCGGCGACGAAGGAACCGATGGCGGCAGTAGCCAGTGCCGGGCCGCCCCGTCCCTGGCGGGCCATCTTGTTGCCCTCGAGCGCGGTGACGATGGAGGCGCTTTCGCCCGGCGTGTTGAGCAGGATCGAGGTCGTCGAGCCACCATACATGCCGCCATAATAGATGCCGGCGAACATGATGAGCGAGCCGCCCGGGTCGAGCTTGTAGGTTACCGGCAGCAGCAGCGCCACGGTCAGCGCCGGGCCGATGCCGGGCAGCACGCCCACGGCGGTGCCCAGGGTCACGCCGATCAGCGCATAAATCAGATTGTGCACCTGGAGCGCCGAGAGCAGCCCCTGGGCGAGAAGGTCGAAGGTTTCCATCAGAAGGGAGTCCCCGTCGTCAGCAGGCGTTCCAGCGCACCGGCCGGAAGCGACAATTGCAGGCCCTTGGCAAAGATGAACCAGACGGCGAAGGCAAAGACCGTCCCAATCGGAATGGTCTGCCACAACGGTCCGCGCCCGAAGGCCTTGGCGGTAAAGGCAAACAGAACGCCCGTGCCGATGGAGAACCCGGCCGTTGAGAGCAGCAGGATCTGCCCGATCAGGCCGCCGACGATCCAGAAGATCGGCTTGTAGTCATCCTTGCTGCGCTCGGGAAAGCTGCCGCGCATGGCCGACACAACCGTGCCGATGGCCAGAAGAACCAACCCGCTGGCGATCACATAGGGAAAGACTGTAGGGCCGACGCGTTGCTGGATGGGCGGCAGGCGCATCTGGCTGGTCTGCCAGAAGATGATGGCCGCCAGGCCGGCGAGAATGGCTGCGATGACAAGCGCCGCCCCATCGGGGCGGCGCTCGGGCTTGGAGGAGCCTGTTGTCATTGGACCAGGCCAATGTCTTTCAGGATAGCCTCGGTGGCCGACTTGTCGGCTTCGAGCTGGGTGGCGAAGGCATCGCCGTCAAGATAGGTATCGACCCAGCCGCGGGTTTCGAGCGCGGACTGCCAGGTGGCGGACTCTGCCATGGCCTTCACGTCGGCGGTAATGGCCGCCTTCTGCTCGTCGGTGATGCCGGGAGCGGCCGCGACCATGCGCCAGTTCTGCACGGCCACATCGACACCTTCTTCCATCAGCGTGGGGGCATCAAAGCCCGGCACGCGGGTATCGGTGGAGACAGCCAGCAGGCGCAGTTCACCCGCTTCGATCTGCGAAGCGAACTCGCTGACGCCGGAGAGGCCCACGGTGACCTGACCGCCCAGGATAGCGGCAAGGGCTTCGCCACCGCCCGAATAGGCGATGTAGTTGACCTGGGTGGGGTCGACGTCAACCGCCTGAGCGATCAGGCCCGCGGTGATGTGATCGACACCACCAGCAGAACCACCGGCCCAGGCCACTGCGCCCGGATCGGCCTTGAGTGCGGCAACAAGATCGTCAACCGACTCGATGTCGGACGCAGCCGGCACCACCAGCGCCACGGCTTCACCGGTGAGGCGCGCGATGGGGGTGACATTGTCGAGGCTCACGGGCGACATGTTGGTCAGGATGGCGCCGACCATCACATAGCCGCCCACGATCAGGGCATTGGGATTGCCATTTTCCTGGGTCGCAAACTGCGCCAGGCCAATGGTGCCGCCAGCGCCGGGCACGTTGGTGACCTGCACATTGCCCGAAATGCCTTCGGCCTGCAGGGCCTCCTGCATGGTGCGAGCGGTCTGGTCCCAGCCGCCGCCGGGGCCGGCCGGTGCCATGATGGTGTAATCGGCAGCAAAAGCGGGTGCGGAAAGGGCGCCGGTTACCAGCGCCGCGAGAAGCAGCTTGTTCATAGTTCCTCCCTAGAACAATTGCGAACGTCGTTGCGTTCGTAAGAGCAAGCTTATGCCTGCTCCCTGTCATCGTCCTGTCAGGGAGGCTACGCCTGCTAACCGTGGCTCGGCAAGACCATACCCGGATTGGCAACTTGCCCAAAGCCGCCTGCCTCAAGGCTCTGGCGTTCATTGGGTCCGATGGCGAATGGATAGGACGCCCCATCCCATTCGACGGTGCCGGACAGTGTTCGGCTGGTCAGGCCGATAATTTCGCGCAAGGTGCCAGCACGGTCGGTGACGATTCGCAGCCCTGACGGGAAGCGACCCAGCCGTTCACCACCTCGCCAGACTTCGCTTGTCTCGACGCCGTTGACCAGTTCGAAATCGACACCATCCACCTTGCGCGCGTAAGCGGTATCCCACTGCTCGTAGCGATGCGTCGCCGGCTTTGGCAGCAGGCCGGTGAACCACAGATCGCCCTCGGGTCGCGGCAAGATGCCCGACAGGCGCTCAACGAAATCGAGCAGGCATAGGATCGATGGCGCGTATTTCTCGGTAAACCCGGCCTCGCCGGTAAAGGGGCTGAGCGTCTGCGGAAAACGATCCGCTCCGAACAGCGCCGAGAGCGTCGGCTGCATGATCCAGCTCAGCTCGACATGATGGCCGTGATGTTCGAAGGCATGCGGGGTGCGGATCAGCGTCAGGAAATTGCTCGGCCCGTCCCAGCTATTGTGCCCAAATGTCGGGTCGAAACGCGGATCATCCAGCGCAATCGAGGTCAGCGGGAATTTTGCGAAGAATTTCCGCGTGTTGAGCAGATAGCGTTGCAGCGCTTGGGCAAAACTCTCGGCGTCGCCAATTTCACAGGCCAGCACCCGCAGCAGATTATCGGACTGGATGCGCACCATGCGGCCATTGCGGTCGCGATCATAGAAGAAGGCGTCATCAGGATCGTAGCATTGCGCGAACAGCGCTTTGCGGCTGGCCTCGGCCTTCTGCCGCCAATCATCGCCGTTACGATCGAGCTGGTCGGCCATCTGGCCGAGATAATCCCGCTGGCAGGCGACATTGGCTGTCAGGTCTGGCGCGATGAAGGGCAGGATGGGGCTGTCGGGGTCGTAGCGCGCGGGGTCATTGGCGAAGGGACTGTCCGGCACATGCCAGAAGCGCGAGGACAGGTCGTGCCCGGTGTCATAGGTCGAGAACGCCTCGACAGCACCCGTGCCCAGGGTATCTCGATGCCGGGCTAACCAGGCATCATAGCGCGACATCGCACCGAACATGCCGCTCAGCCAGTCCGTATCGAGCCGGTTGAGCCGGAAATGATTCCAGACCGACCGCGCCAGCGGCGTGACGAGCTGGATCTGGTTAAAGGCGGGGCCCTGCGGGGTGACCTTGTAGGGCAACAGCCCATCTTCCCGCTGGTAGCGGGCGAAGGTCGAATAGGTCGCCGTCGTCACCGAGGGCAGAAACCGGCTCAAGAGTTCGGCATTGATGGTGCCGGTGCTTTCGAGCCAGCAGCCATGATAGATGCCGCCTTCATGCAGGATCGGCGTGTCGTCCGCTGCCGGCGCGATGCAGTCGAACAGCTCGCGCACGGCGTCATAATAACGGTCGGTCAGCCGATCAGCGCTCGAAACAAAGCGAACCCCCGAGCGCTGCCATTCGGTTAGCAGCGCCGCATCGGCTGATTTGGCGAGCGGACCGATTTTTTCGGCCAGGTCCAGCGCCCGCAAGCGGTCAAGCAGTGGATGCTTCACGCAGACGCCTCGATCCGCTGGCCTTTGGCCTTGAGCAATTGCGCATCAATAGCTTGGCTCTGCACCGGCAACGTATTCATCGCGTGGTCGTCCCAGGCCAATGGGCCAAGAGTGCGCAATTGAGCCTCAGGATCACTTCCTCTTCCATACAAGTCAATTGCTTTGAACCGACCCGGCCGGTTTGTTCGGAGCCATCAAAATTTGGAATCCAATCGAGACGGCGTTGCTGGGCGCCCGATAGGGCGATCTGGTCTGGTTCCCCAACGCCCTAGCGTTTGGGATTGACCAGTACCCGGCCCTTGACCGCGCCGCTCAGGATCTGCGCCGCCTTGTCCGGCAGCGCGTCGAGACCCACTTCTTCGACATTGCCGGCATAGGCGCCGAAATCGAACAGGCCGGCCAGCCGCGCCCAGGCATCAGTGCGCGCATCGAATGGCTGCATGACACTGTCGATGCCCAGCAGGTTCACCCCGCGCAGCAGAAAGGGCAGCACATTGGTGTCGAGCTTGATCCCCGCCGCGTTGCCCAGGCTTGCCACTGACCCGCCATAGGCGATCTGGCGCAGGAGCTTGCCCAACACTGCCCCGCCGACGCAGTCGATGGCCGCGGCGAACCGAGCTGTTTCGAGCGGCTTGTCGGGCTGCGCCATGAATTCGTTACGGTCAAGAACGCTGGCGGCGCCGAGATCGCGCAGCATATCGGCATGTTGCGGGCGCCCGGACAGCGCCGCCACGGAATAGCCCAGACGCCGCAGCAGGGCCACGGCAATCGAGCCGACGCCGCCGGCGGCCCCGGTCACCAGCACCTCGCCACTTGAAGGCGCAAGCCCCGCCCATTCGAGGCGATTGATGGCCAGCATCGCCGTCAGGCCGGCTGTCCCCATAATCATGGCATCGCGCGTGGTCAGATTGGCCGGCAGCGGCACCAGCCAGTCGGCCTTGACCCGCGCCCGTTCCGCATAGCCGCCCCAGTGGGCTTCCCCGACCCGCCAGCCGGTCAGCACCACCTGGTCTCCGACTCGATAGCGGAAATCATCGCTGTCCCGCACGGTCCCGGAAAAGTCGATCCCTGCGACATGGGGATAGGTCCGCACCAGGCCACCCTGCCCCGTCAGGCACAGCCCGTCCTTGTAGTTGAGCCCGGCCCATTCGATGTCCACCGTGACGTCACCCTCGGGCAGTCGCGTGTCCTCAAGCATCTGCACCGCCGACGAAACGGTTCCGTCTTCGGCCTTTTCAGTCAGCAGGGCGCGGAAACTCATGGGGTATTCTCCTCTGATGCCACATGGTCGATATGGCCTGCCCGGACCTTAGCGAAGGGCTGCTGCTGATGACCAGTCCGCGCACGTCCAAAAAAAAATCCGCGCACCATTTCGAAATTATCCCCGCGACCAAAAGCGGCCCCATAATCCTGCCCATTCCTCTCGCGTCAGGGCGGCCTGCAGCGACCAGTGGCGGGAGGAACAGCCGGGCGTGGGGCAGTCGCGTGCCGCCGCGGTCTGGGGGTCGGTCGGCGAGAGTTCGTGCCTATTGTGGCTTCGACCACAATTGAAAGCGGGTGCCCCAGGGGCGGTCGCGCCGGACAGCATTCCAAGTTCACCCCCTATCGAGAAAACCCGGCGTTCCCGAGACGGCTTTCGTCTCAGTTTTTTAGTTTCAGGGACGATTGCCGTCTCGGGACACCGCTCTGTTTTCACAACCGCGACGCCAAATGGCCGGGCGGCGCGCAGTCGTGCCTACCCGGCAGCCTCGGTCGCTGCGATGGCGGTCATGTTGACGATGCCGCGGCTCGTGACAGTGGGCGCCAGAATATGCGCGGGCTGGGCCGTGCCCATCAGGATGGGGCCGATATGCAGGCCATTGTTCATTTCCTTGAGCAGGGTCATCGAAAGGTTGGCGGCCTCAAGGTTCGGGAAGATCAGCAAATTGGCTTCGCCCTTGAGCACTGAGTCCGGGATATAGCGTTCGCGCAGGCTCTCATTGATCGCCAGATCACCCTGCATTTCACCCTCTACCATCAGGTCAGGGGCCTCGACTTTCAACCGGTCATAGACCGCCCGCATCTTCTCGCTGGTCTCGCCATCGCGGGAGCCGAAATTGGAATAGCTGAGCAGCGCCGCCTTGGCCTCGATATTGAAGCGCTTGAGGTGATCGCGGGCCTGCAGGGCAATCGAGACCAGCTCGTCCTCGGTGGGGTCAATATTGGCGTAGGTGTCGGCGAGGAAGAACACGCCGCGATTGAGGATCAGCATGGACAGGGCCGAGAGTTGCTGGGCTCCTGGTGCCACCCCGATCACCGAATGGATGTCGCGGGCATGCTTGATGAAGCGCCCCTGCAGCCCGCAGATCAGCGCATCGGCCTCACCACGCTTGACGGCCAGCGCGCCGATGACGGTGGTGTTCGTTCTGACGATGGTGCGGGCGGTGTCGGGGGTCACCCCCTTGCGCCCGACCAGGGCATGGAAGTCGGCGACATAGTCGCGGTAGCGCGGATCGTCTTCGGGGTTGATGACTTCAAAATCCGTGCCGGGCCGGATGGTTAGCCCGAAACGCTCCAATCGTGATTCAATCACCGAGGGGCGTCCGATCAGGATCGGCTTGCCGATACCGTCTTCGAGAATGACCTGGGCGGCGCGCAGCACCCGCTCATCCTCCCCATCGGCAAAGGCGATCCGCTTGCCCGAGGCCTGGGCCCGCTCGATCATCGGTTTCATCACCATGCCGGAGCGGAAGACGAAGCGGCGCAATTGATCCCGATAGGCGTCGAAATCGGCAATCGGCCTGGCCGCAACGCCAGACTCCATCGCCGCCTTGGCCACTGCGGGTGCAATGCGCAGGATCAGCCGCTGGTCGAAGGGATTGGGGATCAGGTAGTCCGCGCCAAAAATGGCCGGCACACCGTGGCTGGTGGATTCCAGACCCGGCTCATGGGCGAGTTTGGCGATGGCGTGCGCTGCTGCTGCCTTCATCTCCTCGTTGATGATGGTGGCACCGCAATCCAGCGCCCCACGGAACAGGAAGGGGAAGCATAGAACGTTGTTGACCTGGTTGGGATAGTCCGACCGACCGGTACAGACCAGCGCATCGGGCCGAGCTTCCTTTGCCAGTTCCGGCATGATCTCGGGAATGGGATTGGAGAGCGCCAGGATCAGCGGATTGGGCGCCATGTCCTTCATCATTTCGGGCTTGAGCGCGCCAGCCTTGGAGAGACCGACAAAGATATCCGCCCCCGCCATGACGGCGCTAAGCTCAGTCTCATCGGTGTCCTGGGCAAAGGCACCACGCCAGCGGTCAACGGAGTTGTCCCGCTTTTTCGTGACCAGCCCCTTGGAGTCGGCGATCCAGATGTTTTCCCGTTTTGCGCCGACGGCAATCAGCATGTTCATGCAGGCAATCGCTGCCGCCCCCGCCCCAGAGGTAACGATCTTGGCCTTGGCGATGTCCTTCTTGACCAGCCGCATGGCGTTGATGACCGCGGCGGCCACGATGATCGCAGTGCCGTGCTGGTCGTCGTGGAAGACCGGGATGTTCATCCGCTCGCGCAGCGCTTCCTCGATCTCGAAGCATTCGGGAGCCTTGATATCTTCGAGATTGATGCCGCCAAAGCTGGGCTCCAATGGCGCAACAATTTCTATGAAGCGCTTGGGGTCCTGTTCATTGACCTCGATGTCGATCGAGTCGATGCCGGCGAACTTCTTGAACAGGACCGCCTTGCCTTCCATGACCGGCTTGCTCGCCAGCGCACCGATATTGCCCAGCCCCAGCACCGCCGTGCCGTTGGAGATTACGGCAACCAGATTGCCCTTGGAGGTGTATTTGTAGGCATCGGCCGGATTGGCGGCGATTTCCTCGCAGGGAATGGCCACCCCGGGCGAATAGGCCAGAGAGAGGTCGCGTGTATTCGCAAGCGGCTTGGTGGCCACGATTTCCAGCTTCCCTGGTTTGGGAAACTCATGAAAATACAGCGCCGCATCGCGCAGGCTGGTGGCCTTTTCGTCGGACATCAATCTCTCCCATCTGCGGCGCGGCATGGTCGCGCGCCGGGCCGCGTCCCCACGCGGGCAAACTTTTCAAGATCAGGTCTGCTGCCCCAAGGGAAGTTATGCCTTAGTCGTAGGCAAAGGCATCTGATTTTCAGGATCACATCTGGTTTTGGCACCCATCGGGTTGATTGGTTCAGATTTCCTGATACACAATCGGGTTTTATCCAAAGGGCAGCACCGTAGTCGCATGAGCCGCAATTTCCTGGTTATCGACCCTGAAGAAGGCATCGACGTGCTCAAGGGCCTTGCCTCCCCTATTCGCGTCAAGATGCTGAAATTGCTGCATGTCGAAGGGGCCATGAATGGCAATGACATTGCCGAAAAGCTCGGTTTGCCGCAGTCGACAGTGTCGACAAACCTGCAGATTCTGGAGGGCGCAGGGCTGATCCGCACCGAGACGCAGAAGGCACGCAAGGGCAATCAGAAAATCTGCCATTCGACGTTCGACGAAGTGCTGGTGATGTTCAAGGATGACATCGAGCCGCTCCGCGCCAACACCATCGAAGTGTCCATGCCACTGGGGCTCTATACCAGTTGCGAGGTGTCGGCGCCATGCGGGCTATGCTCCAGTGAAGGCATCATCGGACTGCTCGACGTGCCCGATACCTTCCTCGACCCTGATCGCATGAAGGCAGGGCTGATCTGGTTCACGCGCGGCTATCTCGAATATCAGTTCCCCAACAATGCCAAGCTGGCCCAGAATACCATTGAATCGATGGAGTTCATGCTGGAGCTGAGCTCGGAGGTACCCGGCACCTCGGCGGACTGGCCCAGCGACATCACCCTGTCGGTCAATGGCACGGAGATCGGCACCTGGCTGTCGACGGGCGATTTCGGCGACAAGCGCGGCGTCTATACGCCGGACTGGTGGAAGCTCAAGGGCAGCCAATATGGCAAGCTCAAGAGCTGGCGCGTCACCATGGACGGCACTTATGTGGACGGGATGAAGATCTCGCCTGTCTCATTGCATGACCTCGACCTGGGGAACCATCATTCGATCCGGCTGCGTATCGCGGTCAAGCCCGACGCCAAACATCCCGGCGGTATCAATATTTTCGGTCGCGGATTTGGCAATTACGATCAGGACATTACGCTGCGCCTGCAAACGGCGCCCTGATTTATCCTCGCTGTCCCGATTGCCGTTACACTCCTCGCCGCGGCACCATCCAGCGGGGCTCAACCACGCACGCCTCAAAAATCATATTTTTGAACTTGCGCGCCTGCCGCGCCATCGCTACAAACGTCTTTACTGATATAAATCAGAAAAACGGAATTAGTGGGAGGAGCCGGTGAAGGCGTCCGTCATTGCCAACAAGGACTACACGATCGCCAAAATCGATGATCGTGTCTATGGGGCCTTTCTGGAGCATCTGGGCCGAGCGGTCTATGAGGGCATCTATGAACCAGACCACCCGAGCGCCGATACGAACGGCATGCGCGGCGATGTGATCGACCTGGTCAAAAAACTCAACGTGCCCGTCGTGCGGTACCCCGGCGGCAACTTTGTTTCCGCCTACAACTGGGAAGACGGCATTGGCCCGCGTGAGGAGCGCCCGGTCCGGCTCGATCTGGCCTGGCACACGTCGGAAAGCAATGCCGTAGGTGTGCACGAGTTCGCCGACTGGTGCGCCAGCGTCGGCACGGAGATGATGCTGGCCGTCAACCTGGGCTCACGCGGCGTCGATGATGCCCGCAACTTCCTCGAATATGTCAATCATCCCGGCGGCTCCTACTGGTCCGATCTGCGCATCAAGAACGGGCGCAAGGAGCCGTGGAACGTCAAGATGTGGTGCCTTGGCAACGAAATGGACGGCCCTTGGCAGGTCGGCCACAAGGATGCCGATGAATATGGCAAGCTGGCTGCCAATACCGCTCGCGCCATGCGCATGTTCGACCAATCACTTGAGTTGATCGTCTGTGGCTCGTCCAATTCGGACATGCCAAGCTATCCCGATTGGGAACGCATCGTGCTTGAGCACACCTATGATCATGTCGATCATATCAGCCTGCACATGTACTTCGCCAATCGCGACGACAACACGCCCAATTACCTTGGGCTGGCCGAGAAGCTGGACACCTATATCGAGACCGTTGCCGCCACCATCAAGCAGGTGAAGGCCAAGAAGAAGTCGAAGAAAGATGTCTACATCTCCTTCGATGAGTGGAACGTCTGGTACCATTCGAACAAGAAGGATCGCGAGATCCTGGATGGCAACGGTGGCTGGCCGCATGCGCCGGGTCTGCTCGAGGACATCTATAATTTCGAGGACGTGCTGATGGTGGGGTTGATCCTCAACACCTTCATCCGGCGCTCGGACGTGGTGAAAATCGCCTGTATCGCCCAGCTCGTGAACGTGATCGCCCCGATCATGACCGAGAAGGGCGGACCGGCCTGGGCGCAGACCATCTATTATCCCTATTACTTTGCATCGGCCTTCGGCCGCGGCACGGCGCTGCAACTGGTGGCGAACTCGCCGGGCTATGAGACGCCGCATGGCAAAAATACAGCGTTTGTCGACGTCTCCGGCGTGCACAATGAGGATGACGGCACACTGAGCTTCTTCCTCGTCAATCGCCACACCAGTGAGAGCATCGAGACGAAAGTCAGCCTGCAGGGCTTTGCCGAGGCATCGATCATTGATCACCAGGTCATGACGCACCCCGACCTGAAGGCCGTGAACACGGCCGGAAACCAGGAAGAGGTTGCACCGAAGAAGGGGACCGGCGCCAAGGTGAACGGCGATAGGCTTTCGGTCGTCCTGCCGCCCTATTCCTATCAGATGGTGCGTGTCAAAATCTGAGGCCCAAGCAGTCCTGGACCCTCAAGATGAACAGGCCACGCACTGGCATTTTCACGAGGCCCGCCCCAAAAGGCGGGCCTCACTGCATTTTGTATCATAGTTTTGGATTTACATCATAAAACACATTGACAGCCCCAACCCCCTAGTTAAGTATGACTTATCGCGAGGTTGAGGAGCCTCGTGGAAGGAAGCGCAACAAGGCGCTTCGCAATGGGAGGACATCGATGGATAGACGCAGTTTTCTGATCGGCACCACCGCTATCGGCGCACTCATGGTTGCAGGCAACGGCCTGGCCATGGCGCAGGAAGCGGAAGGGTCGGCACCGGATCTGGCGCAGTTTCCGCGCAACGAGACGGTCATCGTTCACAACCCCGAAGGGGTGATCCGCAATCCTGGCTGGTTCAACCTCTGGGCCAATGGCGGCGGCGGTCTGTCGACCGGCCTGCAGCAGCTCACCGCCGACACATTCTGGTACATCGATCCCGATGCCGGCATCGAAGGCGCCAGCGAGAACGCCATCTACTACTCATTGGCCGAGGGTCCATGGGAGTATAATGACGACTTCTCCGAGATGACCGTGCGCCTGCGCAAGGGCATCATGTGGAGTGACGGCGTGGAGTTCACCGCCGACGACGTGGTCTTTACCGTTGAAAAGCAGGCTGCGACGCCGGGCACAGGCTGGTACGGTGCCTTCTCGACCCAAATCGAGAGCGTCACCGCAGAAGATCCCTACACCGTCCACTTCAAACTCAAGGCTCCCAACTCGCGCTTCCACACGACTTTCTCGGTGCGCTGGAACGCCGCCTGGATCATGCCCAAGCATGTGTTTGAAGGCGTCGAGGACATCGTGGCGTTCGAGAACAACCCGCCGGTCAGCCTTGGCCCCTACACGCTGCATTCATACGACCCGAATGGCACCTGGTACATCTGGGAAAAGCGCGCGGACTGGGACAAGACCACCATGGCGCTGGTGGGCGAACCCAAGCCCAAATACATTATCTACCGGAACAACATTTCGACCGACAATCGCTTGATCGAGATGCGCAATGGCAATCTGGACATGATCCACGATCTGTCGCCGGAGGGCACGTTCTCCATCGTGCAGCAGGATCCGGACGTGCAGGGCTGGTTCCCGGGCTTCCCCTATGCCCACCCCGATCCAACATTGCCCATGGCGGTGTTCAACCTGCAGAACCCCAAGTTCCAGGACAAGCGGGTGCGCTGGGCGCTCACGCTCATGCTGGATGCGCGCGCCATGTCCATGGCCTCTTATCGCGGTGCGGCAACGCTTTCGGCGATCTCCATTCCGCCGACTGGCACACATCCACGCGACTACCATGCGCCACTGCAGGATTACCTGATCAACTTCGAGCTCGACACCGGCACGCGAACAATCAAGCCGTACGATCCTGATGTGGGCCTGCAGATTGCAGAAATGGTGCGTCCGCAGTTCGGCGACCAGGTACCAACCGATCCGGAAGCCATCCGCAATTCCTTCGGCTATGGCTGGTGGAAGACGGATGTGCAGGCCGCCGAGGAACTGCTTACCGCGGCCGGCTTTACCAAGAACGGCAATCAATGGATGATGCCTGACGGCTCACCGTTCACGATCAGCGTGCTCGTCCCGCAGGAAGGCGTCATCAACCGCCTCGGCGTGATGATCGCCCAGAGCTGGGCCCAGAACGGCGTCCAGGCGACGGCGGAAGTGGCCACCGACATCTGGGATCGTACCGGCGCAGGCGACTTCGAGGTGGAAATCGGCTGGGCCGTGGAAACCTATGGCGGTCATCCGGACCTGGCATTCTTCCTGGACAGCTACCACTCCTCCTTCGTGGTCGAGCCCGGGGAAACACAGCCTGGCCGCAACTGGATGCGCTGGACCGATCCGCGCCTTGACGAGATCATCAACAAGGTTCGTGGCATCGACTTCAATGACCCCAAGGCGATCGAATACGGACACGAGTTCGTCAAGCTCCACCTCGAGGAGATGCCGAACATTCCGATCATGTCCTACAATGTGTTCTCCATGCAGTCGAACCGGTTCTGGACCGGCTGGCCGAATGCCGAAAACAACTACGCCAACCCGGTCACCAACTGGTCGAACGCGAAGTATATCTTCACCCAGATCAGCCCGGTTGAAGGCGCCTCGTAGCGCTCCTCCCTGGGCGGCCCGGAACACCGGGCCGTTCGGCGGGGCGCGCCCATGGGTGCGCCCCGTCCTGTCTCCGGCTCCGATCACCCACTGAACGGCGTTACTGCAAGAGCAGTGACCCTCACACTGGACCGGCATGACAATCAGCGGTTTGCCAAGGCGAACTTCAATGCGTGGGTCGAGTTTTCTAGGGCAGTCGAGGAGTCCGAATGCACGGTTATCTCTGGTTTGTGGGGAAGCGCGCGCTGCAATTGCTGGCGGTGATCTTCTTCGGTGTTTCGGCAACGTTTCTGGTGACGCATCTGTCACCAATCAACCCGGTGGAATCGGCTCTGGGCCGAATGACCGCAAGGTCGGTTTCCAACCCGGAGGCCATCGTGGCGATGCGCGCCGCCCTGACCGAGCTCTATGGCGTCGATGAACCCATATGGAGCCAGTACATCAATTTCTGGACCCGATTGGTGCAAGGCGATTTCGGCCCATCGCTGCTGGCCTTCCCGACACCGGCGATGACGCTGGTGATGCGCGCCCTGCCCTGGACTGTCACCCTGCTGACCCTGGCGACATTGATCACCTTTGCCGTTGGCAACATCATGGGTGGCCTTGCTGGCTACAACCAGAACAACCGCTTCCTCAAGGCCTTTGGACTGGTGGCCATCGGCATCCAGCCGATCCCCTATTATGTCGTCGCCTTCATCATGCTGATCGTGTTCGGATTTATCTGGCCGATCCTGCCGATCTCCGGTGGCTTCGCAATGAATGTGACGCCGGGCTGGAACTGGCCTTACATCTCTTCAGTCATTCAGCATGCCACACTGCCCGCACTTTCTCTGGTGCTGGTCGGATTTGGCGGCTGGTTCCTTGGCATGCGTGCGCTGGTCTCCAACGTCGTCACCGAGGACTATGTGACTTATGCAGAACTTGCTGGTGTGAAGCGTTCGACGATTGTTGGGGCCTATGTCATGCGCAATGCGCTGCTGCCGCAGCTCACGGCGCTGGCGATGGCGCTTGGTACCGTATTCTCCGGAACAGTGATCACCGAACAGGTCTTCAACTATCCCGGACTAGGTTCCCTGCTGATCGACGCGGTCAATGCCGGGGATTACTCGCTGGTGCTGGCGGTCGCGACCGTGTCGGTAACCGCGGTGGCCGTATCCATATTCATCGTGGACCTGCTCTATCCCATTCTCGATCCACGCGTACGGGCGGAGTAAGTCCATGTTTGCCGTATTCCGCGATCTTATCCGCTACAATATCGAGTTTACCATCGGGCTGATCCTGGTGGGCGTGGTGGTGCTGTTTGCCTGCCTGAGCTTCTTCTCGCCGGTCGATCCGTCGCTGATCTATACGACCATCCCGGACCAGCCACCTTCCGCGCAATTCTGGTTCGGCACCAATTCGCGTGGCCAGGACATGTTCTGGCAGCTCTCGGCAGCCTTCCGGAACAGTCTGACCTTTGGCCTCACCGTTGCGGTCCTTTCCCGCATCATCTCCATCGCCGTGGGATTGACCGCAGGCTATCTGGGCGGATGGGTCGACCGGGTGCTGATGTTCGTCAATGACATCTTCGTGGCCATTCCGATCTTCCCGGTGCTGGTGCTGTTCTATTTCGTGCTGCGCAACAATATGGACAGCTTCACGCTGGCGCTGATCATGGCCTGTTTTGGCTGGCCATTCGACGCCCGGCTGATCCGCTCGGTGGCACTGGGCCTCAAGCATCGCGAATTTACCCGCCACGCTGTCTTTGCCGGGATGAGCACGCGCAAGATCCTGCTCGAGGAGCATCTGCCCTACGTGATGCCGATCGTGTTCTCGACTTTCATGAACAACATGCTGTGGTCGATCGGGCTGGAAGTGACGCTGGCGGTGCTTGGCTTCACCAATATCAACAACCCGACTATCGGCACGGCGCTGTACTGGGCCAACTCACACTCGGCCATGGTGGTGGGCGTGTGGTGGTGGATCGCCATACCGGTGATCCTGATGGTGATGACCTTTATCGGCCTGTTCCTGCTGGCCATCAGCATGAACGAATATATCGACCCGCGCAGCCGTCTGCGCCGCATGGGAGCCTGAGCCATGACGCAGGAAAACGACATCATCCTCCAGGTCGAAGGGCTCAAGGCCTATTACCAGATGAATTATTTCGGTGTGAACCGGGAGGTTCGGGCGGTCGACGACATCACCATGACCATGCGCAAGAACGAGGTCTATGGCATTGCCGGGGAAAGCTCCTCGGGCAAGACCAGCTTCATCAAGGTGCTGGCCGCCGCCATCCGCCCGCCACTGCGGGTGGTCGAGGGTACGGTGAAGTACAATTTCAAGAATGGCCCGATCGACGTGACCACGGCCAGTCCCGAGCAGATCGAGACCGTCCGCTGGAAGCACCTGAGCTACATCATGCAGGGCTCGATGAGCGTGCTCAATCCGGTCCGCCGCATTGGCCGGACCTTTCAGGATTTTGCCCAGCGCCCGCTGGGGCTGAGCGGCAGAGCGTTCGAGGATCGCGTCGTCAAGCATCTGGCGCGGCTCAACTTGCCGGCCGATGTTCTCAAGGCCTATCCGCATGAATTATCGGGCGGCATGCGGCAGCGTGTGACCATTGGCCTGGCGACTGTGTGTCACCCCGAATTCATCATTGCCGATGAACCAACCACGGCGCTTGATGTGGTGGTGCAGAAGGAAGTGCTGAGCCTGATCCGAGATATCCAGAAGGAAATGGGTGCTTCGGTGGTGTTCGTGACGCACGACATGAGCGTGCATGCCAATGTCGCGGACCGCGTGGGCATCATCTATGCCGGTCGGCTGGTGGAGGAAGGGCCGACGCGGCAGATGTTCTTCACTCCCAAGCATCCCTATACGGCGCATCTGGTGGCGAGCCTGCCGCGCATTGGCGACACCCAGCAGCGCCCTGCACTGGAAGGCCGCCCGCCCAACCTGGCCGATCCGCCGCAAGGCTGCCGGTTCCATCCGCGTTGCCCGCTGGCTGTCGACAAATGCCGCAAGGAGGTGCCGCCCATGATCGAGGTTGCTCCAGGACAGCGCAGCGCTTGCTGGCGCTGGGAAGACGTCAAGCCGCTGGTCAATATTGCGGCCCCAGCAGGAGCGATGGCATGACGACGCTTCTCGATGTGCGCAATGTGTCCAAGCGCTTCACCATGGGCGGCATTTTCGGCCGCAAAACCATTGACGCGGTGATGGATGCCAGCTTTTCGCTGAGTTCGGAAAATCCGGAGATCTTTACGATCATTGGCGAGTCAGGGTCGGGCAAGACGACGCTGGCGCGCATGATCCTGGGCCTGGAAGATCCCACTGAAGGGGACATCCTGTTCCGGGGCGAGAAGGTGGATCGGCATGCCGGCCGCGCCGAAAGGCTCAAGTTCATGAGCCGGGTGCAACCGGTGTTCCAGAACCCGTTCGAGGCGTTCAATCCTCTCAAGGAGATCGAGCGCTATCTGGAAAGCACGGCGCGACGCTTTCTGGGCACCTCGGACAAGGCCGCTATCGACAAAGCGATGGATGACTCCCTGCAAAAGGTGGGCTTGAGTCTGAAGGAAGTGCGCGGGCGGTTTCCCCACGAAATGAGCGGCGGGCAGCTTCAGCGCTGCGCGATTGCCCGGGCGCTGATCCCCAACCCACCGCTGCTGATCGCCGACGAACCAGTGTCCATGGTCGACGCCTCGTTGCGCATGAGCATCGTCAATCTGCTCAAAAGCCTGCGGGATGATCTCAAGGTGTCGGTGATCTACATTACCCACGATCTGGCCACCGCCTATTACATTTCTAACCGGCTGATCATCATGCAGCGCGGGCGGATCGTGGAAATGGGGGATGCGCGGACCGTGCTCGACAATCCCGAGCATGCCTATTCGCGCCTGCTCAAGGCCTCGGTGCTCTCGACTGACCACGCAGGCGCCGGCAAGCTGGAGACCGATCCCGGCATGCTTGATCTGGCCAATGACAGCGTCGGGCGGGCCGGCGAACTGGTCGCACGGCCGGACGGGCGACATGTGCGGGTCTATGCATGAGCGCCCCCATCTTCCGCGACCCGATTGAGGATGGCGCTGCCGATCCGGTGGTTGTCAGGCGCGAAGGCACGGATGAGTGGTGGATGTTTTACACCAATCGCCGGGCCAGCGCGGACGAACCCGGCTTCGGCTGGATTCATGGTTCACCCATCGGCATTGCGGTCTCGCAGGACGGCGGGGCGAGCTGGGCCTATCGGGGGACGGTGAAGGGGCTGGATGCGCCGGGCGATGATGGCCTCAATACGCATTGGGCACCCGAAGTGGTGTTCGCCGAGGGGCAGTATCACATGTTCCTCAGCTATATCACCGGGGTGCCGACCCATTGGAAGGTACCGCGCACCATTACCCATTTCACCAGTCCTGACCTGGAGACCTGGACACGGGTCGGGCCGCTGAAGCTATCCAGTAGCAATTGCATCGACGCCTGCGTTTTCCCCAGTCCCGATGGCCAGTGGCGGATGTGGTACAAGGATGAAGGTCAGGGATCGAGCACCTGGAGCGCGACCAGCCCTGACATGATGAATTGGACCCTGGAGGGGCTGGTTCTGCCTGGTTCACCCGATGCGCCGCCGCATGAAGGGCCCAATGTTTTCGCGCTGGGCGGTTATTACTGGCTGATCGTCGACGAATGGCGCGGACAGGCGGTGTATCGGTCGGACGATACGTTGAGATGGACGCGACAGGGGCTCATCGCCGACAGGCCCGGCGCGGACCCGATGGACCAGCGCTATGCCCGCCATGCAGATGTGGTGGTCAATGGTGACCATGCCGCGATGTATTATTTCACCCACCCCGAATGGGATGAGCGCAGCCAGACTGACGGACCGCCCGACGTTGCGGCGCGGCGCACGGCGATCCACCAGGCCCGGTTGACCGTGGTGGATGGGGTGCTGGTGTGCGAGCGGGATATTTCCAAGGATCTGGGGCTGCTCGGGTGAGCCAGGGCTACCCGGCGTGCCTGGAGGCAAGCGGTTCCTCTGCCACGACCCGGTCGCGCCCGCCTGATTTGGCGAGATACAGGCGTGAATCGGCAAGCTGCATCAGCTCACCCGTGGGGCGCATGCCGTCCCCGGAGGCAACACCAATGCTGACCGTCACTTTCATGCCGGGGGTGAGCTTGTCCCAGTCGGCATTGCCGATTGCGACCCGCACACCTTCACAGAAGGCGGCGGCCGTGGCCAGCGGGGCTTCGGGAAAGATCAGGGCAAATTCCTCGCCCCCCAGGCGCGCGACATGGCCATGCGTGGCGATCTGGTCGACCATGATCCGGGCGACGCGCTGAAGCACGGCATCACCCGCGATATGGGTGTGGCGATCATTGACCAGTTTGAAGTTGTCCAGATCGACAATTGCCACCGACAATGGATTGCCAGCCAGCCGGTCGAGGATCTGATCGAAGCTGCGACGGTTGGCGATGCCGGTGAGCGGATCGGACAGGGCCTGGTCTGCCAATTCGGCAGCACGGGCGCGCAGCCGGTCGGCCTCGGTCCGGATTTCCTCGACGCGTGCGCGGCGGCGGACCGCTTCGCCAGACTGGCGAACGAAGAGGTTGTGATAGAGGCGATGCATACCCAAGGCCGCAGCGGTGTCGCCCATGGCTTCCAAGATGCGGCTCAACGCCAGGGCAGCATTGACCTGATGGTCAATCTGTCCGGCCGACTCCGCCAGTGCCAGGGCGTCCCTGCAGGCCATCTCCGCCTGGCGGTATTGACCCACGGCGAAGAGAACGAGGCCGCGTGTATAGAGATGGTGGGCATGCAGACTGGAGCTGGCCTCGCCCGGTACATTGGTCCAGCGGTCGAGCAAGCTGATCGCCTCATCATTGCGGCCATCAGCGGACAGAAATTCGGCGCCGTTGCAAAGGGCAACGCGCAAGGTCCATAGATCGCCCGCAGCCTCGGCCAGGCCTGCGGCCGCCGTGCTTTGGGCAATGGCCAAGGCCCTTTGATCGGCACGGCGCTCGTCCTCCCCCAACTTGGCCGCCAGTTCGGCCATCTTGGAGTGCGCAAAGCCCAGATTGAGCGTGTAGAATGCCTCAGCAGCAGTGTTGCCGCCCACCCGGGCCAGATTCACAGCCTGTTCGAGCAAGGACAAAGCCAGTTCGGACTCCTGGCACACCGAAAGCACAACGCCCCGCACATTCAAGGCAAAGGCCAGTATTGCCGGCGCATCCAGGGATTGCGCCAGTTCCAGCGCTTCGCCCGAAAGGTCGAACGCCTCATCGCCAAAGCCAAGGTCGAGGAACAGGAAGGCCTCGACGGCCAGAGCGCGCGCAATTTCCTCAGCGTTACCGAGACGCCGCCAAAGCCATTTCGCGCCTATGGCACACTCCAGGCCCTGCTCCGGATCACCCATCTTGAAGCAGGTCCAGGCGATCTCGCAGAGACTGGCGGCCATAAGGTCCGCAGCTCCGGCTTCTTCGGCGCTGGAATAGACAGCCTTGAAATGACTCAGGGCTTCATCCAGATCACCGGCGCGCAGCAGCAAGGTGCCCGCTGAAAAGTGTTCGCCAAATCCTGTACCAGTGACCTGCACGTGCAAAGCCCAGAAGAATCGTTGAGCACAGTCTAGCGCAGATAGTTTGCGCAATACTCCTGGAAACGATACTTTTGTTGAATGGCGATCGAGCGCCATACACCGTGCGGCAATGGCGTTCAGATCATCTCAATCCTGGTCTGGTTTCCAGACCGGGTCGGGCTCCCGCCGCAGTGGTCCCATCTGGGTAATGTCGTCGCCACGACGCATGGAGATATTCATGCGGAACGAATTGCCGATGCGCTCGGATCGCTCCACGAACAGCGCCGCAATATCGGGCGGGCAGATTTCCTCGACAGTCTGGCGGAAGAGGCGCAACCAGCGCATGAAATGAATATCGGCGAGATCGGGAATGGCCATGTGCTTGGGCATGGGCCGGCCATTGTAGCGTCCCGAGCCGAGCAGCATCGAACTCCAGAAATCGGTGATCTTGTCGAGATGCCCTGGCCATTCCGCATCGGCAATAACGCGATTGAAGATCGGACCGATTACATCGTCGCGGCGTGCACGGGCGTAGAACGCATCGACGACGGTTCGGATCATTGCTTCGTCGAGCCCCTCGGGCGTATCCCAGCCGATGCGGTGCAGTTGCGTGCCCACGGATGGCCGATCATGGGGCGGCATTATCAATGCTCCTGATCGCATAGGTGCAGCGACGCCCACCTGAAACAATATGCTCCTGACGCTCGACCTCAACGTCTGGACCCAGCACCGATCGGAACACTTCGAGCTCGGCGCGGCAAAAGCCCTGGCAGGCCGTTGCGGCAGCGCAGATCGGGCAGTGGTTCTCGACCAGCAGCATCGACCCGTCGGGCTGTTCGGTCCAGGCAGCCATATAGCCTTCCTGGCTGCGCAGATCGGCCAGCGCGGCGACCCTGGACCTCAAGTCCGTCGCCGACCCTACTGCTGCTTCGTAGGCGCAACGTGTATCGGTCTCGCGGGCGGTAATGATGGTGTCGAGCACATCCTCGCCGAGATGGTCACGCACGATATCGAGCAATTGCACCGTCAACGCCGCATGCGTATCAGGAAAGCGGGCCTGGGCAGCAGGTGCCAGACTCCACAACTGGGTTGGCCGTCCGACGCCGCTGGCTGCGCTATGCGCTTCCACCAGGCCCTCTTCGGCCAAACGCTGCAATTGCTGGCGGGCCGCCTCGCTGGTGGTTCCCAGGGATTTCCCCAAGGCCGCCGCCGAGAGCGCACCGTGCATCTTGAGGGCCATGAGAACACGCTCGGCCGGGCTGCGTGGCGACCACACAGCATTTTCCAAGCTCGAACTTGACATATCATCGGAAAGGGTTTTCAAAGCCATTGCTTGGAAATTAACCCGGCGCGCACAAACTTGCAAGCCGAATGCGAAAGGACCCCGAACATGACCTTCACGCTGCCCTCCCTGACCTATTCAGCCGATGCCCTTGCTGGCAATGGCATGAGCCAGGAAACGCTGGAACTGCATCACGGCAAGCACCATCAGGCCTATGTCACAGCGCTCAACGGCTTTGTCGAAAAGATGCCGGAACTGGCCGGTAAGTCGCTCGAAGAGATTGTGACGTTTGCAAACGACAAGGCTGATCTCGCGCCAGTGTTCAACAATGCCGGCCAGCACTGGAACCATATCCATTTCTGGCAGGCGCTGACCCCTGAGGGCGGCAAGCTGCCCGGCAAGCTGGAAGCCAAGATCATCGAGGATTTCGGGTCTGTCGATGCATTCAAGGATAGTTTCAAGACCGCTGCGACCACGCAATTCGGATCGGGCTGGGCCTGGCTGGTGCTTGGGACCGACGGCAAGCTCAAGACCACCAAGACCCCCAATGGTTCCAACCCGCTGGCCACCGGAGAGGGCAAGGTGTTGCTCGGTCTCGATGTCTGGGAACACTCCTACTATGTCGACTTCCGCAATCGCCGACCGGACTATGTGAGCAATTTCCTCGACAAGCTCGCCAATTACGAGTTTGCCGAAGCCAATCTGGGCTAAAGCCCCGCTGTGAGCCGCGACTCCGGCGTGCGCGGCTCAACCCCACCTATCCTCCCTCTGAGCGGGGGAGGTGCAACCCGGTATTTTGCACCGGCCACATTGCACTGGTAGCCTGTTTCCACCATGACTATCCCCATGCCCGAGTTCGAATTGCCTGACACCATGGCCCTTAGGCCGCTGCGCCGGCCAGCCATCAATGATGCCGAGTTCCGCTCGGCCATGTCGGGCCTGGCTTCGAGTGTTCACGTCGTGACCGCCCGTCGGGGCGACGAACGTGTGGGACGGACGGCCACCTCGGTGCTGTCCTTGTCGGCACAGCCGCCTGCCATTCTGGTATCTATCGACATTGTGAGCCGACTGGCCGATCTGATCGCCAAGACCGGCTGCTTCTCCCTGGCCATGCTGGCGACCGGTCAAGAGAACATTGCAGATGCCTTTGCCGGGCGCGTGGAACCGGCGGACAGGTTCGGCATCGGACAATGGGGACGCTGGCCCTCGGGGCAACCCTATCTGCAAGGGGCTGTGACAGCGCTGGACTGTGAAGTGATCGGGGCGATGGAAACAGGCACGCATGTGCTGTTTGCAGGCGCAATTATCGAAGCGGAAACCAGTACCGGAGCAAGCCCCCTGCTCTGGCATCGGCACGGCTACCGCGCCTTGCACGGGGTCGACTGACAGGCCCGGCAGTGCCACACTATGGGTGCGCGTCAGGGCAACCTCTGCCGCCACGCGACGTTTACCCCCGGAGAACGGGAACTTATCGTGCCGAAATATTACTTTCACTACCGTACTGATGAAGCGCTGATCCGCGACGAGTCCGGCAGCGAGCACCCCGATCTGGATGCCGCAGAGCAAACTGCCGCAGAGATGGGCCGGGCCATAATTGAAAAAGTGGCGGGTGAAGGGGGCGAAATGGACGCGCCCCGCTCGATCGAAATTACCGATGCCGCTGGTCACGACCTGCTCTATGTCGTGTTCTGGGCTGGCCCGAAGGTCGGTAATGGCCCTGCCACGCCGATTGAACCAGCGACTATCCACTAGGCGCCAATACAACGCACCATATCGCTGCAAACAATTATGGCGGCCAATTGGCCGCCATTGCTATTTTCTCAGGTGGCGAACCGCGCCTACCCGAACATCGCTCCGGCGTGAACAGTCACCAAGAAGCCGAACAGCAAGGCCGCGGCCAGACCGATATAGGAAACATAGTGGGACAGTTTGGGCATGGAGGATCCTGCTTTCGAAACTGCACTAACTCTATCAGATCGGTAGAGTTTAACAAGTCGTAAACGCATCGTGCCGATGAGATGCCGAGAAACGGATTGCCCAATTGTGACGTTCCAATGAAACGCTGTGCTGAATTGCGCTCCCGAAGGAGACACTTCGAATACCAACCTTGGTGGTGCAGACACTGTCATCAGAGGTGCATAAGGTAGGGCTGCGAGTCACGGGGGAAGCTTGGGATGACGACTAGGGTCAAGGCACAATTGCTGGAGCTGGCAAAATCAAAGTCGGCGGGCAATGACAGCCTGCAACGACTCCTCGTTGCGGCGATTTCCGCTGCCGATGCGGACGATCTGGAGCGACAGAATGGCGATGCGCTGATTGCCGCGCTGACCACCAGCCATGAGCGGCTGACCGCGACTCCGCAAGGCGCTACCCGTGTTGCAACCACCGCCCCTGCTGGTCCGGGCGAAGCTCTGATGCTCGACATTGTCTGCCCGGACATGCCGTTCATCGTGGACAGTGCCCTGGCTGCTTTGCGGGCCATGGGCGGCACCATCCGGATGTTTGCCCATCCTGTGCTGCAAGTTGCCAATGGCGTCGTCGTGCCCCAGGGGGGCGAGAGCGTCAGCATGCTGCATATTCAAAGCGATCCAGTCGCCGATGCCAATGCGCTGGTCGAGGAAATGCAGGCAACGCTGCTGGAGGTGGCGCGGGCCGTTGCGGACTGGCAAGCCATGCTGGAGCGGGTGCGGCGTGCATCCGAAGGCCTGGGGCAGCTCAAGGCCGTGCAGCGCGATGAGCCTGAGCGGTTCATCGAATGGCTGATCGAGCATAATTTTACCTTTCTGGGCTGCCGCGAATACCGCCTGGACGGCGACGTGCTGCTGCCTGTGGCTGGCACCGGGCTGGGCATCTTGCGCGACGAAGGCCTCAAAGTCCTGCGCAGCGGCCCGCACTACGTAGAAAGCACGCCGCAACTGGTGGACTTTGTCGCCGGGCCCGAGCCCCTGCTTGTCACCAAGGCCAATGTCCGGGCCCGCGTGCACAGGCGCACCCACCTGGATTATGTCGGGATCAAACTATACGACGCGACAGGGGCGGCCAGCGGCGAATTGCGCGTTGTGGGGCACTACACCGCCCAGGCGCTGGCGACCCCGCACACCGACGTGCCGATCATCCGGCGCAAGATTGCTGATGTGATGCGACAGTCTGGTGTCGATCCGCTGGGGCATGCCGGTCGCACTCTGCTTGGGGCGCTGGACAGCTATCCGCGGGACGAGTTGTTCCAGATCGACACCCAGCAACTCGCCGAATTCGCCGGCGCCATCGCCGGCCTCTATGACCGCCCCCGCGTGCGGGTGTTGCCGCGGATCGACCGGTTCGACAATTTCGTCTCCATTCTCGTCTATGTACCGCGCGACCGCTATGACGGTGCGGTTCGCGCCCGGATCACCCAATATCTCGCCGACCTCTATGATGGGCGCGTTTCGGCCTACTACCCGCACTTCCCCGAGGGGGACCTGGTGCGGCTGCATGTGATCATCGGACGTAATGGCGGGGCAACGCCCCAGCCCGATCGACGAGCGCTGGAGACGGGCGTTGAGGCCCTGACGCATGATTTTTCCGACATGTTGATGGCGGCGGCCACCGAGCAGGCGGCGGTCAGCGACTGGAAGCAGGCCTTTTCCGGCGCCTATCAGAGCCGCAATGATGCCCAGGACGCATTGCGCGATATCGCGGTTTTCGAGGGGCTGGGCGATGACGGTGTGGCCATTCGCCTGGTCAGGCGTACCGGCACGGACGGGGCGCTCGGCCTCAAATTCTATCATGAAGGCACCGCCATTCCGCTGTCGGACCGCGTGCCAATGCTGGAGCATTTCGGTTTCCGGGTGATCGATGAGCGGACCTACACCATCGTGCCGCGCGATGGGGTCGAGCGCTATCTTCACGACATGGTGCTCGAGTTGAACGAGGACGGCGATATCGACGTTCTGGCGCGCGCCGGGGCGATCGAGGCGGGGCTGCTGGCCGTATGGATGGGCCAGGCCGAGAGCGACCAGCTCAATGCGCTAGTGACCCTGGCCGACCTGGAGTGGAGCGACGCCGCCCTGCTGCGCGCCTTGTCGCGCTATTTGCGGCAGGTGGGCACCTCCCACTCACAGCGCTACATCGCCAGGGCCATGGTGACACAGCGGTCGGCCGCGCAGGCGCTGGTGGCCCTGTTCGCAGCACTGCACGATCCTGAGGTGATCGACCGTGCGCAGGCCGCCGAGGACGCGCGCGCCGCCATCGTGGCGGCGCTCGACCAGATCACTTCGCTTGACGAAGACACGATCGTGCGGCGCTTCTGGAACCTGATCGAGGCATCGGTGCGCACCAATGCCTGGCAGCGCGACGAAAACGGCGACAGGCGGGCCGCACTCGCCATCAAATTCGACAGTCACAAGGTAGAGGGCATGGTCGCGCCCCGGCCTTATCGGGAAATCTCGGTCTATTCGCCGCGCGTGGAAGGGGTGCATCTCAGATTTGGCGCCATTGCCCGCGGCGGGTTGCGCTGGTCGGACCGGCCCGAGGATTTCCGCACCGAAGTGCTGGGCCTGGTCAAGGCGCAACAGGTCAAGAACGCAGTGATCGTGCCGGTCGGGGCGAAGGGCGGGTTCGTGCCCAAGCGCCTGACAGCGGGCATGGCGCGCGAGGCCTGGCTCGAGGAAGGCCGGGACAGCTACAAGGTCTTCATCGGCGCTCTGCTGGACGTGACCGACAATCTTGTCGATGGCGTTGTGGTGCCGCCGGCCGATGTGGTCCGGCGCGACGGCGACGATCCCTATCTGGTGGTGGCGGCCGATAAGGGTACGGCGAGCTTTTCCGACATCGCCAATGGCATTGCCACGGCGCGCGGCTTCTGGCTGGGCGACGCCTTCGCATCGGGCGGTTCGGCGGGCTATGACCACAAGAAGATGGGCATTACCGCGCGCGGCGGCTGGGAGGCCGTGAAGCGCCACTTCCGCGAGATGGATCGCGATATCCAGAAAGAGCCGTTCACAGTCGCCGGCGTCGGCGACATGAGTGGCGACGTGTTCGGCAATGGCATGTTGCTCAGCCACGAAATCCGGCTGGTCGCAGCGTTTGACCACCGGGACATTTTCATCGATCCCGACCCGGATGCCGCGGCCAGCTTTGCCGAGCGCGAGCGATTGTTCAAGCTGCCGCGATCGAGCTGGCAAGATTATGAGAAGGGGTTGATTTCTCAAGGCGGCGGGGTGTTTTCGCGGTCGCTGAAATCCATCCCGCTCAGCCCGCAAATGCAGGCCGTTCTCGGGTTGGAAAAGGAAGCGGCGCCGCCCTCCGAGATCATCCGGGCCATCCTGATGGCCCAGGTGGACCTGCTCTGGTTCGGTGGCATTGGCACCTATATCAAGGCGAGTGACGAGGATGACGCCAAGGTTGGCGACCGCGCCAATGATGCAATCCGCGTCACGGCAGACCAGGTGCGGGCAAAGGTGGTTGGCGAAGGCGCCAATCTGGGCGCAACCCAGCGCGGGCGTATTGCCTATGCCCTGGGTGCCGGACGCATCAACACGGACGCCATCGACAACTCGGCTGGGGTGAATTCCTCGGACCTTGAGGTCAATATCAAGATCGCCCTGGCGTCGGTGGTGGCTTCGGGCACGCTGCCGATGATCGAGCGCAATGCCTTTCTGGCGTCGATGACCGAGGAGGTGGCAGCGCTTTGCCTACGTAATAATTACCTGCAAACACTGGCCATATCGCTGGCCGAGCGTGCGGGACTGGCAGAATTGCCCGACCATCGCGTGCTGATTGAGGGGCTCGAGCAGCGTGGCCTGCTCAACCGCACGGTCGAGTTCCTGCCCAATGATGCCACGCTGGATGCCAGGGCCGCCGAAGGTCGGGGCTTGGTTCGGCCCGAGCTTGCAGTGATCCTGGCCTATGCCAAGTTGACCCTGTTCGATGACCTGCTGGCGGGCACCGCAATCGATGAGCCTTATCTGGCCGGGGAACTGCTCCGCTACTTCCCGGAAACCCTGCACAAGGGCTATCCCGAACAGGTCCAGGCGCATCGGCTGAAGCGCGAGGTGATCGCCACGGTGCTGGCCAATGCCATGATCAATCGCGGCGGGCCCGCATTCGTCTCTGAGTTGACCGCGGCGACCAGCGCCAGCGCCGGCGAAGTGGCCCTGGCCTATGCCGCGGTGCGCGACGCGTACGGGCTGCGCAGTCTCAATGCACAGATCGATGCGCTAGATGGCGCCCTGCCCGGCTCGGTGCAATTAGCGCTCTATGCACAAGTCGAGTCGCTGCTGCGCCAGGAGGTCTTGTGGTTCCTGCGCAATGCCTCGGTCACCAGGGGACTGGCCGATCTGGTGGAGCGGCATCGCGAAGGGGTAGCGCAACTGGCCGCTGCCGAAGGCTTGTTGCCGGAGGATCAGCGCCAGGCGCTTGATGTGCGGATCAGCGGTCTGATGACGCACGGGGTTCCTGAGGCCCTCGCGCAACGCATCGGCGCCCTTCCCTTCCTCAGCCATGCCAGTGATATCGTGCTGGTCGCCGAGCGCGGCAATGTGGATGTGCTCAAGGCAGCCAAGGCCTATTTTGGCGTAGCTGGCTTGTTCGACCTATTCCGCATTATCGAGGATGGCCGCGCCATTGTTCTGGGGGACCGGTTCGACCGTATGGCGTTGGACCGGGCATTGGCCAATCTGATGCGCGCGCTGCGCGATCTGGCCGCCGATGTTCTGGTCGCAGGGAGTGTCGATGACTTCGTGGCGCAGCGGTCTGTCGCACTGGCGCGGTCCGTGGCAGCAGTCAAGGAACTGACCGAGGGCGGCATTACCGTGTCGCGTCTGAGCGTTGCGGCTGGCCTGCTGACGGACCTGGCAAGGGAAGCGTAGCGGCGCGCCTTTCCTCCTCACCCGAAAGTCTGCCTTGTATGGTTGCACCAATTGCCGATGTTGGCATCAGCAAACGGAGACCCGAAGATGACCGACCTCGCCCAATGGCTAAGCGCGCAGACGGACGATACCGACCTCGGCGAGGCAATCTTGTCGATGGCCGCGGCGGGGGCGGAAATTGCCGCCGTGCTGCGCGAGGCTCCCATTGCCGGGCAGACCGGGCTGGCCGGATCGGACAATGTGCAGGGCGAGGCGCAGAAGGCACTCGATGTCATCTCAAACGACATTGTTTTGAATCACTTGAAGGCAAATGCGGCCATTTCGATTCTGGTGTCGGAAGAGCTGGATGAAGCCGTTGACCTATCGAGTCAGGGCCGGTTGATTGTAGCCACCGACCCCCTGGATGGATCTTCAAACCTCGACGTAAACGTCACTGTCGGAACAATTTTTTCGGTTCTGGCCAACGCGGGCGGACCGCTGCAAAAGGGGCGGGCACAATTGGCCGCTGGCTATGTTGCCTATGGGCCGGCGACGAGCCTGGTGGTGCGGATCGAGGGGCCCACCAGCATCTTTACGCTCAGCAACGAGGGCGAATGGGTTCAGACAGTTGCCGATGCCAAGGTGCCGGCCGCCTCGGGTGAGTTTGCCATCAATACGGCGCGCGAACGCTTCTGGGATGCGGCAACGACCGGTTACGTGCGCGAGAACATTGCAGGTGAAGCCGGCCCCGCCGGCAAGCGCTACAATATGCGCTGGGTTGGCTCGATGGTCGCCGATGTTCACCGCATCCTGATGCGGGGTGGCGTTTTCCTCTATCCGCTCGACAGCGAGACTGCCAGCAAGGGCGGACGGCTGCGGCTGCTTTATGAGGCCAATCCTATGGCCTGGCTGGTAGAAGGCGCCGGCGGCCGCTCAACAACCGGAACGCAGGATATTCTTGAGGTAGAACCCACCGATATTCACCAGCGCGTGCCGGTCATTCTGGGATCTGCCAACGAGGTGAAGCGGGTGGAAGTCTGGTATGGACGGGGGTAGATGAGGAGACGCTGCTCCTTTGCATGCAGAGGGAGAAACTTGAACCAAGCAAAGCGCCTCCCAGGAATTGCAACGTTCTCATTGTTTCGATAGAACCCCTGCCCAAGATGGCCGGCGCGTGACCAAGCCGGGAGGAGCCAGCATGACCCACGACCCCAATCGCCTGCCCGAAACCAATTGGGGAGCCTGGCAAAGCCGCCCGTTTCACCGGCAATATCTGATGACACAGGCAAGCCGGCTGTTCGATTTTTTTGAAGCCTCATCACTCAACCCCAAGGGCGGCTTCTTCGAGCTGTCCGATGACGGTCAACCGCTTTCGCCCGAAAATAGCGTTCGGCAGGTACATGTCACGACACGCATGATCCACTGCGCCACGATCGGCAGCCTGATCGGTAGGCCCGGCTCGGACGAGATTGTCGATCATGGCATGCGCTACCTTTGGGAAAAGCATCGCGACCAACACCACGGTGGCTATGTCTGGTCGCTGGATGACGATGGCTATGTGGATGACAGCAAGCAGGCCTACGGCCATGCCTTCGTGCTGCTGGCCGGCGCGAGCGCCAAGCTGGTGGGACATCCCCTGGCCGATCAGGTGATCGCCGACGCTACCGAAGTGATCGAGAAGCGCTTCTGGGACAAGAGAGTCGGGGCGGTTCGTGAAGAATTCGGCAATGACTGGCGGCAGATCAGCACCTATCGCGGCCAGAATTCCAACATGCACCTGACCGAAGCCCTGATGGCCGCCTATGAAGCCACCGGGGAGGCTGAGTATCTCAAGAAGGCAACCAAAATCGCCGACCTGATCATCAACCGCAATGCGGCCAAGCTCGACTATCGGGTGGCGGAGCATTTCCACGAGGACTGGAGCCTGAACAAGGACTATCTCGGCTCGGAAATGTTCCGGCCGGCCGGCACGACGCCGGGGCATGCGCTGGAGTGGTCGCGCCTCTTGTTCCAGCTCTTCGTTCTGTGCCGCAAGGAACATAGCTGGATGACCGAGTCAGCCCGCGGCCTGTTCCGGCAGGCCATCGAGCTAGGCTGGGACAAGGTGCATGGCGGATTCTTCTATACGCTGGACTGGAACAATCAGCCGATCATGCGCGAAAAGCTGTGGTGGCCGGTGGCCGAGGCGATTGGTGCGGCAGCCTATATCGGTGCCTATGACAAGGACGATTATTACCAGGTCTGGTATCGAAAACTGTGGGACTTTGCCGAGAACCATGTGATCGACCACGAGCGCGGCGGCTGGCACAGCGAGTTGACTGAGCAACTGGTGCCGACCTCGCGTCTATTTGTTGGCAAGCCGGACCTATACCACGCCTTGCAGGCCTGCCTGATCCCTCTCTACCCGGTGACCGGCAGCCTCACGCATGGGATCATCGAGGCCGATCACCCCAAGCGGCTCTAGCTGCGTTCGTCACATTCGAACTCAACCAATGCCTGTCTGCCGCGTTGCCCCCAGAGCAACATGGAGAATGGGCAATGGCAATTCTGGACGGCAAGGTTGCACTGGTCACAGGCGCGGGCTCCGGCATCGGCAAGGCGACGGCAATCAGGCTGGGGCGAGACGGGGCAGTCGTGATTGCCGTCAGCCGCACCCGCGATGAGGTTGAGGCCACTGCCGCCGAGATCGAGCGCGCCGGCGGAAAAGCCAGGGCCGCGACCTGCGATATTACCGATGACGCCGGGATGGAGGCTCTGATTGCCGAGATCCTGGGGCATTTCGGGCGGCTTGACATCGTCGTGGCAAATGCCGGCATCAATGGCGTCTGGGCGCCCGTTGAAGACCTAGCGCCCGAGGAATGGGACAAGACCATCGCCGTCAATTTACGCGGCACCTTCCTGACCATCCATCATACCGTGCCCGCGCTGGAGGCGGCTGGCGGAGGGGCCATCGTGGTGGTCTCCTCGATCAACGGCACGCGCACCTTCACCTCGCCGGGCGCAACAGCCTACAGCGCAACCAAGGCGGGCCAATTGGCCATGGTCAAGCAGTTGGCGCTGGAGCTGGGCCAGAAGAAAATCCGTATCAATGCTGTCTGTCCCGGTGCCATCGAAAGTGACATTGAGGACAATACCGAGCATCGCGAAAGCGAAGAAGCCGGCATTCCCGTACATTTTCCCGAGGGCGATATACCGCTGACAGGAGGGGCAAAAGGCAAACCCGGCGATGTTGCCGATGTCATCGCCTTTCTGGTTTCCGATGCCGCGCGGCATGTCACGGGCAGCCCGGTGTGGATCGATGGAGGGCAGAGTTTGCTGCGTTAGGCGGCAGAGACACAAAAGCGTACCCCGTGGCGCTGTTGTCAGCTCCGAGCCTGCGTCGTACATCACGGGCCAGCCCTTGTTATCGGTGACGCGTCATGACCGCCCTGCCTCCTCAACTGCCTCGCCTGTCAATCGAACGCGCCGTTATTGCGGCGCTGGAAGAAGATCTGGGACTGGCAGGCGATCTGACGAGCCAGGCAACGCTGGCGCCGGAGGCCTGGGCCTCGGCCACGCTTTCCGCGCGTGAGGCGGGTGTGATCGCCGGCCTCGAATTTGCTTCTGCCGCCTTCCGGCTCGTGGGCGACGGCGTCAACTTCGACCCAAGATTAGCAGATGGCGAACGGGTCGAGGTTGGAGGGATCGTGGCGGAGATTTCCGGCCCGGCGCGGCTGGTCATGTCAGGCGAGCGTGTTGCGCTGAACTTCCTCAATCATTTGAGCGGGATCGCAACCCAGACCCGGCGTTATGCCGACGCCGTTGCGGGAACGGGCGCAATGATCTGCGACACCCGCAAGACAACCCCTGGCCTGCGGGCCTTCGAAAAATATGCCGTGCGCTGCGGCGGCGGCGCCAATCACCGCTTTGCACTCAACGACGCTATCCTGATCAAGGATAATCACATTGCCGTCGCGGGTAGCGTGGCTGCGGCCTACAAGGCGGCCGAAGCCTTTGCGGGGCACCTGGTGGCCATCGAGATTGAAGTGACGACGCTGGCAGAACTTGAAGAAGCGCTGGCGGCCGGGGCCCGGATCATCATGCTCGACAATATGGACAATGACACCCTGCGCGAGGCTGTGGCGATCAATGGCGGCCGGGCAAAACTGGAGGCGTCGGGCGGGGTGAAGCTGGAGCGGGTGCGGTCTATCGCCGAGACCGGTGTGGACTTCATCTCCACGAGCCAGATCACCATGGGCGCCACACCTCTCGATCTGGGACTGGACGTTGTTATTCAAGCGGGGCGCGACGCATGATGTCCGATGTTCCTGCCCTGTCATTGACCGATATTGCCGTCAATGCCGCGATTGCCGCGGCTGGGGTGATCTGCACGGTCTATGACCGTCCGATCCATGTGGTGACCAAGGATGACGGCTCGCCAGTCACCGAGGCCGATGCGGCCGCCGAGGCGATCATCATCGAGCATTTGAAGGTTACGGGCCTGCCGGTGTTGGGCGAAGAGAGCGTTGCGGCAGGGATCATCCCTCAACTGGGCGAACGCTATTTCGTCGTCGACCCGTTGGATGGCACCAAGGAGTTCATCAAGCGCAATGGCGAGTTTACCGTCAATATTGCGCTGGTCGAGCATGGCCGGCCGGTGATGGGCGTGGTTCTGGCGCCGGCCAGCGGCGAAATCTTTGTGGGTGACGCGGATGGTGCCTGGGCCGGCAAGATCGCAAGCGGCGTTGTGGCCGGACGTGAGGCCATCAAGGTAGGGCTGTTGCAGCGCCCCAAGATTGTTGCCAGCCGCAGCCATGGTCATGCGGCCCTTGCAGAGCTTTGCCACACACTGGAAGTGGAAAGCGATGTTTCCGTGGGATCATCGCTCAAGTTCTGCCTGCTGGCACGCGGGGATGCGCAGCTTTACCCGCGATTTACCCCGACTTGCGAATGGGATACCGCAGCCGGGCAGGCCGTGCTTGAAGCTGCGGGCGGCGCTGTTCTCACCCTGGATGGCGCCCCGATGCGCTACGGCAAGGGGGAGCTGAAATTCCTCAATCCCTATTTTGTCGCGGCAGCCAGCCTGGAGCTTGCGCAGACCGGGGCCAGAGAGATGCGGCGCCTCTTAGAATTGTGAATGCGGCCGGGCTGCACTGCCAAGTCCCGGAACCCATTGGCTGGCCTTGAGCAGAGCTCAGACATGCAATGAGCGGTTAACTGATCTGCACGACGTTCCCTGCCGTTAAGCTTGCAGCAGGTGTGAGAGCCATATATACGCCGATCATATATCGGACCAGAATATGGCCAGAGGAACGCGCGCATGAACGTCAGGACTCTCTGCCTCTCCATTCTCTATGATGAAGAGGCCAGCGGATACGACATTCGCCGGATGTGTACGGAAGGCAATTTCGCCTACTTCGTCGAAGCCAGCTATGGCTCGATCTACCCGGCGCTCGCGCGCCTGGAAGAAGAGGGTCTGGTCGCCAGCCGCACCGAGCAGCAGACCGGCAAGCCCGCGCGCAAAGTCTATTCCATAACCGAGGCCGGAAAGGCCGCATTTGCCGCGGAACTTAGCGAACCGCTGGGCGAAGACATGTTTCGCAGCCCATTCCTGCTGTTTGCGCGCTTTGCACACATTCTACCGCGCGAGCTGGTTGAACAGCGTTGCGCTGAATTTCTGGAGCGGACGGTCACAAGCCGCGAACAACTGGACCATGCACCTGCAGAGCATAGCTGCAATGCAGCAGATATGTGGGTCATCAACTACGGACGTGCAGTATTGGAGGTTGCGGAACAACATTTCCGCACCCATATGCACGAACTGATCACAATGGCGCGAGCCGAGCCACGCAAAGACGCGGCTGAGTAAGGGGCGAGATAAACTTTATGCGTGCACTGTTCTCCTATGGCCTGGCGTTCGCCATCCTGCTTCTCGCCGGCGGCTGGCTGGCAACCGGAACCCTGGTTCAGGGCGGTCAAGGACCTGGCAATGGCGAAACGCCGATCATCGCCGTCATCGAAGGCGAAGAGCACGGCCCGATTGCGACAGCACTCGCCGATGCTGGCGTACTGGCAGAGCACTCTGGTCCCGAAGTCGATCCCGCGCTGACGATTGCTCAACGCAATGAAGCAACGACAGGTTCCGGCGCGCCGCTGCAAAGCGTGCGCACCCAGCGATTTACAGCGGCGCCCATGCCCATCGAAGTTCCCCTGCGCGGCCGCACCCAGGCCAAGGCAACTGTTACAGCCGTGGCTGAAACCTCAGGTGCCGTGGATGTCGTGCATGTCACCAAAGGCCAGCGCGTTGACGTCGGCGACCCGTTGTGCACGCTCGACCAGGGAACACGCGTCGCGGCTGTGGCTCAGGCGGAAGCCGCTCTTGCCCAGGCAGAGGCGGCTCTTGCCCAGGCGCAGTTGAATTTCGATACCAATGCCGATCTGCGTGATCGCGGACTGGCCGCAGCGAACACGGCCAACGCCGTCGAAGTTGCACTGGCCCAGGCCAAGGCTGGTGTCAGCCAGGCCGAGGCCGGTCTCGACAATGCCGAGGCAGAGCTTGAACGCACCGAAATCGTCGCCAAGGTCGCCGGGCTGGTGCAGGACCCGGTTGCGGTTGAGGGTTCCATGCTCAATGCCGGATCACCATGCGCCACAATCGTGCAGCTCAACCCCATCGTTTTTACCGGCATGGTGCCGGAAGCGCATATCGAACTGGCCAAGACCGGGCTTGAAGCCAAGATTACGACCGTGACCGGCCAGAGCGTTTCGGGCAAGGTGACCTATGTGTCTGCAGTGGCGGACAACGCGACAAGGGCCTTCCCGGCTGAAATCGAGATCCCCAATGAAGACTTCGCCATTCGTGACGGGGTCACTGCCGAGGCGATCGTGAATATCGGCACGGCGCCGGGACATCTGCTGCCACAATCTGTCCTGACGCTGGATGATGAAGGCGTGTTGGGTGTGCGTACCGTGGAAGACGGCGTCGTGGCCTTCTACCCGATCACCATCGTGAGCGACACGCGCGAAGGCGTGTGGGTCACCGGCCTACCCCTGGTTTCCGACGTCATTACCGTCGGGCAGGAAAATGTGAGTTCCGGGCAGGCCGTTGAGGCCAGCCCGGTCGATCAGCCCTCCGAAACCGTTGCCAGCTAAGGACGCAAGCCATGCTCGATTTCATCGAAAGAATCCTCAGGATGCCGCGGGTTGTCCTGACGATCATGGTCGTCGTTCTAGGCGGCGGAACACTTGCCTATCTCTCTTTGCCAAAGGAGAGCTTCCCGGCCATCGACGTTCCCTATCTCTACGTCTCAATCAGCCAGTCAGGCGTTTCGCCCCGCGATGCGGAGAACCTGCTCGCCAAGCCGGCGGAAGATGAACTGACAGGCCTGCCCGGCTTGCAGAACATCACAACCACGTCGACAACGGGCCACGCTTCAGTGCTGCTCGAGTTTGACATCAATACCGACAAGGACAAGGCCCTGCAGGACACCCGTGCCCGCATGGACGCCTTGCGCGCCGCTCTGCCAGATGACGCCAACGATCCTACCGTTTCGGAAATCGACTTCATCGGCCCGGTCATGTCGGTTGCCGTCTATGGTTCAGCCCCCGAAAAGGAACTCGTCCGGCGCGCCGAACTGCTGCAGGACGCCATCGAAGCCATTCCCGAGATTCGGGAGGCCGTGCTTTCCGGCGCTCGCAAGGAGCAGCTCGAAGTGCGGGTCGACCTGCTGCGGCTCGAGGCCTATGGCCTGACGGCCAATCAGCTTTTCGACGCGCTGTCGCGCAACAACATGGTGGTGGCCGGCGGCACGCTGAACACCGGACAGGGCTCGTTTAACGTTGAAGTGCCGGGTTTGATCACCACGGCTGAAGACGTGTTCAACCTGCCCCTCAAGACCGATGGCAACACCATCGTGACGTTCGGCGACGTAGCCACGATCACCCGCACCCTGGCCGATGCGACTGAATATACTCATGTGAACGGCTCCCCTGCCCTGATCATGGGTGTGTCCAAGAAGCCGGGCACCAATATCATTGACGTTTCCGACAAGGTGCGCGCAGTGACCGCTGAGGTTGCCAAGGACTGGCCGACAGGCGTGAGCTATTCGTTCTTCCTGGACCAGGCGGAAACCACAACGGCCCTGTTCCGCTCGCTTGAAGCGGCGGTGCTGACGGCAGTGGCCCTGGTGCTGATCACCTGTGTGGCAACGCTGGGTGTGCGCCCTGCCATAATGATCGGCATGTCGATCCCGCTGTCATTCATGATGGCTTTCCTTGTCGCCCAGGGTCTGGGCATGACCATCAACATGATGGTGATGTTTGGCCTCGTGATCGCCGTGGGCGTGCTCGTCGACGATCCGGTGGTGGTGGTCGAATATGCCGAACGCAAGCTGCAGGAAGGCGTGCCCAAGCGCGAAGCGTTCATCATGGCCATGCGCAAGATGTTCGTGCCCGTGGTGGGAGCGACCGCAACGACGCTGGGCGCCTTTGTGCCGCTGCTCTTCTGGCCAGGCATTATCGGCAAATTCATGAGCTACCTGCCGACGATCGTGATCATTGTCATGATCGCATCCTTCATTTCGGCGCTGATCTTCATGCCGGTGATCGGCTCGATCATTGCCTCGACCCATGTCGACGAGAAGGAAAAGGCCAAGGCCGACATCGTCATGTATCCGGACAAGTTCGACTCCAAGAAGGTGGGCGGCCTGACCGGTTTCTATGTGCGCGTGATGGAGAAGCTGCTGCACTGGCCGCTGCCAACGCTGGCGGTCGGTTTCGGTGTCATCGCCACCATCTTTGTGGCCTACGCAACCAATCCGACCGGCTCGGAAGCCTTCCCGGCCTCGGAGCCCGAATTCGCCACGGTCGCCGTGGTTGGCAGGGGCAATTATTCTCCCGAAGAGATCCGGGACATGCTGGTGGAGGTCGAGAGCGAGCTGTTGCAGGTTCAGGGTATCCAGGACGTCATCATGCAGTTCGGCACGACCGGCGCCTTCGGCACCATGCCGCCCGACACGATTGGCAATTTCCAGCTTCAGCTAACCAATTGGAACCATCGTGTCCCTGCTGAGCAGATTTTTGCCGATATCCGCGAGCGTGTATCCGGCTTTGCGGGTCTGGACATTCAGTTGCTGGCGGCCGAAAGCGGGCCTCCGGCCGGCAAGGACATCAACCTGCGTGTCGAGAGCACCAGTTACGATGACCTTGTGCCGGTCGTGACCGCGATCCGCGATCACCTCGCCACGTGGCCGGAGGTTGTCGACGCCGAAGACGGGCGTCCCTCTCCCGGCATTGACTGGGAGATCAAGGTGGATCGTGCCGAGGCCGGCAAATATGGCATCGGCGTGCGCGAACTGGCCCCCTATGTGCAGCTCGTGACCTCTGGCGTGAAGCTGGGTACCTATCGGGATGCCGAGACCGGTGACGAGCTCGACATTCGGGTGCGCCTGCCGGAAGACGAGCGGACCTTCGACGCGCTCGACTCCATGCGCATTGCAACCAGCCAGGGTCTGGTGCCGGTTTCGAACTTCATCGAACGCACCGCTGTTCCCAAGGTGGCCAATATCGAGCGGCGCAACCAGGTTTACACGATGACCGTGGCCGCGGGGCTGACCAACCTGCCAGAAGGGGTCTATCCCGCCGATAAGGTGGAGGAGTTGCAGACCTGGATTGCTCAGCAGGACTTCCCGGACCGGGTGAACGTGGAGTTCGGCGGCGCCGAAGAGCAGATGGGTGACGCCAATGCCTTTATCGGGCAGGCGATGATCATGGCCCTTGTTCTTATCTCGTTCGTCCTGCTGCTGGAGTATAACAGCTTCTATCAGGTGCTCGTGACACTGATGACGGTGGTGATGTCAGTCGCCGGTGTCCTGTTGGGGATGCTCATCACAGGCATGACCTTCTCGGCGATCATGACCGGGCTGGGCATCGTGGCTCTGGCCGGCATCGTGGTGAAGAACGGCATTGTGCTGATCGATACCTATAACGACTACCACCGGCACCAGAATGTGGAAGCGGTCAAGGCAATGCTGCTGACGGTCAGCCAGCGTGTCCGACCTGTGCTGCTGACCGCATTCCTGACGGCGCTGGGCGTGATCCCGATGTGGGCCAATGTCGAGTTCGACTTCATCCGCCGCGAAATCGTGGTGGGTGGTATTGCAGGCTCGTGGTTCGTTCACCTCTCGGCGGCGCTGGTGTCAGGCCTGTTCCTGTCGACGGCCCTGACCCTGGTGATGGTGCCTGTGATGATTACCGCACCCACGGTAATGTGGAGCCAGGTCCGTTGGCTCGGGTCGGTCTTTGCTGCAATGGGCGCCTGGATCGCCAGCCCCTTCCGCCAGAAGGAAGCAGCGGCGCCGGCAGGCTTTGACGGCATGGCCGTCGAAATCCCGGAGGAAGCGGATAGCAGCAAGCGCTATATCGTCTCCAAGCAGGCCGGGTTGACCGAGAAGGAAGCCAATGGCGTGACAGTGGTCAGCCGAAGGGATGCTGCGGAGTAGAAGCATCTTTCCAGTCTATGGGAGAGGCCCGCAGTGATGCGGGCCTTTCTGCATTTCTATTGGGACTGAAACGCTGTCAGCGTCCAGGCGTCGCCATCGAACACGATGTCACGGGGCATGACCAACCTGCCGCCAAGTGCCCGAGGCCAGAACGTCTGGGCCGCGACATTGGCGTGGGGCACAGCAATATGCCAAGCGCCGGGATGTGCCTTAAGGGCCAGGTCGAGCGCCGTCCGGCCGACCCCCCTGCCCCGATAGGCGCGGAGTACGAAGAATTCCGCCATGAACCAGCATGGCTTTCGGCCAGTCAGCGGGCATTCGTCGATGACTAAAGCAAAGCCCGCGATCTCTTCGCGTGACATAATGAAATAGGGATGGCGCCAGAAGCGGTCGAGAAAGTCGTATGCAAACCGACCGTCTTGCCCGACAGGAAACGGCATGAACTCGGTCATGTCGTGCAGGTAGAGCTGTATGAGGTTTGCGATAGCGGGCTTGTCCGCCTCCCTCGCCCTGCGGAGCGATACCGTCATGCTGTTCCTCCCGAATAGAACGCTTCGAAGGGCGCCCGAATGCGCGCGCTGACGCAATTCCATGCGGGTCAGATGCGCTCCTTGTACTGGCCCATTGGCATGGCGATGACTGCCGTTCTGACAGTCGCGCCACGCCTGCTATGACAGCCAGACCGGCTTGATGACTACTCGGCCGCCGGTGTACCGCGTTTGACGAAGCCGTCGGGGTCATCCTGAGTGCGTGCCAGCAATTCTGCGGCCTCGTTTGCTTCGCGCTGGCGATTCCACATCTGGGCGTAAAGCCCATCCTGTTGCAGCAAATTGGCATGATCGCCGCGCTCGGCGATCTGTCCGTCGCGCAGCACCAGGATTTCGTCGGCATTGACGACCGTGGAAAGGCGGTGGGCGATGACGACAGTGGTGCGATTGCGCGACACCTCGTCCAAAGCGGCCTGAATGTCCCGTTCAGTTTTGGTATCCAGGGCCGAGGTGGCCTCGTCGAGAATGAGGATCGAGGGCGATTTGAGGATGGTGCGGGCGATGGCAACGCGTTGCTTTTCACCGCCCGAGAGTTTCAGACCGCGCTCCCCTACCGGGGTATCGTAGCCCTTGGGCAGCGTCTCGATGAAGCCGGCAACCTGCGCCATGCGCGCAGCCTCCTTGACCTCTTCTGCAGAAGCCCCCGGCCGGCCATATTCGATATTGTAGCCGATGGTGTCGTTGAACAGCACGGTATCTTGCGGAACCATGCCGATGGCCGAACGCAGGCTTTCCTGGGTGACCTCGCGCAGATCCTGCCCGTCAATGGTCACGCGGCCACCGGTGACATCGTAGAAGCGGAACAGCAGGCGCGAGATGGTTGATTTGCCGGCGCCGGTCGGGCCGACAATGGCCACGGTCTTGCCGGCTGGAACCTCGAAGCTCACGCCTTTCAGGATCGGGCGATCAGGATCGTAGTGGAAGCTCACATCCTCAAAGCGGATGACGGGGCCGGTCACGGCGAGAGCTTTCGCGCCAAGCTTGTCCTGGATTTCGGGATCCTGGTCGAGCAGCTTGAACATCTCTTCAATATCGGTGAGGCCCTGGCGGAGCTCGCGATAGACGAAGCCGATGAAGTTGAGCGGCCGGTAGATCTGCATCAGGAAGGTGTTGAGCAGGACAAAGTCGCCAAGGGTCAGCGTGCCATCCATGACACCCAGAATGGACATGATGGAGATGACGAGGAAGCCGCCATAAAAGATGACCGCCTGGCCGAAATTGAGGAAGCCGAGCGAGGTCCAGATGCGGATGGCCGAGCGTTCATAGCCTTCCATCGCGCCGTCGAAGCGCCTGGCTTCCATCTCCTCATTGGCAAAGTACTTTACGGTCTCAAAGTTGAGCAGGCTGTCGATCGCCTTGCCGTTTGCATCGGTATCGCTCTCGTTCATGTCCCGGCGGATGGAAATGCGCCAGTTCGAGGCCTTGATAGTGAAATAGAGATAGCCCCAAATCATCACCACCAGCACGCCGAGATAACTGATACCGAACAGCCAGACGAAGATGATGGCAACCACCACGAACTCGACCATGGTCGGGGCGATGTTGAGCATGGCGAAACGGACGACCGTCTCGATGCCCTTGGTGCCGCGCTCGATGACGCGGGACAGGCCGCCCGTGCGCCGTTGCAGGTGAAAGCGCAGGGACAGGCGATGCATGTGGTGGAAGGTCTGTAGGGCCAGCTTTCGCACGGCATGCTGGCCGACACTGGCGAACCAGACATCCCGCAACTGCTGGAAGCCGGCATCGATGATGTTGCCCAGGACATAGGCGATGACCAAGACCAGCGGGATAGCCAATCCCAGGATAAGGGTCTGATCCGGCTCGGGGCCATCCAGACTGTCGATGATGCCCTTATAGGCGAAGGGTATGAGCGTGGTGGCGACCTTGCTGGCCAAAAGGGCAGCCAGCGCCATGATCACGCGCAGTCTCAGATCGGGGCGATTGTCCGGCCACATATAGGACCAGAGGTTGCGAACGGTAGAAAATACCGATCCTTCGTCCGCGCTGACGGACGGTTTCTTCTCAGTGCTGTCAGAAGCCATCAGGCCTGTTCCGTTTCCTTGTTGGCGGCGACGGGCGCCAGCCCCTTGAGGAGACCGCCAAAGGACGAACTGAGTTCAGCCAGTCTGTCATGGCGGAGATAGTAGCGATTGCGCGTGCCATGCGGCTTGCGCTCGATCAGGCCTGCATCAAGCAGGACCTTGATATGCTGGGATACGGTCGACTGGGCCAGGGTCAGGCTGTCCGTCACATCGGCGCAGCAGCATTGTCCCTGCTGCTGGGTCGCCAGGATGCGCAGAATTTCCAGCCGTACGGGATGTCCAAGTGCGCGCATGGTATTGGCAATGTCATCATCATGCATGGCGCTGTGCTCGACATATCAGGACCGCGCGATAGGGCCAGCGCCGTCCGGTTGATCGGTGAATTGCGATGGAAGATGGGGGTTGCGGCGCGGAAAATCAATAGGCCCGTGAAAACGGCGCCTTTCGGCGCCGTTTTCCAGTGGATTATTGACCCAATGCATCCTCGGGCAAGTCAAAGACCTGACCGGGATAGATGCGGTCCGGATCTCGGATCTGCCCAGTATTGGCCTGGTAGATCGTGGTGTATTTGAGCCCCTCGCCATAGACGCGTCGCGCGATGGTCCAGAGGTTGTCACCGCGGCGAATAATGGCCTTGCCGGAGGCAAAACGCTGGGCTTCCGGATCTCCAAGGGACACGGCGACCATGGTCGGCACGGCCGGCTCGTCCGAGACAACTTCCGCAGGCGTCTCAACCGCCTCGGCTGGCGCCTGCTGAGGCTGTTCGGCGGCGGGCACTTCAGTCGCCGGCGAAGGCGTCACAGGCTCCGTCGACACAGGCTCAGCCTGCTCGCTGACAGCAACTTGCTGGTCAGTCACGTCAGGTGTCTGCTCCGGCTCGGCGGCAGATGTATCCACGGCGTCTGCAGGTTGGGGTGTAGCTTCCTCAGCCGCAGCAACATCAGCCTCGACAACGGGCTCCTCGGGCGTGGCGGTCCGAGGTTCGGCAGGAGCCTCTGCCGGCGGAGGCGTCGATGCGGGAGCAGTGGCTTCCGGTGCCGGCGCGGGTTCACTTACCGTCGGCGCAGACGCCGGTGCTTCGGCAACATCTATCGGCACTTCTGCGCCCGGAACATCGACAACGAAGTCTACTTCCGCGCGCGCGATCACTTCCGCGGAGCCCGGCTGCAGAAGATCAACACGCACCCGCTGGCTGGGTGAATCAAGGACCGGACCGGCCTCGACCAGCCAGCGACCGCCTTCGACAGTTGTGTCCGCGACGAAGCTGTCGTCAACATAGAGGCGAATAATGCCGCCATCGGGCCCGGCACCCGCAAAGAAGGTGCGATCGTTCTCGAGCTCGATGGCATCGATGGTCGGCGGCACCGTAGCGCTCTGCACCGGCGCAGGTTCCTCGACGGGCGTCTCATCTATAACTGCTGGCTCGTCGGTGGCGGCCACAGGGGCCTCGGCGGCGTCCACCGTGTCCTCAGTAGCAACTTCAGACGCAACCGACGGCTCGACGGCCGGCTCAGCCGTATCCGTGTCCGCTGCAGGCTCAGCCGCGTCGACGGCGACTGCGGCCTCCTGGGTAGCAGGCGCCTCTTGGGTCGGAGCCGACTCTGGCGTGGCGGGCGGCGGCTCAGCATCGGTTGACGCTTCCGGCTCTACCGGATCTGGAAGAGCTGCGATGTCCATGGCGGGCTCGTCGACCGACTGATCGGCATCACGCAGGGGCTCGGGCACCACTGGGTCACTTTCAGGCGCCGTCGGTTCAGGCGCGTCCCCTTGCTCGACCGGCTCGGCCTCCGCAGTCTCGCTTTCAACCGTCGGTTCAACGACGTCGGCAGGTTCGCCTGCTTCGGTAGCCTCAGGTGCTGCCGCGGATACCGGCGCCTCGGCGGTTGCCGGCTCCCGTGTGGGCTCTGGCGTCTGGGCGATCTGGACCGGGTCCGTCAGGCCCTGGAGCACTTCGCTGGCCTCCCCTGGCGTGCTCGCGACCACCAGGGGCTGGCTGGTCTTGTCTTCGTCGATAACGACAATGAAAGCGTCCTCGGCGGTGCCGGGCTTGCCTTCTTCGCCCAGCGTGATTTCCAGACCGCCGGGGGGCAGCGGAGCATCGGGCACAAAGACCCAGTCACCGCTCGATTCCACCTCGACCGTGCCGAGCAATTCGCCATTGGCAAAGACTTCAACGCGGCTGCCGGGCGTGCCGCTGCCGGCGATGACTACCGAACCATCAGGCTCGGCGCGCAGCAGCCCGAACGTGGCGGCAACGACCTGATCGACGTCAGCTTCCGCTGCCGGCTCAGCCTCAAGCTCTGCGGGTGGTGTGACATCGAGTTCGGGTTCAGCCGGCACCGCTTCTTCGACACTGGCGACAACCTCTTCGGCGGGCGCTTCGGTCTCGGCAATAGCGGGCGCGGGCGGGGCCGGGATAAGCCCGACCTCGACCATCTTGCCGCGCAGGCACTGCCCCATCCCCTCGGGGCTGTTGAAACAGGTGACAATCGATGGACCGGACAGAACGCCTAGAACAACGAGTAGAGTGACTGCCGCTGCCCCGATCGTCAGAGCCAGAGGTCGTTTCGGAGCGGTTTCGGCCAGTTTGCCCTCCCGGTAAAAATTCAATCAGCCGGCGAGCGTTCTCGCCTGGCTGGTGTTTGCCCCCAGCGTCGAATCCTGTGCCGCCTCAGTCTTCAACAGCTTGTATGTGATTGATTCATACAGAGCTTCAAACGAGGCATCAATGATATTGGGCGAAACGCCGATAGTTACCCAGCGCTCACCGCTACCATCGCGGCTTTCGACCAGTACACGGGTGACCGCGCCCGTGCCGCCGTCCAGGATACGCACCTTGAAGTCCACCAGCTCAAGATCTTCGATTCGGGACGAATACTTGCCCAGATCCTTGCGCAGGGCCTGGTCGAGGGCGTTAACCGGGCCATTGCCCTCGGCCACCGACATCAGCAGTTCGCCATCAACCCGGATCTTGACCACGGCCTCGGTAACGGTGACTTCCTCGCCCATTGCGTTGTGGCGGCGTTCCACCATGGCCCGATAGTTCTCCACATCGAAGAAGTCGGGCAAGATGCCGAGGACACGGCGGGCGAGAACCGCAAAGGACGCATCAGCGCCGTCGTAGGAGTAACCACGAGATTCGCGCTCCTTGACGGTGGCCAGCAGCCTTTCCAGCTTCGGGTCGTCCTTTTGCAGCACGATATCGTGGCGCGCCAAGGCGGTGAGCAGGTTGGACTTGCCGGCCTGCTGGGACACCATGATGGACCGTTCATTGCCGACGCTTTCGGGCGGCACATGCTCATAGGTGGAAAAATCCTTGAGCAGAGCCGAGGCATGGATGCCCGCCTTGGTGGCAAAGGCCGATGCTCCGACATAGGGCGCCTGCCGCGCCGGGGCGCGGTTGAGCCGATCGTCGAAAGCGCGCGAAATATGCGTCAGCCTTTCGAGATGTTCGTGCGAAATGCCGGTTTCGAAGCGTTCCGCGTAGTAGGGCTTGAGCACCAGGGTCGGGATCAGGGTCACCAGATTGGCGTTGCCGCAACGCTCACCCAGGCCGTTCAGCGTACCCTGAACCTGGCAGACGCCGGCCTCCACGGCCGCCAGGGCGTTGGCAACGGCCTGGCCGGTGTCGTCATGGGGATGGATGCCCAACCGGTCGCCAGGGGCGATGGTCATCACGTCCTCAACGATCTCGCGCACCTCCGAGGGCATGGTGCCGCCGTTGGTGTCACAGAGCACCACCCAGCGCGCGCCGGCCTCAAGCGCCGTCTGCACACAAGCGAGGGCATAGGTGCGGTTGGCCTTGTAACCATCAAAGAAATGTTCCAGATCGACCAGCACTTCCTTCTTGGCGTCGGAGGCCGTGCGAACAGAATCGGCGATGCCTTCGAGGTGCTCGTCGGTGCTACAGCCAAGCGCCAGTTCGACCTGGTAGTCCCAGGCCTTGGCCACATAGCACACAGCCCCAGCCGCCGAATTGACCAGCCCCATGACGCCAGGGTCGTTGGCTGCAGAGCGCCCTGCCCGCTTGGTCATGCCGAAGGCAGTGAAGATCGCCTTGTTGGTACGTTTCTCTTCAAAGAAGGCAGTGTCGACGGGATTGGCTCCGGGATAACCGCCTTCAATATAGTCCACGCCAATCTTTTCGAGCATGCCGGCAATGGCGATTTTGTCCTCAAGCGAGAACTCGATGCCGGCGGTCTGCGCACCGTCGCGCAGAGTGGTGTCAAATAGATAGAGGCGTGTGCGGGACATTGGGGGCCTAACTGGGCTTACTGTTTTACGGGCCAGACGTCAGTGTCGTGGTCGGGGTGCTGGTGGGAGGTTGCTCGGATTGCGCTCCACCAGTCTTCGCGCTCGGGGTCCTCGGTAATGCCGCCATGCTCGATGGATGGCAATGTATCGAACCAGGGGACGCGGCTTTCATTGCCGGTATTGGCGAGGGGCGGAAACTCTTCCGGGTGGTCGAGCGAGCCAATGGTGAAATTGACACGATCGCCGCTCAGGTCGTCATAGAACAGCGGCGTGCCGCACCGGACGCAGAAGCCGCGGTCGACGTGGTCGGAACTGCGGAAGCGTGCCGGTTCACCTCGAGTCCAGGTGATCGCTTCGCGCGGGGCGGCGACCAGTGCGGCAAAGATATTGCCCACCGCCTTCTGGCACATACGGCAGTGACAAATGTGGGAGTTATCCATCATTTCCGTCGCATGGTAACGCACGGCGCCGCACTGGCAGCCGCCACTGACCTCTTTCTTGTAGCGGTCCATCAGGTTTCCTCCCTGGGTGGCCAGTCATTGGTGTCGTGATCTGGATGCTGGTTGGAATGGATGCCGGCCATGAAGTCGCGCCACTCGTCGCTGACATCATGACGTTCAGGCAGCGTGCTGAGCCCGGCAAAGAAAGGCTGCCTGTCGGTCAGATTGACCTGGATTTCCGGGGCGGCGACATTTGGGTCGTCAAACGCACCGATGGCCAGTTCGAGCCCGAAACGCGTTTCATAGGCAAGCGGGGTGCCGCATTCGCCACAAAAGGCGCGGCGGGCGGCATTGGAGCTCTGAAACCATCTTGGCTCGCCCCGGGTCCAGACGGCGTTATGCGCAGTGACCAGGGGTCCGAAGAAGCCACCAAAGGCCTTCTGGCACATGCGGCAATGGCAGATGGAGGGCCGGCCGAGACGTGTGACGCGGAAACGAACCGCGCCACACTGGCAGCCGCCGGTATGGGCTTCAGCCTGGGGCATGACACACTGCTTCTATATTGTTGCCATCCGGGTCGATGACAAAAGCGCCGTAATAGGTCGGGTGGTAGTGCTCGCGAAGGCCCGGCGCACCGTTGTCGGTTCCGCCTGCGGCCAGAGCAGCGGCGTAGAAGGCGTCCACGTCAGCGCGGGTCTCGGTGCGGAAGGCATAATGGCGGCCGGGACCGGTCTCGCTCGCCTCCGTCAACCAGAAATCCGGCCCATCCTTGCCATAGCCGCCCACTTTGACGCCGCCGGTAAATTCCACCGGCACTTCGTTGAGCAGGGTGATGCCCAGCGGGGCGAATGCGGCGTCGTAAAAGGCCTTGGCCTTGTTCCAGTCCGCGACGAGAATTCCAACGTGATCAAGCATGGGTCCAACTCCGGTTTGAGGAGTGGCGATCTGGCGCGATTCCGCTGACAGGGCATGGCAGGAAGGTCACCGCTTGACCTCCCACTTGGTCTGGCGCTGGCCGGTTTCGTCCTTGTAGTCCATCAGGGCGATGCCCTGTTCGGCAAGCTCGTTGCGGATGCGGTCGGCTTCGGCGAAGTTTTTGGCGTTGAGGGCGGCGAGGCGGGCGGCAAGCTGTTCTCTGACGAGCGGGCTTACAGTGTCGGCCTCGACCTTTATTCCCAGCAACCGCAGCGACTGCCTGAACTCCGCAAGTCGCCGATTGTGCTCTGGCCTAGATTGAAGTTCGCGATCCGACAGGTCGGACATTTGCTGGTGCAACGACTGTATCGCGTCAGGAGTATTCAAATCGTCCATCAACGCAGCTTCAAAATCGGAGTTTGTACTAAGTCTGTCGTAGTCAGGTTCAAATCCAAGCTCGTCAGCCGCGAGCGCCCAACGACGCAGCTTCTCATTGATTCGAAGTGCCTCCTCCAATCGACGCTGCGAAAAATCAATCGGCTCGCGGTAGTGCGTCATCAGCATCGCCAGCCGCAGGACTTCGCCGGGCCATTTGCGGCCACCGAAAGCATTGGTTTCCAGCAGGTCGTGGATGGTGAAGAAATTGCCGAGCGACTTGCTCATCTTCTGGCCTTCGACCTGCAGGAAGCCGTTGTGCATCCACACATTGGCCATGGCGTGTGAGCCGTGGGCGCAGCGCGACTGGGCGATCTCATTTTCGTGGTGCGGGAAAATGAGATCGAGTCCGCCGCCATGAATGTCGAAGGTCTGGCCCAGATAGCGCTCGGACATGGCGGAGCATTCGATATGCCAGCCGGGCCGGCCGCGACCCCAGGGGCTGTCCCAGCCGGGTTCGTCCTCGGACGACAGCTTCCAGAGTACAAAATCGGCCGGATTGCGTTTGTGCGTGTCCACCGCGACGCGGGCGCCGGCCAGATTATCCTCGAGATTGCGACCGGAAAGCTGACCGTAATCGGGCATGGAATCAACGGCGAACAGCACCTCGCCGCCCGCCTGATAGGCATTACCCTTGTCCAGCAGGCGCTGGATCATCGTCTGCATCTCGGCGATGTTTTCGGTGGCGCGGGGCTGGATGGTCGGTTCGAGGCAGCCGAGCGCAGCAACATCCTTCTGGTATTGCGCGGCGGTGGTTTCGGTAACCTTGCGGATGGCCTCGTTCAGCGGCAGGTCGGGATGGTCGCGTAGGGCGCGGGCGTTGATCTTGTCGTCGACGTCGGTGATGTTGCGCACATAAGTGACGTGCTCGGCCCCATAGGTGTGGCGCAACAGGCGAAACAGCAGGTCGAAGACGATTGCAGCGCGACCATTGCCGATATGGGCGAAGTCATAGACCGTGGGACCGCAGGCATAGAGGCGCACATTGTTCTCGTCCATTGGCACGAAGGGCGCCTTGGTCCGGGTGAGCGTGTTGTAGAGAGAAAGCTGCGGCTTTGCCGTGGTCATCGCGAGGTCCTGTGGGCCATACGGAGTTGCTCTGGCGGGAGAGCCTCTATCCGTTTTCAAACCATCAGGATGAAGAAGACCGCTCCGCCAACGCTGGGGTTAGCAGGTAATAATGCAGCAGATAATGGTGCACGCGGTGTTCATGGCGCGGAGATTGGCCGGGTGACGCGTAGAAATCAAGTGATTTTGCGCGCCACGTTTCCGAACTGCAAAACAGGCTCAGTATTGGGGAAAGGCACCCAACCAAAAAAGGGGCGGTCCGCAGACCGCCCGATCGCTTTGGAGGCGAATGAAACTCTATGCCGCTTTCAGGAGCGGAATTGCTGGTGGCACTGGCCGCAGGTGCCCATCAGGGTCTGCAACGCGCTAGCATAGCCGGCCGCATCCCCTGCCTCGGCAGCGGCAAGGCCGGCCTCCGCAGCGGCCAGACCGGTATCGACAATGGCCGTAAAGGCTTCCCAGTTCTCCCAAATGGCCGGCAAAGCCTCGCTGTCCCCGACGATGGAACCTTCAGGGAACAGCGCGGGAATGTGGCTGTAATTGTCGCGCAGGGTTGTCATCGCCGCCACTGCCTCGGCGCCGGTCAGGTCGCGTGCGGTGCGCAGAATACCACCATCTTCGCGCATCAGCGCCTGGCGCATGGAGACGGCCTCTTCTGGAGTCGCAGGCGGGGTGAACGCCTCCTGGGCAAATACGGTGGCAGCCCCGACGGCCACAAAGGCGGCGAATGCAAAGCTGGCAAGCTTGCGGTTGAGCATCAATGGGTTCCCTCAAACAAGATGTGCACCGATCCGGGCCCCTCTTCCCGTTGAGCGCACGATTACATGGCTTTGTGACAGTCCCAACGGGCACACGTGAAAGTTATCAACCAGCGGCCAGCAACTCGACCGTCTGATCGATATCGCCGAAGACCGACTTCCCTTTTTCATCGACAGCGCCGATGCGTACCCTGTCGCCAGGTTTCAAAAACGGCGTGCGGGCCCTGCCGTACTTGGCTTTTTCTGCCGTGCGCGCCTCGGCGATGCAGGCAAAGCCGATGCCATCGGATTTGAGCGGCAGGGTCTGATCGTGCGGATTGGACACTGTGCCGCCGCCAATAATGGTGCCGGCTGCCAAATTGCGGGTGCGTGCCGCCTCGACGATCAGATCGGCAAAATCGAAATGCATACCGATGCCGGCATTGGGGCGCCCGTAAAGCTTGCCGTTGACTTCGATACGAATGGGCAGGTGCAGGCGATTGTCACGCCAGTCGGCGCCGAGACTGGACGGAGTCATGGCAATGGGCGCAAAGGCGGTGGACGGCTTGGCGTGGAAGAAGCCGAAGCCGTTCTGAAGATCATCAGCCACCAAACGGCGCAGCGACACATCATTGAGTACGGTCACAAGGCGAATGGCGGACGCAGCCTGCTGGCGCGTTGCGCCCATGGGCACGGCCCCAATGATCACGCCGACTTCGCCCTCAAAATCAAGGGCCAGATCCTCACTGGCGATAATAATGGGCGCCGTCGCGGCGGAAAGCGAATCGGAGCCGCCCTGATAGAGCAGCGGACGGATGGATTGCAGCTCTTCGTCCTTGCTGCCCTTGAGCGACCGGACGCGCTCCAGATGGCTCATATAGGCCGAACCATCAATCCACTGGTAGGCCCTGGGCAGAGGCGCATGTGCTGCCTTGGGGTCAAAGACCTGGCCGGCAATCTCGCCAGCATCAAGCTGGGCCGCCAGCGCCGTCAGGGCAGGCTCGGCGCGTCCCCATTCATCCATTGCGGCCTGGAGGTTGGGCGCGATGCGGCCCGCCGAAACGCATCTTTCTAGATCGCTGGAAACAACCACGAGCTGACCGTCAGGGCGGCCATTGCGCAGGGTGGCGAGTTTCATGCGATCTCTCCTTGAAGCTTGTGTTGCCCGGACGCGCTACCGCGGGGCAAATCATGTCGCTATAATGTTGCCACGGACGTTAAAGCATTATCCATGGCGTTAGAATCGGTTTGGCGCTTCAAGTCATTGATTTGCCGCGCGATCCAACAGGGGCCGTCAATCGCAAGTTGGTTTGGCCTCCGCAAACGGGAACATGGCGTGAATTTCACTTTGTCCGGGCTTCGCCCAATTGTCCTGCTGATCCTGACGACAATCGTCCTGGCGCTGGATGTCGAGGCAGCCCATGCACAGGCGGCCCAGTGCCAGCAATTGCAGTCAGCGCTGGCCCAGTTCGACCGCAATGGCGACTTCCGCCAGCTCGGCAGCAACTCCAACGCGGCGCGCCAGTTACAGCGCCAAGTGCAACAGGCGGAGAGCCGCTACATTCGTGAAGGCTGCAATGATGATGCCCGCGCCGGCCGCACGCTGAGCCGGAGTTGCCAGTTGATCGCGCGAGATGTGCTGAGCCTGAGGGACGACTACGCCCAGGTGAGCCAGTCGGTAGAGACAGCCAATGCGGTGGCCCAGCAGCGCGAGGCCATCCTTCAGGAAATGGCACGCTTTGGCTGCAATTCGGGATCCAATGCGACTTTTACGCGCGAGCGTCAGGATATTTTCGACCGGATTTTCGGCACGACGTCGGAGGGTGATTTCACCAATGGCGATTTTATTGATGGCGGCGACTACTGGGGCTATCAGGGCTACAACACCGTGCGCACGGTATGCGTGCGCCTGAGTGACGGCTATTTCTGGCCGATCAGCTACGCGACCCTGCCCGAGTTCATTGGCAATGATGCCATCAGTTGTCAGCAGATGTGCCCGAATACGGTAGTGGAGCTCTACTACTACAACAATCCCGGCGAAGAGCCTGAACAGATGCGCAGCATCAATGGCGTGCCCTATGTTTCGCTGCCTACGGCCTTCGCCTATCGCAATGAGTTCGACAAGTCGGCCAGTTGCAGCGCCGCACCCACCGCCGATGGGTCGGTGACCGTGGTGGCCGCTGCAGATGGCAGCAATCGGGCCATGCTGGACATCAATGGGCTACGCATTCCCATGCCGTTGCGCGACCCAAGGGGCGTTACCCCGGTGCAGGCTGCCCCGGTGGAAGCCGTGGCGACTGTGGCCCTTGTCGATGTACCCCTGCCCAGACCGCGTCCGGCAGGGCCAGGAGAAATTGCCCGTCAGCCAAGTGCGCCAGCCGCGCCGGAACTGCGGATTGTCGAGCTTGGCGGGAAGAGTGTCAGGGTAGTCGGTCCAGACACGCCTTACGCCCGAGCAGGACAAGCAGGGACTTGAGTTCTGGGCCGTCATGACGGCCCGTCAGCGCCATGCGGAGCGGCAGGAACAGACCCTTGCCCTTGCGTCCGGTACTCGCCTTGAGCGCATTCGTCCAATGGCTCCAGGTGGTCTCGTCCCAGGGTTCGGGGGGCAGCAGGGCCTTGGCCAATGCCAGGAAGTCACGGTCTTCGTCGGCAACAACTGGCTCGACTGGCCCGGTCAGCAGCTTGGACCATTCCACGATGTCAGGGAACTTGACGAGGTTCTCACGCAGCAGGGTCCACATGGCCTCGCCTTCCAGCCCCAAGGCGCTGAGGCGTGGCGCGGCGACAGCATAGGGCATCGCGTGCAGCAGGCGGGCGTTGAGCGTATCGAGTTCGGCTGGATCAAACCGGGCCGAGCCGTGCGAAATCATCGAAAAATCGAGCTTCTCGGCGATCGCATCAAGGCTGTCATAAGCCTCGACCGGCAGGCTGGTGCCGGTCAGGGTGGCAACAATGGCTATGGCCAGCGGTTCGTAGCCCTCTGCACGGAAATCGGCAATCGACTGGCTACCGAGGCGTTTTGAGAAGCCCTGTCCCTGTGCGTCGGTCAACAGGTTGTGGTGACCGAAGATTGGCGGCGCGGCACCCAGGGCCTCGAAGATTTCTATCTGGGTACCCGTGTTGGAGACATGGTCCTCGCCCCGGATGATATGGGTGATGCCCAGATCAATATCATCGACGACGGATGGCAGCGTGTAGAGATAAGACCCATCCGCACGGATAAGCACCGGATCTGACATGGATGCGGTGTTGACCGTCTGCGGACCCTTGATGAGATCATCGAACTGCACCGGCCGCCCATCGAGCTTGAAGCGCCAGTGTGGAGTGCGGCCTTCGGCCTCGAGCCGGGCACGATCTTCATCCGTGAGGCTCAGTGCAGCACGATCATAGATCGGCGGCTTGCCGAGCAAGCGCGCGCGGGCGCGCTTGCGGTCGAGTTCTTCCTCAGTTTCGTAACACGGATAGAGACGACCGGCCGCGATCAGACGATCGCGTGCGGCATCATAGAGCGCTGTGCGCTCGGACTGACGCACCAACAGGTCTGGCTGGATGCCGAGCCAGGACAGGTCCGCCTCGATGCCATCGGCAAATTCGCGGGTGGAGCGCGCGTGGTCGGTGTCATCCATGCGCAGCACGAAGCGACCGCCATGGCGGCGGGCAAAGTACCAGTTGAGCAAGGCCGGGCGGGCATTGCCGAGATGAATGCGGCCAGTGGGAGACGGCGCCCAGCGAACAACTACACTCATCCGATGGTCCCATCCTTGTAGCCATTGGTGATGGGATATTTGCGACCTTGCCCGAAGGCGCGGGGCGTGATCTTCGGGCCCGGCGCTGACTGGCGACGCTTGTATTCGGCAATGTTGAGCAGGCGTTCGATACGTTTGACGAGAGCCGCATCGTGGCCGCGCGCAACGATATCGCCCAGCGCCATTTCCTCCTCAACAAGACAGGTCAGAATGTCATCGAGCACCGGATAGGGTGGCAAGCTGTCCTGATCGGTCTGGTCCGGGCGCAATTCCGCGCTGGGCGCCTTGTCGATGATGGATTGAGGAATGACCTCCCCTGCCCTACCCAGGCAATCACCCGGCATGTTCTTGTTGCGCCAGGCGGCCAGGGCGTAAACATCCATCTTGAACATGTCCTTGAGCGGATTATAGCCGCCATTCATGTCGCCATAGATGGTGGCGTAGCCAACGCCCATTTCGGACTTGTTGCCCGTGGTGAGCAGCATGGAGCCCAGCTTGTTCGAGACTGCCATTAGTATTGTGCCGCGCATGCGAGACTGAATGTTTTCCTCGGCTATGTCGATTGGCCGGTTGCCGAAAATGGGCTGCAATTCGTTGAGCGCGTTGTCGACAGGATCGCCTATGGCAACCACGTCATAGCGGACACCGAGCCTTTCGGCGCAATCCTTGGCATCACGCAGACTGGCCTCGGAGGTGTAGCGATAGGGCAGCATGATGGCGTGGACCTTCTCCGGCCCGAAGGCATCAGCGGCCATGGCGGCAACGACAGCGCTATCGATGCCGCCGGAAAGCCCCAGCACGACGTGGGAGAATCCGTTCTTTTGAACATAGTCGCGCAAGCCGAGTACGCAAGCGCGCCAGGGAGCTTCCTCGACCGAGGTCAGGTCCTCAATGCGGCCGTTGGTGCAGGTCCAGCCACTATCGCTCCGCGTCCAGTCCGAAACTATGAAATCCGGCTCGAAAGACCTGCCTTGCACGACGAGCTTGTCGCCCGGCTCCATGGCAAAGGAGGCGCCGTCAAAGACCAGCTCGTCCTGGCCACCGACCTGATTGAGATAGAGCATGGGCACGCCGTCTTCGGCAACGCGGGCGCGCACCAGGTCCTTGCGGATATGTTGCTTGTTGGTCCAGTAAGGCGATCCGTTGGGGCAGAGCATGATTTCGGCGCCGCGCATAGCCAAATGCTCGCAGACGGGCGTGTGCCAGACATCCTCGCAGATCGGAATACCCACCGAGACGCCCTTGATGGCAACGGGCAGCGGCAGCGGGCCGGCCTCGAAGTAGCGCTTTTCATAAAAGACGTCGCTGTTTGGCAGTTCGCGCTTGTAGCGGATGGCGATGATGTCGCCATGTTCGGCAACGAGGACCGCATTGTGCAGGCCCGTCACATCGAGCCAAATGGTGGGCAAAATGAGGACCACATCGGTGCCCTTCGTATCGGCTACCAGCGCGCGCGCGGCACCGATAGCGTCCTTGATGAACTGCTCCTTGAACAGCAGGTCGTCGGGAAAGTAGCCGGTGAGGAACAATTCGGACAACATCAGGATGTCGGCCCTCGCAGCCTTGGCGTCGTCCAATGCCTTGCGTGCGAGCGCAAGGTTTCCGGACAGGTCGCCCACCTTGGGATTGAGCTGGGCGAGCGCGATACGAAGCTGGTCGGTCACTGGAAGCTGGCCTGGGTGCAAGGGACAGGACCATCCGGCATGGCGCCGGATGCGGCGCAAGGATTAGCCGCTCACCCTGGCGAGGGCAAGCGGCGCAATCGGGAAGCGGCGATGCAGGCTGGGAAGACTACTCGCCGGCCAGACGCTGCTGGCGTGGCGGCTTTTGCGCGTGCACTTCTTCGGCGACCAGGAACGCAAGTTCCAGCGCCTGGCTGGCGTTGAGGCGCGGGTCGCAATAGGTATTGTAGCGATCCGAAAGTGTTGCTTCGGTGACTGCCGAGACGCCGCCGACGCACTCGGTGACGTCGTCGCCGGTCATTTCGATATGCACGCCGCCGGCGTAGCTGCCCATTTCGCGGTGCACTTCGAAGAAGTGCTTCACTTCTGCGAGCACGCGGTCGAACGGGCGGGTCTTGAAGCCTGTCGACGCCTTGATGGTGTTGCCGTGCATCGGGTCGCAGCACCAGACGACGGTGCGTCCAGCCTTCTGGACCGTTTCAATCAGGCGCGGCAGATGCTCATGCACCTTGTCGGCCCCGAAGCGGGAAATCAAAGTAATGCGACCGGCCTCGTCGGTCGGATTGAGCCGGTCGAGCAGCCGCAGCAAATCGTCACTAGACAGGCTGGGGCCGCATTTGATGCCGATGGGATTGTGGATGCCGGCGAAATACTCGACATGGGCTTCGTCAGGGTCTCGGGTGCGATCGCCAATCCAGAGCATATGGCCCGAGGTGGCGTACCAGTCATTGGTTATCGAGTCCCGGCGGGTCAGCGATTCCTCGTAGCCGAGCAGCAGCGCCTCGTGGCTGGTGTAGAAGCTGGTCTGCTTGAGTGCCGGCGTATTGTCGGGATTGATGCCCAGGGCAGACATGAAGGTGATGGCATCGTCAATGCGTCGGGCCACTTCCTCGAAGCGCGCATCCCAGCTCGAGCCCTTCATAAAGCCCATGGTCCACTCGTGGATGCGAGTGAGTTCGGCATAGCCGCCCATTGAGAAGGCGCGGAGCAGGTTCAGAGTCGCCGCCGATTGGCGATAGGCCATCAGCAGACGGTTTGGATCGGGGACGCGCGATGTTTCGGTGAAAGCAATGTCATTGATGATGTCGCCGCGATAGGAGGGCAGTTCAAGGCCGTCGATGGTTTCGGTATCGGCCGAACGCGGCTTGGCGAACTGTCCCGCGACGCGGCCGACCTTGACCACGGGCTTGGATGCCCCATGAGTCAGGACCACCGCCATCTGCAGGAAAACGCGGAAGAAATCGCGAATATGATCAGCACCGTGCTCGGCAAAGCTCTCGGCGCAATCACCACCTTGGAGCAGGAAGGCCTCGCCACGCGCGACCGCCGCGAGCCGAGACTTGAGTTCACGCGCTTCCCCGGCAAAGACAAGCGGCGGGAAGGTTGCGAGCTGACGTTCAGCGTCCTGTAGGGCCGCTGGATCGGGATAAGCAGGCACCTGCCGGATCGGCTTGTCGCGCCAGGAACTGGGGGTCCAGGTGGTCATAATCAGTCTCGCTTCGGGCCGGGCAGGATGAGTGAGGGCGATCTAGCAAGCCAGAGCGCCCCTGCCAAGCGGAAAGGGTCAGACGCGCTTGCAGTCGCGGTAGGAATAGCTGGGCGATTTGAAGGTCACCAGCTCTTCGGCGGCAGAGGGATGCAGGGCTATTGTGCGGTCGAAATCGGCCTTGCTGGCGCCCATGCTGACGGCGATGCCGACGAGCTGGATCATTTCTGCGGCTCCTGGACCCAGAAGATGAACGCCGAGCACCTTGCCCTCATCCTTCTCGGTGATGAGCTTGATGACCATCCGCTCGGTGCGGTCCGAAAGCGTGTTCTGCATGGGGCGGAAGCGCGAGACATAGACATCGATATCACCATGGGTCGCAGCCTCGGCTTCCGTCAGACCGACGGTACCGATCTCCGGCTCGGCAAAGACCGCAGTCGGGATCAACGAGTGATCGACCTTGAGCGGATTGTCATTGAACACGGTCTCGGCGAAGTACCAGCCTTCGCGGATCGCCACCGGAGTCAGTTGGGCGCGCCCGGTGACGTCACCGACGGCGTAGATGGAGGGCACGGAAGACTGCGAATAGTCGTCAACAGCGATCGAGCCATGCTCGGTGAGCTTCACCCCAGCGGTTTCAAGACCGAGACCGTCGATATTGGGGCGGCGGCCAGTGGCGAACATGACGGCCCCGTAGGGAGCAGAGACGCCGTCGCTGAACGTGGCCGTCACATCATCACCGGTCCTGGCCAGCGACTTGATGGTGGTCTGATAGATCAAGCGGATACCGCGCTCGGTGAGGCCCGCTTCCAGACCACGCCGCATATCCTCATCAAAGCCACGCAGGATGCAGTCACCTCGATGGATAATGGTAGTGTTGACACCCAGGCCGGCAAAGATGGTGGCGAACTCGACAGCGATATAGCCCCCGCCCTCGATGAGGATGGAGTGCGGCAGCCTGGGCAGATCAAAGGCCTCGTTGGAGGTGATGCCGAATTCGGCGCCCGGAATATCGGGAATGAAGGGCCGCGCGCCGGTGGCCACCAGAATAAATTTGGCGCTCAGTTCGCGCCCGTCGCGCACCAGACGAATGCCATTGGGACCAGTCACTTCGGCACGGTCGCGGATGATTTCGACACCGGGCTTTTCCAGATTGCTGACATAGGCGTGTTCGAGCCGCGTGATTTCCTTTTCCTTGGCGGCAACCAGGGTCGGCCAATCAAAGCTGGCGTCGACCTGCCAGCCAAAGCTTTGTGCAATATCGAACTGGTCGCGGAAGCGCGCGGCATAGACATAGAGTTTCTTGGGCACGCAACCACGAATGACGCAGGTTCCGCCAACACGGAACTCTTCGACAATGGCCACCCTGGCGCCATAGGTCGCAGCCATGCGCGCCGCGCGGACGCCGCCGGAACCGGCGCCAATGACGATCAGATCATAGTCGAAATCCATTTCAGTCCCCTGCTCGGTTCAGCGCATCACAGCATGCCGGTCTTATATCGTCTAATGCCGATGAATATAGTTCCGGCTTTGCACAAAAAAAGACCCCGCACAAAGCGGGGTCGATGTCTGGCAAGACCGGAGGATCAGAGCTCGATGCCCTGATCGCGCAGCTCGGCGCGCACCTTGGCGAAAAATTCGGTGCGCAGATTGTTTGTATAAACCTGCAGCACGCGACGAACATCGGCATTCAGTTCGGAATTGGCGGTGGCCAGTTTCTGGCCGACCGGCGACTCGTAGAAGGCGACGATTTCTGTCAGTTCCTCAAGGGTGAAGTAGATTGCGTAAACGCGGGCAAACTGGTCGAGCAGCTCACCCTTGCGGCCGTTATAGGTCTTGATGACCTCGCCGATGGCGTCGCTGGTCTCTTCCTGGATTTCCGGATTCTGGGTGATGATCTGGCGCATCGTATCGATGCCCATTTCCACAATTGTGGTTTCGAACACGGCGCCGCGGTCGGTCAGGTCAATATATTTACGCGCCATGGCAAGCTGCTCGGGCGCCACTTCCTGGGCGAAAGCCGGAACAGCCGAGCCAAAAGTACCGGCAACCAGTGCAGCCAGCGCCATCATCCTGGCACTGCGTGCCCAGTTTCCAATATTCCACAATGCCATCTTGTCTCGTCCCACGCTGGTCAGTTGCCCTTGAGAAGTGTTTCTACGCCATTCGGCGTTGCCACATAAGCCTTGCGGCACATTTTCAGGAACAGTCCATGCTGGACCACGCCCGGAATGTCCAGAAGCTCGTTTGAGAGGGCTTCTGGCTGCGAAATGCGGCCAAAAAATGCATCCAGGATGAGGTGCCCCCCATCGGTCAGGAAAGGTTCGCCATTGCCGGAGGTCCGCAATTTCAGCTCACCCTGGGCATGATGGTGCTTCATTATTGCCGCTATCGCATGTCGTGTCGCGCCCAGGCCGAAGCGGTTGACCTCAATGGGCAGAGGGAACCGACCAAGCGCGTCGACGATCTTGGAGCTGTCAGCAATCACGATCATGGCGTCAGACGCCGCCGCCACGATCTTCTCGCGCAGCAGCGCACCACCGCCTCCCTTGATAAGGTTGAGAGACGGATCGATTTCGTCTGCCCCATCAACAGTGAGGTCCAGGCGATCAAGGCTATCCAGATCGGTCAGGGGGATGCCGCATTCCCGGGCCTGCCGGGCGGTGGCTTCCGAGGTGGGAACGCCCACTATCTCCAAGCCCTGCGCCACGCGCTCGCCGAGCAGTTCCACGAAGTGCCGCGCCGTCGAACCGGTGCCCAGGCCCAGTTTCATGCCGGAGGTAATCTCGGCGACGGCCCGAGCCGCAGCCTCGCGCTTCAGCGCTTCGCTCATTGGTCAGTCCTTTCGCCAATTTCGGCGGGTTTGGCAGCGGGGCACTATGACTGTCAAGCATCCGAAAGTTGGGTGTTCACGGATTGGTGACTCGCAGGTGTAACCGACTGGCAACACAATGTGGCGATGATAACGCATATGTGGCGGAAACTGGGCAGGTCCCTTTCGGCCCCGATCGAGACCAAGTAAGTAGCGCAAATAGTCGCAGGCCCGAATCAGGGCTGCGTATTTGAGAGGCCAAGTGGAAGCATGAGCATCACAAGATTTGTATTGGCGTTTGGCATGGCAGTCTTGCTGGCGGTCAGCACCGTACTGCCGTCAAGCGCGGCCCTGTGGTATAACCCGGACACCAACAAGTTCGAGGAACGTTCAGCCAGCGGCCGGACCGGCAGCAGCTCCATCCGCAAGCAGGTCGTGGATTACGAAACCAATCACAAGCCTGGCACGATTGTTATCGAAACCAGCGAACGCCGGCTCTATCTGGTGCTCGAAGACGGCAAGGCCATGAAGTACGGCATTGGCGTCGGCCGCGACGGTTTCCGCTGGGCCGGCACCCACCGCATCACCCGCAAGGCCGAGTGGCCGGGCTGGACGCCGCCGCCGGCCATGCGCAAGCGCGTGCCAGATCTGCCGGCCTATATGCCCGGTGGCCCAGACAATCCGCTCGGCGCACGGGCGCTCTATATCGGCTCGACGCTATATCGCGTGCATGGCACTTCCGAGCCCTGGTCCATCGGCCAGGCGGTGTCCTCGGGGTGCATTCGCCTGACCAATGACGATGTGATCGATCTTTATGAGCGAGTCCGCGTCGGTGCTTTGATCGTGGTCAATCACTGATCAAGACACAGATTTTCAGCAAGAGCCGCCAATTTGGCGGCTCTTTTCTTTTGGGCGCTTTGCGTTGGCGGATCAGCGGGATAAGCTGAGGACATGACAGGCTCGTCCACACCTCAGCGCCCCCTTGTCGACAGTTTCGGCCGGCGCATTTCCTATCTGCGCATCTCGGTGACGGACCGTTGTGACTTCCGCTGTGTGTATTGCATGGCCGAGGACATGACCTTCCTGCCCAAAAAGGATGTACTCAGCTTCGAGGAAGTCGAGGCCATTGCTAGCGCCTTCATTGCCCGCGGCACGACCAAAATCCGGCTGACCGGCGGCGAACCGCTGGTGCGGCGCGATATCATGGACCTGGTGCGCACTCTGGGCGGCCGGATCGGCAACGGCCTGGACGAATTGACCATCACGACCAATGGCAGCCAGCTCCAGAAGCACGCAGAGGGGTTGTTTGCCGCCGGGGTACGTCGCCTCAATGTCTCGCTCGATACGCTCGATGAAGCGCGATTTGCGCAGGTCACCCGACGCGGCCGGCTGGGCGATGTGCTGGCCGGGATTGGCGCCGCCCAGGCAGCGGGCCTGGCCATCAAGATCAACATGGTAGCGATGCGCGGCGTCAATGACGACGAAATCGAAACCATGATGGACTGGGCGCATGGTGGCGGCATGGGGCTGACGCTGATCGAGGGCATGCCGCTGGGCGAGGTCGGCATCGACCGGGTCGATACCTATCTTCCCTTGCGTGAACTGCATGACCGGCTGGCACGCCGCTACAGCTTCACCAAGCTGGACAAGCGCACGGGCGGACCGGCGCGCTATGTACATGTCGCCGAGACCGGTGGGACGCTGGGCTTCATCACCCCGATGAGCCACAATTTCTGCGAAAGCTGCAATCGGGTGCGCCTGACGGCCACAGGGCAGCTCTATCTTTGCCTGGGGCAGGATGATCAGGTCAATCTGCGCGATGCCTGGCGCAATGGTGGCGCTGAAGCCCTCGACGCCGCGCTGGACCATGCCATGATCATCAAGCCAAAGGGCCATGATTTCGTGCTGGACCGGACCCGTACAGAGCCCGCCGTGGCGCGGCATATGAGCGTGACGGGTGGCTAAACCGGAGTTTTCGGCGGTAGCTCTGGACCGGTTTCTCGAAAGTGCATTCCCCCTCCGAGGGCTATCGCGGCAACTGACGGAAGGCGAGGAATCACGGGCTTTCGCCTTAGAAAACGGGGAAGAGGCTCTCGTCGTTCGCGTCAACGCGACGGCGGAGGGCTTCGAGATGGACCGGCTTATCGGTACGGCGTTGTCCGACAGCGCCATTCCGGTGCCAGACGTCGTGCTGATCGCCCCGCTGGAGGATGACCGTTTTGCCTGCGTTTCCCGGCTCCTGCCCGGTGACACACTGCAAGCTCTGCCCAAGGGCGGCGCCTTTGCATTCGGCAGTGCCATTGCGCAGATCCTGGATCAACTTGCCGGGCTCGACGAGGCAATTCTGCACCGTCTGGCAGCCACCCCGCTGATGGCCACGCAGGCAAGCTGGCCGGACTTTGTTGCGACGGTCACGCGGCTGGACTGGCGCCAGGCCAGTACCGGCGCGCACAACTCAATTGATCGCTGGACGGACCTTGTGGCGGGATGTGTCGCCAGCCTGCCGCAGCGCCAGGGGCTGGTGCATGGCGACTTCGGATCAAACAACGTGCTGGTGCAGCATGGGCTGGTCAGCGGTGTACTGGATTGGTCCGAAGCCAGGATTGGCGACCCGCTTTATGATGTGGCCAATATTCTGTTCTGGCGGAGCTGGCTCGACTGCATGGAGCAGCAATGCCGTTATTTCGAGCAGCTTGAACCCTGGCGCCTGGCGGAACGGGAAATCTTGACCTGCTACCAATTGCGGATCGGACTCGAGACCCTGCATGAGGCGTTCGCAGATGGTGATGCGCGGCTGACTGATTGGGCAATGCAGCGGTGTTCGGCGATTGCCGAAGCGCTCTAGCGTCCCTCCGCGCGTTCGATCAGCTCGACAAGCGCTCCGTCAGGATCCCGCACGAATGCCACTCGCTTGATCATCTCACTATTATAGGCTGCCCGGGGCCGCTCGGTGATCTCCACGCCAGCCTCTTCAAGCGTTTCGATCATGGCGTCCACATCGTCATAGGCCAGGGTGATGTGACGAAATCCCGCCTCGGAATGAGGGACATCCCGAAATGGCCCGACCTCTATGGCAGGCGCCGCAATCTCGAGCATGCCGCCACCGGCATCGAGAAAGGCGAGCTCACCGCCCGCCGTGGTTCTACGAAACTTCAGGCGCAGACCGAGCAGTCCACAATAGAAGTCGATGGCACGCTCCATATTGCTCACGGTCATGCCGACATGTTCAAAGCCGAGCAACATGGTTCAAGGCCTATTTGTCATCATCGGAGATGATGGCGAAATCAAGCGGCAGGGCCGTGGTGTACTTGATCTGCCCCATGGCAAAGGCCGAGCTGACATCGGTCAAATTGATCTTGCTGATCAGGCGCTTGTAGAAGGTGTCATAGGCACCGATGTCGGGAACAACGACACGCATGAGATAATCGACATCGCCGCTCATGCGATAGAATTCAACGACTTCGGGGAATTCATCGATCACGCCGGAGAATTTGCGCATCCAGGAATCGTTGTGTTCGTTGGTCTTGACCGACACGAAGACAGTGACCCCGACATTGACCTTGACCGGGTCGAGTACGGCCACGCGACGCTGGATGATCCCGTCTTCCTCCATCTTCTGGATGCGGCGCCAGCAGGGGGTGGTGGAAAGCCCCACCTTTCGACCAATCTCGGCCACCGGCATGGTGGCATCCCGTTGCAGGAGCGTGAGGATTTTCCGGTCGATCTTGTCCAATGCCATCTCGATCTCTTGAAATCAGATTTCGTGCAGCCAATAGAAATTGACCATCAACGCCAACACAAGTGCCATAATCGCGGTAGCGGGGCAATATTATTGCGCGTGGCAATCGAGGAAATGTCGCAGGACTATATTAACGCTGTCGTGCGCCAACAGGCCAGCGCATTCTTGAGCGATGTCGTTTCAAATGGCTGAATGGGCAGGATCTTGGCGGGACGGTTTCACGCCCTGTTAACCAAGGCGCCCCTAAGGTTCGATCCAGAGCGTCGCGAGCGCGTTTTTGTTCGCAGTATCGAGTAAATGAGTAAGTCTTCCATGTCGGTCCACGACGCCAGTGTCCGCGCACGCCCCGGACGTGACGGCAAGCGTACAGCACAGAAAGCCGTGCTTGAGGCACGTCAGCGGCTGACGTCGAGCTCTGGCACGCGCGCCGATTTCGACTTCGAACTCATGCATGACTATGCCGATTCCCGGATCGGTGCGGCGATGCCCATGGCTGCCATTGTCAGCATTCTGGCCATTGTCGCGAGTTTCTGGGTGCCCCTGATGGTCACGACCATCTGGGCAGGCCTGGTCATTTCGAGCCTCCTGGTGGTGGTGGTCACGGCGCGGCGGTTCAAATCGGTCGAACTGCATAAATTCAATGCCGCGCGCTGGACCACCAGCTTTGTGGCGGCTGAGAGCTTGGGCGGGTTAGCACTATCGCTGCTGGCACTGTTTACCCTGGTGACCGACCCCGAGGCGCTGGCGCCGGTGATGTTCGCCATGGTGCTGGTGAGTATCGCGAGCAATGCCATTGCCACCCATACCCTGCCCCCGGCCACGCTGATGAGCACGCTGCCAGTCACGACAACGGTGTCGATCTCGCTGATCGCGCTGGGCGGCACGCTCAACTATACGCTGGCGGCAGTATCCATTTGCGGTGAGATCTTTTTCGTTTACCTGGCCCGGCAACTGCACAATTCGGAACTGGAAACCATCACCCACCAGGCCGAAAAAGATACGCTGATTTACGAGCTGGAAGAGGCGCGCAACATGTCGGACGAAGCGCGCCGGCACGCCGAGCAGGCCAATATCGCCAAGAGCCAGTTCCTGGCCACGATGAGCCATGAACTGCGCACGCCGCTCAACGCCATTATCGGCTTTTCCGAAGTGCTCAAATCCGAATTGCTCGGTCCGCACCAGGTGCCGCAATACAAGGAGTATGCGGGTGACATTCACGCCAGCGGGCAGCATTTGCTCAACCTGATCAACGAATTGCTCGATCTCAGCCGCATCGAGGCGGGCAAGTATGAGCTCAATGAAGAGGTCGTGTCGCTGGTCGATATTGCCGACGACTGCCGGCGGATGATGGAGCTGCGCGCCAAGTCCAAGAATATCGAGCTGGTGTTCAGCGTGGGCGATAATCTGCCCCGGCTGTGGGGGGATGAGCGCGCGATCCGGCAGGTGGTGCTGAACCTGCTCTCCAACGCAATCAAGTTTACCCCGCAGCAGGGCAAAATCGTGCTCGTGGTGCAGCGCAGTGGCGATGGCGGTCAGTTGATTTCGGTGAAGGACAATGGTCCGGGCATCCCCGAGAGCGAAATCGCGACTGTCCTGTCCTCGTTCGGCCAGGGATCGTTGGCGCAGAAGACCGCCGAACAAGGTGCTGGTCTGGGCCTGCCGATCGTGCAGAAGATCATGGACCTGCATCAGGGCCGGTTCGACCTGTTTTCCAAGCTGCGTTTCGGCACCGAGGTGATCGCCACCTTCCCGCGCGCCCGGGTGATGGATGCACTGGCGCCCGTTGTGGAAAAGCGCAATCGGCTGGAAATCTACTCGGAAGCTGGCTGAAAACTGCCCGGCCATTTGCTGCGTGCCGAAATTTTGCCGCGATCACACTGAGGATCGCGTGTTTGGAGGCTCGATGCTCATACGCCCATTTCTGACAGCTCTCTTGCTGCTGGCGCCGCCTCTAGGGGCCCTTGCACAGCAATTGCCCCAGGCGGTTGAGAATGCTCCTGCAACAGCGGACGCAGTGGAGTTCGATACCAGCTATCGGCCATCTCCCAGCATATCGGCGCGGATGCAGCGTGAGTTTCTCTCACGCATTCGGTGGTCAGCCGGAGCCGAGGTACGGGATAATCTGGCGGAGGCGTTTGCCGAGCGCAGTCCGAGCGAGATCTGGCAGGAACTGGTTGCGCCCGATGGACTCACGACCAACAATGTAGCCGACGCCCTGACCGCCTATTGGGTGCTCAACTGGGTGGCGGCAAATGGCGCCTATAGTGTCGAAGTCGACAGCCGTCCGGTCCAACAGCAATTGCGCCAGGCCTTTGCCAATGATCCGACTTTCCTCAGGCTGAGCGACCAGCAGCGCCAGGAAATGGCAGAGGGCTATGTCCTCAACTTCCTGGTCGAGCACGCTGCGCTCAACACTGCGCTTGCGCAAAAGGACCTCGAGACCCTCTACGCGCTGGCCATGGCCGCGGTGGCGCGCTTCCGCAACCAGATGAATGTCAACTTGCTTGACCTGGCGCCCGGCCCCAACGGGTTCGAGGGGCGGCCTCAGGACGACCAGAGCGCATCATCGCTTGATTGAAGCGCTCTGGCTGATCTAGACAGACTTGCCGCTGACAGATGCGCCCTCAAAGGTCGCCATGTTGTTGTGCAGGTGCAGGGCCGTCTTGACCATGACTGCTGCAAGCGCGGCACCACTCCCCTCGCCCAGGCGCATGCCCAGATCAAGCAGGCCGGACTGCCCCATCTTCGAAAGCACCCGTGCATGGTCGCCCTCGGCCGAGACATGGGCGAACAGGCAATGATTGATGGCCGCCGGATTGACGGCGTGAGCGATGGCTGCGGCCGTGGTGGCAACATAACCATCGATGATGACTGGCACTTTCTGATGCCGCGCGGCCACCAGGGCACCGAGCATAGCGCAAATCTCACGGCCACCGAGGCGGGCCAGAATGGCCAGTGGGTGGTCGAGCTCGGCCCTGTGCAGCGCCAGGGCGCGGTCAACAACATCGGCCTTGCGCTTGAGGCCTTCATCGTCAACGCCGGTACCGCGACCAACCCAGTCTGCGCCATTGCCACCATAGAGGGCCGCATAGATGGCGGCTGCAATCGTGGTGTTGCCGATGCCCATTTCGCCAAGGCAGATCAGGTCCGGCTTGCCCGCGACCGCCTCCATGCCATAGGCGATGGTGGCAGCACACATCTGGTCATCCAGCGCGGGCTCCTTTGTGATGTCGCCGGTGGGCAGTTCCAGCGCCAGCTCGAAAACCCGCAGATTGATTTCGTGCAGGCCGCAGATCTGTGAGATCGCGGCGCCGCCATTGGTGAAATTAGCGACCATCTGGGCGGTAACTTCGCGCGGGAAAGCGGAAACGCCCTGGTCGGTCACGCCATGATTGCCGGCGAAGATGGTGACCATGGGATTGTCCAGGCGCGGCTTTGAGCGATGCTGCCAGCGCGCCAGGAACTCCACCAGCCCTTCAAGCTGGCCCAGCGAACCGGGGGGCTTGGTCAGTTGGGCATCACGTTGCCGGACAGCGGTCACAGCCTGTTCATCGCCATCGGGCACGGCCACAAGCAATTCGACAATGTCAGCAAAGGCAGGGTTGAGTGGCATGGCAGGTCCGGCGCGATATGGTAGGAAGGCGCGCGTCTTGTTGCCCATAACGGAGCGAAAAGCAATTGAGCGAGAACGGGGCCAGAACCGGCGAGGCAGGGCGGATCGACACTGCCAATCGCGAGGACCATGCGCCGCAAGCCGCTCGCGGCGGCCTAGGTCTCAAGGACGACCTAGTGATGGCACTGCGGTTCTTTTCGCGCCTGCCCACGGGCGACACGCCACATGAAAAGCCTGATCTTGGGCGGATAGCCATGGCCCTGCCACTTGCCTCGGTGGTGATCGGTCTTGGCCCAATCCTGCTTCTCGCCGGGGTATGGCTGGGCCTGCCCGGAAATTTTGCGGCGGCCTTGTCGGTCGCGGCCATGGTGGTGGTCGGTGGCGGCATGATGGAGGATTCGCTCGCCGATGCTGCCGATGGGCTGTTTGGTGGATCGACGCCAGAGCGGCGGCTTGAAATCCTGAAAGACAGCCGGCAGGGGACTTATGGTGTGTCCGCGCTGTGCCTGTTTCTGGTGTTGAGGGTGACGGCCATTGGCAGTGTAGCAACGATCAATCCGCTGGCCGCCGCCGCGCTTTGGCTGGCCGCCAATATCGCGGGGCGATCGGGCGCATTGTGGGTAGCTGTTGCACTGCCCCCTGCCCGCGCCGATGGCGCTGCCGCCGAAGCGGGCAAACTGCCCGCGTCCCAATTCTGGATCGGGGCGGCGCTCGCTTTGATACTGGTCTTCGTGATCGGGGCGCCGGCATCGAGCCTGCTTGGGGTGATCTTCTCGGCACTGTCCGTTGTCCTTGTCGTATTGGGGTGGACGGCCATCTGCAAACGACTGGTGGGGGGACAAACCGGGGACCTGATCGGGGCGGCTGCGGGTTTGGGCGAAGTCGCAGCCCTGACCGTGCTGCTGATCTTCGCGTGATGCCTTGAAATCGCCGCGCCCACGCCCTTAATCGGGAAGGGAAATGTGAAAGGGCAAATCTGATGGGCTTTATCGGCATCGCACTGATCATTGCCGCCGGCATCGTGCTGCTGATCAGTGCCGACGTCGGGAGCATGGTGGGCCTGAACCAGATGCAGACAGCACAATTGGTTCCGCTGCTGGTGCTGCTCATCATCTTCGCGGGGGGCCTGTTCACCCGCCGCCACCGCGCCTCCGAACTGGTGGGCGGCCTTCTGCTTTGGGTGGGTTTGTTTGGCGTGGCCATGGTGACCTATGCCTATCGCGACGAATTGCTGGGCGTTGTCGGCCGGGTCGCGGGGGAACTACAGCCTGGTGTTGCGCTGGTGGACAGCGAGGCAGGTACCGCGATCTTCCGGCGCGGCATGGGCGGGCATTTCGAGGTCAATGCTACGATCAATGGCCACACGACGCCGATGATCTTCGATACCGGCGCCAGCGCCGTGGTGCTGACTATTGCGGATGCGGAAGCGGCGGGCCTGAACGTTGAAGGGCTGCGCTACACGGTTCCGGTTTCGACAGCCAATGGCCAGGGCCTGGCCGCCAGAACCCGGCTCGACAGCATCGAGGTGGGTGGCATCGTGCGGCAGAACCTGACGGCTTTCGTCACAGAGCCCGGAGCGCTGGAAACGAGCCTGCTCGGCATGACTTTCCTCGAAACGCTCAGCCGCTACAGCGTGACGCAGAACTCGCTGGAACTGGTGGACTAAACCGCGCCGCGATCTTTCAGATCGGCGCCTTGTGCTTTAGACCTTTTTGCGCCTGTCATTGTCCCGAAACTGTTGGCCACCTTCGGGAAACATGTTTCAGGCCGTTGCGGCCAGCGCCCGGTCTTCGACTGCGGCCAGCGCGCGCGCAAACACGTCCGGCCCCGCCTTTGGGCGGCAGGCATCGACACTCAGGATCTGGCGAAACTGGCGAGCACCAGGCCTGCCATTGGCCAAGCCAAGCATGTGGCGCGCAATGTTGTTGAGGCGGACACCGGCCTGCAGCTCGCCTTCGGCGTAGTCCGCCATCAGCGCCATGATCCCGGCCAGGTCCTGAGCCGGATAAGAGTCACCAAAGACCCGCGCGTCGACCTCGGCCAGCAGCATGGGATTGTGATAGGCGGCGCGCCCCAGCATGACGCCATCCATGTGGTCCAGATGTTCCATGGTCTGGTCGAGCGTTTCGATACCGCCATTGATCATGGTGGGCAACGGGGCGAGCCGCTTGGCCAGCCGGTGCACACGCGGATAGTCGAGCGGTGGGATAGTGCGGTTTTCCTTGGGGCTGAGCCCCTGAAGCCAGGCCTTGCGGGCATGGACATAGAGCGCATCAACCCCCGCTTCGACCATGGCGTCAGCGAAGCGATCAAGGCTCTCTTCGGTGTCCTGATCGTCGATACCGATGCGGCATTTAACGGTTACCGGTCGGTCCGTGGCGTCGCGCATGGCGCGGACGCAGGTGGCGACCAGATCGGGCTCGGCCATCAGACAAGCGCCGAAGCGTCCGGACTGCACCCGATCGGACGGGCACCCGACATTGAGATTGATCTCGTCATAGCCGAAGGTCCCGGCAATCGCCGACGCCTTGGCCAGTTCCGCGGGGTCGGAGCCGCCAAGCTGGAGCGCCACAGGATGCTCGGTTTCATGGAAGCGCAAATGGCGTTCGGCATCGCCATGTACGATGGCGCCGGAATTGACCATTTCGGTGAAGAGCAGGCTATGGCGCGTCAACAGGCGATGGAGGAAGCGGCAATGCCGATCCGTCCAGTCCATCATCGGCGCCACCGAGAATCGGCGGGACCGTTCCAGGGTGGTCGCACTGTGTAAGCTTAGCTGCTGCAAAAAACCGCCGCTCCATGGGTTTGATCAGGTGGTGGGCCACCAATAGGGCATCATCCGGCACCGAAATAGTGCGGAAGGCCCACCTATGCAATCTCGCGACTGATCTGGATCAAAGCGTGATGCCATGCGTTGATGCAGTGTGGGAACACAATTAAGCGTCAAGGGAGTTCGCCATGTATTCCAATATCGTGTGCGGTGTCGACGGGTCTGACCTCGCAAATAAGGCACTGCGCCATGCGCTCGCGCTGGCCGCCAAGACGGGTGGCAAGGTGACGGCGGTGACAGTGACAGAGCCTTCCATCGTCGTTGCACCGGGCGCCGAGATCATGATGGTCGATACCAGCTCGATCATCGAGGATCTCGACAAGGCCAAGGAAGAAACGGCCAAGGGTATTCTGGCCGACGCGGAAAAGATCGCCGGGGAAACCGGTGCTCACCTCTCCCAGATGCATGTGGCCAACAGCCACGCTGCAGAGGGCATTCTGCACGCGGCCAAGGAGATTTCTGCGGATCTAGTGGTCATGGGCTCGCATGGGCGAAGGGGCCTTGGGCGCCTGCTGTTGGGCAGCCAGGCCGCCGAGGTGTTGGCCCATGCCGATATGCCGGTTCTGGTGGTGAAATAGAGCTAACATGTCAGTGGTGGCATAGCGACGCGAAATGGTCTAAGTCCCCCGCATCTGTTCAATTCAGGTTCGGCCATGACCAAGACCACCCCCCGCCATGTGGCTGTCATCGATATCGGCAAGACCAATGCCAAAGTCGTGCTGATCGACAGCGCAACTGGCATGCAGGTCGCTGCGAAAAGTGTGCCGAATGCTATCCGTACGGATGGACCCTACCCGCATGCCGATGTCGCGATGCTGTGGCGTTTCATGTCGGAGGGGCTGAAGGCATTGCACCAGGACCATGGGGTCGATGGCATTTCAATAACCACCCATGGCGCTACAGGCGCGCTGCTGGCGGGCGATGAACTGGCGCTGCCCGTGCTCGACTATGAATTTGACGGGCCGGAAGAGGTTGCCACCGACTATGCGGGTATCCGCCCGAATTTTGCCGAGAGCCTGTCCCCTCGCCTGCCGAACGGGCTGAACTGGGGCGCGCAGCTTTTTTGGCAGGCCCGGATGTTTCCTGAAGACTTCGCCAGGGTCACTGCCATTGTGCCCTATCCGCAATACTGGGCGTGGCGGCTGACGGGAGAACTGGCGAGCGAGGTGACGTCGCTGGGGTGCCATACCGATCTCTGGGCACCGGATCGCGGCGATTTTTCCAGCATGGTCGACGCGCTGGGGTGGCGTAATCTGTTTCCTGATGTGAGACCCGCTACATCAGTCATCGGCACGCTGCGGGCCGAAATTGCTTCGGAAACTGGATTGCCCGCCGAGACCCCGGTGACCGTCGGCATTCACGACTCCAATGCTTCGCTGGTGCCGCATCTGGGCCGGCAGGAAGCGCCATTCACCATTGTCTCGACCGGCACCTGGTCAATCCTGATGACGGTGGGCGGTGACACGGGCGCGCTCGATCCGGCCAAGGATAGCCTGGCCAATGTCGATGCCTATGGCCGACCGGTCCCCACGGCACGTTTCATGGGCGGGCGTGAATTCGATGCGATGGTGCCCGAGATCGCGGAGCCAACCGAGGCGGATCTGGCCTTTGTCATCGCCAATGACGTGCAGGCACTGCCGAGTTTTGCAGCCGGGGTGGGGCCATTTGGCGACAAGACCGGGCGCTGGACCTGTGATCCGGGCAGCCTGACGCCGGGTCAGCGCACGGTGGCCGCCTCGCTCTATCTGGCGCTGGTCGCGCGCGCCTGTCTGGAGCTCTGCGGCCTGGGCCGCAGCATCACGCTGGAAGGGCCGCTGGCGCGCAACCGGCTGTTCGGGCAGGCGCTGGCGCATCTGAGCGGGGTGCCGGTGTTTGCGTCAGGCGATGCGACGGGAACGAGCCTGGGGGCCAGCCTGTTGTTCGGTGGGGTCCTGCCCGAGGCCGGGGGCAGCCATGCAGTGGTGGCTCTGCAAGCCGAGGACCTTGAGGCCTATATCGAAAGGTGGAGAGCGCGCACACAAGGTTGATGCGCTCGCGCCGCAGCCAATGGAGCGCAACATGCCATCCCCCAGACATAAAGTAGTCATCGTCGGTGGGGGATTTGGTGGCTTGTCGGCGGCCAAGGCGCTGGGAAAGGCCAATGTCGATATTGTCCTGATCGACCGGCGCAATCATCATCTGTTCCAGCCATTGCTCTATCAGGTCGCCACGGCGGCGCTAAGTCCGTCGGAAGTTGCCTGGCCGATCCGGCATCTGCTGCGTCGGCAGGACAATGTGCGGGTGCTGATGGGCACGGTGAGTGGCGTCGACACCAAGGCCAAACGGGTGCTGCTGGAAGACGGCGCGCAGGAGCCTTTTGACAGCCTGGTGCTGGCCACGGGCGCGCAGCACGCCTATTTCGGCCACGACGAATGGGAGACATTCGCGCCAGGACTCAAGACGGTTGAAAACGCGACGGCGATCCGCCGCAAGCTGCTGCTGGCGCTGGAAGCGGCAGAGCGTGAAACGGACGATGAACGGCGCAAGGGCCTGTTGACCTTCACGATTATCGGCGGCGGGCCGACCGGTGTGGAGATGGCCGGTGCCATCATCGAGCTAGGGCGGGCCAGTATCAGAGGCCAGTTCAATACGCTCGACCCCAAGGATTTGCGGGTGGTCCTGGTCGAGGGTGGCGAGCGGGTGCTGTCCAATTTCGACCCGGAGCTTTCAGACTACACGCTCAGGGCATTGCGGCGCATGGGGGTCGAGGTGGAGCTTGGCCGGATGGTCAGCGGGATCGACGCACAGAGTGTCCGGTTTGGCGACCAGCGGATCGAGACGCATACCGTGATCTGGGCGGCGGGCGTGGCGGCGTCGCCGGTGGTCAAATGGCTGGGTATCGAGGGGGACCGTGCCGGGAGGGTAAAAGTCGCGCCCGATCTGTCGGTGCCGGGGCTAGAAGATGTCTACGTGATCGGTGACGTGGCCAGCGTCACGCAGGCGGATGGCAAGCCTGTGCCCGGGGTGGCGCCGGCGGCCAAGCAGGCGGGCAAGCATGTCGCCCGAGTGATCAAGCAGAAGTTGGCGGGCCGCCCGGCAGAGCCGTTCCGCTACAAGCATGCCGGAGATCTGGCGACCATTGGCAAGAGTTCGGCAGTGATCGATTTCGGCTTTACCAAGGTCAAAGGCTGGCCGGCCTGGTGGCTCTGGGGCATTGCCCATATCTACTTCCTGGTTGAAACCCGCACCCGCATTTTCATCACGCTGAGCTGGCTATGGATCTATCTCACCGGGCAGCGCAGCGCGCGGCTGATCACGCACGGGGAAGCGGCGAGCCAGAAGCCGCTTGAAGAGGTGGACGAAAACTAGCGCTCGGAAACGACCACAGTCTCGGGCTTGGCCAGTTTGCGTTCGCGCAGCCAGATATAGAGCCCGGAGCCGATGACGATGGGCGCGCCGACATAGAGCCAGATATCGGGCGGCTGGTTGAAGATGATCCAGCTTGCCGCGGCCAGAAAGAAAATCTGGAAATAGGAAAATGGTGCCAGCACCGTGGCCGGGGCCAGGCTGGACGCCACCGTGATGAGCTGGTGCCCGACAAAGCCGAACATGCCGATGGCAAAGAACACGAACCAGCCATCGGCGCTGCTGGGGAAGGACCAGAAGAACGGCACAACCGGCAAGAGGAACATCGTAGCGAAGATGCCGACATAGAACTGGCTGGTGGCAGCGCTATCATAGCTGGATACCTTGCGGGTGAGCAGCATGTAGAAGGCGGTGCTGAGGGCCGCAACAAGCGAGAGCAGGGTTGCGGGGTGGAAGGCATCAGTGCCGGGCCGGACGATGACCAGCACACCGAGAAAGCCGACCGCGATGGCACTCCAGCGGCGCCAGCCCACCTGTTCGCCCAGGAGCGGCACCGACAGGGCACAGATCAACAGCGGGACCGTGAAAGCGATGGAGCCGGTGACGGTCAGCGGCAGAAATTGCACGGCCAGGAAATTGCAGCTTGTCGCGCCAAGCAGTGCCAGCGCCCGAAAGAATTGCAGCCGAAGATTGCCCGAGCGCACCATGCTGCGGCCATGGCGCGGCAGGTGAATGGTGGCGACCAGCACAAGGTGGACCGCATAGCGCAGGAAGACGATCTGGATGAAGGAGATGCCGACCATCCCAAGCCACTTGGCCGAGGAGTCGATGCCGGTGAACATGAAATAAGCGGCCAGCGCCAGACCGATGCCCAGCAGACGCTGTTCTGCTGGCGGAGAATAGGGACGAGACATCTAGAGTTCCAGAGGCCGCGGAGAGGTGCGGCCACCGGCAAGGCTGGACAAGAGCGCCGCCCAAGTCAATGACCGGGCGGCAGTTTCTTGTATGGAAGCGTGCGCCGCTAGAATGTCTCTGCGAGGTGCTGGAGCCTCAGCGAGCCAGCGAGCGTGGCAGAACTGACCACTGCCCCGTGGCGCGGGATGAATGTCAGGTCCACGGGCCGACCGGGCAACAGGGTGATGGCATTGTCCGAGAAATAGCCCGGAGCATCCACGGTGGCAGTGGTGAAGAAGGCCGGTTTGTCAGATTCAAGCGTGAGCACGGCCTTGCCGTCACGATCCGACCATTCCGCGCGGATATCGGCCCCGACCAACTCATAGGTCTTATAGGGCTTCGGAAAATAATCGTTTTCGCCCAGGATGTTGCCCTGTGCGTCTTTCCAGATGAAATACAGGAACTCGTCTTCGGCCAGGTCTCCGAAGGGGATATCGGCCACCGTGATGGCCGCATCCGGACCAACCGCCGAATTGCCGGAAAAGACCACGCGGCTTTCGCCCGTCACCTTGACGGCTGTTACTTCCAGCGCGATCGACACCGGCTTGCCGGTATCGTTGATGGCCCGCAGAGCAATCTGGTCGGGCAATTGTCCCTCGACCGGGGTGCCGCGCGAATTGGTCTGCACTTCGGTGATCTGGGGCACTGCAACTACATTGACCAGATTATAGAAGCGCCTTGCCATGTAGTGCATCAGCTTCCACTGCCCGCCATAGTCCAGGCTCGACCAGCTTGCCACCGGCCAGATGTCGTTGATCTGCCAATAGAGTGTTCCCATGCAGCGCGGCTTGGTGGAGCGCCAGTATTCGATGGCGGTCTTAATGGCGAGACCCTGCTGGATCTGAGAGAGGAACACCATCTGCTCGAAGTCGCGCGGGAAGCGGAAGTAGCGCGTCATGGTTTCCAGAATGCGCGCATTGCCACCGGCATTGCGCTGGTGGTTTTCCATAACGGGCGATGACGGATTGCGATCCTTCTCTTCGGCAAAAGTCTCCACGACGTTCATGGAGGTAAAGGACTGGAAGCCGAACTCGGAGGCAAAGCGCGGATTGACCGTGCGGTAAGCTTCAAAACTCTTGGCCGAGTGCCAGACGTCCCAATAGTGCAGGTCGCCGCGGGTGTCGGAATGCCAGCCATCGGAGAAATCCATATAGCCCAGCGAAGGCGAGGACGGCCAGAAGCGGCGGGCCGGGTCTTCATCCTCGACGATGCGGTGCAGCATCGAGTTGAGCCGGTCGTAATTGGCGATATAGCGTTCCTTGTCCGCCTTGGTCTCGGGGTACCAGTCGAGCGAACCGATCACCTCGTTGTCGCCGCACCAAAGCGCAATCGAGGCATGGTGGCTCAGCCGGTGCACTTGCTGGGTGATTTCGGTCTCGACGCTTTTGAGGAATGTGCGGTCTGATGGATAGCTCATGCAGGCAAACATGAAGTCATGCCAGATGAGAATGCCGAGTTCATCGCACATATCGTAGAACCAGTCGGGCTCATATTGCCCGCCGCCCCAGATGCGCAACATGTTCATGTTGGCGGCCTTGGCGCTTTCGAGCAGATCGCGAATGACGGCTGGGGTGACCCGGCTGGGGATGGCGTCGGCCGGTATCCAGTTCGCACCCATCATCGTGACGTCGCGGCCGTTGATGCGGCACTTGAAGGAATGGTCGATCTCGTCTTTTTCAACGACCCAGTCGAGCTGGCGCAGACCGATCTTGCGGGTGGTCACTTCGCCTTCGAGATTGGTCGCGAGGTCGTAGAGCGGCTGTTCACCCTGCCCCGCCGGCCACCAGATCCTCGGGTTCTGAATGGTCACATTGTGGGTGAAGACATTGTCGCCCTTATGGACCACCACCTTGTCGGTGATGACCTGACCATCAATGGTGTGCTCGAGTTCAACCTCTCCATGAGCAAAGGCGAAAAGCCGAGTCTTTATCGAGAGTTCGACCGAATTCTGGCCATGGGCCTGATCGACCTGGACACTTTCCTGCCGCGCCAGACGCGCCTTCCTGAGGCTCATTGTGCCATAGACACCAATGGGCATGAGGCAGATGCCCCAGTCCCAACCCGCATGGCAGGCCGCCTTGCGGATGAAATTCATATGGATGCCCTTTAGTCCATTGGTCTGGTAGTTCTTGGTGAAGGGGATCGGAAAGGGATGGGCATCGGCGCGCGCCTTGGCCACCTCCGGCGCGATGTCAAAATCGATGCGCAGCGTGTTCTCGCCAGCATGCACCTTGCCGGTCACATCGATATCGTTGCGTACAAAGCTGTTGTCGGTCCGGGCAATCTCCTCGCCATTGAGGAAAATGGTGGCAATGCAGTCGACCTCTGCCAGCGTCAGGGTCAGGTAGCCATCGATATCGGCGTCCGTGGCTGTGAACTGGCGCTCGACGCTCCAGGCCGTCTCATTGACCCACATGACCTCCTTCTCGTTCTCGCCGAAATAGGGATCCGGGATCAGATCTGCGGCCAGAAGGGCGTGATGCACATCGCCAGGCAGGTTCATGGTCGTTTCAAGGCCGCGCGCGTCTGCGGTCAAAGTGAATGCGCCGCCCAGATAAAGGGCGGAATTGTGCGTTGGGACGGCCATGAATCTATCCTCCGGGGTCGGCAAAGCGCCGAATTGCGCTGGCCAATACCAGTCTCTGCAATCGATTTCAATGCAACGTTATATCAAGCCATGCTTGCCGGGCAATGTGCGCAAAGCACCAGTCCCCGCGGGCGAACTGGCCTTCTCACCGCGAGAATTCCGAAAACGTTTTTACAGATAAATTAGGATTTGACCGCATAGGCTTGCGGCAGGAAGGGCGAGCATCATGTCACTGCTCACGCGCATCTCCAGACTGGTTTCGGCGCCGACCGACACGCCTGAACTCGCCCTGGCACAATGGCGCGCCCTGAGCCGACAAATTCCACTGATGTATGTCATGCTGGTGTCCAACACACTGATCGTGGCCTGGACGCATAGTGCTGTCGCCCCCCTGGAACTGACTGTCTATGTTCCTGCAGCTCTGGCAGCCCTGTGTGTTGTCCGGATGCTGATGTGGTGGCGAAACAGGCATAAGGTCCTGGATCCCCAAAAAGCACGTACCAATCTGCGTGCCATGATCTGGGTGGGTGCGGCCCTGGCCATCGGCTTCACCGCCTGGAGCTTCAGCCTATATCCATACGGCGATGCTTATCTGCAATCGCAGATCGCCTTCTACATGGGCATCACCACCATTGGCTGCATGTTCTGCCTGATGCACGTCCGGGCGGCCGCCCTGGCTGTTGGCATCTGCGTATTGGGGCCCTTCGCCGTTTTCTTCATCGCGACTGGCCAACAGACTTTGGGGGCGATCGCCATCAACATGGTGCTGGTGGTGACAGTGCTGCTGATCATCCTGTTGAGCAATTCTCGCGACTTTGCCGACCTGGTCGCCTCGCGCAGCGCCATTGCGCAGCGGCAATTGGAGACCCAGCGCCTTGGCGAAGAGAACCAGCGGCTGGCCAATATTGATACCCTAACGGGCCTGCCCAATCGGCGCAGCTTCGACCGCCAACTCGACCTTGCCCTGCAAAGAGCAGAAGCCGAGGGGCGGCAGATCGGGGTGGGGCGGCTCGACCTGGACGGCTTCAAATCAATCAACCAGATCTTTGGTCAATTGGCGGGTGACCGGGTCCTTGTGGAAGCGGCGCGGCGCATCGAGTCGCTGCGGCGGGCAGACACGTTTGTGGCCCGGCTGGAAAGCAATACATTCGGCTTGATCCTGGCTGGACCGATTGACCAGCAAACCCTTGTCCATGCAGGCGAAGTCCTGTGCGGCGCCATGCGCCTGTCCTTCGAGCAACCCGAGGGCGTGATCCGCCTGACAGCATCCGCAGGATTTGCCGTTTCCCAACCCGATGACACCGGTGACCAGCTTTTTGACCGCGCCGACTATGCCTTGTCCGCCGCCAAGCGGGAGGCACGAGGCAGCGCCGTTGTCTTCTCGGAGGTTCACGCACGAGAGATCAGCAAGGTGCGCCATATGGAGCACTTGCTGTATTCCGCCGATCTCGACGACGAAATCTATGTGGTGCTGCAGCCGCAATATGACGTTGCGCTTGGGGCAACCACCGGCTTCGAAGTGCTGGCGCGCTGGCGCAGCCCGGTGCTCGGGGAGATCTCTCCGGCAGATTTCATCCCCATGGCCGAGCGCACCGGGCGGATCAGCAAGATTACCCAATGCGTGTTGCGCAAGGCCCTGGCGATCGGCCGGACGCTGCCACCCAGTATCAGGCTTTCCGTCAATCTATCGGCCAACGACATCGGCTCGACCACCGCGATCGAGCAAATCGTGGCGTTGTTCGAGCGTGGACGCGGACCGTGCCAGATCGATTTTGAAGTGACCGAGACGGCTGCGATGCGTGATCTCAAACAGGCCAATCAGTCGCTGCTCATCCTGCTCGGCCTTGGCGCGCGCATTGCGCTAGACGATTTTGGCACCGGACATTCCAGCCTGACCCATGTGCAGAAATTACCGTTGCATCGGATCAAGATCGACCGCAGTTTTGTCGCCGAAGTCACCAATGACATTGCCAGCCGGGCCATCGTCAAGACAATGGTCGATCTGTGCCGCAATCTGGGCATTTCCTGCGTGTTCGAAGGAGTCGAAACCGAGGAGCAATTGCAGGCTCTGATCGCCCTGGGCGGTACTGTCATGCAAGGTTATTTCTTCGGCCGGCCAATGGCCGTGGACGAGGTCGAGACCTATCTGAGGCGGGAGCGTACGCCTGTGCAGCGCGAGGGCCGGGCGGCCGGATAAGAGAAGGGCGGAACCTGCGGCCCCGCCCTCCCCGATCTATTGCGCTGCGACTTCGGACTGCTCGACATCGAGGAAGCCGCCGGACTGGCGGGCCCAGAGCTGGCTGTAAATGCCCCCGCTGTCGACCAGTTCGGTGTGCGAGCCCTGTTCGACAATGATGCCCTTATCGAGCACGACAAGCCGGTCCATCATGGCGATGGTGGAGAGCCGGTGCGCAATTGCGATGACTGTCTTGCCCTGCATGAGCATCTGCAGCTGCCCCTGAATGGCGGCCTCGACCTCGGAATCCAGTGCCGATGTGGCTTCGTCCAGCACCAGGATCGGGGCATTCTTGAGCAGCACGCGGGCGATGGCGATGCGCTGGCGCTGACCGCCCGAGAGTTTCACACCGCGTTCCCCGACATGGGCGTCATAACCCTTGCGGCCCTGCGGGTCGCTCAGTGTCTCAATGAATTCTGCGGCTTCGGCCTGTTCAGCAGCAGCCCGCATCATCTCCTCGGTGGCATCGGGGCGGCCGTAGAGGATGTTTTCGCGGACCGAACGATGCAAGAGGGACGTATCCTGCGTCACGACACCGATATTGGCCCGCAGGCTGTCTTGCGTGACCCCGCCAATGTCCTCCCCATCGATCAGAATGCGGCCATCAGCGCGGTCGTAGAAGCGTAGCAGCAGGTTGACGAGGGTGGACTTGCCGGCGCCCGAGCGACCGACCAGACCGATCTTCTCGCCGGGGCGGACGTGCAGGTTCAGCCCTTCGATGACACCTGAGGCCTTGCCATAATGGAAAGCGACATTCTCGAACTTGATATCGCCCTTGACCCGCGGCAGGGCCTTGGCTTCGGGCTTGTCCTGAACGACGCGCGGCAGAGAGATGGAATTGATACCATCCTTGACCGTGCCGATGTTCTCGAACAGCGACGACATTTCCCACATGACCCACTGGCTCATGCCCTGGAAGCGCATAACCAGTCCGAGGGAGACAGCGAGCGACCCCGGAGACATCAATCCGCCCATCCAAAGCCACACACCCACGGCGCCAACGGCAAACAGCAAAAGTGCGTTGGACCAGAGCACCAGCATGTTGAGCACAGTGAACAGCCGCATCTGGCGATAGACTGTGTCAAGGAAGCCATCCATAGCCTCCTTGGCGTAGGTCTCTTCGCGATTGGAATGGCTGAACAGCTTGACCGTGGCGATATTGGTGTAGCTGTCAACGATGCGGCCGGTCATCATCGAGCGCGCATCGGCCTGGGCCTGGGAAATCTTGCCCATGCGCGGGATGAAATAGATCATCATCGACACATAGGCGGCCAGCCAGACCAGGAAGGGGATGGCCAGGCGCCAGTCCGAAGAGGCTGCCAGGATCACCGCGCCGGTGAAATAGACGACGACATAGACCAGCATGTCGAGCAGCTTCATGACCACTTCGCGCACGGCCAGGGAGGTCTGCATCAACTTGGCGCCAATGCGGCCGGCAAACTCATCCTGGAAATAGCTCATCGACTGGCGGATCAGGTAGCGGTGCGCCATCCAGCGGATGCGTTGGGGGAAATTGCCCAGCAGGGTCTGGTGCATGGTGAGCGTGGACACCAGCATGATGGCGGGCAGGATGATGACGATCATCGCGCCCATCAGGCCCAGTTTCCTGCCATCGGTTTCAAGGAAAGTGGCCGGATCGGCATCGGCCAGCCAGTTCACGACGTCCCCGATGAAGCCAAAGACGATGATCTCGCCAATTGCCACCAGAGCGGCGGAGACCGCCATCAGGGCCAGCCAGCGCTTGGCTCCGTCACTATAGTGGAGGCAGAATTCCAGCAGTCCCTTGGGAGGTTCGACCGGATCACCCTTGGGATAGGGGTCCAGTCGTGATTCAAACCAGCGCAACATGTCTTAAGACCATTCGTTCAAAAGCGGTGTGTATTAGGTCGGCCATAGCTGAGCGACCTCAAACGCGGTTGAGGCCAAGGCATAACTGGCCGACGGTTTGTACCCGCACGGAAATTTCGGAACCATCGCTCGTGCGACCGGAAAGGCGCAGAGGAACGACGTGCAGACGGCCGCCTAGCGCCTCCTCCTCAATAGCGTCCCAATTGACGCCACAAGAGTCATGCTATGCAGTCGAGAGCCGCGTAGGATACACGAGAATGCAGAATCGGCTGTCACCGGACGGCCACACCTTATTGCCAGAAAACCATGACAGTTGGACCGCTTCATGCGCACCGAGAGTGAACAGACCATCTACCTCAAGGACTATGCCCCGACCCCATACCGGATCGTGTCAGTAGAGCTTGATTTCAAAATCCTGGAAGAAAGCACCCGCGTACGGGCGCAACTGACCATAGAGCCGCGCGAGGACACCGCGCCGGGTACGCCGCTGGTGCTTGATGGCGATGAGCTCAAGCTCGATTCCATCGCCTTGGATGGCGCGCCGCTTGTGCTGTCTGCCTATGCGAGCGATGCCAATTCACTCACCCTGGTGGAGCCACCGCACAAGCGCTTTGTGCTGGAAACGGAAGTCACGCTGAAGCCGGAGGCCAATACCAAGCTGATGGGCCTTTACCGCTCCAGCGGCACGTGGTGCACGCAGTGCGAGCCGGAGGGCTTCCGCCGCATAACCTATTATCTCGACCGCCCGGACGTACTCGCCCCATTCAAGGTGCGCATGAGTGCACCCAAATCCTTAGCACCGGTCTTGCTGGCCAATGGCAACCTTGTGGACAAGGGCGAGCTGGGCGACGGCATGCACTTTGCTGTCTGGGAGGATCCGTTCCTCAAGCCCGCCTATCTGTTTGCACTGGTTGCTGGCGATCTGGGATCAATCAAGGACAGCTTTACCACGATGAGCGGCCGCAAGGTCGAGCTGGGCATCTACTGCACCCATGGCAAGGAGGCTGAATGCGCCTATGCCATGGACAGCCTGATCCGCTCGATGGCCTGGGACGAGCGCCGGTTCGGTCGTGAATACGATCTGGACGTGTTCAATATCGTGGCCGTGTCGGACTTCAATTTTGGCGCCATGGAGAACAAGGGCCTCAACATCTTCAACGACCGGCTGGTCTTCGCCAAACCCGAGACGGCGACCGATGCCAATTACCACGGCATCGAGCGGGTCATTGCACATGAGTATTTCCACAACTGGACCGGCAACCGCATCACCTGCCGGGACTGGTTTCAGCTCTGCCTCAAGGAAGGTCTGACGGTATTCCGCGACCAGGAATTCACCAGCGACGAGCGCAGCCGCCCGGTGCAGCGCATCCATGACGTGCAGAACCTCAGGACCAGCCAGTTTCCAGAAGATGGCGGCCCACTGGCCCATCCCCCGCGCCCGGACAATTACCGCGAGATCAACAACTTCTACACGACCACGGTCTATGAGAAGGGCGCTGAGATCGTGCGCATGCTGGCCACGATCCTGGGCGAGGACGGCTTCCGCAAGGCCATGGACCTCTATTTCGAGCGCCATGATGGCGAGGCCACCACAATCGAGGCCTTCATAAAGGTCTTCGAGGATGCGAGCGGGCGCGACCTCAGCCAATTCTCCACTTGGTACCTGCAGGCGGGAACGCCAAAGGTCAGTGCTACGGACAGCTACGATGCTGCCAGCCAGACCTACACATTGACCCTTAGCCAGACCACTGACCCGACACCGGGTGAACCCACCAAGAAGCCGTTGCTGATCCCGGTGCGGTTCGGGTTGATCGGCCCCAATGGCAGCCCGATGGGCTGGACTGGCGTGTCCGGCGCCGCAGTAGAAGGCGATCTGGTCCTGCTCGACGGTGACAGCGTCACGTTGACATTCGAAGGTGTCGCCAACAAGCCGGTCCCCTCGCTGTTCCGCGGTTTCTCGGCGCCTGTGAAAGTGAACACCAATCTCAGTCAGGACGACTTGCTGTTCCTTGCCCGCCATGACAGCGACCCTTTCAATCGCTGGGATGCGTTGCAGACAGTGTCCACTGCTCTGATCGCCAATGCTGCGCAGGGCAAGGCATGGTCGGAAAGTGATGTGGAGGCCTTGCGCGCCGCGCTCATCGAGACGCTGGACAATGCCGAGCTCGATGACGCCTTCAAGGCCCAGGCACTCGACATTCCGGCCGAGACGGTGGTGGGCCGACATATCGGAAAGGACGTCAACCCGGATGCGGTTGCCGCTGCCCGAAAGAGTCTGCTCACGGCCCTGGTTTCGCCAGTGGCCGCCAAGCTGGCCAGCGCCTATGGGGCCCTGGCCAGCAGCGATGTCTATAGCCCCGATGCGGCCCAGGCCGGGCGACGTTCGCTGCGCAATGGTCTGCTGGCTCTGCTCACAGCCGGGTCGGACCGCGGCGCGAGCCTTGCGGCCGAGCAGTTCGAAGCGGCGACCAATATGACGGACCGCTATGCCGCCATGGCCATCTCAGTGCGCAACTGGACGAACGAGGCAAGCGCCCTGCTCGGCGAGTTCCGTACCCGCTTCGCCGGTGATCCTCTGGTGTTCGACAAGTGGCTGACCGCTTCGGCCCAGGCGCCGGACGACGAAGTGATCGAGCGGATGCGCGCGACGCTGAACGCACCGGACTTCCCCAAGACCAATCCGAACCGGCTGCGGTCGCTGCTGGGCAGTTTCGTGATGGCGAACCCGGTGCAGTTCACCCGCATTGATGGCACCGGCTTCCGGTTCATCACCGAGGCGGTGGTGGAGATCGACAAGGTCAACCCGCAGGTTGCCTCACGCATTCTCACCGGCTTCCGCGTGCTCCCCACACTGGAGGCGCCGCGCCGCGAGGCAGGCATGGCCGCCCTGCAGGCGCTCAAGGACCAACACACGCTCAGCCGCAATGTGGGCGAAATCCTTGACCGCATTATTGCTGGGTGAGCAAGCTTATCGGGGAACGGCGCGGCCGTTCCCCGGTCCATCATGACACCGGCGTTGATTGACCAATTTTTTGGAAGAATTTTTCTTTCGAGCTAAGTGATTCAGCCGACTCTGCTTTTTCCAATCTGCTCAAATTTGCGTTCCAAGGCACACTGGACAACATAGGGCGACCTGATTCATACCTTGTTAAGGGCGAGTTTGGTTTGGGTCTAAACCCCTTTCAAGGATGGAGAATTTCATGCGGTCGTCGGGAGTATCCGGCGCCGGCGCACTTGGATTCCGCGTCGGCAAATGGAACGGGACAGGACGCCGCAACAAAGCAAATCCTGCGCCCTGGGCGTGGCGCTTTACCCGCACCAGCGCCGCTGTCGCTGCCACCGCATTTTTTGCTGCCAGCCTGTTCGTGGTCTACGACGTCACACGCACCTTTGCCGGCGTCCGGCATGAACTTTCGGCAATTGGAGAAATGCTGGCCGCCGATATTGCCATGCGTTCGGCCAGCGAAGCAAAGGCCGCACTTGATGCGGCCACCTTCAGGACCGGCGGACTGATCAAGGCGAGCCTTTCCGCCAGCGCCACGCCGGGCCAGCTCACCGAAACTGTGGCAGCCGGCCGACATGGATTGCTGGGGCTGGAAGTCGAACAGACCACACTTCTGTCCGATCTCAGCGGGCGCGGCGCGGCGGCCTTCGCGCTGGCGGGCCTGCTCACCCTGCTGTCAGCCCGGCGGCGCAAAGGGGTGCCTGCTCCCGAAGAACGCGAGAGTTATGACCAGCTCGCCGCCGCCATTCCAATGGGCCTGGCCTGCTGGACGGGGACTGGCCAGTTGATCGTGTGCAATGCGCAGTATCGCGATCGGCTGGACATTGACGACACCCGGATGACTTACCACCAGGCGGTCAGCCGGCTGATCGCTGGGGGCTACATGAAACTGGTGCGTGAGGACGACAGCCTACGTCTGCTTGAGCTGCATTGTGAAGATGGCACCTGCCTGCAGATCGACGAGCGCCCTTTGGGCGATGGTGCCTTCATGACGCTGGTCTCGGACATTACCGAAACCAAGCGCACCGACGCCTTGCTGCAAACCATCCGTGAGGAACAGCGTCTGCTGGCCCGCCGCTACCATGAAGAAAAGCTCAAGGCCGAGGCTGCAAGCCGGGCCAAGACCAATTTCCTGGCCCATCTCAGCCACGATATCCGAACCCCGCTCAATCATATCATCGGATTTGCCGAGCTGATGCAGCACCAGACCTATGGTCCGCTAGGAGACGAGCGCTATGTGGACTACGTCGCCACAATCAAGAATTCGGGCGAGCACCTGCTGAGTTCTTTCGGTGCCATTCTCGACCTGGCTGAACTCGAAGGCGGCCGCAAGGCGCTGCGGCAGGAGCCGGTGCTACTGGACGAAGTGCTCCAAAGCGTTGTCGATCGCTTTCAGGGACAGGCGCAGCGGGCTGGCATCACCCTGCTGATTGGCCGGGAAACGGGCGCGGTCCTGCGCGGCGACCGGTTGGGGCTGATGCGAATGATCGGCAATATCATGGATAATGCCCTGCGCTTCACTCAGGCTGGTGGCCAGGTCACACTGGCAAGTTTTGCCGCCGATGACGGGGTCGTGATCGAAATCAGCGATACCGGCATCGGGATGGACGAAGATCGCCTGGCCAGTCTCAGCCAGCCCTTTGCTTTGGGAGACGCAAGCTTTACACGCGAGGGCGTTGGCCCGGGGCTGGGCATCTCTATTGCCCGGGCAATAGCCGAACTAAGCGGCGGCAATCTTGCCATCGACTCCAGTCCGACGATCGGGACGACGGTCGCGATTTCCTTGCCCACGGAGCCGGCCGCAGCCAACTTGGCCGCCTAAAGCCCCCTGGCCTTTCCATACCACTCGGATGCCGCGGCCTCGACCTCGCCGCGCATCTGGGCAATATCGAGCTCAAGCCGCCCGAAGTCGGGATAGTTGGACAAATGGGCCAACAATTCCTTGAACGTGGGTGTCCATGCCTCTTCCTTGAACGGGCTAACCAGCGCCGAACTCATCACCTGCAAGGCCGTAGAATAGGTGCCGTGGATTTCGGCCAGGCGTTGGCCTTGCGGTACCAGTCCGATCTCTCCGAGCCGCGCCAGAACCCGCGCCGTGGTTTCCTGCGGAAGATTGACCTTCGATCCAGCCACCAACTGAGCGGATTGAGCGACAAACTCAAGGTCGACGAGGCCACCGCTGACCAGCTTGAGGTCGAAGGCATGGCGCGGCTTGCGTTCGCGGGCCATCAGCGCGCGCATTGAGACAACGTCATCGATGGTTTTTGCAACATCGCGGGGCCGCGACATGACATCGGCGATCTCGGCGTTGACCTTGTCAGCCAATGCGCCAGTTGACGCGATGACACGGGCGCGGCTCAGCGCGAGATGCTCCCAGGTCCAGGCATTGTCCTTGTGATAGGCCCTGAACCCGGCAAGGCTGGTTGCCAGGGGCCCTGAATTGCCCGAGGGGCGGAGCCGCATATCGGCCTCATACAGCACGCCTTCGGCCGTGGGAGCCGAGACGGCCGCCACCAGGCGTTGGGTGAGGCGGGCAAAGTAATGTGAGGTCGAGAGCTGGCGTTCGCCATCGGACTCCGTCTCTGGCGCATCGTAGAGCAGGAAAAAGTCGAGATCGGAGGTGAATGTCATCTCCCGGCTCGCCATCTTACCGAACGCAAGCAATGCAACTTCGGCCCCGGCTATTCGGCCATGGCGCACGGCGAATTCATCCTGAACCTTGCTGAAAAGGCGATTGAGCAGGGTTTCGGCCAGCGCCGTAAACTGCTCCCCCGCCCCCTGCGCGCTGACTGTGCCGGAGAGCAGGCCCGCCGCGACCATGAATTTCTGCTCCTGCCCGATGATGCGGGCACGATCGATCAGCTCTTCATAGGAGCGCGCGTCAGCGAGGAAGGCGTCGACCTTGGCCACCAGCACATCACGATGGGTGACGTCGTTGGCAAAGGCGGGGTCGATCAAGCCGTCCATGACATGGGCACGATGAATGACCGCCTCGGCCATGCGGGGCGCCGAGGCCATGAATTGCACGAGGAGCGTGCGGAGCTGGGCATGATTGCGCAACAGCGCAAAGAGCTGGACGCCGGCCGGCAGGCGCGACAGGAAATCGTCGAAATGGGCCAGCGCCTCATCGGCATTGCCCGCGCGCCCGAGGGTCAGCAGCAGCGCGGGGAGCAGTTCGGTGAGGTGCGCGCGTGCGGCCGAGGTGCGCGTGGCGGCATAGCTGCCATAATGCCATTTGCGAACGGTCTGGATCACCTTTGATGCATCGGTAAAGCCCATGGCAGTCAGGGTCTCAAGCGTTTCCGGATCATCGTCACTGCCGGTGAAAACCAGATTGCCCTCGCCAGAGCCCAGCGTTTCGCCTTGGGTGAAAAGCTCGGCATAGTAGCGGGCCACGCGTTCGAGGGCGGCGCGATAGGCTTTCTCGAAGGCCGCCAGATCGGCTTGGCCCATCAACCGGCCGATGACGGCAACAGCTTCGGGGTTGTCGGGCATGGTGTGGGTCTGCTCGTCGCGCAGCATTTGCAGGCGGTTCTCGACCGCGCGCAGATACCAATAGGTTTCGGTCAGTTCCTCGGCGGTCTGCGGGCTGATCCAATCGGCCCCTGCCAGAGCCGCCAGTGCCTGGGCCGTGGGGCGCACGCGCAGTGCCTTGTCGCGGCCACCGGCGATCAATTGCTGGGTCTGGGCGAAGAACTCGATCTCGCGAATGCCGCCGCGTCCGAGCTTGACATTGTGCCCCTCGACACGAATGTCGCCGACTTTCTTGGACACGTTGATCTGGCGTTTCATGGCCTGAATATCGGCAATGGTGGCGAAGTCGAGATGCTTGCGCCAGACATAGGGCGCCAATTCCTTGAGAAAGGCCTCACCGACCGCCTTGTCACCAGCGCAGGGACGCGCCTTGATCCAGGCCGCGCGCTCCCAATTCTGGCCGCGCACTTCGTAATAGGCCAGGGCCGCGTCGAACGAGATGGCCACCGGGGTCGATCCGGGATCCGGACGAAGGCGCAGATCGGTGCGGAACACGTAGCCGCCAGTCTGCCGGTCCTCCATCAGACCCACCAGCTTCTGCACCATGCGCGAGTAAATCTTGGTGGCTTCGAGCGGATCGGCGAGCACCGGCTTCTGCGGGTCGAAGAAGGCGACGATGTCGATATCGGAGGAGTAGTTGAGTTCCCGCCCCCCATGCTTGCCCAGGGCAAAGATGGCGAGGCCGGAATTGGCGGCGCGCGCCTCCTGGGCGGAAATGGCCAGGTGCCCCTTTTCGAAGGCCTGGCGCATCAGCAGGTCCAGCGCGGCCTCAAGAGCGGCATCGGCCAGATCGGACAGGGCTTCGGTGGCGCGAGCGGTGGTCCAGGCACCGCCGGTTTCGGCGACAGCCGCCAGGAGGGCTGTGCGGCCCTTGGCGCAGCGCAGTACATGGGCAACCGCAGCTTCGTCATCCTCGCGTCCTGCGCGCCCCATTTCGTTCAAGAGCGCGTCAAAGGCGCGGTCCGGCCCCGTGTCCAGGGCCTGGGCGAGCCATTCGCCATGTGCCCGCGCCAGATCGAGAAGATAGGGTGCTGCCTCCAGCAGCGGACCGAGCGCGGACGCTTCGGCGCCAAGGGCGCTGGCAACGGCGTCGGGCAACTCGGTCAGCAGGGCCTGAAACAGGGGGGTATCGGTGGCCGGCAGGGGGGCGAGAATTGTGCTCATTTTTGAGGCATACCCTGCCCCTGCAGTCCCGGCAAGGCGGCGCGCTAGCGCGCGGGAAACTCCAGCACAGCGCGCACGCCGGGCGCGCTGTCCTCGATACGGAACGTGCCGCCGTGGAGCCTGGCCACAGCATTGACGAGCGACAGGCCGAGGCCAGAGCCCGGTTCGGACCGGCTCTTTTCGAGCCGGACAAAGCGTTCCAGGACGCGTTTGCGATCCGCATCCGGAATACCGGGGCCATTGTCGGCCACAGAGATACAGACCCGGTCGCTCTCATTGCTCAGCGAGACATCAATTCTGCCCGACTTCCCGTCTTCAGGACGGGCATATTTCATAGCGTTTTCGAGCAGGTTGACCATAGCCTGGCCGATCAGTTCCCGATTGGCCTTGAGCGTAACGCCCTCGGCAATCCGGGTCTCGACCGCAATACCTTCGTCCTCGGCGACGGGACCGTAAAGTTCGGCAACGTCCGCCACGATCTCGCTGATATTGATTTCGGAAAGCGCTCCGGAGGGCGCGCCCGCCTCGACACGCGCGATCATCAGCAAGGCGTTGAAGGTCTGGATCAGGCGGTCACTTTCGGCGATGACATTTTCAAGCGCCTGTTCCCGGGTTTCGACGCTAGCGGTGTCGCGCAGGGCCGCTTCGGCCTGATTGCGCAGACGGGTCAGTGGGGTCTTGAGGTCATGGGCGACATTGTCGGTGACCTCCTTGAGGCCCTGCAAAAGCTGCTCAATACGGTCAAGCATGGCGTTGAGATTGGTCGCCAGGGCGTCAAATTCATCATTCCGCCTGGTGACCGGCACGCGTTCGGAAAGATTGCCCGACATGATCTTTGTCGAGGTCTGCTGGATGGTATCGATGCGCCGCAGCACCCGGCGCGCAGTAATGCCGCCGGCGATCAGCGAGAACAGCACAATGCCAACAACGCCAACCATGAAGCTTTGAAGAATGATAGCCGAGTAGCCTCGCCGCTCCACGACATCCCGCCCCACCACCAGGCGCATGCCGTTGCCCAGCTCTATGGATCGAACCACCGCAATGCCCTCGCGCTGGCGGGGCGGGCGGCCTTCTTCGACCACATCGTCACCGAGCGGATTGGGCCGTTCATAATCGAAACTATAGACACCAGGATTGATCACCACCTCGGCCGGCACGTCGGTCACATTGCCGAGCAAATAAAGGCCAGCAGCATCGCCAAGGAAGTAGATGCCGGGGCCCGGCTGTGAGGAGAGCCGGTTGACAGCGAAAGCCAGCGCCCGAATACCCTGGTTGGTTTCGATGCGCTGGAACTGACGGATTTCGCGATCAATGTCGTCGGTCTGCTGGCGCTGGATCTGCACGCTCGATTGCCAACCGATAAATGCCATCAGAAGGATGGCAAAAACGATGAAGATGGCAATGAAGGTGGCCGTCAGCCGGACAGTTGATGTGCGCCAAACCTGGGCGAAGCGGTTCACGGGCTACTCCCGGATCATATAGCCGGCGCCGCGTACAGTGTGCAGAAGCGGATTGGCGTGACCCTTGTCAATCTTGGAGCGCAGACGGGACATATGCACGTCGATGACGTTGGTCTGGGGGTCGAAGTGGTAGTCCCAGACGTTCTCAAGCAGCATGGTGCGCGTCACCACCTTGCCGGCATTCTTCATGAGATATTCGAGCAGGCGGAATTCGCGCGGCTGGAGCAGTATGTTCTCCCCATCGCGCTCGACCTTGCGGCTGAGGCGATCGAGCGACAAGCCACCAACAGTATAGCTGGTCGCTGCTTCGGCCGGGCTTGACCGGCGCGCCAGCACCTCAACGCGGGCCAGGAGTTCGGTGAAGGCATAGGGCTTGGTCAGATAGTCGTCGCCGCCGGCACGAAGGCCGGTGACGCGGTCATCGACTTCGCCGAGGGCAGACAGGATCAGCACGGGGGTCTTGTCATCTTCGGCCCGCAGGCTTTCCACGATGCTGAGGCCATCGCGGCGGGGCAGCATGCGGTCCACGATCAGCACGTCGTAATCCATGGCCGAAGCCATGGCATAACCGGTTTCACCGTCCGCGGCGTGATGGGTCACATGGCCGGCTTCATCGAGGGCCTGGACGAGATAGCTCGCCGCTTCGCGGTCGTCTTCGATGAGCAGGATCTTCACGGCTGACGCTCCGATAATTCTGGGAGATGGCCCCCGGGCAAAACCCGGAGGCCAAAGACTTGTTACTCAGTATCGCCGATCGGCAGCCCGACGAAGCGGGCCTCGCCATCGCGGGCGATCTTGATCAGGACCGTGTTGAGACCCCGATCACGTACAGCCTGGACAGCCGCATCGAAATCGCCGGGCTCGGCCACGGGCCTGTTGTCCACTTCGAGGATCACGTCGCCAGTGGCAAAGCCGCGCTGAGCCGCAGGGCTGTCGCCGTCGACGTCCTGGATCAACAGGCCGCCCGAACCGTCACCATTGGGCACCAGGGTCATGCCCAGAGCCGTAGCGGCTTCCGGAAGGGCCTGGGGTGGTGTCGGCTGCTCGGGCGTTTCGGCTGCCGTCTCATCAAGCTGCTGGAGCTGAACCGAGATGGTGGTCTCCGCGCCGTCGCGCCAGATCGTCAGTTCAACAGTGCTGTCAGGGGCCTTGCTGGCAATCGTGCGGCTGAGATCAAGCGCGTCATCGATCTGCTCACCATCGACTTCGATAATGATGTCGCCCGATTCAACGCCTGCGGCACCAGCCGGACCATCCTCGGTGGGTTCGCGAACGATGGCGCCACGCGCGTCGGGCAGGCCAACACTATCGGCGATATCGCGGCTGACGTCCTGGATCGAAACGCCGAGATAGCCACGGGTCACCGTGCCGTCCTCGATAAGCTGATCAACAATCAGTTTCACAGTACGGGCCGGAATAGCGAACGCAATACCGACATTGCCGCCAGTGGGGGAATAGATGGCGGTGTTCACACCAACCACTTCACCATTGACGTTGAAGGCCGGCCCGCCCGAGTTGCCAGTGTTCACAGCAGCGTCGATCTGCAGGAAGTCACCATAGTTGGAACCGCCAATGTCGCGGCCAGCACCGGAAATGACACCCACTGTCACTGTGCCACCCAGGCCGAAGGGATTGCCCACCGCCACGACCCAGTCACCGACGCGGCTGGGTTCCAGATCGTTCTCGAAGGTGACGAAGGGCAGGTCCTCGCCTTCGATCTTGAGTACGGCAAGGTCGGTGCGTTCGTCAGTGCCGACGATTTCGGCAACCTGTTCGGAACCGTCTTCGAAGACCACCGTGACCTTGGTTGCGTCCTCAACCACGTGGTTGTTGGTCACCACATATCCGTCATCGGAGATAATGAAGCCGGAACCGGCCGCCATGAAGCGGCGCGGTGCACTCTGTCCGCCGGGCGCACCTGGACCGTTGGGGCCACCGAACTGGTCGAAGAAGTCGCGGAATGGATGATCTTCGGGCAGGTCGGGGAAATTGAACTCGAAGTTGAAGTCACGGCCACCGCGCTGGACGGTGCGACCGGGGGCCTCGGCCTCGACCAGGATGGAGACCACGGCGGGCTTAACCGCCTCGACAAGATCGGCGAAGCCCTGCTGAACCTGTGCCTGGGGCACAACGATCTGCGCGGCGTTCTGCATCTGCGCATTGGCAGCCTGGCCTGTGAGGACAAAAGCGGTGGAAACGCCGCCGACGCCGACCAGAAGGGCCAGTGCCGATGCGCCCAGCCAGTGGCGGGTGCGCGAAAGAATAGTCGAACGCATGGGAACGTATCTCCTTCGTTAAGCTCTCAACAGCTTGTGGCGATACGTATGCAACGGCGCGCCTTTCTATGAAGTTGCGCCAAGATTAAGCTTTGGCAATGTTGCGGGCGGGATTGTGTCAGGTCCCGGTCTTGTCACTGCCATGTTTCAGGGCATCGAGTGCGGCGGTCTCCTCTGCGGTCAGACCGTCTGCAGGTACCGCGGCCTGCCGCCTGCGCGCGATGAACAGGGCGATCAGGCCAGCGAGCAGCAGCAGCGGCGCGGCCACCCAAAGGAGCAGCGTATGGGCCCCAAGGCGTGGATTGAGCAGGACATATTCGCCATAGCGGTCAACGACATACTGCTCGACTTCCGCATTGGTGTCGCCGGCCACCAGGCGTTCGCGCACCAGCACGCGCAGGTCGCGGGCCAGGTCGGCGTCACTGTCGTCGATGGATTGGTTCTGGCAGACCAGGCAGCGCAGCCCGGCCGAAATATCGCGCGCCCGCTGCTCCAGGGCCGGGTCAGGCAGAATTTCGTCGGGCCCAAGCGCCTGAGCTGCCGGCGCCAGCAACAGCATCAGACACATCAGCGTGACACGCAGCATTACCGGGACGCCTCCAGCTTCGCCTTGCGCGCCGCCTGCGGCACACCGAAGCGGACACGGCGGTCGCTCAGCGACAGGATGCCGGCGCCGGACATGACCAGCGCCCCAATCCAGATCAGCAGAATATAGGGCTTGTGCCAGACCCGGATGACATGGGTGTCGTCCAAAGGCTCACCAAGCTGCAGGTAAAGCTGGGACAGGCCATAGGTCTGGATCGCCGCTTCCGTGGTTGGCGTTCCGCTTGCCACATAGGTCCGGCGTTCAGGCATCAGCACGTCGCTGCCCCCATTCGGGTCGGTCACGGTGAACACGCCGGTGTCTGCGAGGTAGTTAGCGCCTTCGAGCTGTTCGAAGCTGTCAAAGGTAATCTCATAGCCTGCCAGTTCGGCGGTTTCGCCGGGGTTGAGCGTGGTTACCAGCTCGGTCTCCCAGGCAGAGACCGAAACAATGCCCAGCACTGTCAGCCCCAGCCCCATATGACCAATGGCCGTCGACCAGATACTGCGCGGCAATCCGGCCAGCCGCCGCAGGCTCTCGGCCAGGGGAATGCGCCCGAGCCGGCTGCGCTCGATCAATTCGGCAAGTGCGCCGAAGGTCACCCAGAACCCAAGCAGCAGCCCGATCGGCACCAGTGAAATCGAATTGCCAGCCAGGGCCGAAATGAGAATGGCGAGGAAAACCGCCAGGGCGGCAAAACCCATCAGGCGCTGCCCGGCGGCAACCAGATCAGCCCGTTTCCATGCCAGGAGCGGGCCAAAGGGCAGGACCAGCAGGAGCGGCGCCATCAGGGCACCAAAGGTGAAATTGAAGAAGGGTGCACCCACCGAGATGGTGGTTCCGGTCAGCGCGTCGAGCAGCAACGGGTAAAGCGTGCCGACCAGCACGGCTCCCACGGCGGTGGCCAGGAACAGATTGTTGAGAATGAGTGCGCCTTCACGGCTGATCGGGGCGAACAAACCGCCCTGGCGCAGTGCCGGAGACCGGATCGCGAAAAGCAGGAAAGCCCCGCCGATGAGCACTGCCAGCATGGCCAGAATCACAAGACCGCGCGTGGGATCGCTGGCGAAGGTATGGACCGAGGTCAGAATGCCCGAGCGCACCAGGAAGGTGCCGAGGAGCGACAAGGAGAAGGTTATGATGGCCAGGAAGACCGTCCAGATCTTGAGCGCATTGCGCTTTTCCATGACCAGCGCCGAGTGCAACAATGCCGTGCCGGCCAGCCAGGGCATGAAGCTGGCGTTCTCCACCGGGTCCCAGAACCACCAGCCGCCCCAGCCAAGCTCGTAATAGGCCCAGTATGAACCCATGGCGATGCCCAGTGTCAGGAAGACCCAGCTCAGCATGGTCCAGGGCCGCACCCAGCGCGCCCAAGCCTGATCGATGCGGCCCGAGATCAGCGCGGCAATGGCAAAGGAAAAGCAGATCGAAAAACCGACATAGCCCGCATAGAGCAGCGGCGGGTGAATGGCCAGGCCCACATCCTGCAGCACGGGATTGAGGTCGCCCCCCTCCAATGGCGCAGGCGACAGCCGGGCGAAGGGATTGGAGGTAAACAGCGTAAAGCCGGCAAAGGCGGCTGTGAGCAGACTCTGCGTACCAAGCACCAGGTTGGTCAGGTCGGACGGCAGGCCGCGGCTGAATGCGGCCGCCAAAGCGCCAAACAGCACCAGGATCAACACCCAAAGCAGCATGGACCCTTCATGATTGCCCCAGACGCCTGAAATCTTGAAGATCAGGGGTTTGAGCGAATGCGAATGATTGGCCGCCAGTGCGAGGCTGAAATCGGACACCACGAAGGCATGCACCACGGCCAGAAAAGCCACTGACACCAGAACGAATTGCAGGATGGCGGCCTGACCGAGCACCGCGGCCAGCCGCTCACCGCGCCGCCAAAGCAGCAGCCCGCCCATTGCCGAAACGACGGCAATCGCAAAGGCAAGAACCAGGGCAAAATGTCCAAGCTCGATACTCATTGCATGGTCTCCCCCGGCCGCCACTCGCCCTGCGCCTTGAGCGCCTCGACGACTTCCTTGGGGATGTAGTTCTCATCATGCTTGGCCAGCACATTGCTGGCCTGGAAGCGACCATCCGGTCCAAGACTGCCCTCGGCTACAACCCCCTGCCCTTCGCGGAACAGATCGGGCAGGATGCCGACATAGCGGGCCACGATGTCATGTCCGCCATCGGTGATGGTGAACACGTTGTCCTGTCCGTCGCGGGTCCAGCTACCGTCCTTGACCAGTCCACCGAGGCGGATCGCCTGCCCTGGTGCAACTTCGCGCGCGATCACGTCGCTGGGCGCATAGAAGAACACGATCTGGTCACGCAAGGCCGTCAGCACCAGTGCCGTGGCGATCGCGACCACAACGGCCAGACCTGCAATAACGGCCAGGCGCTTCTGCTTGCGGGTCATGCCGCGGCGGGCGTTTGCCGGCATGGTCATTGATCATCTCCGTTCAGCGTCAGGCCAGCATCGAGGGCAAGCGTATCGAGTTCGCCACGATCAAACGCGGCGGGATAGGCGACCACAGCGGCATCATAAGCGCGCTGCGCATTGTCACGATCATTCAACACCAGATAGGACCGGACGAGCTGGGTCCATTCTTCGACAGAACCGCCCTCAGCGTATAGTCGATCGGCCAGGCCACCAACCATGCCCTGGATCATCTCGGCTTGGTCCGCGGCCGTTGTGTCAACGCCGTCATTCGCCGCAACCGCCAATCCCTGCCGCGCTGCAGGCAACCAGGATTCGTTGCCCTGCGCCAGGTTGATGGCTTGCTGCCAATAGGTCCGAGCCTGGTCATAGCGAGCAAGCCGCATGAACTCGGCGGCCAGATAGAGACGCGAGCGCACATGATCCGGGTCCGCTGCGGCGGCTTGCTCAAGCTGATCCATCGCCTCGTCGGATCCCGCACCATTGGCATCGAGCAACAGCGCTTCGGCCAGATCGGTGCGCAGATCGGCGCTGGGGCCGGACAGCGCCATCACGCGGCGATAGGCCTCTGCCGCGTCGGCAAAGCGACCCATTTCGACATAGGCCGGCGCAATGACCTGCCATCCGCGCAGATCATCTGGCGCCTCGATCAACCGCGCCTCAATCCGTGCCACCGCATCATCAAGATCAAGGGATTGGGCAACGAGTTCCGGCCGATCGGCCAGGGGTTGGGCCGGCAGGTCGGGCCGACCCAGAAATGCATAAAGAACTAGGCTCAGCGCGGCGGTGACGGCCAGACCGGACAGGAGCGGTGCCTGACCGAGCGACTTAGCGGGCGCCGGACCGGGCGCCGCCTTGTTGCGCAAAATCTCACGGGCCAGTTCGCCCTTGGCGGCCAGAGCCTGGCTGGCATCGAGCTTGCCATTGCGCTCATCGGCTTCAATGGCATCAAGCGCCAAGCGAAAATGTCTGTTCTGATCAGTCATTTCGCCGGTCGTCTCGTTGACCGTGCGACCCGCCGCCGCATAGAACAAGGCAGCGCAGGCAATGGCGGTAACGGCAATGGCAATCGACCAGAAAATCATGGGCCCCAAACGCTTGTCTGCCAGACGCGGCAAGGCATGGCCCTCTATAAGCCGAATGCGGCAAAAAACCATCAAAACAGCGCGTGAAAGCAAGGACGCATTGCCACAGGGGCCGGTGGTCGCAGGCCTAATTGCCGCATGAGCGCAGCCGAATTCGACTTTGCGATCTTTGGTTCAACCCCCATGGCGCAGCTTCTGGCGGGGCTGCTGGGCGGTGAACACGGCCGGAAAGTCTTGCTCATCGGGCAGAATCGGGCAGGCTATCGCTTGCCCCGCGGTATTGACCTTTCTGTTGGTCCCATTACGCGGCCACAAAGCTGGGCCATGCTGCCTGGTACCTCTGCGGAGGCCGCACGTCTGGTAACCAGGATTGCCGGTCGAAGTGCCATTTCGCGTGTCGACCCCATATTCTTTGCCGAGGACCCGCGCGCCGTTGAAGCCCTCTCCCACATGCGCCACATGGCAGGGGGATTTGGCATTGCGGCCGAACCGGTTGGACAATCCGTGCTGGGCGGCAATCGTTCGGGCATGGTCCTTCGCGACGCCATGCGGCTGAACCGCCCACAGCTGGAAATAGGACTGGAGCGCTGGTTGACGGACTGTTCCGTGGAGCGCCTGGCGCCGCGTTCGGTTGCAGTCGAGAATGACGGCGCAGTGAAGATTGAAACCGACGGGGGAACAAGCCGGGCCCAGCAGGCCGTGCTGGCCGACGACGAGGCGATCGTGGCATGGCTGCCGCTGCGCCAGTGGCCAACGCTATTCCAGCGTGTGCACCATACAAGCATTCTAACCACGCCGACGCGTTCGCTGGCCGCTCCCATCATGCTCGAACTGGACAAGGGTCTGTTCCTGACGCAGCAGGCAGAAGGCGGGGTTGCCGCCTTTGGTCCAGGCGACAGGTCCGCATTTTCTGAGCATGTTCACGGCCTTCTGGGTCAAAACAGGCAAGTGGAACAGGCCGGGCAGACGAGCTATGCCGCGCTGGCGACCAAAGACGGGGCACCTGCCTTTGGTCGCGCGGCTGGGCAAGGCGCCGACATTGTCGCGAACACCGGGTGCCACGGGGCGTTCATCGCGCCGTCCCTCGCCCGGTGGTTGGCTGGTGGGGCATCTGCAGACGAGGCCCGATGGTTCGACCAGCACCTGGTCAACCGCACCAGCCGGCAGACGCGCGTTGATGAGTTCCAATGGCCGCTGGAAGGTCACGCTGCATGAGGCCGCAGATCAATCGGTTGCCGGAGAATGCACCCAAGGGCTTTGCCGGCACTGCAATTGACCGCACCAAACCGTTGCGGTTCCGGCTCGACGGGCGGATCGTGTCTGGATTTGCTGGCGATACGGTTTTGAGCGCTGCTCTCGCTGCTGGCATCGACACTGTGGGCCAGCACCTAGATAGCCCCATTGGCCTGACATCGCGGGCCCACCCGGCCATTAGTCATGCCAGCCTTGCCAATGACCCGCAATTTGCTCTCCCCATGGCCAGAACCCCGGCTCAGGACGGCGCCGAATTCGTGACCTTTGGGGTCGAGCGCTCGCGCGGCGTGGCGCGCCTGTTTCAACCTGGCCGGACGCTTGGATTGAAGCTCGATTCGGCCCATCCGCTTTCTCGGCCCTGGCGCACCATTCCTGGCGCCGCAGATGCAGCCACGGATCTACTGGTGATCGGTGGCGGCGTCGCAGGCCTTTCGGCAGCTCTGGCCGGGGCACGTGCCGGATTGACCGTCACACTTGTCGAGGCGAGGGGATTTCTCGGCGGACACTCGGGGCTTTTCGGCACCCAGGAAGGTGAGGACGCCCCCGAAGAGAGCATGGCACGCTTGAGCGCCGAGGTCGAAGGGGCCGAGGCGATCACCGTTCTGACCGCGACCCAGGTGTTTTCGATAAGACCGGGTCTGGCACGTGCGCATCGGATCGAGACCGCGCCCGGCACCAGCCGCGGTCGTGTCATCGATATTGCTGCTGCGCACATCGTCATCGCCACAGGCGCGCTTGAACGCCTGCCGATATTTGCGGGCAACCGGTTACCCGGAATCGCCGGATGTCTGGACGCCTATGAAATGGCAACACGGTTTGGCGTTTGGACGGGCCAACGCGCTATTGTGGCCACCAGCAGCAATCCGGCCTACCGATTGGCCATGCTGGCAAGCGATGCCGGCATTGGTATTGGCCGGATTCTCGACGCCCGACCCGAACCCGCATCGCGTTTCATAGCCTTTTCGCGCGCCTACGGGATCGTGCAATCCCCTGGCGCAGTGGTGGCATCGGTGGGCATTGCCCGCGCTGGCGGCCTGTTGTCCATCCACACGGAAAACCGGCATGAGGCCGCCTTGGTCACCGACCGCCTGCTGGTCTGCGGCGGCTGGCAGCCTGACCTCACTTTGTGGCACATTGCCGGCGGTACCAGCGTCTGGAATGCCGGCCGCGGCAGGATCGAGGCGCAGGGACGCCTTGACTCGATTGCCCTGGCTGGTGGTGCGGCAGGCTATTTCACCCGGCGAGGCTGCATTCAGAGCGGCGCCGACGCCGTCGACCAACTGCTTGGCCGGGAGCGTCGAGCCGTGGATGACCCGATTGTTGACCCCCTGCATGAAACACCCGACGGCCCGATTGCAATCGCCCAGCCGGTTCCAGAAGGCGCACCAACTTATCTCGACGCCGGAATTGGTCTTTTGCAGCGTCCGGCCGAGGCGGGGCGTAAGCGCAGGTTTGCCTTCTGGAGACCAGCGCCGGGCGTTCTGACGCTCCTCTCGGAGGCTCCACAGGCACTGGCGGTAAACGAGGTCGCGGCCGGCGTGGACCTTAAGCTGATCCCGGTAGACGCCGCCGGTATCGTCGCGCAGGAACGGGTCGCTTCCGTGCCACTGTCAGTCGAACAGGAAACGTCCAGTCCCGACACTTGGGTCCCCATCGAAGCGACCGAGATTCCGTCTTTCCTCCTTGGGCGATATGGCCCGGAGGCCAGGCTTGTTCGCATAATTCCGAGTGAAGCACGGATATTGGAGGCCGGGGCGTTGATCTTTCCCGATTCCGATGCCCGTCACCCTCATTATTCGATTGGCGTGATCCTGCGCCACGAGCCGTCCGGAGCCATTGGGCTGGTGGCGGCCAGTGCGGCTACAATCGACTATCCAGTCACAGTTCGGGAAAAGGGCCAGATCGTACGCGCACAAATCGCGGCACTGGATGCCTGATCAGGCGCGCCGCTCTGCCGCAGCCCGAGCACGCTTCAGCGTGTCGGCATATTCAGGGTTGAAGCGGATCTCGGCCATCTTGATCGCCGCATTCAACCTTTCCCCGGTCACCGCATCGTCGGGGTCCTGACGCAACAAATCGAGATTGCGCTGGATATGCAGTTCAAGGGCCTGCCCGGTTTGGCTCCAGGCCTGGTCGAACACGGCATTGAGCGCCAGCGAATCGCGGCAATCGCGGACAGCCGAGAGCAGATAGACACCATTGATGGCGCCCAGCAGGCGATCATTGTCGATCCGGTCTGTCCCTTCGCGCGGGCGGCGCATGGCCTGGTTGAGGTCGGTAACGACCTCCTTGAGACGCGGCTCGACCCGGTCCGACACCATTTTGGTGATGGTAGAGAGCATTTGCGTGGAACGGCTGCCGCGCGCAAACTCGATATATCCGGTCAGCGATCGCACGAGGCGGTGAAAACGATCCAGGCTCCGGCAGGCCATGTCGATGTCGGCAAAGGGGCCGCCCAACTGCAGGTTCTTGAGCTGGTTCTGCGCCTGTCCGAGGATTGCTTCGATCAGGGGACCAAAGCCGTTCCGCGCAATCGCCTGTTCGCTGGCATTGCCGCTCAACTTGATCACAGCCGTGACGAGGCGGGTCGGATTGGCCACCTGCCCGATTGCGGTATGGAACATCAGCCCGGCCAGCTTGGGATCCTGCAACGGCATGGACTGCAAGGCGACGCCGAGTGCAGCTTCATCGCTCATCGTATTGATGGCCCGGCCGAAACCCTGCGCTTTCGGCAACAAGGCCCGCGCCCTGAGCGCTGCCATGACCACAGATGCTTCGTCGCGGAAGTTCTCGCGACCCGATTGGGCGCGCAGGCGGCGCATGGCCTCGGTGTCGCCGTCGATCTTTTCCAGCGCAGCTTTCATGCGCGCCAGCACCTCGGGCATCAGGGGCTCGAGATCGGTCGCAGCAAAGTTGCCGTTGGCCACGCCATCGGCCGAAATCAGGTCGGAACACAGGTCGCGCACCACCCAGACCCAGGCGCCTCTGGCGGCTTCGACGCTGACCGAACTGCCGAGCGGAAACAGCACAGGTTCGTTGACCAGCACCGGGTCGATCAGACCACAGAATGGCCGGCGCACACTCGCGTTTGCCTCGGCCTCAGGTCGTGAGGGTGTCGGCGTTGCTACGGGAATGCTCGTGGCAGGCTGGTTCATAAGGTCTTCGGGTCAGCAATGATGACTCCATCGACCCTATAGGACCGTGGTAAACAATCCTTTTCCCGCAAGCCCGCTTCCAGTCAGGCTGCGCTCTGGACCACGTTCCAATTACCGTTCTGTTCGCGGCAGGCAGTGCCCTTCTTGACATAGTCCGTGCCGCCCACCTTGACGGTGTGTGTGAAGTCACGGCAATCAAGATTGTTCACCCGCACATAGGGTCCAACGGCCACCGAACCGGTTGTTCCTTGATCGCCCGCCCACTGACGCGGTGCACCGGGACGGCCGAACTGCAGGGCATAGAACTGGGCGCTGTTGGCCTCGTTGGAATCTTTTGCCGTCATCAGCGCCAAAGCGGCCGGATCCACAAATCCGTTGGCGATGCTGGTGGTCAGCTTGGCGGTCTGAACGGTCTGGGCCGAGGTCGGCACCAGCGGCTGTGTCGCAACGGGCTGGGGCGTAACCGGCACCTGGGCAATGCGCGTCGTGCCGGTGCTCGAACAAGCGGCAAGCGCCAGGGCAAGGATCGGGAGGGCGATGAACGAAATGCGATTCATGGGGTGATTGGCCTCTGGTGCAGTCAGTTGGTTCTTGTTGTCGCAATGCGGCGAAAGTGCGTCAGTTCCCGGGCGGCCTGACCAAACCGCCCAGGCGCGCTGTCGGCAGCCGCAGCTCTACCAGCAATCCGCCCAATTGTGAGCGCTTGAGTTCAAGTTCGCCGCCATAGACATCGACCAGTTCCTTGACGATATCCAGTCCCAGCCCGGTTCCAGGCGTTTTCTCGTCCAGCCTGACGCCTCGGCGCAACACTTTTTGCGCATCGGCCTCGGAAAGCCCCGGGCCATTGTCGTCGATCCGCATCAGGAGCTGCGTGCCCTTTTCGCCGCGCACGCTGCCCAGCCGCACGCCAACCTGCCCCTTGGACCATTTGCAGGCATTGTCGAGCAGATTGCCGGCCATTTCCTCGAAATCGGCCTCATCCCCCCGGAACCAGGGCAGCGAGGCATCTGGCCGCTGAAAGGCGATAGTTACATCGGGATGGATCTTGCGCATCACCCGCGTCAACCGCAGCATGATCATGGTGGCATCGGCCTTCTTGCCCACCACCGACGTCCGGGCCGCCAGCCGCGCCCGTTCGAGATAGGTCGAGACCATATTACTCATCTTCTCGGTCTCGGAGGCCACGATGTCGGCCAGGGCGCCCTTGCGGGCATGGGCCTCGTTGCGCAGCACCGCGATGGGCGTCTTGAGGCCATGAGCAAGGTTGCCGACCTGATTGCGCGCGCGCTCGATGATCTGCACGTTAGAGCGCAGCAACTCGTTGACCTCTTCCGCCAGCGGCGCAATTTCGGTCGGGTAGCTTCCGGAAACTTCGGCGCTTTCGCCCTCCCGCACGGCCTCGACCGCCGTGCTCAGCCGCGCGATCGGCCGCAAGGCGATGCGGGCAACAATCGCGCTCATTATCGCGAGCATGATGCCGACAGCGCCCAGCACGATGAATGTCTGGCCGCGAAAATCGGCAACCAGTTCCAGCATTTCGGTCAGATTGCCCGCGACGGTGATCCGATATGTCGTGTCATCTAGGGTGACGCTGCGCTCGACCATGCGCAATTGCGTGCCGAACGGGTCGTTGATCACCTCGGTGCTGCGCCCCATGGCGTCGGCCGCCGTGCCCACGCCGGGCAGATCGATGCCGACCACCGATGTCGACAGGTTGATCAGCCCCCCTTCTTCGCCGCGAATGATCCAGTACCAGCCAGAACGCGGCCGCTCGAAGCGCGGGTCGGCCAGAGCGATGCCATTGTCCTGGGGATCACCCGCCTCGAGCAAGGCACCGGCGAGGCTCTCGACGTGGAAGTCGAGCGTATCGGTCAGGGTGGTGTCGAGGGTGCGCGAATAGAGATCGGTCAGAAGGACGCCCGTTGTTACCAGCGCCAGCACCAGCCAGCCTGCCGACAACCAGAACAATGCGGCTGCGATCGAGCCCTTGCGCAACATCTCAGCGCCTCATACCGCCGGCCACGCCGGTCCAGGAACCGTGTCAGTCGCCAAGGATCTGATAGCCCAGTCCGCGCACGGTCTGGATACAATCCTCCGGCAGCTTCTTGCGCAAACGCCCGACGAACACCTCGATCGTGTTGCTGTCGCGGTCGAAATCCTGATCGTACAGGTGCTCGGTCAGCTCGGTCCGCGAAATCACCTTGCCCTTGTGGTGCATGAGATAGCTCAAAAGCCGCAATTCGTGGCTCGTCAGCTTCACCGATTGACCTTCGACGGTCACCTTGCCGCTGCGCGCGTCGAGGCGCACGGCGCCGCAGACGATCTCGTTGCTCGCATGTCCAGCGGCCCGCCGCACCAGCGCCCGCACACGCGCCAGCACCTCTTCCATGTGGAATGGCTTGGCGACATAGTCGTCTGCACCCGCATCGATACCCTGAACCTTGTCGCTCCAGCGGTCGCGGGCAGTCAGCAGCAATACCGGTGTGGTCTTACCCGCCCGTCGCCATTCCTCAAGCACCGAAAGCCCGTCCATTTGCGGCAGGCCGATATCGAGGATGATCGTGTCATAGGGCTCGGTATCGCCCAAAAAGTGGCCTTCCTCGCCATCGAAAGCCACATCCACGGCGTAGCCCGCCTCGGTCAAGGCGTCCTTGATCTGTCGATTGAGATTGGTGTCGTCTTCAACAACCAGAATACGCATGATCCGCCCCCCACAAGGCTAGGCTGCTATTGTGCGTTCAGCGTCAGGTTTTGCGCCTGACCGTCCGAGCTGAGCACACCGATAACATATACCAGCCTTCCGCCCTCGTCACACACATCCACGTTGAGGATATCCGAGCTTGGATCCACGCCAGCCTGCGCCAGCACAGCATCAAGCGACATGATTTGTCCGGAAGACACCGCCTCCTGAATCTGGCGCTTGTCGAGGCAGGCCTGGGCCTGGCTCGAACCGGTGCTAGCAAGCGCAAGCGCCAGGGCGAGAGCCAAAGCAATAGAGGCGGAAGGTTTGGGGGCGTTCGTTTTCATGTGCCAATCAATAGCGCCTGCAAACTGAATGGGACATGAATGCGGCGAAACGCCCCCGATTTCCACACATTTGACCTCAGGCTTTCCCGATATCCCCCTTCAACCCCTTGCGCAGGAAGAGTATGGCCAGCGATTCTAGCACCAGGCTCCCTGCCGAACCGCTGTCCAGCGCTGGCAGGTCGATGCCAAGCATCTGCGCCAGCCCGGCAAGCAGCATGAATGCAGCCACGATATAGGTTTTGTAGCCAGATAGAATATCCACGTTCTCATCTCCTTGAGTTGAATTTTTGGTCGGCGCCGCGGCGAGCGCTGCGGCACGAATGGTCTCGACACGGCGGATCCAGCCGCGCCCGAACACCGGAAAAGTTGAGAGAGCCCTGAGAAAGCCGAGCCGCCGGTCGCACAGGGTATTTACTGTGCCGGCGGCGCTGCTTCGGTTGGCTGCCGCAAGTGTGATTGGGCCGACCAGGCCATCGGCGGCGACGCCGAGCACCTGCTGCAGGCATCGAACTGCCCTATTCGGCCCGGAATTGACCGCAAAGTCGAACACAGCCAGGTCCACACCCGGTGGCAGTTCTCCTGCCCGGCACACATCCCAATAGCCCGCCCGATAGATGTGCGCGGCCTCGTCCCTCTCCAGAGTCTGCACCTCAGCTTTTGGCAGATCCCACCAAGGCGAAATATTGCGCCAGCGCGCCAGGGTCTTGCGTGTGATCCCCATGTTCGTGGCGCCGCCCGGATCGGCAGGGTGATCGACATATCCCCCCTCATGCCGAAAAATTTCGGTCAGGCAGCCGTCAAACCGACCATCAGCCATGAAACTCTCCTGTCGCGCCATGGCCCGCACCGAGCGCTGCGCTGACTTGCCGGACACTAAAAGTGAAACCGCTCGCCGGAGCACCGAGGTCGGCGATCTGGTCGGCCAGCGGATACGGAACGGAGCATTGCGCTGTACTCAGCGTTCTTACTGTCACGCCGCCGGTCACGATCTCGACCTGCCAGTTCTCCGGCGCGAATTCGAGCGGTGGCTCGGCCACACCCCAGCCATCACCATCGGCCCGGCTGCGGCGCGTCCATTCCAGCGTGATTGATCCATCGGCTGCCCTCAGCCCTTCCAGATGGACGGGCGAGAGTGGCAAAGCCGGCCCCGCGCCAGGCGCGACAGTCATGATCTCTCCGGCGCCACCGCCCATACGCCCGCGCTTTTTGGCGAGGCTCTTGGCAAAGGCTCCGGGCAGCACGATATCGCCGCCGCTATCGAGCCGGTTGAAGACGCTGGCATAGCCGGCAAAGCGCCCGTCCCCATCAATCGGAATGCCGCTCATCCGCGCTTGGCCCCGCCGGTCTTGGGTCTCGGACCACTACGCTGCTTGTCAGCCAGCGTTCCTGCCAGGTTCCAGGCAAATTGCCGGAACGTCTGCTGCGCCGCTTCACGATTCTGCTTGTCTGCCATGGGTTTAGTCCTCCTTCCGGAAAAGCCGATTCAACTGCGCAATCTCCTGCACGAAGTCGTTGAAGTGTTGATTCACCCGCGCCATCTCCCGCAGCGCCCACACGAGCAAGGCACTCGCCCCGCTCGCCCAGAGGAACAGCGCCAGATGGGCCAGATCGCCCCGCTCGATAACGGTCTTGGTCAACTCGTCCATGGGGTCCTCCAGGCAACAAAAAAGCCCGCCGGAAGCGGGCTTGGTGGGTTCGACACTTGCGGCCTCTTCTGACCATTCTTTGGTCAGGGCCAACTTTCCCGCAATTTCACTAGGCTGGCCGCTGCAGCATCGGCTCGCTCAAGCACATGGGGCGGTCGGTTTCTCAAACCCGCGATCATCCTTAGGAAGCGTGAAACTTCGCGCTCGGTAGCGCGAGTGTCCAACAATGCCAGCAAATCCGAGACATAGTCATCGTACTCGAACACTGACGAGGGATTCTCCGGCGCATTAAAAGGATCCCACTCCAGTGTCAGAATGCTTCCGACAGCGCGAAGTTTTTGACCTCGCTTTACCAGCGCCTCCGTTCCAGGAAGCAACCGCTCTTCGAAAAACCGAGCATGCGTAAGGATCAATTGAATTTCGTCCTCGGTTAACCGGCTGTCTGGGTATTCAGGCTTTGAGCCCATCCTTCGATCCAACTCGATCGCAACCTGATACTGCTCAGGCGGCAGATCGGCAGTCGAGACAATGGTGCATGGCTGGTCGTCTTCTATCCTACGGCCTTGCCCATCCCGATTGAACTTGTAGGTTGTCTCATTGGGAATGTTGCGGGCCCAAATGCTGGACGCATTCGTATAGTAGACTAACAGTAAGTCCGTCCGACCATCGTCTCTGATGCCGAATATCAGGTCGCCAGTTTTGATTGCGGCGAGGGCTTGGGCTCCAGAGGCAATCATGCAACTGGCAGCGGCCGTGCCTCAAAGAAGGCCCGATGTGAAGTCATCAGCTTGATTTCTGCCTGGCTCAGTATCGTGTCCGGATATTCAGGCTTTGTTGCCCATTTTCGATCCAAGCCGAGTGCTGTCTCATACATGTCGGAAGGCAACCGTGCCGTTGATACGATCACACAAGAGCCCCCGCCCGCAACCCAAGTACTCTTGCCATCGCGACCAAATTTGGCCGTCGTTTGCGAGGTCACATGGCGGGCCGAAAAACCGCGACTATCGGCCTCATAGACCAACAGCAGTTTTGGTTGACCACCTTCAGCGATCCCGAAGATCACATCGCCAACTTCGATCGAGCTGAGTGCCTTCGCTCTTGACAACATTGGTACCCTTCTTGCGCCAGACTGAATCAAATCCGCCAAAAGTCTCAGATATTTCCTCAAAAGGAAGACCCTGCAGTCCAAGGTACTTCACCGCGCAATCCATGCAGAGGCGCTTGCCAGATATGTGAACCGGATCAGTTGTACCAAAACTACCGCCATTTTGGCACCCACCGGAGAACCCGTCGCAACGCGGCCCGGCCACCTGGACGCGCTCCGGCTCGACCTGAACCTGCCCGATGACCGACAGATCATCAATCCACTGCCCGCCCTCCGGCGTCCCCTTCGGCGCACGTGGCTGGTCCGGCCGATAGCGCCGCTCCAGCCCGGCAATCATCACATCCAGCTTTAGCGAGAGCGTGGCCAGCCGGATTTCGTATCCAAGCGCCTTCAGCGCTCGCCCAACAATCCGTGACACTACTTACGCCTCCACACCCACCCCGGTCAGCTCCCGCTTTTCGGCATCACTCAAAAACCCCGCCGCCCCGACCCGCGCCCACAGCGCCGCGCGGTCTTCGGCTAGCGCCTCGACGCTCTCGAAATCGGGCACCACCTGAGCGCCTTCAAACGCCGGCCCCAGCCATTCGCTCAGTTCCTGGGCGACCCGCACCACCAGCGGCACGAGCGTCTGGCGCCACAGCGCCTTGTTGGCTTCGGCCAGGTTCGCATAGGTATTGTCGCCCGGTATCCCGAGCAGCATGGGCGGCACGCCGAAGGCCAGCGCAATATCCCGCGCCGCGGCGTGCCGGGCCTCGATGAAATCCATGTCGCGTGGGCTCAGGGCGATGGTTTTCCAGTCGAGCCCGCCATCGAGCACCATGGGCCGCCCGGCATTGGCTGCCCCCGCAAAATGGGTCTCCATTTCTTCCTTGAGCCGGTTGAACTGCTCTTCGGTAAGGCTTCCCGCCCCCGCCGAATAGACCAGCGCGCCGCTCGGCCGCGCCGCATTGTCGAGCAGCGCCTTGTTCCACTGGGCCGAGGCATTGTGAATATCGAGGCTGGTCTGCGCCGCCTCCAGCGGCCCCATGCCATAGTGGTCATCGAGCGGATGGAACAACGCCATATGCAGCACGCCCGGCACCGGAACACTGTCCTGCGCAATCCGCGTCGCCCTGCCTCCAGCCTTGTAGTCATAGGCCACTGGCCAGCCATCGCGCCCGGCGACGACACTCATTCGGTCGGGGCGCAACACGAACAGCGTCCGTACCACACCATCGACGATCCCGGCCTGCAGATAGGCGTTCCCGGCCGTCTGCAGATAGGCATAAACCGCCTCAAGCATTTCCGCGCCCGATTGCCGCCCATTGGGCCTTGTGAGCAGCCCCAAAAGCGGATGCTCACTCACCGCCTGACCGTCGACCTTGACCGTCAGCGGCACCCGGTTGGCCGCTTCGGCAATCAGCCGGACGCAGCGATAGACCACCGGATTGCGCATGAAGCCCTGGTTGACCAGGCTCGCATAACCCCGCCCGCTCCACTGCGCCGGTCCCAGCTGGCTCAGCGTCATCATGGTGTGCCCGGCAAAGGACTTGGCTTCATTGGGCGCATTCGTCCGGCCGCCGAACAGGCGGTTCAGCAGGTTTGGCATATTTAGTTCCTTTGAATTCGACCCCGACAGGAAGTCACCCCACCCTCAATACGTCCCCATCAAGAGGAGGGAGGCGCAGGATGCGGCGCCTGTGTTCATCGTCTGCCTCCCCCCTGTGGGGAGGGATCAAGGGTGGAGTGCTGGCGCTGCGGTGGCCACCGGCAATGCAGCAAACTCGATAGGTCCCTCCCCCTACTTCAGGGGGAGATTAGGTGGGGGTAGACCTTGTTGCCCCGCCATTCGAGCCTTGTTCGCTCAATTCGTGCCACCGGCACGAATTGCCCGCAGGGACGCTCCAAGCTCTCATGGCCTTGCCGCCTAAAATCGCTCCACTGGAGCGATTTTGTCTTCGGCGCGGCTACAAGCCCCTCACCCGCGGCCTCGTCTCATTGAGCACCAGTTCCGTCATCGCCCAGACCAGCGCGTCCACCCGATCCGGCGAATGGCCCTCGGCCTTGCCATCTGGCCCAAAGGCACAAAGCTCGTCCTCCAGCGCCGTCAGCCCCGCCACATGGCGCACCAGCCCCCGCGCATAGAGTGCCGCCACCGGCTCGGCACGCACCCATTTGCCGCGGTTGGCACGCACCTTGCGAATGGGCACCGACCGATCGACCTGTTTGAGCATCTCCTCGACGAGGTCGCCGCCCTGGTTGACCTCAACCACGATGCAATCGGCCTCATGCGCCCGATAAGCCGCCACTGCCCGCGCTGCCCAGATATCGGGGCGCATGCCCTGCAGTGTTGCATCTTCGAGCACCACGGCCCCCTCGCCCGCTCGTCCAGCCACCACAATGCCGCAGGCGTCCGAGCGCTCGGTGCCCGTCACCGGCGGATCGACCGCCACGACAATCCGGCCATCCACCACGCCGTCAGGCGCCCGGAACATCGACCGCTGCCAGAGCGCGTCAGGCCGATCCTCGATCAGCTCGCCATCCAGTTCCTGCCGTCCAAGAACCGAGTCACGATAGCGCTCGACCACAGCCCTGAAGAAGGCATCGGCCAAATGCTTGTTTACCTTGGACTTTGCACGGCTGATCACGGACTGATCGTCCGCCATCAGGCGTTTCATCAGCTTGGTGGCGCGCGGCGTCGTCGTTACCAATTGCCGTGGCCGCTCGCCTAGCCGCAGGCCGAATTGCAGCATGTCGAAAGCGGCTTCGGCCTTGCGCCATTTGGCCGTCTCATCGCACCAGGCAGCAGCAAATTGCGGCCCGCGAAACCGCTCCGGGTCGGATGCCGGCAGCAGATGGGCTTCCACGCCATTGGGCCAGATCAGCACACTGCCGGTCAGCCTTGGTGCCATCCAGGGCGGCGATATCCGCAGAATGCCGCTTTCTCCCTTGACCATCACCATCTCGGCTTCAGTCATGGTCTCACCCACCAGAGCAATCGGGCCGATGCCCTTCTCGGCCAGCATTCTCACCCATTCTGCCCCGGCCCTCGTCTTGCCGGCGCCGCGTCCCCCCAGCAACAGCCACGTTGTCCAGTCACCGTCAGGCGGCAATTGATGCGGCATTGCCCAGACTGACCAGTTGAACATCAAGCGGCTGACTTCGTCTTCCGGCAGCAATGCCTCTTCGCGCAGCAGGCTCGCGCGCAGTGTCGACATCGTGTCAGGTCAGCCCCTTTGTGATGGCGTTGATGCGCGCCTCGAGTTTGCGGCGCATTTCGGAGGCCTCACCTGGGTCAGTGATTGTCCCCTCGGTATGTCCTTCTGCTCGTTCCATGGTGATGAGTTTGTCCAGATCGCGGACCAGGTCATTGAGCACCTTGCTGTCCACCCGTGTGCCCTTGTCCATATCTTCCTCCACCAGATCCATCTGCCGTTCCAACAGCCCCAGCAACCGCGCAATCAGCAATTGGCGGTCGAGCGCCCGCTTGCTCCCGGGGCGCACCCATTTGTGCGTCCGGGCGCGCACATCCAGTTGCCCCCGCCGCAAGCGGTAGCGGTGGGCAATGCCATTGCGGGTCAAGCGGCCCAACTCATAGTCGCGCCGCACTTCTTCCCACGGTACCGCCAAGCCATCGCGGTCCCGCTCAGGGTCAAGTTCATCCATGTCAGGAATTTCCGTTCAGGCCGTGGGGTCCGTTTGACCCAATTTTCCGACCATGCCTGAACACTAACAGACCGGCGTCACGCGGGGATATCTTTTACAAATTTCTCGTAGGCAGCCATTGGGACGCGAGCCCTCTACTCCAGCTTCGCCGCTGCCTCGAGCGCCGCTTGGTCGCTCTTTGCGCTCATGGCCGTCAGGCCGCGTTCCACCGCATCGACGATCATCCCCTTGGCAGCGCCTTCCAGCTCCGGGCGGCAGCGGGCAAGGGTTTTCAGGCCCGCTATCATGCGCAGCATCACCTCTATGCTCCCGGCTCCATCACGGGCAATGGGCCGGAACGCGTCCGCCATCAGATCATCTGGGTCGAGCCCGGCCACCAGCACCCGCTCATATTTGAGCTCGCTGTCCTCTTCGGGCCGCTCCGTCAGCACGCGCACGATCGTGCCCACCACAGCGATTGCCGTGCCCGGATCATTGATACCGGGTGACAGCGCCTTGCCGGCAATTTCAGACAGCACGATCAGACCGAAGCGCGGATCGCTATCGAACGTCCGCGTCGCGCCGATGGTGAAGGCGCCGGCCAGTTTCTCGGCGAGGGCTTCGTCCACTGCGCCGGCCACCATTACCAGTGGCCGATCCGGTGCCGCATAGGCACCCGGCCGCGCGGTAATGGTAATCAGCAGCTCCTGCTCATCGGCGCAGTCCTGCAGGCGTCCAATGTCGATGTGCTGCACATAACCGGTCTTGCGCGAATAGATGGGATCACCCGAGGGCTCACCCGAAAGTTCGCGGCAGCCCAGCAGCCCCTTGCCTGGCACAGTCCGAAAGGCACGCTCAGCCGCCTCTCCGGCCCGGTCCAAGGTTGCAGCGACGCGGCCAATGGCGGAAATCTGGCCAATCCAGCGGATCAAGGCCGCAACCACCAGCACGACAACTGCCAAGGTCACCACGAACAGCAGCAACCGTCCGGCCTCGCTGTAAATCCCGGCCGATAGTCCGATGATCCCGACGATCGAGAACAGGAAGGCGCCGATAAACACCGAAATCGAGGTCTGTGCGCTGCGATCCCCGACGATCAGCGGCACTGCCCGGGGCGTTGTCTGCTGAGATGCGCTGGAGAGCGCGCTGACAATAGTGGAAAGCGCAAACACGGCGACCGTCAGCAGGCTGGATGCCAAAACGGTCAGGATCGACTCAACGGCTTCGGATGACAGGGTGAATGGCAGGCCGTCGGGTATCAACCGCGCCATGCCAAAGGCGATAAGCAGTGTCAGCACGGCAACCAAAGAGAATGCGGCCGGCAAAAACCACATGCGCTGGGCAATCTGCCGGACCTTGAAAGCGAACTGACTCATGGACTACCCCCTCGTCAGATAAGTCTTATCCGCTAGAATTGGTTGCGCCCAGCCGCTCATCGGCGGAATCAGGGTCCAAAAATGCGCCGTGCCTCAAGGGCAAGGCCAAGCCCGACGCTGCCCAGCACATCGGTGCGGACAATTTCGGCGTCGGGAAACAGTGCACTCAGCCGTCCAGCGACTGCTGGGACCAGCGTAGAGCCACCAGTCAGGATCAGGCTGTCTACCTGCGCTGCAGCAACTCCCGCCGCGCGCAGCGTCTCGCCGATTGTGCTCTCGAGTCTTTCGATGGACGGCGCCAGCGCTGCGGCAAGCTGCTGGCTTGTCATTTCGGTCGCAATTTGACGATCCCGTACGTTGAACACAAAAGCCACTGTCTTCTGATCGGAAAGTGCAATTTTGGCGTCTTCCACGGCGCCGATCAGGCGGTGACCCAACCGTTCTTCCACCAGCATCACGAAGGTCCTGACCTTCTCCGCCTCCTGGGCCTCGCGGATCGTCGAGCGCAGATCGCGCTGCGCCTTGGCGTCGTACAACCGATTGATGCGGTGCCAGGTGGAGAGATCCACATAGGGCGCCACCGGCAGGTGCCGCTTGCCGTCGAGGGTCCGCGAGCCAAGGCCAAGCTCGGGCATCACCCGGCTCATAGCCAGCAGCCGGTCAAAATCCGTTCCGCCGATATGCACGCCGGCCGTTGCCAGAATATCGTCGCTCCGGTCCGCACGGCCGGCACGATCCGGCGACACGCGCACCAGGGAGAAGTCCGATGTGCCGCCGCCCAGATCGACGATCAAGGCAATGCGTTCGCCGGTGACCTGCCGCTCATAGTCGAGCGCCGCGGCAATCGGTTCGAACTGGAATGCAATCTCGTCAAAACCCTGCGCCCGCACTGCGGCCTCAAGCTGGCCCTGCGCTTCCCGATCAGCCACCGGGTCGTCGTCCACGAAATGCACCGGGCGCCCCATCACAACGCTGGTCAGGTCCTGACCCAGTGCGGCCTCGGCGCGCCGTTTGAGTTCCCCGACATAGGTACCAATGATCTCGCCAAAGCCGAGGCGCCGCTTCTTGACACGGGTTGTATCGGCGAAAAGTGCCGTCCCCAGGACGCTTTTGAGCGAGCGCATTAACCGGCCGTCGGCACCGCTGACATACTCAGCCACAGCCGCCCGCCCGTAATAGAGCTGGTCATCCTCAAAGCTGAAGAACAGCACGCTGGGCAGCGTCCGCTCGTTACCTTCCAGCGCTACAAGGGCGGGTTGGCCATGGGCATCGATCTGCCCCAGCGTCGAATTGGATGTGCCGAAATCCAGGCCACAGGAATGGGTCATGGCGCGCCGTCCGCAACAAAGGAGAGGTCGCGCCTACCGCGCGGGGACGGGTCTCATAAAGGCTGCCCGTTCACCTGGCAACCGTGAGGTATCAGGCGGCGTGACGCCGTTTGTCGTCGCGACCGCGCAGGTCCATGACTTCCAGTCGCGCCAACCCGCGCCGCTGAGCTTTCTTGACCGCCTGCGAGGCGGCATTGAGCACGGCGCGATCCAGTTTCCCATGCGGATTGACCACGGCGATTCCGGTGCTCAGCGTCACCTGGCCGGCATGGCTTTCGCGATTGGGAATGCCCTCACGGCGCAAAGCGGCGGCAATCCGGCTGGCCAGATCCCGGGCCATCAGCGCCGGCATGTCGGGCAGCACCAGCACAAAGCCGGTCTGTCCGCTGCGCAGGCAAATCTCGGTCTCGCGGCTCAATTGCGCGCCAATGATCGATTCGAGGGAATCAAAGCTGTCTTCAACTGCTTCGCGGCCATATGTGGCGAAGTATTCGGCATAGCCATCGATTTCGAGGGCCAGAACACACAGCGACACGTTGCGTTCTGCGCAATAGCTCCAGCCGCGCCGCAGTTCTTCGTCGATGCGCTGCGCCAGACGGGGTTTCTTGTTGGGATTGCGGGCGATAGCGGCGTGGCCATAGGCCGGCTCCTGCGCTTCGTTGCCACGCGCCAGCGCTGTACGAATGCGCGCCCAAAGCCCTTCACTGCCGCTCATGGTCACTCTGTTCATCTAGCCTGTCCTGGGCCATTACCCGATTGGGCCAATCAGGCCACACTTATGGTTAACAGCAGGTAAGCACTTCACATCAAAGGCTTTCCGGCGGCTCCCATTCGGGCCAGTCCACCGCATGTTCTTCCCAGTCCTCAGGATTAATTTCCGTCTCCAGAAACGTTCGCCCTTTGACCGAAACGCCCACATCCACCACGGTTTGCGGGTCGCCCGAGACCAGCGGATGCCACCAGGCCAGGCCCTTGCCCTCGGCCAGACGGCGATAGGCGCAGGTGGTAGGGATCCAGGGAATTTCCCGCACGTTCTCCGGCGTCAGCTTGATGCAGTCTGGCACGATTTCCTTGCGCCGGGGATAGTTTGTACAGGCGCAAGTGTCTCCATCGAGCAGTTTGCAACGCACATCCGAGGTGATGAGCGCGCCGCTATCCTCATCCTCAAGCTTGATCAGGCAGCACCGCCCGCAGCCGTCGCACAGGGCTTCCCATTCGGTTGGAGACATCTGCTCGAGCGACTTTTCTTCCCAGAAGGCCATATTTACCGTTTGCCATTCATGTTGTTGCCGGTTTGCGCTTGCGGGCAGGCCAATGCAATCATATTCCAGCGATTGCGTTGCCTTGTCCGGGTTTTGCGGACAATCCTCCCCATAACGGGGCGTTGGGGTGCAAAGTGCAGGATCCATTCTACACCAAGGAAAAGAAGCGCAAGCCAAAAGCCGGCATGTTGGCGGCCGACGCCTGGCTCGATTCCTCGCTCTATGAATTCTGGCAGACCCTGGGCCGTGGCTACACCCGCTACCAGGACTTCATGTCCCGCTTTCACGTTTCGGGCATAAGGCGCTTCTTCGTCGAAATTCTGTCCGATGCCTTCAGTTTCGGCGCGATTGGCGCTGTTTTGATGACTGCCCTCGCTTTGCCCGCCTTCGATATCATCGACCGCGGCGCCTTCAACAAGGCCGAGGATTATTCGGTCGTGTTCATGGATCGATTCGGCAATGAGATCGGCCGACGCGGCATCCGCTCGGATGATAGCGTCGCGCTCGACCAGATGCCCGACTATCTGCTCAAGGCGACCCTGGCCACCGAGGACCGGCGCTTTTACGAGCATTTCGGCATCGACGTCGTAGGCACGCTGCGTGCCCTGATGAGCAATGCGCAGGGCGATCGCGGCACCCAGGGCGGGTCCTCGATCACCCAGCAGCTTGCCAAGAACCTGTTCCTTTCCTCAGAGCGCACGCTGGAGCGCAAGATCGTCGAAGCCTTCTTGTCGGTGTGGCTTGAATGGAACTACTCCAAGGATCAGATCCTCAAGCTCTATTTCGACCGCGCCTATATGGGTGGCGGCAATTATGGGGTGACCGCCGCCGCTGAATTCTATTTCGGCAAGCGCGTGCAAGATATCAGCCTGGCCGAGGCTGCCATGCTTGCCGGCATGTTCAAGGCGCCAGGCAATTACGCGCCCCATGTTGATCTGGCTGCCGCGCGCGGCCGCGCCAATCTGGTGCTGACAAATCTGGTCGCGTCCGGCTTTCTCACCGAGGGCCAGGTGACGGCAGCGCGCCGGCATCCGGCCGCTGCCATTGACCGCAGCGACGATATCAACTCTCCCAACTATTTCCTCGACTGGGCTTTCGAGGAAGCCAAGGCGATCATCGAATCCACCAATGCGCCGGGCAATAACTTCATCGTCCGCACCACGATCGATACGACGCTGCAATCCTATGCCGAGGAAGCCATTACCTCGGTCATCCGCGAACAGGGCGAGCAATATCGGGTCGAACAGGGCGCCATGGTTGTTACCGACACCCAGGGGGCCATCCGCGCCATGGTGGGCGGCACGGACTACGCCAAGAGTCAGTTCAACCGCGCCATCGTCTCCACCCGCCAGCCCGGTTCATCCTACAAGCCGTTCGTCTATGCGGAGGCCTTTGAGCAGCTAGGCCTGACACCCAGCGACACGATTTCGGACCGCCCGGTCTGCATTGGTGACTGGTGCCCGCAGAATTACGGCCGTTCCTATCGAGGCCAGACAACCCTGCTCAGCGCCTTTGCCGCGTCGATCAACACCGTGCCCGTCACCCTCTCGATCAAGACCGGGCGCGATGCAATCGCCCAACTCAGCTATCGCATGGGGCTGCGGCAGGAATACCCCGTTACGCGCTCACTGGCGCTCGGGGTGGCCTCCGTTTCGGTGCTGGACATGACCAGCTCCTATGCTGTCTTTGCCAATCGCGGCTACAAGACCCAGGCCTATGGCCTGACCCGCATGACGACGCTCAATGACCAGCTCGTCTGGGAACGCGATGCGGATGCACCGCGCGAACGCGTGCTCTCTGAGCAGACGGTGTCCTATATGAACCAAATGATGCATACGGTGGTCACTGGTGGGACAGGGCGGCGTGCCGCTGTGGATGGCGTGCCTGCATTGGGTAAGACCGGCACCACCACGTCTTATCGCGATGCCTGGTTTTGCGGCTTCACCGGCAATTACGTGGCTGCTGTTTGGTTCGGCAATGACGACTACAGGCCGACCAACAATCTCACAGGCGGCTCCCTGCCCGCCACGGCATGGCAGAAATTCATGGCCTTTGCCCACACCAATATCGAAGTCATGCCGGTCTTCGGCGTCGATTTCGATCCACCGCAGGCCATTGTCGCCGATACAGATCTGGAACAGGTCGAAGAAGTGGCTGAGCGTCCGCCCAGCCTCAAGCCGGCCGCCGCCCGCAAATTGCTCGATCTGGCGGATCGCCTGGAAGCGGCCGGCGCGAGCGCCGCGCCGATCCGTGACACCGCACAGGCACCCGGATCAGGGCCGACCGGCCTTTGACGTCACAAACGCCTTCCGCACCGGCTATTGCATTGCTACAAGCCTTGCCGACCCTTTACGCAGCGGCCCGGCCAACCATGCCACAAATGCAGACGAGCTGACCCGTGCGTTTCATTTTGCGCCTCCTCACCGCCATCTGCATTGCCCTGGCTGTCGGCTTTGGACTGAGCTACTATGCTCTCACCGATGGACGCCTGTTTGGGGCCGTGTCTCTGGGACCCTGGACAGCCTGGCCAGATGTTGGCTCTCCAGCCCCCAATCCCTATACGCGCGGTCACATCACCCGGGAGGCGGCGCTACAGCTTGGACAAAGCGAGGGCCTGGAATTCCTTGCCACCACCGACAGCGATGGCGCGCCACTCGATCTGGCCTGCTCCTATGTGATCGCTGGGCATGTTCCAGTCTCGACCTTCTGGACACTTTCCGCAGTTGATAGCGAATGGGTCAACCTCGCCGCCCCCGGCACGGAGACAACCTTGCGCTCTAATGAAATCATGCGCCAGCCGGATGGTGAAATGCGGCTTCATGTCGGCACGCAATTGCGACCGGGTAATTGGCTCGAACTGGCCGGCAGCGGGGCGTTCCAACTCGTCCTGACGCTCTACGACACCCGGGCTCTGTCCAGCTTTGCCTCCTCAGATACGACCATGCCCTCCATCACCCTGGAGGAGTGCCCGTGACCCGGACCTTGCTCTGGCTGATCGGCGGGCTGATCTTGGGTGGCATCATCCATATCACTGCCATTCTGACCCTGCCGCTTCTGGCCGAGGAAACCACCTGGTCCCGCATCAGTGCGCTTGACGCAAGCAATCGCATGCTGGTGCTCGACCGCGTGGCACAGGGCGATCCCAATCCGCTGCATCTGGATCCCGAGTTGAGCTATGGGCTGTGCCAGATCAACCTCAGCGAAGGCCCGGCCTATCTCAATGGCGTGCTGCCCGACGCCTTCTGGTCGGTTGCCGTCTATGACCAGAACGGCATCGTCATCTATTCCACGACCAATCGCGACGGTATCGGCCAGACGGTCGATATGGGCATATTCAATGCCGCGCAGACGCGCCTGCTGGCCCAGCAGCAGATCGATATTGCCGAAGGGCTGCTCATCGTTGAGGCACCAGCCAACCAGCTCTTTGTGCTCGTTCGCCTGTCCGCGCCCCATGAGGCAATGCGTACCCGCTTCGAGCAGGAACTGTCCGAAATTACGTGTGGGCCAAGGGCATGATGATGGGCGACTATTTTGAGCTGCGCAGGCGCAGCGACGACCTGATCTACAAATTCATGCGCGCAACACGGGAAGATGGACGGCCCGGTTTCAGGAGGTCGGATCGTGACCTGTGGATCGAATTTCGACCAGAGCTGGGCTGGATCGCCTGGGACGATGAGAACAATAGACTCTCAGGCCGACCGTGGCATGTCCTGCCCGGGGACCAGTCACCGGACGGACCACCCGCTGGCGAATGGGTCAGCAAGAAGGGCGACAAGTCCTACGTCTATGAGCTGGTCTACACAGATCCATGACGCCGCAAGCCTTTGATAACCTGCTTGCCGCCACGGTGGCTCGCTACCTCTCGGAAGTCGCTGCACCTGGCGAACATCTCGCTTTGCTCCGCTGGCAGATCGAACAGGGCCATCGGCTTGATTTGCGCACCACCTATCCCGGCCACGTGACAACCAGCGCCATTATCCTCTCGCCCGACCACCGCCAGACTTTGCTGATCGACCACATCACGATCGGCCGCTGGCTGCAGCCGGGCGGGCATTATGAGGACGCGCCGGCCTTTCACCACTCCGCCATGCGCGAGGCCGAGGAAGAGACCGGCGTCACCGGCCTGACCCTGCACCCCTGGCACAGCCAAAGCGACCTGCCCTTCGCCATCGACAGCCATGACGTGCCAGGCAAGGCTTCGCGCAACGAGCCGCCGCACATCCACCACGATCTGCAGTATCTCTTCCTTGCAGACCCGGCCCTGCCCCTGGTCGCCCAGCTCGAAGAGGTCCATGCCGCGCAGTGGCAGGATGTGGCAATGCTGGACGAATTCGCACCCAAGGCCGCCGATCGACTGCGCACACTTGCCGCGCCGGGCTGATGCTTATGTAACGGCTCGGCTATCCAGCCGGTAATGAAATCTCCGGGCAGCCACGCCGCGTACGGTTCGCCTCGCGGTCCAGAAATTCCCGCATGGCTCCAGCATGCAGTGCCGCAAATTCCAGGCGTCGGATCCACTGCAAAGGATCCTCGTCGCCGCTGTCTTGTTCGGCCCCAAACTCGTGGACAGTTCGGTAGTACAGCGCATCAGATTCGACATAACCCAGCGTGAGCCCTGCGCGCCTGGCCAGCAGAGGCCATTCGACATCATTGGCGAGACTGTCGATCCGGCTCTCAGTCGCGATCAATTGCACCGCCGCTGGTGAAAGACGCCTGATGGCGAACATCAGGTCCCAATTCTCTCCGGTAAGCAGTTGGTGGGTGTGATTGACCAGTCGTTCGGTCTCCCGCAGCCGACGAGGCTCTTGCGCAAGCGCGCACTCGGAGCGCCCGACCACCAGAAGATCCGCGTCGGGCTCGGTCGCCAACGCCCGATTCAGATCATCCCGACCAAGTTCTACCCAGCGTAGCAAATGGTCAAAATCGGCATAAAGGACGTGGCGGCCATCAGCCGCTTGTACAACTGCATCGCGCCGAAACCGACCGATATGGGCTTCATTGCTCACATGGCGAGTGATCGTCGCGCCCAGAGCAGCGGCGGCATCCACCACTTCGGGCCGTGTGAGATCAGAGACATTGAGCGCGATGGTGGGGAACACCGCCTGCAAATCCGCTGTCAGCCGCGTTATCGCATCAGCAGTTCGACCGACCGGATCATGCAGAGTTGCACCAAGCACCACCTCGATCATGTCGCCCCCAATAAACCGTCGCAGTGCAATGCTGGCCCTGCCGGTTGCCGCTGTCTAGTCCTCCGCCGGCAAGAGCGCGTCGACAAATCCCGGCTCGACAAACTGGATGCTGCCATCAGGCAGACCTAGAACCCGGTCAATCACCACACCCTGCCAGTCCAGCGCCGCACTCAACGCGGCATTGGCCGCCCGTGCATCGCCGGTCCCCTTGCTGGTGATCGCCCTGGCCACGGCGTCGTGGGTCATGCTGCCCAGCGCCAATATGGCCTGCGCTGCCAGGTGAGCGTCGGGCACGTCAAAGCTGCCATCGTCCCGCCCCGCTGCGATGATCTCGGCAAACAGGGGCAGTACAGCTTCAATATTGACGCGGTTGATCCGATGATAGAGCGTCATGTTTTCCGGGCGCAGCAGCGCCGCGAAGGCCGCCAGAATACCCTCGGCATGCTCCGCCTTGAACCGGCGCAACGCCCGCAGGGACTGGTTGAGCCGTTCGAAGGCGGTCAGACCGGGGACATCCATTACCTCCTTGATGAGCTGCGTGGACACGCCCGCAAGGCGCTGGCTCACGGCTTCCAGCACATCCTCCTTGGCCGCAAAATGGTGATAGAAACCGCCCTTTGACACCCCGGCAGCAAGCATCAGGTCTTGAACTGTCGTCGCCTCGAAACCCTTGGTGAAAAACAGGTTCTGCGCACAATCCAGGATCTGTTCGCGCCGCTCGTCCGCGCTGAGATAGCTCCGCGCCAATCCAATTCTCCTTGCAAACCGACCGTCGGTCTGTTTATGCTGCACTGCGCCAGTCAAGTCAAGGAGCCGGTCATGGCAGTGGCCAAAATCGCTGACGACATCATCTCGGTGACCGATCTCAACTATCGCTACGCGGGCCAGGCTCGCCCTGCCGTTGCAGGCGTCAACTTCGCCGTTCGGCGCGGCGAAGTATTCGGCCTGCTCGGTCCATCCGGCGCCGGCAAGAGCACCACGCAAAAGGTGCTTACCCGACAGCAACGCAGCTTTGGCGGTCAGGTGACTATCATGGGCAAGCCACTCGGCGCTTGGGGCTCGGACTATTTCGAGCGCATTGGCGTGGGGTTCGAGCTGCCCAATCATTATCTCAAATTCACTGCCCGCGAGAATTTGACCTTCTTCGCCTCGCTCTATGCCCGCCCCAGCCGCCCACCGGCGGATATGCTGGCGTTGGTGGGGCTGGAAGCCTATCTCGACAAGAAGGTCGAGACCTTCTCCAAGGGCATGCGCATGCGGCTCAACTTCGTGCGTGCCCTGCAGCATGACCCCGAACTGATTTTCCTCGACGAACCAACTGCCGGCCTAGACCCCGTCAATGCGGGCATCGTCAAATCACTGATCGCCGACCTCGCCCGGGCGGGCAAAACGATCGTGCTCACCACACATAATATGAACGATGTCGATCAGCTCTGTGATCGCATTTCCTTCATGGTCGATGGGCGCTTCGCCGCTCTCGACACACCCGACGCCCTCAAATCAGCTCATGGCAGACGCATCGTCCGGGTCGGTACACCGGATGGCACAGCGCAGGACTTTTCGCTCGATGGGTTGGGCGACAATGCCGAGTTCCTGGCCCTGCTCCGCACCGGCCGGGTCGACCGCATCCATTCCCAGGAGGCGAGCCTTGATCAGGTCTTTACCAATGTCACCGGGCATCGCCTCGATGCAGCCGAAGCAGGAGCGGCGGCATGAGCTCGACCCTTTGGCGTCTCGTCCTGTGGGATGCGCAATTACAGGTGCGGGAGAACATCTATCTCTTCACCGTGCTGACCACACTGGCATTTGCCATCTTCCTCAAGTTGCTGCCGCCCGATGCGCCGCCGACAATTTTCACCCTGGTGCTGTTCTTTGACCCGGCGATTGTGGGCGCCAGTTTTGTTGGCTCCATTGTTCTGATGGAGCGCAGCCAGAACACGCTGTCCGCCCTCTCGGTCTCCCCGGCGCCAGTGCGGGACTATATTCTGGCCAAGGTTGTCACGCTGACCCTGCTGGCCATTGCCGGCAGCCTGTTTCTGGTCGCCGTGGCATTCTGGGTTCCGCCAATCGATATGGTTCTGCGATTTACGCTGGTTCTGATCTTCACCGGCGCCGTCGGGGTACTGGGCGGTTTCCTGATCGTCGCCAGGGCCAAGTCGATGAACCATTTCATCGCCCGCGCCATGCCGATCACCATCATCCTGTTCCTGCCACTGCTGGCCCATTTCGGTGTCATCACCGGTTTCTGGCAGTGGTTGCTGTTCGCCATCAATCCGGGTCACGCCATGCTGCGCGCCATGCTTTGGGCGGCAGATCCGGCTGCGGTCAGTTCGGCCGATATCATCTATGCCTTTGCCTATATGACCCTGATGATCGCGGTCTTTTTCCGCTGGTGCGTGGTCACCTATACGTCCGAACTCGGCCGCGTCGAGGAGTAGGGAGCCCAGCGATGAAGCGCGTCCTCAACGTCATCCGCCACGACATCGTCTCGATCACCCGGGACAGCGTCATGGTCAACATCGTGGTCATGCTGCTGGTGCTGGCCGTAGCGGCGGCCACACTGCGGCATATGGGGCTTTATCCCGAATGGTGGCACAACACCCAGCTCCTGCTGCTGCTCTGCTACATGCCCGGCATGGGCTATCTGTTCGCCATGCTCATCGTCGACGAAATGGATAGCGGGGTGAACCAGGCTCTGCTGGTCAGTCCGGCCTCGGCGATGGCTGTCCTCTGCGCGCGTGTCGCCCTGCCCACCGCCTTTGTGCTGATCTATGCATTTGCGTTCATCTACAGTGCCCAGGCCATCGACCTGCCGTTCCATCACTGGCTATTGCCGGTGTTGACGCTGTCCATGTCTGTCGCCTGGGTGACGCTGCTCGTGCCCGCCATTTCGCGCGACAAGGTAAAGGCTTTGGGGCTGTTCAAGATCCTCAATCTCTACACCGCCATCGCCACGGTCGGGCTCTTCATCCCCCAGGACGCCTGGTATCGGCCGGTACTTTGGTTGACGCCCGCAAGCTGGTCCCTCAACGGCATCGAGGCTTTCATCGCCAGTCAGGAAGCCGCCGGTTACGCATGGTCGTTCGGTGGCCTGCTGTTCTTTGGGGCCCTCGTCGCCCACGCCGCATGGCTCTACCTGCGCCGCCAGGCGCAGTAATTCCCTAGAGCACTCCCGTCACGGCACCCGCCACTCCAAGGGAGAGCACGACCAGCCAGGGTGGCGCCTTCCAGGCAACCAGCGCCACAAAGCCAGCCAGGGCCAGGGTGAAGTCGAGGGGTTGCAGCACGGCACTGACAAAGACCGGATCGTAGAGCGCGGCGCCCAGAATGCCGACCACCGCCGCATTAGCCCCACGCATTCCCGCCTGCGCCATCGGCCAGCGCCTTAGCATGTCCCAGAAGGGCAGTGCCCCGAGCAATAGCAGCATGCCCGGCAAAAAGACGGCAACCAGCGCGATGGCGCTGCCCCAAATCCCATTGGGTTCAACGCCGCTCACCGCGCCGAGATAGGCCGCAAAGGTAAAGAGCGGCCCTGGCATGGCCTGGGTGGCCCCGTAACCTGCCAAAAAGTCGTCGGCCGACACCCAGCCGCGCGTCACTACCTCGGCCTCCAGCAGCGGCAGCACCACATGCCCGCCGCCGAACACAAGCGCACCAGCGCGGTAGAAGGCATCAAACAACGCAATCCCCTGCCCCATGCCGGCGAATAGCGGCAAGACAACCAGCAGGACAGCAAATGCTACAAGGAATCCAATGCCGATCCGGCGGGACCCGGGAAAGCTATGTGGCGACAGAGCGGCATCGCCCCCGCGGCAAAGCCAGAGCCCTAAGGCACTGCCAAGCAGGATTGCACCCACCTGCCCCAGCGCTCCACCAACCACCGCAACCAGCCCGACGGCCAGCACTGCAATCAGTGCCCGTTCCCGATCCGGCGTCAGGTTTCTTGCCATGCCCAGCACGGCCTGCGCCACAATGGCCACGGCCACCAGCTTGAGCCCATGCAGCGCGCCCTGGGCCATTGGGCCGTCCAGCGCTGCAGCACCGAGTGCAAAGGCCAGCAGCAATAGCGCCGAAGGCAGTGTAAAGGCTGTCCAGGCCGCCAATGCCCCGAGAGGGCCGGCCCGCATCAACCCAAGAGCAAACCCGACCTGGCTCGATGCCGGCCCCGGCAGAAACTGGCAAAGCGCGACCAGATCCGCATAGCCGGCCTCGTCGATCCAGCGGCGGCGCGTCACCAGTTCGTCGCGGAAATAGCCCAGATGGGCAATCGGCCCGCCAAAACTGGTCAACCCCAGCTTCAGAAAGGCCCCAAAGACCTCCCCAGGCGTACCCTGCGGTCTATTCTTCGCTTCAGTCACTCACCCTCCGGCCCCGCTATTTCTGCGGCACAATTTCCTGATCATGGACCATGGTTTGGAAGCGCGACGGTATGGTGACACCGTGCCCGCTGCCACTCCCCGAATTGGACGAACAGAAGTCACCGCGATTGGCTCGATCGACCCAAGGGCGCATGCGGCGCAAATTCTCGTCGACGCTCATCGACTGTTCGTGGGGCGTTTCCACGAGGAGGTGATCGAGCGCGTAGGAGTAGCTTTCGTAGCGATAATTGAGCGCCCGGACGAACCAGTCGACATGCCACTGGTTTTCGGTGTGCCGCGCCGCGACATTGCCGGCCACGCTATCCTCGATCCCGCTCAGTTCGGCCAAAGCCACGCGCCGCTGCCGATCCACCTCCTGAACGGCGCAGATCGACTGGAAAGTCTTGGGCAGCGTGTCGATATCGGCCAGAATGTGCCGGCCGACCGTATTGTAGCGCGTTGGCGAGGAGCGATATTGCGTCGTTCGCAGCCAATTGTAGTAGCGCTCAACGCCGTAGCGGTAATCGCGCGCCGGTCCGATCCGGGTGCGCTGCAGTTCTACTGAAGAATCAAACATCCAGTCGCGGCTATGCGCTGCAATCAGGAAGCGCCAGGTGCGATCGTGCATCTCGCGTTCCTGGTCGGTCTGGTTGAGGTTGGAAACCGGCTCCCCGCGATTGGTCGCGATCAGCTCGCCAGCATAGGGCATGACCTGGTCGTGCAGCACACTGGGCTGCGCACGGCCGAAATCGCCGACCGGTCGGGCCACGCAGCCCGCCGCCAACGCAGCTAGGGTGATCAATGCGAAAGTGCGGAACAATAGGCCGCGATGGCGTTCAGACACGCTTGCGCTTGCGCCTGTTGTCGCTGTGATTGGTTGGTGGTGGCGGCGTCCCGCGTTCATAACGCACCCCGGTAAAAATCAGGATCTGGGCGTCGCCGGAAATCTGTTTCCCAGCGCCGGCGGATGTCTTCCGCCTCTCGAACTTTATCAGCTGACCCAAGCTGGCCTCCATGCTGCGCCGCTCCCCCGTCCCTAGTGGGGGCAGCGAGTTGAGTAGTCTCGTCCCGGCGCGACGCCCCTCGCGCTGATACGCATTAAGAGATCGTCAAGGTTAACAGTCTGCTAACGAATTGACGGCAAGAGTCTGCCTTGCATCAAATCGGATGCATAAATGAGTCGATGGTTCCGCCGGATATGCTTGGATTTCAGCCCTACGAGACCTTTCAGTTGCTGATCGAAACCGGTGGTGTCGATCGCACAAACACCTTGCTGATCGCGGCATGCGACGCCTATGCGCGGCGCGGCAAGCCCACTGTTCCCGAAATGGAACAGTTCGAGGCACTGGCGGGACGACTGTTCCCAATCGCCGGCCCCCAGGCTCGCGCCAAAGGGGCGGCCATCCTGGGGCGGGCCGAAATGCTTTCCCCAGCCCTTGAGCGCTTGGTGGTGGAAAATATTGGCGAAGACCTCATCCCCTTCCTTGAAGGGGCAGTCGAACTCTCCGACCAAACCATGTTGGATACAATTGCGCGATATGACGTGCCGGCCTGCGCTACGCTGGCTGCCCGTGCCGACCTCAGCAATGTGGTGCTTGCCAAGCTTTTCCAGATGAATTCGCGCAAGGTCTATCGTGCCTTGGCGGCCAACACCCACATCGTGCCACGCGGCGCCTATCTCAGCGCGCTGGCCCGCTCGGCCCAGATGGATCATCTGGTCGCCGAAGCACTAGGCAAGCGCGACGACTTCGACGCGGCCTTGCTGGCGCCGGCATTTTTCGATCTTTCGGACGAGCATCGCGTCAAGGTCATTCAGGCCTTTGCCAATCGCACCACACCCACAGCGCCGATTTCACGCACGATCGAGCAGCTCTCGGTTGCCACGGGGGAATTGACCAAGGCCCTGATGAAGCTCTTTTCAGAGAATCGTCGTCCCGAAGTCACGCGCCTGCTTGCGCAGATTACCGGGCTGGATGAAGTCCGGTGCGGCCAGATCGCGCATGATGTGACGGGGGCCTCGCTTTTCGTGATCCTTAGGGCCTTTGGCTCCACGGCCTATGACGGTCTCAAGGTACTGATCCACGCGACCAGTCATGACAGCGAACGCTCCCGCGCGCTGGCGGATTTTGCCACTCTGTTCGGGGCAGTCTCACCCGAGTCCATGGCCTATCTGATGAGTGCATGGCGTGGCGAAGTGAACCTGCTTGAGCTTTCCAAGCCGCAACACCAGCCGTTCACTCAGGCCAGCCGGCGCACGGCATCGCTTGCCCCGGCGCACAACCCCGTGGTTGACCAGGCCATCGAGGCCCTGGCCAAGATCGGCGTGCGCCGCGCGAGCTGAGCTGCAACGACAATAGTTGCTGGCTAGCCCTTTGGTTCGCGCACCAGGTCGATCCCCAGCTCATCGCCGCGCATGTCGATGCTCAGCACCCAGAGATCCGGATCGAATGAGATTTCCTGGTCGATGCGTTCACGCACCTTGGCGGGTTCCACCCGTTCGAAACGGCGTTGAAACATCTGCCCTGCATTGTCGCCCCGGCTTACCGTTGGCGCAGGTGTGAACAGTGATCGTGTTCCATCAAGGTGATCGACCTCGATGAAGATTTGACCGGCTATGGGATCGCCGCGTCGCGCCACAACGCACATATTGCCCATGTCATTGTGGCGCCGGACAAAGGCCATGCACCACAAATCGCTGCGAAAGCTGGACACGTCAGATCGTCGCGCCTGCCTTCAGCAGGAGCTCCACCAGGTCTGGCTGCACCTGCCCGGTCATTCTGTAGCGGTAGAAATTCTCGAACTCGCGAATGGCGCGCGCCGTTTCCGGTCCAGGCTTGCCGTCAATCGGGCCACGAAAGAAGCCAAGGCTGGCCAGACCGGTCTGTATCTGGGTGACCAGTGCGGCGTCGGTTGCGGGCGCCACGGACGCTGGCGCGGTACTGGCAAGCTGCACTGTCTGGCTCTGCGTGGCCGCGGGCTGCTGGGTCTGGACCGTAGCTACCGGCTGCACGGGCGCCGGCATGGGCTGGGCAACCGGACGCAGGGAAGGCAACGAGGCACTGGGAATGGGCGGACTGCCGGCAGTACCAGCGCCGCCGCGCGATCCATCAACAGCGGCGATGATCGAATCGATAGTATTAGCCGCCGACTGAGCGACATCGTCGAACACCTGCTCGGCCGGCGATAGTGTCTGCAAGCGGGCAACGACCTGATCTTGCTGAACTTCTGGCGCAGCCACCGGAGCAGGAGCGGTCACCGCCGCTTGCTGGATGGGTGCTGGCTGCGCAGCGACAGGCGACGGCTCGCGCAGAGCCTGTGGCTGAGCATCGACCGGCGTCCTCACGCGCCCTGCGGAATCCGCATCGAGAATGGCCTGAACAACGGCCGGGTCATTGGCGCCGGTCGGGGTCATGCCATTGCGCTGTTCAAACGCCCGAATGGCCTCGGCGGTCTTGGGCCCGTAATAGCCGTCAACTTCGCCAGTAAAGAGCTGCAGCTCCAACAGCTTCTTCTGCACCGCGAACATCTGCGCATTGCCCACGGGTGTATCCGGCACAACCCGTTGCACCGGCGCGGCAACGCTGCCTGTAGTCTCTGCGCTCGCTTGTGGCAGCTCGGGGAGCACGGGGGCCGACTCGACCGAACTGGTCCGCGGCGTGACGGGACGCTCGACAACCGGTGTCGGCAGCGGCGCAACAACATTGCGCGATGGCGCAAAAAATGGCGATGGATGTTCAGCCGTCTGGAAGAACAGGGCGTTGCTGCCCGCCAGGGCGGTCAGGGTCACCATAGCCAGCAGACCAGTGGACGCCAGGGGCGCGCGCATGTAGCGCGAAATAATCCAGAGCCCCGCTCGGCCGAGGGTACCAAGCAGGGCGCTGCCCGCCATTAGCGGCAGTTGGGTCAGGGTCGAAGCCGTCATTGTGCTTTTCTTTTTTCGTTTGGCCATGAAGTGGGGGCCGCAGCCACGGGCTCACGATGAAGTTGCAGAATGTCGGCAGTTTCGCCCGGTTTGGTTGCCGGACCGTTTATGGGAAGCAAAACAGTGATGGTTGTCCCCGCCCCAATCTCCGACATGGCGCGCAATGTGCCTCCATGCAGCTCGACCAGGCCCTTGACGATGGACAGGCCCAGCCCGGTCCCCTCATATTTGCGGCTCAGGCCATCCTGCACCTGGAAGAAGGGTTCACCGATTCGCGCCATGGCTGCGGGAGCCATGCCGATACCGCGATCCTTCACGGAGAAATTGATCGACTGCCCCTGCCGCTTGACCGCAACAGTCACCAGGCCGCCTTCATGGCTGAACTTGACGGCGTTGGAGAGCAGATTGATCACAATCTGCCTGCACACCCGCTCATCTGCCGACATCAGCGGCAGGTCCGGTTCAATTTCCGACACCAGCCTGACATTGCGTTCCTGCGCCAGTGTCTCCACCATGGCAAAGCAGGCCGGGATAATAGCGCCCGCATCCATGGATTCGGCTTGAATCTCGAATTTGCCGGCCTCGATGCGCGACATGTCGAGCAACATGCTAACCACTTCGAGCAGGTGTTTCCCGCTCTGCTGGATCAGGCCGGCATATTCCTTGTGCGTGGGCGAGAGATCTCCGCCGATGCCGCTCGACATCATCTCCGAAAAGCCGACCACGGCATTGAGCGGCGTGCGCAGCTCATGCCCGATGGTGGCGAGGAAGCGCGACTTGGCCTGTGACGCGTCTTCGGCAACACGGCGAGCCTCCGCCATGGCCGCTTCGGCGTCCTTGCGCGCCGTTATGTCGCGCAAGAGTGCAATGACGTCGTGGCGCTCGCCGCCGGCCGAGTCGTCAATGATCGGCGAAAGCTGCACTTCGACCCAAAGGAAGCGGGGAATATTGCTGCGGGCATGCGGATCGTCCTGCCGCAGGCGTAGTTCAATCAGGCGGTTCCGCCCGTCCTGCGCCGCTTCGGCCAGGGCTGTGAGAAAGGCCGGGCGATCCATGATGTGCAGGCGCTCGGCAAGCTTTGCGCCAGCCACCTGGTAACGCGGACAGCCAAACAGGGTTTCCGAAGACCGCGATGCAACCAGAATATTGCCGTCAGTCGACAGGCGCAGCACGGTATCCTGCACATGTTCTATCAGATGGCGATAGGCGCTGACTTGGGCCTTGTCGTTCACCTCGAACGCCATGTTGATGCGGTGGGCGCTGAAGGCAACGACTGCAAACGCAACGGCAAAGCCAGCAACCGAACTATAGGTCAGGACGGCTCCCGCCAGGGGCGCCGTAGGCAGGCCCAGACTGGCCGCAGCCATGCCCAGCGCCGTCACTGGCACCAGGCCGAGCCAGCTCAGCCGACGCAACGGGCTACGCGCGATCAGACCAGCGAGCACCGGCCCCATAACGGCCATGGCCATGCCGGCGTCGCCCAATCGAGGGTCAACCAAGGTCAGAACCATGCCTGTGGCCATCAGCGTGGCAACTTGCGCGGCGGCCGCGATTTCCTGCTGGCTGCGCTGGTGCAACGCCAGACTGATCAACCCGCCCGCCAGTACAAGCGAGGCCAGCAGGAACGGGACTGAAGCACCCAAAATGAGAGCATATATGGCTGGGACCATGCCCAGCAGTGCAGCGGCGGCAAGCAGCTTTGCATTATTTGCGATGGTTTCGCGGCGCAGCAGCTCGGGCCAATTGCCAGAGCCGGACGAAGCGGTGACGCTTCTCTTGCTGGCTCCGAATAGAGTGAAGCTACGCATCAACAAAAAACTCACTAACCGACGCCTGTATTCCTGCGGCCCGAGGACCGTTCGCTGGCCCTTCCCCGAGCCATTTTCGCCCGAATGAAACCGGGTCGTTGTTGACTTGAGCCTCGGCCAGCAACCGCTAAGAGGGGCTTAAGCCACACCCCCAATCGATCTGATTCACGTTGGTAGCGGGGGTGTTTCACCAGTTAGCGTAAACAAGGTCTTGCCCCCTTGTCGGATCAGTCGGCATTTGTTTCAAATTTTACCGACTAACCCCAGCCGCGCTTAATTCGCGTTCCCTAACCTGGTCTCATCAGCCGGACGATCACCGTCCGCGATGGACTTGGACAACATGTTTCTGCTGCGCTCGGTATTTTGGCTTACCCTTGCCTTCCTGGTCATCCGGCCGGGAGTGGATGTTGGTGATGCCGCCGCGAACTTTTCCGGTGAGGCAATGGCTCGTGGCAGCCAGTTCGTAGCCGCGCAGATAGACGCTATCGAATGCAATGAAATTCAGTGTCTGGGCGGCAAGGCCATGGCCGTTGCAGCACTTCAGTCGACCCAGCTTGCCGGCGCCCCCATGCATGCATCGCCGGCACTCAACGCGGTTCCGATGCCCCGACCTCGGCCGGATCGCGCGGGATAACAGGCGCCTGCCCCGGGCGTCGGAAGCTACTCCAGGGGTCGTGTCACTTCCCCAAGCGACGCTACTCCATAGACCCCTGGCTCCTGCCGCAGATGCGCTGCCCCGCATCTGCGGCTTTTTCTTCCTCCCGCGCATGGCTCTGGCAATGACGCGATCCATCCCCTAGATAGGGCGTATGACACAGCCTCAGCCTTTCCAGGACATTGCCGACAACCTTTCCTTTCTTGATGACTGGGAAGACCGCTACCGCTATCTCATCGAACTGGGGCAAGCCTTGCCCAAGCTTGAAGAGGCCGAGCGCAATGCGACCAATAAGGTCAATGGCTGCGTGTCGCAGGTCTGGCTGGTTGCCGAGCCTGACAATGTCGGTGGCGCGCCCCATCTGCGCTTTCGCGGGGAGAGCGACGCCATGATTGTGCAGGGCCTGGTTGCCGTTCTGCTGGCGCTTTATTCGGACCGGGCTGCGAGCGAAATTGCAGAAACTGACGCTATTGCCCTGTTCGATGAACTGGGCCTGCGCGAACATCTGACCACTCAACGCTCCAATGGGCTAGTGGCCATGGTCAACCGGATACGCGGCGAGGCAAAGGCTGCTCTGGCTTAGGCGAAGCGGCGCAAGCGCGCCGTCAGCGGCTTCTCGATCATCGCATAACAGGCCCAGCCCAGCGCCAGGCCCCCAAGCATTGCCATCCCCACCGCGCCAGCTATCACGAACGCGTTCTCAGGTTCGAGCAACTTGAGCACAAAGCCGGCAAAGGCACCCACTGCAAATATGTGCACCAGGTAAATCGAATAAGACGCATCCCCGAGCCGTTCGAGCCAATGCAAGCGCGGCAGGTGTGCCTCTACGCCGACGAACAGCGCGGTGACTGCGACGGCAAAGGCCAGAAATCCGAGAAACGCGGTTTCGTCCTCGACCATCCCACGATCAAGCCAGAACCCCTCCGCCACTCCAGCCAAGGCAATCGCGATCAGGGGCACGACCATTGAACGGGGCATATCGCGCAGCCGCCCTTCGATGTGGGCCAGTCCAAGCCATGCACCGGCAACAAAGGCGAGAGGCATGTAGCTGGTGTAAAAGGCCGGAATAGCGCTCTCAGGATGCAACAGCAGGCCGGTGAACGACAGGCCCAGATAGGCCACCGACAGCACCATCACGCGCTGGCGGGCGCGCAGCACGGCCAACAGGGCAAAGCTGACATAGAAGAACATCTCGTAATTGAGCGTCCAGCCGAGCTTGTAGAGTGGATGCAGGCCATGACTGGCCGGATTGTAGAAGGGAATAAAGGCCAGTGAGAGCAGCAATTGCTGCCCATCGAAGACGGTCGACTTAAACAGATCGGGCAAGACCAGCGCAAGAAATGCAGCGAGAAGCGTGAACCCCCAATAGAGCGGGACCACGCGCAGCACGCGGCGACGCAGAAAGGCCCCGGCTTCAAAGCCTCCCTGTCCGGTTACAGCGACCATGATGAAGCCGGAGACAACAAAAAAGAGGATAACGCCCAGCCATCCCAGCCGGCCATAGGCCAGGGTCTGTTCGGCGAGCGGATAGAGCAAGGCGTGCGATGCAAGCACCAGAACGGCCGCTATCGCCCGCAATGATTGAATAGACTGGATCTTGGCGTTCAAGGGAAAGTGCCCCCACGGAGATGGCAGTCAATATCACGCCGGCGACAGGCCCGAACATTACCAAAGATTACATCGTTAATTTCACGACTCAGGAAACATGGCCGGACGTGCGGGCAGCCAGGACTGCGTTCTGGAGCTTTGTCTGCCCGTGGCCGTGGCGTCCAGCCCCATCAGCCGCGCCAATTGATCCAGCCCGATTCGCAAGACCAGCTTGGCGCTCCGCCGCGGCCAGCGGCGTTCAACCTCGATCTGCTGCAGGCCCTTGTCATAAACGCAGACATCAATGAGCACGCCCCAGCAGTCCGGAGGAATGCGCTGCGCCAATCGTGCCAGCTTTTGCCGCGCATCTTCGACGGTTTCGGACAGATCGGCCTGACCATGCCTGCTTGCGTACCCGCCGATGCGCGCCAAATCATAGGACATGGTCACCCGTTGGCGGAGCATGGCCCGCTCGAACGTCCTGGCGACCAAGCGTGCAGCCTCTAGGTGATGGGGATGCAGAAATCCTTCATGGTCTGCCGATGCCGATAGGCGCGACACGGCCTCGGGCAACTCACCCATGAGCAAGCCCCACCATTGTCTGTAGACGCATTTCAAGATCGGTGACTTCGCGGTCGAATTCGACGTCGTCGCGCATATCTTCGATCAGATTGCACGCATAGGAGACAGTTGTCCTATCCCGTCCAAAGGCCATTCCGATGTCAGTCAGGCTTTCGCCGAGTACGACATGCGCCAGATACATGGCCAGTTGACGCGCACGCGCCGTATTGATGCGACACCGCCTGGCGTGAAAGATCATGGAGACATCGACATTGGTATGTTGCGCAACAAGCGTTGCGGCCTGACATACAGCGCTTGGGCTGTGCCGGGCCGGGAGATAGGGTGCGGCAATGTCGCTGTGCAGTTGTTGCATGGGCAGGGTGCTCCGCTCGAAATAGGACGATATTCCTATTTTCTAACCAAAGCCACCCAACCGGGGATAAGTTGGTGCTCACAATCTACAAGGTGTCAAAAAAGCAAATGGCCGCCTCAGGGGCGGCCATAGCAATTCAGTGTCGATCAGCTTGCTAGATCAGTCCGCCTTACGGCCCAGGCCATTGTCCTTGGCCAGCTTGGAGCGCGTTGCCGAATAGCTGGGCGCCACCATTGGGTAGTCGGCCGGCAGGCCCCACTTCTCGCGGTATTCTTCCGGAGACAGATTGTAGTGCGTGCGCAAGTGGCGCTTGAGCGATTTGAACTTCTTGCCGTCTTCGAGACAGATGATGAAATCATTGGCCACGGACTTGCGGATCGGCACTGCGGGCTTGAGTTCTTCAACCGGTGCCGGATTCTCGTTGGCCTGCAGAGCGCGCAAGGCACCATGAACCTCGGCAATCAACTTGGGCAGATCGCCGGGGCTGACCGCGTTGTGGCTGACATAAGCGGAAACAATTTCAGTGCTGAGCTCGATCAGGTCGGACTCAACTGTAGCGAACGCGCCGGTATCGTCGTTCATCTTTCAACCTTCCATACTTTTTTATTGGGCCGCAACAAGGGCAGTTACTAGCCTTACTGATCTAATATGATCGTTTACTAGCACACGCAACCCCCGAGAGAGACGCTTAACATGTAATATGGAATGGGATTATGGCAACGAATATTATTCGTTGCTTTGGGCTATGTCATCGATAACAGTATCATTACACGGACGATATCCAGTAAGATAACTCGCACGTGCCAATAGATGGGCAGAAACAGGTGTAGTCAGCAAGACAAACATGACCCCAATAATGGCACGCACCGATACGGCCGCATCTTGGCTTAAAACGGCCACGGCAAGAAGAATCAGTCCGCCGCCCACGGCGCCGGCCTTGGACGCTGCGTGCATCCGAGTATAGAGGTCTGGCAAGCGTACAACCCCTATTGTAGCAAGCAGGGTGAATGCTGCGCCAAGTACCAGCAGCGTGCCGCCGAGATAGAGTTCAAGCCCCTCGAGCATTAGCGGCCCTCCTCCTGCGCCGGACTTTGCCGGGCGCCACGCAGCAGGACGTAACGTGCCAGGGCCACTGTGGCGAGAAAGCCCAGCAGGGCCAGTGCAATCGCAATATCGAGGTAAAGCCAGAGCCCGGTTCTCACAGCAATGGCACCGACGAAGCCCATGGCGACGACAGCGAGCAGGTCAAGCGCCAGCACACGATCGGACAAGGATGGGCCGATCACGATACGCACCAGCGAGACCAACAGCGCGACGGCCAGCAGGACGAGCGAAATCAATGTCGTCCACTCGATAAAGAGTGTCGCGGTCATTCGAACACCTCCTGGATCTTCTTCTCAAAGCCATTGGCAATGTCGGCGATCATTGCGTCCTTATCGGCCATATCCAGGGCGTGTACGTAGAGCACCGACTTGTCGGCCGCCACGTCGACACTGAGCGTGCCCGGGGTCAGCGTGATCATGTTTGCCAGAAGCGTGATTTCTGCGTCGGACTTTACTGTAAGCGGCACCGCAATGATGGCGGGCCGTACTGCGCTGGACAGATTGGGGCGCATAACGACGATCGCTACGCGTACCGCGCTGACGACCAGTTCGTAAAGGAACAGCGCCGCAAGAGAAATGATGCGTCGAATGCGCCGCAAGGCCCGCGGACTGGCGAAGGCTTCGCGCAGCACCAACACCGCCACGCCGCCGACAACGCCGCCCAGCAGCAGGTTAAGGCCGGAAAAGCTTCCAGAAATTCCGGCCCAGACCAGCGCAAGAATGACAACCAGAAAAACCGTGTTCATAGCTCGTCCCCTGCCAGGCCGGTGGCCTCAACATAGCGCGCCGGATCAAGGATATCGGCAGCGCCCGCGCTGACCCCGTCCATCAACGGCCCCGGCCAGAGCCCGGCGACCACGATGCCGGCGACGAGAAGAGTTGTTGCGCCGAGGGCAAGGTGGCCGCGGTTGTCAAAGGATTTGAGCGCCACCGAACCGTGTTCGGAACCCTGCCCTTCCGGCCCCGAGCGCCAGAAGACATGGGCCCAGAGGCGGGTGCCGGCGATGAGAGTCAGGACGGCATTTATCAATAGTGCCAAGACCATAGCCGTACCAAGCCAACCGGGCGCCGTGCCGGTCACGCCTTGGTCGAGGCCGGCTTCGAGCAGCAGCAGCTTGGGCCAGAAGCCGAGGAAGGGCGGCACACCGGCAGAGGCCAGGACCAGCAAGATGAACAGAATGGAGAGCGGTGCATTGGCGGCATAGAGACCGCCCATGTGCCGGGTGTCGGTTTGCCCGGTGGTCTTTTCGACAAGACCGGCGACCATATAGAGCGCGGTCATGGTCAGGATTGCATGGAAGATATAGAGGCCCGACCCGGCCACGCCGTTCAGGCTGGGCATGGACAGCCCAGCGATCACCGCCCCAATACCGCCGATCACCACAAAGCCGATGGCGCGGCGCAGATTGGTTTCGGCGATGGCGCCAAGTGGCGCGATCAGCAGCGTCCCGATGGCAATGCATGCCAACACGGGCTCAAGCATGTCGCGACTGGCTGGCAGCACCACCACGAGCGCGCGGAGCATGGCATAGGCGCCAACCTTGGTCAGCAGACCCGCAAACAGGGCCGATATGGCGGCCGGCGGGGTGTGATAGGACGCCGGTAGCCACGCATTGACCGGGAAGGCCGCCGCCTTCATGCCGAAAGCCAGCATGAACAGCGCCGCCACCCCGGCCATGGCCGCCGGATTGGCCGCACTGGCGACCCGCATGATGTCGGCCATGTTGAGTGTGCCAAGCAGGCCGTAGAGCAGGCCGAGGGCCATCAGGAAGAAGGTCGTTGCCAGGAAATTGAGAAAGCCATACTTGACCGCGCCATCGAGCTGCAGCGGCCGGTTTCCTTGCACGATCAGGCCGAACGAGGCAATCAGCATGACCTCGAACCACACATAGAGATTGAATAAATCCCCGGTGAGGAATGCGCCGGTTACGCCGGCCAGGAGCAGCAGGACCATGGGATGGAAGGCATCACGCCCGTCCGCATCGGCGCGGTCCAGTTCGGCATAGAACAATACAATCAGGGTCACGACAGCAGCGGCCAGGGCAAAGCTGGCGCCGAAGATATCGGCCGTCAGGCTGATGCCGAAAGGCGGCAGCCAGCGCCCCATGGTCATGCTGACCGGCCCATTGGCCAGCACCTCGAGCAAAAGTGCGATCTCGCAGGCAATAATGGCAAGAACCACGATCACGGCGCCGATCAGCGGCGTACCATTGCTGCGGCGGAACATCATCAGCCCGGCAGCCCCCATCAGGGCGAGGGCTATGGGCAGGACAATGACCCAGTCGGACGCCGGGACCACCGTGTCGATCATGGCCGCGGGCAGATCAGTCGTCGGAGTGGAAGTGGCCATGGGGTCAGTAGCTCAGCGGCGGGTTGGGCGCATTGTCGGGCTCAGCCAGGCGCATGGTGTCGGTATTGTCGGCATCCAGGCTCTGATAGGCGCGAAACGCCAGCACGAGCAGGAAGGCAAACATTGAAAAGCCGATCACGATGGCGGTCAGGATCAGCGCCTGTGGCAGCGGGTTAGCGATTGCGCCTTCGGGCACCTCAAGCCCCTCAGGCACGATGGGGGCAACTTCCTGGGTCAGGCGGCCAGCCGTAAAGATCAGCAGGAGCACGCCATTGCTGAAGATGGTCAGGCCAATCAGCATGCGGATCACCGAACGCGAGAGCAGCAGGTAGGTCCCGATAGTGATGAACAGGCCCACAAGGGCGGCGAGGATATACTCCATCTCACAGATCCTCTTCGCGGTCGCTTTCAAGCGACAGGGCAATGGCAGACAGGGTACCGAACACAACGCAATAGACGCCCAGATCGAAGAACAGCGGGGTCGAAAGCGGGATGATGCTGGGACCGAACTCCAGATAGAGCCAGATGCTGGTCATGAAGGGGGAGCCAGTCAGCAGGCTCGCCAGGCCAGAAAGGCCGGCCAGCACCACACCGAAACCGGCAATCGCCATGGGGTCGAAGCGCAGGGACCGGCGCACTGCACTTACACCGGCGGCCATGCCGAACACGGCGATAGACGCGGCCGCGATCAGACCGCCGATGAAGCCGCCGCCCGGTTCATTGTGTCCGCGCAGCGTCACATAGACCGAGAAGACAAGCATGATCGCAACGATCAAAGGGGCCAGCGTGCGGAAGATGACCGTGTTCATGATGCGGCCTTCCTGGGTTTACGGGCGCGCTTGGGCTTGTCCGGTTCCGATGGTGCCGGGGCCGGTTTCTTCTGGCGGCGCAACAGGGCCAGCACCGCCATGCCCGCGCCCATGACCACGGCAATCTCACCCAGCGTATCGAAGCCGCGGTAGTCCACCAGGATCACGTTGACGATGTTGTGCCCATGGGCGATCGGCACGCTGGTCGCGGTGAAGAAATCAGACAGGCGTGTGTCGAGCGTACCATTGAGCACCAACATCAGCAGCAGGCTGACGCCAAGCCCGCAAACGATCGCAAGTGCGCCATCGCGCGCCCAATCCTCGAAGGGCCGGTGATCGCGCTGATCGAGCCGCAAGCGCGTCATCACGAAGGTCAGGATGACCACCGAGAGAATTTCCACCATGAGCTGGGTAAAGGCCAGGTCCGGCGCGCCAAAGAGCAGGAAGATCAAGGCCACCGCGGTGCCCTGCACACCAAGCGAGAGGATCGCCACCAAACGCGACTGCGCAATTAGCACGGCGATGAGCCCAAGCACAGCCAGCGCCAACACGCCCCATTCATAAGGTGCCAGGGCTGGAAGAACCAGGCGCTGGCTCCAATCGCCCAGCTCGGCGGTCGGTTCCAGCCAATCGAGCCCACCCCAAACCAGCATAGGTCCGAACAGAGCAGCGGCCAGCGCGGCAAAGACAATTACCAGATAAAACTCAAGCTGACCGTGATGCAGGAAGCGGGTCAGCGCCCCCGAAAATCGGATCAGGCTGAACATGACGATGTCGAACACCGTGTCGGCCGTCCAGCCAAGGGCCTTGTCGAAACGGCGCAGCAGGGTGCGAATGGTGTCCGCCTGGCGATAGACCAGAACGCCCAATAGCCAGGTCAATGCAGACAGCCAGAGCAGCAGGCTGGTGAAATCCAGCGCCAGCGTCAGATGGCTTTCCACAGCGCGCCCCAGAATAGCCGATGCTCCGGGCACCAGCACGTCATGGCCAAGCCAGTCGGGCAGGATACCGGCAATAATGCCACCGGCACCGAGCAGGATGGGGCCGGCGAGCATGGCGATTGGGGCCTCGTGCGGTTTTTTGGGTGTCGCAACAGCCTCGCCGAGGAAGGGCCGGATCATCACCAACAGGGCCACACCGGCCAGCATGGCATTGCCCGCGATCAGCACGATCATCACCAGGATGGCAGTCCATTCACCGCTCATCAGCCCCAGATACATCTCTTCCTTGGCGAAATAACCAATGGTCAGCGGCAGGCCGATCATGGAGAGCGATGCCAGCGCCGCACCGATAAAGGTGACCGGCATCTTTTCGGCCAGTCCGCCCAGCGCGGTGATTTCCCGGGTTCCGGCCTCATGGTCGATAGCGCCCGCCACCATGAACAGGCCCGCCTTGTAGAAGGCGTGCGCCACGAAATAGACCACCATGGCAGAAATCGCGTAGTCGCTGCCCAAACCGATCAGCAGCACCAGAAGGCCAAGCGAAGCAATCGTGGTCTGCGCCAGGATCTGCTTGAGATCGGTCTGCTTGAGCGCGCCCAGCGAACCCCAGATCAGCGTGATGCCGCCAAAGATAACCAGCGTATTGGTCCAGACATCCGTGCCCCCGAGCGAGGGCGTCATGCGCGCCAGCAGATAGACGCCGGCCTGCACCATGGTGGCCGAATGCAGAAAAGCCGAAACCGGTGTCGGGGCCTCCATGGCGTTGGGCAACCAGAAATGCAGCGGGAACTGCGCCGACTTGGTGAAGGCGGCGCCGAGGAAGCAGATCAGCACCAGAAGATAAAGCTCGTTGCCGCGCAACACCTCGCCCATTTGGCGCACCGCGCTCATCTCCCAGGTCCCGGCGAGCTGATAGACCAGGATGGCACCAGCCAGGAGGAACATGCCGCCAATATTGGTGAGCACCAGCGCCTGGATGGCGCCGCGCCGCGCCGCCTGGCGCGAATGGTCAAAGCCGATCAGCAGGAAGGAGGTGACCGAGGTCAATTCCCAGAACAGGAACAGGGCCAGCAAGCTGTCGGCCAGAACCAGCCCGAGCATGGCGCCCATGAAGGCCAGCATATAGCCCAGGAACCGGCCTTGGTGGTGATGCCCGGCAAGATAGGCCCCGGAATAGAGAATGATCAGCGTGCCAACGCCGGAAATGGTCAGCGCAAAGATCAGGCTGAGACCATCGACCAGAAAGGAGAGGTTGATGCCGTAGGCCGGGATCCATTCAATGACGCTGGAAACCGTTTCGCCGTGGATGACAGCATCGGCGAAGCCAAGCAGATAAAGGAAAATGCTGGCCGGAATGATCGCCAGAATCCACCCGGCATATGCGCCCGCGAAACGCTGGATATACGGTGCCAGAATGGCAGCCACGAAGGGCGCAACGGCAGCAAGACCTATGCCTGCCTCAAATGACGACCCCAATGCTGCCACTCCTTTCTCGCCTAAGCGCGATTCCGATGGAATTGGTTTGCGACCTTACTGATTGGGGCCCGTGGAACAAGCGGAATCGGTCAAGGTGCGACCAAAGGGCCAACAGATTTCGATCTCCAGCGGGGGTGGCAAAGCCGAGGCGGGCGGCCTATGTCCTGTGGCAAGTTCTTGTGGCAGCCCGCCGCCCACTCGTCCGGAGACACCATGACCAAGGCCACCCCGCCCATAGCCAGGCGCATTCCTCACTCGCACACGCATCATACCATTACCCGCGATGACCCCTATGCGTGGCTGCGCGCCGAGAACTGGCAGGAGGTGATGCAGAAGCCCGAAACGCTCGACAAGGACATCCGCGCCTATCTCGAGGCCGAGAACGACTACTACGAGACCGAGTTCGGCCAACCGACGGCAGACCTGCAGGACAGGATCTACAAGGAGATTCGCGGTCGCATCAAAGAAGATGACAGCGGCGTTCCCTCGCCCGATGGCGCGTGGGCCTACAATACTCGTATGCTGGAGGGAAAGCAGTACCCCCTGATCGTCCGCACGCCGCGCGAGGGCGGTGATGAAACCGTACTGCTGGACTGCAATGCAGAGGCCGGAGACGGCTATTTCGGCTTTGCCGGCGCCGGACATGACCCATCCCACAGCTATATGACCTGGGCTGCCGATCGGGCCGGTTCGGAATATTTTGATATCGTGGTGCGCGAGCTGGCCAGCGGCAAGGACATCGAAACGATCAAGGACACTGCGGGCAATACCGTATGGTCCGCCGATGGCCGGTCCTTCTACTATACCGAATATGACGACAATCATCGCCCGTTCCGCGTGCGCCACCACAGGCTAGGCACGGCGCAGGCAGAGGACCCCATCGTCTATGAAGAAAAGGACCCTGGCTTCTTCGTGGGCGTGGGCAAGACGCTGTCGGACAAGTTCATCGTCATCGACGCGCATGATCACCAGACCAGCGAAGTCTGGCTGATCGATGCCGAACAGGGTGGCGAGCCCCGCCTGGTCGCGCCGCGCGTGACGGATCGGGAATATGAGATCGAAGAGCGGGACGGCCTGCTCTATATGCGTACCAATGCGGACGGGGCTGAAGACTACAAGATCGTCACCGCCCCGGCCGACAATCCCGATGCCGAGAACTGGACTGACCTGGTCCCGCATCGGGAGGGTGTGCTGATCCTCGATATCGCGGTGCTGTCCAACCATCTGCTCCGTCTCGAACGCGAGGACGGCCTGCCGCGCATTGTGGCGCGCGACCTGCGCACGGGCCAGGAGGAGACCGTCGGCTTTGAGGAAGAAGCTTATGCGCTGGGCATGTCGACCGGCTACGAGTTCGACACCAGTGTGTTCCGGCTGACCTATTCGTCGCCGACCACGCCCAGCCAGGTATTCGATGTCGATCTCGAGACCGGCGCGCGGACCCTGCTCAAGACCCAGGAAGTACCCTCGGGCCACGATCCTGCCGATTATGAGACCAAACGCTTGTTCGCAACGGCCGGTGACGGCGAACAGGTGCCGGTGACCCTGCTTTATCGCAAGGGCACAAAGCTTGATGGGTCCAACCCCACCCTGCTCTATGGCTATGGCTCCTATGGCATGTCGATGCCGGCCAGTTTTTCAGTTTCGGTTCTCTCGCTGGTCGATCGGGGCTTTGTCTATGCGATTGCCCATATTCGCGGCGGCATGGACAAGGGCTATCGCTGGTACAGGCAGGGCCGGCGCGAGCACAAGACCAACACCTTTTCCGACTTCATTGCTGCCGCCGAGATGCTGATCGAGACCGGCTACACACAGAAGGGAAAGATCATCGCCCAGGGCGGGTCGGCCGGCGGCATGCTGATGGGCGCCATTGCCAATCTTCGGCCGGATCTCTGGGGCGGGATCATCGCCCAGGTGCCGTTCGTGGACGTGCTCAACACCATGCTCGACGACACACTGCCCCTGACGCCGCCCGAATGGCCCGAATGGGGCAACCCGATCACCAGCGCAGAGGACTATGCCCGCATCGCCGCGTATGCGCCCTATGAGGCCGTCTCGGCGCAGGCCTATCCGCCGATCTTCGCATTGGCCGGTCTTACCGACCCGCGGGTGACTTATTGGGAGCCGGCTAAATGGGTAGCAAAACTGCGGGCAACCAAGAGCGGGGACGCACCATTATATCTCAAGACCAATATGAGCGCCGGCCATGCTGGTGCGTCCGGTCGCTTCGACCGCCTCAAGGAAACCGCCCAGTGCTATGCTTTTGCAATAAAGTCAGCCGGACTGGACGGTTAGTTGCCGGCGCGACATTGTTGCGCCAAACGCATCTGCCTATAACCAGAGCCGAAATGCGGCTCTCGCCAGCGTCATCCTGAAATCCAACCGGAGGCTAACATGACCACGTTTGAACTGCCCGCCCTGCCCTATGCCTATGATGCACTGGGCCCCTACATGTCGGCGGAAACCCTGGAGTTTCACCACGACAAGCACCATCAGGCCTATGTGACCAACGGCAACAACCTGCTCAAGGACTCCGGCCTTGAGGGCAAGAGTCTCGAAGAGATCGTCAAGGAAAGCCACGGCAAGAATGCGGGCCTGTTCAACAATGCGGGCCAGCATTACAACCACATCCACTTCTGGAACTGGATGAAGCCCAATGGCGGCGGCACGTCGCTGCCGGGCAAGCTGCAGGCGGCGGTCGACAGCGACCTTGGCGGCTTTGACAAGCTGCGCGCCGACTTCATCGCGGCCGGCACCACCCAGTTCGGTTCGGGCTGGGCCTGGATCGCGGTCAAGAACGGCAAGCTGGAAGTGGCCAAGACGCCGAACGGGGAATCGCCGCTGGTCAATGGCGCCAGCCCGATCCTGGGCGTGGATGTGTGGGAGCACTCCTATTACATCGACTACCGCAATGCCCGCCCGAAATATCTCGAAGCCTGGTTCGATAACCTGGTGAACTGGGAGTATGTGGAGAAGATGTTCGAGGAAGCCACCGCCTGATTGCGGTGCTTCATTGCTAGATCAAGCGGCGGGAGTGATCCCGCCGTTTTTTGTTGGCGCTATTCTGTCTTGGCGGGCGCCGAGCCATTGGGCCGGGAGAGGACAAAGCCTGCACTGCCGCCCAGAATGGCGGCACCGGTCAGCCATAGCCAGTAGCCGGGCTTCGCGCCGATCCAGAAAAACACCACGCCCACGGCAATGCCGCAGCAGGCCAGGATCTTGGCGCGGCGCGGAATGGCGCCCTGATCCCGCCAGGCGCGCAGCAGGCCGCCGAATCTGGGATGTTCAAGCAGCCAGCGTTCCAGCCGTGGCGAGGAGCGGGCGAAGAACCAGGTCGCAAGGATCAGCAGCGGCGTGGTGGGCAGCAGCGGCAGGAAGGCGCCGACAATGCCGAGGCCCGTCATGGCCAGCCCCAGTAGCAGATAGATGGGTCGCAACGGTCCCGCTCGCGCCGGTCAACAATGGCCCGCAATCAACCAGTGCAGGGCCCCAGACGCAACCGGTCGCGGTGCCGCAGGCTGCTATTGTCTCTTGAGAACTGGAACCGCGCTCTTCTATCCCCCGTTTGAGCATGTTAACGAAGGCTTAACGAGATGAAGGGGATTTGCGTGACTGCTGCGGGCAAGACCATCGCCATTCTGGCCGCTAATCCGGCCCTCAGCGCCCTGCTGACCATGGTGCTGGCTGGCGACTCACGCCTGCGCGTCCGCCCCTTCGACAGCGAGGCGGAGCTGTTTGCCTATATGCGCATCGCCCCGCTCGACATGCTGGTGGTCGATTTCGACCGCGAAGGCCGACCGGCTTATGAGATGGTGGAAGCCATCCGCCTCGATCCCGGCCTGGTGTCGCGGGACCTGCCCGTCATTGCCATGACCCGCGCGGTTACCCCGCCCATGCGCCAGCAGGCGATTAGCGCCGGAATTGACGAGGTGCTGGTCAAGCCGATGTCGCCGCGCCATCTGCTGCAGCGGGTGCAGGCACGCCTGCTCAATCGCAGCGTCATCGGCGCATTGGGCTTTGGCTATCGTGGACCGGAGCGGCGCAATCGCGTGCCCATGCGCACGCCAGAGCCGCATCCGGGCCGGCGCTATACCGACAATGTGGTGCCGCTGTTTCCCGACCGGCGCGCCGCACGGCCAGACCAGGGTCCGCTGGCGTAATCGCCTAGCCCCGCTGCTCGAATACCCAGAGCACCTTGTTCCAGAGATCTTCCACGGTGTCGGCGAACTGGATATTGCGGTCATGATGGGGCACCGAAGCCGCCAGCACATCGGCAGCAAAGCCGCGCACCACTTCAAAGGCACGGTGCCGGTTGAGCATGACGACGGGCCGCGAGGCGCCTGACGCCCAGGCGCCAAACAGCGCGGAGACCGAAGCGAGAGACCCCGGCAGGACCACAAAGGCCGCGCTTTGCGCCGCGAGATAGGTCTGCCGTTCCGCCTTGTCCGGCACAATGGTGATCGGCACATCCGCCAGCGCCTGTGGCAACACAATGCTCGCATCCGCCACGATCTCGACCGCGCCGCCTGCGGTGCGGGCGGCGGTGATCAATGGCACGGGGATGATACCATTTTCGGCCAGGCACAGCATGCGGGCGCCCTTGCGCGCAAAGACGCGCCCGACTTCACCCATCAGGCTGGCGCGTTCGGGATCACCCGGTCCTTTGTCGGAGGCGAAAATGGCGACAGAAATAGAGGTTTGCGTCGGACTGGCCATGTCAGCGTCTCCCCTTCAGGCCGCCCAGAATGCCGCGCACCAGCTCACGGCCCAGGGTATTGGCGACCGTGCGGGCAAACGACGTCATCGCTGCCTCGGTGGGCGACTGGCGTGTGCTGCGGCGGGGTGCTGCGGCCTTTTCCGCCCGCGCCCGTTCCTTGGCCAATTGTTCGGCTTCTTCAAGCCTTTGCGCCTCAAAAGCGGCGCGCTCCTCGGCCAATTGCTTTTCGCGCGCCCGCTTGTGCAGCACTTCAAAGGCCGATTCGCGGTCCAGAACGGTATCGTAAAGCCCACCTACCGGCGAGTTGGCGAGGGCCGCATCCCGCTCGGCCGGAGAGATCGGCCCGACCTGCGCCGAAGGCGGGCGAATGAACGTGCGCCCCACCATGGAAGGCACACCCTTGGCTTCGAGAACGGACACCAGCGCCTCACCGATGCCGAGCTGGGTGATCGCTTCCTCGGTCGAAAATGCAGGGTTGGGCCGGAACGTCTCGGCTGCCACCCGCACCGCTTTCTGTTCGCGCGGCGTATAGGCACGCAGGGCATGCTGGATGCGATTGGCGAGCTGGGCCAGCACGCTTTCGGGGATATCGACCGGGTTCTGGGTGACGAAATACACGCCGACGCCCTTGGAGCGGATCAGCTTGACCACCTGCTCAACCTTGTCGATCAGGGCCTTGGGCGCGTCGTCGAACAGCAAATGGGCCTCGTCGAAGAAGAACACCAGTTTCGGCTTGTCCGGATCGCCCACCTCGGGCAGCACCTCGAACAATTCCGAGAGCAGCCAGAGCAGGAAGGTCGCATAGAGCCGCGGCGACTGCATGAGCTGGTCGGCCGCCAGGATCGAGACCACGCCCCGCCCGTCGGCATCGGTGCGCATCAGATCGTCGATGGCCAGTGCCCGTTCTCCGAAGAAATGGTCGGCGCCCTGTTGCTCAAGCACTAGCAAGGCGCGCTGGATGGCGCCGATCGAGGCCGTGGTGACATTGCCATAGCGCGCAGAAATTTCTCGGGCCCGCTCCTGGACCTCTACCAGCAATGCCCGCAAATCCTTGAGATCGAGCAGCAACAGGCCTTCTTCGTCGGCCACGCGGAAAGCGATGTTGAGCACGCCTTCCTGGGTGTCGTTGAGGTCGAGAATGCGGCTGAGCAATACCGGGCCCATTTCCGAAATGGTGGCGCGGACCGGATGGCCCTGCTTGCCGAACAAGTCCCAGAAGATCACCGGATAGACATCGTCGGCAAAGTCGGTGAAGCCGATTTCCTCGGCCCGCCTGGTCTGCCAGTCCTGCGCCTTGCCCATGCGGGAAACGCCGGAGAGGTCGCCCTTGATATCGGCGGCGAAGACGGGCACGCCGGCCGCCGAAAAGCCTTCGGCTAGTACCTGCAGGCTCACCGTCTTGCCTGTTCCGGTTGCGCCGGTAATCAGCCCGTGGCGATTGGCATATTTGAGCTTGAGATATTCCGGCTTGTCGCTCACGCCCAGAAAGATTTCGCCGTCCACGAGCATGCCGCATCACCTGTTGGTCTGTTGTTGGCCGTTCTTATAGCCGCCCAGCAGCGGTCGGAACAAGCAAGGCACCGGCCGACGACCAGTGTGAGGCTCAAAAACTTGCCATTTGGCACAAAGCGCCCTATTTATTGCCAACAGGAGTTGAACCATGCTGCATGAACTGCCACGGACAGAAGCCATACCTGAACTGGCCGCTATCACCGATGCGGAATCGGCAGCCATGGCCCGTGCGGTGATGCGGCTGTTTGAGCGCTGGGGCGTGAGTGATGCGGAAGCCCGCGATATCCTCGGAGGGTTGGCCGCCAGGACCCATGCCCGCTGGAAAGCCGGTGAACCGGGCCGGATTGACCGCGACCTGGCCACACGCCTGTCGCTGCTGATGGGTATTCACAAGGGCCTGCGCTATCTGTTCACCGATCCCGAGCGCGGTTATGCCTGGGTGAAAAAGCCCAATCGGGATTTCGCCGGCCGCACACCGGTCGAAGTCATGGCCGAGGGCAGCCTGTTCGCCCTGGCGCGGGTGCGCAGCTATCTCGATGCCGAGCGTGGCGGCTGGTGAGCGATACCCCTGCCCTCACGCGGGTCACATGGCTTAAGGCCTACCGCCTGATCCGCTCGATTTACCCGCCCATCGACCTGTTTGAAGACATCGCCGACCCGCGCGACTGGGAGGCGCTGGCTTCGGCCGAATCGAAAACCAATCCACGCCTCTGGAGCCATCTGGGCCGGCTCGACCTTGTGCCGCCCGAGCGCCGTGTCAGCGGACCGGGCGCGAGCTATCTCATGGCGCCCTTTGTCCATGCCAGCCATGACCGGCCCGGCCGCTTCTCCGATGGCAGCTATGGGGTCTACAGCGCCGGCAATGCCGAAGAAGTCGCGATCCGCGAAGTCGCCTATCATCATGGCCGCGCCATGGCCGCCAGCGCGGAGGCGCCAGGCTGGACCTCGCAATTCCGCATGCTGGTCAATCGGCTCGATCTCGATCTGCATGACGCCCGGCCGTTCGACCGTTTTCACGACCCGGACGATTATCAGGCGCCGCAGACCCTTGGCCGGCAGCTTCGGCGCGCAGGCAGCAATGGCATTGTCTATCGCAGTGTGCGCCATGCGGACGGCGAATGCGCCGCCATCTTCTGGCCTGACCTGATCCCGGTGCCGGTGCAGGCCGATCATTTCGACTATCACTGGGACGGCGAAAAGGTCGACCGCATCCGCAATTGTGGAACCGGGACGATTTACGGGCTTTGAGAGCTTGCGCCAGGCTGCTGGCTAAAACCCAACCGCCCGCATCTCGCCGACCACGGTGCCACGCACATTCTTGATCGGCTGGCGGGCAAACTGCTCCAGCACAGCCTTCTGATTGGTGTCGGGATCGGCGAACTTCAAAAGCAGCGCGGCCACCATGGTGTGGCTGGCCACCATATTGCCGTCATCGCATTTGAGCGCATAACCCCAGCCCTTGTCGCGGATGGCGCCGCATTGGACGCCTTCGGCGCCGCCCTTCTGCATCACACGGCCCATGAACGCCTCCATGACCAGCGTGTCCAAGTGTCCGGTGCCAGCAACCAGATGGGGATGGCTGGTGGCCGCATCGAACAGGGCCTGCGCCCCCCTGGCATGCTCGCCATCAAGGCCTTCGCCCGTGGCCATGCGGGCAAAGCCGCGCGCCCAGGCGCGCAATGGAGCGGCCCAGGTGGGAATGGAGCAGCCATCGGTGCCGCAGCGGTCCTCGGTCAGCTCCTCGCCGATCACATATTCCACCGCGGCCCGAACGGCCTTTTGTACGTCATGTTCCCGCTCGACATAGCCTTGGGTGGGCACGCCCATAGCCAGGGCAACGCTGAGCATGCCCGAATGCTTGCCCGAGCAATTATTATGCAGCGCACTGGGTTCGGTGGCCGCGGCTCGCAGGGCCTGGCGCGCCCTGGCATTGGTGGGCACATGCGCGCCGCATTCCAGATCGTTTGCCGAAAGACCCATGCGGTCGAGAAACCGGCTCACATTACTCACATGCTCGTCTTCGCCGTGATGGGAGGCGCAAGCCAGCGCCAGCTCTTCGGGGGAATGATGAAAACGCTCGGCAGCGTGCCGGTCGAAAATGGCCAAAGCCTGCATGGACTTGATGGCGGAGCGGGGGAATATGGGCCGATCGATATCGCCGGCAGAGGCAATCAGCTGGCCCTGTGCATCGACGATAACAAAGGCGCCGCGATGCCGATTTTCAACCCAATTGCCGCGCACGGCTTCGGCGAGAATGGGGTTGGCATCCATAGCAAAAAACTCCGGTCCTGGTTCCCTACCACGAACAACCGAGGACCGGAAAAGTCAACATGCATGGGATGGTGGTCCAGTGGACCGACCTTGGGAGAGTGGTCAGATGTCCCAGTCCTGGACCGGAACGAGATAGCGCGAATTGACCCAGCCCTTGGTGTCGCCGCGTTCGACGAGGCACCAGTCCGAGCTGTTCTCGACCTCGATGCAGCGCTCCACCCAGACATGCAGGCCGGGTGCAAAGCTGCCCACCTTCTGGGAGTAGCTGGCCGGCCACTTGCGGACATTGAGCTTGTCCCAATCAGCCACGCCGGTGACCTGGCCGAGCGTATCGACATGATAGCCGGCGGCCATGGCGGGCTGCACGGCAAAGCCGGCGGCGGCGGTGACGATCAGGCCGCACAGCGCGGCGACGAGAACTTTTTCCTGAGCCTTGTTCATTTCGAGTGCCCTCCGAAACTTGATGTTGGAAATACCCTGGCACCATGGATTTGAACCGATGCTGATGGGCGTATTCAGCTTGCGTTCATTTTGGCGCCAGGGCGGCGAAGCGGTGTCAGTTCAGGTCCCGCTGATGGACATAGAGGTAGATGCTGTTGCCGCCGGCAAAGCGCAGCGAGACCACGTCGTTGTGGTCGTAGCCCTTGGCGGCCAGTGCGCTCATCAGCGTCGCATTGCGGGCAATGGGGGTGCGCAGCAGGTTGACATTGCCGTTGATGAACAGGGTGCCGTAATTGTTCTTTCCGGGCACTGTCGGATCTTCGCAGATCGGGTAGATGAACACCTTCTGGTCCTGGATGCCCTGGATGTCGAAGGCGTTGACCGAACGCATATGGCCCATTTCGTCTTCACAACTGTGGTCCGGGCCCGAGCTGGGATAGTTGGGCGTTCCGGGGAAATTGGCCTGAGCGTAGCTGGGCAGCGCGGCGGAAGCGGTGGCGAGGCCTGCGAGCAGGGCAAGAGCGGTGAGTTTGAGCATTTTCGTGTCTCCTCAATACTGGTGAAGCGGCCGCTGGGCGGTCCGCGTGTCGATGCTGGGCACCGAGCTTGGAGACGGTTATGAGCGTGGCCGCTTGAACCGGTGCTGAGAGCGCCGTTCATTCTTCGTTAACGCGCGGGACCGGTTGGCAGAACCGGCGTTCCGCAATAGGCTGGTAAACGAGAGCGTGGAAAATTCGCGTGGAAAAAGAGGAGGTTCTAATGACCAAGGTTCTGGTGACCGGCGGTAGTGGCAAGCTTGGGCGGGCGGTGCTGCGCGATCTGGTGGAACATGGCTATGAGGTCCTCAATGTCGATCAGCAGCCCCTGCCCGAGCCGATTTGCCCCAGCGTGCGGATCGATCTGAGCAATTTCGGCGAGGTGTCCAGCGCTATCCTGGGGGGTGTGGATGAACGGGGCGGGCCGTTCGATGCGGTGGTGCATCTGGCGGCCATTCCGGCGCCGGGCCTGTCGGCCAATGCGCGCACGCTGACCAATAATGTCACCTCAAGCTACAATGTGTTCGAATCCTGCCGTCTGGCCGGGATCAAGAATGTGGTTTTTGCGTCGAGCGAAACCGTGCTCGGCCTGCCTTTCGATAATCCGCCACCCTATGCGCCGGTGGATGAGGAATATTTCCCGCGGCCCGAAAGCGCCTATTCGCTGGGCAAGCTGCTGGACGAAACCATGGCGGCCCAGTTCTGCCGCTGGGACCCGGAACTGCGCATGGTGGGCCTCAGGTTCTCCAATGTGATGTATCCGGAGGACTACAAGGCCTTCCCGGGCTTCGACAGTGAGCCGCGCAAGCGCAAATGGAATTTGTGGGCCTATATCGATGCGCGCGACGGGGCGCAGGCGGTGCGCCGGGCGATCCAGGCGGAGTTCACCGGCTTTGAAGCCTTCATCATCGCCAATGCGGATTCGGTGATGTCCCGCTCCAATATTTCCCTCTTGGCCGAGGTGTTTCCCGAGGTCGAGCAGAAGGGCAATATTTCGACCAATGGCACGCTGCTCTCGATCGAGAAGGCCAAGCGCATGCTGGGCTACTCGCCCCAGTTCAGCTGGCGCACCGAGATCAAGTAAGCGTCCAGTCCGCCGGGCGCGCGCGCCGCTGCAAGCAAAATTGCATCGGAAATGTGCATTTTGTGCACTTGTGCTTTTTCTGAGCAAAGGCATAAGTGCGCAAGATGCCGAGCCCCGACCTGTCCATCCTGATCATCGACGAGAACCGCATTCGCGCCTCGATCATCGAGGAAGGCCTGCGTGAGGCCGGCTATGCGCGCGTGGCGGTGATCCATGACGTCAACGAGGTCGGGCGCACCATCGCGCTGACCATGCCTGACGTCATCTTCATCGACCTTGAAAACCCCAAGCGCGACACGCTGGAACATTTCTTCTCGCTCAGCCGCGCCATCCAGCGCCCCATCGCCATGTTCGTCGACCGCTCGGACGGCACGATGATCGAAAAGGCGGTCGAGGCGGGCGTCTCCGCCTATGTGGTCGATGGCCTCAAGAAGGAACGCGTCAAGCCGATCCTCGACATGGCCATTTCCCGCTTCAATGCGTTTTCGCGCCTGAGCCGGGAGCTCGAAGAGGCGCGCAGCGCGCTCGAGGAGCGCAAAATCGTCGACCAGGCCAAGGGCATTCTGATGAAAACCAAGGGCCTCTCCGAGCCCGAGGCCTATGCACTGCTGCGCAAGACCGCGATGAACCAGAACCGCAGGCTGATCGATATTGCCCAGAGCCTGATCACCGCCGCCAATCTGCTTGGGCCATAGGAGTACACCCATGTCCCTTCCCCACCTGACCGCCGGCTTTCTCCCCCTGCTCGACAGCGCCCTTCTGGTGCTGGCGCATGAACTGGGCATCGCCGAAGAGGAAGGGTTCACGCTGGGCCTGACGCGCGAATCCTCCTGGGCCAATATCCGGGACCGGACGGCGCTCGGGCATTTCGATATTGCGCTGGTGCTGGCGCCGATGCCCATTGCCGCCAATCTGGGCCTGACCCCGATTGCGACCCCGATGATCGCCCCGGTGATGACCGGCCTGGGCAATAATGCCATTACCGTCAGCGCCGATCTCTGGTCGAAAATGGCCGATGCGGGTGCCCCCGGCGACCTCGCGGCCGGCCCGGCCGGCAAAGCGCTGGCGCAGGTGATCCACTCCACCCCCCGGAAGCTGCGTCTGGCCGTGGTGCACCAGACCTCCTCGCATAATTACGAATTGCGCTATTGGCTGGCCGCCAGCGGCATCGACCCGGATCGCGACGTGGAGATCGTGGTGCTGCCGCCACCCCTGCTGCCCGAAGCGCTGGGCGCGGGTGGGCTTGATGGCTATTGCGTCGGCGAGCCCTGGAACAGCGTCGGCGTGGCCAATTTCGGCGCGCGCATCGCCACGACCAAGTCTTCGATCTGGCAATGGAGCCCCGACAAGGCTGTCGGCATGCGCTCAGACTGGGCCGAACAGAATCCCGATCTCGTGGCCGCCACCATTCGCGCGGTCTATCGTGCCGGCCAATGGTGCCAGGACAGCGCCAACCATCGGCGTGCGGCCGAGATCATGGCGGGGCCGGCCTATCTCAACCAGCCGATGGAGATCGTCGCGCGCGCCCTGACCGGCCAGATCGATGGCGGGGTGCAACAGCTCAGCATACCGGACTTTTATGTCCCCCACGCCGGGGCCGCCAACTTCCCCTGGAAGAGCCACGCCCTCTGGTATTACAGCCAGATGGTGCGCTGGGGCGAAGTCGGGTTCAGCGCCGCCAATGCGGCCAAGGCCGCCGCCACCTTCCGACCTGACCTATATCGCGCCGCACTCGCTCCGCTTGGCGTTGCCGTGCCGGCCCAGGACCTGCGTATCGATGGCGCCCAGGCGGACAAGCACGCCACACCTGCGATTGGCGGCACGCTTGAGCTGGGGCCGAACCGGTTTTTTGACGGCCAGATCTTCGACCCCAGCGCGGTCGAGTCCTACATTCGGTCGCAGGCCACTTCCTAACGCCCCATTTATGTGCATACACCTTGCTATGCACAAGAATTGACCATAAATTTGGTGACATGCCGCCGCAACGGGCAGCTTCGTGAGCGACGCCCAGACGGCCGATTTCCACAAACCATTGAGCAGGTTGAATTTATCGCAAGGTGGGCCGATTGGCACGCTTCGTGCAATGTATCGAGCGAGTGAGCTCCTCCCAAGACGGCTCATAACATATCGGCGTCCGACGACGGGCGCTCCAATGGCAAAGCCGCCAACTGGCAAGCGTCCGATCAATGGATCGGAGCGCATGTGCAGTTGGCGGCTTGTTTGTTTTTTGGAGCATTCGCACGGCCGCCGGTTGTCGACACAACACGGAGACGATGATGACTGCGACTACCTGCCCCACGCCGCCACGCCACCGCCTCACGCCGCTGCTTGCCGGTCTTGCCCTGGGCCTGCTGACCAGCACGGCCAGCAGCGCCGCCATGCTCGACGTCGAAAAGGACGAACTGAAATTCGGTTTTATCAAGCTCACCGACATGGCCCCGCTCGCCATTGCCTATGAGCTTGGCTATTTCGAGGATGAAGGGCTCTATGTGACGCTCGAGCCACAGGCCAATTGGAAGGTGCTGCTCGATGGCGTCATCACGGGCTCGCTCGACGGCGCCCACATGCTTGCCGGCCAGCCGCTGGCCGCCACCATCGGCTATGGCACCGAAGCCCATATCGTCACCCCCTTCTCCATGGATCTCAATGGCAACGGCATCACCGTCTCCAATGCCGTGTGGGAGTTGATGAAGCCGCACCTGGAAATGGATGCCGAGGGCAAGCCAGTCCACCCGAATTCCGCCGCCGCGCTCAAGCCGGTGATCGAGGCGTTCGATATCGAAGGCCGCCCGTTCAATCTGGGCATGGTCTTCCCCGTTTCCACCCATAATTACGAATTGCGCTATTGGCTGGCCGCCGGCGGCATCAGTCCGGGCTATTATTCGCCCGAGGATGTGTCGGGGCAGATTGCGGCCGACGCCTATCTCTCCGTGACCCCGCCGCCGCAAATGCCCTCAACGCTCGAAGCAGGCACCATTGACGGCTACGCGGTAGGCGAACCCTGGAACCAGGCCGCCGTGTTCAAGAAAATCGGCGTGCCGGTCATCACCGATTACGAGATCTGGAAGAACAATCCCGAAAAGGTCTTCGGGATCACTGCCGAGTTCGCTGAAACCAATCCCAACACCACGCTGGCCATTACCAAGGCGCTGATCCGCGCCGCCAAGTGGCTTGATGAGAATGACAATGCGAACCGTGCCGAAGCCGTCGAAATCCTGTCTCGCTCCGAATATGTCGGTGCCGATGCCGAGGTTATCGCGGCCTCGATGACCGGCACGTTCGAGTTCGAAGCAGGCGACGTGCGCGAAGTGCCCGACTTCAACGTCTTCTACCGCTACTTTGCCACCTATCCCTATTATTCGGATGCCGTCTGGTATCTGACCCAGATGCGCCGCTGGGGCCAGGTGGCCGAGGACATGCCCGATAGTTGGTATGACGAGGTCGCCAGGTCGGTCTACAAGCCAGACATCTATCTTGAGGCCGCGCGCCTGCTGGTCGAAGAAGGCCATGTGGATGAGGCCGATTTCCCCTGGGACAGCAGCGGCTATCGTGAGCCGACCGCCGAGTTCATCGACGGTGTCACCTATGACGGCACCAAACCCAACGCCTATATCGACAGCCTGCCTATTGGGCTGAAAACCGGCGACAGCGTCGTCGGCGCCGAAGTGGTTGCTGCCGCCAACTGACATGCTCGGGTGGCCGCACGCCGGCCACCCTCAGCCCTGAGGACCACAACATGACCCTTGCAAGCGAAGCCCCCGCCACGACTGGCGACCGCCGGCAGAAGCTGTTTACTGCCATCAACCGTTCTGCCGCCTGGCTCAGCGCATTGGGCCTGGGATGGCTTGTGCCGCTGCTCAAGATAGCGGCTGGCGACGACCCTCGCGAACAGATGGGCGCGTTGCGCGACAGCCTGCTCTTTCCCCTGCTCGGAATTGGCGTCTTTCTGCTTGCCTGGGCAATGCTTGCGCCGCAGGTGCAAACCTCGCTTGGCGCCATTCCCGGCCCCGCACAAGTCTGGGAACAGACCGGTGCGCTCTGGCAGGACCATGTGGCCGAACGCGAGAAGGAAGCCGATTTTTATGTGCGCCAGGATGAGCGCAATGCCGAGCTCGTCGCCGAGGGCCGCGAGGACGATGTCAAAGTGCGCGCCTATACCGGCAAGCCGACCTATCTCGATCAGATCGTCACCTCGCTCAAAACCGTCGGCCTGGGCTTTCTGATCGCCACCATCATCGCCGTGCCACTCGGCATTGCCTCGGGGCTCAGCAAGCCGTTCAACGGCGCGCTCAATCCGCTGGTGCAATTGTTCAAACCGGTCTCGCCTTTGGCCTGGCTCCCCATTGTCACCATGGTGGTCTCGGCGCTTTATGTGGACGCCAGCGACGCCTTTCCCAAGGCGCTGGTCATTTCGGCGGTCACCGTCACTCTTTGCTCGCTCTGGCCGACACTGATCAATACCGCGCTGGGCGTTGCGTCAATCGACAAGGATCTGGTCAATGTCGGCAAGGTGCTGCAACTCTCCACCGCAACGACCATCACCAAGCTGGTGCTGCCCTCGGCCCTGCCGCTGATCTTCACCGGGCTGCGCCTGTCGCTCGGTGTTGGCTGGATGGTGCTGATCGCCGCCGAGATGCTGGCGCAGAATCCGGGCCTGGGGAAATTCGTCTGGGATGAATTCCAGAACGGCTCATCCTCCTCGCTGGCCCGCATCATCGTCGCCGTGCTGACCATCGGTATTATCGGCTTCCTGCTCGACCGGGTGATGTTCACCCTGCAGACCGCCTTCACCTTCTCCGGCAAGCGATAGGACCTTAACAATGGCTCCCATTCTCCAGCTCTCCGGCATTGCCAAGCATTTCGGTGAAGGCGCCAGGCGCGTCGACATTCTCAAGGACATCAATCTGGACGTCGAGGACGGCGAATTCGTCGCCATTCTCGGCTTCTCCGGGGCGGGCAAAACCACGCTGATCTCGATGATGGCGGGCCTGATCGAACCCGATCTGGGTGGCGTCATCTATCGTGGCAAGGAGATCGACGGCCCCGGCCCTGAGCGCGGCGTCGTGTTCCAGTCCTATTCGCTGATGCCCTGGCTCAGCGTGGCCGGCAATGTCGATCTGGCGGTCAATGCCGTACACAAGACCAAGTCGCGCGCCGAAAAGCTCGCGCTGCGCCGCCATTATGTCGAGATGGTCGGGCTTGGCCACGCGGCAGACCGGCGACCGGCCGAACTGTCCGGCGGCATGCGCCAGCGCGTTGCCGTGGCCCGGGCGCTGGCCATGCAGCCGGAAATCCTGTTGCTCGACGAACCCCTTTCGGCGCTCGATGCGCTTACCCGCTCCAAGCTGCAGGACGAGTTCGCGCAGATTTCCGAGGCCGAGAAGAAGACCATCATTCTCATTACCAATGATGTGGATGAGGCCATACTTCTGGCTGACCGGGTAATCCCGCTGACGCCCGGCCCCGCCGCGACGCTCGGACCGCATTTCAGGGTCGATATCGAGCGGCCGCGTGACCGAACCGAGCTCAATGGCGATGATCGCTTCATTACCCTCAGGCGTGAAATCACCGAATACCTCATGGATGTCGGCGCCAGCCGGAACCAGGCGAGCGAAGCCGACATGACCCTGCCCAATGTCACCCCCATTGCCCGCGGCAAATCGGCCCGCCTGCCCAGCGCTTATGCCGATGCGGCGGCAGCGTCCGGCACGCAGGACGACTATCTGCGCTTCAATGACGTCTCCAAGGTCTATCCGACGCCCAAGGGACCGCTGACCGTGGTCGATGGCTTCGACTTCCAGATGAAGAAGGGCGAATTTGTTACCCTGATCGGCCATTCGGGCTGTGGCAAATCCACCGTTTTGTCCATGGTCGCGGGGCTAAACGACATTTCTGCCGGCAATATCGTGCTCGATGGCAAGGACGTTGTCGGGGCCGGTCCCGAGCGGGCCGTGGTGTTCCAGGCCCCTTCGCTGATGCCCTGGCTGACAGCGCGCGAAAACGTCGCCCTGGGCGTGGATCGTGTCTATCCCACTGCCAGCCCGGCCGAGCGGCGCGACGTGGTCGAATATTATCTAAACCGGGTTGGGCTGGGTGATGCCATGCATCGGCCCGCTGCCGAACTCTCCAATGGCATGAAGCAGCGCGTCGGCATTGCGCGGGCCTTTGCCCTGTCTCCCAAGCTGCTGCTGCTCGACGAGCCCTTCGGCATGCTCGACAGCATCACCCGCTGGGAATTGCAGGACGTGCTGATGGATGTGTGGGCGCGCACCCAGGTCACGGCCGTTTGCGTCACCCATGATGTGGACGAGGCCATTCTGCTGGCCGACCGGGTGGTGATGATGTCGAACGGGCCCAATGCGCGGATCGGCAATGTCATGGAGGTGGATTTACCCCGCCCGCGCTCGCGCAAGGCGCTCTTGGCCCACAAGGACTATTACGCCTATCGCGAGGAACTGCTCGATTTCCTCGAGGCCTATGAGGGCGGCGCCAATCCGGATCAGGAAACGCTTGACCGGATTCGTTCCAAGCGCGGCAAGGCATCTGCGCTGGCGGCGGCGGAATGACGGGAGGCTGCACAATAATAACGCACTTCTCGACTTCGGCCATGAAGTGCATGAAATTTGTGCATGGTGATGCTCTTTGCCGCGCGGCGGTTTTCACTGCCGATGGTGCGGGCATCCGAGCCGATCAGCTTAACTGCTGAAAACACGAGACAAATCGATGCCGAGCTGGTTTGGCACGGTTCCTGCAAAGAGGGGAGCGATAGAGCTCCTCCCAAGACGCTCTTCGAATAGTCGACGTCCAAGGTTGGGCGTTCAAAGGCAAAGTCGCCAACAGATGCGCATCGGTTTCGGCCGGTGAGGTGTCGGTTGGCGGCTTTTTTGTTTTCAGATTGATACGGAGTCCCATCCGATGACAGAGGCAATAAGCGCCACGCAATCGCCATCCGCCCCGCAGCAGAACCGCGCGCTGGGCCTGTCAACGCTGGCCTTCACCGTGTGCTTTGCCGTCTGGACGATCTTCTCGATCATCGGCGTTTCTCTCAAGGATCAGCTTGGCCTTTCCGAAACCCAGTTCGGGCTGTTGATCGGCACGCCGGTGCTGACCGGCTCGCTGTCGCGCATCGTTCTGGGCATCTGGACCGACCGCAAGGGCGGGCGGCTGGTGTTCACCCTGACCATGCTGGCTGCGGCGATCGCCACCTTCCTTCTCGCCTTTGCCCAGAACTATGAGCAATTGCTGCTGGCGGCATTGGGCGTGGGCCTGGCGGGCGGATCGTTTGCGGTGGGCGTAGCCTATGTGTCGCGTTTCTACCCCGCGCAAAAGCAGGGCACGGCGCTGGGCATTTTCGGCGTCGGCAATGTCGGCGCGGCCGTCACCAAATTCGCTGCGCCCTTCGTCATGCTGGCCTGGGGCTGGCAGTCGGTGGCCGTGGTGTGGGCGGCGGCGCTGGTGGTCATGGCGGCCATCTTCTGGTTCGGCACCGAGGACGATCCGGTGATCGCCCGCCGCCGCAGCGAAGGCTATACGCCCAGGAGCCTGGCCAGCGAATTTGCGCCGCTGCGCAATGTGCAGGTCTGGCGTTTCGCGCTCTACTATTTCTTTGCCTTCGGCGCCTTCGTGGCTCTCACCCTGTGGCTGCCGCGCTATCTGATCGGGGTCTATGGCTTCGATATCGCCACCGCCGGCATGGTGGCCGCGGCCTATTCCATCCCTGCCAGTATCTTCCGCGCCTATGGCGGCACGCTGAGCGACAGGATCGGCGCCCGCACCGTCCTCTACTGGACCTTCGGCGTTTCGGCCGTCTGCGCCTTCATCCTGGCGCTGCCGACAACGGATACGGTGATTGCCGGGGTCGAGGGGCCCGTGCGCTTCCATTTCGAGACCGGTCCAGTCGCCTTTATTGGCCTCGTGTTCGTGCTCGGCTTCTTCATGAGCCTGGGCAAGGCCGCAGTCTATAAGCACATCCCCGCCTATTACCCCGACAATGTCGGCGCCGTAGGTGGGCTGGTCGGCATGATCGGGGGCCTTGGCGGGTTCGTGCTGCCCCTTCTCTTCGGTTTCCTCAACGACATCACCGGCATCTGGTCGAGCTGCTTCATGGCACTCTTTGTCCTGATCCTGGTGTCGCTGGGGTGGATGCACTCCGCCGTCCGCCGCCACGAGCGCCAGCTCGTTGCGCGCACGGCCTGACCCTTATTCAGGAGTACGAGACAATGGAAAAACTGGTCGTCGTTGGTGCAGGGATGGCTTCTGGCCGCGCCCTGGAACACATCTTCGAGGAAGCCCCGGGCCGGTTCGACGTGACGCTGTTCGGCGCCGAGCCGCGCGGCAACTACAACCGGTTGATGCTCTCCCCGGTCCTGGCCGGCGAGAAAGAGTATGAGCAGATCATCACCCATGATGCCGACTGGTATCGGGATCATGGCGTGCAGACCCGGTTCGGCGAAACCGTTACCGGCATCGACCGGGCCCGCAAGGTCGTCGTCTCGGCGGGCGGCGAAACGCCCTATGACAAGCTGATCATCGCCACCGGCTCGGCGCCTTTCATCATTCCCCTGCCCGGCAAGGATTTGCCCGGGGTGATGGCTTTTCGCGATCTGGACGATGTCAACCGCATGGTCGATGTGTCGAAGCGCCCCGGCGCCAAGGCCGTGGTGATCGGCGGGGGCCTGCTGGGCCTTGAAGCCGCTGCAGCGCTCAATGCCCGCGGCATGGAAGTGGTCGTTTTGCACCTGATGGGCCATGTGATGGAGCGCCAGCTCGATCCGGCTGCCGGTTATCTGCTGCAGCGCGATCTCGAAGCGCGAGGCATCACGGTGCACTGCAAGGCGCAGACCAAGGCCATTCTCGGCCAGGACCGGGTCGAGGCCGTCGCGCTTGAAGATGGCACCGTTTATGGCGCCGATATCGTGGTGATGGCCGTGGGCATCCGCCCTGAAACGCGCATCGCGGTCGATGCGGGCCTGCATGTCGAGCGCGGCATTGTGGTCAATGACCAGATGGTCACCTCGGACCCCGATGTCCTAGCGCTCGGCGAATGCGTCGAGCACGAAAAGATTGTCTATGGCCTTGTCGCCCCGCTCTATGACCAAGCCAAGATCCTGGCCAAGACGCTGGCTAAGGTCGATGCCGCCTTCCGCCCGGTGCAGACCGCCACCCAGCTCAAGGTCACCGGCGTGTCGGTCTATTCGGCCGGCGACTTTGCCGATGCCGAGGACCGCGAAGAAATCGTGCTGCGCGACGCCACTTCGGGCATCTACAAGCGCCTGGTGCTCAAGGATGATCGCGTCATCGGCGCGGTGCTCTACGGCGAAACTGCCGACGGCCCGTGGTTCTTCGACATGATCCGCAAGGGCACCGATACGCGGGACATGCGCGATACCCTTATCTTTGGTCAGGCCTACCAGGGGGGCGCCGCGCTGGACCCTATGGCGGCCGTTGCAGCCTTGCCGGATGATGCAGAAATCTGCGGCTGCAACGGTGTGTGTAAATCTGCGATCACCGGCACGATCGCATCCAAGGGCCTGACTGATCTCGACAGCGTGCGCGCCCATACCAAGGCTTCGGCCTCGTGTGGCTCGTGCACTCATCTGGTCGAAAAGCTCATGGCCATCACTCTGGGCGACAGCTACAACCCGGCCGCCGTCAAGCCGATGTGTCCCTGCACCGAACATGACCACGGCACCGTCCGCCGGCTGATCGTGGCCAAGGAACTCAAATCCATTCCCGCGATCATGCAGGAATTGGAATGGAAGACCAGTTGCGGCTGCGCCAAGTGCCGCCCTGCCCTCAACTACTACCTCGTGGCTGAGTGGCCTGGTGAATATGAGGACGACAACCAGTCCCGCTTCATCAATGAGCGCGTGCACGCCAATATCCAGAAGGACGGCACCTATTCGGTGGTGCCGCGCATGTGGGGTGGCATGACCAACCCCAAGGAGTTGCGCGCCATTGCCGATGTGGCCGACAAATTCGCTATCCCGGCGGTGAAAGTCACCGGCGGGCAGCGCATCGACCTGCTCGGCGTCAAGAAGGAAGACCTGCCCGGCGTCTGGGCCGATCTCAATGCCGCCGGCATGGTTTCGGGCGCCGCCTACGCCAAGGGGCTGCGCACGGTCAAAACCTGTGTCGGCTCGGACTGGTGCCGCTTCGGCACCCAGGACTCCACCGGTCTTGGCGTGCGGCTTGAAAAATTCATGTGGGGCGCCTGGACCCCGGCCAAGGTCAAGCTTGCCGTCTCGGGCTGCCCACGCAATTGCGCGGAAGCCACCTGCAAGGATATCGGCGTGATCTGCGTCGACAGCGGCTACGACATCCAGTTCGCCGGGGCCGCCGGCCTCGACATCAAGGGCACCGAATTGCTCTGCCATGCCGATACCGAGAACGAGGCGCTGGAGATCATCGTGGCCCTCACCCAGCTCTATCGCGAGCAGGGGCACTATCTCGAGCGCATCTACAAATGGGCCAAGCGCGTCGGCAATGACAGCATCAAGGCGGCGGTCGTGGACGATCTGGCCAAGCGTCGACAGCTCTATGAGCGCTTCGTGTATTCCCAGCAGTTTGCCCAGGTCGATCCCTGGGAAGAACGCGTCAACGGCAAGGACGCCCATGAATTCGCCGCCATGGCCGAATTCGGGCTTCCAGTGGCAGCGGAGTGAGTGGCGTGACCGAATGGATTGAACTAGGCAGTGTCACTGCCATCCCCCTGCGCGGCGCGCGCTGCGTCAATACCCCCTCGGGCAAGATCGCCGTGTTCCGCACGGCAGAAGACCAAGTCTATGCCATCGAGAACCGCTGCCCGCACAAGGGCGGTCCGCTCTCGGAAGGCATCGTGCATGGTGCCTCGGTCACCTGCCCGCTGCACAACTGGGTGTTTGACCTCGCCACCGGCGAGGCCCAGGGCGCCGACGAGGGTCAAGTGCAGACCTATCCGGTCAAGGTGGATGGCGGTGTCATCTACATCGCGCCTGACGTGCTGATGCAAATGGCGGCGGAGTAGGCATGGTGGATCAGCAACCGGTTCGCACCACCTGCCCCTATTGCGGTGTCGGCTGCGGCGTGCTCGCCACCCCACAGGCGGATGGCAGCGTGACCATTGCCGGCGATCCGGACCACCCGGCCAATTTCGGCCGCCTTTGCTCGAAGGGTTCGGCGCTGGGCGAAACCCTGTCGCTTGATGGGCGCCTGCTGCACCCGGAAATCGCCGGCAGCAGAGTCACTTGGGACGAAGCGCTGGACGAAGTTGCCAACCGCTTCAAGCAGACGATCAGCGAACACGGCCCCGATTCCGTCGCCATATATGGCTCCGGTCAGTTGCTCACCGAGGATTATTACGTCGCCAACAAGCTAATGAAGGGCTTTGTCGGCTCGGCCAATATCGACACCAATTCGCGCCTCTGCATGGCTTCCTCGGTGGCCGGGCACAAGCGCGCCTTTGGGTCCGATACCGTGCCAGGCAATTACGAGGATCTCGAACAGGCCGATCTGATTGTGCTGGTCGGCTCCAATCTGGGCTGGTGCCACCCGGTCCTCTATCAGCGCATCGTTGCCGCCCGCACCGCGCGCCCGGACATGAAGATCGTGCTGATCGATCCGCGCCGCACCGTGTCGGCCGATATTGCCGAAATGCATTTGCCGATCTCGCCGGATGGCGACAGCGCCCTGTTCGTCGGGCTGCTGGCCTATCTCGAGCATCTGGGCATCACCGACAGCGACTATGTGAACGCCTATACCTCCGGCTATGAAGCGGCGCTGCTCACCGCCGAAGATTGGGACATTGCCCGCGTTTCGGACGCCACCGGCCTCTCGCCGCTGTCCATCTCGCGCTTCTACGATCTCTTCGCCCGCACCAAGAAGGTCGTCACCGTCTATTCGCAGGGCGTCAATCAGTCCGCGGCCGGCAGTGACAAGGTCAATGCGATCATCAATTGCCACCTGGCCACCGGGCGGATCGGCAGGCCAGGCATGGGTCCGTTTTCGGTCACTGGCCAGCCCAACGCCATGGGCGGGCGCGAGGTCGGCGGGCTGGCCAATATGCTGGCCGCCCATATGGACTTCACGCCCGAAGCCATTGACCGTGTCTCGCGCTTCTGGGGCAGCGATCGCGTCGCCACCGCGCCCGGCCTCAAGGCCGTCGACTTGTTCGCCGCCATGGCGCGCGGCGAGATCAAGGCGGTCTGGATCATGGCCACCAATCCGGTGGACTCCATGCCGGAGGCCGATGCGGTCCGCGATGCCCTCAAGGCCTGTCCCTTTGTCGTTGTCTCGGACATGAACCGGCACACCGACACGATGGAAATGGCGCATGTGCGGCTGCCCGCTGCCGGCTGGGGCGAAAAGGACGGCACGGTGACCAATTCCGAACGCCGCATTTCGCGCCAGCGCCCGTTCCTGCCCCTGCCCGGTGAAGCCCGGCCAGACTGGTGGATCATCAAGGAAGTGGCCAAGCGCCTCGGCCATGGCGCCGCTTTCAGCTATTTCAGCTCGGGGCAGATCTTTGCCGAGCATGTTGCCCTGTCGGGTTTCGAGAATAGCGGCAGCCGCGATTTCGACCTGTCGGGCCTCTCCGGCGCCGACTATGAAACCATGGCGCCGGTGCAATGGCCTGTGCGCTCCAGGCCAGCAGCCCGCATGTTCGGCGACGGCAAATTCTTCACCCCCGATGGCAAGGCGCGCTTCCTGCCGATCCAGCCGCCGCCGCCCTTCGCGCCGGCTCCGGGCATATTCATTCTCAATACCGGCCGGGTACGCGACCATTGGCACACCATGACCCGCACCGGCAAAGCCGCCCGCCTTTCGGCGCACATGGCCGAGCCCTTTGTCGAAATCCATCCTGCTGACGCGAGCGCCTTGGGCATCAGCCGCGCCAATCTGGTGCGTCTGAGCAATGGCCATGGCAGTGCCCTGGTGCGGGCGCTGGTCACCGACCGGCAGCGGCGCGGTCAGATCTTCGTGCCGATGCACTGGACCGACCAGTTCGCCAGCAATGGCCGCATCGATGCCCTGGTGACCGGCAAGACTGACCCGGTTTCAGGGCAGCCGGCGCTGAAAATGGCGCAGGTGCATGCCGAGCCGGTCGGGGTGCGGCTCTATGGCTTTCTGGTTGCGGCGAAAAAGCCAGCGCTGGCCACCGACTGTTGGGCCTTGGCCCCAGCGCCCAATGGCTATCGCGCCGAGATTGCACTTTTCGAGGAGCCCGCAGCCTGGACAGGCTTCCTGGCCGGCACTTTCGGCACGGACGCCGCGTTCCAGTCCATCCGCGACGAACGTTCTGGGCGCCGCGCCTTTGTGCTGATCGAGAACGGCCGGCTTCTGGCCGCGCTCTATACCTCGCCTGATCCGGTGCTGGTCTCGCGCCAATGGGCGGTGGACCTGCTTGCCGAGACCGAATTGACCGCGTCGATCGTGCTGGCCGGGCGCCCCGGCGCGGACCGGCCCGATGGCGGGGCCATTGTGTGCTCCTGCATGGGCGTGGGCATCAACACCATCACCGAGGCGGTGACCCGCCACGGCTGCACCAGTGTCGAAGCTGTTGGCGCCCTCACCCGCGCCGGCACCAATTGCGGCTCCTGCCGCGCCGAAATCAGGGGGATTGTCGATGCAAACCGTCTCATCGCAGCCGAGTAAGCGCATTTCGGAACTGGCGGTCTTGCCGGTCTTTTTCGACCTGCGCGGCAAGCGCGTCGTCGTCATCGGCGGGGGCGAACCGGCCGCCTGGAAGATCGAGCTGCTGGCGGCGGCAGGCGCACGGGTAGACGTGTTTGCCGAAGAGGTTTGCGAGGAGCTGTCGGCTCTTGCGCCCACCTCCATCATCCTCCACCCCCGCCCCTGGACCCCTGCCGACCTCACCGGCGCCGCCCTCGCCATTGCCGATATCGAGGACGACGCCGAGGCCCATGCCTTCATCGCCGCGGCCAAGGCTGCCGCTGTGCCCTACAATGTCATCGACAGGCCCGAATTCTGTCAGTTCCAGTTCGGCGCCATCGTCAATCGTTCGCCCGTCGTGGTCGGGATTTCCACTGCAGGCGCTGCGCCCATTCTCGGGCAGGCCATGCGCCGCCGCATCGAGACGCTGCTGCCGCAGACGCTGACGCAGTGGGCGCAGCTTGCCGCAAGACTGCGCGAGACGGTGATGGACAGGCTGGCCGCAGGGCCGCAACGCCGCGCCTTCTGGGAGCGCCTTGCAGAGAACGCCTTTGGCAGCCGCGCGCCCGATGCGAGTGACGAAGACATCAGTTTCGCCGCCCAGCCAGCCACTGGCCGCGTCACCCTGGTGGGCGCCGGGCCGGGCGATGCGGAGCTGTTGACCATCAAGGCGGTGCGGGCGCTGCAGTCGGCCGATGTCATTCTCTTTGACGATCTCGTCTCGTCCGAGGTGCTGGAACTGGCCCGCCGCGAGGCCAAGCGCATGCTGGTGGGTAAGCGCGCCCAGCGCGACAGCTGCGCGCAGGACGAGATCAACGCCATGATGTTGAGCCTGGCGCGCCAAGGCAAACATGTGGTGCGGCTCAAGTCCGGCGACCCGATGATCTTCGGGCGCGCCGGCGAAGAGATCGAAATGCTGGAGAGCCACGGCATTGCCGTTTCGGTGGTGCCGGGCATTTCGGCAGGTCTCGCACTCGCCAGCCGGCTGGGTGTCTCGTTGACCCATCGCGATCACGCGCAGTCTGTGCGCTTCGTGACGGGTCATTCGCGCAAGGGCGTTTTGCCCGATACGCTGAACTGGACGGCGCTGGCCGATCCGGCCACCACCTCGGTCTATTACATGAGCCGCCGGACGCTGCCGGGTATCGTGGCCGAACTGGCGGCCAAGGGCATGAGCCTCGAAACGCCGGCCATCATCGCGGGGAGCCTGGGGCGTCCGGATGAACAGATCTGGCGCGGCACGATCGGCGAGGCCATCGGCGCGGTTGCAGCGTTTCCGCTCTCGGCGCCGACGATCTTTGCGGTGGGTGATGCCCTCAAGATGCGCAAGTCGATGCCGCTGGCTGCGACCGGCAGTTAGCTCACTTCATCCAGAACATCGGGACGAGGTCGACCGAGATCGGTTCGTTCTTGTCATTGGTCGCCATGATGTCGGCCATGTGTGCCCACCAGCGCTGCATCACCTCGGTGGTCGGCAGGTCGGCCATGGTGTGGTCGACGCGGCGCCAGAGCACGCCGAACAGGGTGCTGGTTTCTTCATCGAGGTGGATGGAATAGTCCTTCACCCCCGCCGCCCGCAGCAGCTCGACCAGCTCGGGGAAAATCGCGTCATGGCGCTTTTTGTATTCGGCCGCCATGCCGGGATTGAGCTGCATCTTGAAGGCGTGTTTTTCGTAGCCATTGTCCTCGATCATGCGCGGCGCTCCCGGATCATGCGGAACAGAATGGGCAGGGCGATCACCACGATCAGCAGCGAGCCGGTGAAGATGGTCATCACGATGCCCGGCACATTGAGCAGGCCCAGCCCGAAGGTAACAAGGCCGATGATCAGCGCCGCCAGCACCACGCCGATAATCGAGCCGGCGCCGCCCAGGATCGAGACGCCGCCCAGCACCACCATGGTCACCACGTCGAGCTCAAAGCCCTCGGCGATGGATGGGCGGGTCGAGCCAAGGCGTGCGGTCAGCAGGATGGCGGCCAGCCCGCTCATCAGACCGGTCAGGCAGAACAGCACGAATTTGATGCGATCCACCCGAACGCCGGAGAAGCGAGCAGCCGTCGCATTATTGCCGATGGCAAAGACCCTACGGCCAAAATTGGTGCGGTGCAGCAGCACGTAGAAGATTACCGCCGCCACCAGGAACAGCACCAGTTCGAACGAGATCACCCAGAACACATAACCCTGACCGAACCAGGCAAAGCTGGCTGGATAGCCCTTGAAGCTCTGGTCGCCCAGGATGATGAAGGCGATGCCGCGGAACAGGCTCATGGTGCCGATGGTCACGACGATCGAGGGCAGTTTAAGGCCGGTGACGAGGAAGCCGTTAAAGGCCCCGCAGAGGATGCCGACACCGACGCCGACTGCCACCAGCGTGGGTGTATCCGCGCCATATTGCAGTGCCAGCCCCATCAGGGTCGAGGCCAGGGCGATGATTGAGGCGACCGAAAGATCGATCTCGCCCGAAATGATGACCAGTGCCATGGCCAGCGCGATCAACCCCTTCTCGGTGAAGTTGAAGGTGAGATCGGACAGGCTCCATTCATTGAGAAAATAGGGCGAAGCGAAGCTGTTGGCGATGAAGATGCCCAGTGCCACCAGAACCAGCAGGCTCTCCCAGCTCAGCACGGCGGACTTGAACGGACTGTCGAGCCGATCGGGGAGGCGACGGCCATTTGCAGTTGCGTCGGTCATGCTGCCACCTCGGCCTTCTTGAGAATGATGCGCCCCTTGCTCCGTTCGCCCCTTGCATTGAGCACGACGGCGAGCAGGATCGCGGCGCCGGAAATGGCCATCTGCCAGAAGGGCGATACGCCGATCACCGGCAGGGCGTTGTTGACGACGCCGAGGAACAGCGCACCGAGCAGCGCGCCACCCACGGTGCCGATGCCGCCGGCAATCGACACACCGCCTATGACGCAGGCGGCCACGATGGTCAGCTCATAGCCGCCGGCCACTTCCACCGAAGCGATCACATAGCGCGAAATCCAGAGATAGCCGCAAAGACCCGAAATGGCGCCCGAGAGCACGAAGGCGAGGAACTTGGTGCGGCCCACATTGATGCCGGTATAGACCGAGGCGGTCGGGTTAACGCCGATGGCGTAGAAGGCCCGGCCCCAGGGCGTGCGGGTCATCAACACATAGACCAGTGCCGCCACGACGATGGCGAACCAGCTCAGAATGGGCAGGCCCAGCAAGGTACCACGCTGCAATTGGATGAAATCGGTGCTCATCTGCGCGGCGTTGACCCAGGCGCCGCCCGAAACGACAAAGACCAGACCACGGAAGATGGTCAGCGTGCCCAAGGTCACCACGATGGGCGGGATATCGAGTTTCCAGACCAGAATGCCGTTGAAGGCCCCGAGCGCAGCGCCGACCACGACGCAGCCGGCGATCAGCAGCGGAATGGGAATGAACGGGAAGGCCGCATTGGTCATGGCCACCAGCATGCCGGTCAATGCCAGGTTCGAGGCCATGGACAAATCGATAGAGCGGGTCAGGATGACGGCCATCTGTCCCAGCGCCAGCATCATCAGGATCGATGTGTCGTTGAAGATGGTCAGCAGATTGCCCGGCTGCGAAAAGCGCGGAAACCGCAGCGTCACCAGCACGATGACGGCGAGAATGGCCAGCGCCAGCCAGAGTTCACGGGATTTCAGGAGCCGGTTCATGCGGCCTTCTCCTCTACGATGCCCGCCGCCAGGCTGACCAGCGTTTCGGGCTGCAGATCGTTGTTTTCGAGGGTGTCGACCACCAGGCCTTCGCGCATCACGACAATGCGGTCGCTCATGCCGAGCACTTCGGGCAGTTCGGAGGACACCATGATGACCGAGAGTCCCTGGGCCACAAGTTCCCCCATGAATTCATGCACTGCGGCCTTGGAGCCGATATCGATACCCTTGGTGGGTTCATCGAGGATGATCACCTTGGGCAAGGTGGCGAGCCATTTGGCGATCACCACTTTCTGCTGGTTGCCGCCCGAAAGGGTGGACACGTTCTGGCTGAGCGAAGAGGCCCGCAGATCAAGCCGTTCGGTATAGGTGCGGGCCAGCGCGTACTCCTCGGCCATGCGCAAAAAGCCGGAGCGGCTGGTCTTGTCCAGGCTTGGAAGCGAGACATTCTTGAAGATGGGTTCGCCGGTGATGACACCCTGCTTGCCGCGTTCCTCGGGCACATAGACAATGCCGGCGCTGACCGCATCGGCCGGGGTTTTCGGGGCGATGGTCTGCCCTTCCAGCATCATCGTACCGGCCGAAGGTTTTGTCATGCCGAACACGGCCTGCATCACCTCGGAGCGCCCTGCCCCCACCAGACCATAGAAACCAAGGATCTCACCCTTCTTCACCGAGAACGAGACATTTTCGAACTCGGTCGGGTGACTGAGCCCGCTGACCTCCAGCACCGTGTCGCCAATCGTGACCTGGCGGGCCGGGAAAATCTGCTCCACGGAGCGCCCGACCATGAGCTTGACGATGTCGGCCTGCGGCGTGTCCTTGATGAAGCCCTTGCCCACCTGCTCGCCATCGCGGAACACGGTGTAGCGGTCGGCAATGCGGTAGATTTCATCGAATTTGTGCGAGATGAAGAGGATAGCCTTTCCATCCTTCTTCAGGAGCTCGACGAGGACATAGAGTTCCTCGATTTCCTTCTGGCTGAGCGCCGCGGTCGGCTCATCCATGATGACCACCTGCGCATCGACGCTGAGCGCGCGCGCCACGGCCACCAGATGCTTTTTGGCGATTCCCAATTCCTTGAGCGGCATGCCCGCATCAATGCCGGCCGCCATGGAGTCGAGCGTTTCCTGCGCCTCGCGCCGCATCTTGCCCCAATCGATCAGGCCAAAGCGGTTCTTCGGGGCGTGCCCGAGATAGATGTTTTCGGCAACGCTCAACTCGTCGAACAGCACTGTTTCCTGATGGATCGCGGTGATCCCGACGTCCGATGCAGAGATCGCCGTCGGGAGTGTCACCAGTTGACCGCCCACCCGGATCTCACCAGCGTCCGGCTGGTAGATACCAGTCATGGTCTTGACCAGTGTGGACTTACCCGCCCCGTTCTCGCCGATCAAAGCCGTTACCTGGCCGGGATAGAGCTCAAGCGAAACCTCATGCAGCGCCCGCACGCCGGGAAAGCTCTTGGATATGCCCGATAGGGTCAGGATGGGGTCTGTCATTTCTATTCCTTGGGTCGGGCGCTGGCTTGGTCACGCGCTCGATATGGTCCCCTCTCCCTTTGGGGGAGAGGGTTAGGGTGAGGGGGCCTTCCTGCTCTTGGAAAGGCCCCCTCACCCGCCGCTTCGCGTCGACCTCTACCCCGGAGGCAGAGGTGAAGAGCGCCTTAGTAGATCTTCGAGAACTCTTCGATGTTGCTCGCGTCGAACTGGAACGGCGCGGCCATGGCGGCCGAGTTGGTGTCGTCCAGGGTCACTTCGCCGACCTTGCCGATGGAGAAGGTGGCGCCGGGTTCAGCCGTCTCGCCTTCAACCAGCGCATTGGCCAGCATCACGGCCGAATAGCCTAGGTCGATCGGGTTCCACAGCGCCACGGCCTGGCTGGCACCATTGTCGATGAACTGCTTGAACTCGGACGGCAGGGCCAGGCCGGTCACGTTGATCTGGCCGATCAGGTCCTGGTCGGTCACGACCTGGGCAGCCGCCACGACGCCAACGGTGGTCGGGGCGATGATGGCCTTGAGATCGGGATGGGCGGCGATGAGGCCGCGGGCCTCTTCGGTCGACTTCACCGAGTCATCATCGCCATAGACGGTGGCGACGAGGTTGATGTTAGGGAACTTCTCGGGGATAGCGGCCTTGGCGGCCTCGATCCAGGCGTTCTGGTTGGTTGCGGTCGAGGCGGCCGAAAGGATCGCCACATCACCACCCTCGGGCAGGTAGTCGGCGGCCAGCTTGATGATGGTTTCGCCGATCAGGTCGATATCGGAGGGGTTGAGGTGAATCTGGCGGCCTTCGGGGGCGACGCCGGAGTCAAAGCTCACCACCTTGATGCCGCGCTGCATGGCGCGCTGCAGCACCGGCACCAGGGCGTCCGGATCATTGGCCGAGATAGCGATGGCGTCGACCTGCTGGGCGATCAGCGAGTTGACGACCTCGATCTGGGCTTCGGCGGTGGCCGAGGTGGGGCCAGTATAGATCACTTCAACATCGCCGAGTTCGGCCGCGGCTTCCTGTGCGCCCTGATTGGCGGCATCGAAGAAGCCATTGCCCAGCGATTTGACGACCAGCGCGATGCGGGTCTGTGCCATGGCCGGCGTGGCGAGCAACACGGCCGCAGTGGCCGTGGCGGCGAACAGTTTCCAGAGTTTCATTTGATCCCTCCCAGGGGGTTTGCTCTTGGTTCAGTCATTGTCAGTTCAGGCCACACTTGCTTCGGCCTGCCCTGTTCCGTCCGCCACGATGAGCCGCACGCCTGCCGTTTCCAGCATCTGGCGGTCTTCGTCGCGGATGCCGCTATCGGTGATGACAGCGGCAATTTGATCGAGCCCGCACAGAATGAGGCTCGAACGTCCCGAAAATTTCGATGAATCGGCGAGAACGATCAGTTCGTCCGCCTGGCCGATCAGCGCCAACTCGGACTGCACCACCATCGGGTCGGCCTCCATCAGGCCGTGCACGCCGATACCCTGGCAGCCGATGAACATGCGCTTGGCGTAAAAATGGCTCGCCACCACGCCCCCGAAGGGCGAGAGGATGACGTTCTGTTCGCGATAGACCGTGCCACCGGGGATGACGACGGCATTGCGCGAGTTGTGAATGAGGAATTCGGCAATGCCGAAACTGTTGGTGAACACGCTGAGGCGCTTGCCCGTCAGGTGATGCACCATCTGATAGGTGGTGGTGCCGCCATTGATGATGATCGGCTCGCCATCGCGGCACATTTCGGCTGCCGCGCGGGCAATTGCGCGTTTCTGCGTGATGTTGATCGTTTCATTGACGGAAAAGGGCCGCCCCACCAGCCCACCCTGGGATGGCGGATTGATGGCCTCTGCCCCGCCGCGCACACGGCGCAGCCGCCCCTGCTCGTCCAGCGCAGCAATGTCGCGGCGAATGGTGGCTTCCGATGATCCGGTCACTTCGCATAGCTCGGCCACTGTCACCACGGGGTGGGACTGGGCGGCGGCCAATATGACGCGGTGGCGTTCCATTTCGTGCAAGGCAGATACTCCCTGGGTGCATTTGCTTCCATCAATTCCGGGCAGAGTCAATCACCATTTCGCATGTTTCCGTCATTAACGAGCATACGTGACGCAATATGATTGTTTCTGATTGACTTTGTGGATTGTTCTATGTCCAAGTCCGGCCAGCCAAGTCTATTGCCCTAACTTTGGGAGGATCACCAATGTCCACCGCGCCCAAGCGCCTCGCAAACCTGTGGGACGATGCCAAAGCGGCATCCATGTCCGAGCCGGAGCGCCTTGTTTATCGCTCCAACCTGCTTGGGTCCGACAAGCGCGTCACCAATTATGGCGGCGGCAATACCTCCTCCAAGATCTGGCAGAAAGATCCGCTGACCGGCGAAGAGGTCGAAGTCCTCTGGGTCAAGGGTTCGGGCGGCGACAATGCCTCGATCAAGCTCGATGGCTTTGCCACGCTCTATATGGACAAGCTGCGGGCGCTGAAGGGGCTTTATCGCGGCGTCGAGTTTGAAGACGAGATGGTGGGCTACCTGCCCCACGCCACCTTCAATCTCAATCCGCGCGCGTCCTCAATCGACACTCCGCTGCATGCCTATGTGAACCGGCCGTATGTCGATCACATGCATCCGGACGCGATCATCGCCATCGCCGCCTCGAAGAATTCAAAAGAGCTGACCCAGCAGATTTTCGGTGACGAGATCGGCTGGCTGCCCTGGAAGAAGCCGGGCTTCGAGCTTGGCCTGTGGCTGGAAAAATTCTGTCTCGATAACCCGAACGCCAAGGGCGTGGTGCTCGAATCCCACGGCCTGTTCACCTGGGGCGACACGCCCAAGGCATGCTACGAAACCACCATCGCCATCATCAATCAGGCCATCGAATGGTTTGAGCAGCAGACTGAAGGCAAGACCATTTTCGGTGGCGCTGCCACCACCTCGCTCCCGGAAGAAGAGCGTCGCGCCATTGCCGCCCGCCTGATGCCGAAGATCCGCGGCTTCATCTCGGAAGACAGCCACAAGCTGGGCCATTTCGACGACAGCGCCGCCGTGCTCGAATTCGTCAATTCCCACAATCTGCGTCCGCTGGCGGCGCTGGGCACCTCCTGCCCGGACCATTTCCTGCGCACCAAGATCCGCCCGCTGGTCATCGATTTCGACCCGGCCAAGCCCGATGTCGACGCGGTCATTGAAGGCTTGGCCGACCAGATCGCCGCCTATCGCGTCGACTACCAAGCCTATTACGACCGCTGCAAGCACGACAACTCCCCCGCCGTCCGCGATCCCAATGCCGTAGTTTACCTGATCCCGGGCGTGGGCATGATCACCTTCGCCAAGGACAAGGCCACCGCCCGCATTTCCGGCGAGTTCTATGTCAACGCCATCAATGTGATGCGCGGCGCCTCGACCGTCTCCGAATATCAGGGTCTGCCCGAGCAGGAGGCCTTCGATATCGAATACTGGCTGCTGGAGGAGGCCAAGCTGGCGCGCATGCCCAAGCCGAAATCGCTGGCCGGCAAGATTGCCCTGGTGACCGGCGGCGCTGGTGGCATCGGCAAGGCCACCGCCGCGCGCCTTCTGCGCGAAGGCGCCTGCGTTGTGCTGGCCGATATCGATCAGGCCGCGCTCGACAACGCCACGGGCGAACTTACCGAAGTGTTCGGTAAGGACGTGGTGCGGCCGGTCAATATCAACGTGACCAGCGAAGAGCAGGTGATCTCCGGTTTCGCCCATGCGGTGGTGGAATTTGGCGGACTCGATATTCTCGTTTCCAATGCCGGCCTCGCTTCCTCGGCCCCGATCGAGGAGACATCGCTGGCGCTGTGGAACAAGAACATGGACATTCTGTCCACCGGCTATTTCCTGGTGTCGCGCGAGGCTTTCAAGATCTTCCGCGCGCAGAAGATCGGCGGCAATGTCGTCTTCGTAGCGTCCAAGAATGGCCTTGCCGCGTCGCCCAATGCCGCCGCCTATTGCACCGCCAAGGCGGCCGAGATCCATCTGGCCCGCTGCCTGGCGCTGGAAGGCGCGGAAGCGCAGATCCGCGTCAATGTGGTCAATCCGGATGCCGTCTTGCGCGGGTCGAAAATCTGGGCCGGCGAATGGCTGGAACAGCGCGCCTCGACCTACAAGACCGACAAGGACGGCCTTGAGGAAATGTATCGCCAGCGCTCGATGCTGAAGCGCTCCGTGTTCCCCGAGGACATCGCCGAAGCCATCTATTTCTTCGCTTCGGACGCCTCGGCCAAGTCCACCGGCAACATCATCAATGTCGACGCGGGCAACGCCCAGTCGTTCCCGCGGTAGGGTTCATCCACCATGACCGAACACATTATTGACCCATCCACCATCGAAGCCGAGAACGCGGCCCGCGCCGCGGACCTCAATGTCGACTATGACACGCTCGGCGAGCGTCTCGACCGGCGCGGCATTTCCATTGATGCCATCAAGGACAAGGTCGCCGCCTTTTCCGTTGCCGTCCCGTCATGGGGCGTCGGCACCGGTGGCACGCGCTTTGCCCGCTTTCCCGGCAAGGGCGAGCCGCGCGATATTTTTGACAAGATCGAGGATTGCGCCGTCATCGCCCAGTTGACCCAGGCGACCAATACCGTCTCGCTGCATATTCCGTGGGACAAGGCCGATCCGAACCGCTTGAAGCAAGCCGCCAGCCGCTTCAATCTCGGCTTTGACGCGATGAACTCGAACACCTTTGCCGATGCCGCCGGGCAGATGCAGAGCTACAAGTTCGGTTCGCTCTCGGCCACCGACAAGGCCACGCGCGACCAGGCCATCGAGCATAATCTGGAATGCATCGAAATCGGCAAGACCATCGGCTCGAAAGCCCTGACGGTCTGGATCGGCGATGGCTCGAACTTCCCCGGCCAGGTCAATTTCGCCGACCAGTTCGCCAATTATCTCGACTCCATGAAGTCGATCTATGCCGCCCTGCCCGATGACTGGCGCGTCTATACCGAACACAAGATGTATGAGCCTGCCTTCTATTCGACGGTGGTGCAGGATTGGGGCACCAATTACATCATCGCCAAGGAACTGGGCGACAAGGCATTCTGCCTGGTCGATCTCGGCCACCATGCGCCCAACGTCAATATCGAGATGATCGTCTCGCGCCTGGCCCAGTTCGGCAAGCTTGGCGGGTTCCACTTCAACGACAGCAAATATGGCGACGATGATCTCGACGCCGGCTCGATCGACCCATACCGGCTGTTCCTGGTGTTCAACGAGCTGGTCGATATCGAAGGCCGCGACGCCGATTTCCACCCCGCCCACATGCTCGACCAGAGCCACAATGTCACCGACCCCATCGAGTCGCTGATGCTCTCGGCGGCCGATGTGCAGCGTGCCTATGCCCAGGCGCTGCTGGTGGACCGCGCCGGCCTCAAGGCCGCGCAGGAGGGCAATGATGCCCTGGCCGCCACGCAGGCGCTGCGGCAGGCCTATCGTACCGATGTCGAACCGATCCTGGCCATGGCCCGCATGGAACAGGGCGGCGCGATCGACCTGCTGTCGACCTACCGCGCCTCGGGCTATCGCGCCAAGGTCGCCGAAGTTCGTCCCGAAATCGCGGCCGGCTCAAGCGGCATCGTCTAGGCTCAGGCTCAACACAGATTTTCCGCGGCACCTCCCCGCCAAGGAAAACGGAAGGCCCGGTGCGCAAGCCCCGGGCCTTTTTGATCAGTTCAATCCGGCTGCCGCATATAGGCGGTGGCCTCCATGATCCAGTCGCGAAACAGTTTGATCCGGGGCACATTGCGACGGTTTTCGGGATAGACGAGGTAATAACCCTTCCCTGCGGTGGCCAGCAGATCGAAGGGCTGCACCAGACGGCCTGATGCCACCTCATCGCGAAACAATATCGGGGTCAGCATGGAGACCCCGCGCCCGGCCATGGCCGCGGTGCCCAGCAGGCTCTGCCACCCCATCGAGCTTTGCGGCCGGCCTTCGGCCGAAAAGCCGGTCACCCCGGCGGCCTTGAACCAGATATCGAACCACTCATCCTGCGGATCAAGGATGGGCAGCTTCAGCAGATCCTCGGGGCGCGTGACCCCGCCGATGGATTCGGCCAAAGCGGGACTGAGCAAGGGGGTGAAATTGGCCTCCACCAGGAGGTGGCAGACCATCCCCTTGCCCTGAGGACCGGACAGGGTGCGAATGGCAATATCAAAGTCGCCATGCGCCAGATCGATCACATCGTTGCTGGTGTCGATCCGCACCGCAATTTCCGGATGAGCGAGTTGGAACAGGCCCATATTCTGACCCAGCCACTGCACCGCAAAGGTCGGCACGGCGGTAATGGAGAGCTGGTTGCCAATGCCTTCACGGGTATCGGCAAAGGCGTTGCGGATCAGATCGAAGGCCTGCGTCACATCAGGCGCCAGCCGCGCCCCCGCCTCGCTCAACGCGATCTGCCGAGGCCGACGCAGGAAGAGCGGCATGCCCACGCGCTCCTCAAGTATCTTGATCTGATAGCTCACGGCGGCCTGCGTCATGCCCAGCTCCTCGGCGGCGCGGGTGAAATTGAGGTGGCGCGCCACCGCCTCAAAGGCGCGCAGCGCCGTCAGTGGCGGCAGGGACATGGATCAAACCTCCTTATGGCAACACATCGAGGTTTAGTTGGAAATGCGCCCTATTCGGCGCCAGTTTATTCCTCAAGTCAACCAGATAGAGGCACTGGCCATAAGGCCAGTGAATGAAAAATGATCTCGATCCCTAGCCTGCTCGCCCTGCTTCTGCCCGTCCCTGCCCTGCGCAATGCCGCCACCGAAGCCCATGTGCAACGTCGCCGCCGGCGGGCCGTCGCGGCGCTGCACCTCGAACCACATCTGCTCAGGGATGTGGGCCTGGATGCCTATGTGTCTCCGGCCGATGATCCACGCTGGGTTCGCCGATTCGATCTTGATCGCTAAGGCTTGCCTGCGCGATTGGATCGCCTAAAAGAGAACCATGTCCAAGACCACGCCCGCCACGCTGGCGCTGACCAAGGCCGGCGCAGCTTTCACCCTGGCCCATTACGACTACGACCCCAATGCCGAGCGCGTGGGATTGCAGGCGGCAGAGGCCATGGGCGTGTCGCCCGCCGAAGTGTTCAAGACGCTGATGGCCGAGCTCGATGGCAAGCCCGTGTGTGCCATCTTGCCGTCGGATGAAGAAGTGAACATGAAGAAGCTGGCAGCGGCGCTGGGTGGAAAATCGGCGCAGATGATGAAGCCAGCCGATGCCGAGCGCCTGACCGGCTACAAGGTGGGTGGCATCAGCCCACTGGGCCAGCGCAAGCCTGTGCCGGCAGCTCTGGACGAACTGGCGACGCTCCATGATGCAATCTTCCTCAATGGCGGGCAAAGAGGATTGCAGATCAGGATAAGGCCGGATGATCTGGTCGCGGTTCTGGGATGTGTCGTGGCAGACCTGGTGCGGTAACGCAGCAAGGTCCTTAACCCTCTGGCTTGGCCGGCGACCTCTTCCCTGGGAGGGGTGAAGAAGGGCAACCGCGGCTGCGACACCGCTCCCAATGGGGGAGAGGTTGGTCGAAGGCCGGATGAGGGACTTCTGCTTGTCCAGAAACGACAAAAGGCGCCCGGGAGGACGCCTTCATCGGATGACCCGCAGGTCAATGCCGCCTTGCTGGCGACAATCGCGATTAGTTCACGTAGGTGCCGCGAGCAATGGCGCGGATATCACCCTTGGTGATGCCGAGGTCATGCAGCTGGCGGGCGTCGAGGCTGTTCAGCTCGCGCAGGGTGCGCTGGTACTTGGCAAAGTCGGCGATCTTCTTGGCGATGTTCATTTCGGTTTCCCCTTCGTTTGATGACCCTTATCTAGACCACCCTGGTCGTGATTAGTAGGTGGTCATTCTGCACATCCGTTATGCACGCAATGCAAACGAAACAGGCAAAGCTGTCGCAATCGCGCCCCGACTGCGGCGGCAATGCGGCAGCGCGGCACTCTTGATCAAAACGCCAAGACATTGAATTTTAATAACAAAACCGGACCCGAAGATATCCGGATCCGGCTTGTGATTTTTTGACCAGTTGGTCAACAGCCATGCGTCAGCGGGTAGCGGTTTCCCGACCCTGCTCACGAGCGATGCGCCGATCCTCGCGCATTTCGAACCACATGGCATTGAGAATGCCGAAGGTGCACGCCAGGCCGAGCCCCAGGATCCAGGAAAAATACCACATCTTGTTCTCCTAATAGGCGTTGGGGTTTTTCGAGAGGCTTTCAGTGGTCACCGTGCCGCGCATGACCCGGAACACCCAGGCGGTGTAGAGGATGATGAGAGGCAAAAAGACCACCGTAGCCAGAAGCATGATGAACAGGGTCAGATGGCTCGAAGAGGCATCCCAAAGGGTCAGGCCTGCATTGGGCATGGTCGATGACGGCAGGAAGAACGGGAAGATCGATACACCTGCCGTAGAGACAATGCCGAAAATGCCAGCGCTGCTGCCGAGATAGGCCAGCCAGCGATAGCGGCCCATCAGGCCCAGTGTGGCCAGGGCCATGCCGGCAAAGCCGATGACCGGCGCCGCGATCATCCAGGGATAGAGACCATAATTGCGCAGCCAACCGCCCTGGACGAGTTCTACCGTCTTGCCCAGTGGATTGATTGGCGCATTGGGGTCGATCGTGCTGGTCACAACATAGCCGTTCATCAGGGCCACCCAGATGCCGCCAATCGCAAACAGGGCAATAGTGGCGATGCCGGACAGGGTACCAAGCTGGCGCGCCCGCTCGGCAATCGGTCCATTGGTCCGTCCCATAATCAGGGTCGCGCCATGGGTAACGATCATGCCCAGGCTGACCAGCCCCGCCAGCAGGGCAAAAGGCATCAGCAACTGGAAGAAATTGCCGGTGTAGAAAATGCGCAGGCTGTCGTCGAAGTGGAAGGGGGCACCCAGCAGCACATTGCCTACGGCCACGCCCATGATCAGCGCCGGCACGAAGCCACCGACGAAAAGGGCCCAGTCCCAGGTTGTCCGCCAGCGCGGGTCGCTGACCTTGCCGCGGAACTTGAAACCGACGGGCCGCAAGATCAGGGCCAGCAGGATCACGATCATGGCGAGGTAGAAGCCCGAAAAGCTCACCGCATAGAGCGGCGGGAAGGCGGCAAAGATCGCTCCGCCCCCGAGCACCAGCCAGACCTGATTGCCTTCCCAGGTGGGGCCGATCAGGTTGAGCAGCACGCGCCGCTCCTCATCGGTCCTGGCGACGAAGGGCAACAGGGCCCCGACGCCCAGATCGCGCCCGCCCATGATGGCAAAGCCGATCAGCAGCACGCCCAGCAACAGCCACCAGATGAGGCGCAGCGTTTCATAGTCGAGAGGAATGGTGCTCACGAGCCAAGCTCCTTGGTTGCAGGGGTGGCAGGCAGGGTGGTGATGACGAAATCGTCCTCGTCATCGGCGGTGAACAGCTTCTCCTTCGGGCCGGCTTTGATGATGCGCACCATGAGAATGACCATGATGACCAGCAGCACCGTGTAAAGCAGCACGAAGAAGCTCAGCGACAGGACCAGATCGAGCACCTGCAGGCCGGACGCTGCGTAGAAGGTGGGCAGCACCCCTTCCACCACCCAGGGCTGTCGTCCGAACTCGGCAATGAACCAGCCGCTCTCGATGGCAATCCAGGGCGTGGGCAGGAGGAACACGGTGAACCACAGCAGCGGCTTGTTGGTGTCGATCCAGCCGCGCGAGGCGCGGTAGAACCAGAGCCCGAAGAAAGCGATGAAGAAGAAGCCGAGCCCCATCATGATGCGGAAGGTCCAGAACAGCGGCCAGACTTCGGGCACGGTGTCCTCAGCCGCCATGGCGATTTCCTCGTCCGTGGCGTTCTGCACGTCGTCGCGATAGCGCTTGAGCAGCAGGCCATAGCCAAGGTCGGGCCAGGTCTCTTCGAACACGGCACGCGCTTCGGTATTGCTGCCATCAGCGCGGATCTGTTCGAGCGCCTCATAGGCGACCATGCCCGAACGGATACGCTCCTGCGCGCGGTCGACCAATTCGTAAATGCCCGGCAGTTCCTTATCGAGCGATCGCGTGGTGATCAGGCCACCCACCCATGGTACCGAAAGAGACCAGATCGGTTCGCCGTCTTCGCCGGGAATGGCCAGAATGGTCCAGGGTGCCGGTGCCGGCTCGGTGTGGAAGGCGGCTTCAAGCGCCGAGACCTTCATGATCTGGTGTTCAGTGGCCACATAGCCGCTTTCATCACCCAGCACGACGACCGAAAGGGCCGAGGCCAGGCCGAAGCTGGCGGCCACGACGGCCGAGCGCTTGGCCATTTCGACATGCTTGCCCTTGACCAGGAACAGCGCCGAAATCGAGAGCACGAAGATAGCGCCGCAGACATAGCCGGCGCTGACGGTGTGCACGAATTTGGCTTGCGCCACCGAATTGAAGATCACCGCCATGAAGTCGGTGATTTCCATGCGCATGGTGTCGGGGTTGAACTTGGCGCCGACCGGATTCTGCATCCAGCCATTGGCGATCAGGATCCAGAGCGCGGAGAAATTGGCGCCAAAGGCCACCAGCCAGGTGACGACCAGGTGCCCCACCTTGCTCAGCCGGTCCCAGCCGAAGAAAAACAGGCCCACGAAGGTGGCTTCGAGGAAGAAGGCCATCAGGCCCTCAATGGCCAGCGGCGCCCCGAATACGTCACCCACATAATGACTGTAATAGCTCCAGTTCATGCCGAACTGGAATTCCATGACGATGCCGGTGGCCACGCCCATGGCAAAATTGACGCCGAACAAGGTGCCCCAGAACAGGGTGGCCTTGCGCCAGATGTCGCGCCCCGTCATCACATAGACGCTCTCCATGATGGCCATCATGAAAGAGAGCCCCAGGGTCAAGGGCACGAAAATGAAGTGATACATCGCGGTAGCGGCAAATTGCCATCGCGAGAGGTCGACGACGAGCATGTCTATCATGGCACGTTCTATCTCTCCGGTTGCGACGGCAAGAGTCGGGGCCGTCTGGTGTCCCTTGCTTAGCGCAAGCAGACTGGCCCTCGCCTTGATTCAGATCAAGGTGCTTGGTTGGGCGATCCGCTAGGGTAAAAGATACCCACCCTTCCATTCAGCCAGCAGGCCAATTATCCCGGTGACAGTCCAGACGAAAAAGACCAATGGCAGGGCGCTGGATAGCCTGACCCGCAAGGGTGGCATCGCCCTGATGATCGCTGTTGCCGCGCCCCTGGCTGGTGGCCTGCTGCTGGTCTGGCAGGCCTGGACCTTGGCCGATGTGCTGGGGCGCGCCATCGAGCAGGGCGAACCAGCGGCCGCGCTGGTGCCATACATTGCGCTCATTTTCAGCCTGCTGCTGGTGCGGATATTGCTTGGGGCACTGGGCGAACAGGCCGGACTGATCGGCGCCGAGGCCATCAAGTCGCATTTGCGGCGCCGCCTCATGGCGCAATTGCTGGCCCGCTCGCCACGCGCCACGGACACAGCGCCGTCCGGTGTGGCGGCAGCGGCCATTGTCGACCAGGTGGATACGCTGGAGGGTTATTTCGCGCGCTACCTGCCGGCCGCGATGCAGGCGGCCCTGCTCCCCTTGGTGTTTGGCGCCATCATCCTGCCGCTCGACTGGGTGGCCGGCGTGCTGTTTCTGGTGACCGCACCATTGATCCCGGTGTTCATGGCGCTGGTGGGCTGGGGCGCCCAGATTGCCACCGACCGGCAGGCGCGTGCGCTCAGCCATCTCTCCGGCCGTTTTGCCGACCGGCTGCGGGGGCTGCTGACGCTGAAACTGTTCGGGCGGGAAGCGGCCGAAACGGCGGGCATTGTCGAGGCCAGCGAAGCCTTGCGCCTGCGCACTCTCAAGGTGTTGCGCATCGCCTTCCTGTCGTCAGCGGTGCTGGAATTTTTCGCTGCGCTCGGGGTGGCCGGCATTGCCCTCTATGTGGGTCTCACCTTTATCGACTATCTGCAATTGCGCTCCAGTCCGCTGACGCTGCAATTGGGCATGTTCCTGCTGCTGATGGCGCCTGAGGTCTATAACCCGCTGCGCCTGTTCGCCTCGCATTACCACGACCGCGCCACGGCCCGGTCGGCCATGGAGGAGATCGAGCAGCAGCTTGGCACCCTGGCCAGTGAACCGGCACCACCAGAAGACATTGCCCCCCGCCCGGGTCCGGCCATTGCCCTTCGCCTTGCCGGCCTTACCCTGCGCACGCCGGACCGGATGGCGAGCGTAGCGCTCGATCTGTCGCTTGATGTGCCCGCCGGCCAGACCATCGCCCTGCTTGGCCCCAGTGGCTCGGGCAAGTCGACCCTGCTCGAGGCCATAGTGGGCCTGCGAGAGCATGCGGGCCAGATCCTGCTCGATGGCAGACAGCTTGGACAATGGCCCGAGGTCGAGTTGCGCGCCCGCACGTTCCTGCTGACGCAGAAGCCGCGCATCGTACATGCGAGCCTGGCATACAATATCGCCATGGCCCGCCCCGGCGCCACGCGACAGGCAATCGAGAGCGCCGCACAACGCGCCCTGGTCTCCGATTTCGCCCTCGGCCTGCCCGAGGGGCTGGACACACTGGTGGGGGAGGATGGCGTGGGCCTTTCGGGCGGACAAGCGCAGCGTGTTGCGCTGGCGCGCCTGTTCCTGCGCGATGCGGGGCTCATCCTGCTCGACGAGCCGACGGCGCATCTGGACGCCAATATGGAGCAGGAAATCGCCACCAACCTCATCGCCTATGCCAGGGGCCGCACCATGGTGATCGCCACCCATTCCGAGGCCCTGGCCGCGCGGATGGACAAGGCCTATCGGCTCACCGGCGGAGACCTGTTTGCCACCCCGCTGCCCAGGGCGAAGAGAGGTGTCGCATGAAGGCGCTGCTGACCTTCCTGCCGCTGTTCCGGCAGCGCAGCGGAGCGCTGCTGCTGGCGCTGATCCTGTCGCTGGTCACGCTGCTGGCCGGGGTTTCGCTGCTGGGCACATCGGGCTGGTTCATTACCGCGACAGCGCTGACCACGGCCGGGCTGGGCTTTAACCTGTTCGTGCCCTCGGCCATGGTGCGCGGGCTCTCCTTCATCCGCATTCTGGCGCGCTATGGCGAGCGGCTGGTGGGCCACAACGCCACGCTCAAATTGCTGTCCGATCTGCGCGGCTGGCTGTTTGCCCGGCTGTTCCCGCGCCTGCCCCTGCCCGACCGCTCGCTGCGCCATGGCGATCTGGTCTCAAGGCTGACCGCCGATATCGATGCGCTGGATACGGCCTTTCTGGTCGCCATCGGCCCGCTGGCTGCGGCAATGGTGGTCGGTACGGCCATGACGGTTATTCTGGCGATCTTCCTCCCTGGCGCCGCTCTGCCCTATGGCCTGGCGCTGGCGCTGGCGGGGTTGGCCGTGCCTACAATCCTGGTCCTCCTGGGCCGCAAGGCCGGGCGCGACAGTGTTGCGGCACGGGCCGATTTGCGCATGGAAGTGCTCGACGGGGTCAATGGCCATGCGGACCTGGTTCTGCTTGGCGCGCTGGGCAATGCTGCCGGCAAATTCGAGGCCGCGGGACAGCATGCTTCCCGCCTGCACCTGCGTTTGGGGGCCATCACCAGCCTGGGCGGGCTGGCGGTCCAGATGCTGGCGGCCGGCGCGCTGATCGGTACGCTCTGGGCCGGGCTGGTGGCGCTGGACGCCGGCCAGATCGATGGCCCGCTGATGGCGGGGCTGTTGCTGGCGGTGCTGGGCAGTTTCGAGGTGACCAGCCTGATCGTGCGCAGCACCAGCAAGGCGACGCAGGCCATGGCCGCCGCCGAGCGCCTGGTGGCGCTGGCCGAGCTGCCGCCGGCGGTGGCCGAACCGGCCGCGCCCCTGTCTATCCCTGGCAATGCGCCGATCCGCTTCGAGGCGGTGAGCTTCGGGTATCCTGGTCTGCCGCCGGTACTCAACGACATCTCGTTCACGGTCTCCCCCGGCGAGCGGCTGGCCATTGCCGGGCCCAGTGGCGGCGGCAAGACCACCCTGCTGCGGCTCCTGCTGCGCTTTGCCGATCCGCAGGCCGGCGCCATCCGCATCGGCGAAAGCGCCTTGCCGGCCTTTCGCAGCGATGACATCCACCGCCACATGGCCCTGCTCAGCCAGGACAGCCCGGTGTTTATCGACACGATCCGCAACAATCTACTGATCGGCCGCGCCAATGCGAGCGAAGAAGAGCTCTGGGCCGCCCTGGACAAGGCCCAGCTCGCGCAGCATGTCAGTGCCCTGCCCAAGGGTCTCGACACACTGGTCGGGGAAGCCGGCCGCACCTTGTCGGCCGGTCAGGCCCGCCGACTGTGCCTGGCGCGGGCGCTGTTGTCGAATGCCCCGGTGCTGCTGCTCGATGAGCCGACCAATGCGCTCGACCGGGAGACCGAGGAAGCGTTCTTCAAGGTCCTCGCCAGCGCCTCGCAAGGCCGCACGGTGATCATGGTCACCCATGCCGCCATTCCGGAGGGCACGGTGGATCGGGTTCTCACGCTGGACAATGGCAGGCTGGTCTAGCCGCAGCGCAGCCTGAGCCGTGCCAGATCGGGCACGGACACCTTGCGGAAATTGACAATGCCGATAATTCCGTCGGCCTTGAGCCGGCTGATCTGGCGGCTGACCGTTTCCACAGTCAGGCCAAGGAAATCGCCAATATCGGCCCGGCTCAGGGGCAGGTCAAAGCTGGTTTCCGGCGCATCGTCTGTCGGGTCCATATGGGTGGCGATCAGGTAAAGGAAGCTCGCCACCTTCTCGGCTGCAGTCTTGCGCCCCAGCGTCACCATCCAGTCGCGCGCCTCATCGAGTTCGCGCAGGGCCTGCATCATCACCCGGTGTTCCAGCGGCGCACTGCGGGACAACAGCGCTTCCAACGCGGGCTTGGGGATCACGCACAGATCGACGTCCGAAGCCGCCTCAGCGGTCACCCGGCTTTCCGTGGCAAAGGGACGACCGAGCAGGTCGGGCGCGAACTGCAGCCCCACAACCTGTTGGCGGCCATCTTCAAGCACCTTGGACAGCTTGATCACCCCCCGCAGCACACTGGCATAGCTGGCGATCGGCATGGCATCGGCCATCAGCTCCTCGCCAGCATCCTTGTGTACACGGCGGGTGGATTTTGCCAGCGCTGTAAGTTCTTCGCCGCTCAGCGCTCCACAAATTCCCTGATGCCGCGCCTCACAACTCTGGCATAGAACCGGAATTTCCGAATTGTGGATGTCCTTGCGTACCGTCTGCATAGTCATGCTCCTGACATCGCAAGAAATAGGTTTGCGTTGCGCGCAGTATAAGACGCAAGAATGTCGCTGTGCCAACTGGTCGCATTCTGTCCCCACCTGCTGCCCCACGCGGACAAAACCGGCGGTGATGGGAAGAAGGCAAGGCGCCCCACGCCGGAGCACGCACATATCCCCTGGCCCGAATTCTCGCGAAAACTCCCACCCATTCCTCTCGCGTCAGGGCGGCCTGCAGCGACCAGCTTCGGGCTGTGCCGCAGGCAAAACCTCCCCAGTGGGGAGGTTTTAGGCAAGAAGGCCATAAGCGCTGTGCGCGAATGGCGGGAGGGAAAGCCGGGCGTGGGGCAGTCGCTTGCCTTCACGGTCTGCGAGTCGGCGGTTGATAGCCTGGGCACCATGGGCGGCACACTGCGATGTCGTCCCCGGGATAGGCCTGCCAAGTTACCTGCTAACGAGAAAAACCGGCATCCCGAGACGGCTTCCGTCTCGTTATTATTTTCGAGACTGAAGCCGTCTCGGAATTCCGCTCTCTTTGCACAACCGCGTCGCCGGATGGCCCGCGGCAAAAGGTGCAGGCAGCCCTTGACCTTACCATGATGGGAAGGTCTATATGGATGTGGACGAGGTGAAAGACCATGAACGAACACGTCCACAACAACTCCAAGACGTCTGCCGTTTCGCTCGATATCGCGGGCATGACCTGCGCGTCCTGCGTCAATCGCGTGGAAAAGGCTCTGCTCAAGGTGCCCGGCGTCGAAACCGCTGCCGTCAATCTGGCAACCGAGCGCGCCACCATTGCCGGCGGCAATGTCGATGCGCTGCTCAAGGCGGTCGAGAAGGTCGGCTACAAGGCCAGCCTGCGCCAGCCCGACGCGCCGGCGCATGACCATATGCACCATCACGATGAAGATGCCGCCATTCTCAAGCGCGACGTCATCATCGCCGCCATCCCGACCCTGCCACTGTTCCTGATCGAGATGATCGGCCATATCCACATGCCCTTCCACATGTGGGTAATGTCCATCGTTCCGACGCAAACGCTTTGGGTCGCCTACTTCGCCCTGGCCAGCTTCGTGTTGTTTGTACCAGGCCTGCGCTTCTTCAAAATCGGCTTCCCGGCGCTGTTCCGCGGCGCACCGGAAATGAACTCGCTGGTCGCCCTTGGGGCTGGGGCCGCCTGGCTCTATTCCAGCGTCGTGACCTTTACGCCGCAATTGGTGCCGGCGGAAACGCGCTATGTCTATTTCGAGGCGGCTGCCGTCATCGTCACGCTGATCCTGGTCGGGCGCTGGCTCGAAGCCATCGCCAAGGGTCGCACCGGCGAGGCGATCAGCCAATTGGTGCAGCAACAGGCCAAGACCGCCCGGATCGAGCGCGAAGGCAAGACAGTCGAAGTGCCGATCGAAGACGTCCGGGTTGGTGACATCATTGTCGTCCGTCCGGGCGAAAAGATCGCCGTGGATGGCGAGATCGTCGAAGGCGAAAGCCATATCGATGAATCAATGATTTCGGGGGAACCCCTGCCCGTCTCCAAGAGTATCGGTGCCAGCGTCGTGGGCGGCACGCTCAACACATCGGGCAGCTTCAACTTCCGCGCCACCAAGGTGGGGGCCGATACCATGCTGGCCCATATCATCCGCATGGTCGAGGATGCCCAGGCTGGAAAGCTGCCGATCCAGGCGGTGGTTGACCGGATCACCTCGGTGTTCGTGCCGATCGTGATCGGCCTTGCCATTGTCACCGCCATTGCCTGGTTTTGGCTCGGCCCGGATCCGGCTCTAACCTATGCGCTGGTCAATGCTGTCGCTGTCCTCATCATCGCCTGCCCCTGTGCCATGGGGCTGGCGACACCCATGTCGATCATGGTGGGCACGGGCCGCGCCGCTCAGCTCGGCGTGCTGTTCCGCAAGGGCGAGGCATTGCAGCAGCTGCGTGACGCCGGCATCGTCGCCTTCGACAAGACCGGCACGCTGACCGAGGGCAAGCCGGCACTGACCGATCTCATTCTCGACGACGATTTCGCGCATGACGAGGTGCTAGCGCTGGTTGCCGCGGTCGAGAGCCGGTCCGAGCACCCCATCGCCACGGCCATTGTCGCGGCTGCCGAAAAGGCCGGGCTCAGGCTCGGCGCGGTCACCGAATTCAGCTCGAATTCGGGTACTGGCGTCACCGCAAGGGTCGATGGACGGCTGGTGGCGGTGGGCTCGCAGCGCCATATGGGCCATCTGGACTTCTCCGATTTCTCGGCAGACATCGACAGGCTCGCCGCAGAAGGCAAGACACCGGTGTTCGCCGCTGTCGATGACAGGCTGGCTGCCGCTATCGTGGTGGCCGATACCATCAAGCCGACCAGCAAGTCGGTCATCGAGGCCCTGCATGCCGTGGGCCTGAAAACCGCAATGATCTCGGGCGACAATCGGCGGACGGCCCAGGCCATCGCTGCCCAGCTCGGCATTGACGAGGTGCGGGCCGAAGTGCTGCCCGCCGACAAGGTGGAAGCCATCAAGTCGCTGCGGCAGGGCGATCGGGTCGTCGCCTATGTCGGGGACGGCATCAACGACGCGCCAGCCCTGGCCGAAGCCGATATCGGTATCGCCGTGGGCTCGGGCACCGACGCCGCCATCGAAAGCGCGGACGTGGTCCTGCTCGGGGGCAATTTGCAGGGCGTGCTCAATGCCCTCACCGTCAGCCGCGCAACACTGCGCAATATCTGGGAAAACCTGTTCTGGGCCTTTGGCTACAACGCCGTGCTGATCCCGGTGGCCGCCGGCGTGCTCTACCCTGCCTTCGGCATCCTGCTCTCGCCCATGATCGGGGCGGGCGCGATGGCGCTAAGTTCGGTGTTCGTGGTCGGCAATGCGCAGCGCCTGCGCGGCATAAAGGGGGTGACACCATGAATATCGGGCAAGCCGCAGATCAGTCGGGCGTCTCTGCCAAGATGATCCGCTATTACGAGCAGATCGGCCTGATCTCCCCGCCGCTGCGCACCGACAGCAATTACCGGGTCTATGGCCCCGACGAGGTGCATGTGCTGCGCTTCATCAAGCGGGCACGGACGCTGGGCTTTTCGGTCGAGGAAACCGCGGCGCTGCTGGGGCTATGGAAGGACCGGACCCGGGCCAGCGCGGAAGTCCGGGATATCGCCAGCACCCACATTGCGGCGCTTGAAACCAAGATCGCCGAACTGCAGGGCATGGTGAAGACGCTCAGCCATCTGGTGCATTGCTGCGCCGGCGACAATCGCCCCGATTGCCCCATTCTCGATGACCTGGCCGGCACATCGGCCCAACAGACCCCCAAAGGACACTGAAATGAGTGAGAAAACGACCGTAACCGTCAACGACATGACCTGTGGCCATTGCGTCGGCACGGTACGCACTGCGCTGGAGGGTGCCCTGCCCGGCACCCATGTCGAAATTGACCTCGACAATCACAAGGTCAGCTTCACCGGCGACAGGGCCAGGGGCGAAGCGGCGATCCGCGAGGCCGGCTACACGCCCGAGGCAGCCTGACCCGCTTCAATCTGGTGAGCCCCCGCAACGCCAAGGAAGGCGGGCATCGCCCGGAACTCGGGCGGAGAAATAGCGGGATTCGCGTGTCATCCTGACGACGCACGAATGTGTTGAATCCAAACAAAAAAGGGGCGCCACTGGCGCCCCTCCATTGGCTGCTCGTTCCGTTGGATTAGAACGGGCTGTCCGGGAAGTAGAACTGCTCGGCATTCTCCTGGGTCACCAGCGGCGCACCCAGAATGTACTCGCCCTGCACCGGACCATTGGAGGTGAAGTTGGCAACCGTCACGTCCATGGCCGTTGCGATCATGGCGGGCGGATAGAGCACGTCGACGGGGATCAGGGTATCGCCATCCATGATGCCCTTGATGACGTCCTTCATGCCGGCGCCACCGACGATGAACATCTCGTCTTCACGACCGGCCTGGCGCACGGCTTCCACCACGCCCATGGCAATGTCGTCATCCTGGGCCCAGACGCCGTCGATATCGGGGAAGCGGGACAGGAAGTCCTGCATCACCTCGAAGCCGTCATCGCGGTTCCAGTTGGCGAATTCGTCGTCGAGCACGTTGATGCCCGAGCCCTCGATACCGGCCATGAAGGCGTCGAACCGTTCGGTGTCGATAACGGTCGGGATACCACGCAGGATCACGATGTTGTCCCCGTCACCCAGACGGGTCAAAAAATACTCGGCAGAAACCGAACCCAGTTCGGTATTGTTGCCGGCAACATAGACGTCCTGGATCGAGGTATCGGGCAGGCCGCGATCGACCACGGTGATGAACGCACCCGATTCCTTGGCCTGACGAACCGGCTCGACCAGCGGATCGGATTCGAAGGGCAGCACGACAAGCGCATGGATCTGCTGCACCGAGATCAGGTCCTCGATGTCGCTGGCCTGGTCGCCGGGGCTGTCGGCAGTGACGAGGGTGATGTCGATATTGTCATGCGCAGCTTCGAGGCGCTTTTCGGCCTCCTGGGCGTGCCAGTTCAAACCGCCGGCCCAACCGTGTGTTGCGGCCGGAATGGAGACACCGATCCGGATCTGATCCTGTGCCACCGCTGCGCCGGCCAGGGCGGTCGTTGCCGCCAGAGCCAGGGTCAATGCCTTCATAGACATGGGTAGTTCCTCCCTTGAGTGTGGCGCCATGCGCCGGTTATGCCCGCCCCGGAGGGCCGGGAATCTTGGTCATTCGGGCTTCTTGGCCCGGCGGCCGGTGCGGAACGAGCCGCGCTGGAGATAGACGGCCGCCACGATGATCACGCCCTGCACCGCCCCGTTGAGGTAGTTCGAGATGATATCGGTGAGATTGAGGATGTTGCCGATGGCGGTCAGGATCAGCGCCCCGATCACCGTGCCACCGATGCGGCCATAGCCGCCCTTGAGCATGGTGCCGCCGATGATTACCGCGGCAATGGCCTCGAGTTCCCAGAGCACGCCGGTGGCCGAAGAGGCCGAGCCGAGACGCGGCACATAGATGATGGTGGCGAGCGAAACGCAAAGGCCCTGCAGGATATAGGTCCAGGTCCGCACCCGGTCGACCTTGATGGCCGAGTAGCGGGCGACCTGCTCGTTGGAGCCGATGGCCATGCAATAGCGGCCAAAGGCCGTGCGGTTCATCAGTACCCAGCCAAGCACGGCCACGATGATGAACACCCACACCGGATAGGGCAGCCCGATGAAGCTGTCGTAATAGACCGGGCGATAGATCTCGCGGGCGCCGCTATTGAGCGAGAGCGTGCCGCCATCGGCGAAATAGGTGATCAGCGAGCGATAGATGCCCATCGTGCCCAGGGTCACGATAAAGGCCTCGATCTTCCCCTTGGTGGTCAGGAAGCCGTTGATGAAGCCGGCGCCGATGCCCAGGATCAGCGAACAGCCAATGCCCAGCAGGACCGTCCAGATGGACGCTCCCATGCTGTCCACCGCCGCATTCATGATGATGATCATCATGCCGGCAATGAAGGCGGCCATGGAGCCGACCGAAAGATCGATACCGCCAGCGGTAATCACGAAAGTAGCGCCGACCGCGATGATGCCGATAAAGGCCGAGCGGGTCAGCAAATTGGTGACATTGCCCTCGCCCAGGAAAAGCGGGTTGAGGCTATAGCCCAGGATGATCAGCAGGATCAGCGCCAGGAGCGGTCCTGCCGTCTTGAGATCGAGCCGGAAGCCCTTATGCGGTTTGCTTGCCGTGTCAGGCACTGAGACGCTCATTTTCCCCACCCTGCTTGATGCCGGCCGCGTAGCGCATGATCTCGGCTTCGGTAATTTCTGCGCCTTCCAGCACGCCGGCCATGCGTCCCTGACGCATGACGACGACACGATGGGAAAGGCCGATGACTTCCTGCATTTCCGAGGAGATGACGATGATCGCCTTACCCTCGGCGGCCAGCGCCGCGATGATGTGATAGATCTGCTGCTTGGTGCCGACGTCGATGCCGCGTGTGGGCTCATCCATGATGACGATCTCGGGGTCGCTCTCCATGGTCTTGCCCAGCATCAGTTTCTGCTGATTGCCACCAGAGAGCTTGCCAACCTGCACCGAGGGATCACGGGCGCGGATATCAAAGCGTCGCACGGCCCGGTCCAGCGCCTGGGCCTCGCTGCGACCATCGAGAAAGCCCATTTTGAGATGCTTTTTCAGGGTCAGCAAAGTCAGGTTGGGTTGGAGGCCCGCATTGAGCAGAAGCCCCCGCCCCTTCCGGTCCTTGGTCATATAGGCCAGGCCCGCCGCAACAGATTTCGAGACGTCAGGATAGTCGGCGGTTGCACCATTGACGATGACCTCCCCGCCAGTCTTAGCACTCAGGCCCGCTATGGCCTCAGCGACAGCAGTGCGCCCAGACCCGATCAGCCCGGCAAAACCGAGAATTTCGCCGCGCCTCAGGTCAAACGATATGTCCGAAATGCCCGGCGCCGATAGACCCCGAACCGACAGCACAACTTCAGTGTCGACATCGGGTTCGTGCTTGGGCGGGTAGAGGTTGGAAAGTTCGCGGCCAACCATCATCTGCGCGATGGAGTCCGGCGTCAGGTTTTCTGTGCCGACGGTCGCGATCAACTGGCCATCGCGCAGCACGGTGACGCGGTCGGCCAGTTCCATGATCTCGTCGAGCTTGTGGGAAATAAAGACTACCGCAACGCCTTTGGCGGTCAGGCGTCGCACCTGTTCGAACAGGGTCCGGCTTTCAGTAACGGAGAGCACCGCGGTGGGCTCATCCATGATAATGACGCGGGCATCGCGGCTGATAGCCTTGGCGATTTCAACCATTTGCTTGTCGGCCACCGACAGGGTGTTGATCCGCGCATCTGGGTCGATCGAGACATGCAGCGTATCCAGAATGGCCTTGGCCTGGTCGCGCATCGCCTTGAGATCGAGGAAAGGCCCTGACTTCAACTCGCGCCCAAGAAAAATCGAGTCTGCGACCGAGAGATGCTCTGCCAGCAGCAGTTCCTGGTGGATCACGACGATCCCCAAGGCCGCAGCCTCGCCGTTTGGGGGTAGCACGACTTTCTCGCCGTCATAGGTAATGCTGCCGGAGGTTGGCTGCTCAATGCCGGAAAGGATCTTGATCAGGGTCGACTTGCCAGCGCCGTTCTCACCGATAATGGCGTGAACTTCGCCGGGGCGAACATCAAAATCGATGCTGAACAGCACCGGGATTTCGCCAAAGGATTTCGAGATGCGGCTGGCCGACAGAATCGACGGCACATTTGCGTCTGGCGCTTCGGCCATGTCGCGTCTCCTCCCCTGAACCCGGCACTGCTTGATGCAACGCTCATTTGGCTATGAACGATGATGTAAAGGTTTTCATGAACTATGTAAAGGTTTACAGTGACCGAATTCGGTTTATCGCTGTGGAGACGCCGTAGCTAAAGCTGCGGCTTCTGCTAAAGGCGATGGTGCGTGGGGCTGTCTGGCCCGGGGCGGAGGGCGGAGAGCCAAGTGCTGCAGCAAAAGCTGGCCACAATCGAAGATGTAGCTGCGATGGCCGGTGTGTCCATCGCCACGGTCAGCCGCGCCATCAACGAACCGACCAAGGTGGCCGATGCGACTCGCCGCAAGGTCACCGACGCCATTGCCCGCACTGGCTACACCACCAATGCAATGGCCCGCTCGCTGCGCATGCGGCGCAGCAACATGATCCTGATACTCGCCCCTGATGTGGGTGACCCGAACTTTTCCAACATCCTGGTGGGCCTTGAAACCGAAGCGAGCAAGCGCGGCTATGGCCTGTTGATCGGCAATACCCAGAACGATCCCAGCCGGGAAACCGACTATCTGCGCTTTATCAGCTCCAACCAGGCCGACGGGCTGATCCTGTTCACCGGGCACCTGCCTTTCGGACTCGGGCAGTCACTGACGGATGCGCGACTACCGCCCATGGTGGCAGTCAATGAACCCGTGCTGGGCCAGGACATTCCCTTTGTCGGAGTGGACAATTTCGAAGGTGCACGCATTGCGGCGGAACACCTGATCTCGCAGGGGCACCGGCGCATTGCCTTTGTCGGGCGGGCGCCCAATCGCGAGATCAACCGGTTGCGTGAAGATGGCTATCGTGCCGCGCTTGGTGGAGCCGGGATCGGCATCGATCCGCGCCTGATTATTGACGGGGACGGCACGACCGAAAGCGGCCGGGCGGCGGCCGAGCTGATGTTCGTGCGCGATGCCCTGCCCACGGCCTTTCTCTGTGTCAATGACGCGACGGCCATGGGCGTGATCATTGCCCTCAATGCCCGCCGCTATGATCTGCCCCGGCAATTCTCGGTCATGGGTTTTGATGACATTTCCTTTGCCAGCTTCATAACCCCCTCGCTGACCACGATGAAGCAGCCGCGGCATCGCATGGGGGAAGCGGCGATGGAACTTCTGCTGACGCTGCTGGCCGGCGAGAAGCCAAAGTCACGCGAAGTGCTGCTGCGCGCCGAGCTGATATTGCGAAATTCGGTCACGCGGCCGCCGGGCTGACCATCAATAGCCGTTCCTGGCCAGCCATTCGCGCATCCAGGCAATCTCGGCCTCCTGCGCGTCGATCACCTCTTCAGCGAATGCGCGGACCTCTGGATCGGAGCCATGCTCAAGCACGATCCGCGCCATATCAACCGCACCCTGATGGTGCGGGATCATGCCACGAATGAAATCAGCATCGGCATCGCCGGTGTATGCGATGTCCATATCGACATGCATGCGGGCATTGGCATCAATGTAGCCCTGGGTAGCCGGATTCTGAGACACCATAGCCTCGCCATGGCCCGCGTGTTCCTGGGCGAAGGCCGGAGCCCCAAGCAACATAGTGGCGAGCGCAAAAGCAGCGAATTTCATTCGGACCTCCTGAACATGTCGGAGGCACATTTGCAGCCTTCCCAAATGGGAAGGTCAAGGCTCATTGCTGCGCCATTGCGGCTGGGGCTCGGCCAGGGTCTGCAGGCCACCGACGGGCGCCCCGTCGATGCGCAATCGAAGCAGCCTGGTCAGCTCGACACCCGCCCCCACAATGTCTTCCCGCACGCTGTCAAGCCGTGGGAACATGGTGGGCAGAATGCCCGAGGTCTGCTTGTAGACAAGATGCACATCCTCGCCGATCCCGACACCAGCTTCCATCAGGCCGCCCAGCAAAGCCAGGGCCCGCATTTCACTGTCACAGATCACGCCATCGGGGCGATCCGCAGACCGGGAAAGTTCAATGCCCTTTGCGCGCATTTCGGCCGGCGTCAGGCCAACGGTGCGCTCGAGCAACGTGGTTTCGATCCCGTTGCGCGCGGCGGCCTTATGAAAGGCCGTGACAATGTTATGGTAGTTGGTGGTGCTGTCGTCGCCTATCACCAGAAGCACCCTATGGCAGCCCTTGCCGGCCAGCCGTTCCACCGCAAGTGTGGCGAAGGCCTCGGCATGAAAATCGTGGTAAGGGTGCGGGGTGAAGAACTCGGTTCGCCCGTGGCTGACGAAGGGGAAGTCGGCATCCACCATCATCTGCACCCTGGGGTCGCGCGGACCGGTATGGGTTATGATCACCCCGTCTGCCGTGCGATTTTCCAGAATGTAGCGGATCGTGTCGGTGGAATGCCGGTCGAATTCGGGCGTCACATTCAGATGGTACGGCGTCCCCTGCAGGGCCTGACCGATCCCCTGGATCATCTGGCGGGCAAAATCGATTGAATCTTCGGCGCCATCCAGCACCAGGGCCAGCACATTGGTCTTGCCGGTGCGCAGACGCACCCCCGCCCTGTCGGGCACATAGCCCAGCGCCTTGGCAGCCGCGGCCACCTTGTCGCGGGTTTCCTGCTTGAGCGTCGTCCCACCCCGCAGCGAGAGCGAGACCGTGGACAGGCTCAGCCCGGTGGCCTCAGCGATGGTTTTCAGTGTGACGCGCCCCTTGGCCGAAGGCCCGGGCCTGTTCTTGTGCATGCGGCAAAGTCCCCTGACAGCCTACATAGCAGAGCCGGGCGCCTGAGTGTACCGAACTTTGATGCAACGATGCAAACGTTACAAGTCCGGAAAGCCAACAGCATGAAAGCACCACAAGCTATTGTTGTGCATGGATTTCATGAACTTTTGCTCGCAACAAAGAGAATCCATGCAATGTCAAATTGCAACGTTGCATGCAATGTGCTTAGTTGGGCTCATACGCCGGAAGAGGAGCCGGCGCCTGCCGCAGCCGCGGGGGGCAACATCACAGGGAGGTGTGTATGCTTAAGAAAGTTCTGCTGGGGAGCGTTGCTGCCCTGGCCATGACGAGTGCCCTTTCGGCGCCGGCACGGGCTGAAGTCTCGTTCATGTATGCCGAATGGATTGCCGCATTGGTCGAGCCGGGCATTGAGGCCTTTGAGGCCGAAACCGGCGAAACGGTCAACGCCATCAAGCTGCCCGGACAGGGCTATGACCAGCGCATCGCGCTGGACCTCTCGGCGGGCACGGCTGCCGATGTCAACCTGATGGACAGCTTCATGGTGTCCGAGCTGGCCTCGGCCGGCTATCTGCATCCCCTCGACGAGCTGCTCGCCGGCTGGGATCAGTTCCAATATTACATGCCGGGTCTGCTCGAGGTCGCGTCTTATCAAGGCCAGGTCTATGCCCTGCCCACCGACACCGATGTGCGCATGCTCTGGTATGACCTGTCGAATTTCGAGAAGGCCGGCATTCCCACCCCTTGGGAACCCAAGACATGGGATGACGTGCTCGACGCCGCCCAGAAGCTCAAGGATGCAGGCGTCCGCTATCCGTTCCAGCTTCCCGCAGGCACCAAGCAGGCAGAAGCCGCCACCATGCAGGGCGTCTATATGGCGCTGCTTGGCGCCGATGTTCCCGAGGGCGACCGCAATCGCCTGCTGAACCGCGAAACAGGTCAGTGGATTGGCGACAGCCCCGCCCTGCGCCGCACGTTCGACCTGTTCCACCAGGTTTATGTCGAGCGCGAGCTGAACACGGCGGAGCTGAACTATGCCACCGATATCGGGGCTGCGGTGCGCGCTGCCCTGGCGGCCGATGAACTGGGCATTCTGGCCTCCGGGTCCTGGGAAGATGCGTGTCTTTGGGACTGCAACAATCCACCCAGCCGGGAAGAGCGAGACGCCACAGTCGCGTGGACGCCATGGCCCGGTTCGGGCGTCGAGGGTGCCAAGACCACGACCAATATCTCAGGCGGGTGGACGATCGGCATCAATGCCAATGCGGCCGACAAGGACATGGCCTTCAAGCTGATCACCTCGATCTTTGACGAGGGCAATTTCAAGGCATGGACGCTGGCCAATCACCGCATGGCGGTACGGACCGATATTTCGGAATCCCCCGAATATACTGCCGATCCGTTCCTGGCTGAGGCCACCAAGCTGGCCGCGGACACGACCGGCCGTGACACGGTGCCGGGTTACCAGACCGTCTCGGCCCTGATCCAGCAGGCGACTGCCGACATTCTGGATGGCGTGCCGCCTGATGAAGTGGTCCAGGAATATCACGACGCGCTGGTCGACGAGTTCGGCGAGGAAAACGTCGTCACTTACGAGTAACCTGACCAACTGCCGGCGGCATCTCCTGTCCTCCAGATGTCGCCGGTCTTCTTTTTCCAGCCGTCCGCCGCTGCGTTCCGCCGAGGTCGCCGCGGGTGCAAACAGCCCAGCCAAGAGGCGTCGATGAAAAACCAGGCCAATCCCTGGCTCACCAGCAATTTGTGGGTCCTTGGGCTGGGCATGCTGCCCGCCATCCTGCTGATCGGCATCCTGCTTTATTTCACCGCCTGGGCATTTGCCTTCAGCTTCACCGATCTGGCCCTGGTGGGGCGCAAGAGCGTGGAATGGAGCTGGGTGGGCCTGGAAAACTTCGAGCGCCTGTTCACGCGCCGGGGTTTCCTCGAATCCTTGTGGACCACCGTCATTTTCGTCTTTTTCTCGGCCATTGTCGGCCAGTCGGTGCTGGGCTTCTTGCTCGCGGCGGCCTTGCGCGGATCGCGCTCTATGCTGCGCAGCGTGGTGGAAGTCTGCATCATGCTGGGCTGGCTGCTGCCCGATATCGTCGCGGCTTTCCTCTGGTCGGCGACCACGGCACAGACCGGGCTGATCAATCAGCTCATCATCACGCCGCTGGGCCTGCCACCGGTCAATTTCATCAATGATTACGCCCTGCCCGTCGTCACCATTGCCAATATCTGGAAAGGCACCGCCTGGTCCTATCTGCTGTTCTCGGCGGCCCTGGATTCGGTCAGCCGCGAGGTGGTCGAGGCCGCCAAGGTCGATGGCGCGACGCCGCTGCAACGGATCTGGCTGGTGCAATTGCCGATCATCCGGCCGCATATCGCCACCAATATGCTGTTCATCACCATCTGGACCTTCACCTATTTCCCGCTGATTTTCGCCATGACCGGCGGCGGGCCGGGCCGGCAGACCGAGACGCTCGCCGTGTTCCTCTACAATCAGAGCTTTGCGCGCGGCAATCTCGGCTTCGGCTCGGCAATCTCGGTCGCCATGCTCGCCATTGTGGGCTTCCTGTCCCTGTTCTATCTGCGCCTGTTGCGGGAGCCCAAATAAATGGAATCCACCCAACCCTCCCGCCTAACTGCCATTGCCCTGACTTTCATGGCCGTGATCTGGGTCAGCCCGTTTTCCTGGCTCATCCTGAATGCCTTCAACCCGCTCTCGACGGGCCAGCTCGAGATCCCCAGCGTTGTCGGGCTCGACAATTTCGGCGAGGCGATCAGCGGCAATGCGGGGCGGCAGTTCGTCAATTCCATGCTGATTGCGGCGGGCACGGCCACACTCAGCGTCGTGGTCGGCATTTCCGCTGCCTATCCGCTGTCGCGTCTCAAAATCCCGGGCCGCAATGCCTTTCTCTGGGCCCTGGTGCTGCTGCGCATGCTGCCGGCGGCGGGCGTATTGGTGCCGCTTTATTTCACTGCGCAGCGTACCGGCCTGCTCAACCAGCTCGGCGTCATCATCGCGTTGACCATTCTCAACCTGCCCTTCACCCTGCTGCTGCTGAAGAATTTCTTCGACACCGTGCCGATCGAGCTTGAGGAAGCAGCCTATGTGGAGGGCGCCAGCCTTTTCCAGATTGTCACAAGAATCGTGTTGCCCATGTCGAGGGCCGGGATTGCGGTGGTCTGGTTCTTCAGCTTCACCGGCGCCTGGAATGAATTCCTGCTGCCGTTGATCTTTGCGCGCGTGCAGGATGCCTTCCCCATGTCGGTGGGGCTCTACGCTGCTTTCGGGCAGCAGGGCGCCATCAATTACGGGTTCCTGACGGCCTTTTCAATCATCTACGCTGCGCCGGCGGTCGGCGTGTATTTCTTGTTGCGGCGGAACATGAACACAGGGTTCGCCGGTGTCGGAGTCAAAGGATGACCTATTCCAATCCCCTCTCGTCCAAACTGGGTTTGCTGGACGATGATCTGAAACAAGAGGGCAAGCTGCTGCGCCTGTGCGCGGACCTGGAAAAGAAAATCCGGACGCCACTCAAGGATGTACCGTTCCAATGGCATGTGCAGCGTGCCGATCATTTCTCGTCTGCTGACGCGCTCGGGGCCGATTGGCGCGGTTGGGAGCCGTTTGGCCGCCATTCGGTCTGGGGCAAACGTCAGGAACACACCTGGTTCGCTGCCGAGATTACCGTGCCCGAAGAAGCGCGCGGCAAAGTCTTCGTCGCCCATTTCACTAGCCAGTGGCAGGACCGCCCCGGCTCGACCGACCCGCAGTGTCTTGCCTATCTCGACGGCAAGATTGCCCAGGCGCTGGACGGCAACCACACCGAACTGGTGATCGAGCGCGACGCCGTGCCCGGCAACAAGCACATCCTGCTGGTTAACGCCTTCACCTTCTTCGACCGGCCTCTGGTCGGGTTCGAGGTGGATTTCTTCATTCGCAACGAGCGGGCGGAAAAGCTCTATTACGACCTGCAGACGCCGGTGGACGTCGCCATTCTGCTGCAGCAGAACGATCCGCGTCGCCACGCTATTCTCAATATCGTGCAGCGCGCATTGCGGGCACTGGACCGGCGCGACGGGCATACCGACGCTTTCGAGGCCGGCCTGCCGGAAGCCGAGAAGATTGCCGAGGAAATCTACGATCTCGTCGACACCGAGGTGCAGCCGCAGATCACCGCTGTCGGCTCGACCCATCTCGATGTGGGCTGGCTCTGGCGGGTCATGCACACCCGCGACAAGACCGGTCGCAGCTTTGCCACGGTGCTCAACCTGATGGAGGAGTATCCGCAGTTCGTCTTCATGTACAACCAGTCGGTGCTCTTCGATTTCCTCAAAAAGGACTACCCGGAAATCTGGGATCGGATGATGGCGCGGATCAAGTCCGGCCAGTTCGAGATCGAAGGCGCCATGTGGGTGGAGCCGGACGTCAATATCGCCTCGGGCGAGAGCCTGGTTCGCCAGATCATGCGTGGCCGGCGCTTTCATCTCGAACATTTCGGGGTCGATCCCAAGACCGTCTGGTTGCCCGATACTTTCGGCTATTCGGCCAATCTGCCGCAGATCATGGACAAGTCGGGGCTCAAATACTTCGTCACGTCCAAGCTGAGCTGGAACGATACCGACCGACACCCCTATGACACCTTCTTCTGGCGCGGCATTGACGGCACCACCACCAAGGCACAGCTCATTACCGCCCAGAAATATGACAGCGAGCAGATCTTCACGACCTACAATGGTGACCTCTCGGTGTCGGAAACCATGGGCGCCTGGAAGCGGTACGAGCCCAAGGCCGCCTATGACGAGGTCGTCATGTCCTATGGCTATGGCGACGGCGGCGGCGGTCCGACCCGCGCGATGATTGAGCGCGGCACGCGGTTGGAACGGGGCATTCCCGGCGCGCCCAGGGTCAAGCTTGAAGGTATCGTCCCCTTCCTCGATCGGCTGGGCAAGAAGATGGACGCAGAGCCTGGCAGGTTCCCGGTGTGGAATGGCGAGCTTTACCTGCAATATCACCGCGGCACGCTGACTTCGGTTGCCAAGAACAAGGCCAATAACCGCAATTCGGAGCGGCGCCTGCGCGAGCTGGAGATGCTCGGGGCCATTGCCCTGGCAACAGAAGGCCACGCCTATCCCAGCGAGGCGCTGGCCGAGTTCTGGGAACTGGTGCTGATCAACCAGTTCCACGACATCCTGCCGGGCACCTCGATCCCGGAAGTCTATGTCGACAGCGACGCCGAATATGGCCGCATCTTCTCGACCCTGGATTCTGCCAATGGCCCCTGGCACGCTGCGGCGCAGGCCGCAACGAAGCCGGGCGCCGACCAGTTGCGGCTGATCAACTTCACCAGCCAGACCCGCTCGGGTCTGGTGCATCTGGGCGCCGAAATCCCCGCGGACGCGGCGCTCGCCACTGCTTCGGGCACCCAGCCGGTGCAAAAGATCACCCGTGCCGATGGATCGACCGATATGGTTGCGGTGGTCGCCGATCTGGCCCCGCTCGGCTGGAACGGGGCGCAGCTCGTCTCGGGCGGCTCATCGGCCAATAGCGAACTTTCCGTCTCGGCAAGCCATCTTGAAAATGCGCTGATCCGCGTTGCCTTCGACGAGAAGGGCGAGATCACTTCCGTCTTCGACAAGACGCGCAATCGCGAAACCCTTGCTCCCGGTGCCAAGGCCAATCGCCTTATCGCCTACGAAGACAAGCCCATGGAGTGGGATGCCTGGGATATCGATCGCTATTTCGAGGAGCAGTCCTGGCCGCTCGCTGATGGCAAGGCCGAGATCTCCGTGGTGGAGACCGGTCCGCATCGCGCGGCAATCCGCGTCGAGCGATCGTACCAGAAGTCGAAGATTGTTCAGGTGATCTCCCTGACAACCGGTGAGCGACAGGTGGAATTCGACACCTTCATCGATTGGCAGGAGCGCGCTCAGGTCATCAAGGCGCAGTTCGGGTTTGATCTCAATATCAGCGAAATTCGCTCCGAAATCGCCTTCGGCCATGTCACGCGGCCAACCCATCGCAACACCACCTGGGACCGCGCGCGGTTCGAAGCCTCGATGCATCGCTGGGTGGATATTTCGGAGGCTGATTTCGGCATCGCCCTGCTCAACGACAGTAAATATGCCTATGACTGCCACGAGCAATCGGTGCGGCTGACCCTGGTACGCGGCTCGACCTTCCCCGATCCCGATGCCGATCTCGGCGAGCACCGCATCCGCTATGCCATGTTCGTGCATGAGGGCGTGGCGGATCTGGCTGAGGTCCATTGCGCGGCAGAGCGGTTCAACAATCCGGTGGCCGTCATCGGTTCGCGCACTGTTGCCACAACAATGGCAGGCGCGTTCGCCCAGTTCAGCCTCGCCTCGGTCGATGCACCCAATGTCACCATCGAGACGGTCAAGAAGGCTGAGAAGTCCGATGCCATCGTGCTGCGCATATTCGAGCACGCCAATATCCGCGCCGATGCGACCATCAGCTTTGGCCTGCCGGTCAAATCGGCGCGCATCGTCAATCTGATGGAAGAAGGCGAAGCGCAGCCGCTTGAGGTCAAGGACAACAGCGTCGCCCTCAAGTTGCGGCCGTTCGAAATCGCAACCCTGATGATCGAGACCTGAGGAGGCGCAAGTGTCAGATGTCACGCTGCGGGGCATCCGCAAATCTTACGGCGCTCTGGAAGTCGTCCATGGCGTCGACCTCGATATCAAGTCGGGCGAGTTCGTGGTGTTTGTCGGCCCTTCGGGCTGCGGCAAGTCCACGCTTCTGCGGATGATTGCCGGCCTGGAACCAATCACGGGTGGCGAGATCAGTATTGGCGGACGGGTGGTCAATGACGTCCCGTCACCACAACGCGGCATCGCCATGGTGTTCCAGTCCTATGCGCTCTATCCGCATATGAGCGTTTACGAAAACATGGCGTTCGGCCTGAAGCTCGCCAAGACGCCCAAGGCAGAAGTCGACCAACGCGTGCGCGAAGCAGCCCGCATCCTGCAGATCGAAGCCTATCTCGACCGCATGCCCAAGGCGTTGAGTGGCGGGCAGCGCCAACGCGTTGCCATCGGGCGGGCCATCGTTCGGGATCCCAAGGTGTTTCTGTTCGACGAACCCTTGTCGAACCTGGATGCCTCCCTGCGCGCCCAGACCCGGGTGGAAATCGCCAAGCTGCACGACACGCTTGACGCGACCATGATCTACGTCACCCACGACCAGGTCGAGGCCATGACCCTGGCTGACCGCATCGTTGTACTCAATTCCGGACGGATCGAGCAGGTCGGCACGCCGCTGGAGCTTTATCGCGAGCCGGTCAACACCTTTGTGGCTGGTTTCATTGCCAGCCAGCGGATGAACTTCATCGATGTGTCGGCGACCGGCAACGGGCTGCAATTGCCCGGCAAGAAGATGCTGGCACTTTCGCATCCGCAATTGTCACAGGTCCGCACACTTGGAGTCCGGCCGGAACACCTGGAGCTGGCAGATGCCACGACGGCCGATCTGAGCGGCAAGCTGGCAGTGATCGAGCAGTTCGGCGAATACGCGCTCGCCTATGTCGAACTGCCCAGCGGCGAGGCCATAACGATCAAGCTGGAGGGGGCGCCAGATCTGCAACTGCATGACACCATCCACATCAAGGTGCCGGTAGGTGTTATTCACCTGTTCGATGAGGCCGGTCGGGCGCTGCGCTGATCCAGTCAGCCCAACTCGAGGCTGGTGACGGCGAACACGCGGTCCAGGTCGACCGTCGGCGGTGTGCCCCGATACATGCGCGCGGTGCGAAAGCCGGGCATGAAACCGCGTTGTCTTAGGGCGTCGGTGAAAGCCGGCTGTGTTTCGGGCACGTCGAGACTGACCGGGCCCGAGAAACGGTCGAGAAGCACAGTGGCCGCAGAAGCGTCTTCGGCAAAGAGCGGGCCGATCTTGGACCCTTCCCAGCAGGGCCGGATCACCGCCCAGGCGCGGATATGGCCCTTGTGCTCCAGGACGGCAGTCAGATGTGGCGGGGCGACCCAGCGTTGCAAGAAGTCCGGCCGCGGCGCAGGGAAACAGGCCTGTTCCAGAGTGTCGATCTCCGCCGTTCCGGCGAGCGGGCGAACATCGCGCGGCGCCGGTTGGCCTGGCAGAACGCCGGACCAACGGACGCTCTCATAGGCCGGCTCAAAGCCCATCTGCCGGTAGTTGGACTGTTGTTCGGGCACACCGTCGAGGCCGATCGTACGATCGCCCAGATAGGCCATGCCGGCGTCCCAGACGGCCCGGCCATAGCCCCTGCCCCGGAATTCAGGGTGGCAGATATAGAGCCCGAGAAATCCGAAATGGTTGTCATAGGCCACGACCGAAATGCCGGCGACCATACGGTCACCGACAAAGGCGCCAAGAAAGCCGTTTGGATCGGCGGCCTGGAAGGCCGGCGCGTCAGCCAAGCCAGGATTCCAGCCTTCATGAGCAGCCCAGTCGATCAGGGTCTGGATGTTTTCAATATCGAGGGTGCGGATGTCCATCATGCTGGGGCAAAGCCGGCCAGAATGCCGGCATAGGGTTTCGATACCGGGGCAGCATAGGCGCCCCGCTTGGAGGTGGATAGCCCCAGTGCCACAAGCGCTTCGGCCTGCTTGACCGCAGCACCAACCCCGTCGATGACCGGCATGCCGAACTCTGCCTGCAAGGTGCGCGCGAGGTCGGCCATACCGGCGCAGCCCAGAACGATGGCTTCGGCATTGTCTTCGATAAGGGCGCGAGTGATTTCACTGCGCAGCTTGTCGCGCGCGCCAGAGTTCGGATCTTCGAGCGAGAGCACCGAGATATTGGCGGCCCGGACGTGCGCCTTGCGGGCCATGCCATAGCGGTCCACCAACTCCTCGATGGGCACGCGGGAGCGCTCCATGGTTGTCACCACCGTAAATCGTTTGGCAACCATGGCGGCCAGCGACAGGGCGCTTTCGCAGATGCCGACTACCGGCATAGTGGCCATGGCGCGGGCGGCATCGAGCCCGGTATCGTCGAAGCAGGCGATGATGGCTGCCCCTGCGCCGGCCTTTTCCCCCGCTGCGATCTGCGCCAAGAGCCCTGGCACAGCGAATGCCTCGTCGTAAAATCCTTCGATGGACACCGGGCCCATGGACGAGGTGACCGCTTCGATCTCCGTCCCTTGCCCGGCTGCCTGCCGGGCCGCCAAGGCGATGGTATCGGTCATGGTTTGGGTGGTGTTGGGATTGACGACAAGCAGCCGGGTCATGGGCGCAGCCGCCGGCCCTGCACAAGGCGGATCGCCAGGATGGTGCCCAGGATGATGAGGAAGGAGAACAGCGTGGTCACTGTGCCCAGCGCATAGAGCACGGGCGTCGTGACATTGGTGGTCATGCCATAAATTTCGAGCGGCAAGGTGTTGGCACTGCCAGAGGTCATCAGGGTGCGGGCGAACTCGTCATAAGAGAGGGTGAAGCCGAACAGTCCAACGCCGATCAGGCTGGGCGCGATCATGGGCAGCACCACATGGGAAAAGGTCTGCCAGGAGGAGGCGCCGAGATCGCGGGCGGCTTCTTCATAGGTCGGTGAGAACCGGTTGAAGACCGCGAACATGATCAGGACGCCGAAGGGCAGCGTCCAGGTGAGATGGGCGCCAAAGGCCGAGCTGAACCATGAGGGGCGGAAGCCGAGTTGCTGGAACAGCACCCCGATGCCCAGGCTGACAATGATGGACGGCACCACAAGGCTCGCAATGGTCAAGTAAAACAAGGGTGTAGCGCCGAAGAAGCGACGGCGGAAGGCAAGGCCTGCCAGCAGCGACACGAGGACCGTGACACCCATGACCATGAGCCCGAGGGCGAAGGAGCGGCCGAAGCTGGCGCCGAAATCGCCTACAGCCTGGCGCTCGAAGAGGTTGAAGAACCAGTGCAGCGACACGCCGTTAAGTGGAAAGGTGAGGCCGCCATTGGGGCCCTGGAAGGACAAGATGAACACCGCCGAGAGGGGGCCGTAGAGAAACAGCACGAAGAGCGCGAAGAAGGCGGCGAGGATGTAAAAGCCGAGGCTGCGTTTCTCGCTCATCTCAAAGCTCCTTGCGAATGTCGACGATGCGCAGGATCCCCGCGACCATGACGAGAACCAGCACCAGCAGCACCACGGCATTGGCAGCGGCGGCGGGATATTGCAGCAGGCTCATCTGGTTGCGCATCATCAGCGCGACCGAGGCGGATTGCCCGCCGGACATGACCTGGACGGTAGAGAAATCGGCCATGACCAGGGTGACGACGAAGATGGTGCCGATGGCGATTCCCGGCTTGGCCAGCGGCAGGATCACGTGCCAGATGATCTGCCAGTTGCGGGCGCCACCGTCGCGGGCCGCCTCGACCAGTGATCGATCGATGCGCATCATGGTGTTGAAGATCGGGGTGACCATGAACAGCGTAAACAGGTGCACCATGGCCAGGACCACGGCGAAGTCGGAATAGAGCAGCCATTCGATGGGCTCGGGCACGATGCCGGCATTGACCAGCGCGGTGTTGACCAGCCCGTTGCGGCCGAGCACCGGGATCCAGGAAATCATGCGGATGATATTGGAGGTCAGGAACGGGACCGTGCAGATGAGAAACAACACCATCTGCATGGTCGTGGTGCGCACATGGAAGGCCAGAAAATAGGCGATCCAGAAGCCAACAAAGGCGGTGATGGCCCAGACCAGAGCGGCAAATTTCAGGGTGTTGAGATAGGTGCGCCAGGTGACCCAAGACCCCAGGACCTCCTCGTAATTGAGGGTCATCAGATCGGGGTACATGCCGGCAAAGTCGTAGTCCCAGAAGCTGACGACAACCAGCAGCAGGATGGGCAGCAGCAAAAAGAACGCAAGGATGAGCGCCAGCGGCGTCGCCTGAATATAGGGCGTGGCTCTGGAAAGGAGATTGTTCATGCTTGTCCTCGCGGTCTGGGCACTGTTCCCCTCTCCCTTCAAGGGAGAGGGGTTTGAGGTCATTCTAGGCCGCGATGAACTCGTTCCAGCGGCGGACCATGTAGCGGTCCTCGTCCATCACCGAGTTCCAGCAGGCAACCTTGCCCATGCGCTCCTCGAAGGAACCGCCATCGCGCACGGCACCGGCGGTTTCCATGACAGTGCCGTCGGGCGCCAGGATGTCACCCTGGGCCGGCTTGCCCTCGATCCAGTAACCCCACTCGTCCTCGGACATGTGGTTCCGGGCTGACTCCATATTGGCCGAATAATAGCCCTGGCGGTTGAGATAGCCGCCAACCCAGCCAGAGGTATACCAGTTGATATATTCGTAGGCGGCATCAAGCATGGCGCCTTCAAGATGCGCGGCCAGACCCAGGCCACCGCCCCAGGAGCGATAGCCTTCCTTAAGCGGCTGGTAGGTGCAGGCGATGCCCTTGGAGCGCACCGCAGCCACGGCCGGCGACCACATGGACTGTATCACCACTTCGCCCGAACTCATCAGATTGACGCTTTCGTCAAAGCTCTTCCAGAAGGCGCGGAACTGGCCATCCTGCTTGGCCTTGATGAGGAATTCGATGGTGGCGTCGATCTCCTCAGTGGTCATGTTGCCCTTGTCGCCATAGGTGATCTCGCCCATGGCTTCCATGATCATGGCCGCATCCATGATACCGATGGATGGCACGTTGATGATGGCGGTCTTGCCCTTGAAGGCCGGGTCCATGATGTCGGCCCAAGAGGTGATCTCACGGCCGACCAGGTCGGGACGAATACCCAAGGTGTCGGCATTGTAAATGGTGGGTACCATGGTGAACCAGCCGGTTTCGCCAGCGGCAAAAGTTGTGCTATCCGGGCCTTCGACAAAGCCGACCGTGTGCGGCGCCGTACCCTGCGCGATGACGCTATCGGGCAAAAGCTTGCCGGTTTTGAACAGCGGCACGATCTGGTCGTAATAGGTCAGGCGGGAGGTATCCATAGGCTGGATGACGCCGGTCGGGAAAACCTTCTTCAAGATCCAGTATTCGATATCGGCAATGTCATAGCTGTCGGGTTGGGTGACGGCGCGTTGTGCGGCGGCGTCCGAGTCTGTCGCCGTCATCTCAAGCGTGATGCCGAGGTCTTCCTTGCACTTTTCGGCAATGGCATTGAGGTTGGACACCCCGGTGCCGAACTGGCGAAGCGTAATCGGGTTCTGCGCCCAGATGGTGGGGAAGCCGGTGATTGCGCCCGAACCAACGGCTGCACCCGCGGCTGCGGCAGCGCCGGTCTTGAGGAAGTTGCGGCGGCTGATGCCCGCCTTTCTTTCAGTGAATTCCGTCATTGTCCTGTCCCTGTTGGCTTGATTGACGTTGCTAGGCATCGAGACGGCCCAGGACGATGGCGTCCTCAGCTTCCCAATGGAGAGGCACCGCGTCGCCGACAGCGATGGGCGCTGCGAAGAACGCCTTGTCGGAAATGATGGCGGTGAAGTCGGTTATGCCGGCGCCATCGCAGGTGAGTTTCACCGTGGCGCCGCGATATTCGATGTTGGAGACCACACCATTGAAACCGAGCCCCTTGGTGGTGCCGGCGCCGATTTGGACGCGGTCGGTGCGGATGGCGATATCGAGTGGACTGTCCTTGGCTGGCGACTTGCCCATGGCGGCAAAGGTGCCACCTTCAGGCACCACGAGTTGCGCCAGTCCGTCGCTGGTGCCGGCCGAGCGACCTGAGATGACATTGTGGTCCCCCATAAAGCGGGCGACGAATGCGGTGGCGGGCCGCTCGAATATCTCGCGCGGCGGCGCGGCTTGTTCGATGCGGCCATCACTCATCACCACGATCAAATCGGCCAGCGCCATGGCCTCTTCCTGGCTATGAGTGACATGCACAAAGGTGATCCCGAGGCTCTTTTGGAGCTTCTTGAGTTCTGCGCGCATGCGTACCTTGAGGAAGGGATCAAGGGCCGAGAGCGGTTCGTCGAGCAGCAGGGCCTCGGGATCGGTAATCAGGGCGCGCGCCAATGCGACGCGTTGCTGCTGACCGCCCGACAATTGCGCCGGCCGGCGGTCTGCATACGCCTCCATCTGCATGAGTGTGAGCATGTCGAGCGCCCTGCCCCGCCGCTCGGCCTTGGGCACCCCGGCCACGTTTAGGCTGAAGGCGACATTGTCGACCAGGTCGAGATGGGGGAACAGCGCATAGGATTGAAACATCATCGCGGTGCCGCGCTTGGCGGGCGGCAGATCAGAAACGACCGTGTCTCCCAAGCGTATATCGCCAATGGAAATGCTCTCGTGACCGGCGATCATGCGCAGGGTCGAGGTCTTGCCGCAGCCCGAGGGGCCGAGCAGGCAACAATAGCTGCCAGCGGGGATCTTGAGGCTGATCGCATCCACGGCAATGGTCTTGCCGTAGATCTTTGAGACAGACGCTATATCGATCGAGGCAGCCTTGGTCATCCACACCCCCTGTGACGGGGAATGAATTGCAACCATCGTGCCAGACGGGGATATCGCGGACTAACGTGTTACAGTAGCGCCATTTTTCGCCTTGCCACTCGACGCCCACATTTGCACCAACGTTCGCGCTTGCACAAGAAATAGCCATTTGTCGTCATTCTTCGATCAGATTGTATGCAATCAAATGGTCCTACTGAAAGCAATCTTTTGCTTTCTCTGCTGCGCAAATGCTGCAAGAATGGAGACAGGTGAATCATGACCCAAACAACTCCCGAAGAACTGCATTTCCAGCCCGACGACCGCGCCATGGCCATTCGCGACCAGTTGCGCGACGCCATTGTCGAGCATCGCCTTGTGCCCGGCACCAAGCTCTCTGAAGCAGAAGTGGGCAAGCTGTTCGACGTTAGCCGCACCGTTGTGCGCGCCGCGCTGCAATCGCTTTCCTTTGAGGGCCTGGTGCGCGCCGAGCGCAACAGAGGAGCCTTTGTCGCCAGCCCAAGCCCGGAAGAGGCAAGCCAGCTTTTCGAGGCGCGGCGACAGATCGAGGCGGGCATCGCCCGCATTGCAGCAGAACGCGCCCGGCATGCCGATTTCATCCGGTTCGATGCCTGTCTGGAGGCAGAAACAAGGCTGCTGCAGGAGCGCGGGCCAGCCTCCCGCCGTGCTGCCATTCGTGCCTCGGGCGAATTTCACATCCTGCTTGCAGAGGTAGCCGGCAACGCCATCATGCAGCGTTTCATGGAAGAGCTGATCGCCCGGTCCTCACTTGTGATCGCCCTTTACGGCCGTACCGGCGCATCGAGTTGCGGGCACAATGAGCATGGCGAGATTGTTGCCGCGCTACGCGACCGCGACCCCGATCGGGCCAGCAGGTTGGTCCTTGTCCATATCGACCATATCGAGGCCGATCTCGATCTGCGCGGCACCAATGGCCTGCCGCTGGCCGACGCGCTCAATCTGCGCGCGTCGACCTGACAGGCCAATCAGGCCGCGATTTCGAACGCTGCTCGCACAAGGCGCCGCGTGTAGTCGGTCGCGGGATTGGTCAGCACTTCGCTGACCGGCCCCTGCTCGACGATCTTGCCGTGCTGCATGACCATGACACGGTGGCATAGAGCCCGGACGACCTTGAGGTCGTGGCTGATGAACAGATAACTCAGCCCACGCTCGTCCTGCAGTTTGCGCAGCAGGTCAATAATCTGCGCCTGGACTGACAGGTCCAGGGCGGAGGTCGGCTCATCGAGCAGGATGAACTCCGGCTCAAGCGCGATGGCGCGAGCAATGGCGATGCGCTGCCGCTGGCCACCGGAAAATTCGTGCGGGAAGCGTTGCAGGATATTGTCCGGTAGCCCGGCGTCGCGCAGGGCCTGCCGCACGCGGTCGATGCGATCATTCCGATTGTCGCCAATGCCATTGACCACCAGACCCTCCTCGATGATCTGGCGGATCGACATGCGCGGATTGAGGCTGGCGAATGGGTCCTGGAAAACGATCTGCATGCGGCTGCGCAAGGGGCGCATGGCCTTGCGGTCCCGGCCATCGATACGCTCGCCGTCGAACCAGATCTGGCCGCCCTGATTGCCTATCAGCCGGATCAGGGCCTGCCCGAAGGTGGTCTTGCCCGACCCGCTCTCGCCCACAATGCCCAGTGTCTCGTGACGCATCAGCTTGATATCGAGATTGTCGACGGCCTTGAGATCGAAAAAGTCGGGCTTGAGGAAGCCGCCACGCTTGAGGGTGAAAGTGACTTTCACCTCCTTGCCCTCCAGAACAGTCTCGTGTTCCCCATCCGAGAGCGGCAAGGCCGTACCCTTGGGTTCGGAGGCCAGCAGGTGTTTCGTGTAGGCGTGTTGCGGGTTCGCAAAGAGCGCCTCGGTCTCGTTGTGCTCCTGTACCCGGCCGTTCTGCATCACATAGACATATTCGGAGAACTGCCGGACGATGGTCAGGTCATGGGTGATCAGGATCACTGCCATGCCGTATTTGTCCTTGAGATCCTTGATCAGATTGAGGATCTGGGCCTGGACGGTGACGTCGAGCGCGGTGGTCGGCTCGTCGGCAATCAGCACCTCGGGGCGATTGGCAAGCGCCATGGCGATCATGACGCGCTGCCGCTGCCCACCCGAAAGCTGGTGCGGAAACTGGTTGAGCCGCGCCCTGGGGTCAGGGATCTGCACCTCTTCGAGCAGTTTTTCGGCCCGCTTCATGGCCTCCTGGCGGGAGACGCGATTGTGCAGGTGAATAATCTCGCAGATCTGCTGGCCGATCGTATAGACCGGGTTGAGCGAGCTCATCGGCTCCTGGAAGATCATGGCGATGTCATTGCCGCGCAGCTTGCGCATCTCGCGGTCGTCCATCTTGACCACATCCTTGCCGGAAAGCGTGATCTGGGTTTGCGGCAGAATGGTCGCGCGCTTGGTGAGCAGCTTCATCAGCGTGCGGGCCGTAACCGACTTGCCCGAGCCGCTTTCGCCCACAAGGGCAATGGTCTCGCCCTTGTGGAGCTGGAAAGAGACATTGCGCACCGCGTTGACGGTTCCCCCTTCCACCTTGAAATCGACGCCGACATTGCGGGCGTCCAGGATCAGTTCGCGGCCGTGTTGGCCCAGATCGTGGCGTTCGGACGGAACCAGCTTGTTCTCGGTCATGGCTCTATCCTCAGTAGGGGTCGACGGCGTCGCGCAGGCCATCGCCCAGCGCATTGAAGGCAAAGACGGTGATCAGCACGAAGATCACCGGCGAGAGGATCCACGGGTAGGACCCGATGACCGAGAAGGTGCCCGTGTCCTGCAGCATCAGGCCCCAGGAGATCAGCGGCGGCTTCACCGCAAAGCCGAGGAAGCCCAGGAAGCTTTCGAGCAGAACGACCGTCGGAATGGCCAGCGTGATCGCAACGATGATGTGACTGAGCACGTTGGGCAGGATGTGCCGCGTGATGATACGGCCGTCCGAAGCCCCCACGGCAATCGCGGCCCGCACATATTCGATGCGCGCCAGCGAGAGCGTCTTGGAGCGCACCTCGCGGCTCAGTTGCGCCCAGCCCAGCACCGCCATGACGAAGATGACGAAGGTGAGGAACACATTGGACGGTGCTGTCACCGGGATCAGCGAGGTGAGCGCCAAATAGAGCGGCAATTGCGGGAAAGCGAGGACGAATTCCACGAAACGCTGCACCCAGGCGTCGACAGCGCCGCCGATATAGCCGGAGGTGATGCCCACCAGCGTGCCAACCACGGTGGTCATGGTGACCACAGCCAGCGCGATCATCAGGGAAATGCGCGAGCCGATGATGCCGCGCGAAAGGATATCGCGGCCGAATTTATCGGTGCCCAGAAGCTGGATCGGCCGCCCATCGGTCGAGCCGAAGAAGTGGATATTGGCCGGGATGAACCAGAGCAGGTGATAGTCGTACCCCTGGACGAAAAAGCCGGTCGGGGTCGGGTTGTCCTTCATCGCGCCGGTGAGCGGCTGGAAGGTGACCGGGTCGAACTCGCCGGTGTCGCCGATGGGATAGACGTAAGGGATGAGGCTGAAATTGCCTTCAGGGTCCTCGAAGGCGATCAGGTCTGGCGGCGCGAAGGGCAGATTGGCTTCCTTGGGGTCCATGGGCGCGAAGAAATCGGCAAAGACCGAAACGACGAGCAACATGACCACAAGGACCAGGCCGATCATGCCCATGGTGGAGCGTCGGAAGCGGCGCCAGACCAGGGTTGCATAGGTTTCGTTTCCCGAACCGTGGCGCGAAACGATGGGGGGCACGTCAGCCTCTTCGGCAGGCGTGGGGGCCGGGCCGGCACCAGGATCGGTCGGCAGTGGAATTGCGGAATGCGTATCTGTGTCAGAGCGGGTCATTCGGCATTCCCTCCCAGGCGGACGCGGGGATCGAGCGCGACAAGCAGCAGGTCGGCAATGATGTTGCCAATGATCAGCGTGGTGGCGAGCACCAGCATGAAGGTGGCAGTGACATAGACGTCGCCGACGCCCATGGAGCCGACAATGGCCGGGCCGACCGTGGCGAGGCCAAAGACGATGGCCACCTCGATTTCGCCGGTCAGCATGTAGGGCAGGACGACGCCCTGATAGGCCACCAGCGGGTGCAGCGCGTTGGGCACGGCGTGCTTCATGATGACGGCGCCCTCGGGCAGGCCCTTGGCCCGTGCCGTTTCGACATATTGGGAATTGAGCACGTCGAGCAGGTTGGCCCGCATGACGCGCATATTGTAGGCCAGCCCGCCAAAGGTGGCGATGAAGATCACCGGCCAGATGTGGGCCATCAGGTCGACGAATCGTCCCCAACCCCAGGGCTGACCGCCCCAATAGGCGGAGTTGAAACTGCCTATTTCGTTCACCCCCATGCGGAAGACCAGAATGTAGAGGATGATGATTGCGAGCAGGAACCGCGGGATGGTCATGCCCAGGAACGAGATGACGCCGAGAAGCGTATCGGCCCAGGAATACTGACGGGTGGCGGCGATGATGCCCAGCCCAATGCCCAGGAAGGACGCCAGGATATGGCAGGTCAGCGCCAGCATGATTGTAGCCGGCAGGCGCTCGGTCACGACCTGGCCCACGGGCTTGTTGTAATAAAGTGAGTGGCCGAAATCGAAACGGGTGACGATGCCGGTGATCCAGCGGAAATATTGCACCACCAGCGGATCGTTGAGCCCGTTGGCTTCGCGATAGACTTCGGCCTGCGCTTCGGCCTGCTCGGCCGGTACACCGCCCTGATTGATCAGCATGGAGCGGATATAGTCGCCATAGTCACCCGGCGGCGCCTGGATGATGGCGAATGTCACGACGCTGAGCAGGAACAGCAGCGGGATCGCGCCCAATACACGGATGACAAGAAAACGAAGCATTTAGAGGCCTCTACGACACTGCTGAACGGGATTGCCGTTCACCCCAGCCCTGTGACCTTGCTCGGTCGAGGGGGCCAATCGTGGTCGTGGCACGATCAAGCCAAGGAAATTGAACCGATACCCGGACACCTGCGGGGTGAGGTGGGGGCGATGCCGGCGGAACCGAAAGTCCCGCCGGCAAAGTTGCGTTACATCGGGCCGTCGCTGCCCGGTGCGCCCGGAAGCGTTTCAGGATGCAACTCGTAGCTACCCTGCTGGTCCTCGGGGACGAAGACCCGCTCACGGATGATGTTGTCTTCAGCCCAGTTGAACATGAAGATCGGGGCACCGGCCGGGATGTTGGCGAAGCGCTTGTTGATGATCAGCGCACCCGGATACTGGGTCAGGCCCACCGAATAGACATTCTCGGTGAAGATCTGCTGATACTGCTTCATCAACTCGGCCCGTTCAGCATTGTCGCTGGTGGCGATGAAGGCGTTGACCACATCGACTAGTTCCTGCTCGAAGGGCAGCAGATCCAACGTACCGTCAGATCCGGCGCGGTGGAATGGGTGGGTACGCGGACCTGTTGGCGCCAGCGCCGCCGTCCCCTGTACCACCGAGACCATTTCGGCACCCTGACGCTCCACATGCCAATCGAACTGACCCGATTGGGCCATGTCGTCACGGGCCGTGCCCTGCTGGAAGTTGGCGATGACGCGCAGGCCAAGCGGTTCCATCATGGCAATCACGCCCTCGGCGAGATTGGTGTCGGTGCCATAGTCAGTATTGGCCAGCAGGGTGATTTCCACATCGGCGCCGCCTGCGGTGCCTTCGGGGAAATTGCGCACGCCGTTGCCGTCCGTATCGATCAGCCCCATCCCATCGAGGAGCGCGTTGGCCGCTTCCAGATCATGCGGATAATAGACCGTGGAATCCTTGTCGTAGTAGGTCGTTCCCGCATAGAGCCCGCCGGGGTAGATGGCGGTAAACGGACCGCGGACAAGGGATTCGCCGAGGCGCTGGCGATCGACCGCGATCGAGATCGCCTTGCGGAAATCGAGGTCGCGGTTGAGTTCACGAACGGCCTGTTCGCGTTCATCGGGTTCACCCCAGCCATTGCCGGAGAGGTTCATGCGCAGGGCATAACCGATGGTGCGGGCACCGAACTGCAGGCGGGCCGGCGCATCGTCTTCGGCCGAGCGCCGCAGGGCTTCGACATAGCTTTCGGCCTGTTCAAGGTTGGAGAAGTCGCCCGAACCGGCAACAGCCTGAACGTCACGATCGGCCCAGGTCGAGAGACGGTAGTGCATCTCGTTGAGATAAGGGAGCTGATTGCCCTGTTCGTCGACTTTCCAGTAGTAGGGATTGCGGCGCATGACGATGATGTCGTCAGGACGATATTCGACCGGCACCCAGGCACCCATCACCGGAATGTTGAGATATTCAGGCGGGAAGGCGTTCTTGTACTCTTCGTAGGTATTGTCAGAGTAGCTGGGGTGCTCGGGCTTGAGGATGTGGCTCGGACCCGGGCAGAACGTGCCATAGGCCATGGCATAGAGATACTGCGTGGGGAACGCTTCCTGGAAGGTCCACTTGATCGTGTAGGGATCGAGTGCTTCGAGCGTTGTGCCCTCACCGAAGGTCTCCGGCGTGCCGCCGTTGAGTGGCGAGACGTTCTGGTCGAGGATGTTGTCCTCCCAGTAGAACATCACGTCATCGGCATCAAACGGATCGCCATCGGACCATTTTGCACCCTCGATCAGATGCATGGTCAGTTCCTTGCCGTCCTCGGACCATTCCCAGCTCTTGGCAAGGTTCGGCATGGGCTCGAGTTCGTCGGCCTTGATCATGAACAAAGGACCGGTGCGCGTCAGACATTCGGATAGCCCGATGTCGATACCGCCCCAGCCCTGGCTCTGCCCACCGATATAGTTCCAGCCCTCTGGCCGGCCGCCGATCACATGGCGCATGGTATCGCCATAGACACCGATACCGTCCGGCATATTGGCGGCCTTATAGACCAGCGGTTCTGCTGGCAGACGCTCGGCAACGGGCGGCAGAGTTCCGGCCTCGACATATTTCGAGGTGACCCAGTCGGGCTCGTGATATTCCGGCAGCGCCCGATATTCCATGATGTCAGATACGCTGACAAAATTCGGTTCGCTCTGCGCCGAAAATTCGGGGGGATCGGGCAATTCGCCCGTCAATTCCTGCGCTGGCAGTGTCGCCATCGACACGGACAGCAAAAGTCCTGCCCCGCCAAGGGCATAGATATGCTTTCTCAATAGAACCTCCCATCGCATACGGGGCAAAGAGCGGTCTCGCCCGGGCCGGATACTCCTCTCCGACCCTGCCTCCGTGCATCAACAAAGCCTACCCCTTGCCACGGGCGAAGCAATCCGGAATGATAGTGACTAATTCCGGATTTCTAAGAACAATGGGAAAAGTATGACTGTTATGGAAAGTCTGGACCGGCCTGTGCGCGCAAGGGAGAAAGCGCCGCGTCCGACGCCGCGGCCGGACCGGAGTTTCTATGCCTCGGGCAAGGCGTTCGGGCGCTTCGGCATCCGCGCCTTCCCACCCCAGATCATGGCAGAACCGCATAGCCATGGCCATATCGAGTTCAACTGGCTGACCGAAGGCACGATGGACTATGTGTTTGACGGCGGGCCGCTGACCGTTGGCGCCAATCGGCTGGTGGCCTTTTGGGCCGGTATTCCGCACCAGACCATTGGCCTGCGCGATGTCGACAATGCGCGCCAGCTCAACATCTACCTGCCCATGGATGCATTTCTCGAAATGCCGCAACTGGGTCGGCTGACGGAAACCCTGATGGGCGGAGGCGTCATCCAGCTTGCGCCGGAATGCATCGGCCTTGAAACGCTTGAACGCTGGTATGGCGACTATCGCAGCGGCAATTCCCTGCGCTCCGACCTGGTCCGCGCCGAGATCGGCACCATGTTCCGCCGCGCCGCCATCACTGGCTGGGAAACCTTGTTACCGGCCTGGGTGGAGAAGTCCGGCGCCCGCACCCGCACGGCCAGCCCGGTGCGCTATGTGGTGCGCATGGTTCGCCATATTGTGGAAAACATCGGCGACCCGCTCTCTGTCGAGAACATTGCCGAGGTGGTGGGGCTGCACCCCAATTATGCGACCAACCTGTTCACCAAGGTCATGCATATCTCGGTGCAGAAATTCGTCACCCGGATGCGGCTGATCCGCGCGCGCAGCCTGTTGTTCGACAGCAATCTGGCCATCGCCAATATCGCGTTCCAATCCGGATTTTCCAGCCAGACCCAGTTCTACGAGCATTTCCGCAAGGCCTATGGCATGACCCCCAGCCAGATGCGGGAAAACAAGATCGCCTGAGGTGGCGCGCCCTACCCCATGTCCTGAACGATCTTCAGGAATTCGGCATGCCCCAGCGCTTGCTGCGCGGCGCCGCGATATTCCCGCACCAAGGAGTCAAACGTCTCGCGTGCGAACTGACGCAGCTTGGGCGCCGCCTCCATCTCACGCCGCGCCAGAGACTGGTCGAGCAGGCCAAGCCCATCGAGCACCGGGTAGTGCAACTGCGTCTCGATATGCGGCAGCCCGCCGAGATAATTCGGAAAATGCTCATTGCGTGGCATCTGCGTTTGCCAGCGAGTGAGGCGTTCCTTGGTCTCGGGGTGTATGCGGTTGGCCCGCACCTCCCGCCAAAACGGGGTATCGTCGCGCTCGGTTACATAATGGGTGTTTACGAAGGTCCGGAAGTCATCGACCTGCCGTCCCACGCGGGCATTGTAATCATCGCGCGCCTTCTGCTCTATCCGCTCAGGGCGATCCATATAGCGCTGGGCGAACAGCATCATCTGCACGATGGTGCCATGAATGGAGGTGGATTCGAGCGGTTCGAGAAAGCTCGAGCTGAGCCCTACGGCAAGACAATTGCCGATCCAGGCGTTTTCAAGTCGTCCGATCTGGAAGCGAATGTCGCCGCGCACTTCGATCTCTTGACCGAGCGCGGCTTCAACCTCGGCCTTGGCCTGTTCGGGCGTGGAGAACGCATCGGAATAGACATAGCCGCAGCCGAACCGTGTACGGGTGGGGATCTGCCACATCCAGCCGGAATTCTGTGCCCAGGCGCGCGTATAGGTGGGTAGCTCCTCGCCTTCCTCAACGTCGATCCAGAAGGGCAGCGCCCGATTGACCGGCAGTTCGTGGGCGTAGGAAACCCAGGGCGCCTGCAACTCCTTGACGATGAGCTGCTTGCGGAAGCCGGTTGCGTCAATGAAGAAATCGCCTTCGAGCCGCTGGTTGTCCGCCAGCACGAGCGCGGTGATATCTCCCGTCTCAGCATGACGCTCCACGCCCTCGACCAGCGCATCGACTTTTTCCACGCCTTTGGATTTGCTGGCGAAGAACTTCCCCACCAGTGCCTGATCGAAATGATAGGCATGGTGGAAGGGTCCAAGCGGGATCAGGCCGCCATCGGGCTTGCGCGCATAGGGCGCCTTCCATTGCTCCAGCAGGGGCTGGAACATATGCATGTCCTGCACCGGCCTGCCGGCTGCAACCGCATAGACGTTGAGATAGTCGCTTGGCGCGCCGGCGGGCGGCTGCACCACCTGGTGCGGATCATCGATCGGGCCGTAATAGGTAAACCCCTTGCGCCGCCAGTCTTCGTGGCGAATGCCCAACTTGAAGCTGGCATCGGTCTTGCGCATGAATTCGAGTTCGTCGATGCCGAAGTGCTTGAGCAGCACGCGAAAGGCGGCCGTGGTGGCTTCGCCCACGCCAACCGTTGGGATTTTGGAGCTCTCGACCACCGAAATGCGAAAATCGAGCCCCCGCCGCCGCGCTTCATCCTGAATGATGAAGGCCGCAATCCAGCCCGCCGTGCCGCCGCCGACAATGACGTAATGGGATGGTTTGTCCATGCCCTGCCCTCCCTTGGGGGGAAGCTAAATTTGGCTCGAACTCAACGCAAGCCGGGGGCCGCGCATGGCCCCAACTTCTTAGAAATCCGCAAGTCTTCCCTGGAACGACGAAAGCGGCCCGGCTTATGCCGAACCGCTTTCGAGACGCCGGGAGGAGCGTCGGAGGACCTAGTGATGCGCGCCGCTCATTTCGCGCAATTCTTCGACGGAGCGGACGCGCTTGCGGGCGGCACCGTCCCAGTCGCGGGTCTTGACTGTCGAGCTGGCCATGCGCTCCTTGGCTGCTGGCACGGCATCGGCATATTGGGGCAGCCATTGCGCCTGGGCGACGACCATTTCGTCGACCATGGCCCAGACTTCGTCCGGGGTGCAGATGGCGCCGACCAGCGGATCGTGCAGCACGGCCAGTTTGAGGGTATCGATATCCCCGGTCATGGCGGCCTCGACCGAAAGGCGTTGCACCGACACCGAAACCGAACAGGTCGCCGCACAGGCGGTTGGCAGGGTGATGCCTTCGACCATGTTGATGCCGAAACGATCGACATAGCCGGGACTTTCGATAATGGCGTCATCGGGCAGGTTGGTGATGATGCCGTTATTGCGCCGGTTGAAGTGACCGCGATAGGGCCGGCCGGTCTCGATGGCCTCGATGATATAGCTGGCGTGTTCGCTGGTGCGTTTGTGCTCGGAGAGTGGCTTGTTGGCCTGCTCCTTGAACATGGGGAAATCGGTTTCGAACCAGTTCCGGCGTTCGGTGGAATAGCGCAGATAGCCGCCGGTTTCGCCGTGGATCCAGTCGCTCATATCGATCCAGCGGCCGATCTCTTCGGGGCGCTTGCGATACCAGGGCAGGTATTCGGACAGATGCCCGTTCGACTCCGTCGAATAGACGCCGAACCGCTTGAGCACGTCGATCCGCACTTTTTCCTGCCTGGAATAGACCGGGTGCGCTTCGAACGCGGCGATCAGCTCCTCGCTCTCGATCTTCCGGCCCTTGGCGCGGATGTCGATGTACCAGGTCTGGTGGTTGATGCCCGAGCAGACATAGTCGAGCTCACTGTCCTCGACACCCAGCACCTGGGCAATCTGGTGCGCACCATGCTGCACGCCGTGGCAGAGGCCGACCACATTGACCCCGCCATACATCTCGGCGGCCCAGGTGTTCATGGCCATGGGGTTGGCATAGTTGAGGAACAGCGCGCCAGGTTCGGCGACCTCGCGGATATCCTTGCAGAAGTCGAGGATCACCGGAATGTTGCGCTGGCCATAGAGAATGCCGCCGGCGCAGATGGTGTCGCCCACGCATTGGTCGACGCCGTATTTGAGCGGGATGGAAATGTCGGTCGAGAAGGCGTCCAGCCCGCCAACGCGCACGCAGGACATGATGTAGCGCGCGCCTGAGATCGCCTCGCGCCGGTCGGTCGTCGCGGTCACCTTGGCGGGCAGATTGTTCACCGAAACGATGGCTTCGATGATCTGTCTGACCATGTCGAGGTTGTGCGGGTTGATGTCGGTCAGTGCGAACTCGCAATCGACGAATTCGGGGACCTTGAGCAGGTCCGAAATCAGGGTCTTGGTGAAACCGACAGAGCCGGCACCGATAACGGTCACTTTGAACGACATGCTTCCTCCAGGGGCGCGCTGGCCCTTCGCTTTCCTCTAGAGCTAGCGTCGCCTGCGGCTCGGGTGTAGAGAAAGCTTGTGCGAACGCGGGTAATTTTGTGCTCAACTCTCTGCTCAACCATGGCTTTGACATCCGGCATCTCACCGTGCCGCGCAGCGTTGCACCGCTGCATTGCATGGCGGTCAGCGCGGGCTACGAGCAGCGCCGCAACGAGGTTTATTCGTGGGACGGCATGAAGCGCGGGACCGCGCCGTTCCTGGTTATCCAGCATACTACGCATGGTGAGGGGCGGCTCGACTATGCCGGGGTGCAGTACCGGCTGACGCCAGGCAAGACCATGCTGGTGACCATGCCGCATGCGCATCGCTACTATCTCGAGCGGGGCGGGCACTGGGAGTATTTCTGGCTGCTGCTCAATGGCCGGGAGGCGCTCCGCCTGGCGCGCGAAATCCTCGACAGCGCCGGGCCTGTAGTATCCCTGGACGCGGGACAAATCGATCGCCTGGCCGCCACGACCCTGGATACCATGACGCTATCCGAGCCATCTCCCGGACAGGTTTCCGTGCATGGCTATGCGGCGATGGCCACGCTGCATGATGGTGTGTTTGGCGCGCGTTTGCTGGGCGAGGCCGCCCTGCCCCCGGCCTTGGCGCGGGTTACGGCCTATGTCGATGACAATCTGGCCGCGTCCCTGCAGGTCGAGCGCCTCGCTGAAATTGCCGAAATGAGCCGTGCGCATTTCGTGCGCCGGTTCACCACCACGGTGGGACAATCGCCCTCGGATTTTGTGCTGACGCGCCGCCTCGCCCGGGCCGAGCGACTGCTATTGGCCACTGAGATGAGTGTCGGCGAGATTGCCCGGCTGACCGGCTTTGCGAACAGCAACTACTTTGCCAAGGTGTTCCGGAAAAAGCGCGGCGCGGCGCCGCTCGAGTACCGCGCCACGCGCTTTGAGGCGGGCTGATCAGCCCTCGGCCTTAAGCTGCTCGAGAATGGTGTCGAACTTGGCCATGGAGACATTGGCACCCCATTCCATACCGGTGTCGACAAGCGCGGTGCGCATCTCGAAGTCGGGGAAGTTCGACACGGAGCGGTAATGGGTCTGGCCGCCGCGCTCTTCGAAATGGTGTTCTTCGTAGTAGCGCTCGTCTTCACAGCGAAGAACAAGACCAGGCTATCCGGCTATCGCAGCCCTGCGCGGCATTTCGGAGAAGATTTCCGCCTTGCCGTTGCGGATAATGACGATCTCCTCGAGCCGCAGGCCGAAGCGGCCCTGCAGGTAGATGCCCGGTTCGATTGAAAACACCATGCCTTCGTCCAGCACGGTGTCGCTGGTGCCGGTGATATAGGGCGCTTCATGCACATCGATGCCCAGGCCATGGCCGGTGCGATGCAGGAAATTGGCGCCATAGCCGGCCTTGGTGATGACGTCGCGCGCCGCCTTGTCGACATCACTGGCCCTGGCGCCCGGCACTGAAGCGGCCAGCGCTGCCTCAACGGCCTGATCGACGATGGCGTGGATCTCTGCAAACCCTTCAGGAGCCGAACCGCAATAGCCCACGCGCGTCATGTCGGAGGGGTAGCCATTCAACCGGCAGCCGGTATCGATCAGCACCGCAGCGCCCGGCTTGAGCGGGGTCGCGCCGGTGTGGTGGTGCGGAAAGGCGCCATTGGGGCCAAAGCAGACCGAGCAGAACACGGTCGTGGCGCCATTGGCCAGGTAGAAATCATCAATCAGTGCGGCCACTTCGATTTCGGTCATGCTGGGCCTGAGCGCGGCGAAGGCCGCCTCGACCGCGCGGTCATTGAGCAGATGCGCAGCCTTTATGGCCTGATACTCGGCCTCATCCTTGCGCGAGCGCAGATACCCGACCGTATCCTGTGTGAAGCGGCGCTTTGCGCCTGGCAAGGCGTCGAGCACCAGCAGCGCGAAGTCGGCGCGCATGGTCTCGTCCAGCACGATGGAAGGCGCTGCCCGGTCGATCCCCGTAGCATTGAGCAATTCGTCCAGCGCCGCATCCGGACCATCGGCATCGGCCCAGGCAAAAAACGGCAATTCCGTATGCTGGCGCGAGGAATCCACGTTCAGCGCGGGCATCAGAAAACCGGCAAAACTCTGGCTGACCATCAGCATGACCGGGCGCTCATCGCCATGGGGTGAGAGATCGGCCAGATAACGCATATGGCTCGATGGCCCGATCACAACCAGATCGGTGCCGGTCTCGGCCATGCGGGCGCGAAGGTTTTCCATGCGGGTGGCAAGCGTGGGGATCATGAAAGCAGTCCTGAGCCAAAAAAGTGGCGGAGCCGAGCGGGAGGAGTTGCCCGGCTCCGCAATCGACGGCCCGAGGGACGGGACCGTCGAAACAATTGCGACCAATCAGTCCTTGGTCACGAGGCGGTAGTAGACGAAGTCCGAGTTGGACCCGTTGACATAGCCATCCACGTTTTCGCTCATGGCGATCTGCAGCTGGGCCTGGAACATGATGACGATCGGGCTTTCGGCCTGCACCTTCTTCTGCAACTCGACATACATTTCGTTGCGGGTGGCCTGATCAGACTCGGCAAGGGCAGCGCGCACTTCCTCGTTCATTTCTTCCGGCACGGCCCAGGCATTCCGCCAGGTGGTGGTTGCCGTGTAGTTGTCGTCCGAATTGTCCGAGTTGTAGGCGAAGGCCTTAGCGTTGGAATGCGGATCCATGAAGTCCGGGCCCCAATAGAGCAGCATGGCTTCATGGGTACGGTCACGATACTTCGTGATCACCTGGGCGCCGGTGCCGGGCAGGATGTCGAAGTTGATGCCCGCTTCGGCAAAGCCGGCCTGCAGCGACTGGGCCATGTCGGTAAAGGGCGCCGAATTGATCACGTCGAGCGTGACATTGATCGGGGTTTCCACACCGGCGTCAGCCAGGATCTGCTTGGCCTTTTCAACGTCGTAGTAATACGGGGTTTCGTCATAGGAACCGGGGAAGCCCTTGGGCCAGAAGGCCTGGTGCTTTTCCATCTGACCCTTGAGGAAGCTTTCGGTCATGCCGTCATAGTTGACGAGATAACGCGCAGCCTCCCATACGGCTGGATCGGTCAGCTCTTCCGTCTTCTGGTTGAACGAGAGGAAGTGCACCGCAGCCTGCGGGAAGGCTTCAACCTTTACGCCTTCGCCCAGGCCAGCAATCTGGTCAGGGGTCAGGTTCTTGGCCATGTCGACGTCGCCCGAAGTCAGCAGGAGCTGCTGGGTCGCTGCTTCCGCCACGTGACGGATAAGCACCTGCTTCATGGCAGGCGCACCATCGAAATAGTTCTCATTCGCCGTCATGCGGACCAGTTCGGCCGGACGATAGTCGGTGAGCACGAAGGGGCCGGAACCGGCCGAGTTGGTGTTGAGCCAGGCATTGCCCCAGTCGTCGCCCTCGATGTGTTCGCTGACCAGCACTTCATCGACGATCGAGGCCGGACGCGAAGCCAGGACGTTGAGCACGAATGCCGAAGCGAAATCGCCATCCCATTTGATGGTGACAGTGTTGCCATCAACGGTGACCATCTCGTCGATATTGTCGGCGCTCCAGCCAAGCTGTGTCAGAATGAAGGCCGGGGTCAGGTTCAGCGTTACGACGCGCTTGAACGAGAACAGCACGTCTTCGGCGCGGACCGGATTGCCCGAGGCAAAGGTTGCGCCCTCGCGCATTGTGAAGGTGATGGTCTTGGCCGCTTCGTCAGCGGTCCACTCGCTGGCCAGACCCGGCGCCAGGACAGTGGTGTCCTCGGCAGCATACTGCACCAGATGGTCATAAAGGTTGGCATTGATCTCGCCGGCCGAGAACTCATAGGCCTGTGCGGGGTCTAGAGCGACGATATCGTCGATATTCTGGGCGATCACCAGCGCGTCGGCCGGGGTTGCGGCATAGGCGGCGCCTGCTGCCAATGGCAGGGCAAGCGCGGATGCCATAAGGGCTGCGCGGAAGAGCTTCATGTGCGTTTCTCCTTGGGATTGGGTTTCTTGCGGACCGGCTTGTTGGCGCCGGCTTTGGGTTTCGCCAGGACAGGGCGCGGGCGCGCCGTGGAGCGAAAGAGTGCCAGCGTGCCGGTCCAGAGCAGACGGGCGGGCTGGTCGGTGTGGTTGGACCAGGAATGGGGGCGGTTGCCTCGGAAATGCAGGCTGTCGCCCGCACTCATCTCCATTTCCTCACCATCAAGACGCTGGGTGATCGAGCCTTCGAGGACATAGAGGATTTCCTCGCCCTCATGCGCAACGGTTTCGGACTGATAGCCGGGCGGCACCACCATCAGGAAGCTTGAGAGCTGGTTGCCAGGAAAATCAGCACCCAGGCGCTCGTAGATGATCGAGGAGCCATCGAGCGAGAAACGGTTGCGCTCCCCTGCCCTTGTCAGGGCGTTGTGCGTGGCCGGCGAGGACACGAAATAATCGATCGAGACTCCGAGGGCCCTGGCGATCTGCGCGAGCGTTCCCAGCGAGGGGGTGGCGTGGTCCCGCTCGACCTGGCTGAGATAGCCGACCGAGACGTTGGCGGCTTCGCCCAGCGCCATCAAGGTCATGTGCTGCTGACGGCGGCGTGCACGGATCAGCGCCCCCACCTTGGGGTGCCCCTCCTCTGCCTTTGCCAATGCCTCGGCCATAACCCACTCCACCAAAATTTTTTTGATATAAGCAAAGTTTCTTGTATGGTGAAAGCGAAATGTGAAGCTTTTGCGATCTGCTGGCGCATCTGGCCGGTGGCCATAAGAGCTTGTTTCTCCGAAAGGATTTCGAGTGGCGATTGATCAGCAAAGCGCGACGCCGGAACCGGCACCTGGTGCTGCGAGCAGACGCATCGTTCGTGGCTTTTCCACAGGAGGCGGCTTCGTCCTCACGCTCTTTCTGACCTTTCTGGGCCTTCTGGCCATTACCTTCTTCATCGGCCGGGTCATTCCCATCGACCCGGTGCTGGCCGTGGTCGGCGACAGGGCGACGCAGGAACAATATGACGTCGCCAAAATTGCCATGGGGCTCGACCAGCCGCTGTGGATGCAGTTCATTTCCTATGTGGGCAATGTGTTCACCGGCGATCTGGGCATGTCGGTCTCTACTGGCCGGCCGGTGATCGAGGATCTCTCCCGTTTCTTTCCCGCCACCTTCGAAATGGCCACGCTGGGCATTCTGATTGGCTGCGCCATCGGCATTCCCCTGGGCGTAACCGCCGCCGCACGACAGGGCTCGTGGCTGGATCAGGCGATCCGCGTGGTTGGCCTGCTGGGCTATTCCGTGCCCGCCTTCTGGCTGGGCCTTGTCGGGCTGGCGCTATTCTATGCGCGTCTGCGTTGGGTCGGTGGCCCGGGACGGCTCGACATCTTCTATGATGGGCTGGTGGAACCGGTCACGGGCATGATCCTGATCGACAGCCTCCTTCGCGGGGAGATCGACATCTTCTGGAACGCAGTGAGCCACATCATTCTGCCAGCGGCCGTGCTGGGCTTTTTCAGTCTCGCCTATATCGCCCGCATGACGCGCAGCTTCATGCTCGACCAGTTGAGCCAGGAGTTCGTCACCACGGCTCGCGTCAAGGGCGTGCCGGAGCGCGTCGTGATCTGGCGCCATGCCTTCAACCCGATCCGCGTGCCGCTGATTACCGTGATCGGTCTCTCCTACGCGGGCCTATTGGAAGGCTCAGTGATGATCGAGACCGTCTTTTCCTGGCCCGGCATCGGCAATTACCTGACCACGGCCCTGCTCAATGCCGACATGAACGCGGTGCTCGGGGCAACGCTGGTGATCGGGGCCGTCTTCATCGTCATCAACAAGATCTCGGACGTGCTTTACCGCGTCCTCGACCCGAGGGCCCGCTGATGAGCACACGCGACTGGCTTCTGGCCGATTCTCCGACATCCCGCTTGCAGGCCAATGTTGGCCGCGCTTATCGCGTGTTCACCGCGCTGATGCGCAATCCGCTTTCCGTGTTGGGCGGGGCCATCATCCTGGTGCTGCTGCTGACAGCGGCCTTCGCCCCCTGGATCGCGCCTTATTCGGCGGTCGGGCAGGACCTCGCCAACCGGCTGATGCCCCCCTCGGCAGCGCACTGGATGGGCACGGACGAGCTGGGCCGCGACATCTTCTCCCGCGTGGTCTGGGGTTCGCAGATTACGTTGACCATTGTCCTGCTGGTGGCATTGATCTCGGCGCCACTGGGGCTGCTGATCGGTGCCATCGCCGGCTATTTCGGTGGCTGGGTGGATCGCATCCTGATGGGCTTTACCGACATCTTCCTCTCGCTCCCCAAGCTGATCCTGGCGCTGGCCTTCGTGGCCGCGCTTGGCCCCGGTATCAACAATGCGATCATTGCCATCGCCATCACCTCCTGGCCGGCCTATGCGCGGATCGCCCGCGCCGAAACGCTGACCATCCGCAATGCCGAATATATCCAGGCTGTGCAACTCGCCGGTGGCGGACCGATCCGCCTCATCGTGCAGCACGTCCTGCCGCTGTGCACCTCATCGATGATTATCCGCGTCACACTCGACATGGCCGGCGTGATCCTGACTGCCGCAGGCCTGGGCTTCATCGGGCTGGGCGCCCAGCCACCGTTGCCCGAATGGGGCGCGATGATTTCGCGTGGCCGCACCTTCATTCTCGACCAGTGGTGGGTCGCCACCATGCCGGGCTTTGCCATCATCATTGTGTCGCTGGGCTTCTGCTTCCTGGGCGACGGGCTGCGCGATGTACTTGATCCCAAAAGTGAGGGCAAGAATTGACCGAGCGGAAAATGCAAAAGACCAGTGAGGGCAACAGCTGATGGCCGCCCCCCTCCTCACGGTCGAAAACCTTCGTGTCAGCTTCCCCACCCATACCGGGCGCGTTGAAGTGGTGAAGGGCCTGTCGTTCACCCTCGGCCGCGAACGCCTCGGCATTGTGGGCGAAAGCGGGTCGGGCAAATCGATGACCGGACGCTCGATCCTCAAGCTCATCCGCAAGCCGGGTGAAGTCACCGCGGACATGCTTGAGTTCGACGGCGTCGACATTCTGAGCCAGAGCGAAAAGCAGATGCGCGCCATTCGCGGCGCTCGCATTTCCATGGTCATGCAGGACCCGAAATTCTCGCTCAACCCGGTGATGACGGTGGGCGAGCAGATTGCCGAAGCGCTGGTGACGCACCAGAAACTGCCGCGCCGCGATGTGCAGGCGCGGATTATCGAGATGCTGCATGCCGTGCGGATCAATGATCCCGAGCGGGTGGCAAAACTCTATCCGCATGAAGTCTCGGGTGGCATGGGCCAGCGCATCATGATCGCCATGATGCTGATCCCCGAACCCGAATTGCTGATTGCGGACGAGCCGACCTCGGCGCTCGACGTGTCGGTGCAGGCGCAGGTGCTCGACATTATCGATGAGTTGGTGCGCAACAAGGGCATGGGGCTGATCCTGATCAGCCATGACCTTAACCTTGTCAGCCGCTATTGCGACCGCATCCTGGTGATGAATGGAGGTCGCGTGGTCGAGGAATGTGCAGCCGGCCAGCTCGAGAACGCGCAGCACCCCTACACAAGGGGCCTGCTCGCCGCCATGCCGGTGATCAACGAAACCCGCGACGAACTTCCCGTGCTCGACCGCACGCAATGGGCCGGCACATGAACGCCATAGACCTCACCAATCTCGATATTGCCTATGGCGACACCAAGGTCGTCTTCGATGTGAACCTCTCCATTCCCGAGGGCGAGAGCTTCGCCCTGGTTGGTGAAAGCGGTTCGGGCAAATCCACCATTCTGCGCGCCATTGCTGGTCTTGCCCCGGACTGGACCGGCGACATTTCCGTGATGGGCGAGGCCCGCAGCCATCATGTCGATCGCAACGTGTCGCGAAAGGTGCAGATGGTGTTTCAGGACCCCTATGGCTCGCTGCATCCGCGCAAGACCATCGACGCGGCTCTGAGCGAACCGCTGGCCATTCATGGCCTTGGCAATCGGGGCGAGCGGGTTGAGGCCATGCTGACTGCAGTGGGCCTGGACCAGCGCTTCCGCTTCCGCTTTCCGCATCAGCTTTCAGGTGGCCAGCGCCAGCGCGTCGCCATTGCCCGCGCCCTGATGCTCGAGCCCAAGGTGATGCTGCTCGACGAGCCGACCTCGGCGCTCGACGTGTCCGTGCAGGCCGAAATCCTAAACCTCCTGAAGCGTCTCCGGCGCGAGCAGGGGCTGACTTTCTTGATGGTCACCCACAATCTGCCCGTGGTGAGCTTTCTCTGTGATCGACTTGCGGTGATGCGCCATGGCCGCATCGTCGAAATCGCCGATGTCGCCCAACTCAAATCCGGCGACCTCAAGGAGCCCTATTCCCGCGAACTGCTCGCTGCGACGGAGGGCGGGTAAGCCTGGCAGGGCGGTTGGGACAGGTCCGATCCCACAACAGTGTCGTCACCCGGCGCACGATAGCGGACCACACTTTTAGTATTTTCAGGACGACCCCCGAATGACCACCACCGAAGCCCTCGCAACCTTCGACGCCGCCATCGCCGTGGCGCAAACCGCCGAGGCCGCCTACAAGGCCCTGCAGGATCTGGCCCAGGCCAGCGTGGGCGCCAAGCTCTTCACCATCATGACCGTCGACATGGCCGCTGATGTTGCCCGCCGCGCCTATACCAGCGATCCGGTGAACTATCCGGCATCGGGCACCAAGCCGATCAATTACGGCCCCTGGTTCGACGTGGTGCACAAACAGCGGGAGTATTTCGTCGCCAACACCATCGAGGATATCGCCCAGGTCTTTTTCGACCATGAACTGATCAACGAACTGGGCTGCCAGTCGGTCATCAACATGCCCATCGTCATCGGCGATGAACTGGTGGCCACCATGAACATTCTCGACGTCGCGGGCTATTACACGCCAGAGCGCGTGCAAATCGTGCGCGAGCTGCTGTCCGTTCCGGCCAAGCTGGCGGTGCTTGTAGCGCAGACCCAGGAGGCGCGCGCATGAGCAGCACTTCTCGCGACACCGCATTCCGCAATTTCGAGGAAGCCCTCGCCCGCAATGCCGATCCGCTCGCGACCGGCGCTGCATTGCACGATCTGGCCAAGACGCTGATCGGCGCCAGGCTGTTCACGCTCACCGCCATCGAGATGCCCCTTATGCAGGTGCGCCGCGTCTATTCGAGCCATCCAGTAGTCTATCCGGTGCTGGGTACCAAGCCGATCGTGCTCGACGACTGGTTCGAGGCCATGCGAACCGAACGGCGGATCACCGCCATTAATTCTGCTGCCGGGATGGAGGGACAATTCCCCGATCTCGCCCTGATCCGGTCCCTGGGCTGCAATTCATCGATCAGCGTGCCGATCATGGTGGGCAACGAACTGGTCGGCACCATCAATGCGCTTGACGAAGAGGGCCGCTATGGCCCTGAGGCGATCGCCCGCGCGGCCGATCTCATTATCCCGGCCACCGCCGTCTTCCTCATTCTGCGCCGCCATTTCGGCGTCTGATGATTAGGCAAAGCTTGTAAAAAAATTCATTTTTGAGCAAAAAATTTTTACTAACCACTTGAGTTGCAGCATGGGCAGTGCTGCAATGGGTTCTGGAGCAGAGGGGAGCATGCGGTGGGGCGCTGCCATGACTTGATGGGCTTTCGGGAATGATCGGCTATCTGGCCCAGCGTCTGGGCATGATGGCGGTGACCCTGTTCGCCATCATCACACTAACCTTCTTTCTGATGCACGCCGTCCCCGGCGGCCCCTTCGTGTCCGAGCGCATGCTGGCGCCGGAGATCGCTGCGGCGCTCAATGCCAAATACGGCCTCGACCTGCCCATCTGGCAGCAATATCTGAACTATCTGGGCAGCATCGCGAGCTTTGACCTTGGGCCCTCGTTCAAATATCCGGGCGTTTCGATCAATTCGATGATTGCGGCGGGACTGCCGGTCACCCTGCAGACGGGCCTTCTGGCCATCATCTGCGTGGTGGCGCTGGGTGTGCCGCTTGGCGTGATCGCCGCACTCAACCGCAATCGCTGGCCCGATACCACCGTGATGTTCATTGCCACGCTGGGCGTTGCCATTCCCAGCTATGTCATTGCGACCGTGTCGCTTTACGTCTTTGCGCTGCGCCTTGGCTGGGTGCCGACCTTCGGACTGGACGACTGGCGCGGCTACTTCCTGCCGGTCTTTGCCCTTTCGGGCTTCTGGATTTCCTTCGTTTCGCGCCTGACGCGCTCATCCCTGCTTGAAACCCTGGAACAGGACTACATGACCACCGCGCGCGCCAAGGGGCTCAAGCCCGGCCAGATCCTGTTCAAGCACGGATTGCGCAATTCCCTTTTGCCGGTTGTCACCGTGCTGGGGCCGGTGGTGGCGAACCTGGTCACCGGGTCCTTCGTCATCGAGCAAATCTTTGCCCTGCCCGGCATCGGACGGCAATTCGTGCTCTCGATCACCAATCGTGACTACACCGCCATCATGGGCATCACGATCTTCTATGCTGCCATTCTCATGGTGATGATCCTCATCGTCGACCTGCTCTATGTCTGGCTCGATCCGCGCATCAAACTGACCAAGGCCGCCGCATGACCGATATCGCTCCGGACATGTGGGCAAAGGTGCCCGCTGGTGCCGCCGTGCCGCCCCCGCCGCCGCCCGCGCCAACCTATGGGCAGGAGGTGCGCCGGCGGCTGTGGGCCAATAAGCCTGCGGTCATTTCCATCGTGTTCATCGTCGCGCTGGTGCTGGCGGCCTTTTTCGGCCCGTATCTCTCGCCGCACACCTATTTCCGGCAGGATCTGAAGCTCTCTAACATCCCGCCCGCCTTCGAGACCTATGCCGTCCCGCAGGAGGACGGCTCAGTCACGCGCTTCTTCCTCAACGCCTCGAATTTCAATCTCTACGAGGTCGATGCGGAGGGACATGTGCTCGGCCTGCTGCGCGGCGGCCGCAAGGACATCATCAAGAAAAGCCAGCCCTATGAATTCGGCGACCAGGCCGTCACGCTGGACTATTCCAGGCTCCCGGCCAGATTGTTGCTGGAGGACGGCACGGAGCTGCGCCCCTCTGGCTGGAGCTGGAACCGCACCTATCTGTTCGGCACTGACCAGCTTGGCCGGGACATCCTGGTGCGCCAGCTCTATGGCGCGCAGATTTCGCTGACCGTCGCCTTTGTCGCCACGCTGGTGAACTTCTGCATCGGCGTCTTTTATGGCGGCATAGCCGGATATGTCGGCGGGCGCGTGGATGCGGTGATGATGCGCATTGTCGAGATTATCTCCACCATTCCGCTCACGCTTTATGTCGTGCTGCTGATGGTGGTGTTCGACTCAGGATTGCTCTCGATTATCGTGGCCATCGGCTCGGTGTTCTGGGTGGACATGGCCCGCATCGTGCGTGGGCAAATCCTCAGCCTCAAGAGTCAGGACTATGTCGCAGCGGCCCGCACCATGGGCGCGTCGCCTACCCGCATTCTCACCAAGCACCTGCTGCCCAATTCCATCGGGCCGATCATCGTCACCCTCACCATGCTGATCCCGTCGGCCATTTTCATCGAGAGCTTCATGAGCTTTATCGGCCTTGGCGTGACCCCGCCGCTGGCGTCCTGGGGTTCGCTCACCTCCGAGGCGGTGGAGACCCTGCGAACCTATCCGCACCAGTTGTTCTTCCCCGCTGCCGCGATTTCGCTGACCATGTTCGCGTTCAATTTCCTGGGCGATGGTCTGCGCGACGCCCTTGATCCGAGGTTGCGCGGATGACCCAGACTGTCCTTTCCGTCCGCGATCTGGCGACCTCCTTCTTCACCCGCCGTGGTGAGGTTCAAGCCGTGCGCGGTGTCAGCTTCGACGTGCGCCCCGGTGAAATCCTCGGTCTGGTTGGGGAAAGCGGTTCGGGCAAATCGATCACCTGCATGTCCGTGCTGCGGCTTCTCAAGACTGGTGGCCGTATCAAGTCGGGCAGCGCCAATTTCGAGGGCACCGACTTGCTCTCGCTCGATGAAAATGCCCTGTCCGATCTGCGCGGCAACCGCATTGGCGTGATTTTCCAGGACCCGATGACCTCGCTCAACCCGACCCTGACGGTTGGCGAGCAGGTCATGGAGGCGATCCTGCGCCACAGGTCGATCAGCCGCGCCCAGGCCCGGGCCCGTGCCGTAGAGTTGTTTGAGTTGGTGCGCATTCCATCGGCCGCGGCGCGGCTCAAATCCTATCCGCACGAATTCTCAGGCGGCATGCGCCAACGCGTGATGATTGCCATTGCCCTGGCCTGCGACCCCAAGCTGCTGATCGCAGACGAGCCGACTACGGCGCTCGACGTGACCATCCAGCGCCAGATCCTGGCCCTGCTCAAGGATCTGCAGCAGCGGCTGGGCATGGCGGTCATCCTCATCACGCACGATCTGGGTGTCATCGCCGAAGTCACCGACCGTGTGCTGGTGCTCTATGGTGGACTCGTCATGGAAACCGCGCCGGTGCGCGAGCTGTTTGCCGCGCCGGGACATCCCTATACGGTGGGCCTGCTCGGGGCGGTCCCAGACCTCCGCGACGATACCCATCGGCGCCTGACGCCCATTCCGGGCAGCCCGCCCAATATGCTGGCGCCCCCTCCCGGTTGCCCTTTTGCGCCGCGTTGCCCGCATGCGATGACCCGCTGCCTGGCCGAATTGCCGCCCTTGTTCGGCGAGGGTCATCAGTCCCGCTGCTGGCTGCAACACCCCGACGCGCCCAAGGTCGACGCCGTGCACGAGGTGGCCGCATGACCCAGCCACTGCTCCAGCTTCGTGACCTGCACAAGCATTTCCGCCTGCCTTCGGCACCGTTCACGCCAAAACCTGTGCTGCGCGCGGTCGATGGCGTCGATCTCGACCTGATGAAGGGCGAGACGCTGGGTCTTGTCGGGGAGTCGGGTTGCGGCAAGTCGACTTTGGCGCGCACTGTTATCCGCCTGCACGAGCCGACATCGGGCAGCATCCTGTTTGACGGCAAAGACGTCAGCAAAGGCAGCGATCGCCAGACCGGAACATTCCGGCGCCGCGTGCAGATGATCTTCCAGGACCCCTATGCCAGCCTCAACCCTCGCATGAGCGTGGGCGAGTTGATTGCCGAGCCGCTGGACATCGGCGGCATCGGCACGCCGGCCGAACGACGCAAGAAAGTGGCGGACCTGCTGGATCGCGTCGGCCTGCCATCGGATTCGGGGGCCCGCTTTGCGCATGAGTTCTCCGGCGGCCAGCGCCAGCGCATCGGCATTGCCCGGGCCATTGCGCTGGAGCCGGACCTCGTCATTTGCGACGAGCCGATCTCGGCGCTTGATGTGTCGGTGCAGGCGCAGGTCGTTAATATGCTCGAGGATCTGCAAGCCGAGCTGGGGCTGACCTATCTGTTCATCACCCACGACCTCAGCATGGTCCGGCATATTTCGGACCGGATCGGGGTGATGTATCTGGGCCGTATTGTCGAGCTTGCCTCCAGCGCCGATCTCTATCACCGCCCCAGCCACCCCTATACGCGGGCGCTGCTCTCGGCCATTCCGGTGCCCGACCCTGAGGCGGCGCGCGCGGTCGAGCCGATGCAGGGCGAAATACCCAGCCCCATCGATATCCCTTCGGGGTGCCGTTTCCGGACGCGCTGCCCGATGGCCACCGATCTTTGCGCGCGGGTCGATCCGCCGCTGACCGATGTTGGCGGCGGCCATTTGTCCGCCTGCCACTTCGCCGGGGAACTGGCGCAACAATCCACCGGGGCATAGAATCCCCGACAACAGGAGAGAACGCGAATGAAAAAGATGGTTCTGCCGCTGATGACAGCGGCCCTGCTGGGCAGCACGGGCGCAGCCCTTGCCGCCGGCGAGTTGACCTATGTGGTCAACAATGAAAGCGCCAAGTACGATCCCGGCACCACCGCCGAGACCTTTGCCGCGCCCATTATCGGCAATACTTTCGAGGGCCTGGTGCGCCTCGACGCCGAGGGCGAAGTGGTTCCGGCCCTGGCCGAAAGCTGGGACATCTCGGACGATGGCCTGACTTACACCTTCACGCTGCGCGACGCGCTGTGGTCCGACGGTGAGCCGGTCAAGGCCTCCGACTTCGTCTATGCCTGGAAGCGCGTGCTCGACCCGGCTTCGGGCGCGATGAACTCGCAGATGCTCTATCACATCGTGGGCGCTGAAGAGGCCTTTGGCGGCGGAGATGCCGAGGCCATCGCAATTTCGGCTCCTGACGACAAGACGCTGACCTTCACGCTCAAGCAGCGCGTGCCCTATATGCTGCAATTGCTCAACTACCCGACCTTCTACCCGGTCCGCGAAGACGTCGTCTCGGCCGATCCGGAAGGCTGGACCCGCGATCCGGCGACCTTCATCGGCACCGGCCCGTTCCGCGTCACCGAGTTCAACCAGGGCGAGTCGGTGGTGTTCGAGAAGAACCCGAACTACTACGCGGCCGACGAAGTGAGCCTCGACAAACTCACCTTCCGCCTGATCCCGGATCCGGCAACGGCGCTTGCCGCGATGGAAGCGGGCGACGTGGATGGCATCGAGGCGGTTCCGGCCCCGGAAATTCCGCGCCTGTCGGTGGAATCGGACGCCTTCATGATCGTGCCGGCCCTTGGGACCACCTACGCCTTCTTCAACCCGAACCAGGTGCCGCTCGACAATCTGCATGTGCGCAAGGCCCTTTCAATGGCCATTGACCGCTCGGAGATTGTTGAGTTCGTGCTGCAGTCAGCAGATGTCCCGGCAATCGGCCTCGTGCCTCCGGGCATGGGTCTTGCCGGCGAAGACTTCACCGATGGCCGCGACAATTTCGGTCTCTCGGAAACCGCAGACGTTGAAGGCGCCCAGGCCGAACTGGCCGAAGCCGGCTATCCCAATGGCGAAGGCTTCCCCGAAACCCTGTTCGTGACCTATTCCTCGCCACCGATCGAGAAGCTGCTCGAAGCCATCCAACAGATGTGGAAGGAAAACCTCAATATCGACGTCGCCATCCAGGCGACTGAGTGGCAGGTTTATTATCCGGAGGTCCAGAAGGTCGAGTACCAGATCGCGCAGATGGGCTGGGGTGCCGATTATCCGCACCCGATGACCTTCCTCGACAACTTCGTGTCGGGCAGCGCCAACAACCTCAACAACTGGTCCAATGCGGACTACGACGCGGCCATTGCCGAGGCCAAGTCGGCTTCGGACGAGGCCGTATCGCGGGATGCCATGCGGGAAGCCGAGGCCATCCTGATGAACGACCACGTCATCCTGCCGCAGTACCATCGCTACAACTACATGATGATGAGCCCGGAGGTGACCGGGTTCTGGCGCTCGCCGCTCAACGTGCCCTATTTCCGCGACGCAGAAATCGCCGAGTAAGCGGCACTACTGAAAGCACAAGGCCCGCGGGATCACTCCTGCGGGCCTTTCTTGTATCCGCGGGTCAGACCGCCGCCGCCATCAGGGAGGCATTGCCACCCGCAGCCGTTGTGTCGATGCAGACGTGTCGTTCAAGCTGCAGGCGGGCAATGTCGCCCCGCCCCGTCAGGGTCGCCAACAGCGCACCATCACGCTGGCTGAGCGCCTGCCGCAGCGATGTGAGGGTCTGGTCGTCGCCGAACCAGGCAACGGCGTCAAAACCACCGCCCGTGCGCAAGCAATCGAGATCGAGTTCCCGCGTTTCGAACCGGCATCCCGCCTCTTCGGCCATGGCCATTTGTGTGGCCACGTCTTCCGGCGCCGGTCCGAGGCAGAGCAGCGTGCCGCGCGGCGCCACATGAAGGCAATTGCTTTCACCCGTCGGGCCCGGAAGATAGATCCTTGCCGATTGCAGGGTCGTATCAGCATGGGTGAAGCGTGGCAGATAGTGAGGACCACCGGCCTTGGGACCCGTGCCCGAAAGGCCTTCGCCGCCAAAGGGCTGACTGCCGACAACAGCGCCGATCTGGTTGCGGTTCACATAGATATTGCCGGCATGGACCATGTCGGCCAGCCGCTTCACCCGCGAGGAGATGCGGGTGTGCATGCCGAAGGTCAGACCGTAACCGGAGGCATTGATGGCGGAGATGACCTTGCCGAGATCGTCACCGTCAAATGTCGCGACATGCAGCACTGGTCCAAAGATCTCCTCCGGCATTTCTTCAATGCCGCTTACCCGCAACACCGTCGGCGCAACGAAGGTGCCGCCTTCGGGCGCTTCCAGGCGATGCAGCAGGCGGCCCTTTCGCGCTTCAATGTAGGCCAAAATCTTGTCCCGGGCCGCAACATCGATGATCGGTCCGACATCGGTTTTGAGAGCCCATGGATTGCCGACTGCCAATTCGTTCATGGCGCCCTTGAGCATCTCCATGGTTCGTTCATACGCCTCCTCCTGGACATAGAGGACACGCAGCGCCGAGCAGCGCTGACCGGCCGACTGGAAGGCCGAAGCAATAATGTCGCGCACCGCCTGCTCGGTCAGCGCGGTGGTATCCACCACCATGGCATTCAGGCCACCGGTCTCCGCAATAAGCGGAGCATGGGGCGAAAGATGCTGGGCCATAGCCTGTTCGATGCGACGCGCCGTCGGCAAGGAACCTGTGAAGGCAACGCCCGCGATGGCAGGGTTGGACGTTAGTTGCGTCCCCACCTCCGGTCCACCGGGCAGAAGTTGCACGGCATCCTCGGGTACCCCGGCCTCATGCATCAACTGCACGGCGCGCCAGGCAATGAGCGGGGTCTGCGGCGCCGGCTTGGCCAGCACAGGATTGCCGGCCACCAGCGCGGCAGAGACTTGCCCGGTGAAAATGGCGAGCGGGAAATTCCAGGGCGAGATGCAAACAAAGGGGCCGCGGGCCGGGGCTTTCAGCTTTTGCGCCTCATCAGCGTAATAGCGCAGGAAATCAACGGCTTCGCGCAGTTCGGCAACCGCATCGGCCCAGCTCTTGCCGGCCTCACGGGCCAGAAGGGCGAAGAACTCGGCAGCGTTGGCCTCATAAAGATCGGCAGCACGCCGCAGAATGGCAGCGCGCTCGGCAACCGGCACTTCGCTCCACCGCGACCCGCGTGCTGCTGTGATGGCTTGCTGCACCTGTTCTTGAGAGGCCGGTGTTACCTCCCCGACCTTGTCAGCATGGTTTGCCGGGTTGATTACCTCAACCACGTCATCTGAACATTCCTCCATGGCGCCGACACTGGCTGCCTTCCACTGATGCTTGGCAAGAGCGTTGCGGGCCGTCTGCATCGCTCCGAATGCAACCGGGTCCGTCAGATCCAGCCCCTCGGAGTTGCGGCGGTCGCCAAAGATCGCCGCGGGTTGCGGAATGGCCGGATTGGGAATGGCGTCGCCCAGTGCCAGCAGCTTGCCAATCGGATCCTCGGCCACCGTCTCGGCTGGAATGTCGTCATCGGCAATCTGATACACAAAGGAACCGTTGGCACCATTTTCCAGCAGGCGGCGCACCAGATAGGCCAGTAGGTCCTTGTGCGCCCCCACTGGCGCATAGATACGCGTGGTCGTCCCCTCTGACTTGCGCAGCACATCGTGCAATTGCTCGCCCATGCCGTGCAGCCGCTGGAATTCATAGCTGTCCTTTCCCCGGCTTGTCTGGGCGGCCAAATGCAGGACGGCGGCGGCGGTATGGGCGTTGTGGGTCGCAAATTGCGGGTAGATATGCTCGGCGCCAAACAGCTTTCGCGCCGCCGCGATATAGCTCACATCGGTCGCCGCCTTGCGGGTGAAGACCGGATATCCAGGCAGGCCCATGACTTGCGCGCGCTTGATCTCGGCGTCCCAATAGGCCCCCTTGACCAGCCGTACCATGATCCGGCGGTCCAGCCGGGCGGCAGTTTCCTCCAGCCAATCGATCAGCGGCAGAACCCGCTTGCCATAGGCTTGCACCACCACGCCGAAGCCGTTCCAGCCCGCCAATTCGGGTGTTTCGAGTACAGCTTCGATCACATCCAGCGAGAGGTCGAGCCGGTCGGCCTCCTCAGCGTCGATGTTGAAGCCCATATTGGCCTTTGCCGCGACCAGAGCGAGCTGACGGGTGACGTCGACCAGTTCGGTCATCACGCGTTCGCGCTGGGCAAATTCATAGCGCGGGTGCAAGGCACTGAGCTTGACCGAAATGCCGGGATTGTCGCGCACCGAGCCATGAATGCAATGCGGTGCCAAGGCGTTGATGGCGTTGAGATAGGCATGGAAATAGCGCTGCGCGTCCTCGGCCGTGCGGGCCGCCTCGCCCAGCATGTCGTATGAATAGCGATAGCCCAGGGCCTCGGGCTTTCTGGCATGCGCAACGGCTTCGTCGATGGTTCGACCGAAGACGAATTGGCTGCCCATCAGACGCATGGCATGGCTGACGGCAGTGCGAATGACTGGTTCACCCAGCCGCGCCACGGCCCGGTGCAACGCCGATTTCGGGGCGATTTCGGGATCGCCCAGAACTTCGGCAGTCAGGTTCAACGCCCATGACGAGAAATTGACCAGGGGGCTCTCGGAACCGCCAAAATGGCGGGCCCAATCGGCGCCGCCAATCTTGTCGTGGATCAGGGCATCGACCGTCTCACTGTCGGGCACCCGCAGCAGGGCTTCGGCGAGCGACATCAACGCCAGGCCTTCCTCGCTATCCAGGCCGTATTCGGCCAGAAAGCTCTCCATCAGTCCCAGCTTGGTGCTGCTACGGACCGCCTGAACAAGGTCGACGGCGCGCCGCGAAATCTGAGCGCGGGCCACATCGTCAAGGCCAGTCTGGCCGATCAGGTCGCTGACGAGCGTGGTTTCGTCGGCATGGAGCCGGGCGCGAAGCAATTGGCGAGGCGGGGTCTGTGGCATAACCGGTCAATCCTGATTTTCAGCGCCATGATGCCAGAAACGTTATGGCCGTTTCGCCTGATCTGCTATGCACCGACAGGTGATTGAAACATCAGCGCACCAGATAATCAGAGAAGCGCCTATGAAGTTCCCGCCCGGCAGTCCATTGGACCAGATCGATCGCCGCATTCTCAACGAACTGGCCAGTGACGGCCGGATCAGCGTTGCGGAACTGAGCCGTCGGGTCAATCTGTCCAAGACCCCCTGCCAGGCCCGTATCCGCCGGCTGGAGCACGAAGGATATATCCTGGGGTATCGGGCCGTAATCGACCCGACGCGGCTGGGCCTGCCGCATGTGGCCTTTGTCGAGGTGCGCCTGAGCGACACCCGCAAAGCGGCGCTGGACGCATTCAACAAGGCCGTGCGTGGCCTGCCCGAGGTCGAGCAGGCGCATATGATTGCTTCGAGCTTTGACTATCTGCTCAAGGTTCGCACCAAGGATATCGCCGCCTATCGGGAGGTGCTGGGCGAGAAAATCTCGGCCCTGCCACATGTCGCGCATACCTCTACCCATGTCTCGATGGAAGCGGTCAAGGACGACGCGGAATAGTCACGACTTGCCAGGCGGGCAAGGCTCTGCCATTGCGGCAGGAGCAATGGTGCGGGGGCAACCATGAAAACCATACTTGTCGTCGGGATCGGGACGGGCAGCGCCGAGCACGTCACGGTCGCCGCGATCGAGGCCCTTAACCGGGCCGATGTGCTGTTCATTCCGGACAAGGGTGAGGGCAAATCCGATCTGGCCGATGTTCGGCGCACGATCATTGCCCGCCATGTACTCAGGCCGGATCCGCGCCAGATCGGCTATGCCGTACCCAGGCGTGACGCCCAGAGCGCCGATTATGGTCAGGGTGTCGCCGACTGGCACCGGTCCCTTGCCGATATCTACGCAATGCTGATCTCCGATGTTCCGGAGAATGGCACTGGGGCCTTTCTGGTCTGGGGCGATCCGGGGCTCTACGATTCCACGCTGCGCATTCTCGCCCTAGTTGCTGAGCCGATCCGGGTTGAAGTCATTCCGGGCATTACCGCCGTTCAGGCCTTGACGGCTGCCCATGGCATCGCCCTCAATCGCATTGGCGAGCCGGTGCTGATCACGCCGGGCCGCAAGCTTGGCGCCGTCACCACCGACACTGTGGTGATGCTGGATGGGCAAATGGCGTTTCGCGATGCCGACCCCAATCTTGAAATCTTCTGGGGCGCCTATCTCGGCACGCCCGAGCAGATCCTGGTCGCCGGACGGCTGGGCGATGTTTGTGAAACCATCGTCAACACCCGCACTCTGGCCCGTGAGCGCCATGGCTGGATCATGGACACCTATCTTCTGCGTAAGCCGGAGTAGTGCTGCCAAACACGGGCTGATAATGATGAGCGCATGACTTTGGCACCAACGAGCAGCCCTCGCACATTGCTGGCCGGGATCGTCGCGGGATCCGCTCGTCGCGGCGCCTGTCCAACCCTTTACGCACCAATGCAGACCGGCGATGGGCTCCTGGCGCGTGTCCGGGTTGCCGGAGCCAGACTGACACCCGCAGACCTAGCCGCTCTTGCGAAGCTGGCTGACGAGCATGGCAATGGCCTCATCGAGATCACCGCGCGGGGCAATCTCCAGGTCCGCGGCCTGCGACCCGATACGGCCCCCGCCTTCGCCGAGGCCGTTGCTGCCTTGTTGCCTATCGAAACCGGGCTCGCGATCGACATATCGCCCATCGCAGGCGACGATCCGGAGGAAATTGCCGATCCGCGGCCGCTCGCGGATGCCATTGGCAAGGGTGCCGCGGGAATGGCCGAGCGGCTCGGTCCCAAGGTCAGCGTGGTGATCGATGGCGGTGGGCAGATATCGCTCAGCCAACTCAAGGCCGATATCCGCCTCCGGGCACAACCCGACAATAGCTGGGCCGTGACACTGGGCGGCGGCAAGCCGCAGCATATGGACGCCCAGGGCGTAGTGGCGACGGCATTAGCCTTGTTGGGCGCCCTTGCCGCAATCGGTCCCGAGGCAAGGGCAACCGATTTGTTCCCGGTACGGGATCAGGTCTCAAGCCCCGAAAGCCCTGAGGCCTCCCGCGTGCTGATACACTGGCGCCCCCGTCTCAACCTTGTTCAAGGCCATAGCCGCGCGATTGCCCTGCCATTTGGTGCGGCGCGCAGCGCCGAGATTATCGCTCTGTGCGACGCCGCGATGGCCAGCAAGCTCACAAGGATGCGGCTCGCGCCGGAGCATATCCTGCTGCTCGACAACGCTCCCGACACGCTGATTGCCCAGGCTGCCGAAATCGGCTTCATCACCAAAGCCGATGATCCGCGCACCAGGGTCAGCGCCTGTATCGGCAGTCGAGGTTGCACTTCGGGTCATATCGCGGCGCGCGACCTCGCGGTGCAGCTCGCGCCACGCCTGCCAGCCGGCCAAACCCTGCATGTCTCGGGATGCGCGAAGGGCTGTGCCCATCCGCGCGCGTCTGACGTGACCCTGGTCGGTCAGGCCGACGGGATTGGCCTTGTCTTTGGCGGCCGCGCGGGCGATAGGCCTTCCAAGTTTCTGGATGCCGCAGCGCTTGGCGCCGGCGCTTTTCCTTTTCAGGGTGGGCGATGACCCAATATGACTACATCAAGGATGGCGAGAGCATTTACCGCCAGTCCTTCGCCATCATTCGCGCCGAGGCTGATTTAAGCCCATTCTCCGATGACGAGGCCGAACTGGCCGTGCGCATGATCCATGCTGCGGGCCTGGTCGAGGCCGCAGAGCATTTCGTCTTCAGCCCCGGATTTGTGACGGCAGCACGGATCGCGCTCAATGCCGGTGCACCGATCCTGTGCGACGCCGAAATGGTGGCACGGGGCGTGACCGCCGCCCGCCTGCCAGCCGACAATGCGGTTATCTGCACCTTGCGCGATCCGCGCGTCCCGACCCTTGCTGCGCGCATTGGCAATACACGCTCCGCTGCGGCGCTGCATCTGTGGGACGAACAACTCGAAGGCGCGGTGGTGGCCATTGGCAATGCGCCCACTGCCTTGTTTCACCTGCTCGAAATGCTGCGCGACGGCGCGCCCCGACCCGCCGCCATCCTGGGCATGCCGGTGGGCTTTGTCGGCGCCGCCGAGTCCAAGGATGCCTTGGCCCTCAGTTCCTATGGTGTGCCCTTTGCCATCGTGCGTGGCCGACTGGGCGGCAGTGCCATTACCGCCGCCTGCCTCAATGCCTTGGCGAGGCCAGGCCTGTGAGCGGCAAACTTTATGGCGTGGGCACCGGGCCGGGAGACCCGGAACTGCTGACCCTCAAGGCGGTCCGCGCGATATCCGAAGCAGATGTCGTGGCTTACTTCGCCAAGCGCGGCAATGCGAGCAATGCCAGGGCAATTGCCGCGGCCCATTTCCGTTCGGGCCAGGTCGAGGAGGCACTGGACTATCCGGTGACCACCGAGATCGACCGGCGCGAAAATGGCTACAAAAACCAGATTGAAGCCTTCTATGCCGAGGCTGCCGGGCGCATTGCATCCCATCTCGACGCCGGGCGAAGCGTTGCGGTGTTAAGCGAAGGCGACCCCCTGTTCTACGGCAGCTACATGCATTTGCATCTGCGCCTGGCTCCCCGTTACGACACCCAGGTCATTCCGGGCATAACCGCGATGTCGGGCTGTTGGTCGGAGGCAGGGCTGCCCCTGGTGCAGGGAGACGATATCCTGACCGTGCTGCCCGGCACGCTGGACCGGGACGAGCTGGTCCGCCGGCTGGGCAATACCGAAGGCGCCGTCATCATGAAGCTCGGCCGCAACCTGGCAAAGGTCCGCGTGGCCCTTGCCGATGCCGGCCGGCTCAGCCAGGCGGTCTATGTCGAACGCGGTACGACGGCCAATGGCCACTTCATCCCTCTCATCGACAAGGGCGATGACGTTGCGCCCTATTTTTCACTGGTACTGGTGCCCGGCTGGAGCAATCGGCCATGAACGGCAGGCTCGTCATTCTTGGGACCGGTCCGGGTAATCCCGAACAGACCACGCCACAGGCGCGCGATGCTATCGCCGTCGGGGAGCAGTTTTTTGGCTATGGCCCCTATCTCGACCGGCTGAACCTGCGCCCCGACCAGCACCGCATGCCCTCAGACAACCGTGAAGAAATCGGCCGGGCTCGAGCGGCGCTCGAAGCAGCCTCAAAGGGGGCTTCGGTCTGTGTGGTGTCGGGCGGCGATCCGGGCGTCTTCGCCATGGCCGCAGCCATCTGCGAGGCCATCGAGACCGGCCCTGAAACCTGGCGCCGGCTTGAGATCACCGTGCTGCCAGGCGTCACTGCCATGCTGGCCGTCGCAGCCCGCGCGGGGGCGCCGCTGGGCCATGATTTCTGTGCCATTTCGCTTTCGGACAATCTCAAGCCCTGGGAATTGATCGAGCGCCGCCTGCGCGCCGTGGCCGAAGCGGGCCTGGTCATCGCGCTCTATAACCCGATCTCCAAGGCACGGCCCTGGCAATTGGGCACCGCTTTCAAGATTCTGCGCGAGTCCCTGCCGGTGACGACACCGGTGATCTTCGGCCGCGCCGTGGGGCGTCCGGACGAGCATTTCGTGGTCGTTCCGCTTGGAGAAGCCGACCAACAAAGCGCGGACATGGCCACCTGTGTCATCATCGGCTCGGCGGAAACGCGGATCATCGAGCGGCCCGGCATGGACCCGCTGGTCTATTCGCCGCGCGGGGTGGGAATATGACCGGCCGGTGGCTTTCGATTATCGGCATTGGTGAAGACGGGCTCGACGGGCTGTCGCGGGCGGCCCGTACGGCCGTTGGCGAGGCCGAAATCGTCTTTGGTGGCGAGCGGCACCTGGCGCTGGTCGCGCCTATCGTTTCGGGCGAGACGCATGTGTGGCAGTCGCCGTTCTCGTCCTCGATCGAGGCGGTGCTCGCCGCGCGAGGCCACAAGGTTTGCGTGCTGGCATCCGGCGATCCGTTCCATTATGGCGTCGGCGCCACGCTGAGCCGGCGGGTCGATCCGGCACAAATGCTTGTCATTCCACAACCTTCTGCATTCAGCCTCGCCGCTGGCCGGCTGGGCTGGCCACTTCAGGAGGTCGCCTGCGTGTCGCTGCATGGACGGCCGATCGATCTGATCCGGCCGCATCTGCATCCGGCGGCGCGGATATTGGCGCTGACCTCGGACGAGCATGGGCCGGGGGCGCTGGCGGCGCTGCTGGTCGAGGCGGGATTTGGCCGCTCGATCATCACCGTGCTGGAGGCCCTGGGGGGTCCAGATGAACAAATCCGCTCGCAGATGGCCGATGGGTTCATGCTGAGCGAGATCAACCCGCTCAATATCTGCGCCATCACTGTCGCGCCGCTGCCGGGGGCGCGCGTGCTGCCACTGACGCCGGGGCTCGACGACGCGCTCTTTGAACATGACGGGCAGATCACCAAGCGCGACATCCGCGCGGTGACCCTGGCTGCATTGGGCCCGCGGCGGCACGAGCTGCTCTGGGATATCGGGGCGGGCTCGGGTTCAATTGGCATAGAATGGATGCTGGCCGATCCCGGCCTGCGCGCCGTGGCCATCGAGAGCGATCCAGACCGCGCCGCCCGTATCATGCGCAATGCCCGCAAGCTCGGGGTGCCGGAGCTGCGCGTGGTGACGGGCAAGGCGCCATTGGCGCTCACCGGGCTGGACGCGCCCCATGCCATTTTCGTGGGGGGAGGCGGCACCCATCCCGGTGTGATGGACACGGCAATCAGCGCACTGCAGAGCGGCGGGCGGCTGGTGGCCAATGCAGTGACCCTGGAAATGGAACAGGTGCTGCTCGCCCTCTACGCCGAGCATGGCGGAGAGCTGGTGCGGCTTTCGGTGGCCCACGCAGCAACGCTGGGCGCGGTCACGGGTTGGCGGCCGGCCATGCCGATCACCCAATGGCGCTGGAGCAAGCCATGACGGTGCATTTCATCGGCGCCGGTCCGGGCGCGGCAGACCTGATTACGGTGCGGGGCCGCGACCTGCTCGCGCGCTGCCCGGTCTGTCTTTATGCCGGGTCCATCGTACCAAAGGACATGCTCGACTGGTGTGGGGCAAAAACGCGCCTCGTCGATACTGCGCCGATGTCGCTCGATGAGATCGAGGCCGAATATGTCCGCGCCCATGACGCAGGCGAGGACGTGGCGCGGCTGCACTCAGGTGATCTCTCGATCTGGAGCGCGGTGGCCGAGCAGATGCGGCGGCTCGACCGGCTGGGCATTCCCTATACGCTGACGCCCGGCGTGCCGGCCTTTGCCGCTGCCGCGGCGGCATTGGGCCAGGAGATAACCCTTCCGGCGATCAATCAATCTCTGGTGCTGACCCGCATTGGGGGCCGCGCCTCGCCCATGCCGGAGGGTGAAACGCTTGCTGCGTTCGGGGCCACGGGCGCGACCCTCGCCATCCATCTGGCCATCCATTCGCTCGCGCGCGTCGTTGCCGAGCTGACCCCGCTCTATGGGGTGGACTGCCCGGCGGCTATCGTTGCCCATGCAAGCTGGCCGGAGCAAAAAATCATCCGGGCGACCCTAGGGACGATCGAGCAGGCGTTCGACCCGGCCATTGAGCGCACGGCGATCATCTTTGTCGGCAAGGGGTTGGGTGCACAAGACTTTCGCGAAAGCGCGCTTTACGATCCCGATTACCAGCGCCGCTTCCGCGGGCGCGACGGACTTTAGGAGGCTCAACCAATGGCAAATCTCACCCTTCCCGAACTCAACGGCAAGGCCGTGCTCATTACGGGCGCTTCCACCGGCATCGGCGCCGCCTTGGCCAAGGCATTCGGCGCCCAAGGCGCGATGGTCGGCGTGCACTATAATTCGAGCGAGGATGCGGCCCGTGCCGTGGCCGATGCCGTCGAAGCGGCCGGCGGCAAGGCGCATCTGGTGCGCGCAGATGCCTCGAAGTCCGGGGCCATTGCCGCAGCGGTGGAGGAAACCGCGGCGGCATTTGGCCGGCTGGACGGGCTGATCAACAATGCCGGCGGCATGGTGGCGCGCCTGCCCTATGCCGAGATGACGGACGACCATTATGACGCGGTGATGGACCTCAATGGCCGCTCGGTGCTGGCCGCCACGCGGGCTGCACTGCCGCATATGAAGACGGCGGGCGGTGGCTTTGTCATCAACACGACGTCCATCGCCGCCCGGAACGGGGCCAGCGGTGGCGCAGGGCTTTATGGATCGTCCAAGGCGTTCATCGCCAATGTCACGCGCGGCATGGCCAAGGAATTCATCCCCTTCGGCATTCGCGTCAACGCGGTGGCGCCGGGCGTGATCGAAACGCCATTCCATGAGCGCTATTCGACCGAAGCCCAGCTCAAGGCGCAACTGGCAACCGTGCCGCAGGGACGGCTTGGCGTCGCCGAGGACTGCGTCGGGGCCTATCTGTTCCTGGCCTGCGCAAGCCTGTCCGGCTACATCATCGGGCAGACCATTGAGGTCAATGGCGGCATGCTAATGCCGTGAGGGGCGATCAGGCCGCCGGATTTTTGGGCGGAACATCCTTTAGATGATCGAGCAGATAGGCCTGGGTCGCCGCATTGGCGACAATCAGGCATCCGGTCTGCTCGTAGATGTCCGCCCCCCTGCCCCACCAGTCCGAGACAACCCCGCCGGCTTCCTCGACCAGCAGAATGCCGGCGGCGGTGTCGACAAAACCAGTCTCCTCGAAATAGCCAGTCAGACGCCCGCAGGCGACCCAAGCGCAGCTATTGGCGGCACTGCCCACGATCCGCACCGCCCCGATGGGGGCACGAATGGCGTCGAGCCGGGCATAGGCGCCCGGATGAAGCGAGAGGTTTGGTGTGGGCAGACCCGTACCGACGCACATCATGGCGATGTCGGTCGAGCGGCTGACCTGCAAGCGCTCGCCATTGAGAAAGGCGCCGCCCCCCTTCTTGGCGGTGAACATCTCGTCTGCGACCGGATCATAGACAAGACCGCACAAGGTCTGGTTGCCGCGCCGAAGCGCAATGGTGATGGTGTAGTGCTGGCCATAGATGAAGTTGGTCGTCCCATCAATCGGGTCGACCAGCCAGCGATGGTCGGGATCAGACCCATCGACAGGGGCAAATTCTTCCCCGGTGAGGCTCCAGTCCGGATTGATCTCAAACAGGCGCTTGCGGATAAGCTGCTCGGATTGTCGATCGGCATCCGAGACAAAATCGCCCGGTCCCTTTATGCCGATCTCGAGATCGCGGAAATTCTTGAAATGGTTGAGGGTCAGCGCGCCGGCCTCGCGGGCCGCCCCGACCATCTGGTCGAGAATTCTGTCGTAATCAATGCTCATGAAAGCAGGGCTGCATGCAGCCCCTCCGGATCGTCGGTGGTTATTTGGTCAACCTTGAGCGCCAGCAGGCGCTCGACCTGTTCGAGGCTGGCCGGGGTGACCTGGCGAATGGTCCAGGCGTCGATGCGCTTGCCCGCAGCATGAATGGGCGCGACGATGTCGAACCCGGCATCCTGCGCGGAAAGCACCAGCTCAAATGCCAGGTAGATCATGTCGGCCCGCGGTGCGGCGATCAGGGCGTCCCCAATGAAACTGGCGAAATCGCCCGTGGCCTGAAGCCGCGCCAGGGATTCGCCATAGCAGGGATCATACCCCGTCTTGAGCGCTGGTACGGCGCTGGACAATGCTCGGATGGCGCCGATGTCGCCGCCCGAGAGGATAAAGGCATCCGCCACGGGCCCGACGCTATCGGCGAAATTGGCAATGGTCAGCTCATCCAGCGCCGCCAGCTCTTCCTTGAAATCGAGCTGCAGCATCGCCCCTTGCTGAGGCGGCTGCTCGGCCAGCAAGGCGCACAGATCTTCGAGCCGCAATATCTTGTCGGGCAGGATGGCGCCGTCATTGTCGCGCAGGTGCAGGCTGCGCAGCACTTCGGCCGAGGTCTCGCGCACCAGACCTGTACCTGTCGTTTCCTTGTCCAGCTCGAAATTGTGCAGCACGGCGCAGCCGTGATCGGCATGAATGACCAGATCCACTTCCACGCTGGCCCCCAGGCGCATGCCCTCGAGAATGCGGGTGCCGGTAAAGACCGGATCGGTGACCTTGCGGCGGGCGCGGTGCCATTTCAGCCAGGTGCGGTGGCCGTTCCGGTCGATATGGAGCGGATGGGCCATTTCAGCTCCGATAGACGCGTGCATTGTCACGATAGGCTGCCATGGCCTGGGGTTTGAGATTGACCTTCTGCCCGGCGCTGAAGAGATCGGGATGTGCGACCATGGCTTTGAGACGGGTGCCATCTCCCAGGTCGAGATCGACCAGGCCGTGGGTGCCGTAGTCGGTCACCCGGTGTACCTGCGCCTCACCCGTTTCGGCCGCTTCCAGGTCCAGCGCTTCGGGGCGAATGGCCAGGGTGGCCGGGCCATCGGGGATCGGAATGTCGAGACCGAAATCGGCCCGGGTGAACCGGCCATTGGATACCGCGCCATCAACCAGGTTCATCGTGCCGATGAAGCCGGCCACGAAGGGGGTCTGAGGCTCGCGATAGACCACATCCGGGCGGTCGATCTGCTCGGTGCGGCCGTCGCGCATGACGACAATGCGATCGGCCATGGCGAGCGCCTCGTCCTGACCGTGGGTAACGAACAGGGTCGTGATCTTGAGGCGCTGCTGGATATCGCGAACTTCCTCGCGCAGCCGCTCGCGCAAATGCTGGTCGAGGCTGGCAAAGGGTTCGTCGAGCAGGAGAATCTTGGGCTCAAGCACGAGCGACCGGGCCAGCGCCACGCGCTGCTGCTGCCCGCCCGAGAGCTGGTTGACACCGCGTGTGCCATAGCCAGCCAAGCCGACCAGTTCGAGCACGGCTTCGACCTTCTCGGTGATCTGGTCCTGCGGCAGGCCGCGCAGTTTCAGACCAAAGGCCAGGTTCTTGAACACATTCATATGGGTCCAGAGCGCATGGCTCTGAAACACCATGCCGGTCGGCCGGCGCTCGGGCGGAAGATGGGTGATGTCGTCGCCATCGATGGTCATCAGGCCCGAGGTGGGCCGTTCGAACCCGCCGACCATGCGCAGCAGGGTCGACTTGCCGGAGCCGGAGGGGCCGAGCAGGCAGACAAGCTCGCCGTTCGCCACTTCGAGCGAGAAATTGTCCACAGCGACGGTCGGGCCGGCGAAGATCTTGGAGACGTCGGTAATTTTCAGAACGGACATACTTGTTTCCCTAGCCGCCAAAACCGCGGGCGAAGGCGCCACCGCCAATGACGCGGCGGGCGAACATGAGAGCGATGAAGGAGGGCACCCACAGCATCACCGAGAGCACGGCGCCATATTGGATGACCATCTGATTGTTGATGAAGGAGATCATCAGCACCGGCATGGTGCGGATGCCCGGGGCCCCGATCAGCCAGGCGCCTTCGGTCTCGTAGAAGGTGCCAACGAAGCTGAGCAGCACGGCAGCGGCAATGGTCGGTCCGGCCTGTGGCAGGGTGATCGACCAGAACACCCGGAAGGGCCCGGCCCCCACATCCCGCGCCGCTTCTTCCATGCGCCGGTCCACCGACTGGAAAGCGGCAACAGGAATCCAGATCATGAACAGCAGCGTGCCAACGAGCTGGATCAGCACCACGCCCCAGAAAGTGCCGATCAGATTGAGTTGCAGGAAGATCGCGGCGATGGCGATCAGCAGCCCGAATTTGGGGAAGGCATGGCCGGCCAGGAACGAGAAGAACAATACATTGCGACCCGGAAAGCTGAGGCGCGCAAAGGCATAGGCCGCCGGCAGGCAGATGGCCGCCGAAAGCAGCGTGACGACGGTGGAGAGCTGCAGGCTCAGGGTCAGTGCGCTCCACACGTCGGCCCGGGTCAGGGTCTGGTTCCAGAACCGGAGGCCGAATTGCTGCGGGATGACATTGGGATAGCGCCAGACCTCGGTGAAGGCCCAGACACCGACCACCAGCAGCGGCACGATGACCGCCGCTGAAAGGGCCACGGCAAAGATAATGCCCGTCCAGTCGGTGGGCGCGCGAACCAGGGCCGGACGGCGGGTGGCGAGCGTGGCGGGAGCAAGCTGTTCCATCTTACTTCCCCTGATTGCGTGCGACCGAGCGCACATAGAACAGCCCGAAGGCGATGCAGAAGCAGAAGGTGATAACCGCCTGCGTGATCGCATTGAGCGGGTCGTTCACCTCGCGGAAAGTGCGGTTCATGAACGGACCCATCATTTCGGGCGAGGCCGGCCCCAGCAGGTAGGGCAGCGTGAAGGACGAGAAGATGCCCAACACGGCAAAGGATATGGCCACCAGCACCGAATTGGAGATGCGGGGCAGAATGATGTGCCAGAACACCTGGAAGCGATTGGCGCCGACATCGCGCGCGGCCTCGATCGCCTGGTTGGCAACATTGCCCAGGCCCGAAAGCAGGATCAGCACGGTGAGCGGGATATTGTCCCACACCAGGCCGATCACCGGCCCCCAGGGGGTGAGATAGGGTGTGCGGATCTTGGGCAGGCCGACCGAATTGAGAATGATGTCGACCATGCCATTGGGGCCCAGCACGCGGATGAAGGCATAGGCCAGGATGATCGAGGGCACGAACATGGGAAAGATCGCCATGGCCTGCACATAGGCAGGCAGCCGCCCGGCCGAGAAGCGCAGGTAGAGCGAAATGGGCAGACAGATCACCAGCAGCAGGATGGCGCACATCAGCGTCGTCCAAAGCGTAATCGTCAGATTGTTGATCGAATACTGGTCGGAAAAGAAGAAGACATAGCTGTCGAGATTGAAGCCGATGGCACCGGTTTCATCCGGGCGCCACAGGGTGCGGAAAATGGCGTTGATGATCGGCCAGATCACCAGCCAGGCGACCAGGAAAACCGGAATGGCGACGAGCAGGAGGCCATGTGGCCTCCTGCTGTCATTACTGTCGATAAGCGGCCGTGGTGCCGCCGGAGCCGCGTCGGTCACGAGTTGCGGTCGACGTTGGGAGCGACGTTGCGGTACCAGCCATCATTGATGGCGCCATCCCAGGCCCCGCCGGGGAAGGTCGGGATGGTGGTGGGCACGATATCGGCAAAACGCTCGCGCAGCTCGGGCGAGACATAGTCCCAGCTCACGCCGGGGAAGCCGCCCAGTTCGGTCAGGATGGCGCTCTGGATTTCTTCGGACAGGATGAAATCGGCCAGCTTGAGCGAGGCATCGCGGTTGACGCCATTCTCGATGACGATGGAGCGGGTGAAGCCGCCGGCCAGCGCCAGATCCTGAAGCTGCACCAGACCCGTATCGGCGGGCAGAACGCCCTGATCGATGGCCTGCAGCACCTGGTCGGACCAGACCGGGGTCATGGTGACCACACCCTGCGCCAGAAGCTGGATCGACTGGGTATTGCCCGAGGAGTAGGCGCCGTTGTCATAGAGCGAGGGGGCGAGATCGGCGAGAATGTCCCAGGTCTTGGTCAGGGCTTCGTTGCCGAATTCCTCGGTGTAGTTGTCGACGGTAAAGGCCGAAGGATCCAGGCCGTTGGCCTGGTGGATGGCGCGGCGCACGAAATTGCCGCCCGAGCCGCCCTTGTCGGGACGGTTATAGACGAACTGGCCGGGATTGGCCTTGATCCAGGCGACCAGGTCATCCCAGTTCTTTGGTGCATCGGCAGCGCTGAGCTTGGTGCTGTCATAGGCGAGCAGGACCTGAGACCCGCGATAGGGCAGCGAGTAGTCGCTCTCGATGGCCAGCGGGTTGATCTTGTCGTAGTTGGACAGGCCAGCTTCCTTGATATTGGTGTAGATGCCCGCTTCAATGGCGCCGGCAGGCAGCAACGCATCGCCCGATTCAAAGAAATCGGCCTGCGGATCGGCGCCCTGCTGTTTGGCGGCCATGGCGCGCTCGCCAATGGCGATGATGCCTGCGCCATCGCCAGCATCGACCAGATTGATCGATACGCCCGGATTGGCGGCTTCGAAAGCCGGCTTGACCGTATTGGTCCAGAAGTCGAGGATGTTGCTGTCCGAGCTGGTGTACCAGTCGATCACGCCTTCAGCGGCGAAGGACATGCGGGGCAAAAGGGCCGAACCGGCCACAACACCCGCAGCGGAAATCATGAAGTCACGACGTTTCATGTTTTTTCTCCCATCATGGCGACCGGGGCGGCCACCGCGCATTAATATGCCGAATGCGGAGGCGGCGCGTCGGCAAGAACCGACATGACGAACCGGATCGGCACCGGATCGCCCGCCTCATGGGCCTCCTCCCTCTTCGCGTTGACGGACGGAAGGCGGTCCCAATCTCAAGTCGGGTTGCACCTGCCGCGATACGCCATCGCGAGAACAAGACAACACCGAATAGCGATTGCACACAAGTGCATTTTTTCGCTCTGATGGATGCCTAGATAGGCGCGTCACATAACGCTTTGATGACAACACTGAATTGCACACCTGTGCAAAATATCACCGAACGCGTTGCAAGCCGTCACTCGAATGGCAGGAAACGGCGAATTTTTGTGCTGCCCGAGGGCTCTCAAGGCTCGGCCAGAACGATCCGCCGTCGCGCTCTGCAGAAGGCAATCCGCTAGTGCTTGCCGGGGCGAACAGATCGCCGCCAGACCGGGATCGGCTCGATCATGCGGCGCTCCGAAACAGCGCGTTGCGGCTGCAGCAACAAGTCGACCACCTCGTCAGCCATGGGGTTCAAGGGCTGCCGGAAAGTGGTCAATTGGTAGGATGCCCAGCCTGCCTGCTCGATGTCGTCAAACCCGACGACGCAGAGATCATCGGGAATCTTGAGGCCGAAATCCTGCCGCGCCACATCCATGAAACCCAGAGCCAGCAGATCGGTCACGCAGAACACACCATCTGGCGCTTCGGATCGACCAAAGACCCGGCGCGCGGCCTCCTGACCGGACTCGTAGCTGGTCGGCCCGGCCTCAGTCACAACCACCTGCACCCCCTCGGCGGCGGCCGCTGCGACGAACACCTTTTCGCGCTCGACCAGGCTGGCCGTGTGCGCGTTTGAGGTGATCAGCCCCAAGCGCTCACACCCGGCCCGGCGCAACAGGAAGAGTGCCTCGCGCCCCGCCATGGCGTTGTCGACACCAAGATTGCTCGAGCCCTGCAGCCGCTCGTCGCGGTTGATCAGGATCACCTGCTGACCATTGGCGAGGCACGTTTCAATCAACGACGCGGGCGGGGTGCCGGAGAGCACCACGGTGGCGTCGGCCCGGTAGTTGAGGGTCTGGCGCAGCGCAGCAGAGACGCTTTCGGTATCGGTCTCGGTATTGATCACCATGGTAATCTTGCCCGAAGCCTGCAGCTTGCGCGTCAGCACATCGACCATGCGGGCGCGGATGGGCGTGGTCATATCGGCCACCACCAGGCAGACGATATTGCTGCGCTCGCGCAGGCCGCGCGCCAGATGATTGACGTGATAGCCCAGCGCATCGGCCGCCTCGAGCACCTTGCGCCGCGTAGCCTCGGAAACGCTGGCGCCATCGGTAAAGGTGCGCGAGACAGCCGAACGCGATACGCCGGCCCGATCAGCCACCATTTGCGCACTGACAAAGGACGGGGGTTTCAAATCGCTCATCGCCTAGCCCTGACACAGGTTGGCGGCGATAGTGAAGTGAAAATCGGCTCCGTCAAGCCATGCTGACTAGATCGGCAAGACCCGCGAGAACTTCACTGCTCCAAGCGAAAAACTACTCTCGATATGTGCCACGCCATCGAGCTGGGTGAGCCTTTCGCGCAGAAAATGCTCATAGGATTCGAGATCGGCGCAGACGACGCGGAGCAGGAAATCGAACTGCCCGGTCATCAGATAGCACTCCATCACCTCTGGCCAGCGACTGATCGCAGCGCCGAAGGCATCCAGGTTGCGCGCCCTTTGCTGCTCGAGCTTGATGGAAATGAAAACCGAGACCGGCAGGCCGACCGATTTCTGCTCGATATTGGCGCTATAGCCGGAAATGACACCGTCTCGCTCAAGCTGACGCAACCGGCGCAGGCAAGGCGAGGCGGACAGACCGACCTTGTCAGCCAGCGCCTGGACCGTCACGCGACCATCCTCCTGCAGCGCCCGGAGGAGCTTGCGATCAATAGGGTCGATTCCGGACTTGGTGGTTTCCGCCTCAGATTGCGCCAATTTTGCCGATATCCTGCTCAGAGTGCGAGATTGGCGATCAGATTAGACGGAAATCACCTTTGAGCAAGTTGTAATGTCAGACATATCGATTGGAGGAGCGGTATGGCAGGCAAGAGCATCGAGCGCATTGAAGCGATTGAGGCACTGACCAAAAAGTCTCTCTGGCTGGCAAGCTGGATGGTGCATCACGCCAATCACATCCGGCCCAATCCCGATGGGGTCAAGGTTGGCGGCCACCAGGCCAGCTCCGCCTCGATGGCTGCCATGCTGGCCACGCTGTATTTCGGCGTGCTGAAGCCCGAGGACCGGCTTGCCGTCAAACCACATGCGGCGCCGATCTTCCATGCCATCCAGTATCTGATGGGCCGGCAGAGCCAGCAAAAGCTGATAGATTTTCGCGCTTTTGGCGGCGCCCAATCCTATCCCTCCCGCACCAAGGATACCGAAGACGTCGACTTTTCGACCGGCTCGGTTGGGCTGGGCGTGGCGATGACGGCCTTTGCGTCCATGGTGCAGGATTATGTGCGCGCCAAGGACTGGGCCGGCAAGGCGCGGCCCGAGGGGCGCATGATTGCGCTGGCCGGCGATGCCGAGCTCGACGAGGGCAATATCTATGAATGCCTGCTCGAAGGCTGGAAGCATGGCTTGCGCAATTGCTGGTGGATCATCGACTATAACCGCCAGAGCCTGGATGGCGTGGTCCGCGAAGGGTTGTACGACCGCATCGAAGCGATCTTCAAGGCATTTGGCTGGAGGGTAGTCACCCTCAAATATGGCGCCCTGCAGCGCGCCGCCTTCGCCGAACCCGGTGGCGAGCGTCTCAAGGCCTGGATCGACGCCTGTCCCAACGACCTCTATTCGGCACTGATGTTCCGGGGCGGTGCGGCCTGGCGGGAACGCCTCACCGACGAGATCGGCGACCAGGGTGATGTTTCTGCCCTGCTCGAGCGCCGCAGCGATGAGGACCTGGCGGCGCTAATGGCCAATCTGGGCGGGCATTGCGTAGAGAGCCTGCTCGACCAGTTCGAGAACGCCGGCACGGACGAGCCGACCGTTTTCATCAATTACACGGTCAAGGGCTGGGGTACGCCGCTGGCCGGGCACAAGGACAATCATGCCGGACAGATGACCTCGGCCCAGATCGAGCAATTGCGCGCTGCCCACAATATCCGAAACGGACATGAATGGGATGTGTTCGAAGGGCTCGATCACGCTGACGCCCTGGCCGAATTTGTGCGGACTGTCCCCTTCAACACAGCCAAGCCCAGGCGCCTGACCGCTCCGGCAGTGCCCACCAGCGGCCCGCAGTTCATCGGCACGGGCGCCACCTCAACCCAGGCCGCATTTGGACGCATTCTCGACGCCATCGCCAAGACAGACAGCGAAATGGCGCGACGGATCGTGTCGACTTCGCCGGACGTGACGGTTTCGACAGGCCTGGGGAGCTGGGTCAACCGGCGCAATTTGTTCGCCCGCAAGGAGACGGCCGACCTGTTCCAGAAGGAGGCGATCCCATCGACCCAGAAGTGGCGGTTCACCCCTGACGGGCAGCATATGGAACTGGGCATTGCGGAGATGAACCTGTTCCTGATGCTCGGAGCAGCGGGGCTCAGCCATTCGCTGTTCGGCGAACGCCTGTTGCCCATTGGCACCCTCTACGATCCGTTCATCTCGCGGGGGTTGGATGCCCTCAACTATGCCTGCTACCAGGACGCACGTTTCCTGCTGGTGGGCACCCCATCGGGCGTATCCCTGGCCGGCGAAGGAGGCGCGCACCAATCCATCGCCTCGCCGCTGATTGGCATGTCGCAGGACGGACTGGCCAGCTTCGAACCGGCTTTTGCCGACGAGTTGTCGGTCATTATCGACTGGGCGTTTGACTATATGCAGCGCACGGGCGATGCCAGGCCCGACCTGGCAGACTGGCCGCGCGATGTCACCGGCGGCTCGGTCTATCTGCGCCTCTCCACCCGCACGCTGGAGCAGGTGCCGCGCGAGATGGCGCCACCACTGGCCGATGACATCATTCGTGGCGCCTATTGGCTGCAACCACCAACACCGCAATGCGAGGCGGTCATTGCCTATCAGGGGGTTCTGGCCAGCGAAGCCATTGCGGCGGCAGCCCGTATCGGTGGTGACCGGCGCAATGTCGCCGTGCTGGCCGTGACCTCTGCGGACAGGCTCAATGCCGGCTGACAGGCTGCCCAGCGCGCTGGGCTGCATGGTGACTTCGAGACCACCAGCCATATTGAGGCCCTGCTGAAAGACGTTCCGCACCGCGCCGGGTTGGTGACGGCCATTGACGCTCACCCGGCGACACTGGGCTGGCTCGGCAGCGTGCTGGGCCATCGCACCATGGCGCTCGGCGTCGAGCATTTTGGCCAGACCGGCACGGTTTCGGACCTCTACCGCCATTTCGGCATCGGCGCCGAGACGATCGAAGCCGCCTGCCGGCAGGTTTTCGGGCGCTAAGCAGACGCCCGACACAATCCGAACGTTGAACGGGAAAAGGAGAACTGCCGGACTTGCCAAGTCCAGAATGATTTGTCAGACATATGTCATATGGCAGATTTGGGAACGATCTGCCGGACCGCGGCACCAGCCGCGCCAAAGCTAAGTGACCAGACCCGAGGGGAAGGGCCTGGCGCATCAGGGAACGCCTACTGCTCTGCAACAAGGAGGGAGCTCATGCATATCACACGGAAACTTGTCGCTGCGCTGGCCGTCGCCACCGCATTGACACTGCCAGCGATGGCGCAGTCGACCATTTCGGCGCCCGGCCAGTCCACCTCTGGCACCTATATGGACTATATGAAGACGGTCTATGACCGCGCGACCTTTGCCGAATTGCTGCAGGTGCCGATCGCGACCTTCGACAAGGAATTCGAACTCACTCCGATGGCGGCGGAAAGCTGGAGCCAGTCGGAAGATGGTCTCACCTGGACGTTCAAGCTGCGCGAAGGCCTGGTCTGGTCCGATGGCGAACCGCTCACGGCCGAAGACTATGTCTTTGCCCTGCAGCGCGCCGCGACAACCGGCTATGACTTTGCCTGGTATTGGGACTTTGCCGGCGGCATCAAGGGCTGGAAGGAAGTCACCGAAGGCACCGCCGACGTGTCCACCCTTGGTCTGGTCGCTGTCGATGACCTGACCATTGAAGTCACGACCGTAGCGCCCAAGCCGTATCTACCCTCGGTGACCAGCCTCTGGTACCCCGTTCCCAAGCACAAGGTGGATGAGCTGGGCGACGACTGGGCGCTCAATGTCGACACCATCGTGTCCTCCGGTCCGTTCGAAATCGAGAGCTGGGAGAAGTCGAACAATGCGGTCGTCTTCACCAAGTCCGATACCTATACCGGTCCCTGGCAGGCGCAGATCGACCGCCTCGAAGTCGACCCGACGCTGGGCGCGCCCGAGGTCGGGCTGCCGGCCTTCCTGGCCGGTGACGCGGACTATTCCTTCCTCAACACGGGGCAGGTTCCGGTGGCCATGTCGGCGGACCCCGATGGCATCCGCCGCAACGCGGTGTTTGCTACCTCCTACCTCTCCTATGATCTGGAATCCGAGCCGTTCAATAATGTCGATGTGCGCCGTGCCTTCTACTATGCCATCGACCGCGAAGAGCTGACCTCAACGGTTCTGCGGGACATTGCCATTCCGGCGGGCTCGATCCTGCCGCCCGGCTATCCTGGCTACAATCCCGATGTCGTGGCCCAGGCCACCTTCGACCCCGAAAAAGCCCAGCAGTTCCTTGCCGATGCAGGCTATCCGAACGGCGAAGGCTTCCCGGAGATCGAAATCTGGATCCGCGAGGAAGGCGGCTACAACGGCGCCATTGTGCCGGCCATGGCGCAATATCTTCAGGCCGAGCTCGGCGAGCATCTGGGGATCACCGTCAATATCCGCCAGCTTCCCGGCGCGGACTGGATGGATGGCCTGCGCGGCGCGACGAACAACATCTTCATTGCGCCGTATGAGTACGACTATCTCGATCCGTCAAACTTCTACGGCATCTTCTACAATGGCGGGCGCCACAACTATTTCGTGCCCGAATATGATGCCCTTGTCGCCGAAGCGGATTCGGAAAGCGATTGGGATACCCGCTACGCGCTCTATGCCCAGGCTGAACAGGTGATGATCGATCAGGGGCTGATCGTTCCACTGGTGCATCCGATCACTACAGCCATCATCTCCAGCGAGCTGGGCGGAGAGGCTACCGAGCCCAATTCGCTGGGCTTCACCCCACTGGATCGCCTTGGCCACTACTTCTTCACCCACCTGACGAAGTAACCCAGCGTTCCAACAGGCGCCTCCCGGGCATTCCCAGTCGGGAGGCGCCATCAGTTTCGGGGACCAGCACATGGCTTTGGTAGAAATCGCGGATCTCAAGGTCAGCTTTCGCCAATATGGCGGAACCATCGACGCGGTACGCGGCATCAGCTTTTCGGTTAATGAAGGGGAGAGCCTCGGCATTGTGGGGGAGAGCGGATCGGGCAAGTCGGTGAGCTGCAGTGCCCTGCTCCGACTGTTGCCGGCAACGGCTGAAGTCAGCGCCACAAAGCTCGAACTTGATGGCATTGATGTGCGCAAGGCGCGCAAGGAGGATCTCGCCCGGCTGCGCGGCCGCTCTGCTGCCATGATCTTTCAGGACCCGATGACGGCGTTCGATCCGGTCTTTACCATCGGGCACCAGATCGCCGAGACCATCCAGTCCCATCGCAATGTGTCCAGACGCGATGCGCTCAAGGAAGCCGAAGACCTGCTGCTGCGCGTCGAGATCAAGAACGCCAGCGACGTTCTCAACTATTTTCCGCACCAGCTCTCCGGGGGCATGCTGCAGCGCGCTATGATCGCCATGGCCCTCTCCTGCCGGCCCAAAGTGCTGATTGCCGACGAGCCGACCACTGCGCTCGACGTCACCATCCAGGCGCAGATCCTGCAACTCATCAAGAAGGTGCAGGCCGAATTCGGCATGGCGCTGATCATGATTACCCATGACCTGGGCGTGATTGCCGAAACGGTCGACCGCGTGCTGGTGATGTATCGCGGCGAGGTCATGGAACAAGGGCCGGTGCAGCAGATCTTCGATGCGCCGCAGCACGCCTATACCAAGGAGCTCCTGGCGAGCCTACATGCCAGTTTCGAGCCCTCGCGCGGCAGCGACAACAAAACCCCGGCGCTTGAGCTCAAGGGCCTGGCCAAGGCCTACCGTATCCGCCGCCGGCGCGGGCTGTTCACCGACTATTCCGACTTCCACGCCGTGCGCGAGGTCAATATCGCCCTACCCAAGAACCGCATTGTCGCCATTGTGGGTGAGAGTGGCTCGGGCAAGACCACGACCGGCATGATGGCCATGCGGCTGACCGATGTGAGCCGCGGCCAGATCCTGGTGGATGGGCAGGACATTTCCGCCCTATCGCCTGAGGCCCTGAAGCCCTGGCGCAAGAAGATGCAGGTCGTTTTCCAGGACAGCTATTCGGCGCTTGATCCAATGATGACGCTGACCCAGACCATTGCCGAGCCACTGCATATTCATGGCATTGGCAGTGCCAGGGAGCAGGAAGAGACGGCGCTGGACTGGCTGGAACGCGTCGGCCTCGACCGCACTTACGCCAATCGCTACCCGCACGAGCTTTCGGGTGGCCAGCGGCAGCGCGTCGCGATTGCCCGGGCGCTGGTGCTCGAGCCCGATGTGCTGGTTGCTGACGAGCCGACCTCGGCGCTCGACGTCACCGTCAAGGCGCAGATCATCGGGCTCTTGAAGAAGTTGCAAGCGGAGATGGGCCTCTCGATCCTGTTCATCAGCCATGACCTGTCGACGGTGAAGTCCCTGACCGACAGTGTCGTGGTGATGTATCGCGGCCGTGTGGTCGAGGAAGCACCGACCGAACGCATCTTCTCGGACCCGCAGCACCCCTATACCCGCGCGCTGCTTGATGCGGTTCCGGCAACCAATCCCAAGAACAAGCGCGAGCGCACATTCCTGACTGCCGAGCAGATCGCCGCCCAGACACCACGCCTGACCACGCTGCAGGCGGGCATTGCCCCGCACAGCGACCCGCAACTTGTTGCCATCGCCCCAGACCACCGGGTCGAGGCCTATGTGACCAATTGAGGGAGAGGGTCTGATGCTCGGCTATATCCTGCGCCGCCTCGTTTCGGTTGCCTTCACCTTCATCGCAGTGTCGCTGATTATCTTCCTGATGATGCATGCCGTGCCCGGCGGCCCCTTCGACGCCAATGACATGCCGGTTTCCGAAGCCGTGCGCGCCAAGCTGATGGCCCAGCTCGGGCTCGATCAGCCGCTATACGTCCAGTACCTCAAATATATGTGGGGCGTGCTGCATTTTGATTTCGGCGTGCCTTATCAAAGCCCCGGCGAGAGCGTGCTGCAGCTCCTCTCCCGCGCCTGGGTGCCGAGCCTTGTGCTGGGTGGGCTCGGCGTGCTCATCGGTGCCCCACTTGGTATCCTGCTGGGCATGGCGGCCGCGCTCAACCGCAATAGCTGGATCGACTATCTGGCCTCGGCGGTCGCCACGATCGGCCTCACCATTCCAGTGTTCGTCACCTCGATGCTGCTGATCCTTGTGTTCGCGGTCTGGCTCAAATGGCTGCCCGCCAGCGGCTGGCCCAATCCGGAGCGGTGGATCCTGCCGATCATCGCCTATGCGGCGATCCCCGTTGCCACCTATGCCCGCTACACGCGCTCGGCCATGCTCGACACCATGAGCCGGCCCTTCGTTACCGTGCTGCGCGCCAAGGGGCTTAGCGAGCGCCGTATCGTCTTCCAGCATGTGCTGCGCAATTCGGCCATTCCGCTGGTCACCGTGTTCCTCCCCATGTTCATCGGCACCGCCACCGGCTCGATCTTTGTCGAGGCCATGTTCCGCGTGCCGGGCCTGGGCGCTTACTTCGTCTCCTCCATCGAGACGCGCGACTATCCGCTGGAAATGGCGCTGATGCTGATGATCACCTTCATGTACTGCATCGCCTATCTTCTCTCAGACATCGTCTATGCGCTGATCAATCCGCGTATCCGCGTGGGAGGCGCAGAATGACCGACACCATCGTTCCGCCCGCCGTCGAAGCCGCCCCGCCCCGCCAGCGCAGCCCACTGTGGTTCGCCTGGCAGCGCTTCCTGTCCAACAAGGCGGCCGTCGCCGGCGGCATCGTGATGAGCATCCTGATCCTGATGGCAATCTTTGCGCCGCTGATCACCCCGGTGCCGCCCGAGGCGCAATTGTTCCTCACCCAATCGCTGGCCTTCCCTTCGGCCGAGCATTGGTTCGGCGTGGATAATCTGGGCCGCGACTTCTATACGCGCATCGTTTATGGGGCCCGCGTCTCGCTCTCCATCGGCTTCATTGCTGCTGGCTTCTCGGTGCTGATCGGTATTCCACTGGGGGCCCTGGCCGGATATTTCGGCGGCCGGACCGACTGGATCATCATGCGCATCATCGAGTTGTTCTCGGTGGTGCCGCCGCTCCTGGCGGCCATGCTGCTGGGCACGCTTATTCGCGGTGGCTACATGTCGATTGTCGCGATTGCGGCGCTGTTCGGCTGGGTGCAGGTGTGCCTGCTGGTCCGCGCCCAGGTGAAGGCCTTCCGGGAAAAGGAATTCGTTCGGGCAGCACAGGCCTTGGGTGCCTCGCCCTGGTACATCATCCGCCGCCATCTCATTCCCAATTCGATCAGCCCGATCATTGTCGGTTTCGTGCTGGCCATCCCGCTGGCCATGATGCTCGAAGCCTCGCTCAGCTTCCTCGGCATCGGCGTGCCTCCGCCCACCGCCACCTGGGGTCAGATGATCAATGAGGGCATCAATTTCATGTTCTACTACTGGCACCTGGCCGTGTTCCCCACGGCAGCGCTGGCCATCACCGTGCTTGCCACCTCGCTGTTTGGCGATGGATTGCGCGATGCCCTCGATCCCACCCTGAAAGGCCGCTGAACCGTGTCCGACAATCTCGCCCGGCACTTCCTCCTCCGTGAGGATGTCACCTTCCTCAATCACGGTTCTTTCGGCGCCTGCCCGCGCCCGGTCTTCGAGACCTATCAGGGCTGGCAACTCGAACTGGAGCAGGAGCCGGTAGAGTTCCTGGGCCGTCGCCTGCACGATCTGCTGCGCGTGCCCCGTGAGGCCCTGGCGGCCGAGCTGGGATGCGATGCCGATGACATTGTCGGCGTGCCCAATGCCACCAATGGCCTGAACATCGTCGCCCAGTCGCTTGATCTCAAACCCGGCGACCAGATCCTCACCACCGACCATGAATACTCGGCGCTGGAAAAGACCTGGGCCTATGTCTGCCGCAAGACCGGCGCCGAGATCGTCGTGGTCAAGGTCCCCATGCCTTTGGTCAGCGAGACTGCGTTCACCCAGACCATCATTGATGGCATGACCGAACGGACGAAGGTGCTGTTTCTCAGCCACATCACATCGCCCACAGCCCTCTTGTTCCCGATCGAGAACGCTATTGTCGAGGCGCGCAGGCGTGGCATCTGGTCGGTGATTGATGGCGCCCATACACCGGGCCATATCAAGCTCAACCTCGATGCGATCGGGGCTGACTTCTATGCGGGCAATTGCCACAAATGGATGATGACCCCCAAGGGATCGGCCTTCCTCCATACGCGCCGCGAGATGCAGGGCCTGCTCAACCCGCTGGTCATCAGCCATGGCTGGACCAAGGATTCCAAGGCGCCAGGGGCCAAGGGCGCCTTCGGCAATTCTCCCTATATCGACGAAATTGAAATAAGGGGCACGCGCGACCCCGCGCCCTGGCTGACCGTTCCGGCCGCCATAGCCTTCCGCAAGGAGAATGACTGGTGGGCCATTGCCGAGCATTGCCATGCCCTGGCGCAGGACACGGCACGACGGCTCGGCGAATTGACTGGTCTTGCGCCTCTGGGCAGTGCGGCGTTCTGCGCCCCACAAATGGTCGCCATGCCCATTCCGGAATGCGACACGCTCGCGGTTCACACGACGCTGTTCGAAAAGTACGGGATCGAGATCCCTGTCTTCAAATGGCAGGACACCTGCATCGTGCGCCTGTCGGTGCAGGGCTATAATTCGCGCCCGCAAATGGACCGGCTGATCGAGGCACTCACCGAATTGCTTGATCTCAAGCAGGCGCCCTTGGCAGCGCAAGGCTGACAAATGCGCCAATATGTGGTGTGAGTGGCCAATAAAGGTCCGCCGCACCTGGAGGAATGGGCCCCATGAGTCGGGAAGCCGCCCTGAGTTATCTGGAACCGCTTGAAAACCGCACACGCAATGTGGCGGTGCTGGACGCGCTCGCCGAAATGGTCGAGCGCGCCGGCCTCAAGATCGGCGACCGACTGCCGCCCGAGGTTTCGCTGGCGGCCTCGCTGGGTGTTGGCCGATCGACCATTCGCGAAGCGCTCAATCGCTGGGAAGGCCTGGGGATCATCCGGCGCCGGCGCGGTGATGGCACCTACCTGGCCGCGCGCGTGCAAACCTCGCGTGGTCTGGTCCCGACCATGGTGCGGCTGGAAGGCGAGGCCCTGCTACGGCTGCTCGAAATCCGCCGCACGCTGGAAAACGATGTGGTGCGAAAGGCCACGCAGCACGCCACAGCCAGGCAACGCGCAGAGATTGCGCGGCTCTGTGACGTGCTGCTGGCCGACGTCAATTCCGGACGCCCGTGGCGCAAGGCGGACCACGCCTTTCACAACGCCATCTACGACGCGTCGGGCAATCCGATGTATGGACAGATACTGGTCAATCTGGACCATGCGCTGGAGCGCGGGGAGATCTCGCCCTTCAATCGCGACGCCTTTGGCCTCGATTCCTTTCCATTGCACCGTGACCTGGCCGACGCCATCGTCGCCGAGAATGCCGATCTGGCGGTGGCCGCCATCAATGGCATTCTGGACTCGGTCGAGGACGAGGTCCGCGCCATCATCGCGGACGGCAAGCTCGTCTAGGCAAGCTGCCAGCGCTCCGACCCCGGCAGGGGCATGCGCTCGACTTCGCGCAGCACCTCGATCATGCCTGCAACATTGCGCTCGGCCATAAGCCGCCCCTTTTCGGCGCTCGCCAAGGCCGCTTCACCAACCGCGCCAGATGGATTGATGTCCGAGGCAATCCAGGCATAGACATGCCCGAAGGCCCCGGTGGGCCGGAGATACTTGAACGCCTGCTCGTCCCGCGCGGCGATGGAGGGGAAGTTCTCGGCCCGGTCCATATCGACCAGGTCGGGGCGGAAATGCAGGATCAGCGAGGTTTCTGCGTCGCCGCCATGAATACCGTGACGCCGTTCCAGATCGCTCAGAACGCCTTCTGGTGCACCGAAGCGCCAACCGCTTTTGACGGCCAGCATGCCGGCCGCGACGCGCAGTTCACGCGCGACGATTCCCATGATCTCTTCATTGCCACCATGGGAATTGACGAAGACGATCTTCTTCACCCCTGCCCGCGCGACCTCCAGCCCGATCTGGGTCCATGCGTCGATCAGATTGGTGGCCTTGTGGGTGATCGTGCCCTTGGCCCAGATATGCTCGTTGGACTTGCCCACGGCCTGCACGGGCAGGATGCGGATATCGAGATCGCCCGGCGCGCGCTCGGCCAGCAGGTTCATCATCGATTGGTTGATGATGGTGTCGGTGCCTACCGGCAAATGCGGACCGTGCTGCTCAATCGCCGCGATGGGCAGGATGGCGATGGTCTTGTCCGGGTCGAGATTGTCGAATTCGCGGGCAGCGAAGTCGGTCCACCAGATTTTTCTCATGGTCTTTTTCCTCAGGCGGGGCCGGCAGCGATGGCTTCAATCTCGACCACGAAATCGGGCCGGGCAAAGCCAGAAACGATCATCAGGGTCGAGGCCGGATAGGGTTCGGCGAACAGCGCATTGCGCACCGCCATATAGTCCGCCAGGTGCTCGCGGCCCGTGACGTAGGCGTTGATCCGCACGATATCGGCCAGCTTCAACCCCGCCTCGGCGAGAATAGCGGCGATGTTGTCGAAGCAGAGCCTTGTCTGCCCCGTACAGTCCGATGGGATCGTTCCGACGGCGTCAATGCCTAGCTGCCCCGAGCAGAATACGAGCTTTTGCCCCTCGGGCACAACTACGCCGTGGCTATACGGGGCGAAGGGCGGATGGATGGTCGTCGGGGTAAGGGGGGTGAACATGCACACTCATCAATTTTGATGCGAATGCTAGAGATGGACGCGCCCCCTGGCCAGCCCAACAGCCACCCACTGCATGCATGGCAGGCATTCTTTCATTTTGCCTATTTTTTAGCTTCACAGATGCGGTTGCATGTCGAAAGGTACAACAAGGGCGGCCCCAGCCGTCAGAGCAACAAGCCGCGGCGAGGGATCGCGGCACAGGGAGCGCATGATGCAGATTTCGACCAAGACCATTCTTCTGGCCGCGCTGGCGCTGGCCAGCAGCCCGGCGGCGGCGCAGGAACTCGACGCCGTCATCTTCGCAACCAACTGGCTCGCCCAGGCCGAACATGGTGGCTACTACCAGGCCATCGCCGATGGGACCTATGAGGAATACGGACTCGACGTGACGGTCATGCAGGGCGGGCCACAGTCACCAGGCCGGCCGATGCTTGTGAGCGGTGGGGTGCAGTTCTACATGGGCGGCGCATCGGGCGCGATCAACGCCGTAAAGGAAGAGATCCCCACAATTACGCTGGCGGCGATCTTCCAGAAGGATCCGCAGATCCTGATGTCGCATCCGGGCAAGTTCGAGAGTTTCCCGGCGTTGGCCGGGGCCTCGAAATACATCCTGGGTGCGGACGGCTTCACCTCGTACTTCTCCTGGATGAAGACCGAATGGCCCGAATTTGTCGAAGAAAAATACGAGCCCTATCAGTTTAACCCGGCCTCCTTCCTCGCCGACGACATGGCGATCCAGCAAGGCTATCTGACCTCCGAACCGCTCTCCATTGAGCGCGAGGCCGGCTTTGCGCCCGATGTCTGGCTGCTGGCCGACCAGGGCTACACCCCCTACTCCACCACGATTGAGGCGATGAAGCCCTGGGTGGACGAGAACCCCGACATTGCCAAGCGCTTTGTCGAGGCCTCGATCATTGGCTGGTACAACTACCTTTACGGCGACAACGCCGCGGCCAATGAGCTGATCAAGGCCGACAATCCGGAAATGACCGACGACCAGATTGCCTATGGCATCGCTAAGATGAAGGAGTACGGTATCGTTGTTTCCGGTGATGCCGAGACCCAGGGCATTGGCTGCATGACCGACGCGCGCTGGGCTGAGTTCTACGACAAGATGGTGGAAGTGGGTGTCTATGAGGCTGGCCTCGACATCACCACGGCCTACACCACCGAATTTGTCTGTCAGGGCCTCGGCATGGACCTGATGTAACCAACGCCCACGACCGGTGCGGGCAATCCTGCCCGCGCCGCTTTGACCCTAGACCGGGTTTTGTATTTTGACTGATATTCTCGAAGCGGCCCCCAACACGGCCGAAACCGCTCCCGAGCGCACCGTTGTGTCGATGCGCAATGTGAGCAAGCTATTCTCCAACGGCACGCTGGCCCTCAAGGACATGAGCCTCGACGTGCGGCGCGGAGAGTTCCTCAGCCTTCTCGGCCCGTCGGGCTGTGGCAAGTCCACCGCCTTGCGCATCATCGCCGGGCTGGGTGCTGCCTCATCGGGCTCTATCGACTGGCCCAGTTCGCGCATCAACGCCAAGGGTCTGCCCGAGGGCGATGTCGGCTTCGTCTTCCAGGAGCCGACGCTGATGCCCTGGGCGAGCGTGTTTGACAATGTCTATCTGCCACTGCGCCTGAATGGCATGAGCAAGTCGGGCGCCCGGCCCCGCATCATGGAAGCCCTAGCCTCGGTTGGCCTGTCCGATTTCGAGAAATCCTATCCGCGCGAGCTGTCGGGCGGCATGAAGATGCGCGTATCCATTGCAAGGGCATTGGTCACCAAGCCGCGCCTGCTACTGATGGATGAGCCCTTCGCTGCGCTGGACGAAATCACCCGGCAAAAGCTCAATGACGACGTCCTTCGTCTTTGGCGCGAGACCGGCATCACGGTGATCTTCGTGACCCATTCGGTGTTCGAAAGCGCCTTCCTTTCCAACCGGATCGTCGTCATGCGCGCCCGGCCGGGCCAGGTCTGCGCCGACCTCGCCATTGAGACCACGGGCGAGCGCGACGCCAACTATCGCACCTCAGAGGAATATCGCGCGACCACCGACCGGGTGTCCCGCGCCCTTCAGGAAGCCATTATGCTGGGAGCGCAGGGACAATGACCGACGCCGTCCAGACCTCGAATATGTCCGAAGCCGGCACTGACAGCGCCGTCGCCATCGCAGTGGCGCGCACCGGTACGGTCGAAAAAATCCTGCGCATCGTCATTCCGTTCATCATGGTGGCCCTGGCCATCGGGCTGTGGCAGTTGCACATCACGGTCAACGAGGTGCCGCGCTATATCATGCCGGCGCCGGGCGATGTGATCGCCGCGCTCTATACCGACTGGGGCACGCTCTCCCCGTCACTTCTGGTGACGCTGCGCATCACCTTCCTGGCACTCGGCATCGCGCTGGTCGGAGGCGTCGGGCTTGCCATTATTCTGGTTCAGAGCAAGTGGATTGAACTGGCGATCTTCCCCTTCGCCGTTATCCTGCAGGTGACGCCGATGATCGCCATCGCGCCGCTGCTCATCATTTACATGCCCGACACGCAATCGGCTTTGCTGACCTGCGCCTTTGTCGTCGCCTTTTTCCCGATCCTCTCCAACATGGTGGCGGGACTCAAGAGCGTCGACCACAATCTGCTCAATCTCTTCGAGCTTTATGGCGCCAATCGCTGGCAGACCCTGCTCTATCTCAAGTTGCCGGCCTCCCTGCCCTACTTCGCGGCGGGCCTGCGCATTGGCGGTGGGCTGTCACTGATCGCGGCCGTGGTGGCCGAGTTTGCGGCCGGTTCGGCAGGCAAGGGTGCGGGCCTCGCCTTCCGCCTGCTTGAGTCAGGGTATCGGCTCAACTATCCGCGCCTTTATGCGGCGCTGATCCTGTTGATGGTCACCGGCGTGGCGATCTTTGCGGCGACCTCGCTGATCGCCTGGCTATTGCTGCATCGCTGGCACGAAAGCGCCATGAAGCGGGAGAACTGAGGATGCCCCTCACTATACCCGCCAATGGCCATTATGTGCTGGCCAATGCCAGTGTGCCTGAAGCGCTTATCGGCGACCCGAAGTCCGGCGCGCTGCAAAGCGTGGATATCACCATTGCCGATGGCGCCATTGCCACCATTGGATCGGCTGGTTCGGCCGCCTTGCCCCAGCGGGTCGACCTGCGCGACGACATCGTCCTCCCCGCCTTTTTGGATCTGCACACGCATCTCGACAAGGGTCACATCTGGCCACGCAAGCAGAACCCGGACGGCACCTGGATCGGGGCCTTGCGGGCTGTGCTGGAAGACCGCGAGGCGAACTGGGCGTCCGACGACGTTGAGCGGCGCATGGATTTCTCATTGCGCTGCGCCTATGCCCACGGCACCGCTGCCATTCGCACGCATCTCGACATGGCGCCGCCCCAGCATGAAATAAGCTGGGACGTGTTCGAGGCCATGCGCGAGCGCTGGGCCGGGCGGATCGAATTGCAGGCAGCGGGCCTGATGGGACCCGACACCATACTTGATGATTCTGCGCTCCGTGCTGTGGCGACCCGTACCAAGGCCGCCGGCGGCATTCTGGGCGGATCGACGGCTGTGCACCCGGAAAACCCAAGAATCATGCGACGCCTGGTCGGGGTTGCAGGCGAACTCGGGCTCGATATCGACCTGCACACAGACGAGTCTCCAGACCCGGCGGCCAATGCACTCGAATGCCTTGCCGATGCGGTCATCGAAGCCGGCTTTTCCGGCTCGGTTGTTGCCGGGCACTGCTGCTCGCTGGCGGTGCAGGACGCGGACACGGCAAGGCGCGTGATCGATAAGGTCGCCCGGGCCGGCATTGCGGTGGTCTCACTGCCCATGTGCAATATGTACCTGCAGGACCGGGACAATGCGTCCGGCGTGCGCACGCCCCGCTGGCGCGGCGTGACCTTGCTGAACGAGTTGAAGGCCGCAGGCGTCCCTGTGGCAATTGCCTCGGACAACACCCGTGACCCCTTCTATGCCTATGGCGACCTGGACGGCTTCGAGGTGCTGCGCGAGGGCGCGCGGATCCTGCATTTCGATCATCCGCAGGCCGACGCCTTGGCCTGGACGCGCGCGGTTTCGGCCGATCCGGCCGCTATCGCCCGATTTGCTTTCACCGGCGAACTCAAGGCCGGCGCTTCGGCGGATCTGGTGCTGTTCAAGGGCCGCAACTGGACTGAACTGATGTCACGCCCGCAGGCCGACCGCATCGTGATCCGAGCTGGCAAGGCAATCGATACCACCCTGCCCGACTACCGTGAACTTGACGACCTGATGGGACCATCATGAGCATTGCAGAATTCCGCGCCGAACTGGGTGATATCCCGCAGGAAGACAATCCGCGCATCGTGCAGCAGCGTAGCCGCGACCACTATTGGTATTCGCCGGTCCTCAAGGCCAAGCTCGACCATGTCACTGCCGAAGTGGTGGTCTCGCCGCGCTCTACTGAAGAGGTCAAGACCACACTTCGCGCCGCCTACAAGCACGGGGTGGCCATCACCCCGCGCGGGGCCGGCACAGGCAATTACGGCCAGGCCATGCCACTGTCCGGCGGCGCCATGCTCAATTTGATGAATATGGACAAGGTGCTCGAGATCAAGCCCGATCGCGTGCGGGCCCAGGCTGGCGCCGTGCTCGAGGCCATGGACCATGAAACAAAAGCGGCCGTAGGCGGGGAATTGCGCTTTCACCCCTCGACCTACCGCATGGCCTCGCTGGGCGGCTTCATTGCCGGGGGCTCAGGTGGCGTCGGCTCAGTCCGTTGGGGCGGGCTGCGCAATCTGGGCAGCATATTGGGTCTCAAGATCGTCACCTGCGAGGCCGAGCCGCGCGAGCTCGATCTCAAGGGCGAGGACATCCTCAAGGTGGCCCATGCCTATGGCACCAATGGCATAATCGTGGAAGCCGAAATGCCCTTGGCACCCGCTTATGACTGGGTCGACATGATAGTTGGGTTCGACGAGTTCATGGATGCGGCCGCCTTTGCACAGGCCGTTGCGCTGCAGGATGGTTTGCTGGTCAAGGAGGTCGCGCCCTGCGCAGCGCCGATCCCGGAGGCCTATTTCAACCGGCACAAGCCCTATCTCAAGGACAGCCAGTCGGTTGTCCTCTTGATGGTGGCCCCAGTTTCGGTCGACGCGATGGAGCTGTTTGTCGCCCACCACAAGGGTGATCTGGTCTACCGGGCCGACCAGGCGAGTGACGAAGAAAAGCGTCGCCTGCCTCCGGTCTATGAGCTGGCCTGGAACCATACGACGCTGCGCGCACTCAAGGTCGACAACAGCATCACCTATCTCCAGACGCGCTATCCAAGCATCGAGCATGTCCGGAAAATCTACGAATTGCTGGGCGACGAACTGCCCATGCATATTGAAATCACCCGCCAGGATGGGGAGGTGACCTTCGCCGGCCTGCCGCTGGTTCGCTATACAACTGAAGAGCGGCTCGAAGAGATCATCCGCATCCATGAGGACAATGGCTGCAATGTCTTTAATCCGCACCGTTATACGCTTGAGGAAGGCGGCATGAAGCGGACTGACCAGAAGCAGCTCGACTTCAAGCGCGAGGCCGACCCCAAGGGCATCCTCAACCCAGGCAAGATGGTCGCGTGGGAGAATCCGGACTTCGATTTCAATGCCGGCAAGGTGTGGCTGTTCGACGGTCTCAACACAGTCCGGCAGAGTGCCTGATGCGGGTCCACGTCATCCACGCCCATCCGGTTGAAACGAGTTTCAACCGGGCCCTGTTCAACACCACCGTCGAGAGCCTGCAACAAGCCGGGCATGTGGTCGATCCGCTCAATCTCTATGAGGAGGACTTCCCGGCCGTCCTAAGCCGTGAAGAGCGCCTGGGCTATCACGACATTCCCGAGAACCTGACCCCTTTGACAAAGCCCTATGTCGAACGGCTGAAGGCGGCTGACGCCCTGGTTTTTGTTCATCCGGTCTGGAACTACGGCTACCCGGCCATTCTCAAGGGCTATTTCGACCGCATCTTCTTGCCCGGTGTCTCTTTCACCATGGAAGGAGGCAATGATCGGGGCAGGCTCAAGCCGGGATTGGGCAATATCAAGAAGGCGGCCTTCGTCACCACTTATGGCGGCGACCGTTGGCGCACATTCCTGATGGGCGACCCGCCGCGCCGCATCGCCATGCGCTGGGGCTGGGTTACCTTCCAGACCAGGCCGAAATATCTGGCGCTCTATGACATGAACAATGTCACACAGGAACAGCGGGTGGCGTTTCTGGAGAAGGTGCAGGCCGAGATGGGGCAGTTCTGAAGCAGCGAAGCCCGCCTCTTGTTTCAGACAGGAAGATCGTCTTGCCAGGCCGCCACATAGCTAAAATTGCGGCCATTCTCCTTAGGCCGAATTGAGAACTATGCCGGCACTGTGGAGGCGATGTTGGACTTAGGGACATGCAGATGGCCAAGTCGTGGTTGGACTGGTTCACCGGCAAGGGTGTGGACGACTGGGACCGACGTGCAAAGTCTGCCCCTGAAATGCCTCCCCTTGATCCAGAGGATTTTGATCCAGTTACCGGAGCAATCCATTGGGCCAAATTCACCAGGATACTGGAAGCGGAGCGGCTCCAGTCTGCGGGCGCTCTCCTGGTCATTGACCTGAACGAGCGATCGGCCGAGATCGAATCCCTCGCCGAAGAAAGCCGCAAAAGCGTATTGCCCTGGCTGTCCCAATCGATCAGGCATGCGGTTCGCGCCGATGATCTGGTGACCCATCTCTATGGTTACAGGTTCGCCGTTCTGTTGCGCGGCGCGGCACAGGAGGTGGCGGACACAGTTGCCAAGCGCATCCGGGAATCGGTGGATGACACGATCTTCATGACCAATGAAGGCATTTCCCGCCTGGGTGTCGCCGTTGGTGGCGTGACCTACGATCCGGCGGATGAGCCAAAAAGCGACATCATCAAGGCGGCCTTCGACAATCTCGGCTATGCTGGCAAAAGCGAGCCATTCATTCTGATCTCCTGAAGTGAGTGTGCGCTTTCGCGTCTCCTTGGCGTCTGGCCTGAGACACGGAACCGGCTGCGACGAATCTTCCTGGCACGGAATGTGCTGTTCAGGGCCGACTGGACAACCCGGTCAGTCTAGCGACCATAACCGGCCAATATCGCTGCTCTAAGGGCGTCCGCTGTGCTCTTTGCTGCCGTTTCACGTGCCGCGGCGGCCGAGGCAATATCCGTCGGTGTCAGCTTTCCGCCCTGGTATGCTGTATCGGTGAAGCGAGTGGCCTCGAAGATCGTTTCTTCGCCATCCACGATTGTCACGCTGGCCTCAACCCGCACGTTGACCGGTCTCGCCACGGCATAGGCATCCGAAATCGAGCCCTGCGGGGTGCTGGTGCTTGCAGCGATGTCCAATGTCGGATCGCCTGGCAATGCCGGTCCCGGAAAGGCGAGCTTGAGGCGATTGAAGATGATCTGCTCGAGATGGGTGTCGGGCGAGGCGAAGTGAAACCGGACGGCGCTCATGTCCCGCCCGGAAGCCGCGTCACCATAGACCGGTGAAAAGCTGGTGCATCCGGCCAGGGTCATGGCCATCACGGCATAGGCAAGGACAGATCCGAAGCTGCGATATGTCATGGCTCCCCTTCCCTATTGCAGCAGATTGCCGATTGGCACGGCGCCGGAATAGCCGACATCAAGGCCCGCCGGGGCAAGCAGGCGGAAGGTGGCGGTGGCGCGAAGATCATTGGGCGAGCTGTGCGTTGGCCCAGTGCGTGTGACATTGCCTGACACGACGAGATAGCCGTCATTATAGGTCAGGCCACCACCGACTTGCAGGAAACTGTTGGCGGCCAGATCCCAATAGGCGTTGCCGCTAGCACTCCAATATTCGGCAACTGGAACGCTCGCTTCGACACCGATCTCGTGCATGTCCTTGATGTTCCCCGTCGCCGGCGTTGCCTTGGCGTAGCGGTAATTCAGCGCGCCAGACCAACCGTCCTGCCCGTAGCTCACGCCCAGACCTGCGCGCGCAATGTCAAAGCTCGTCGTATCAACGTGCAGCTTGGCGCCGGCCTTGAAGGAATTTGCGAGGGCCCCATAGGCACCGACCACAGCGTAGGACGCTGCATTTTCCAGACCCGAGCCGACGCCAACCTGCTGCTGATTACCCAAGGCAAAGGCGTTTGTGCCTGCTAGCTGGAAGGATTGTCCGCCCACCAGCTCAAGATAGCTGCCGTCCATCAGGCTGGCGAGATAACGCCCCCCAAGATTGACGCGCAACCCGGTTTCCTGCCGATCGATACCGGAAAAGCGATTGTAGCTGAAGATGTTCGTGTCATCGAAGACCAGGCTCTGTGAATCTTCATTGGTGATCCCCGGCGCGGTATTGGAGGCGCCGCGATAGACGATCTGGCCAATCGGCTCGACGAGATGGGTCACGCCATTGCCATAGGCAGCCATGGGGTAACGGATGTCGAGCGCCGCAACGGGCGTTGCGCCCAGAAGCGTTTGGGCGGCCGGCGCCGACGCCAGGCCGCTGCCCCCATCATAGCCGGCCGCGTCCAGCCGCAATCCCAGGAATGGTGTGACCACAGCACCCCCAGCAATCCACTGGTTCTGCCAGCTCGCCTGTGCCATGCCGTGCACGCGGTTGCCGGCATAACCATAGTCGTAGGGAATGCCATTGACCGTGGTGGTGTAGTCCAGCTTGCGTGTTATCCCGAGCAAGCGCGCTTCCACGTCCACCCGGCCTGCACCCGGCGGCAAAGCAAAACTGCGTTCGACCCGGATATTGGGGAGTGCAATACCCTGCTGGTCCCGCACCGAATCCGGGTTCTCGCCCAATATGTTGAACTGTTGGATGCGGGCGTCGACAAAGGTGTCGTCGCTCAAATGCGTTGCGTAGACCTCATTGACTGCCGAGCGGCGCGGATCGAGCATGTAGTCGGCAAAATAGGCGCTGTCGGTAAACAGCGAATAGGCCGCACCAACCGTCCAGTCCTCCACCGGCTTGAACTCGCCCGCGGCCTGGATAGCACCACGCCAATCGGTCTGGGCATCGGCAAAGGTAAAGGCCGTCTTGTCGAACTGGTAAAGGCCCGAGGCCTTGATGCTGAACGAGCCGCGATCAAAGCGCTGGATCCATTCAGCGCCCATCAGGAAGCCCTGGCGGCTCAGAAGGGTCGGCGACAAGATGACATTGGTGTTTCGGGTCGAATAGACCGTAAAGGGCACCTCTGCCTTGACCCCGGTCTTTTCGCTGTAGCCCAGAGTGGGCTTTGGGATTGTATCGAGCGCGTCATTGCTCAGGTCCGGCAGCCAGAGATAGGGCAGCCAGGCGACGGGGACACCCAGCAAGGCCAGGCTCGGCTGTTCCAAAGTGAGAGAATTGTCCTCGGCGTTCTGGACGATCCTGGCGGCGCTGATCGACCAGCCGATGCGCTGGCCGGATGGCCCAACGCAATCGCCACAGGGGGCATATTGCGCATTGGTGAGGATCGAATTGAGCACCTGATCGAACTCAGCATCGTCCGCGGTGACACGCGCGCCGTCGCGCCCGGTCAGGGTCATGCTCTCCAGCACAACGCGCTTGAGGCCTTCGGTCAGGTCAAGGCGGTCGCTCTGCGAGGTGTTGCCGGCCGGGTCGATGACCACGACATTGCCGATGAGTTCCATTTCCGCGTCGGCCCGGCGGTAGACCAGGCGGTCGCCTGAGAGGGTATAGCCGCTGACGCGCAGCACGACGTCCCCACGAGCCGTGATCTCATTGCGCACTGAGTCAAAGACCAGTTCCTCGGCCTCGACGGCTGTTGGAGCGGATGGGTCGATTGGCGCAGCAAAAAAATCGTCGGGCAGGAGACCTTGCGCGAATGCAGGCGCACTTGCTGTGGCTGGCAGCAGGGCCAGTGCACAGGCCCAGCCCAGAATCGCGCCCTTACCGGGTCTCATCAATGAGCACCCCTAAGGTTCGATGCTTTTGAGCTTCGGGTGGCCATGACCGCACTACGCCAACGTTAAGAACTCGCAACGCCGTCCCAAGCCGATACGCCCGCGGACGACAAACTAGCCACCAATCTAGGGGCGGGCAATGAAGAATGTGCAAACTCCCGGGCAATGTGACCGTTGCGCAATGATCCATCGCAAGCATCAGGCATGTTCATTTGAGCACGTTGGGGCGGCAAACCCGCCCATTTGTCGCAAATCTGTAGTAAAATCAGCCTATGGGCGTGTTCAGATTACCAAGGACACCGTCCATGACACCTACTCCCCTGCCCGGCCCCGCTCGTCACGAAGTTCAGGCGCATCGCGGCGCCTCTGCCATAGCCCCGGAAAACACCATTGCTGCTTTTCGCGCTGCCGCAGAGGCCGGCGCGAAATGGGTGGAACTGGATGTTGCGCTGAGCGCCGATGGGCAGTTGATCGTCATTCACGATGACAGCGTTGACCGCACCAGCTCGGGCAGCGGGTCGCTGGGCGCGCTCACGCAGAGCGAGATTGCGGCGCTCGATGCGGGGAGCTGGTTCAGCCAGGACTATCAAGATGAACGGATCCCGACGCTGGCAGAGACCATTGCCGCGTTGGGCGAGCTGGGTCTGAGCGCCAATGTCGAAATCAAGCAGCACAAGCACCACAAGTCGCTCGATCAATTGGTAGGAGCCGTACAGGCCGACATCTCGAAACGCTCGGGCGGCACCGAGATCATGATCTCGAGCTTCGACCCCGAAGCACTCAAGGCCATGCATGCGCTCGAACCCGAGCTGGAAATGGCCATGCTCTGGGGGCGTCCGCCCGAGGACTGGGCCGAGCAACTCGCGGCCATCCCGGCAAGCACCATTCACATGCACTTCAAGGCGCTATCGATCGGCATGCTCGAAGAAACGACCAAGCGCGGTATCAAGGTCAGGGCCTGGACCTGCAATGATCCGATGCAGTTGGTGTCATTCTGGGATGCGGGCCTCACCGGTGTCATTACCGACAATCCCAAGCTCTTTCTGGGATAAATAGGGATGATGGGGCAAGACACGCTGTCGGATCGGCAACGCGACATCCTGGCCCTGATTGCGGCGGATGGCGCCCAGTATATCGAGCAGTTGGCGGCACGCTATGCGGTCACGACCCAGACCGTGCGGCGCGACATCAATGCCTTGTGCGATATGGGCTATGCACGGCGGTTCCATGGTGGCGTGGACGCGCCCGTTACCGTGCGGAACATCTCGATCAATGCCCGCGCGACTCTCAACAGCGGCGCCAAACAACGCATTGCGCGCCGTATTGCCGCCGATATCGAGCCTGGCTCTACCGTGTTCATGGGTATTGGCAGCACGGTGCAGTTCGTAGCCGAAGCCCTGCGGAACCGGGACGATCTTCGCGTCGTCACCAACAATATCGATGTGGCGCTGGCCCTGTGCAATGCGCCACAGGTGGAAGTGCACATGACGCCGGGGCTGTTGCGGCACAATGACCGGGACGTGGTGGGTTCGGATTCGCTGGCGTTCTTCGAGAAGTTCTATGCCACCCATGCCATCGTCGGCGCCGGCGCGCTCGACCCGGAAAAGGGCATTCTGGATTTCAGCTATGCCGAAGCCCAGACCACGACCACGCTGATTGCCAATTCGCGGGTGCAGTATCTGGCGGCCGATATGAGCAAATGGACGCGTGACGCCTCCGTGCGCGTGGCGCCGTTCAGCCGCATCACCAGCTTTTATACCGATCAACTGCCAGATGATGGCATGGCATCTGCGGCTCTTCAGGCTGCCGGAACCAATGTGGTGCTTTGCGGCCCGGATGCGGACTAAGCGTAAGTCCTTTTCAGGCCAGCACCTGGGCACGATCCAATGCCCGGATCGTTTCAAACAGAATGGCGGCCTGATCTGCATCACCCTGTTCAATCGCGGCGATCAGTGCCTGAAACTGGCTTACCGAGGCCGCACGATAGTCCGGGCCACTCAGAGCGCCATCGCGCGTCAGGGCCAGCGCGAGGGTCAGTTCGACCACGCCGATGACCGAGCGCAGCAGCGGATCGCGGCTGGTCTCTGCCAGGACGCCATGGACTTCCAGGCAAGACAGCCCGAATTGCTCGATCGATTCACCGGCTGTTTCCATCTGGTGGCACCAATATTTGAGCAGGCGTACCTGTTCGGACGTGCGCTGCCGGGCAGCCAGCGCGATCATGGGTGCTTCCAGCGCGGCACGGGACCGGAACAGGCTTTGGTGAAACTCCGGGTCGGCTGGCGCATCGAAATGCCAGGCCAGCACCTGCGGATCAAAGAAATTCCAGCGGCTGCGTGGTGAAACCCGCGTGCCCACCTTGGGACGGGCCTCGACCAGCCCCTTGGCCTCGAGCGTTTTGAGCGCCTCACGCAGCACCGTGCGGGAGACGCCATAGGTTTCCATCATCACCGCATCGCTGGCCAGCACCGAGCCGATCGCGAATTCTCCCGTGACGATAGAATGGCCAATCTCGTTGATGACGAAGGTATGGAAGTTCCGTGCGGCGCGGCGTCCGGAAAGCGAGCGGATCAACCCGCCGGTCTCGATCATGTGGAGAGCTTTCGAACACGCCCGGCGCGGCGATCAATCCGCCCCGCCCTCTGCCAGCCATACATTCAGGACGCTTTCTCTCCCTGCGCAGAGGCAGCAAAAATAAGCCGCTGCAACACGATGAACAGGAACAGCAAGGCCCCGATTACAATCTTGGTCCACCAACTCGACAGGGATCCGTCGAAAATGATGTAGGTCTGCACCAGCCCCAACAGCATAACCCCGATAAAGGTGCCAAGCACAAAACCATAGCCACCGGTCAACAGGGTCCCGCCGATCACCACCGCACTGATCGCGTCGAGCTCGACGCCCACGGCGGCCAACGGGTAGCCCGCTGAAGTATAGAGGGAGAAGACGATTCCCGCCAAGGCGGCCAGCGTGGATGACACCATGTAAACACCGATGGTTGTCCGGGCCACCGGAACGCCCATCAGAGACGCCGAAACCGGATTGCCGCCAAGTGCATAGACATAGGAGCCAAAGCGTGTCCGATGCGCGACCAGGGCCCCGACGATAAAGACAGCGACCATCAGCAAGCCGATGAAGCTCAACCGTCCTCCGCCCGGCAGGCGAATGATGAGATCGGATATCCAGTCGTAAAACTCGTGGTTCACCGGCACGGAGTCCTGCGTGATGACGGAGGCACCGCCACGGGCCAGGAACATGCCTGCCAGTGTGACAATGAAGGCCGGTACCTGCAGGTAGTGGACCGCGAGGCCCATCCCGGCGCCAAAGCTGGCAGCGACAGCAAGGGACAGGGCAAAAGCGGCAAGCGGATGCCAGCCGGCCCAGGCGATCAACACCGCGACCAGCACGCCGGTAAAGCCGATGACCGCGCCGACCGACAGGTCGATACCACCTGAGATGATGACGAAGGTCATGCCCACCGCAGTAATGCCGAGAAAGGCATTGTCAGTCAGGAAATTGCCCAAGACGCGCGTGGAGAACATGGACGGGAATTGCATGACCGCCAGAGCATAGGCGATGGCGAAGATGACGGCCGTGGCGACCAGCGGACGAAGGCTGCGGCTCATTTGCTGGTCTCCCGGACAGGCATGCGCGTTGGCATGATGCGGCTTGCCAAAGGCGACTGGATGATGAGGACAAGGAAGATCAAGGCAGCCTTGACGATCAGATTGAATTCGGGCGGAAAGCCTGAGACCAGAATACCGGTGTTCATGGCCTGGATGATGAGGGCGCCCAGCACCGCAAGGGGGACGGAGAAACGCCCTCCCAGGAGCGAAGTCCCGCCAATGACCACGGCCAGAATGGCATCCAGTTCAAGCCAGAGGCCGGCATTATTGGCATCGGCGCCGCGAATGTCGCCGGCGACAATGATGCCCGCAATTGCCGCGCAAACGCCGGACAGGCCATAGACATAGAGCAGCAGCATGCGGCTGCGAATGCCCGCGAGGCTCGCGGCCGCCCGGTTGACACCAACGGCCTCGATAAAAAGACCCAGGGCGGTCTTGCGCACCAACAGCGTCACCAGCACCAGAAGGGCCAGGGCTATGACCGCCGCCATGGGAAAGCCGAGGAATGAGCCGGTGCCAATAAAGATCAGCACAGGGTCGGTGAAGGTGACGATGAAACCTTCGGTGATGAGCTGGGCAATACCGCGCCCGGCCACCATGAGCACCAGGGTTGCCACAATGGGCTGAATGTCGAGCACAGCGACGAGGAAACCGTTCCAGAGGCCACAGGCGAGGCCAACCGCGAGCGCGGCGGCAACAGCGACGGGTGCTGGATAACCGGCCACCACCAATGTCGCAGCCACCGCGCCCGCCATGGCCATCACCGCGCCGACCGAAAGATCGACACCCTTAGTGGCGATGACACCCACCATGCCAATGGCCAGAATGGCCACCGGCGCGCCCCTGTTAAGCACATCGATCAAGCTGCCAAAGAGCCGCCCGTCTTGCCAAGTTATGCGGAAGAAATTGGGGAACAGCAACCAGTTAATCAACAAAACGCCAACCAAGGCCAGCAATTGCGGATTGGCGAGACGAGACAGAATACGCCGCGTCATGCGAGCTCCTCATCGCGGTGATTGGCGATCGCCTGCACGATGACGCCGGGATTGATATTCTCGCCATTGAGTTCGGCGACCATTTCGCGGTCCCGCATCACCACAATGCGGGTGGAATATGCCACAACCTCATCGAGCTCGGAGGAGATGACCACGAGGGCCAGCCCTTCGTCCCGCAGCCGATTGATGGTGCGGACAATCTCGGCATGGGCCCCGACATCAATGCCGCGGGTCGGCTCGTCGAGAATGAGAAAGGCCGGGTCGGTGGCGAGCCAGCGCGAGAGGATAACCTTTTGCTGGTTACCACCCGAAAGCAGCTTGATCGGCATATCGAGGGAAGCGGCGCGAATATCCATGGATTCGCCAAACCGACCGGCAATCTCCATCTGTTCGTCGCGATTGAGCGCGCTGAACCAGCCCAGCTTGCCCTGCAGCGCAATGATAATGTTTTCGCGGACTGACAAATCACCAAATATGCCTTCGGCCTTGCGGTCTTCGGGGCAGAAGCCGAAGCCATGCCGGATGGCATCGGTCGGGCGGGCGATGGTGGTCCTGGTGCCGGCAATGGAGACTTCACCCTCATCGGCGGCATCGGCGCCAAACATGATGCGGGCCATTTCCGTGCGGCCGGAACCGAGAAGGCCCGCGACGCCAATCACCTCGCCCTTGTGAATGGTGAGATTGAACGGATGCACGCTGCGCTTGCGGCCATATTGGGAGTAATCGAGCAGGACATCGCCCATGGGACGTGCATCCTCGACGCCGGTTGCACCGGAGAAGGCAACGTCCTTGCCCAGCATCAGGCGCACCACGTCGGTGCGGCTCATTGCGTCCAGCGCCCGGGTCTCGATCAGCTTGCCATTACGCAGGATGGTCACCCGGTCGGCGACGGCAAAGACCTGATCCAGAAAGTGGGTGATGAAGACGACGGCCAAACCCCGAGCCTTGAGGTCGCGGATAATCTCGAACAGGCGCTCCACCTCGTTGCGGTCGAGGCTCGCCGTAGGCTCGTCCAGGATCAGCACCTTGCCCGAGAGTTCGACGGCACGGGCGATTGCGACGATCTGCTGCACCGCGACCGAATAGGCGCCCAGTTCACTCGATGGGTCGATCTCAAGGCCGTAGCGCCTGAGGATGCCACGGGACTCCCGTTCCATCTTCCGGCGATCAACCAGACCGAAACGCGTGGGTTGATGGCCAAGGAAGAGATTTTCGGCAACGGAGCGGTTGGGCAGGAGATTGACCTCCTGATAGACGGTGCCGATACCGTGGGTCTGGGCCTGCTGCGGATTGTCCAGATGGATCGGCGCGCCGTCGGCCAGCACCTGGCCGCCATCGGGTTGGTAGGCGCCAGTGAGAATCTTGATCAGGGTTGACTTCCCGGCACCGTTTTCGCCCAGGAGCGCGTGGACCTCACCGGCTCGCAGGCCGAAATCCACCGCGTCGAGCGCCACGTGATTGCCGAAAATCTTGACGATGCCGCGCGCTTCGAGCGCGTATTGCTCATCAGGCATGTGCCCTCCCCTGCCTGTGGGCAGTCTGCACTAAACTTTCAATGGCGTCATGGCCCGCCATGATAAGCCATTTCCATGTTGGGCCACCCGGCCCGCGAGATTGGGCCGGATGGTGAGGATGCTGAAGGCTCAGCGGGTTATCGGCAGTGCCGCATGGCCCGCTATTTAGTAGCCGAGGTCCTTGCGGCGCTCATATTCGCCCTGCGGGTCATCGGCAGCCGTGTAGAGCTTGGATTCGGTGATGATGAACTTCTCGGGCATGGTGCCATCGGCCCAGTAGGCGGCCAGGGCATCAAAGGCCGGACCGGCCATGTTGGGGGTCAATTCGACCGTGGCATTGGCTTCGCCCGCGGCAATGGCGGTGAAGATATCTGGCACGGCGTCGATTGAGACGACCAGAATATCTTCGCCCGGCGCAAGGCCAGCGTCCTTGATGGCCTGGATGGCCCCCACGGCCATATCGTCATTATGGGCATAAACCGCACAGATATCGGCGCCGCCATTGGACGATTTGAGGAAAGCTTCCATCACCTCCTTGCCCTTGGAGCGGGTGAAGTCGCCGGTCTGGCTCTGGGCGATGGTGATGTTGGACGCATCGGCGATGGCCTCTTCGAAGCCCTGCTTGCGGTTGATGGCCGGGCTCGACCCCACGGTGCCCTGCAACTCGACGACATTGCACTCTTCGCCTGCCACTTCATCGACCAGCCACTGGCCCGCCACGCGGCCTTCAAGCACCTGGTCGGAAGCCACCGAGGTCAGATAAAGATCTTCCGGCGCGTCGATGCCACGATCAAGCAGCACGACCGGAATTTCGGCTTCCTTGGCTTCGCTCAGCACGTCTTCCCAACCGGTGGCAACAACGGGTGCGACCAGAATGGCGTCAACGCCCTGGGCGATGAAACCGCGAATGGCCTTGATCTGGTTTTCCTGCTTCTGCTGTGCGTCGGCAAATTTGAGGTCGACACCGCGCTCTTCGGCCTGCTGGCGGGTCACGGATGTCTCGGCGGCGCGCCAACCGGATTCAGAACCGATTTGCGAAAAGCCGATGACCTTGCCGGAGATGTCCTGCGCCAGGGCACCCGAAGACAAAGCGGTAGCGAGGCCTGCCGCGAGGGCAAGCTTGGTTATGATGTTCACAATGAAGTCCTCCCAAATGCCGCCCGGCGTATTCGCTTCAGGCGGTATGGGGACGCTATATAAAGTACTATTATATGTAAAGATCAAATTTCTGGTGGTACGATCGACCCTCGCGCCCGCCTTTTCAGAACGTTCAAAATCCCAGGAATTCGGGGACTAATGCGTTGTCGGGATGTCCCTGTGCGGCGCTGCTCCGAAAAAGCAAAAACACTGTTCCATTGTGCGCGCATTGGCTGCATTCTTGGCCCGACTTGGGGGGAAATCGGGAAGATCCAAGCGAGGCGCGCCAGGCGGTGCGCGACAGGTGTGAAGGCGCCATCCCCATTGCGCACGACTTCGGCGAGGACAGGGAATTTCATTGGTCAGCAAAGCCGCAACGCTACTGGAAGTCGCCCGGCTGGCTGGCGTGTCCACGGCCACGGTCAATCGCGTGCTCAAGCAGCAGGGCTATATTTCGGACGATGCGCGCCAGAGAGTGCTCGCCGCCGTTGCGGCCACCAATTATCGTCCCAATGTGGTGGCGCGCGGCCTGCGCACGCAGCACACTTATACGATCGGGTTGATGCTGACGGCCATTACCGTCAATCCTCTGTTTGTGGGCGTGGCCCATGCCGTGGAGGCAGCCGCCATTGCGGCGGGGTATCGCGTGGTGATCTTCAATCATGGCGGCAGCCCGAGCCATGAGCGCCATGGTATCGAGACCTTTATCGCACAGCGGGTGGATGCGGTGCTGTTCTGCACGACGGCCAGCCCGGAAAATGTGGAGATACTCGTCGAATCCGGCATTCCTGCCATAGAGATCGAACGCTCGCTGACAGAAACGGCCCGATCCGTTCGGGTCGACAATTATGTGGGCGCGCGCGCGGCGGTGGACCATCTGGTGAGCCTGGGGCACCGGCACATCGCTTTTGTCGGCGGGGATCCGGCGATTTATCCGCGCGATCTGGCCCGCCAACGATCGGTGGAAGACGACCGGCTTGCCGCCTACCGCGACGGCATGGCTGCCCACGGCCTCCAACCAATGCCTGAGCATGTGCGGCTGGGAACTTATTACGATCTCGACGCAGAGATTTCCGGTACCGAGGGCCAGCAGCACACCAACGCGCTGATGGCCCTGCCCGAGCCACCGACGGCGATCTTTGCGACATGCGATATTCTGGCCACCGGGGTCCTGCAATCGCTCTACCGCATGGGCAAGCGCGTGCCGCAGGACGTGTCCGTGGTCGGGTTCGACGACACGATTGCGGCCTATCTGGCGCCCGAACTAACGACTGTTGCACAGCCCATGACCGCCTTGGGGCGACATGGGTTTGACATGGCTCTGGCGGCGATCGAAGGCCGTGAAGTGCCCAATGAAATCGTTCTCGAAACAAGCTTGGTGATCCGAAATTCGACAGGCCCGGCACCATAGGGTGAGACAGTTTGACACACCCATTAACGACATGTTAGCAATCTGCTATGTCAACGATGACACACCTGTCATACGGGACATAGCGCGGCTCGCAACGGTCGAGTTCAAAGGGAGGATATTCATGCGGCACATATTGCTAGCGGCGACAGCGTTCGCCACCACATTAATCAGCGCGCCGGCTTTTGCGCAGACGGTGACGTTCTGGCAGTTCTCTACCAATCCCAACGACATTGCAGCCTGGGAAGGGATCATCGAGGCCTTTGAGGCCAGCCATGAAGGCATCGATGTGGTTATGGAGATCGTACCCTGGTCCGAGCAGCAGCAAAGGCTTGTCACCGCACTGACGACCGGGGGCCTCCCCGATGTGTCGATGCTGGGAAATAACGTGGTGGCGCAGTTCCAGGCCATCGGCGCATTGGCGCCGCTCGATGACGCATTTGCAGCCTATGACGCCGAACATGGTACCGATGTCGCCGCCGATATCTGGCCTGGAGACAGGGGCTACTACAATCTGGGCGGCCAGTGGTGGGCCTCGCCCATCGCAGTGGAAACCCGCGCCCTTTACTATCGCAAGGACCTGTTCGAACAGGCCGGGCTGGATCCCAATTCACCCCCCGAAACCTGGGAGGAACTGCGCGCCACGGCCAAGACCCTGACTGAGGGAACGCCGGACGGCACCTATGGCATTGGCCTGTCCACCAGCCTGGACTATTTCACCGTCCACAATTTCATGAGTGCCTATCTCGGTTATGGCGCCCGCATGCTGGCCGATGACGGCACTTGCGGCTTCAACTCGCCTGAATTCAAAGAGGCCCTTTCAGTTTACACGGGAATTGCGCTCGACGGCTCGACCCATCCCGACGCGGCCAGCATGGATGGCAATACTTTTCAGCGCGGCTTTCTCGACGGCCGATATGGCATGATCCTCATGCATCCGAGCCTTTATCGCGATCTGGTCACAGAGCAGCCCGAATGGCTCGATCAAGTCGATATTGCCAAGGTGCCGGCGGGCCCCGCCAATCGCTCCGGGTTCCTGGGCGGCTGGCCGCTGGTAATGTGGGATGCGTCGGAGGCCAAGGAAGCGGCCGGACAGTTCATCATGTTCGCCACCCATGGCGAGGCCTTCAAGGAGCTGGCCGTGGCCGGTGGCTTTATTCCGGGCAGTATTTCGCTGGCGCAAGGAGAGCCGTGGACGGAATTCCCCTATCCGCTCTTTGTCGAACAATTGCAGGATGCACGACCCTATCAATATCCGAGCGAGGCCATTGCGCAGATGGGTCAACTTGAAGTCGACACGATCCAGAAAGCCGTTCAGGCCGTTGCTCTTGGCCAGAAGGACGTTGATCAGGCGGCAAGCGATCTGTGCACCGACATCAACACAGTCCTCGCGCGCTAAGAGCATTCCCCGGGCGGAGCCGACCTCCCACCGTCCGGGGCTTTTTCTTCCTTCAGTCAAGACCGGTCCATGTCCACATCCGCACAAGTGCACGTGCCCCGGGCGTTTGGTAAAGCAGCCCTGCCCTATGCGCTCGTCGCCCCCGCCATACTCGTGGCCCTGGGCATCGCCGTGCTCCCCCTGCTCTACGCGCTCTGGTTGTCATTTCAGGACTGGTATCTGCTGCGCAACCCGCAGCCGGTGTGGGGTGGGCTTGTCAATTTTGAGGCCCTGCTGACCGACGGCGCCTTATGGCGTGCTTTCTGGCGCACCTGGATCTGGACACTGGGCACAGTGGCCGTCGAGATCGCTCTGGCCCTGCCCCTGGCCCTGCTGCTCAACCGCGACACGACCATTGCGCGCCTGGCCTCGGCGCTGATCCTGCTGCCCTGGGTGATGCCCTTTATCGTGCTGGGCTATGGCTGGCGCTTCCTGCTCGACAGCGAGGTGGGGGCACTGCACGCCCTGCTGCAGTTCTTCGGCATTGCCGGCAACAGCTCCATCCTCAACGACCCGAACCTGGCTCTGGCTGTCATAACCTTCATCTCTGGCTGGAAAGGCATGCCCTTCATGGTGCTGGCGCTTCTGGCAGCCCTCAAATCTATCCCGGACGAGCTTTATGAGGCGGCAGCCATTGATGGGGCCGGCCCCTGGCAACGTTTTGCCAGCATCACCCTGCCTTCGATCCAGAACACCATGCTGATCATTGGTCTGGTGCTGGGCATTCTGGCCTTTTACAGCTTCGACCTGCCCTGGATCATGGCGCGAGGCGGTCCACAGGACGCCACAACCATTCTGGGCATCACCATGTTCAAGGCGGTCTTTACCGACCTCAGGCCGGCCTATGCCGCTGCTATCAGCGTGGTCATGCTGGTGATCCTGGCCGCAGCGTCCTTCCTGACCCTGAAACTGGGGAGGCGCCCGTGAACCGCGGCAACAAGCGCCTGCGCAATGCGCTCCTGGACATCCTGACCATCATGCTGCTGGGGCTGGTGCTGCTACCAATCATATGGGTGTTTATTGCCTCGATCCGCCCCGATGCCGACATCATGTCGCGCAGCCTGATCCCGATGCAGATCACCTTCGATCATTTTGCGGAGATCTTTTCGCGCGGCGACTTTCTTGTTGCCCTGCGCAACAGCCTGATTGTGGGCAGTCTCGTGGCCGTCTGCACGGTACTCATCGCGGTTCCCGCCGCCTATTCGCTCAGCCGTTTCACCTATTTGGGACGCGACTTCATCGGCTTTCTGATCCTGGCGACGCAAATGCTGCCAGCGGTCGCCGTGCTGGTGCCACTTGTGGTGATCATCCGCTCGCTGGGCCTGGCCAATACATTGACGGCACTAACTTTCACCCACCTGGCGCTGGGACTCCCCATCGCGGTCTGGATGCTCAAGGGCTATATCGATGCCGTGCCGCGTGAGCTCGAAGAGGCCGCCGTCATCGACGGATCATCGCAACTTGGTGCCATGGTGCGGATTACGTTGCCGCTGATCCGACCGGCAGTGGTGGCCGTAGGGACTTTTGCATTTGTCCTATCCTGGGGAGAGTTTCTGCTGGCGCTGGCGCTGATCACCAGTGCTGAGGTCAAGACGCTGCCACTGGCCCTGCAGACCCTGTTTGACCCCTACTCGTTCAGTTGGGGTGTGGTGATGGCCGGGGGCGTGGTGATCGCCGCGCCGACGGTGGTGCTGTTCCTGCTGTTCCGCAATCAACTCGTTGGCGGGCTGACCGCTGGCGGTATCAAAGGGTGACATAAGTGTCGTTGACGACCCAATCGCTCTATTTCACCGGTCCGCGCGCCGTCGAAGTGCGCTCCGAGACGCTCGATGGCCCCGGACCCGGCCAGGTGCTGCTTGAATTGCTGGTGTCCGGGATCAGTGCCGGCACAGAGCTCAATGTGTTTCGCGGGCTCGCGCCGCAATGGCGCCAGGCGATGGACCCCCGAACGCGCTTATTCTCCGACGCCCATGGATCGGACTGGCACTGGCCGGCGCGATATGGTTATGCAGCAGTGTGTCGTGTCGCAGCGCTCGGCGACACAGTCACGCGGATCGGCATGAACGAGATGGTCTTTGCCTATGTGCCGCATGGGCAATATGCCGTGGTTGACGCCGAGGCCGTAGTGCCCCTCAACGCAATAGACGACCCCGAGATCGGCGTGTTCTTCGCCAATCTGAACACCGCCTATAATGGCCTGCTCGATGCCAATATTGTGCTTGGCGCCGATGTGGTGGTCAGCGGGCTGGGCGTGATCGGACAATTGGTGACGCGATTGCTGGTCCGCAACGGCGCCCGGCAGATCATCGGCATTGACGGCATCGAACAGCGCCGGCAGGCGGCTCTCGCGGGTGGCGCAACCACGGTGATCGACCCCGCCGCCGGGGAGGTTGCAGAGCAGGTGCGCGACCTGACCGAGGGGCGCGGCGCTGACACGGTCATTGAGGTCTCAGGCGCGGCCCCGGCGCTGAACGAGGCCATTCGCACGGTCGGGTTCAATGGTACCGTGGTGGCCATGTCCTGGTATGGCGGAAGCTTTGAAAGCCTCAGCCTGTCGGGCGAATTTCACCACAACCGGCCGCGCATCATCTCTTCGCAGGTCGGCACCGTGAACCCTTTTCTCGGGCCGCTCTGGTCCGTGACACGACGCGGCAACATCGCGCTCGAATACCTGTCTGCCCTTGGCACAGATCTCAAGGGCTTCGTCACGCACCGTGTACCGCTGGCCGAAGCGGAACGTGGATATGGCCTGCTCGACCAGGGTTCGCCTGAGGTCATGCAGGTGCTGATCGATTATCGCTGAACTCGAACCAAATGGTCCAAGATGAAATTATCCGCCTGTATTGAATGGCTATTTGCCGACGCCAGCGCCGACTTTGCCGACCGTATCCGCCTCGCCAAGTCGGCGGGTCTGGACGCAGTCGAATTCTGGTTGTGGTCCAACAAGGATCTGGACGCCATTGAGGCGGCACTCCAGGAAACCGGCATGACGCTGAGCGGCTTCGTTGCCGAGCCGATGATCGCCCTGACCGATCCGGCCAATCATGCCGCTTTTCTTGCCGGACTCGCCACATCGGTGCGGACGGCGCAGCGCCTGGGCGCCAGGGTGCTGATCGCACAGGCGGGTGACGATCTGCCTGGCCATACGCGGGAAGAACAGCACAAGGCCCTAGTGGATTGCCTGAGGGCTGCGGCCGACGTGCTCGAAGGCAGCGGCGTTCGGCTTGGGGTCGAGCCGCTCAATACCTTGATCGACCACAAGGGCTATTACCTGTCCTCGACCCGCGAGGCGCTCAATATCGTGGATGAAGTCGGCCGCCCCGAGATCGGCATCGTCTATGACCTCTATCATTCCCATGTGATGGGCGAGCGGATCGAAGACGTACTGCAGCAGCGTGTGTCACGTGTCATCCACGCCCATGTTGCCGACCATCCCGGCCGCAACGATCCGGGCCTGGGTGAAATCGACCTCGGCGAACGGCTGGCCTGGCTTTACGCCAATGGCTATACCGGCGCGGTGGGGCTCGAATACCAGCCGGAGGGCAGCACGGCAGAGGCTCTTGACCGCGTCCGTGCGGCCCTGAGCGTGCCCGCCTGAGCCTCCGGCCAGGCGGATAGCCTAGAGCGCGCGTTCGGTCTCGGCATCGAAGATGTGCACCCGTTCAGGCGCGATGGTCAGGCCAACCGTGTCTTTGGACCTGATGTCGCTGCGTCCGGTGATGACCACGGTCAACTCCGGCGCGCCGTCCGTCGTCAGATAGGTCAAGGACCCGGTCGATTCCACGACGGAGACCGGCAAGACGATCTGGCCAGATGTGCCGGGGGTCGCCTCGATATGTTCAGGACGCAACCCGACAGTGACCCTGCGGCCTGGCTCCAGGTTTCGGCCAATGGGCAAGGCCGCGACCCCCTCAATCTCCAGGGTTACATGCTGGCCGTCGGCGGCGATGGTGCCGGGGATGAAGTTCATCGCGGGTGAACCAATAAAACCGGCGACAAAGCGGGTGGCCGGAGTATCGTAAAGCTCAAGCGGACTGCCTTGCTGTTCGATGACGCCATCGCGCATCACCACCACGTGATCGGCCATGGTCATGGCCTCGATCTGGTCGTGGGTGACATAGACCGAGGTTGCGCCGAGCCGGTCATGCAGCGCGCGAATTTCCTTGCGCATATGCACGCGCAGGGCGGCGTCGAGATTGGACAGCGGCTCGTCGAAGAGAAAGGCCTTGGGGTTGCGGATGATCGCCCGCCCCATGGCCACACGCTGGCGCTGGCCCCCGGAGAGCTCTCGTGGATAGCGATGCATCAATTGCTGCAGGCCAATGGTCTTGGCGACCTCGTCTGCAGCCTTCTTTGCTTCGGCCCTTGGCACGCGCTTCAAACGCAGGGAATAGGTCAGGTTCTGTTCCACGGTCATGTGTGGATAAAGCGCGTAGGACTGGAAGACCATGGCGACATCGCGCTTGCGCGGCGGCACCCCGTTCATCACCGCGCCGGCGATCTTCATGGTGCCACCGGTGATGCTTTCCAACCCAGCTATTGATCGCAGCAAGGTCGACTTGCCGCAGCCCGAGGGCCCGACCAGAGCCACGAACTGGCCCTTGGGAATGACCAGGTCGATGTTCTTGAGCGCGTGGAAACTGCCATAGTGCTTGTCGATGCCAACGAGTTCGATCTGGGGCTGGGCACTCATTTGAGGGCTCCCGAGGTTAGGCCGGACACGATGCGGCGCTGCAGGATGACGAAGACGAGGATGATTGGGGTCACATACATTGCGGCATAGGCCATGATCCCGTTCCAATCGGTGGAGTTCGGGCCCAGGAAGCCCGATAGGCCGACACTCGCCGGCTGAAGAGACTGCGTCGTGATGATTGATTTTGAATAGATGTACTCGCCAAAGGCCTGCATGAAGGTGAGAATGGCCAGCACGAGGATGCCGTTTCGTGCCAGCGGGAGCACGATGAAGAAGAAGGCGCCCCAGCGCGAATTGCCATCGACCAGCGCCGCTTCCTCGAGCTCGCTTGGCACGCTCATGAAGGTGGCACGGACGAGGACGATATAGAACGGGATCGACTTACCCGCGGCGGCGATGATCACCGCCGTTCGCGGATAGTCGAGCAGGCCGATCTGGTTGAAGCCCACGTAGAGCGGGGTGATCATCACCGAGGCTGGCAGGACCTGCAGCATCAGGATGGCGAACAGGCCAATATCGATCCAGGGATTGCGGTAGCGGGCCAGCACATAGGCGCAACCAGTGCCGAGCAAAACGGTCAGGGTCGTTACGCCGGTGGCGATGACCAGGCTGTTCCAGAGGAACGTGTCCATGGTCCGCCGTTCCCAGGTCGCCGGAAAAATGGAGAAATCCGGTTCGCGGGGCCAGAAGGTCGGCGGATTGGCAAATATCTCCGAGGCGCCCTTGAGGCTGGTGGCATACATCCAATAGAGCGGGAACAGATAGACTGCTGCCAGCGCAAGGGCGAGAACCAGCAGGAGTTTTGGTGCAGCAACCCGGGTCATCCGCGCACCTCATGGCGGGTCGAGCGGACATAGACGATCGAGGCGACCAGAACGAAGATCAGCATCATCATCGAGACGGTGGCGCCCTTGGCAAAATCGAAGAGCTGGAACGACCACTGCCAGGCCCAGTATTGCGCCACATTGGAACTGTTCGCAGGTCCGCCTTCGGTGATGGCGGGGAACAGGTCAAACTGCTGCAGCGTGTAAATCAGGCCGAGGGCAAGGACCGCGCCGATGGTCGAGCGCATCATGGGCAGCGTGATGGTGGTAAAGCGCTGCCAGCCATTGGCACCGTCGAGTTCAGCCGCTTCGTACAGATCACGCGGAATGCCGGCGAGACCAACCGACAGCAGCATCATGTTGAAGGCCAGGCCGAGCCAGATATTGGCGATGGTGACGGCCCAGATCGACAGGTTTGGATCCGATTTCCAGAACATGGTGCCATCGATAATGCCGAGCCCGCGCAGGATCGCGTTGAGCACGCCGAAATCGCCGGCCAAGATCCAGCCCCAGAGCGCGCCGACCACGAGGCCGGGCATGACCCAGGAAACGAGGAACAGGCCACGGATTGTCGAGGCAAAGGGGAAGCTGAGCATGAAGAAGATGGCCAGCGCAAAGCCGAAGATGAACTGCCCGGCAATCGAGCCGAAAACGAAGATTGCGGTGTTCCGGATGACCAGCCAGAACTCGGGCTGACTGACTATCGCAACATAGTTCTCAAATCCGGCAAAGGGCCGGGAGAACGTGTTGAGATTGAACATGTCGACTTGCTGGAAGCTCATCACGACGTTGTAGACGAGCGGGACGCCGGCAAGGGCGAACAGAAAAAGCATCGTCACGCCGACCATGATGAGATCGAAGCCCTTCCCATCGGTGATGCTGGACAGAATGCGGCGCATGGTCCGACCTCTTTCCGTTTAGGTTTGTTGAAGTGCAGGGTCTTCCCGGAAGCGCTGCGGCCCCGGGAAGACTTGTGGCCATCAGGCTCAGTTGAGGATCGTGTCGATCGTCGCCTGTGCCTGGCTCAGCGCCTCGTCCGGCGTCATCTGACCGGTCAGGGCCGCCTGCTCGGCGTCGTAGATCGCCTTGGAGATCTTCTGCCATTCAGGGTGCGGACCACGCGGCTGGGCGTATTGCAACTGTTCCTGGAAGACAGCGAGTGCGGCGTCCTTCTTCTCGATACCGGACAGAGGCAGTTCGACGTCGGACCGCGTCGGCAGATAGCCGAATTCGGGGAAGAGGCGGTCGTCCTGGCTGACGAAATATTCCAGGACCTTGAAGGCTTCTTCCGGATGCTCGGTTGTGGACATGATGCCGAGATTGAAGCCGCCGAGCGCCGAGGATCGTTCATCGCCTTCCCCAAAGGTCGGCAGCAGGGTTACGCCCCAGTCGAAGTCGGCGTCTTCGACCATGCGATCGATTTCCCACGGGCCAGAAATCGCCATTGCGGCGTTGCCCGAGTTGAAAGTGCCGGTGGAATCCCACTGGCCGAGCGAGAGGACGTCCTGGCTCAGAACGCCATCGTCGATCATGCCCTTGACCATGGACAACCATTCGCGGGCGCCCTCGGTGTTGACATTGTCGTAGCCGCCGCCGGACATCTGGATGACGGGCAGGAACTGGAAGGTGCCTTCCTCGTTGCCACGTGCCGAAAGCGTTGCGCCATATATGCCCTGGTCGGGCTTGGCGAGGATGCGGGCATATTCCTCGAACTCCGCCCAGGTCTGGGGTGGTTCGGTAATCCCGGCCTCTGCAAACATGTCCTTGTTGTAGAAGACCCCGATCGTGTCGGTGTACTTGCCGACACCATAGAGGCGCCCGTCCCAGCTCACCGAATTGAGCGGTCCTTCAAAATAGACTTCGGGATTTATGACATCGCTCTGGGCAGCCATATCCGTGATGTCGAGAAACGCCCCGCGCGATGAGAACAGGGCAAAGTCCGGATTATCAAGGCTGACGATGTCCGGCGCGTTGCCGGTGGCAAAGGCGCGCAGTGTTTCGTTGACGATCTCGTCGAATTGCAGGATCCGGTATTCGACGTTGATGCCATTGTCCATCTCGTCGAATTCCTTGGAGAAGGTATCGGACGGTCCGACCTGGTTGGCGCCGTCAATCGACCAGACAGTGATGGTCACCTCGTCCTGCGCCTGAGCCGGCACCGCTGCGACCAATGCGCCGAGCGCAAGCCCGGCCAATAGACCTCGTTTAGCAAACTGCATTATATCCTCCCTTTGCGGCCCTCGGGCCGCGACCATGCCGCTCGGGTTTCCTCTTTCCCTTGCGGCCTTCCTCGCTGCCATGGGCGGTGCAAACGCCCGTGGCAGCATCTCAACTCTCCTGCAGCATTTCCTCCTGGTTGCGGACGGCGATTGCATCGCCGCCACAGGATTGGCGCAGCACGAGCTTGCAGGGCAGCTTGCGGATGCCCGGCTCGACCGGCTTGCCTTCAGCAAGATCCAGGATCAGGCGGCCCGCTTCGCGGCCAAGTTCCTTCAAATTCATATCGATGGTGGTCAGCGGCGGCCGCGTCGCCGCTGCGACAATCTCCCAGTTGTCGAAGCCGATGACCGAGACATCGCCTGGCACCTCGACATTGCGCTCACGCAGCGCATCGACCACGCCGCGCGCAATCTGGTCATTGCCGCAGAAAATCCCATCCGGACGCGGTGCATCGCCATCCCAGAGCTTTGCGATCGCCGCGTGCCCCCAGGCCTCGGACCAGGGCCCATGCAACACCTGCGCCCCCCGCCCCGCCACCGCGCGGAATGCACCGGCCCGTGCCGCGACCGAGACGAAGCTCTCCGGCCCCGTGATGTGTACCAGTGCCTTTCGCCCAATCTGTGCAAGCCATTGGGTCGCCTCGCGTGCGCCCTGCGCATCGTCGGACACCAGCGTCACCGCATCATCGGGACCCTCGGTAAAGGCATAGACCACAGGAACCGGCAGATGGGACAGATCAACGGGCAAACGGCGGTCGATGCGCTTGCCGGTGGCAATGATGCCATCAACCTGCTTGTCGAGCATGGCGTCGAGATGGAGCCTGGCGAGTGCCGCATCATCCTCGATGCCACACAGGAACACCGACACGCCCTGGTCCACCAAGGCTTCGGACACGCCGGCCATGACCGGCAGGGTGAACCGGCCATAGGTGTCGTTGGTCAACAGGCCAATGGTGAAGCTGCGCTGCTGGGTCAGCGCGCGTGCCATGGCATTGGGGCGAAAACCGAGCGCAGCCGCTGTCTGCTTGACCCGCCGGCGGGTTTCCTCGGTCATCCGACCGGTATCGTTGAGGGCCTTGGAGGCCGTGGCAACGCTGACGCCGGCGACGCGGGCGACGTCGTAGATGCGAATGCGCTCAGCCTTTACCACGTCCTCACACCTCAATGGAAAACCCTTTTCTCAATATTGGTAAAACGGTTTTTCAACACTCGTCAATAGTCATATTTATCCCGCCAGAGCGAGGTAGTCGCCACCGCGCGCCTGCTTAAGATGGTTCAGGGCATGGATCTGCCCGGTCATTTCCAGCGCATCGCGATAGACCGGGTCATGCCAGCCTTCGATGTCGATCGAACCCGTCCAGCCGGCCAGCCGCAGCTCGGAAATGATGTCGGTCCAGTTGCTATCGCCAAAGCCTGGCGTGCGCATGAAGACGAAGGGTTCCTTGCCGAAGATTCCGTGCTCGCGGATCACATCCCAACGAATGGTGGCGTCCTTGCCGTGCAGATGAAAAATCTTGGGCGCCCATTTGCGGATCTGCGGCAAGGGGTCGATCAGATAGACCATCTGGTGGCAGGGCTCCCATTCGAGCCCAATATTGTCGTCCGGCGTCTCATTGAACATCAACTCCCAGGCATCGGGATTGTGCGCAATATTCCAGTCGCCGGTCTGCCAGTTGCCATCCATGGCGCAGTTTTCAAAGGCGATCCTGATGCCCTTGTCGGCGGCGCGCCTTGCCAGTTCCGACCAGACTTCGCGGTATCTGGGCAGGCTGTCGGTCAGCGGCTTGTTGCGAATGCGACCGGTGAAGCCGGCGACGCAAGTGGCACCGAAATGATGCGCATTATCGATGCAATCCTTCCAGCCCTGCAGGGTCTGGCGGTCCATTTCCTGGTCTTCGAGCACATTGCCGAACATGCCGAGGGTAGAAATGGTGATATTGCGATCCCCAATGGCATCCCTGCAGCGCTTGCCCAGTTCGGCGATGTCCTGGCCGTTGGTGGTCTGCCAGAAAAATGGCTGGAAGCTTTCAAAGCCCAGATCGGCGATTTCGGCGATGCGCTCGGCGGCCTTACCGGCCGAAGCCGAAACCATGGTGCCGATGCGGATGGAATTTGCGGGGTCACTCACGTTGATATTTCCTCAAACTGCAATTGGGATGCGCTGCCCGGTTCGCGCGCTCTCAATGGCGGCAAGAACCATGGCCAGGCTGTTGATATTGTCGGCACCCGCGGTTTCAGGCTGGGCGCCAGATTCTATGGCGGCGAGAAAGTCGGCGATGACGCTGGCATGGCCGTGGACCTGGCCGGCATCGGCGGGCGGCGGCACCTCTATTTCCTTGAGGGGACGGAAGAAGCCGCTGTCGCCGTCCACAACGCGTGCCTCGAACCGGTCTTCGCCATCCCAGAGCAGCGTGCCCTTGGTGCCTATGATGCGCCAGGCGCTTTCCCAGCTCGTATTGGCCCCTTCAGCGCACCAGGAGCCGCGATAGTTGAAGACCACATCGTTTTCGAATTCGAAGATTGCGTTGGCCGCTGCGCCATGGCGATACCAGGAGCCGGGCGGGTTGGTCTCAAGGCAATAGACCGCCCGCGGGGCCTTGCCCGCCATGAAGCGAGCGGCGTCGAGCGTATGAATGGCCATGTCAAGCAAGAGGACATTATCCATGTCCTCGCGGAACCCGCCAAAATGCGCACCAATAAAGAAATCGCAATTGAGGCTCGTAATCTCACCCAGCGCGCCAGTCTCGACCAGGCGCCGGATGCGGCGCACGCCGGCGATGAAGCGGCGGTTCTGGACGACGGCGTGGACGCGGCCTGCCGCCTTGGCTTGGGCGACCATCGCCTTTGCGTCAGCTAGGCTCGTGGCCATGGGCTTTTCGGTCAGTACGTGGCAGCCATGGCGCAGCCCGGTTTCAACCAGCCCTGCCCGCGCCGAGGGGACCACGACATCAAACAGCAGGTCGGGTTTGGTCTCTGCCAGGACGGCGTCGAGGTCTGTGCCGATGGCGATGTCATCAAGGGCAAATTCGCTGGCACGAGTCGTTGCGGTGGCCCGATCGAGATCGACCAGGCCGACAATCCGCACTTTGTCCTTGAGCAGGGCATGCTCGGACAGGGCGGCCAGCCAACCCTTGGACATGCTGCCACAACCGGCAAGCACCGCAGAATAGACCAAGATATCCTCCCTCTGGACTTTGGCCTGCCCTTGCCATCTTGTGCAGCATCAGGGCAGAAAGTCCCGTAAACGTTTACGACGTTACATTTCGCACGTTTCGACTGTCAACTGGATTTCGTAAACGTTTTTTGTCGATGATTGGGGCTGTGGGAAAAGTACGAAAAATATGACTGGCATCAGAGAGTTGGCGCAGCGCCTCAACCTGTCCATCGGCACCGTTTCTCGTGCACTGAACGGCAAACCTGACGTCAACGATGAGACCCGGCAGCGCGTTCTCGAGGCCGCCAACGCGATGGGATATGTACCTAACCAGGCGGGCCGGTCCCTGCGCAAGGGCGCCACGGGCGTCGTCGGCTTCATGATGCAGACTGGCGCGCAGATCACCGGTGAGGGCGATGTGTTCTTCATGAGTGTGTTTGACGGGGTGCAGACCGTTTTCGCGCGGCACCAGCTCGATCTGGTGGCTCTGCTCTGTTCTTCTGAGGAGGATCCGGATGCCTATATGCAGCGCGTCGTGGCCCGCGGGTTTGCCGATGCACTGATCATTTCGGCGACGAAGCGGGAAGACCATCGCATTGACTATTTGGCCAGCCGCAACATTCCTTTTATTGCGCTGGGTCGTTCGCAGACCGATGTGGGTCATCCTTGGCTGGATCTTGATTTCGAGGGCATGGCCGAAACCGGGGTTGCGCGCCTGGTCGCCAAGGGGCATCGGCGTATCGGTATTTTCGCCCCGTTGGATAATACCAATCTGGGTTTCGTGTTCATCGAGGCCTACCGCAAGGCGCTGGAACAGCGCGGACTGCCGTTTGATCCCGACCTGATCTTCCGGGCCCACCCCAATGAACGCGGCGGCCATGACATTGCCCATGCCATCGCCGCCATGCCGCCAGGCAAGCAACCGACCGGCTTCATCCTGACCAATGAATTGATGACGCTGGGGTTCTACAATGGCCTTTATGAGGTCGGGCTGCCGCCGGGGCAGAAATTCGCCGTCATCAGCCGGGACAGCCCGCAGGCGCATTTTCTGGTCCCCAAGCTGACCAGTTTCCGGCTGTCGCTGCGCGATCTCGGCATTGCCCTGGCCGAGGCGCTGCTGGCCACGATGCCGGCCTATGCCGCGCACTATCCGCTCGGCGTCGTGCGCAAAATCGTCCCGCTGGAACTGGTCGACGGCGATAGCGACATGCCGGTCTCAACCGGCTAGCCGGCCGCCAGCCCATAGTGACCATCTTGACACGGGCAATGCTTGACGTAATGTTCATGCGACTCGGAAAAGCTTTTCCGAATGAGTTCTGACCCATTTCCACGCAATGCTCCGCGCCATTCGAGACCAGCATGTCCGAGGGAAAATCGCCAAATCGCTACACACTGCGCGACGTGGCACGGCATGCCGGGGTCAGCCTGGGCACCGCATCCAAGGCGCTCAACAAGTCAGGCACGCTGCGGCAGGAAACACGCGAAAAGGTGCTCAAGGCGGCCAATGAGCTGGGGTTTCGGCCCAATGACCTGGCACAGGCCCTGCATCGGGGCCAGAGTTTTACCGTCGGCCTGATTTCCAATGATAGCTTCGGGCGGTTCACCATGCCCATCATGGAGGGCCTGGAAACCGTTCTGCACGCGGCCGGCATTGCGCTGTTCATGTGCAACGCCACGGACGATCCGGAACGCGAGAAGCGACATATCGACCAATTGCTGGGCAAACGCGTCGATGGGCTGATCTTCACCGGGCGCCGGGCCGACCGCCGCCCCGTCCCCGGCCTGGCACTGGGCAATCTGCCGGTGTTGTACGTCTTCTCGCAGAGCGACGAACCGGGCGCTGCCTGTCTGTTGCCCGATGATGAGGGCGGCGCGCGCCTTGCCACTGCGCACCTGCTTTCGCTTGGGCGAACGCGGATTGCCCATGTGACCGGCCCGGAGGATTTCGAGGCGGTCCGCTTGCGGCGGCGCGGATATGAGGCGAGCCTTTCAAAGGCCGACCCGGCATTGATCCTGCACGGCCCCTGGTCGGAGGCCTGGGGCCGGGAAGCGGCAGCGCGCCTGCTCGCCATGCCGACGCGGCCCGACGCCATTTTTGCCGGCAATGACCAGATCGCGCGCGGCATTGTCGAGACGCTGCGCGACAATGCCATTTCCGTGCCCCAGGACATTGCCGTGATCGGCTTTGACAACTGGTCGGTGATGACAGAGGCGAGCCGGCCGCAACTCAGCAGCATCGACATGAATCTCAAATTGCTCGGCGAGGAGGCCGGGCATCGGCTGATCCGCATGATCCGGGGCGAAAGCCAGAGCGGCACAAGCCGCCTGCCCTGCACGCTTGTTCCCCGCGCCAGCACCGTTCCAACCCCACAACCAGGCCAATAATGGCCGGAGGAGACCCTATGCGCCGCTATTCCCCAGTCGATTTCACCCGTGTGCACCTGACCGGCCCGTTCTGGTCGGAGCGGCTTGAAACCGTGCTCACGCGCACGGTGCCCAGCCAGTACAAGAAGCTCGATGAAAACGGCATTCTTGAATCCCTGGATCTGAAGGATCCGCCGCCGCCGCTGCGCGTGCCCTATAACGACCATGGCTTTACCATGCAGTTCTTCTGGGATTCGGACATCGGCAAATGGATCGAAGCGGCCGGCTATGCGCTGCGGCATCGCCGCGATGCGGAGATCGAGCGGCAGGTGGACGAGATCGTTGACAAGCTTGAAGCTGCGCAAATGCCCGACGGCTATCTCAACCTGTGGTATCAGGGCCATGAAATCGAGAACCGCTGGACCAATCTGCGTGACCGGCACGAACTCTACAATATCGGGCATCTGCTCGAGGGTGCGATCGCCTATTACCAGGCAACGGGGAAGCGCAAATTCCTTGAGGTGATGGAGCGCAGCCTGGACCATATCCGCAGCACGTTCGGGACCGGTGATGGGCAAAAGCGCGGCTATCCCGGCCACCAGGAAATCGAGATCGCGCTGATCCGGCTCTACCAGCTCACCGGGGAGCGCAAGCAGCTCGATCTGGCCGCCTATTTCATCGACGAACGCGGCCGCCAGCCGCATTACTTCGATCAAGAAGCGATTGCGCGGGGCGATGACCCGGCCAAGTACCACTTCTTCAACACCGGCAATTACGAGTATGGCCAGGCCCACAAGCCGGTGCGCGAGCAGGACAAGGTGGTCGGGCACGCCGTGCGCGCCATGTATATGTACACCGCCATGGCGGACCTGGCGGCGGAACTGGACGATGACAGCCTGCGCCATGCCTGCGAAGTGCTGTGGAAAGATGTGACCACCACGCGGATGTATGTCACCGGCGGCTTCGGCCCGTCGGCCTCGAACGAGGGTTTTACGACCGACTACGACCTGCCCAATGACACCGCCTATTGCGAAACCTGCGCGTCCATCGCTTTCGTGTTCTGGGCCCAGCGCATGCTCAACCTCGAGCTCGACGGGCAATATGCCGAGGCCATGGAACTGGCGCTCTACAACGGCGTGCTGTCCGGTCTCTCCCGGGATGGCGAGCTTTATTTCTACGAGAACAAGCTGGACAGCGATGGCAGCCATCGCCGCTGGCCCTGGCACCCCTGCCCCTGCTGCACGATGAATGTGTCGCGGCTGGTGGCCTCGATCAGTGGCTATTTCTATTCGGTGGGTCCGGGTGCCATTGCGGTCAATCTCTATGGTGGCAACAGTGCGGAACTCGATCTCGATGGGCGTCGCGTCCGGATCGAGGAACAGTCGGACTATCCCTGGTCCGGCAAGATCAAGGTCAGCGTGCATCCCGATGGTCATGGCGTGTTCGCACTCAAGCTGCGCATTCCGGACTGGGCACGCGATGGTGTGGCGAAGTTGAATGGCAATCCGGTTGATGTGCCGGGCCAGTTGCAGAACGGCTACCTGGTGATTGAGCGGGACTGGATCGAGGGCGACGAGGTCGAACTCGACCTGCCCATGGCGCCCCGCCGCATCTATGCCAATCCCAAGGTCAAGATGGACCGGCACCGCGTTGCCCTGGCGCGGGGACCGCTGGTCTATTGCGCCGAGCAGGTGGACAATGAGACGCCGGTGCCCGACCTGATCCTGTCGCGAGATGCGGCAATTGCCGAAACGCCGCGGGCCGATCTTTTCGATGGCATCGTCACCCTGACCGCGCCGGCACAGACCATTGGCAGCGATGATTGGGGGCCGGACCTTTATCGCACGACGCCGCCGGCACCCGCCGATACGACGCTGACCGCCATACCCTATTATCTCTGGGCCAACCGGGAGGCGGGGCCGATGCAGGTCTGGATTCGCGAGGACTAAGGCTTGCATGGCATTCATCACGGCATTGGCGCGTTTGCGCGTGCCTTTGCCTGGCGGCGATATTGGGTAGCGCATCGGGCCTGTGCGGCGAAAACGCAGCCACTTGCCGGCTCCTTTTTGGAACAGTGGACGTGCTGAAGTGCCGGATGGCCCTGAGCCTCCGGGTTTGAGATGGACGTGTTCCGAGGCGCGTGCGTCTCAGTAAACTTAGATAAATAGAGACGTCGCCGCCTCGGAACGCTGGGTTTCTCCTGCTGTCGTGGCCCCTATTGATCGCTCGTCGCAAGGTGGCCCAACGAGCAGGCAGGCCCTGGAGCGACCCAGCACCCAACCAGCTCCTCCCGCAAAGTTCGCTGCAGTCCGTCCGCGCGGGAGTGATGGGAGGAGGATAAGGGAGGTTTTGGGTGCGGGGATAAAAAAGTTGACCGGGTGTGGTGATGGCCGACCTCGTCCTTCGAGGCTGCGCTGCGCTTCGCACCTCAGGATGAGGTCTGGGGAGGAACCGGTGTTTGGCGAGCCGTCATGGTGAGGTGGGCGCGAAGCGGCCCTCGAACCACGAGAGCGGCGATCAGCGAAAGTTGCGCCAGCTCAGGATGGCCCCGGCCTGCGCCGGGTGACAGCCTGTGGGTTTTATGAGGCTATGCAACAAGTCCGACATCATGGCGGAAATCGACCCCATTTCGGTCATTAAGCGGTTCTGAAGTTGCTCCTGGAAGCTGCCATTCCTCGGAAGCGATATGTGGTGTTTGACCGCCAAGTCATGTTGACGAAAAGCACCGGCCGCCGGTAATAGACGTGCATGGGGACTGCGAACTCCCCACGAGGCGTCAGCTGAAGATCGCGTTCCATATCAACCCGGCAACGGAGGAACGCTCATGCCTGCGCCCAATGCCATTTCTTTCGATAAACTCACCCGCATCATCGGAACGCCCCGCGCACCACTTTTACTCGACGTGCGTTCGGAAGAAGACTTTGCCGCTGATCCGCGGTTGCTTCCCGGGGCTACCCGGATCGACGACCAGGCGCTTGCCGACCTCGTGCCGCAGCTCGGCGGGCAGCCTTCTATAGCTATCTGTCAGGCCGGTCACCGGCGCAGCCAGGGGACAGCCGCCTGGCTGCGCGCCGAGAGGTGCCCATCGGAATATCTCGAAGGCGGGTTCGAAGCGTGGCGGTCGGCCGGACTGCCGTTGATCGATCCGACGAAGCTGCCGGCGCAGGATACACAGGGCCGCACGGTCTGGGTCACGCGGTCGCGTCCCAAGATCGACCGCATTGCGTGTCCATGGCTAATTCGTCGCTTTCTCGACCCTCGCGCGATCCTCCTTTTCGTCGCCCCCTCCGAGGTGGTGGGTGTTGCCGAACGCTACAACGCTGCTCCCTTCGACATCGAGGGGGTGTTCTGGAGCCACCGGGGCGAGCTTTGCACATTCGATTTGATGCTGGCCGAGTTCGGCCTGGCTATTCCGGCGCTCGACCGGCTGGCTGCCATCGTGCGCGGGGCGGATACGGCAAGGCTTGATCTGGCGCCCGAGGCCGCCGGGTTGCTTGCCGCGTCGCTTGGCCTGTCAAGAATGTATTCCGATGATCTCGAGCAGCTCGAGGCTGGCATGCTGCTCTATGACGCCTTCTACCGATGGGCGCGCGACGCTACCGACGAGACCCACAACTGGCCCTCCAATAAGCTCAAGGCAGACTGATGCAGGACCGCGCTTACCCCACCTTGGCCGAGGCCACCCGCATCTGGGCCCGTATCGGACTCCTTAGCTTTGGCGGCCCCGCAGGCCAGATCGCGCTCATGCACCGCATTCTCGTCGAAGAGCAGCGCTGGCTCGGCGAGAAGCGTTTCCTCCATGCACTTAACTACTGCATGCTGCTACCAGGACCCGAGGCCATGCAGCTCGCCGTCTATATCGGCTGGCTGATGCACCGCACGCTCGGCGGCATCATTGCCGGCGCCTTGTTCGTGCTTCCCGGCGTCGTCGCGATCATGGCGCTTAGCTGGGTCTATGCGCTTTACGGCAATGTCGGACCGATCGAAGCGCTGTTCTTTGGCCTCAAGGCTGCGGTGCTGGCCATCGTGGTGCAAGCGGTCATCCGCATCGGGTCACGCGCACTGAAGAACAATGCGATGATCGCCATCGCCGCCGCCTCGTTTATCGCAATCTTTGGGTTCGCCGTGCCGTTTCCGCTGATCATTTTAGCCGCTGGCCTGATCGGGTATTTCGGCGCACGCGCGGGGGTGCCTGCGTTCCAGAACGGTGGCGGACACGGCAAGGTTGGCACCGTCCAGGTCGATGACTCCGACACGCTACTAGGCGAGGAATCGCCTGATCACACGCAGGTCAACCGCGGCTGGGCCTTTCGAATTTCGGCGGTGTTCCTCGTGCTGTGGCTGGCTCCGGTCGCTCTGCTGTTCGCCGTGTTCGGTCCGGCCAACGTCTTTGCCCAGATAGCGGGCTTTTTCAGCGTGATGGCGGTCGTCACCTTCGGCGGCGCCTATGCGGTCCTGGCCTATGTTGCGCAGGAGGCCGTTCAGAACTTCGGCTGGCTCGCGCCGGGCGAGATGCTGGACGGGCTCGGAATGGCCGAGACGACACCCGGGCCGCTGATCATGGTGACGCAGTTCGTGGGTTTCATGGGCGCGTTCCGCGATGGCGGCGGATTGTCGCCGCTGGTGGCAGGCACCCTGGGCGGGCTGCTAACCACATGGATGACCTTCACACCCTGCTTCCTATGGATATTCCTCGGTGCGCCATTCATCGAGCGACTGCGCGACAACAAGGTTTTGTCGGCGGCGCTGACGGCGATCACGGCTGCCGTGGTGGGCGTCATCCTGAACCTCGCAGTCTGGTTCGGTCTGCACGTGGTCTTCGAGGAGGTGCAGACGATCGCGTCCTTCGGTCTCGACCTTGATGTGCCCGTCTGGTCCTCGATCAATCTCGCGGCGGCGGCACTGGTGCTGGCCGCGCTTGTCGCAGTGTTTCGCTTCAAGCTTGGCCCTGTCACCGTGCTGGCGGGCTGTGCAATAGCCGGCCTCACGTTGCATTTCGCCGGAATGGCGTGAGCAATGATCTGGCTGACGAGGACACCGCTTAAGCTCGCACGGTGTCCTCGATCTGCCTTTGTGAGAATGGCCAGTTACCGCCACTGCTGACCCAAAACCCGCCAGTTCCCAATCCACCCCGACCTAGCCATTGGAGAGACGGGAGCTCAATCGGTTATTAGGTTTTTCCTATGCGTCGGGATGGCCGGATTGGGGCGCTTGCCTGCTGGGGGGTCTTACCAGCTTTAGCTTATGGTGTGTGATCACTTGGCTAAAGCGCCTGCCGGGCCTATTAGCCATGCATGAACTTTCCTGCTCCCCTCGCTCGCCTTCTACCTCATCTCGTCACGGTCAGCCCGCTTGAACGTCTTCGCGCCGCGGGTGGTGCCGCGATCGGTATTTTGATCGTTGGCATTATCGGCATGCTGACGCTGCCGGCGCCCAGTGCGCCGCTGCTTATCG